>NZ_JBKIXB010000029.1:0-703 GCF_051362515.1 Chitinophaga sp. ARDCPP14 | reverse complement strand
ATGTTTAGCTGTACATTACCTGTTTGAACCTAAGCATCACTACTTAGATTCGTGCTGTTGTTTCCAATCTTTCAAAGAACTTTTGACCATCTTATATGATCATTGCTGATGTCTGAGATCCGATCTCTGTGGCTCTTTTGCCATACATCTTTGTTATTTTTAGAAGAACTTTTTCGTATCGTTTGTGTTGGGGTTGCAAAGGTAGGGATCTTTTATTTAATCACCAAACATTTTACAACATTTTTTATATTTAATTATCTCAATCCTAATGACTTATCTATTGGGAAAGTGCAGTATAGTCGTTTGATAATCAACCCATTATTTTACAAAGAACACTGGCTTTTTGAAGCGGATGGCAAAGATAACATCTTTATCATTCGCAGCAAAAATTATTTCAACTTAATTGCTGTTTATTTCCTGTATTTCAAGTTTGATATTAAGCGTGTTGCTTAATGTATTATTCCTGATTTTCAGGAATATATGATGAACCGTAAAAGTGTAGTGGTAGGTTGTTGCCTAGCCTGGCGGTGTCATCCTGTTAGCAGTGACCTGCTATTATAAAAGAACTGTATGTCCTCTACTCTTAAAGAAAGAAAAAGCCTTAGTGCAAACGCACCAAGGCTTCTCTTAATAAGTATGGCAGCTACCTACTCTCCCGCATGATATTGCAGTACCATCGGCCATGAGGGGCTTAACTTCTCTG
>NZ_JBKIXB010000028.1:0-860 GCF_051362515.1 Chitinophaga sp. ARDCPP14 | reverse complement strand
TGTGCCGGGTGCATACCCTATTACTGTGGATGTAACTCCGTTGACAGCGGCCAATTACATCTTCACACCGGTGAATGGTACCTTAACTGTTGGGCTCACCTCGCAAACCATCACCTTCCCCGCTATCGCTAACAAAACATATGGCGACGCCGCCTTTACGCTCAGCGCCACCAGCAGTAGTACGTTAGCGGTGAGCTACAGCGTGGTAAGCGGTCCGGCTACCATCAGCGGCAACACCGTTACCATTGCCGGCGCAGGCAGCGTTACCATTGCGGCTGACCAGGCAGGCAACGGCAACTACTCACCGGCCACGCAGGTCACACAAACTTTCAACGTTGCCAAAGCCACCCTAACGGTAACGGCTAATGATAAAAACAGGGCATACAAACAAACTAATCCAACACCGGATTATATCATTACCGGTTTTGTAAACAACGAAAACAGCAGTGTAGTAAGTGGTGATGCCACCATTACCCACACTGCCGATATCAACAGTGCGCCTGGTGTTTATCCGATTACGGTCACTGCGGGCACATTAACAGCCGCTAACTACGACTTTAACTTTGCAGGTGGATCGCTTACTATTACAAAGGCATCTCAAACCATCACCTTCCCGGCTATCTCTAACAAAACATATGGCGATGCGGCCTTTGCGCTCAGCGCCAACAGCGATGCAGGATTAACAGTAGCTTACACCGTAACCGCCGGTCCGGCTACGGTGAGCGGCAACACTGTTACCATCACCGGCGTGGGCAATGTAACCATAAGCGCTACACAGGCAGGTGACGCCAATTACACGGCGGCAGCAGCGGTGAGCCAGTCGTTCCAGGTAGCGCCGGCCACGCTGACCGTAACTGCGG
>NZ_JBKIXB010000027.1:0-1175 GCF_051362515.1 Chitinophaga sp. ARDCPP14 | reverse complement strand
AGCAGGTGATAGCCCTGTAGACAGAAATTCTGATGGACGTGTAGTATCCTGAGTAGTGCGGGACCGGAGGAATCCTGTATGAAACTGCCAGCACCATCTGGTAAGGCTAAATACTCCTTAGATACCGATAGTGAACCAGTACCGTAAGGGAAAGGTGAAAAGTACTCCGAACAGGAGAGTGAAATAGTTCCTGAAACCGTGCGCTTACAAGCGGTCGGAGCTCAGCAATGAGTGACGGCGTGCCTTTTGCATAATGAGCCTACGAGTTACTCCTCACTGGCAAGGTTAAGGTCTTCAGTACCGGAGCCGTAGCGAAAGCAAGTTCTAACAGAGCGAATCAGTCAGTGGGGGTAGACGCGAAACTTTGTGATCTATCCATGGGCAGGGTGAAGGTTAGGTAAAACTAACTGGAGGCCCGAACTCATTAGCGTTGAAAAGCTATGGGATGACCTGTGGATAGGGGTGAAAGGCCAATCAAACTGAGAGATAGCTCGTTCTCCCCGAAATGTTTTTAGGAACAGCCTTGGATATAGACGTATTATAGAGGTAGAGCTACTAATTGGGCTAGGGGGCTTCACCGCCTACCAAACCCTAATAAACTCCGAATGCTATAATATAATCTCCAGGAGTGAGGCTGTGGGCGCTAAGGTCCATGGCCGAGAGGGAAATAACCCAGACTAACAGCTAAGGTCCCTAATGATATGTTAAGTTGATCAAACGCGGTTCAAATCCTAAAACAGCCAGGATGTTGGCTTGGAAGCAGCCATTCATTTAAAGAGTGCGTAACAGCTCACTGGTCGAGGGTTTGGGCACGGAAAATAATCGGGCATCAAACATATAACCGAAGCTTTAGGCCTAATACTTAAGGTATTAGACGGTAGGGGAGCATTCTAAACTGCATCGAAGGTGTGTTGCGAAACATGCTGGAGCGTTTAGAAAAGAAAATGTAGGCATAAGTAACGATAAATAAGATGAAAAATCTTATCGCCGTAAGACTAAGGGTTCCTGATCAACGCTAATCGGATCAGGGTTAGTCGGGTCCTTAGGCAAAGCCGAAAGGTGTAGCTGATGGCAAACTGGTGAATATTCCAGTACCTGCTATAAATTCGATGGAGTAACGGAGTAGTGAAAGGATCGCGCACTTACGGAATAGTGCGTTAAAGGGTGTAGGTATA
>NZ_JBKIXB010000026.1:0-1203 GCF_051362515.1 Chitinophaga sp. ARDCPP14 | reverse complement strand
TCTTATGGTGGTTATGCCGAGGGTGTTCACCTCTTCCCATTCCGAACAGAGAAGTTAAGCCCCTCATGGCCGATGGTACTGCAATATCATGCGGGAGAGTAGGTAGCTGCCATACTTATTAAGAGAAGCCTTGGTGCGTTTGCACTAAGGCTTTTTCTTTCTTTAAGAGTAGACGCATCTGCTAAAGAGCAGATAATTTCATAAAGCGTCAGTACATTTTTACTCTAAAGCAATGATCCTCACACGGATTATAAAATTACACTCAGCCATAAGGTTGAAAACAATTTGAAATAAGATTGAAAAATAGTTTGAGAGAAAACTCAAATAGTTTTGTTTGCGAATGATAAAGGGCATATCTTTGCCATCCGCTTCAAAAAAGCTAGTGTTCTTTGTAAAATAGGGGTTTGATTATCGGAGATATTAATAGCACTTTCCCAATAGACAAGTCATTGATACTAAGATAATTAAAGATGCAAAATACTTCAAGAAAGTTTTGGTGATTAAATATAAGATCACTACCTTTGCAACCCCAACACAAACAATACAATACAGAGTATAAGTTCTTATAATAATAACAAGAAGATGTTTGACTAAAGAGTCACAGGGATCAGATCTCACACATCATCAATAATCGCACAAATGAAAGCTCGTAAGAGCAGTCAGTGGTTAAAAGTTCTTTGACATATTGGGAAATGCAAGTTGTATTCAAGATAGTAATATCTAAATACTAAATTTTTTAAAGCGAATAAGAGCGCATGGTGGATGCCTAGGATCTAAGAGGCGACGAAGGACGTGGTAAGCTGCGATAAGCTACGGGGAGATGCAAACGATCGTTACATCCGTAGATTTCCGAATGGGACAACCCAGTACACTGAAGGTGTATTACCCGCAAGGGGGCCAACGCAGGGAACTGAAACATCTAAGTACCTGCAGGAAAAGAAAATAAATAATGATTCCCTAAGTAGTGGCGAGCGAACGGGGAAGAGCCCAAACCGGATCGAAGCAATTCTGTCCGGGGTTGTAGGACTACTTTTAGAAAGTCAGATCAAGTTGAATCATCTGGAAAGATGAGCCGTAGCAGGTGATAGCCCTGTAGACAGAAATTCTGATGGACGTGTAGTATCCTGAGTAGTGCGGGACCGGAGGAATCCTGTATGAAACTGCCAGCACCATCTGGTAAGGCTAAATACTCCTTAGATACCG
>NZ_JBKIXB010000025.1:0-1337 GCF_051362515.1 Chitinophaga sp. ARDCPP14 | reverse complement strand
TTCTCTTAATAAGTATGGCAGCTACCTACTCTCCCGCATGATATTGCAGTACCATCGGCCATGAGGGGCTTAACTTCTCTGTTCGGAATGGGAAGAGGTGAACACCCTCGGCATAACCACCATAAGATCTTTTTTGCTGTTACAGCAAACTAATAAGATAACATATCGGGAAAGTTGTATTCTAAGACTCTTTAACGTAATATTTAAAAAATTAAAGCTTACGGGCAATTAGTATTACTCGGCTGCGATGTTACCACCCTTACACCTGTAACCTATCAACGTCGTAGTCTCCGACGGCCCTTAAAAGTAAACTCATCTTGAAGCAGGTTTCACGCTTAGATGCTTTCAGCGTTTATCCTATCCATACATAGCTACTCTGCACTGCACCTGGCGGCACAACAGATACACCAGCGGTATGTACGACCCGGTCCTCTCGTACTAAGGTCATGTCCTCTCAATTTACTAACGATCACAACAGATAGGGACCGAACTGTCTTGCGACGTTCTGAACCCAGTTCACGTGCCACTTTAATCGGCGAACAGCCGAACCCTTGGGACCTTCTCCAGCCCCAGGATGTGACGAACCGACATCGAGGTGCCAAACCTCACCGTCGATATGAGCTCTTGGGTGAGATCAGCCTGTTATCCCCGGAGTACCTTTTATCCTTTGAGCGATGGCCCTTCCATACAGAACCACCGGATCACTTTAGCCTGCTTTCGCACCTGCTCGGCTTGTTTGCCTCACAGTCAAGCACCCTTATACTAATGCGCTCTGCGTACGATTACCAACCGTACTGAGGGTACCTTTGCGAGCCTCCGTTACCTTTTAGGAGGCGACCACCCCAGTCAAACTACCCACCAAACAATGTCTCCCCTTGCAGGGATTAGACTCTAAATAACAGAAGGTTGGTATTTCAACGATGACTCCACAACTCCTGGCGAAGCTGCTTCATAGTCTCCCAACTATCCTACACATCTGGCATTCAAAATCAATGTTAAGTTGTAGTGAAGGTTCACGGGGTCTTTCCGTCCCGTTGCGATTAACCGGCATCTTCACCGATACTACAATTTCACCGAGCTCGTGGTAGAGACAGTGTACAACTCATTAGACCATTCGTGCAGGTCGGAACTTACCCGACAAGGAATTTCGCTACCTTAGGACCGTTATAGTTACGGCCGCCGTTTACTGGGGCTTCAGTCAGAAGCTTTGGATTGCTCCGAACATCCTTCCTTAACCTTCCAGCACCGGGCAGGTATCAGGCTCTATACGTCATCTTTCGATTTTGCAGGGCCCTGTGTTTTTGTTAAACAGTTGGTTGTACCATTTTACTGAGGCC
>NZ_JBKIXB010000024.1:0-1448 GCF_051362515.1 Chitinophaga sp. ARDCPP14 | reverse complement strand
ATATGTACTGCCCCCTAAAAGTTAGACACTTTTAGGGGGCATTTTTATGGATAAACGCAGAAAATACAGTTTTGAGCAAAAATTAGCCATTGTGATGGCAGTTGAGAATGATTATCAATCCGTTAGTTCAGTGGCGAGAGGTTTTGGATGTAGCCGTTTTTGTATCCAGCAATGGCTTGAGCATTATCGAATCGCGGGTGAAGTGGGCTTAAAGTTGCAGGTAGGTTTAAAGGTTTACACGAGTAAATTCAGGATCAAAGTGGTTGAGAAGATTTTAAATAAGGACTTATCTTTGATGGAGGCCAGCTCTATTTTCGGTATCTCAAGTGCTGCTACCATTTATAATTGGCTATGTATATACAAGCGTGAAGGCCGCCAGGGATTGCTAATGATGGGAAGTGGTCAAAAAAAACAACCCATGAAACATAAAACATCGCAAGTTGAACAGAACTTAACACCTGAACAACAAGAATTAGCGGCACTGAAAGCCGAGAACGAATGGTTACGCACGGAAAACGCGTACCTAAAAAAGTTGGATGCCTTAATGAAGGAAGAACAAGCTCAAAACAAAAAGCAAAAAGAGCAAAAGCCATCAGGGAATTAAGGCACGATTACAACCAGGATCTGCTTTTAAAAGCAGCAGGGATGGCAAGAAGTACGTTTTACTATTATCAAAAAAAGCGACAAGACAAAAAAATAAATCTAAAAACTCAAATCCTCCAGATCTATCATCATCATCAAGGCAGATATGGCTACAGGCGAATTATGCTGGCTGTAAGAAAACAAGGCATCATTGTTAACCATAAAACTGTACTGCGAATCATGAGAGAATTGGGGATTAAATCACTGGTAAAAGTAAAGAAGTACAAATCCTATAAAGGGGAGTTGGGCAAAATAGCTCCGAATCTGCTACAACGTAATTTTTATGCTGGCAAACCCAATCAGAAATGGGTAACAGATGTAACGGAGTTTAGTGTAGCAGGAGAAAAATTGTATTTATCACCAATAATGGACTTATATAACAGTGAAATAATCAGCTATACATTGGATAGACGTTGCAATGGTAATCAGACTGTAGAAATGCTAAAAAATGTTTTGTCTAAGCTGCCGGAAAAATCAAAATTAATTATTCACTCTGATCAAGGATGGCAATACCAAATGAAGGCCTGGCAACGACTATTTAAGGGCAATAGAATCAGGCAAAGTATGTCCAGAAAAGGAAATTGCCTCGATAATGCAGCCATGGAGGGGTTCTTTTCAATATTGAAGTCAGAGTTGTTTTATCTGAAAAAATATGATTCAATAATTACACTGGAAAAGGACATTCGAGAATATATAGAATATTATAATAACGATAGAATCAAATTAAAACTAAATGGCTTGAGTCCAATACAATATCGAACTCAAGCCGCCTAATCAAAAAAGTCTAAACTTTGGGGAGCAGTACA
>NZ_JBKIXB010000022.1:0-1801 GCF_051362515.1 Chitinophaga sp. ARDCPP14 | reverse complement strand
AGAAGCTGTCTCATAATTAATTGAGACAGCTTCTTTGTTTTAGCCAAAAGATGGCCTAATAATCATTATGATGATCAGGTGTTTTTTAAGAGAATAAATAGTTAATGTCAGCTTGCTTTAGCAAGCTATTTTCTTTCTAATATTGTGTGCAAGAGCGAGTAATCCGGTTTCCACTGTTACTTTTTCTATCCCCCTAAGCATAAATCTCTTAAAATGATGATTATGCTTAATGTTAGCAAATACGGGTTCTGTATCGAAGCATCTTTGTTTCCTTTTCTGGATGCCACGCCTGGTTCTTAATCGTTTCTCTGCCTGGTTTTTAAGTCTTCTGTAATTATGATTAACATCTATAATCCGATTGCCGCTTTGTTGGTGACAATCTCCCCTAAGTGGGCAGCCATCACAATTGCGGGATTGATATTGAGTGATAGTTTGCTCATAGCCGGCCCGGGAACGACTTTTATAGGTTCGCTTTCTACTTAGGATCTGGCCGCCGGGGCATTTAAACCTATCTTTCTTATCATCATACTCAAGCTGATCTACTGTAAATCGTTTTTTATAACGTATGTTTTTATTTTGATGCCTGTCAAACTGATTATGTTTAACATAAGCAGTAATTCGCTTATCCTCCAGCCACTGATAATTCTGCTCGCTGCCATATCCCGCATCAGCAGTGATATTAGCTGGCTTTGTTTTAAGCTGCTTGATATGCTGTGAAAGATGATCTTTAAGAGTAGCGGTGTCTGTAGGGTTGGGATGAAGGCTGTAAGAGAGTATATACTGATTGTTAGTACTAATCTGTAAATTATAGGCGGGTTTAAGCTGACCGTTTTTCATGTGATCCTCCTTCATACGCATAAAAGTGGCATCAGTATCCGTTTTGCTGTAGCTATTTCTTCCTGGTCCCAATATCTTCTCCTGCTGTTCATATTTATCAAGGGCGGCCGGCCAGTGTTTTCCAGCATAACCTAACTTTTGACGCATCTTCTTATCAACCGGCTTATCCTTCAATGCTTCATTAATAGCAGCTATCGTTGCCTGCACTTTAGTACTGTCTATCTTCTTAAAGCCGGAAGGGTCAGTATCGTCGTCCAGTTCTGCTGCTGCTACAGACTGGGCATACTTCCACAGCTCATTTAATTGTTTACTGATCTTCTCCTTATTATGCTTTATACTGTTGCCCCAGACAAAGCTGTAACGATTGGCATTCGCTTCTATTTTAGTACCGTCTGTATACAAGTCTTTTATGCTCAAAAGCCCTTCGGCGCATAATAAGTGCACCACCTGGGTAAAAATTGGCTGCAACGTCTTTTGAAGACGACCACTTCGGAAACGGTTTACCGTATTATGATCGGGCTTATTCATCCCGCTAACCCACATAAAGTAAATATTTTGATGTAGTGCCTCTTCTATACGACGGCTACTATATATATTATTTACATAGGCGTAAACAAGTACTTTCAACAGCATACGAGGATGATAGCTGCTGGCTCCTCCGGGTTTGTATTGCAGAAGCAACATACTGATATCAATCTGATCAATGATATCGTTAACTATACGAACAGGGTGATCTGATGATATTAATTCATTCAGATCTGGAGGAAATAACATCCCCTGATTCTGATGGGTGCTTTTAAATGCTACTGATAAGCTTTTACCTCTTGCCATCCTTAAATTTACACAATAACTTCTGGTGCGTAAACACTTACAACTTCCCTTTTTTTCAACTGCAAATTGTGGATAAAACCATCCTTAAAGCCTAAAATGAAAAAGCTGCCTCATTTATTTATGAGACAGCTTC
>NZ_JBKIXB010000021.1:0-53863 GCF_051362515.1 Chitinophaga sp. ARDCPP14 | reverse complement strand
CACAATAACTTCTGGTGCGTAAACACTTACAACTTCCCTTTTTTTCAACTGCAAATTGTGGATAAAACCATCCTTAAAGCCTAAAATGAAAAAGCTGCCTCATTTATTTATGAGACAGCTTCTTTTTTTATTACCTTCAATGCAAACAAGCACCACGATCATGGATATAGTCTTTTTCAGCGCGCAGCCATACGATATTCATTACTTCAACCAGGGTAACCACCAGGAGGAGCACCGTTTCCGTTTCCTGGAAGTGCAGTTAAATGAAGATAATGCCGCCCTGATAAAAGATGAACCCGTGATCTGCGTATTTGTGAATGATAAGGTGAATGCTGCTGTGATCAGCGTGCTTCAGCAAAAAGGCGTACGTCTTATTGCATTGCGCTGCGCCGGGTTTAATAATGTAGATCTCAAGGCTGCAGCAGCAGCCGGTATAAAGGTAGTGCGGGTGCCGGCCTACTCGCCCCATGCGGTGGCGGAGCATGCGGTGGCCTTACTCCTGGGGCTGAACCGGAAAATATATAAATCGTATAACCGTGTACGTGATGGCAACTTTACGCTGAACGGACTGGAAGGTTTTGATCTCTTTGGTAAAACAATCGGCGTGGTAGGGACAGGCAATATCGGTTCAGTGTTTTGCAAGATCATGCTGGGCTTCGGTTGTAAGGTGTATGCCCATGATATTTACGAGAATGAAGAACTGTTGGAATCAGGCGTAAAGTATGTGTCGCTGGATACTATTTTTGCACAGTCGGATGTGATATCGCTGCATTGCCCGCTGATGGAGCGTACACGGCATATGATCAATGCGAATGCTATTGCATCTATGAAGATGGGCGTAGTACTGATCAATACCAGCCGCGGCGGATTAATAGATACGGCTTCGGTAGTGGCAGCGCTTAAAGATGGCCATATCGGCGCACTTGGAATAGATGTGTATGAGCAGGAAGAACACTTGTTTTTTCAGAACTTCTCCGGAAGTATTATCCAGGACGATGTACTATCCAGATTAACTACCTTCCCTAATGTGCTGGTAACTGCCCACCAGGGCTTTTTTACAAAAGAAGCGCTCACACAAATAGCAGAGGTAACGCTGAACAATATACGTAGTTTTGAAAAAGAAGGCATATTGTTAAACGAGGTGAAGTAGCGTAGCGACAATTGTACGCAGACTCAGAATAATAATGAGGACACCTACCATAATCATCAGTGGTTTCCGTTTTATTTTCCGCACCAGGATGGCAGCAAAAGGGGAAGCGATCACACCACCGATTACAAGGCCTACAATTACCTGCCAGCTGGAGATGCCGGTGAAGATCAGGAAGGTGGCAGCGCTGGAAAGGGAAATAAAGAACTCTGCTGCATTTACGGAACCGATGGTATAATGTACGGTACGGCCTTTACTCAGCAAGGTGGAAGTAACAATGGGGCCCCAGCCTCCGCCGCCGATGGCGTCCATAAATCCCCCGGCAAACGCCAATGGTCCGAGTCTTTTTGTTTTGGTTTTTCTTTTATTTTTCTGGATGCCTTTCCGGATAACTATAATACCGAGTATCAGCAGGTATGCGCTGATGAAGGGCTTTATCACATCCCCGTCAATCTTGTCGGATAACAGGTAAGCGCCGGAAATGGCGCCGATCATTCCCGGGATCAACAGGCATAAAAACAGTTTCTTATTTACGTTGCCCAGTTTAAAATGTGCAAACCCTGAAGCGCCGGTGGTAAATACTTCTGCCACATGCACGCTGGCGCTGCTTACTGAAGGCGATACGCCCAGTCCCAGTAGTAAAGAAGAAGAGGTAGCGCCGTATGCCATACCCAATGCGCCGTCTACCAGTTGCGCGCATAATCCCACCACAATATAAAACAGCAGCTCTGTTGTAAAGAGGGAGTGAAAGAACCGGCGTACATTTCCCTGTACGGCATCCGGTACTTCGTAATAATAAAGGGCAATCAGCGCGGTGACTATCAACAACGATACAACCCCTATCTGCCACCATTTGAAGGAGGACTGCGGCTTTTCGGTAACGGTGCCTGCAACGGCTGTTGTACGTGTAGTCATACCAGTTATTTTTAGGTAGTTTTTTAAAAACAGGAATGCAGCGATATCGCTGCATCCCTGTATCTCAGCAACTATTATTTATTATTTCCGCTGGAACACATTGTCGTATGTTAACGCCAGGTAGTATAATCCGCCAATAGTGGGACCTCCCACATACTGGAAGTACTTGGAGTTCAGGATATTGGAAGCGCCCAGTTTAAAGGATGTTTTGATCTTTGGTACACGGTAGGTGATCTGCGCATCTACAGTGTTGTAGGAAGGCACGTCGCCATTACCAAAAAGGTTCTGCCAGTAGAAAGTATTCTGCCAGTGCCATACTACGTTGAAGCCAATATTTTTGTACACATTGCGGTTACCTAGGCTTACGTTGGTGAACCAGTCTGGTGTGTTAAAACCGGGAATCAACGCATCATCTTTGGTTTTATCCTGCGCCAGTTTGTTGTAGTTGGCGTTACCGCTGATGGTGTAGCTTTTATACAGGTCATAAGTAACTGCTACAGCGAAACCGTAGTTGTTTACGGTGGATTTACTGTTGGTCCATACGCGGTAGCGATCCTGTAAAGACTTATCCAGCATCTGGTTCAGCACTGTTTGATCGGGATTGTTAACGTTACCTGTTTTAGGCACTACTGCTTCAATCTGGCCGATGAAATGTTTGTAGGAGCTGTAGTATCCATCTATGTCTACAAAGAGTTTGTTATCGAGCAATACCGCTTTATAACCGGCTTCGAAAGAGGTGATCTGTTCCGGAACGATAGGATCCAGGTTGGCCACTTTCAATACGCCTGCATTTTTTGCGGCGGCAGCATCTTTGGAGATGTGTTCCGCGTTGATGGTTTTATTTACCGCTACACCAAACGCATCTACGGAGCTGGTGAGGAAGGAGTTTTTGAAGTAACCCAGTCCTTCTTCAATGAATGCGAGTCCGCCTACACGTCTTACCTGGCCGTTGTTTACGAAGGAGTACGCTTCAAACAGTGAAGGGAAGCGGAATCCGTTTTGCCAGGAAAGGCGGAAGTTATGTTTGTCTTTGATGCTGTAAACTGCTGCGATGCGTGGGTTTACTTTACCTTCGAACTGTTCGTTTTTATCGTAGCGCAGGGAGCCGGTGAGCTTTAATGCGTCGTTGAAGAATGTTTTGCTGATTTGTGCAAAGCCGCCGTATTTACCGTACCAGATGTGTTTACCGCCTGGTTGGTTGCGTTTGTCGGCGGGGCGGGAGAAATCCACGAAGTTGTTACCGTCCGGGATGATTTCATAGGTGCGGTAATCGGCGCCTACCAGTACATCCGCGAAATGGATGTATTTACGCAGGTTCCAGGTACCTTCTGTGTGGTAGAACCGGCTCTTTTGCAGGAGAGCGGCGCCGCCACTGGTATTTTCAGGGTTCTTGGAAGTAGGGTAAATATCCCAGTCGTTGATACTTTTTATTTTGGCCACCTGTGCATCAAAAGCGGGAGTGCCGGGCGTCCATCTGCCGGCGTCTGCAAAGGCGCGGGCGGCGGCATGTGCGGCTACCAGGTCGGAGCCTGCAGTGAGCGCATTGTTCAGGCCGGAGGTATAATCGGCCAGCCATTTTTTATCTGGTTTGAATGATTTTTCGAGGTTGTCGGCCAGGGGATTCATGTTATAGGAATCGCCGGTATTTTCAATGGAGATGTACGACCTCACGGTGAAGTCGGGGTGTACGAGTTCCAGTTTGCCGTTTTGTACGGTTACGCCTCTGAGGCCGATACGGTTACCACGTTGAAAGAAGCCGTCCATTTCCCCGTAGCGGTAAGACGCGGACAGTTCCAGTTTGTGGGGTAAGCGGAAGTTAAAAGACACGTCGGCTTTTTTATTCTTAACGGTAAAGTCGCCCACGATATCTTTTTCCCAGTAGCCGGTGCGGTGTACATTGTAGGCACGTCCGTCTTTATCGATAACCTGGAGGTTGGAGTTATCGCCATATTTATTCCAGGCATCGTTGGCGATGTTGTTGGCGCCGCTGAGTTGTGGAAAGTCGGGGTTGGCTTTGGATTGCGGGGAAAAGTCGCTGTGGTTATCAGCGTACCAGTCGGTACCCTGCATGTAGCTCAGGTTAATTTTCCAGGCAAACCAGGAAGAGTATTGCTGTGCATAGCGTACAGCCGTTTCCGTGAGTAATTTTGCGCCACCGTCGTCGCCAACGTGGTTCACGGCTACTTTCTGGTATACACTTACGCCCTGGTATTGGAAGGGGTTTTTAGTGATGAGGTTGGACATTCCGTTGATGGCGTTCATGCCATACAGGGCGGAAGATGCGCCGGGTGTAACTTCCACGCTGGAAATATCAAGCTCCGTAGGTCCGATGGCGTTACCCAGTGGCACGCCGAGGGTGGCTGCCTGGTTGTCCACACCATCTACCAGCTGCATAAAGCGGAAGTTGTTGGGAACGTTGAAGCCGCGGGTGTTGAATACTTTGAAGGTAAGGCCGGCGGTGGTCATTTGCACGCCTTTCAGGTTACCGAGGGCGTCGTAGAACGTGGAAGAAGGGGTTTCTTTCAGCGCCCTGATGTCCAGTTTTTCGATGGCAACTGGTGAGCGGAGCAGTTTTTCCTGCTGACGGGAAGCGGACACCACTACTTCATTTACCAATAGTGATTGTGTATATAACTGGATGGCCAGTTTGCTGCTGCTGCTTTTTACTTCAAACTCCTGGGGTTGATAGCCTATGAGCCTGATGACCAGCTTCAGCGGGAATTTAGAATTGGTGGTTACTTCAAAGCGGCCGGTGGTATCTGTTTGAGCGCCGAAGGAAGTGCCTTTGATTTGTACGGAGGCGCCTGGAAGGGCTGCCCCATGATCGTCTGTAATTTTGCCCTGAATGACATAAGAGCCGTTAAGTTGAGCATGTACCAGTGCCGGACTGAATGCCAATATTAAGAACAGGTATTTTGCCAGCATTAAAAACTTTTGCATGTGCTGTAAACATTATTGATTCTGGAATGAGAAAATGATAAGGGGACCTTTTTACGATGTCATGCCGCAACATCGTACTGAAAATGAATGATTTGTAAAATTTATTATCATATAGTCTATAGAATTAGTAGACAAATATAATCCGGGTATTTTTCATTTCAAAGCAAATGGGGTGATTATTTGGAAAAAGGTGTGTCCGGAACTGCGGTGGGAACAGCAGTTGCGTTTGTAACCTCCTCAGCGTGAAAGGCTTGGAAGGCCACATTTTTTTATTGGATGCGTCGCTTTATAACTATGTTTAATATGCGGGGATACTTCTGTGATACTTCTTGGATACTTCTCTGATACTTCCCGGATACTTAGGACTCGTGTATGTGTTATAGTCCCTATATAGTTCCCATACACTCCCTATACACTCATGATACACTCATGATACACTCATGATACACTCCCCATACACTCTCTATACACTGTCACGTCCTGAAATAGGTTTACGCCCCCGGTGAAATAATCCTGATTTTGGTTTACAGGTATCTTAGTATAAATCCAATTTCGGGCATTTTGCGGAAATTTCAGAAGATTTTGGAAGATGAAAGACGGATATTTTGCCGGTCATCTTCCTATGCTTTAAAGTAATAGCATAAAAAAAGCGCTTACCACCGGTGAGCGCTTTCTATATAAATAAGTTGATAATTAAGCTACGGGATCTTTTGCTACAGCATCAGAGTGTTCAACGGCTTTAGGCTGCATGTGTTTTCCGAAGAAGCGTTTCTGGAACAGCAGGATCGTGATTACGCCGGTAGAAATAGCTGCATCGGCTACATTGAATACGGGGCGGAAAAACACGAAGTAGTCGCCGCCTTTAAACGGTACCCATTTAGGCAGGTAGCCTTCGTAGATAGGGAAGTATAACATATCTACCACGCGACCGTGCAGGAAGCTGCCATAACCGCCGCCGGCAGGCATAAACTTCGCTACTTCATACCCTACACTATCGTTAAAAATAAGGCCGTAGAACATACTGTCTATCAGGTTGCCGGCTGCTCCTGCCAGGATCAGGGATCCACAGATCAGCAGGCCGGTGCTGTATTTTTCTTTGATGAGCTTTTTCATGTACACAAAGCCCACCACTACAGCTACCAGGCGGAACATGGTGAGAAGGATCTTCCCGAAGTCGCCTCCGAATTTAAGACCATAGGCCATTCCTTCATTTTCAATAAAATGGATCCGGAACCAATTGGGGAAAATCACAAACTCCTGTTGCATAAACATATGCGTCTTGATCCAGAATTTCAGTGTCTGGTCAATAACCAGGATCAGGATAACGATAAATACTACGTGACGATATTTCAACTGATATTAGAATTTTATCAAAAATAATAGTTTATTTCAAAGTCGAAGCCTGCAATATCATTATTCCTGGAAATATACCCTTTTTACGCGCTGTGAAATTCCTGTTAATATTTCATAGGGAATGGTTCCAGCCCAGGTGGAGAGGTCCTGTACGGACAAATCCTGGCCAAAAACAATAACCTCGTCTCCCTCCGCTACGTCGGGGATATGTGTTACATCGAGCATGAGCATATCCATCGCCACTACACCGGCTACAGGCGCCAGTTTGCCACGAACCAGCATTTTACCAACGCCCATGCCCAGTCTGCGTGGGTAGCCATCGGCATAGCCAATACGCACGGTAGCAGTCACTGCCGGGCCTTTGGCTTCCCATTTGGCGCCATAACCCACGGTATCGCCGGCTTCCAGGCGTTTTAGTTGTGCTACGGTGGTTTTCAGGGTGCTTACATTGCGAAGCTGGTCCTGGATGCCGTTGCTGCTGTCGATGCCGTACATGCCGATACCCAGCCGCACCATATCCAGTTGCAGGTCGGGGTGGCGACTGATGGCGGCGCTGTTGGCAATATGGCGGATTACAGTATAGCCCAATGCTTTCTGCAGTTCATGGCTCATATCATAAAACAGGCGGCCTTGCTGCTGTGTGAAAGCATCCTTTGAAGGATCTTCACTGGCAGCCAGGTGGCTGAAAATGGATTGCACTTTCATTAGCGGGGTGGCGGTGAGTATTTGCGCCAGTTCGGCAATTTCGCTTTTCACGAATCCCAGGCGGTGCATACCGGTATCGAGCTTGATGTGAACGGGGAACTCCGTTTTGCCTGCTGTGGTGATTTCCTCCATAAACTGCAGGAGGATCTGCATGGAATAAATTTCCGGTTCCAGGTTCCAGTGGAGGATGGCGTCGAAACTGGCAGGTTCCGGGTTCATCACCATGATAGGCATGGTAATGCCGGCCCTTCTCAGCTCCACTCCTTCATCGGCGTAGGCTACCGCGAGGTAGTCGACTCCGTGGAACTGGAGGAGATTGGCTATTTCAAAGCTACCGCTGCCATAGGAGAACGCTTTTACCATGGCCATTAATTTGGTGTTTGGTTTTAATAGCGACTGGTACAGCTTTACATTATGGGAAATAGCGGTGAGATTAATTTCCAGGATGGTTTGATGCGCCTTTTGTTCCAGCAGTTTGCCGATGCGTTCAAACTGGAAGATGCGGGAGCCTTTTACCAGGATGGTTTCATTCTGGAAATCATCTGCGTTGAATTGTTGTATGTATTCATCGGTGGTGGTGAGGAACTGTGTTTTCAGGCCTTCTATCTGCTGGAAGCTTTTTTTCTCCCTGCCTATATTTTTACCGATAGCAATTAATTTATTGATGCCTTTCTTTTGCAGGAGGTCTGCAACTTCTTCATACAGGGTGGCGTCGCTTTTGCCACTTTGGAGGATATCGCTGAGGATAACCGTGCGGGTAGCGTGCTGCTGCTGTTGCTGGAGGAAGTCGAGCGCAATGGTTAAAGAGCCGAGGTCCAGGCTGTAGCTGTCGTTAATCACCGAGCAGTTATTGATTCCCTGTTTCAGTTCCAGGCGCATGGCGATATTGCTGAGCTGATCCATCCGTTGCTGGATAACGGCTTGTTCCTTGCCGAGGTACAGCATGAGCGCCAGGCAGTGAATGGCATTTTCGATGGAACCTTCATCTACAAAAGGAATCTGGAAATGCAGGGGTTCCTGTTTGTAAAGGGCATCGATGCGGGTATGGTTATCGTGTTTATCCACACTGGTTACCCGGAGGTCGGCATCGGTTTTCCGTGACCAGGAAAACAATTCCGGTCCGCCTTCCTGGTTTTCTTTTTTGCCTACCTGGTTGTGAAAGGCCAGCACACACTCATTGAGAGCGAGATAGTCTTTGCAGTAAATGAGGATATCGCTTTTAGCGAACAGTACCAGCTTTTCATTTATTTTCTGGCGGATATTTAAGAATCCTTCGCTGTGAGCTTCCCCGATATTGGTGAAGATGCCGATAGTGGGACGGATAATTTTTTCGAGGTTCACCATTTCACCGGGTTGTGAAATGCCGGCTTCAAAGATGGCCAGCTGGTGTTCCGGTTTCATTTGCCATACAGAAAGCGGTACTCCTATCTGGGAGTTATAGCTTTTAGGACTGCGAACAATATTGTAATCTTTTTCCAGCAGCTGGTACAGCCATTCCTTTACAATGGTTTTGCCATTGCTGCCAGTGATGCCAATAACAGGTATATGGAACTGGTGCCGGTGAAAGGCCACCAGTGCGTGCAGCGCCTGCAGGGTGTCTTTTACGAGAATGAAGTTGGCTTTAGGATACTTCTCCAGTGGCACTTGTTCACTCACCACAAAATTGCTCACCCCTTTGCGGTACAATTCTTCAATGTATTGATGCGCGTTGCGCCGCGGGCTAACCAATGGAATAAACAGAGATGTTTCGGGGAAGCTGAGCTTCCTGCTGTCCAATAAAAGATGGTCAATTTCAGAAAATCCGGTCTCTTGCAACAATTCCCCTTTCAAAGTTTTGTTGATGCTGGCTGCGTTATACACGTTTATCAGGTTTGAATAATCACTTAGCTGCTGCAAAATTAATGTCTGCGCTGCTTTTTACTTCACTTCTCCTTCCGGTAATTCTTTTTTCTGATGATAGAGAGAATAGAGGATGGAACCTCCCAGGCATAGCACTATCACTATCAATGATACGTATACCGGTATATGAATATTGTGCTTGTGCAAAAAATACTCTGCCAGCATTTTCAGTCCTATAAAAACCAGGACGATGGCAATACCCTGGGGCAGATAATCAAATTTATCTACCGCTCCCCTCAGTAAAAAGAACAGGGACCTGAGTCCCAAAACCGCAAATATATTAGAGGTATATACTACCATCGGATCCCGTGATATGGCAAATACAGCCGGTATAGAATCTACCGCAAATAAGATATCTGTTACTGCCAGCATCACCACAACCAGTGATAACGTAGTGAGATATGCCTTATTATGTTTACGGATCACAAATTTGCCTTTCGGCTCTTCTGTAGTTACCCGCATGTATTTATTCATAAAACGGTAAATCGCATTTTCTTCCGGTTTAAATTCGTCATCCTCTTTTGTGACAAACATTTTAATGCCGGTATAAATGAGAAAAGCACCGAAGATGTATAATATCCATTCAAATCTTTCTATGAGCTCAATTCCCAGCCAGATAAATAAAGCCCTGAAAATAATGGCCATTAGTATACCTATCAGCAATACCCTGGAATAGTACTCTTCTTTTATTTTAAAAAAACTAAAGATGAGTATAAATACAAAGATATTATCTATCGACAGGGATTTCTCCATCAGGTATGCGCTCAAAAAGCTGATGGCGGGTTCTGCGCCGTCTTCCAGCCACATGAACCCAAAAAAGAGCATAGATAAAACTACCCAGAAAATGCTTTGCCACAGGGCAGTCTTCAGGCTTGTTTTCGTATTTTTCTTACTAAAAAAACCAAGGTCAAATACTACTGCCAGGATGATCACAATAAAAAATACCAGATATGTTACTTCTGTTTTTCCCACGTGATTTGCATTTTATGAGCAGCAAAGATAGGAAAACGGCAGCTAGGTTTCCGGTTTAAGGTTGCCATTTCCAGGAAGCGGCCACTGTTGTATGCCCTGAAAGCCAGTGTCTTACAGCACTTCAGCCTATTCAGCAAATTTACGTTGCCGTATAAACTGGAATACCATGGCAAATAGCAAAACCAGCCCAACGGGTACGAGGAAACAGATGACCTGCCATTTGGTTTTTTCCTGCCGGATTTTTTCTCCATCCAGCAAACGCAGTGTCAGCTCCTTGTTCCGGGCTTCCATGATACCGCTGTTGCCGCTGAGATACTCCAGGCAGTTGAGAAAAAACTCTTTATTGGCAAAGGCAAAGCCCGGGTTAAATTCGTTGATGCCCATTTGCAGCGGGCCTTCCTTGCGGGATACGGCATTGGAAATTACATCGCCATCACTTACCACAATCATTTTGTTGATAGTATCGGATGATTCCCTGAAAGGTTGCCCGGATGCGTGAAACAGCTGGTTTACCGCATCAGGATTTTCGCGGTTGCGGAACAGGGAAGTAAATTTCCCTTCCAGCAAAACGGCTGTGGGCAGGTATTTCTGGCGGTATTCGCGCGGATTGGGCTGTGTTTTTACGATGTCCCAGCTTACCTGTGCCGGCAGGCGCGTGGTACGGCTGTTCCTGGAAGTGGTGAGCAGTATGGTTTTGCGGATGGCGTCGTTTTTTATAGTGTCGATAGAACTTACGAAGCGGCTCAGCACCATATCCAGATTTTTTACGATAGGATGCGCTTTGGTAGGCATCAGCATGGGGAAGTATGGGAACGGCATCGGCTGTATCTGCGGCCGGTTGCCCACATTGCCTACTACCAGCGGCACTACATCGCTTTGCAGGTCCAGTACCAGGTCCTGGTTAATGCGCACGCCGTAGCGGAACAGGAGGTCTTCCAGGTTCAGCCCGCGATCCATGGCAAAAAATTCCGGGTGTTCGTGTAAACTGTCCATGGTGGCGCTGGATTCATCCAGGAACCACAGCACTTTGCCGCCGTTCATTACATACTGGTCTATTTTAAATTTATCTGCATCAGAGAAAGCGCCTGCCGGTTTGGCAAAGAGGATTACATTAAAATCGCGGGGTATGTAGGAAGCGGCCTGCAGGGTGAGGGTATCCAGGCCGTAGCTGTTTTGAAGGGTACTCAGGGCGTCGTATACTTCGGCGCCAAGTGATTCTCCATGCCCAAGCATGTACCCGATGAGTGGTTTTTCCTTTTCCTGCAATTTATGGATGGCATAGGCAAACTGGTATTCCAGCAACGCTTCCGAGCTGTTCATGGTTTGCATGGGATCCTGCCCGCCCTGGTTTTTCAGGAGATTCACCCCTACCGTTTTGCCTTTGTAATGCACCAGTGCACCGGGGAAGATCAGCTTTTCAGCGAAGCCGTCGTTGGCTTCCTGCTGCACTTTCATATTAAACGGCATGATGCCCTGTGCGGTGAGTTCACCGAGGAATTTCATGCGTGCGGAGTCCGTCAGCCCCTGTCCGGGATTGATAAATGTAAACCGGAGGTTTTGTTTACCGTATTCGCGGAACTCTTCCAGCAGTTCGGAAGTGGATTGTGCCAGCTGACGGAAGCTGGCGGGGTAATCGCCTTTGAGGAATACCTCAATTTCCACCGGGCTGTCCAGTTTGCGGAGCATTTGCCGGGTGCTGGCGGTGAGCGTGTATCTTTTTTCTGCTGTCAGGTCCCATCTGCCATGAAAATAAGCTGCTGCTATATTAATGCCCGTGAGTACCAGTATAACTGCTATTGCACGTTGTATGTATTTCTTTCGTGTAGCCATGTTGTTTAGTAAGGACGGTCATTAACCGTTTTGCCAGAGTTTTCTTTGCAGGGATAATTTAGTGAGATAGAGCATCAGGCCTATGATGCTGATAAAATAAACGATATCGCGGCTATCTATTACACCACGACTGATGGAGGCGTAATGGAATTTAATCCCAGCCATTTGCAGGTAGTAGTCGGCTCCGCCGCTGAACGCCGGTATTTTGCTGACGGCATCGAATCCGTTATAAAGTATAAAGCAGGTAAACAGTGCAATGAGAAAGGCGATCATGGCATTGTTGGTTAAAGAAGAAGACCAGATACCGGTAGCGGTGAATGTTGCCCCCAGCAGTAAAAGTCCGATATAAGAGCCAATGATACCGCCGGTATCAAGCAGCTGGTTATCTACACTCAATTGTTTTATAGCAAAATAATAAACGATGGTAGGAAGCAGGGAGATGGCTACAATGAGCAGGCTGCCCCAGAATTTACCCATTACAATCTGCCAGCCGGTGAGTGGTTTGGTGCTCAGCAATTCCATGGTACCGGTTTTAAATTCATCTGCAAAGCAGCGCATGGTAATGGCCGGTATGAGCAAGAGGTAAATAAGCGGCGCCAGATTGAACAGCGGATCCAGGTTGGCATACCCGGTGTCCAGTAAACTGGTTTCCGGGAAAACGAACAACATTAATCCATTCGCCAGTAAAAACAGTATGATGGCTACATAGCCGGTAACACTGCTGAAAAACTGGTTAATCTCTTTCTTAAAGATGGCTAGCATGAACAGTTTGTAAGGATTAGGATATTAGTAAAGATACAAATATAGGGTAAACGCTATTACCTTTCCGGCTATTGTATGGGAGGTTTTTAAGGGGCTTTATACGGGGAGTATGTACGGAGTATCTACGGCGTTGACCCGGGGGAAAGGTGGACTTAGAGGTCCACGCCATCTTTATACATTTCCCATATGGGGCTGATGGTTCTTAGTTGGGCAACGGCGTCTGTAATGGTTTGGATGGTAAAATCTATTTGTTCATTGGTGGTAAACCTTCCCAGTCCAAAGCGGAGGGAGGCGTGTGCGAGGTCGTCGCTGAGGCCCATTGCTTTCAGCACGTAACTGGGTTCCAGGGAGGCGGAGGTACAGGCTGATCCGGAGGAAAGCGCGATTTTTTTATTGAAGCCCATCATGAGGGTTTCGCTTTCCACGTATTTAAATGACAGGTTGCAGGTATGTGGCAGGCGCTGACCGGGGGCGCCATTTAAATATGTTTGCTCTATTTCCAGCAAAGCCTTTTCCAGCCTGTTTCTCATGGGAAGGATGCGTTGTGTGTCGGCCGCCATTTCTTCCATACATAGTTCGCAGGCTTTTCCCAGTCCTACGATGCCGGGCACATTCAGGGTGCCGGAGCGCATACCTCTTTCGTGGCCGCCTCCGTCGATCTGTGCGGTGAGCTTTACGCGGGGGGAACGTCTGCGCACATATAAGGCGCCTGTTCCTTTAGGACCGTACATTTTATGGGCGCTGAGGGTAAGCAGGTCTATACCATCGTCGTTTACGTCTACCGGAATTTTCCCTGCTGCCTGGGTGGCATCTGTCATAAATAATACGCCATGCTTTCTGGCAATATCGCTGATGGCGCGTATGGGGTTGATGACACCGGTTTCATTATTGGCATACATCAGGCTGATCAGGATAGTTTGGGGCGTAATAGCCGCTTCCAGTTCGTTGAGGTCTATAAGTCCTTCGTGGTTTACCGGAAGCCAGGTTACCTGTGCGCCCTGTTTTTCGAGGTGTTTGCAGGTGTCAATGACGGCTTTATGTTCGGTGACGGCAGTAATAATATGATTGCCTTTGCCGGCGTATGTTTCATACACTCCTTTAATGGCAAGGTTAACGGCTTCTGTGGCGCCGGAAGTAAAGACAATTTCTTTAGGTGTTGCCCCAATCAGTTTGGCTACCTGTTCACGGGCATTGTCTACTGCTTCCTCGGCAGCCCATCCCAGGAGGTGGCTGCGGCTTGCTGCGTTGCCGAATATTTCGGTGAAATAGGGTAACATGGCCGCTACTACCCTGGGATCGCAGGGAGTGGTGGCATTGTTATCGAGGTAAACGGGCAGCTGCAGCATAATGTCTTTCTGTTTATATTAAAATCCGGGCCTAACAAATTTACAACATAAGTTCTATTTTTACCGGGTTAAGCATATTCCGGAAAGCGGTACGGATACCGGATTTGTACCACTATTAATATTTATAAACATGCTCAGGGTAGAACATATAGGCATTGCCGTTAATAAATTATCTGTGTCCATTCCGCTTTTTGAAAAGCTGCTGAACACGCCATGTTACAAGCAGGAGGAGGTGGACAGCGAGCAGGTGCAGACCGCCTTTTTCCGGCAGGGCGAAACCAAAATAGAATTGCTGGAAGCCACAGGGCCGGACAGCGCTATTGCAAAGTTCCTGGATAAGAAAGGAGAAGGCATGCATCACATCGCCTTTGAGGTACCGGATATTTATGCGGAAATGAAACGGTTACAGGAAGAAGGGTTTGTTTTATTACAGGAAACACCAAAAAAGGGGGCTGATAATAAGCTGATCTGTTTCCTGCATCCTAAGCACAGCAACGGGGTTTTGATAGAAATTTGCCAGGATATCAAGTAAGCATTTACTTATATATTTAAAATTTAAATAATAATATTTTTTTTAATTTTTTTTCCATTTTAGCAATCCAAAGGAATTTATCCTCCGTAAGTAATAGAGAGATACCCCGGAAAGAAGGGCCCAAAATGTTAAGACCAAAATTTTTTCACGAATTTTTGAACAAATACATTTTCCATTACGTTATCTCTTATATACAAAATAGAAAAAACATCAATACTCAAAATATTACAAGACTTAGGCTTTATAGATTCTAACAGTTTAAGTTTTAAAGATTACTCTAAAGTTGGCATAGGTTATGAACACCTGCGGGTTTTTTAGCTTGCAGGTCTTTTTTTTAAGCCACTTCTCACAAATAGAGGGATTAATTTCAAAAAATATTAACGCACTATTACTCCGATAAATTGTATCCCTGGCGGATTTTGTCTTGGCTCAGGATTACGCTGATTTTAAGGATTACCTGGATTTTTACTTTTGGATTTTATAAAGGATTAAGGGAGATAAAAGCGGATGTATTCGCTTTTATCTCCCTTAATTATTTTTAAGAAAATCTAAAAATCAAAAAAAAATCCAAAAGTAAAAATCCAGGTAATCCTTAAAATCAGCGTAATCCTGAGCCAAGACAAAATCCGCGTTAATTAAACATATACCTGATACCAAGCTGTCCCTGCCATCTGGAAATAGTGCCGGTATTGTCTCTGAATGAACTGGTGAGCGGAATCTGGTTCGCTGCATCCAGGTAAGGGAAGGAGTAGGCTGCGGTAGCAGTAGCGGTGCCGGAAGCGTCTTTGTATTGTCCTTCGTATTTCAGGAAAGAGGGCAGGTTCGGAATTTTGGAAATACCCCAGCGCTTATTCAGGAAGTTACCAAAGTTGATGATATCGAAACTGATACGCAGCGTGTGTTTGGTTTTCTCTTTGCCGCTGAATACGAAGATGTCCTGTGTAATATTCAGGTCCATGCGTTTGGCGAAAGGTAATACTACAGCGTTGCGTTCTGCATATTCTCCACGGTGACCGCTCAGGTAGTTATCCTGTTTGATAAAATTATCGAGCTGATTCCAGATGATATCTGCGGTGCGTTTATCTGCATTGGTAGCGGGGTTGTAGGTTTTGTCGCCATAACCAACCGGCACCAGTTTAATATCGTTCCTGGTTTTTGGAATGTAGATCAGGTCGTTGTTACCACCGGAAGCATCGTTGTTTACGTCGCCGTTGTAAGTATAGGAAGTGTTGCTGTAAAGTCCGTTTATACTTGGAGCGGCTTCATACACAACACCAACAGAAGTAGCGAAATGTTTCGCCCAGGTAAAGCGGTAGGTAGCGGCTGCGATGATACGGTGGGGCATGTAGTAATTGGAGTAGCCCAGAGCATTGGCATTAGGATCGCCGGCAACGGGGCGATCGCGCCAGTTGCTTTGTGCGATGCTGCCGCCATCATTTACACTGCGAGATTTACTGTAAGTATAGGCTGCACTCAGGTAAAGATTAGGCAGGTTTTTCTGCAGCTGGATGGTGGCAAAATACGAATAGCCCTTGTTGGTATTGCGCATCAGGATGGCATCGCTGATATTAGGATTACTCAGGCTGTTGCCTGCGTATATTTTGGAAGAATTATAGCGTGTGCGGTGATCGGGGGTGCTATCCAGTTGAAACCCTGCAGTAGGAAGGTTTACGTTCTGGAAATATACCGCATTGATATCTTTGGAATAGTTGAATTCCAGGGTACCGATTACGCCCCATGGTAACTGTCGGTCAACAGCCAGTGTTGCTTTTAATACCTGCGGATATTTAAAGTTTTTATCGGTAACGGCTATATTATATTGGGAAGATAACCGTCCTTCTGTACCAGCTTTGTAAGTATTCGGATCAGCACTGAACGGGTAAGGAATGGTGGGCGCAGTGGCACTTGTTTGCGCTACAAACGATCCAAACTGTACGCCGTTGTTACCTGCCTGGTTGCTCAGCCATACAGCTGGCGGCGGACCGGCAAATAAACCTGCTCCACCACGGAGCTGCGTTTTTCCGTCATGTGTAACGTCCCAGTTAAATCCAATTCTTGGCGACAGGAGCGGTGTTGTTTTTGGCGCCTGGCCTACATCTACCTTTACTCCATCCCTGAAAGTCAAAGCAGTGAGAGAATCATTTTTAGAGAATGTACTGCCTATAACTGGTACGTCTATACGTAATCCGTAGGTGAAGGTAAAGAAGTTGGTAACACTCCACTTATCCTGGATAAACGCGCCCAGTTCCAGCATGTTGATTTTTGCGTATGGAAAGGATCCGTCTTTGGTAGTTGCATAAGACACTGCATAACGGGAAGCCGTTGCCAGGTTGCTGTTGGCGCTGGCATAAAAATCCGTGAGTGTATTAAAGCGGTAGTTGCCATTGTAGTTTGGAGCGAAGCCATTGAGGAACGTTTTATAATAGTTTTGTGTTCCTATCGTGATTTCATGTTTTCCCTTGTACATGGTGAAGATATCAGACAGCTGGTATACATCGGTATTGAGCTTGTTATTATAGGTGAACGGCTCATATCCGAAGGCGGTATAGCTGGCGCCCTGGCCGTTCATGATATCCACGAGGGGAAAATTACTTTGTGACAAAGCATTTCTGAAATCGCGCATGGCGGAGTAGCCGATCTGCAGTTTATTGGAAGCGCGGTTGCCGATGCGGGTATTCAGTTCCGCAATAAAAATGTTGAAGTTATTGTTGATGGTATAGCCGCTTCCGCTGAAAGGAAGACCGGTAGCACTGGGCTGGCGGCCACTTCCAACAGCACCGCCGCCGGGAGCGCCACTGTTGCTGGCAGGAATATCTTTAAATGATTTCAGGTAACTGTATTTAAATGTAAAGGTGTTATGCTCATTCACGTTCCAGTCGACCTTCAGTGTTACTTTATCACTTTGCGTGCGGTAGGTATAATTCTGGTAATCGCCGGGATCATATCCGTATTTGCTGATCAGGAATTGTTTAAGTGCATCCAGTGTATCTGCTACTGCCTGTGATACGTTGCCACCGGCTACTCCGCCGGGTTTGTTGGCTACGAGGCTGGTAGCGGGTGCTTTAATCCTTTCCTGTTCTGCACTTACGAAGAAGAACAATTTGTTGGGGATGATGGCGCCGCCCACATTGAAGCCGCGCAGGTTATAGTTAAAGTCGGGTTTGGGAACAGTGGCGTTGCCTACTTTCAACCCCTGTAATCCGGGTGTTTGAATGTAGGTATACACGGCTCCTTTGAACGTGTTGGTACCGCTTTTGGTAACGCTGTTGATACCGGCGCCGGAAAAGCCGCCCTGTCTTACGTCATAGGGAGATACGTTTACCTGGATCTGTTCGAGCGCTTCCAGGCTGATAGGCTGGGATGCTGTTTGGGAGCCGAGTGTGGGCTGCAAACCAAATGAGTTGTTGAAGTTGGCGCCGTCGACGGTGATGTTATTCAGCTGATTGCTTCTGCCGCCGATATTCAGGCCGTTGGCAGAAGGTGTAAGTTTGGTGAAGTCCTGCATAGACCTGCTGATCGTTGGCAGGCGGTCCATCTGGGAGCGGGTAATTACTTCCTGGCTGCCGGTGCGGGCCCTGTTAATCACTTTGTTCTGGGTTACAGAAGTGACCACTATTTCTGTGAGGGTGCTGGTACTGGATTGCAGGTTGATGTCTGATTTGAAATCCTGTCCCAGCGACAGGAAAATGTTGTCGCGTTTCTCGTCTTTAAAGCCAATATAAGAAACAGATAAGGTATAAGGGCCACCAACGCGGAGGTTGGGTAAATTATAACGGCCGTCTTTCCGGGAAACGGTGTTATATTTTGTGCCGGTGGGCACATGGGTAGCAGTAATGCTTGCACCGGGAACAGGCCCTTCTTTACTTACAATAATACCGGCTATATCGGCGGTTGTTTCCTGGGCAAACAGGGCAGCAGGGATCAATAGTACGCAGCAAAGCATACTAATAAGGTAATGCCAGATTTTTTTGTGCATTGCGATTCAGATTTTGGTAAAGTTCAAATGACAGATTGAAGTATTAAAAATAATACAATTATGAAATCGTTAACAAATATTTTGAACGCTTTGGGTCTGCCTGCTGAATCGCCCCTGGTTATCAGGCCAGCACTTTCTCCATACCGGTGCTCCGGGAGCCTTTGATAAGTATATGTGTATCCTGGTACTGTTGCTGCTGTAGCCATTTTCCGGCTTCGGTGGCATTTTCGAGGAAGATGTACGGGTGGGTTACTTTTTTAAAGTCGCCGCCAACCAGTACCACTGCCTCCCAGTGTGTGCGTTCCAGTAAGTTTACCAGGTCCTGGTGTTCTTTAACGCTATCTGTTCCAAGTTCCATCATGGCGCCGAGCAGCAGCACTTTTTTATCAGCCTGGATGCCGGCAAAGTTTTCAATAGCGGCTCTCATGCTGGAGGGGTTGGCATTATAGGCATCCATGATAATGGTATTGCTGCCTTTTTTTATTACCTGTGAGCGGTTGTTGGAAGGGGTATAATGTGCAATGGCCGGTGCAATCGCTGATTCCGGCACGTTAAAGTGGCTGGCTACCGCTACTGCGGCCATTACATTGGGGAAATTATAAGCGCCTGTCAGTTGTGTTTGTATAAATCCTACCTGGCTGCTGCCCCGTACTTCCACGGCCAGGAAGGCGCTGTCGGCGATGGCTTCGCCTACGTAATCGGCTTCGCTGCTGCCATAGGTAATTATTTCCGGGATGCCGTGCGCCATTTCAAGCAGGTAACCATAATCGTTGCATACGAATACGGTGCCATTGTTGGCGCGTAAAAAATCATACAGTTCCCCTTTTGCTTTTTTAACGCCTTCTTCGCTGCCAAAGCCTTCCAGGTGTGCTTTCCCGATATTGGTAATGATGCCGTGGGTAGGCAACGCAATTTCGCAATAACCGGCTATTTCCCGTTGGTGGTTAGCGCCCATTTCCACTACGGCTATTTCTACGCCCGGGAGTATACTTAAAATAGTAAGAGGTACGCCGATGTGGTTATTGAGATTGCCAATGGTGGCATATGTTTTTAATCCGGCAGACAATGCTGCATTGATCAGTTCTTTCGTAGTGGTTTTACCGTTAGTACCGGTGATGGCCAGGAACGGGATATTTAATTGTTTGCGGTGATGTAAAGCCAGTTGCTGTAAAGCGGTGAGGGCATCGTCTACCAGCATCATTTTATCCGGTACGGTAAAATAAGCTGCTTCATCTACCACGGCAAAGGCGGCGCCCATTTCCAGCGCCCGGGCGGCAAATTCGTTACCATTGAAATTGCCTCCTTTCAGCGCAAAGAAAATATCATTGGCTTTCAGTTTACGGGTATCTGTTTGTACGGAGCGATGCTGCTCATAGATGCTGTATAGTTGTTCAATATTCACGGTCAGATCTTATTTGGTACAAAAATAAGTGGTTAATCATGTAATATAGCAGAATTTTATCTGCCTGTGAAGCAACCAATTCTCTCATCATCCCGTACTTACTATCTACAATCAAATTTGAAAGACCAATGACAAGGAACAAGCTTTTTTTAATGGCATGCCTGCTGCTGGCTGCCTGTAAAAATGAACAGGCCCCTGCGCCGGTAAGTGGCGGGGTAGACTGTGATGCAGCCCATATCACAACAGCCACCGTTTTTGCGATCATACAAGCTAACTGTACCAGCCGTGGCTGTCATCCGGGCGGCAACTCGCCCGCTCTGGCAGATTTTTCCACCGCTGCTAAATTGAAAACGTTTATTAATGCCAACCGTACTGTTTTTGAGGCCCGTGTAACCGGTCCGCAGGCAGATATGCCACAATCAATGTCTTTTCCCGCACTCAGCCAGGGTTTAAAAGACTCTATCGCCTGCTGGATCGCAAAAGGACTTCCGGATCAATAACCTAAAAAAGATAAACATGAAATACTTATTGCTTTTTGCAGTTGCCCTGCTACCGGTTGTTACTGCATCTGCACAGGATGTTTACTCCTGCAAAAATACCCGTTTATCATTTTTTTCGTCTTCTCCATTGGAGGATATAGAAGCTAAAACAGATAAAGGCGCTTCTGCACTCAACACAAAAACGAAGGAAGTTTTTTTTAAAGTACCTATCAGTTCTTTCCAGTTTAAAAAGAAGCTGATGCAGGAGCATTTTAACGAAAATTACCTCGAAAGTGATAAATACCCGTTTGCAGAATTCAAGGGAAAGATCAATGAATCACCGGAATTCAGCAAAGACGGCACTTACCCGGTAACGATTACGGGCACACTGAATATTCACGGGGTAGAAAAGAGCTACACCGCCAAAGGCACTATTACTGCACAGGGCACAACGCTTACCGCTGTATCCACCTTTAATGTTCGTGTAGCCGATCACGGTATCAAGATACCTTCCCTGGTAGTGCAAAATGTAGCAGAAGTAGTAGCCGTTACGGTTAATGCAGTTTATACACCTTACAGTAAATAACAACATCAATCCATGAAGTATATATCAACCATTTTATTATGCTGTGTGCTCTCTGTATGTGCGCATGCACAGAGCCTCGACAAGCTTTTTGATTCTACGGCCACCGGTCATACCAAAGTGCGGGATACCTATAAAAGTACCCGCATTGTACAGGGGCAGTCGACCGAAATGCTGCGCAGGCACGAACTGGATTTCCGTGTTACCCACCGTTTCGGCGATGCCGGTGGTGAGTTTGGCGGTACCAAAACGTTTTTCGGTACAGATAATTCAACCGATATCCGCATTGCTTTTGAATATGGGGTGAGCGACGACCTCATGGTGGGTATCAGCCGGACTAAGGGCAGCGGGGATTTGCAGCAGTTGTACGAAGGACTGGTGAAGTACCGTTTTTTACAGCAAACAACTGATAACCATATCCCGTTATCGCTGGCCGTATTTGGTAACGCCGTTATCAGCGGGATGCCTTCTGCCACGGATAAAACCTCGGCGGCTTATTTTGAAGACGGGGCCGACCGGCTTATGTATGTGGCCCAGGCTATTGTATCTAGGAAATTTGGCGACAAGTTATCACTTACCCTGTCGCCTACTTACGTGCACCGTAACCACGTGGCATACATGGACATGAATAATATGTTTGCCCTGGGAGCGGCCGGCAGGCTGAAGCTCAGCAAAAGGATGGGACTTCTGGCAGAATACTATTATCCGTTCCGTTCCCAGGAAAGCAAAGACTATTTCAAATCTGCGAAGGGCATCTCTTTTTACAACCCGCTGGCCGTCGGACTGGAAATAGAAACCGGGGGTCACGTATTCAGCATTACTTTCACCAACTCCACTGCCATACAGGAAAGTCAGTTTATTCCTGAAACCACTACTTCCTGGTTACAGGGCCAATTCCGTTGGGGTTTCAATATTTCCCGTAGATTTACGTTATTCGGGAAGAAAGATTGGAAAAAATAAAATGCCGCATACGTGAAAATTCATGGTTAGCCAAAACAGCCGCCCGCTTCATGCGGGTGCAGTCTGTAGCCATGGTCCTGGGCCGCACCATCCACTTGCATGGGGCGTCCCGGGAACGCTTTTTAGCGGATACAGCCTGGATGCGGCATGAAGCTTGTCATATCAAACAATACCAGCATCTGGGCTTTTTTGGATTTTTATGGAGATATTTGTCCGAATACCTGCGGAGGGGCTACTATAATAACGCTTTAGAGGTGGCCGCCAGGGCTTCAGAGGAAGATCCTGCTATACTGGATGATATTGAAATAGTCTAAAGAATCGTTAAAGTCAGAAAATTTCCAGCCACTGGTTTTATTTTTCTTATTTTTACGTTAAAGGTTGATTTTATGGTTAAGAAGGTAACAGAGGGCATCACCATCAGCGTGGAAACATTCTACCAGCCGGATTATTCAAATCCTATTGGAAGCGAATTCATGTTTGCTTACCGTATTACCATTGAGAACAACAACATTTTCCCTATCAAACTGCTTCGCCGTCACTGGTACATTATTGATTCCAATGGCACACACCGTGAAGTAGAAGGAGAAGGTGTTGTAGGTGTTCAACCACTGCTGGCGCCAGGTGAAACTTATCAGTACGTCTCGGGATCCAATTTACGGACTGAGATCGGCAAGATGTACGGTACTTATCAAATGGAAAACCAGCTGGACAAGAAAATACTGGAAGTGAAAATTCCTGAGTTCCAGATGGTCGTTCCCTTTAAACTGAATTAATACCCGTTTTCGTTTAGCCTGTAATCCTTTCTCAGGGCCTGTACTTCGAGGCTTTGAAGATCTCCGTCACTTCTTTTGACTCCATTAATTGCTGCAAGGTCACATCCTTGTGTTCACTCATATACTTTTTTATGATCTGCCAGCCCACAAAATTGGCAATTTTGCCTGGGGCGCCCTCGGGCATTCCCTGTGTAGACGGGCCATCGCCAATAAAATGATTGATCTGCTGCCAGTCGCTGGAATATACCAGGTTATTCTGCACAAAAAACTGCCAGATCATGCGCTCGTTTTCCCGGCACCAGTCCAGCTGGCTTTTCGTATATCCCAGCTTGATAGTATCCGGTGTTTCCGGTAATACTTTGTCCAGGAAATATTGTTGCTTACCGGCCTCCATCATCTGTTCCAGCAGGTTCCCGTTTTTACGCGCAGGGGGATACAACTGTTGCTGGATTACCTGCATACAGTTGGTGGTAATGTATTGAGGGGCAAACCGGTGCACCATATAATCCGGGTAATCGGGGATCTGTGCGTAGGGTGGAAAATCTTCTCCCATGTACATATCCAAACCAATGCCCAGGATAGAATCCACTGTGATAGCGCCATAGTTGGCGATACCCGAAATAAAAGTGACTACTCTGGGCGGACGGAAAGAAGGTATATAGTATTTGATATAGCGGAAACACTGTTCCAGTTCTGGTTTCAGTGTGGAATGACTGCCGTATTTGGCAGATACTGCTTTTTCCAGCTGGCGGAAATCGGGTGTGGTTAAAAACAGGTGCAGTTGTTGCTGTACCGCTGCGTTGCTGTCGGAATACGCGCCCAGGTTAAGGATATCCGTAATATACAGGGGCAGGAATACCGGGTATGCTTCATGCAGCTTTGCCAGTCCGGGTTGTATATTATTGGTATCAATAGTAAACAGGGCGGAGTCGAAACGCGATAAACTAACGTTCATGGCTATATGACTAACGTCCGGCGCTTTATTACCGGAATTACAGGCTGCGGTACCCAGCAGGGCTGCCACGCAACTTATCAGCAGGGTATATTTATTAATGTAACTTTGCATCATTCTTAAAACTCATCTAAGGTAAAATTATTATTTACCTTGTATTATAAAAAATTACGAATTAGCATCATCTATGAAGAAGATCATCTTTTTACTGGCGATAATGGGAGTGGCGAAAGCAGGTATGGCGCAATATGGCGGTAATTCTTTCAGGGAAAAAGTAAAGCTTGGATTTACCGTGAGCCCGATGGTTTCCATCCTGAAGCCACAGGAATCGGGCGTAAACAGGAACAGTGCCAAAGCAGGCCTGAACTTCGGACTGATGGCCGATTTTAAGCTGAACGAACAAGGTACTTATGCATTTTCGTCGGGGTTCCAGGTATTACTGGCCGGCAGCAAGCTGAAATATGATGCAGGTAAGGGTTTAGGCGATTATAAAGCCAATCCTGCTGAGTATAATATGAAGCTTTCCTATATAGAAATACCGCTGGCATTGAAGCTGAAAACCTTGCCGGATGAAGGTGGTATCGGTTTCTGGGGACAGTTTGGCACCTACCTGGATTTTCCTATCACCGGCCGCGCAGATGTAGTGTCGATGGGGCAAACCTATGATAAGGTGAATATCTTACCCCAAATGAACCGTATCAACATAGGCATGTTATTAGGAGCGGGCATAGAATATCCGCTGGGCGCCAATCTTACTGGTATGGCAGGCATTACCTACCAGAACGGTTTTGTGGACGTAACCCGTAACGGCAAATGGGACGACGGAAGGGTGAATATGAATAGCTTTGCTCTCCGGCTTGGTGTATTTTTCTAGTTTTCCCTCTTTTTTAATTGAATATTTTTACCATGAATATTATACTGGCACAGCAGAATTATCATATTGGCAATTTTGAAAAGAATACGGCAAAGATCATCGACGGCATCCATGCGGCAAAGGCGCAGGGCGCCGACCTGGTAGTGTTTTCCGAGTTATGTGTATGTGGTTATCCTCCGCGTGATTTTCTTGAATTTGAAGATTTTATTGCACAATGCTATCATGCGATAGATGTTATAAAAGCACATACCAAAGATATCGCCGTGCTGGTGGGCGGTCCGGCCCGCAACCCGCAACGGGAGGGCAAAGACCTGTTTAACGCCGCCTGGTTTTTATATGAAGGCGAAGTAAAACAGGTGGTGCATAAAACGCTGCTGCCTACCTATGATGTGTTTGATGAATACCGTTATTTTGAACCGTCTATTGAATGGAATATCATCCCGTTTAAAGGCAAAAAGCTGGCTGTTACCATTTGTGAAGATATCTGGAACCTGGGAGATAATCCCCTGTACCGTGTTTGCCCGATGGACCAGCTAATTGCACAGGAACCGGATGTGATGATTAACCTCTCCGCTTCTCCGTTTGATTATGATCATGATGAAGACCGCAAAGAAATTATTCTCGCCAATGTATTGAAATATAAGATCCCGATGTATTACTGCAATACCGTGGGTTCCCAAACGGAAATTGTATTTGACGGAGGCTCCCTTATTTATGATGCGCAGGGTAATGTAGTGAAAGAGCTGCCTTACTTTGAAGAAGCGATGGGCGGCATGGAGTTGGAAAAGCTGGTTGGCAGCCACTTGCCACCAGTGAAACCTGTTGATTTTACGCCGCTCACCGAGCTGGTGTTTGACCATAATATTGATCGCATCTATGATGCCCTGGTGTTGGGAATTAAAGATTATTTTGGTAAGATGGGCTTTACAAAGGCCATCCTCGGCTCTTCAGGCGGAATCGACAGTGCCGTTACACTGGCTATTGCCTGCGATGCGTTGGGTAAGGAAAATGTACGGGCTATTCTGATGCCTTCTCCCTACTCTACCAGTCACTCTGTAGATGATGCCGTAGCGCTATCCGAAAACCTGGATAACCCGCATGATGTTATCCGTATCAACAACATTTACGAAACGTTCTTAACCACGCTGGAGCCTTATTTCAAAGGATTGCCATTTAATGTGGCAGAAGAAAATATGCAGTCGCGCATACGGGGTAACCTGCTGATGGGCTTATCCAACAAGTTTGGTTATATCCTGCTGAATACATCCAATAAGAGTGAGCTGTCTACCGGTTATGGTACGTTATATGGAGATATGGCGGGCGGATTGAGCGTTTTGGGAGATGTGTATAAGATGCAGGTATATTCACTGGCAAGATATATTAACCGGGAGAAAGAGATCATACCGGCCAATATTATTGACAAAGCGCCTTCTGCGGAGCTACGGCCGGATCAGAAGGACAGCGACAGTTTACCGGACTACGCGATCCTCGACAGGATACTTTATCAGTACATAGAGCGCCGTCAGGGACCGCGCGAAATAGTTGCTCAGGGCTTCGATGCTGCATTGGTTTCGCGGGCCTTAAAGATGGTAAATACCAATGAATACAAGAGAAATCAATTCTGCCCTATTATACGGGTATCCTCCAAAGCCTTTGGTGTAGGCCGCAGAGTGCCCATTGTCGGGAAGTACCTGAGTTAAGCTATTTTAATATATTTGCTAAAATTTGATCATACAACATGTTACAAGTACCGTTTATACGTCAAAATAAAGAGTTGGTATTGGAGCGCCTGGCATTTAAGAATTTCAAGGAGCTGGAAGTAGTAGAAGAAGTGCTGGCGCTGGATGACAAGCGCAAGAAGTTAACCCTCGAATACGATGAAACACAGGCCCAGGTGAACAGTTTATCCAAAGAAATCGGTAAACTGATGGCCCAGGGGAAAAAGGAAGAAGGAGAAGCGCAGCGTGCTGCTGTAGCGGCTTTGAAAGACCGCCTCGGCCCTGTGAATGAAGAGCTGAATGCCACCGAAAAAGCATTGCAGGATGCCCTGGTGAAACTTCCTAACCTGCCCGCTGCGATGGTGCCCGCCGGTAAAACGCCGGAAGAAAACGTGGAAATCCGCAAGGGTGGAAAAATTCCTGACCTGTATGCAGGCGCCGTTCCACACTGGGACCTGGCCAAACAGTACGACCTCATTGACTTTGAGCTGGGTAACAAAATTACCGGCAGTGGTTTTCCTGTCTTCAAAAATAGGGGCGCCCGCTTACAACGCGCGCTGATCCAATACTTCCTGGATTATAATACCCTCAACGGCTATACTGAATATGCGCCGCCATACCTGGTGAACGAAGCATCTGCCTATGGCACCGGCCAGCTGCCGGATAAAGAAGGCCAGATGTATCATGCAACGGCGGATAACTATTATCTCATTCCCACTGCAGAAGTACCGGTGACTAATATTTACCGCGATGAGATCATAAAAGATACCGACCTGCCAGTGAAGATGACGGCGTATACGCCTTGTTTCCGCCGTGAAGCCGGTTCCTATGGTAAAGATGTACGTGGTTTGAACCGTGTTCACCAGTTTGATAAAGTAGAAATTGTGCAACTGGTACATCCCGATAAATCTTATGAGGCACTGGATGAAATGGTAGCGCACGTAGAAGCGTTGCTGAACCAGCTGGAGCTGCCTTACCGCATTCTTCGTTTATGCGCCGGTGATATGGGCTTTACTTCTGCTATTACCTACGATTTCGAAGTATACAGCGCTGCCCAGCAGAAATGGCTGGAAGTAAGCTCTGTGAGCAACTTTGAAGCTTACCAAACCCACCGCATGAAAATACGGTTCAAAGAAAACAATGGTAAGCCGCAGCTGCTGCACTCTTTGAACGGAAGTTCCCTGGCATTGCCGCGTATCATGGCCTGCCTGCTGGAAAACAACCAAACCGCGGAAGGCATACAGATACCAACCGTGCTGCAAACCTATTTCGGCAGCCACAAGATATAAGCCATTACGGATAATCTTTAACGGATGACGGATTCGCAGGGAGATTGTAAACGGAGTAATGCCCGCTAACAATTGCCTGAAATCCGTCATTCGTCGTTTGGAATTCGTAATTTCCACCGGTATTCTATTATGAAACATTTCCTGCCCACCGGCGACGAACTCATCATTCGCCCTCCCGAACATAATGATGCAGCAGCGCTGCTGGCCAGTTTCCAGCGCCTGACCCGGGAAATGGATTACCTGCTCTTTACCCGCAGTGAATCCATGGAGCTGGACATTGCGTCTGAAGAGGATTATATCCAGTCTTACACCGATAATCCTAACCAGCTCCTGCTGGTAGCCGTTGTAAAGGACCAGATCATTGGCTCTATCAACGTAAACCACACCGGTTTGCATAAAAAAGCGCATACCGCGGAAATAGGCATTGCGGTGGAAAAGCAATGGAACAATATGGGTATCGGCCGGCGCCTGCTCACCGCCATGCTGCGGTGGACTGAATCGCGCCCCGCACTGCGCCTGATTTACCTGCATGTTTTTTCCACCAATGAAAAAGCCATGCAGCTGTACCGCAATTTCGGCTTCATGGAATGTGGCCGCCTGCCCAATGGCATTAGGCAGAAAGACGGCAGTTATGTAGACCTGGTAACCATGTACCTGGAATTAAAACGCTGACAAGCTGCCTGCAACACCCCGGAGGTGTAGGAAATCCTTCTCCCAAAAAACACCGGAAAACTTCTCCCGAATACAATTAATTTTAGTGTCTAAATGAAGCAGTATGGACAGATATGACAGGCAAACAAGACTGGAAGGATTTGGCTCCGCAAAACAGGCATTACTGCAACAGGCAAAAGTGCTGGTAATCGGCGCCGGTGGCCTCGGTGTACCCGTGTTGCAATATCTTACCTCCATGGGAGTCGGGAAAATAGGTATTGTGGAGCATGATGTTGTTTCCATCACCAACCTGCAACGACAGGTATTATATACTACCGCCGACCAGGGGAAATCCAAGGTAGAACAGGCCGTAAAACGGCTGCAGCAGCTGAACCCGGAGATAACCCACGTGATACATGACACCTGGCTCACTACAGATAATGCATTGGCGCTTTTCCGGGAATACGACGTCATTGTGGATGGTTCAGATAATTTCGGCACCCGCTACCTGGTGAACGACGCCTGTGTAATTACCGGCAAACCACTGGTATACGGCGCCATCTATAAATACGAAGGCCAACTGAGCGTATTTAACTACCAGGAGGGCGCCACCTATCGCTGTATTTTCCCGGAGGCGCCGGAAAGCGGCGAAATGCTGAACTGCAACGACATAGGCGTGCTGGGCGTTTTGCCAGGTATCATCGGCTGTTATATGGCCAATGAAACAGTGAAAGTAATTACCGGTATCGGCACACCGCTGCGCAACCAACTGATGACCATTGACACCCTGAACAATACCCATCTTACCTTTAATATCACCCCGGTAGCAGCCAACCGGGAAATCACGGCCCTGCAGGCAAACTACCAGCAAACTGTTTGTGAACTGGAAGGGGTACAATCTTTATCTGTGCAGCAATTAAACGACTGGTTGCAGCGGGATACCCGTTTCATGCTGCTGGATGTGCGGGAAGATGATGAATGGGAGATCTGCCGTATTCCGCAATCCGTGCATATCCCGATGGGGCGTGTATTACAGCAGGTGTCAGCTATCCCTGATGATGTGCCGGTAGCGGTGCTTTGTCATCACGGCATGCGAAGTCGCGCTGTGGCACAACGTTTAACGGAACTAGGCTTTAACCGTATATACAATGTGGAAGGCGGTATTCATGCCTGGGCCAGTGTTATTGATCACCAGATGCAAACCTATTAACCGTGATCCCTGAACTTTGTATCCTCTTTTTTATAGTGGCATTGGCCTACTCTGCTGCAGGTTTTGGCGGCGGTTCCAGCTACCTGGCTATTTTGTCGTTGCCTTTCTGGGCAGTAGATTTTCAGCTGATGAAGTCTACTGCTTTGCTGTGTAATGTAGCAGTGGTGACCGGCGGCGTTTATCATTTTTACAAAAGCGGCCACCTGCCTTTAAAAAAAGCGTGGCAGTTGTCGCTGGTAAGCGTGCCGCTGGCTTTTGCGGGTAGTTACTTACCTATGAAGCAGGCTACCTTTTTCCTGTTGCTGGGACTTGCGCTTACGCTGGCGGCGGTGCTGATGTGCTACCGTTTGTTTTTTGAGAAAGAAGAGCCGATTATCCCTGCCAATAAAGGGAATGGTGTAGCGTATGGGATTATTGGCGGCGGTATTGGGTTGCTCTCCGGTATGACGGGAATCGGCGGCGGCATCTATCTTTCGCCCGTGCTGCGTTTGGGCAAATACGACACCGCCAAAAATATTGCCGGCTTGAGCAGTTTTTTTATTCTCGTAAATTCTATTGCCGGTTTATGCGGTCAGGCGGCAAAGCATGCCATTGTGTTTGATGTGAAGTTTGCAGGGCCTTTGCTGCTGGCGGTTATTGCCGGCGGACAGATTGGTGCGCGGCTGAGTGCGAGAGTGTTGAATCCCAGGTGGGTGGCTGGTGCTACGGCGTTGCTGATCCTGTATGCGGGTGTGCAGATGTTGCTGAAGTAAATAATAGTTAACCACCTATTACGGACATGCTTTCCATATTTTTTTCGGTATGATGCTGTTCTGCTTCGAAGCCATTGGCAAAACGTGCATGGATGGCTGATTGTATGGCCGGCAGCAGAAGGTGTTGCTGCAGTTCATCTCTCATCATCTCTTTTACGTTTAACACATCGTTGCCATACAAACATGTTTTCATACTACCGGTAGCGGATATACGAAGACGGTTACAGGTGCCGCAAAAAGTGCGGCTATAAGCGGGAATTACGCCGATATTGCCTTTATGGCCGGGGATGTGATAATTGAGAGAAGTGGAATGTGGCGCATCCGCTATTTTTTGCAGCGTATAATTCTCGCCTATTACAGACAAAATTTTATGATAGTTCCATACGATACCTGAAAACGTATGTCCCTGCCCGTTAAAGGGCATTTCTTCTATAAACCTTACGGACAGTGCATTATCACGTGTAAGTGCGGTGAAGGCATTTAGTTCATCGGTATTCACGTTTTCCATTACCACGGCGTTGATCTTCACCTGCATGTTGTGTTGCAGCAGGCTTTGCAGGGTGTCCATTACTGCGGAAAACCGGTTGCGCCGGGTGATTTGCAGGAAGCGGTCGGCTTGCAGCGTATCCAGGCTCAGGTTGATATGCGTGATGCCAAGTTGCTGCAAAGCAGGGATATATGCCTGTGTTAAGACGCCATTGGTGGTGATAGCTATTTCGCTGATACCTGGAATGGCTTTTATTTTTTCCAGGAGGGTCATCAGGCCCGGCCGGAGAAAAGGTTCACCACCGGTGATTCTTATTTTAGAGATACCGGCGGTTGCGAGAGTTTGCAGCAGCCGTAAAATTTCATCGTCCGTAAGTAATGCCTTGCGTTGCACAAAATGCATATTTTCCGGCATACAGTAAGTGCAACGGAGGTTACACCGGTCTGTTACCGACAAGCGTACGTAGTCTATGATACGATGATGTGCATCTGTTAGCATTTATCAGCAGTTTTTCCCCGCCATCGGATTATCGAATGACTGGCTTTCGTCCTCATTTCTGTCTGTAAGACATTTAAAATCTTTCTCCACCAGGATAGTCAGTGATGATCCATCGGCGTTGGGCAGGATCAGTTCAAAACCTACCTGGTCGGGTGCGTACCAGGCAGCAAGACGGGGAAGCGGGAGCAGCAGGTGTACACCATCGTGTTCCATCTTTATGATGGGGTCGGAAATATCTTTTCCCCGGAGGCAGAAATGGAGGGTACCGGCGCCTATATGCGTAATTGATTCCACTTTTCCTGTTGTTTCCAGGAGTTCCACATCCGCTTTATCCAGGCGATATCTTATGCTGTTGCCTCTTAACCGTATTTTCATAAATTGATTTTCTGCCGTATTAAAATTACTACTTTATCGGGCTATATTGTAGTTTTAACTAACAATTTACAATGTATGGGCATATTATTGTTTGGAGCAGCAAAGGATATTGCTGGTGTGCCGGTACTGGAAAAGCCGGAACATATTACAGATGTAGCCACTTTGAAAGCCTGGTTGTATGAGGTATATCCGTCGTTGCAGCAGCTCCGTTCCGTGATGATAGCGGTAAACCGGACGTATGCTGCTGATACACAGGAGATAAGCGGCCAGGATGAAATTGCGGTGATCCCGCCGGTAAGCGGAGGTTGAGTATAGTTTCAGTTTTAGTATTTAAGAGATGGAAATATTAATAGATATTAAAGATACCATTACCGTGGAGGAAGCGCTGGCCTTCATCCAGGCGCCGGAATGCGGCGGAGAGGTAATTTTTGCCGGTACTGTGCGTAATCACACCAAACAACGGCCGGTATTAAAATTATTTTACGAATGTTATGAGGCGATGGCTATTTCTGAAATGCAGAAAATAGCGGCGCAGGTAGCGGAAAAATGGGATGTACAGCGCCTGGCCATGCTGCATGCCGTTGGGGATAAGTATCCCGGCGACCTCGCAGTGGTAATAGCAGTGGCTTCTGCTCACCGGGGCATAGCGTTCGACGCCTGTGAATTTGCGATAGACACCCTCAAAGAAACGGTACCTATCTGGAAAAAGGAGTTTTTTGCAGATGGTGAAATTGTGTAGTCCTGCAATGATTGAATAATATCCCGTTGCTTATTTCTCCAGGTCCTTCAATGCTTCCGCCTTTTCTTCGGGCGTGTTGGCATTAAACTGTTCTGCTGCATATGGATTTTTAAGAAGCGCGATGCTGTTACTCAGCATAGTTTTCCGCGGGCAGTTTTTCCCGGCGGTTACATTTTCCAACAGCGCAATTAAACCAGCTGGTTCCCATATGGCAATGAGTGGTTCCGGCAAATCGTTGACCGGACTCACAAAAGTGGTAGCCGCTTTGGTGACGTCACGTTGGGTGATAAGCAGCTCCAGGCTTTGTTTACTGAGCAGGGGCAGGTCAACGGCAAGCACCAGCCAGGCTGCTTCCGGTTGCAGCGCGTGTGCGCTCAGCAATCCGGCGGATGGCCCGCCAAAAGGCACCGAATCCGGTACCAGGTTAGGGTAACCGGCAAAATGTTCCTGCTGATCGCCACGGCAGGAAATGTATACTTCCGGCAGCAACGATTGCAGTAAAGTAACCAGGTATTGCCATTGAGGCATCCCATGATAGTTAATGCTGCTTTTATCTTCCTGCATGCGGGTGCTGAAGCCGCCGCAGAGCACCAGTCCTTTCAGTGGCGCTTTATTACCGGTTATAGTCATGTTTGCCGCCTGTTTTGCTGATGAGTTTTGTTTCCCGGATAACCATATCCTGGGTAAGCGCTTTGCACATATCGTAAATGGTAAGTGCAGCTACGCTGGCGCCGGTGAGGGCTTCCATTTCCACGCCTGTTTTACCGTTGGTTTTTACGGTGCAGCGGATAATGGCTTCTTCTCCTTCGAGGTGAATCTGTACATCGCAGCCATCCAGCAGTAAGGTATGACAAAGCGGGATGAGTTCCGGTGTTTTTTTCGCGGCCATAATACCGGCGATGATAGCGGTTTGAAACACGCCACCTTTGCGGGTTTGGATGTCCTGTCCCTGGAACTGGTCGCGTATCACCTGCGGGAGATAAACACGGCTCTCGGCAACGGCTATACGATAAGTATCCAGTTTGCCGCTGATATCGACCATTGCAGGCTGGCCGCTCTCGTTCAGATGTGAAAAAGCATTACTTGATTCATTGGACATAAAAGCATAAATTTAAACAAGTTCACCTGATACAAAAGTAATTCAAAATGATGTTGACTGTTGCTGCTGCATTTGAGGCTGTGATGCAAACTGTGCGGGACCTCGGTACGGAAACGGTACCGTTTGAATCCGCTGCCGGCCGTATTTTGCGGGAGCCTGTACTGGCCGACAGGCCCTTTCCGCCATTTGACCGTGTAACGATGGACGGTATTGCTGTTAACTACGACAGCTTTGCCCGCGGGCAGCATATTTTTGGCGTGGAAGATGTACAGGCTGCAGGCACTCCGCAGCTGCAGCTTTCCAATACTGCCAATTGTATAGAAGTGATGACCGGCGCCATTTTACCGGAAATGACAGATACCGTTGTTCAGTATGAACACCTTACACCTTCGGAACACGAAGGGTTCCGGCGTTTTACTATTCAGGGCGCCGTGAAGAAGGGACAGAATATTCATAAAAAAGGTTCAGATGTGGATGCCGGCACGGTGCTGATTAAACCCGGTACCCGTATTGGCCCGGCTGAAGCCGGTGTGCTGGCCACAGTGGGCCAGACCACGGTGGAAGTAAGCAAGCGCCCGCGTGTGGTGGTAATTGCTACAGGAGATGAATTGGTAGCGGTACACGAAACGCCGGAACCTCACCAGGTACGCATTTCCAATGTATACAGCCTGTTGGCCTCACTGGCAGAAATGGGTGTTCCTGCCCGTTATGTACACCTCCTGGACGATGAAGCAGCCATGAAAGACCAGCTCCAGCCACTGCTGGACGAAACCGATATTTGGATCAGCTCCGGTGCGGTAAGTGCAGGCATGTTTGACTACCTGCCTGCTGTGCTGCAACAGCTGGGAATGCAACAGGTATTTCACAAAGTACAGCAGCGGCCGGGCAAGCCGTTCCTGTTTGGTACTTTTAATGACGGTCCCGTTGTGTTTGCCTTACCCGGCAACCCCGTATCGGGCTTTATGTGTTTTTACAGGTACATTCACGCGTGGATACAATCAGCTATGGGAGCGGCCTTACCGGAGCCTTGCTATGCACAGCTATCGGAGAAAGTTATTTTTGACGCCGCATTGGAATATTATTTGCCGGTAAAGCTGCAATCACAACCCAATGGCGTGCTGCTGGCCATACCGCAGCCCTACCAGGGTTCGGGCGATCTGGCCAGTTTGCTTAAAGCAGATGCTTTTCTCACCCTGCCATTGGAAGAAAGTGTTTTTGAGAAAGGAAGCAGTTACCAGGTGTGGAGGTTCCGTTAACAACCGTTCCCGGTAATTATTTCTGTGAGAAGCCTTTCATTGGTTAAACCCGTTCTGCATTTGATAGTCTCATCATAAATTAATGCTTATGGCTGAAGTTGCCCGTAAAATTCAGATGCAACATCTCGCCTGGCGCGCTGGCTTTGGAGAAACCCTCCCCGTGATCTCTCACTGGGAAAGCAAAAGGCGGGAAAAAATTGTGAATAAGATACTTATCGGCCCTGCAAGAGCGTCAGTTACTTCTGTGGATGTAGTAGCCGCAGATGATCTTCCGGATTACCGGAAGCAGAAAACGATGACGCCGGAGGAAAAGAAAAGTGTGCGGCAAATGAATGACCAGGGCATTAAAGACCTGAATGTATCCTGGGTAAATGCCATGGTGCAGAGCGAGCATCCTCTCCGCGAAAAAATGAGTCTTTTCTGGCATGGGCATTTCGCCTGCCGTACGCAAAATGTATTATTTAATCAGCAGTTGTTGTCGGTAGTGCGTGAAAATGCACTCGGCAATTTTGGAGATCTGCTTGGTGCGGTATCTAAAAGCCCGGCTATGCTGCAATTTCTTAATAATCAGCAGAACCGTAAACAACATCCCAACGAAAATTTTGCCCGCGAAGTGATGGAACTGTTCACGATGGGAAGAGGCAACTATTCCGAACAGGATGTGAAAGAAGCGGCAAGAGCCTTTACCGGATGGGGCTTTGATGAAACAGGCACTTTTGTTTTCCGGCAAAAACAGCATGACGACGGTGTGAAAAATTTCCTGGGCAAACAGGGAAATTTTAATGGAGATGATGTACTGAAAATACTTTTGGAGCAACGGCATACCGCCAGGTTCATTACCGCAAAAATATACCAGTATTTTGTGTCTGAAACCCCTGATGAAGCACGTATTACCGCGCTGTCGGAAAAGTTTTACCAGTCGGGTTACAACATCAAATCCCTGATGCGGGAAATATTTATGGCCGACTGGTTTTACAGTCCGGATATCATTGGCAACCGGATAAAATCGCCCGTGGAATTGCTGGCAGGCATCCGCAGAACTATCCCCATGACGTTTGAAAAGGAAGAAGTGATGTTGTTGTTTCAGCGGGTATTGGGTCAGTTGCTTTTTTATCCGCCCAATGTTGCCGGCTGGCCTGGCGGGCGGAACTGGATCGACAGCTCCAGCCTGATGTTCCGGCTACGTGTGCCACAGGTAATATTATACTCGCAGGCGTTTAATGTGAAGCCTAAAGAGCTGACTCCTGAAATGGGCGAAGGTGCTAACTATAAAATGACGCTGCAGATCAATGATTTCCTGAAGCGGCAATTCGCAAAGAAGGTGAACGCAAATATAAATTGGGACCCTTACGTGGCTGGTTACGAAAAGGTGCCAAGAGAGCGGCTTGCCGATGAAATTGCCGGTGTTTTATTACAGCAGCCCGGTAATATAAGCCGCCAGCTGCTGGAAAAATATGCTGATAGCAGCAGCCGCGAAAACTATATTAAAACGGTAACAATTGATGTGATGAGTACACCGGAATATCAATTGTGTTAACTACTAACCGCTAAAAGTTATGCTATGCTGATTCTCAACAGGCGTCGTTTTTTACAGGTGGGTTCACTGGCTTCTGCCGCGGTGATGATGCCGAAATTCCTGAAAGCCCTGGAAAGAGGGCATCTGGCGCCCCCGGGCAACAAAGTGCTGGTGATCATCCAGCTATCCGGCGGTAACGACGGATTGAATACAGTTATTCCCTATCGCAACGATATTTATTATAAGGCGCGCCCGGCGCTGGGCATAAAAAGGGAGGCAGCCCTTTCCCTGAATGACGACCTGGGAATACACCCTGCACTGAAAGGATTGAAGACCCTGTATGATGACGGCGCGCTGGGTATTCTCAATAACGTAGGCTATCCTAACCCCGACCGCTCGCATTTCCGGTCCATGGATATCTGGCATTCCGCGAGCCAGTCGAACGAGTACTGGTCGGATGGCTGGATAGGCCGTTATCTCGACGCCCAATGCAAGGGATGCGATAAACCAACACAGGCGCTGGAAATAGATGATACCTTGAGCCTGGCGCTGAAAGGCGACAGCGACAAGGGCCTTGCCATGACAGACCCTGCAAGGCTTTACGGCACCAGTAATGATAAATATTTTGCAGAGCTTTTAAAGCAACATACTCCTGATAACGATCATCATAATAATGCGGATTACCTGTATAAAACGATGGGTGAAACCATTTCTTCCGCAGCCTATATCCAGCAACAGTTTAAAACATATAAATCTTCTGCCCCCTATCCCAATACAGAGCTGGGAAGGAACCTGCGCACCATTGCCAACCTGGTGATGTCGGATATCAATACCAAAGTATATTATGTGTCGCATGGCAGTTTTGATACCCATGTAAACCAGCAGGACCAGCAAGCCCGTTTATTTGGCCAGCTGAGCGATGCGTTAACAGTATTTACAGATGACCTGAAAGCGAATCATCGTTTTGAAGATGTGGTAGTAATGACTTTCTCTGAATTTGGAAGAAGAGTAAGTCAGAACGCCAGTGGAGGTACTGATCATGGCACCGCGAATAATATGTTCCTGGTGGGCGGCAGTTTAAAGCAACCCGGACTTATCAATGATGGTCCAGACCTGCTTAACCTGAAAGACGGGGACCTGCAATACCAGGTTGACTTCAAAAGCGTATACGCCACGCTGCTATCCAACTGGCTGGGCGCTGATGACAAGGCGGTGCTGAAGGCAACGTACCCGCATTTGTCGTTTGTGTAGCGCCTTCGGCGCTTTTAAATTATCTTGGAGCAGGATTACGCTGATTTTACTGATTGGCTTGATTTTTACTTTTGGATTTTTAGATTTTTCTTAATAATAATTAAGGGAGATAAAAGCGAATATCCGCTTATATCTCCCTTAATCCTTTATAAAATCCAAAAGTAAAAATCAAGCCAATCAGTAAAATCAGCGTAATCCTGCTCCAAGACAATTTAAAATCGCCGAAGGCGATCCCTCCGCCTACTGGCCCTGTTGACTAATCATCGCTCTGAACGCGCCGTTTTTAACAACGCGTGTTCCGCCAGCGCCGCTGGCGTCTTTGAGTGTTCCGGAAAAGGTTCCTTCTACGTTGAGGTTGTCTATATGCGTGATGGTGATTTGAAAATCAGTGCTTCCTGCAGAGGTGAGGTTGGTGTAGTAAGTGCTGTTGAGGGCAATCAGTAAACCGTTTCCTTTCTGGGTAGCGGGATATACGCCTGGTTTGAAGGGCATGGATGCGGTAGCTAAGCTAAAGGTGATCACATCCCCGTTATAGCTCTGGCCGGTGATTTCCATAGTAGGATAATCATTGTCCGGGTTTTCATCCGTAAGATTTGGCAGGGTGATAATGCCTTTTGGATTTTCTGAAAGATAAACCCGGTCGTCCAGCTTCAATGATATAAATCTGCGTTGGCGGCTATCATCTTTATCCTTGCCGCAGGAGATGCCCAGTAAAACAATGGCGCTGAGCATTGCGGTAACTAATATGCGCATAGGTTATATTATAATCAGTTTTAATTAATCCCGGCTAAATTAAACATTTAAAAAATAAAAACGGATGCCGGTAATGGATTGTTACACCCTGTTACCGGCATCGGTATTGATCTTGAAAAGTTGGATCTAGGCTTTGCGGGCGGTGCGGTACAGGTACCAGCCCATAAACGCAAAAAAGGCGCATCCTATTATGTAGTACCCACCCGGCCCGAGGATATTTGTGAGCAGCTGTTGGCTATTGAGTTTGGCAAGAATGACGGCCGACCAGTCGAAACCTGCGAGGATGGCGATGATCACGCCGGCAACGGCGCCCCCTGCCACAAGACCTGTAGCAAAAAGGTTGCCTTTGCCCAGTTCTTCTTCCTCCGGAGATAATTTTTTATTGGCTTTCTTTTGTTTGTGATCAACCACACCACGGATAGCGCCGCCAACAAAGATGGGCAATGTAGTGGACAATGGAAGATACGCGCCTACTGCGAAGGAGAGCGAATTAATATTACATAGTTCCATCGTTATCGCCAGAAACACACCCACCAATACAAATTGCCAGTCGAGGTTAAATGAAAGGATACCTTTCGCCAGTGTAGCCATGAGCGTGCCTTGCGGGGCAGGATAGTATGCGCTGCCGATTGCGTGTTCAGTAACCCCGTGCGCAATCATATCTGCCGTAGGCTTATCCAGGAACTTCACTGTTAAACCTATCACCACAGACGATACAATGGCGCCAATGAACAGTGCTATTTGCTGGTACATGGGCGTTGCGCCTACGATGTAGCCTGATTTCAGGTCCTGGGAAGTACCGCCGGCATTGGCCGCTGCAATGCAGATCATACCGCCTACCACCAGGGCCATTGGTTCATATAATTTGCCGGTCCAGCCTACTGCGATGAATACCAGGCAGGTGCCCATCAGTGTGGCGATGGTCATACCGGAAATAGGATTATTGGAAGAGCCGATGAGGCCCACAATGCGGCTGGATACGGTAACGAAGAAGGCGCCGAACACCACTACCAGCAGACCTACCAGTAATTTTTTGCCGATAGAATCACCTGGAAGCTGTGGTAAGAAAGCCATCAGCAGGATGAGGGCAAGGCTGCCGAACAGCACTACTTTCAAACTGAGGTCTCTTTCTGTTCTGGGTACATTTCCTTTCTCGTCTGTATTGCCCGAGCCATCTTTGATAGCGCCGATACTTCCTTTGAAAGAAGAAATGATAGTAGGGATGGTTTTCAGCAGGGTGATGAAACCGCCTGCTGCTACTGCTCCGGCACCGATTTGTCTTACGTATGCATAATAAACAGCGGAAGAATAATCTGCAAAAGTATGGGTGAGCGGGTTCCAGTCGCCCTGCCCGCCCGGTGTTTGCAAATTAGCGAGGTAGCCTATTTTGACCAGCTGGGTGGCGATCACATCTGCCGGCAGCAATGATGCGAGCAAAGGAATGAGTGCCAGCCACGACAGTACGCCGCCGGCTACCAGTACTCCGGCAATGCGTGGTCCGATGATATAACCAACGCCCATATACTCCGGGGTGATATCGGCGCTGAGTTTGGCGGAAGGGAAAAATTTACTGGCCTGTTTGGTCATGTATTCCGGTGTTTCGGCAATCACATGCAGAATCTTTTGAAGGATGGCATAGGCAAAAGCAAAGCCCAGCCCGTAGAAGGCGGTTTTGGCAAAGTCGCCGCCTTTCTCTCCTGCTATCAGCACATCACCGCAGGCGGTGCCTTCAGGATAAGGCAGGGTTTTATGTTCTTTTACGATCAGTGATTTTCTCAGCGGGATCATCATCAGCGTACCGAGGATACCACCGAAGATGGCCAGGATGAGGATGGTAAAGTAATTAAAGAACTGTGTGCCGCCGCCGTCACTGAGGAACAGGAATCCCGGCAGGGTGAATACCACGCCTGCAGCGATGGATTCGCCGGCAGACCCGGTCGTTTGGATGATGTTGTTTTCGAGAATGGTGGTCTTGAAAAATTTTCTCCCTAAGGTAATAGCGATAACGGCAATAGGAATGGAAGCAGAAACGGTAAGACCTGCTTTCAGCGCCAGGTACACGGTGGCAGCACCGAAGATGATACCAAAGACACAGCCCAGCAAAATGGATTTCAGCGTAAATTCTTTCATTTGTACGCCGGGTGAAACAAAGGGTTTGAAGTTGTTATCGGACATAAGATCGTTTATGGATTTACAGGTAGAGATGTTATAAGCAATGAATTTACTTTTAAAAAAGGAAAGGAGGAAAGTTATCAGCTTCCCTCCTTTCCTTTTTATAATAAGGTTGACTTACCTGATACCGTGCATCCATTTTTTCAGGAAGCTGGTAGACAGGAACAGCAGCACCGCTGCGGCGCCTGGCAGGATTACAAACACCATGAAAAACTCATAGAGGTTGTGGATGGTGAAGCCTGCGAAGGTTGGGTAATGTGTAGCCAGTTTAAGTTCCTGTAATTTATCCATTTGCTGTGCGGTAGCGGTGATGGTACCATCCAGGATAGCTTTCAGGTCAATACCGTTATCAGTAGCGAGTTTGTATTTATCCAGGGTTGGAGGCAGCAATGCGCCCAGGGTGCCGGCCAGTGCGTAACCGGCGGCATTGGCGAGGAACCAAACTCCCATGAGCAGGGAGGAGAAACGGTGAGGCGCCAGTTTGGATACCAGTGACAAACCTATCGGAGACAGGCATAATTCGCCGAGGGTATGGAAAAGATACATCAGGATCAACCAGCTTACGCCCAGTTTCTCATTAGGTCCGAGATTTTTCATTTGTATGGCGATGATAAAAAATCCGAGCGCCAGTAATGCCAATCCAAGTGATTGTTTCATCGGGGAGATCGGCTCCAGGTTGCGTTGCTGTAATTTGAGCCATAACCAGCTGAAGGGCAATGCAAATACGATGATGAAAATAGAGTTGGCGTTTTGAACGAAGGAAGGAGGCATATCCCAGCCGAAGAGGCGGCGATCTGTCTGGTAATCAGCTACAAAGGTAAGGGAGGAACCGGCTTGTTCGAAGCAGGCCCAGAAGAAGATCACGAAAAAGGCCACGAAGTAGATAACGGTGATCTGTTGTCTTTCTACCTTGGTAATAGATTTATCGGTAAGGATCAGTACAGCGAGGCTGATACCGGCTGCATATATAAAAGGATACACCCATGATTTGATGGGGTTGGGATCGAGCGACAGGTAGTGGATGCCGAAGAACAGTACCACCATTAACACCAGTACACCGAGGATAGCGCTGGTTGTAAATTTGGCTTTATCGGCTTCGCCGGTTACGGCAGAAACTTTGGAGAAATCCGGTTTGGCGCCGATGGCTTCACCGGTTGGTTTTACCACGTATTTATCTTTCAGGAAGAAGAACAGGATGGTTCCGGTGAACATGGCTATACTGGCGGCGAGGAAGCCCCATTTGAAAGCGCTGACCATTCTCACGCCGTCTACTTTTACGTCGCCGAGGATAGGGCAAATGAGCATTCCGAGGAAGGCGCCCATGTTGATACCCATATAAAAGATGGTGAAAGCGGAATCGAGGCGGCCGTCGTTTTTCGGATACAGCTGGCCCACCATAGAAGAGATGTTGGGTTTAAAGAAGCCGTTACCAAAGATGATGATGAAAAGGGCGAGCCAAACGATGGTTTTGGCTGTTTCCACATTGGAGGCATAGATGGTGGCGCTGAGGACCATAAGGAGCTGGCCAACGCCCATTATAAAACCGCCTAATATGATACAGTTCCTGTTACCGAGGTACCTGTCGGATATGTATCCTCCCAGCATGGGGGTGAGATAACATAAGCCGAGAAAGCCCCCGTAAATGATAGAGGAATCTGCTTCAGAGAAAGCCAGTGCATTTACCAGGAAGAGCGTAAGTAACGCCCGCATACCATAAAAATTAAACCGTTCCCACATTTCCGTGGCAAATAATACTGAGAGCCCTTTAGGGTGGCCCTTCTCAGAGGCAATAGGGGACTCTTGTGCAACAGTAGTTTGCATCATAAATTGGTTAGTTTTAGCAATAGTTGTTTCAGATTTCGTGAACCTTTAAATATGGCAAGTTAAATAAAATCGTTAATCTGCGTAAAAAAATGGTATAAATGCTCATTTTTTGCGGTTTTTTGATCTTTCTTTGCACTTTCTTTCGCATCTGCATTTATTAGGCAATTCATATGAACATACTATTACTTGGAAGTGGTGGCCGGGAACACGCACTGGCCCTTAAAATGTCACAAAGCACTCTTTGCGGTCAACTATTTATAGCACCGGGTAATGCTGGTACCGCTCAATGCGGCACGAACGTTAACATGGGTGTAAGTGAATTTGATAAGATAAAGACCTTTTGCCTGGATAATGCGATAGACCTGGTATTGCCCGGATCTGAAGAGGCCCTGGTAAACGGGATCTATGATTTCTTTCAGAAAGATGAACTGTTACAGCATATCCCGGTACTGGGTCCTTCAAAGGAAGGCGCCCAGCTGGAAGGCAGTAAGGCTTATGCCAAGCTGTTTATGCAGCGGAACAATATACCTACTGCTGCTTACCGTGAATTCAGTGAAAAGAATTATGAGGAAGGGCTGGCCTATCTTCAGCAGCACTCCTTACCAATTGTATTGAAGGCCGATGGCCTGGCGGCTGGTAAGGGTGTGGTGATAGCAACTTCTTATGAAGAGGCGGCCGAGGAGTTTGAGCAGATGATCAAGTCGGCCAAGTTTGGCGATGCCAGTAAAACGGTAGTCGTGGAGCAGTTCCTGACGGGTATTGAGTTGTCTGTATTTGCGATCACCGATGGTCATACCTATAAGATATTACCGGAAGCAAAGGATTATAAAAGGATTGGAGAAGGTGACCTTGGGTTGAATACCGGTGGTATGGGTGCGGTATCGCCGGTGCCGTTTGCCGATGCAGCGTTTATGAAAAAAGTGGAGGATGAAGTGATCCGGCCCACGATAGCAGGCCTTTCCAGGGAAGGTATTGTGTATCATGGCTTTGTGTTTTTTGGCCTGATTAATGTAGAGGGTTCGCCCTTTGTAATTGAATACAACTGCCGTATGGGCGATCCGGAAACGGAAGTTGTGATGCCACGTTTGAAGAATGATGCGTTGGAACTGTTTACTGCAGTAATGACCGGCAAACTGAGCGGGCAAACGATTTACGCCGACGAGCGTGCCGCTGCTACGGTGATGCTGGTATCAAAAGGATATCCCGAAGCATACGAAAAGAATAAGGTGATCCATGGAATTCCGGCGCCTACCCGCGACCAGATCGTGTTTCATGCCGGTACACGGCAGGAAGGCGATGAGGTGCTGACCAACGGCGGCCGGGTATTAGCCATTACTTCACTGGCGTCTGACCTGTCGATGGCACTGGCTCATTCTGTACAAACAGCGGAGCAGATTGCATTTGATGGTAAGGTATACCGCAGGGATATCGGGTACGAATTTGTTTAGACGTTAGCCGGAGTTAATTTACAGTAGGGAGGACTGGTACAGGACAATTGAAAAGCGGGACTTGTAAAGGCACAATTTTAGGCAGTAGGAACAATTAAAACGGGGTTATCCCGTTCATCTGGTCGGAGCATAAAGAGAGCAGTTACTATGCCGTTTGTACAACAAATAACTTTTTTTAATATTTAGCTGTATTATTGCAAGAATATCCATTTTTTGCATCGTATATTCGTTGGAATTATTCATTTTTGCATTCTAATTTTTGACCGTATCAACAATGGGATTTTTTAATTTTTTAACGCAGGAAATCGCGATTGATCTTGGTACAGCGAACACGCTGATAATTCATAATGACCAGGTGGTAGTGGACGAGCCTTCCATTGTAGCGATAGAACGGGCTAGTGGCAAAATTGTGGCAGTTGGAAAAAAGGCCATGATGATGCACGAAAAAACACACGAATATCTTCGTACTATACGTCCCCTGAAAGATGGCGTGATAGCGGATTTTAATGCCGCTGAAGGAATGCTCAGGGAACTCATAAAAATGGTTTACCCCAAAAAGCCCTTGTTTGCACCAAGCTGGCGGATGGTGATCTGTATTCCTTCCAGCATTACGGAAGTGGAAAAGAGAGCTGTACGCGACTCTGCTGAACAGGCCGGCGCAAAGGAAGTATACTTGTTGCACGAGCCAATGGCAGCTGCCCTGGGTATCGGCATTGATGTAGAAGAGCCTGTAGGTAATATGATCATTGACATAGGCGGTGGTACTACCGGTATTTCGGTAATAGCACTGGCGGGTATTGTTTGCGACCAGAGTATCCGTATCGCCGGTGACGAGTTCACGGCTGATATCATGGAAGCCCTGCGCCGCTATCATAGCCTCCTGATCGGTGAAAGAACTGCTGAACAGATTAAGATCCACATCGGATCAGCCCTGAAAGAACTGGATAACCCACCAGATGATATTCCTGTTAACGGACGGGATCTGGTAACCGGCATCCCCAAGCAAATCATGGTATCTTACCAGGAAATTGCGGAAGCCCTTGATAAATCTATCTTTAAAATCGAAGAAGCCATCCTGAAAGCGCTGGAAACAACGCCTCCTGAGCTGGCCTCAGATATTTACCGCAGGGGTTTATACCTGACCGGTGGCGGTGCATTGCTGCGCGGACTGGATAAACGTCTTACCCAAAAAATCAAATTGCCGGTGCATGTAGCAGACGATCCGTTACGCGCAGTGGTAAGAGGTACCGGTATTGCCTTAAAGCATGTAGGTAAGTATCCGTTCCTGATGCAATAAAACTATTTGTGATCCGGATATTTTGTTATTCATCCCATTGGGAGGGAATTACAGGGTATCCGGATAACCAAATCCTAAAATAGTGCGCGCTTGTGCGAAATCTAATCATTTTCTTTAGGCGATATTTTAACTTCTTCTTATTTCTGCTGCTGGAAGTGATTTGTATGGTATTGGTATTCCAGCATAACAACTTTCAGCGAGCCGCCTACCTCAGTTCCGCAAATGATATCAGCGGTAAATTATATGACAAGTATAATAATGTACAGTATTACTTTCACCTGAAGTCGACCAACGACAGCTTGGTGAATGAAAACATGCGCCTGCACAACCTGCTCCGTACCAGCTACGACAGTATGATAACCACCAACGGGATCAAAACCGACACCATCCGGCAATACAGTGATGATACCGCCCACCGCGTTGTTGGCACGCAGATCCGCCGGTACGAGTACTTCTCCGCCAAAGTGATCAACAACTCCATTAACAAACCCGTCAACTATATTACTATTCACCGCGGCAGCCTGCAGGGGATCCGTCCTAATATGGGCGTTATCAGCAGCAGCGGCGTGGTGGGTGTGGTGAGAAGTGTGAGCGACAACTACTCCGTGGTATTGTCGATGCTCTCTAAATCCAATTCTGTATCCATCAGCGCCCGCCTGGGCCAGGGAAAAGAAATGGGTTCCGTGCACTGGGATGGTGAAGACGCCGGCTATGCCCTGCTGAAAGACGTGCCGAAAAGCGCCAAAATTCATAAAGGTGATACCGTGGTGACCAGCGGCTTCTCTGCCCTGTTCCCTGAAAATATTCCGATCGGCTATGTAGAAAGCATTGCCGTAGGAGACAAAGCCAGCACCTCGTTTACTATCCGGTTGAAATTGGCTACCAATTTCTTCAACCTGCAATATGTATACGTGATAGAAAACCTGTTGAAAGAAGAACAACAAAGATTGGAAGATTCAACGTATAAGTTGATTAAATGAGTATACTGTTAAGAAATATAATCCGCTTCGTGCTCCTGCTGCTGATTCAGGTGTTTGTGCTCAATGAAATATTGTTGCACCAGCTGGTGAGCCCCTATCTTTATATGCTGTTTATCCTTGCGCTGCCTTTTAATCTGCCACGCCCCGGGCTGATGCTCCTGGGATTGCTGATGGGGCTTTCCCTGGATATGTTTATGAATACGCCGGGTATGCATGCTGCCGCCTGTGTGTTCATTGCTTATCTGCGTCCGTTTATTATCAATATCCTGTCACCACAGGGAGGTTTTGAAACTACCCAGAAAACGCCTTCGATGACCAGTATGGGTGTGTCCCAGTTTCTCATCTATGCCGCTATCCTGGTATTCCTGCACCATGCACTTTTCTTTACGTTGGAAGTGTTTGGTATGGGCAACCCGTTATACCTGGTGATGAAGATCGTCTCTTCAACATTGGCCAGTCTTTTCCTGATTGTGCTGTATGAATTGCTGTTCTTCTCGAAGAAATAGTTTCTGCTTTTTAACGTAGGTTTGTAACTTAAAATAATTCCGTCCTTAATAGCATGTCAGTATTCAATCAGCCCAGGAAGAGAGTAATACAGATGATTATACTTGGGATGGTAATACTGATCATCACCAGGTTATTCTTTCTGCAGGTAGTGGAAAAGAAATACGCCAAGCTGGCGGATGCCAATGCCGTGCTTCGTAAAGTCATTTATCCAAGCCGGGGTATCATCTACGACCGGCAGAACCGCAGCATCCTCGGCAACGACGTATTATACGACCTCGTAGTAACCCCTGCCAGTGTAAAAAGCATCGATACAGGCTATCTCTGTAATATTTTAAAAATAGATAAGGAAGAATTCAGGAAACGGATCGTTACCGCCATTATCAAAAATGGCCGGGTAAGACAATCAGTTTTCGCTCCCCTGCTGGCGCCGGAAGTATTCGGGCAGCTACAGGAAAGCATGTATCTCTTCCAGCCGGGATTTGAACTGGTACCCAGGCAAATCCGCTCCTACCCTTATTCGGCCGCAGCTAATATACTCGGGTATATAGCGGAAATATCCCCGGCCATGTTAAAGGATACTGGTACTTACGCCTCTTATAGCTCCGGCGACTATCTTGGATTCACGGGGCTGGAAAAGACCTATGAAACCGTATTGATGGGGCAACGAGGTATACAATACCTGGTTAAAGATAACCTGAACAGACCGCAGGGAGCTTATGAAAACGGGGAGTTTGACAGTGCGGCAGTAGCCGGCAGAAACCTGCGGCTTTCCCTGGACATTGAATTACAGGTACTCGGTGAAAAATTAATGAAAGGCAAATCGGGCAGTATTGTGGCCATCGATCCGCAAACAGGCGGTATCCTGGCCATGGTAAGCGGTCCGAGCTTCGATCCTAACCTGCTCACAGGTTCGTATCGAAGCGCCAATTTCAGCAAACTTTATACAGATACCACCAAGCCACTGTTTAACCGTGCCATCCAGGCTACCTATCCGCCGGGCTCCACGTTTAAACCCATGATCGCACTGGTAGGACTCGATGAAGGCGTAATTACCCCCAGCTTCGGATACCCCTGTGGCGGCGCTTACTACGGCTGCTCAAGACCTATCAAATGCGAACACCACGATGCTGGTCACGCGGCTAATCTCCGCCTGGCACTATCGCATTCCTGTAACTCCTATTTTTCGCATGTATACCGTTTGAGTGTGGATGCAGGTAAGTTTGGGGGGATCAAGGTAGGCGGTATGCAGAAGTGGGCCGACTATATGAACAACTTTGGCTTCGGGCATAAGATAGGGGTGGATATTCCCAGTGAAGGCCGCGGACTGGTACCGGATAAAAAATATTACGATGCCCGGTACAAAGGCAGCTGGAACTCGTGTACATCCGTATTCCTGGGAATCGGTCAGGGTGAATTGCTGCTAACGCCGCTGCAAATGGCCAATGCCATGTGTATTGTGGCTAACCGCGGCTCCTACTATATCCCGCATTTTGTAGCCAGCATTGATAACGATAACACCCATCTCCTGGATAAATACAAACAAAAGCACGATGTAGCGCATATCTCTGATACGGCCTACAGCGCGGTTATTCATGGTATGACAGACGTGGTGGAAAGTGGTACCGGGCGTATTGCGCAGATTGAAGGTATTACCGTTGGCGGTAAAACCGGTACAGCAGAAAACTATGGTATTGTAAACGGTGTAAGAACAAAACTGAAGAACCACGCGGTGTTTGTGGCTTTTGCTCCTGCTGAAAAAGCACGTATAGCCATTGCCGTGATAGTGGAAAACTCCGGTTTTGGTGCCAAGTATGCAGCGCCTATTGCCAGTTTGATGATGGAGAAATACCTGAAAGACAGTATCTCCACCAAACGTCAGCCGCTGTTGAAATCAGTAATGGAAACAGTAACAATAGATCAGGCCATGCTGGCTAAATCGCATTTGGATTCATTGAATCAGAATGCTGTTATTAAGAAGAACAAGCCTTAACCAATCATCGAATAAACCGATTAATCAATAATGAACCGCTCGCAAGCCAAACTGACACAAGGGATTGACTGGCCAATAGTTGGCCTGTACCTGGCATTGGTGATCATAGGCATCATGTCCATTTTTGCTGCGGAATACCGGGGTGATGATAACGTGTGGCAGGATATCCTTCATCCAAGTAAAAACTATTCGAGACAGCTGATCTGGTTTGGTGTGTCCATTGTACTGGCTGCAGTAATATGGCTTACAGACAGTAAATTTTTTACGGCTACGGCCAACCTGATGTACGCAGGCGGGCTGTTGCTGCTATTGCTGGTGCTTGGGATCGGTAAAGATGTGAAGGGATCGCATTCCTGGCTGGTGATTGGTGGATTCCAGTTTCAGCCGGCGGAGCTGACCAAGCTTTGTACCAACCTGGCGCTCGCCAAATACCTGTCGTCACAGGAAACTGATTTTACGAAACTACGATCCAGACTGATTGCCGCTGCATTGGCCCTGATACCTGCCGGTATCATCATTTTGCAGGACGAAACAGGATTGGCCCTGGTATATTTTTCCTTTTTCCTGGTGATGTTCCGCGAAGGATTGCCCGGCGTACTGCTGGTAATCGCCTTTTCAGGAATTGTACTCGTGTTGTCGGCCCTGTTGGTGGACCGAACGATACTCTTCATTATTTTTACGGTCATCACCGCGCTGGTCATCTACTTTATGCGGCGCGAAATAAAACGAAAGCGATCGAAGCTCGCGCTGATCCTGGGGGTATACGCCTTCTGCGGACTATTTGTGATGTTCATCGTTCCCTTTGTATTTACCAAAGTACTGAAGGACTACCAGGTACGCCGTATCGAAGTAATGCTGGGTAAGGAAAACGATCCGAAGGCTACTTACAATACCAGGCAGAGTATGATTGCCATTGGCTCCGGTGGCTTCTGGGGAAAAGGATACCTGAAAGGCACCCAAACCCGTTACGATTTTGTGCCTGAACAAAGCACCGACTTTATCTTCTGTACTGTGGGAGAAGATTTCGGCTTCTTCGGAAGCGTGATTTTCCTGGGTATATATGTAGCCCTTCTTTTCCGGATCATTTTTGTGGCGGAGCGACAGCGATCGACCTTTACGCGAGTCTATGCCTATGGGGTAGCCAGTATCATTTTTTTCCACCTGGCTATTAATATCGCGATGACGATCGGGCTTGCGCCGGTGATCGGGATTCCCCTGCCCCTGGTGAGCTATGGCGGTTCTTCCCTGATGACCTTTACCATGCTGATATTTATACTGTTGCGGCTGGATGCCGACCGGCAGATGGTGTTAAGATAGTATCTTTGCAAAATGGCACGTATTATTCCATTATCAGAAGGGTCATTTACCGTAGACGGGACCAAGAAATTTTTTCCTTTTAAGCTGGGGACAGACAGCATGCAGGATCGCCCGCATGGTTCGTTGCTGGTTGAAATACAGCCGTTCCTTGTAATCACGGACCGCGATTATATTTTATTTGATACCGGGCTGGGCTTTCGTAACCCCGATGGCGTACTGCAAATCCATCAGCACCTGATAGACAATGGCATCAACCCAATGGAAATCACCAAAGTGTTGATGAGCCATTTACATAAAGATCATTCCGGCGGCGTTTCTTCAGAAGATCCTATCACGGGAGAACGCACGCTCAATTTCCCCGGGGCTACGTATTATGTAAACAACGAGGAAATGCTTTACGCCGTGGAGCACTCCGGCAAATCTTATCTCTCTGAAGATATTATGTTATTACAACAGCGGGATAACGTGGTGTTTACAACCGGTAACGGGACTATCGACGGGTATATTCATTACGAAGTGACCGGTGGTCACTGTCCTTATCACCAGGTATTTCTGGTAGATGATGGAGCAGATAAAATATTTTTCGGGGGAGATGTGGCGCCACAGATATCCCAGATGAGAAGCCGGTTTGCAGCCAAATATGATTACGATGGCAAGCGCAGTATGGAGCTCCGCCAGGAGTTCCTGGAGCGCGGCAAACAGGAAGGCTGGACATTCCTTTTTTATCATGATACCAAAGAACCTTTTGCTAAGTTTTAAGCGGAGGTTGTCTTACTCAGGATTACACTGATTTTGCTGATTACCGGAATTTTTTGGATTTTATGAGATGTCAAGATGTATACGCCGTTTGACAGCTTGTCACTTACAGGACAGCATACCAATAAAACATGGGAGCAACAGGGCCGGAACTGGGCATCGTATAGCGTTTACCGCGATCAGGCCACGCATGAGTTGTATATTCCGCAAACGGTGCTTAACCTGGTAGTACAGGGAGAGAAAAGAATGTACGACGGCAGGCAGGTACATTACCTGCGCAGCGGGGATGCGATGGTGATTCCGGCCGGAAGCCTGCTTTGCTCAGAGATATTGCAGCCACAGCGGCAATACGGAAGTATAAACCTCGTGATCCCGGATGAAATGATCCTGGACTTGCTTAAAAAGCCGGGAAATAAAGCTCATACAGTTGGCCGGGCATTAACTACACTGCCGGTAAACAGCCATTGGCACGACTTCTCACAATCGCTGTTGCGCCACTTTGCAGACGATACCCTTACCACACCTGATTATTACAACATACTTTCACACGCGCTTCACCTTATTTCCGGTGAGGAGGCAATAAGTGCCATGCTTGCCAAAGCGGCCATGTACCCGCTTCCGGAGGTGATGGAGAAGCTCAGTACCGGGATTGCGGAGGTGCGGCTGTTGGAAGACGTGGCCGCTATGGGGCATATGAGTACGGCCACATTGAAACGCCGTTTCCGGGATATCTATCATAGTTCCCCCATGCATTGGGTGCTGGAGAAGCGGCTGCAGATGGCGGGTTTCCTGCTGCGCACCACAGAACAGCCGATCGCGGAAATAGCTTACAGTACGGGTTTTGAAGATGTGACCCATTTTTACCGGCAGTTTCGCCGCTGTTTTAAAGTAACGCCATTGCAGTGGCGTAAAATGGAAACTGATCTTTTCTGCAAATAGTTGTGCCGGCGGATGGCTTACATTGTGAAAAAAAACGACAATGGAAAGTTTGACCAAAATTGGTGAAGCCTGGCTACAGGCCTGGAATTCCCACAACCTCAACGAGATCATGTCGCATTACGATGCGGATGTTATTTTCTATTCCCCGTTAATTAAAAGAATCAACAATGATCCTACCGGTTGTATCCGGGGGAAAGAGAACCTGAAGGCTTACTTTACCCGTGGGCTGGAAGCCTATCCTGATCTGCATTTTGAGTTATACCATATCCTGGAAGGGGTGAATTCTATTGTGCTTTATTATAAAAGCATCAATGATAAATTAAGTACGGAGATGATGGTGATTAATGAAAAGGGGCTGGTGAGTGAAGTAAGGGCACATTATAAATAATAGAGTAAGGGGGAATTGCGGGGTAGTTCCCCGTAATTCTTTTATGGTCGTCTTCTTGGGCCTCCGCCCATCCTGTTCATGCGTTGGGTATTGAGGTGGTTTACCATGATGGTCCGGAATTCTCTTTCGCTTTTAAACACCATGCCTGCTTTTCTACCGGGGAGTACACGCTGAAATTCTGTACTGTAGCGTGATTTGATGTCCAGCATCCGTTTTTCGTATTTCAGTTCCTTGTCCATATTTTTCCGGGCGGCATCATCGGCGTTGTCGGTGGCTAATTTTTCCTGGTCTCTTTTCTGGTGGCGTTCTGCGATCAGTTGTTCCACTTCGTGGGTATAATTATTATAAACCGGCCAGAATTTCTGGGCTTCTTCCGGGGTGAGGTTTAATTTCTGGGCCAGGTATTGGACCTGTATGGCTTTTATTTTTTCGGCGGCACTTTCCGACGGGTTTTGCTGGGCCTTACTCACGCCGGCATGGGTGAGGAGCACAAACATTGTAATCCATATAAAGTAAAGATGTTTCATCATTTATTTTCAGGTAACACTTCCTTTGATAAATCGGTCTTTTGCAGGTAATTTTCGATGGCTTCCAGTGGAACTGCTTCTTTCAGCTGACTTTGCACCGGGGTTATTTCCGCGGAACTGGCGAAGAAAGCTTCATTATCAAAGGGATCAGTGTGGGTTTGCAGGTAATTAACGATATCCTGGTCATTCAGGTCTTCCAGTTGTTTTTCTATAGCATTATGATGGTTGTTGTTGTTGATCACGAACAGCAGGGCGCTGCTACCGATGAAAGCGGTAAGACAGGCGGCTACGGTCCATTTCAACCAGGTGGCGGTCCGGTTCCGGTGGGCTACCCGCAGTGGAATAACGGGGCTGGAACTGGCCCGCAGGGACTCAAAATAACCGGTGGGTACTGTAAATGGCGTCTGTTTGGGTATTGCCGCGAGGAAGGGCGAAATGGCTTCCAGTTCCGTGTGAACGGAGGTGAGGGAGCTGGTTCCTTCTTCCGTTTGGATCCGTTGCAGGATGGCCTGTGGTAATCCTTCGAAGTAGCCGGCAGGAATAGTTGGCGGCTGGTTTGGAACAGCGGCTGTTCCGGAACGCAGATCTTCCAGTTGAATTTGCAGCAGGATAGCGGCGGGCAGGTGTTCAAAATAGCCTGCTGGTACCGTAAATGGTACTTCTGCCGGCCAGTTGGTGCCTGGCGCTATTTGCATTAATTCATTTGTTATGTAGGTCTGCCTGTTCATATTTGCTGTTTTTTAGACAGTAAACGGTATTAATAGTTTAATGTGATTTTAATCTTTTGGCAAAATTCTTTAAAAATTACTTAAAATAAATATTTGTAAAATTTATGGTCAGCCATTGCGGATAAACTCTTCGATCTTCTTAACAGCATGGTGATAAGAGGCTTTCAGGGCGCCTTCCGAGGTTTCCAGCACTTTGCTCATTTCCTCGTAGGGCATTTCATCATAGTAGCGCAGGTTAAATACGATCCTTTGTTTATCGGGTAAACTGAGGATAGCGCGCTGCAGTTTCCACTCCAGTTTATTGGGATCAAACTGCGGATCTGCCCTGAGTTTGTTGCTTAGGCCGTTTTCCACATCAGACAATGAAACCGACGTTTTCCGTTTTTGCTGCTCGAGGAAAGTGAGGCTTTCGTTGGTGGCTATTTTATACAGCCAGGTATACAACTGGGCATCTTCCCGGAAGTTTTCCAGGTTTTTCCACACCTTAATAAAAACGTTTTGCAGCACATCATTGGCATCGTCGTGATCCATTACCATCCTGCGGATATGCCAGTAGAGCCTTTCCTGGTACTTTTGGATAATAAGGGTAAACCCTTTTTCCTTTGTATCAGGTATACGGTATAATGCCAAGAGTGATTTATCGTCCTGTGAAACGGCCATAGGTTAAATGGTTCTTAACAGGTTTTATTTCATTGAATATAAATAAAAACCTGTTCATAAGACGCGGAGATTGGAGCGAAGTTTAATGCGCGGATTTTGTCTTGGCTCAGGATTACGCTGATTTTAAGGATTACCTGGATTTTTACTTTTGGATTTTTTTAGATTTTTTAGATTTTCTTAAAATAATAACTAAGGGAGATAAAAGCGAATATATGTACTGCTCCCCAAAGTTTAGACTTTTTTGATTAGGCGGCTTGAGTTCGATATTGTATTGGACTCAAGCCATTTAGTTTTAATTTGATTCTATCGTTATTATAATATTCTATATATTCTCGA
>NZ_JBKIXB010000020.1:0-54411 GCF_051362515.1 Chitinophaga sp. ARDCPP14 | reverse complement strand
CTGACTAATTTCTCTCGAAATCAATCGGATCTTTATTAATTATGTTTAGCTGTACATTACCTGTTTGAACCTAAGCATCACTACTTAGATTCGTGCTGTTGTTTCCAATCTTTCAAAGAACTTTTGACCATCTTATATGATCATTGCTGATGTCTGAGATCCGATCTCCGTGGCTCTTTTGCCATACATCTTTTTCAATTTTTTCTGCAACTTTCGCTTTCCGTTTGTTGCCCCGTTGTTGTTGGGGTTGCAAAGGTAATCAACTTTTGTTTTCTACCAAATCTTTTTAAAGATTTTTTCAAATTTTATTTTTTCATGGTGGCTGATCGCAGAAGCACTGATACCAGGTATTACGGCTGTACCGCCATGATGAAATAAGTGTAGAAATATAGTGTCGGAAAGAGCTTTTGTATGCGCGCTTTCTATCAAAGCGGAGCGCAAAGGTAGGCGGAATTTTTACACTTCCAACTTTTTAGCCCGACTATTTTTTATCTTTCTCTGTAACCCTCTGCTGCAAAGGATTACAGAGACAAAGAATTATTGACGATCAAAGCTTATTGGCTGCAGCAACCCATCAGGATATCTTACTTTCATTAAAAACAAACCCTGCGGAGGAACTGCAAAGTCAGCATTTGTACAATCGAGGCTCTCTATCGCTTCCTTAAACTGTTCCATAGAAAGCTTACCGCGCCCCACTCTCAGCATCGTTCCCACCAGGCCGCGTACCATACCACGCAGGAAACGGTTGGCTGTAACGTTATAGACTATACGTTCTCCATCTACCGTCCAGTACGACTCGGTAATATTGCAGATATAAGTCTTCACCTGTGTATTGCGCTTCGAGAAAGTGGTAAAGTCGCTATAACCCTTAATCACTTCTGCTGCCTCCTGCAATGCAGCGATATCCATCTTATAAGGAAAAAAGTAGCCCCGGTCTTTCAGGAAAGGATCTTTGCGGGTATATAAGGTATATTCATAGGAGCGGGCCAATGCGGCAAACCGGCTGTTGGCATCCGGCGGTACCTGGTAGATGGCCCGCAGCACGATATCATCGGGCAAAATGGCGTTGATCTTATACAGGAACTGCGGATGCAGGGGCAATTCCGTATCAAAATGCAGGAAGTTCTGTTGCGCGTTTACGCCGGCATCGGTTCTGCTGGAGCCAGTACTCTCCATCTTTTCCCGGAATAATGTACTCAGCGCGTGGTCTATTTCCGCCTGCACGGTATGTGCATTTTCCTGTACCTGGAAACCGCTGTACTGCGCCCCTTTATATCCAACTTCAATAAAGTACCTGTTCATATGGGGGCGAAAATAAAGAATTACGGACTATCCGGAATGAATTACGGAGTTATAGTCAGATGATCCTGTGATCCATCTTCCTATAACTCCGTAATAATGAAGGTTATATTATTTATGCAACATGGCTTTGAACCGGCCCCTGTAATAGTCATCTATTAAAAGGGTTTCCAGGGAGCCATATTTCTCGGTATCCACTGTTTTGGAATAGGCTGTATCCAGCAGGCGATAGCGCGTATCATCCGCCGTGAGCAACTGTACCAGGGTTTTCACCTGAACTGTTTGCAGGCAATAGTTGCGGGTTTGTTTCTTAAATACTTCGATCATACTGTTATCCGTTCTGGCAGCTACGAATTTGCGTAACACCTTGCGGAAAGTATCATCGTCCATTACATTGGTGCAATCTGAGTTGATCAGGCGTGCATCGGCTTTCTTCTTTTCAGCGGTCGTCATTTCCGGCGCCACTTCTGCTCCCACCGGTGCTCCTGCTGCATCTGCAGTCGCCACTTCTTCTTCATTACGTTTCTTCTTCTTTTTGCTTCTTACCGGTTCTTCTTCTGTAACAGCAATGCCATAGCCACTGGAATCGGTGATGATATTTGCCGGATGCTCTGTATCATCAAAGATCTTTTTCTTCTTCTTTTTGGCGCGCACCGGCGCTTCTTCTGTAGCGGTTACCGGCACTTCCACCACTACCGGCGCAGCAGCTTCCGTAGTAGCAGCAGCTGCTGCTGCAGGTGCCGCATCATCCTGGAATTCTATAAAGTCAGGATCTCCTTCTTTTGCTTTATGTTTCTTGGATCTCTTTTTCACCGGTTCTCCGGCAGGAGCGGTGGTGGATTCAGCTGCCACAGCAGCTTCGCTGGCGGCGGTTTTACCTTCTTCTGCCAATACATTGCTCAAAATCGCCTGTTCCTCTTCTGTTAAAGGCTCTCTTTCTCCTTTATTACGCTTCTTCCGGGGTTTCTTCACCTCTGCTTCGGCAGCCACCGGCGCCACTTCCGCAGGAGCTGCCTCTTTTTTTACTTCCGGCTCTGGCTCCGGCTCATTCCTGTCGTCGCCGCCTACCACTACCTTATCCAGCGCAGAAGCAAAAGGATTGCCTGATTTAGCGGGAGCTGTTTTAGCAGGACCGGTTACAATTGCTTTATCGGCAAAAGTAGTTTCCAGGTCTTTCTGCAGGTTGGTCATCATTTCCTTTTTGGCCGTGTCCAGCTCCGGCACAATGGAATCTGCGGCGGGAGGCGCTGCTGCCAGTGCCGTTTCGCCGGCATCCGATTTCAGTTCCCGGAAAGTTTGAAGGTTATATAAAGAATAACCGGCTTCGCCGGACTGTTTCAGCAGAAAGCCCTGATCACCTTTTGTTATTCTAAGGTTAAACTGTGCTTCCCTGGATTCTTTGTTTGGAAAACCCACCGTAATGGGCGCCGTACCTGTTTCCAACCGGGGGATAATGATGTAGCCCCTTTCGGTGGAACTCAGCACTTTGCCGTTATGTTTTACATAAAACGGCTGTCCCTTCTCGCTCTGAATATACACGTAGTGGAGTTGTTCCTGCGCCCACAGCCGGCCGCATAGTAACAGACATGCCCATACGAATATTACTGTCCTGTATTTGAGATGCATACTATATATTGGTATAAAACTGTCCTTGTGCAAATATTATTCCAGCACGATCAGCACCTCACCTTTTTCCACGGCGGTGCGCTCTTTTACCTTGATTTCCTTTACGATAGCATCTGAGGCGGCCTTGAACACGTTCTCCATTTTCATGGCTTCCAGGATCAGCACCGGGTCGCCCTTTTTGATGGCCTGACCTGCGGTTACCAGCACTTTCAGCACCAGTCCGGGCATCGGTGCCTTGATGTCATTCACCTTTTTGGTCATCGCATCCTTGATCCCCATGGAGGCCAGCAGCTGGTCGATCGGTTCTTCTATCACCACTTCAAACTGTTGCTGATTTACCTGTAATACCACGGTTTTAGTATCTTTCTCTATCCTCAACACCTGCGCCTGGTAGCTGCGGCCGTCCATTATAACGCTGTAATCGCCGGTAGGCAGCTTTACTGCCGACCAGTCCACTTCCTGGTTATCGCAGGTAAGTTTGGAATCGTTATTAACGGCAAATGTAGATTTACCATTCACTATTGCTTTGATCATAATGCTGTTTTATTGGCCTGTAAGCTCAACAAAAATAGCATTTTTAACCACTTACCTCATATTTGGCCCATTTGTTTAAATTTGACTCTTTTTAATTGGCGCAAGCCGATACATTTGTTTAAAACAGTCTTTTACATGAATCTACATCTGAAGCAATCCCTGATGGGGATGCTGATCGGAGGAATAGCCGGACTCGGGATGAGCACTTCCCTGATGGCCCAATCTGACAAAGCTGCCCAGGAAGACCCCGCACTAAAGATCTACCGCGCATCCGCCACTAAAGTGAACGATCTGGTACACACTAAGCTGGACGTACGTTTCGACTACGCCAAGCGGTACCTCTATGGCAAAGCCTGGATAACCCTCAAACCGCATTTTTATGCCACCGACTCCCTCACCCTGGACGCCAAAGGCATGGATATTAAAGAAGTGGCCGTAGTTAAAGCAGGTAAAAGCAGTCCGCTGAAATACAGCTACGACGACCTCCAACTGCACATCGCTTTGGATAAAAGCTACAAAGCCACCGAATCATATATCATCTATATCAGCTATACAGCAAAACCCGATGAACTCAAAGTAAAGGGAAGCGCCGCTATTTCTGATGCCAAAGGACTCTATTTTATCAATCCCGATGGCAAAGATCCTAAAAAGCCCACCCAGATATGGACGCAGGGCGAAACAGAAAGCTCTTCTGCCTGGTTTCCTACTATCGATAAAACCAACCAGAAGTGCACCGAGGAAATCAGCATGACCGTTGAAAAGAAATATGTTACCCTTTCCAATGGTAAGCTGGTAAGCCAGAAAAATAATGCCGACGGTACCCGTACAGATACCTGGAAGATGGATCTCCCCCACTCCCCTTACCTGTTTATGATGGCGGTAGGTGAATATGCCATTGTAAAAGATACCTGGCGCGGCAAAGAAGTAAGCTATTATGTGGAAAAGCCTTTTGAGAAATATGCCAGAAACATTTTTGGTAATACGCCTGAAATGCTCACCTTCTACTCTAAAATACTGGGATATGATTATCCCTGGGTGAAATACTCCCAGATCACCGGCCGCGACTACGTTTCCGGCGCTATGGAAAACACCACCGCCACTCTTCACGGGGAGTTTATACAGAAAACGGACCGGGAGCTGCTGGACAATAACAACTACAATGAAGGCGTAATTGCGCATGAACTGTTCCACCACTGGTTTGGCGACCTGGCCACCGCAGAGTCGTGGAGCAATCTTACTGTGAATGAATCCTTCGCAGACTACAGCGAATACCTGTGGCTGGAACATAAATATGGTAAGGACGCTGCCGATGAACACAGCCTGGAAGCGGCACAGTCGTATATGTCGATGGTGCAGTATGCCGGCGATAAAGACCTGGTACGCTTCCATTATCACGACAAGGAAGATATGTTTGACCAGATCACCTATCAGAAAGGTGGCCGTATCCTGCACATGCTCCGCAATGCCATAGGAGATTCTGCCTTCTTCAAATCCCTGAACGTTTACCTGAAAACAAACGCCTTTAAAGCTACCGAAGCGCATCAGCTGCGTTTAGCTGTAGAAGAAGTAACCGGCAGGGATATGAACTGGTTCTTCAACGAATGGTATTTTGGTAAAGGCTTCCCACAGCTGGATATCAGCTATAAGTATAATGATGCCGCCAACACGGTGACCGTTATATTACAGCAGATCCAGAAAGAAGATAAAGTATGGCACATCCCCATGGCCATTGACATCTATGAAGGCGGCAAAGCAAACAGGCATAACATCTTCATGGAACACCGGGTTGATTCCTTTACCTTCTCTTACACGGCTAAACCAGACCTGGTAAATGTAGATGCAGATAAGGTAGTTTTAGCCAAGATAGACGACCACCGGGCGTTTAGCACTTATGCTTATCAATATGCCCACGCGCCTAATTATATGGACCGCCATATTGCTATAGATGAAGCAGCAGATGCACAGGCCACCAATCCTGAAGCAGTGAAACTGTTGCAGCTGGCGTTGAAAGATAAATATCACGGCTTAAGAACGTATGCCATCGGAAAGCTGAACCTGAGCAATGCAGCTGTGAAAACAGCCGCCCTGCCTGTTTTGGCGAACCTTGCCAAACAAGATCCCAGCTCCCTGGTACGTGCAGCAGCACTGCTGCAACTGGGTGAACTAAAAGATCCGCAGTACGCCGCTTTGTTTGAAGCAGCAACAAAAGACAAATCCTATGCTGTAGAAGCCGCCGGCCTGGAAGGCTTAGCCACCCTGGATCTGGAAAAAGCATACAACATCGCCAAACAGCTGGAAAGTGATACCAAAGGCAAGCTGGTAAATGCTATCGCAGGTGTATATGCCAGGAAAGGCAACGCTTCCGATGTTACTTTTGTGGCAACAAAATTTGATGAAACCTCCGGCCAGGACAAGCTGAATGCAGCTTTCGACTACCTGGGCTTCTTATCCAAGATCAACAACACCCCTGCTGTAACAAAAGGTGTGGACCAGGTAAAAGCCATGACCGCCCAATTTAATAACTCACAGGTAAGCACCTACATCAGTAACTGGATGCAGGAAATCAGCAAAAGCAAATCGCAGGAAGCCACTGCCGTAACCGGCGCTAACCGCGACGAGCTGCTGAAACAGGCGGACTATCTGCGTAAGGCGTCGGAGGAGATCAAAGCGGGTATTAAATAATGCGTGCGCGGATTTTGTCTTTCCCGCTGATTACGCTGATTTTACTGATTTTACTTTTTTGATTTTACTTTTTGATTTTTAATTGATTTGTTTTTTATAATTGATAATGGGAGATAGAAGCAGAACATCGCTTTTATCTCCCACTATCTTTTAATCTAAAAAAAATCAAAAAAAGTAAAATCAGTAAAATCAGCGTAATCAGCGGGAAAGACAAAATCCGCGACAATCTACGCTTCAATCTCCACGAGGGCGTTGAGTTGTGGGTCCCAGCGCCAGGGGGTGTTGGCGAGTTTTACGCCTCCGAGCCAGCGGTGTTCGAGTGATATGTAGTCGAGGTAGTTTTCTTCTTCTTCCAGTATTTCCTTTCCCAGGCTGGTGATTTTCAGCATTTGGTCGTGTTCTTCGATGACGCCGGCATTGGCCATGCGGTGGATGAGAACATCGAGCTGGAAGTTGGTGAAGCCGTATATTTCGAGTTCGTTCCAGAAAAGCATGTAGAGGTCGTACCAGCGGTAGCTTCCGAGCACGAGGCGGAGCAGGAAATAGTTTTCAATGGTGTTCAGGCCGGTATTGATATCGGGGAAGCGTTTGAGATGTGCAGTGATAGCTTCGGGCAGGTATTTAAGATTTCCGGCGGGCAGCTTACTGATGGTTTCCAGCGCTTGTGGGGTGCTAAGGCACCAGGCGTCCCATACGTCGGCGGCCCAAAGCAGGTCTTCAGCTTGAAGCTGTGTCCGTTGTTCAAATATCTGCGGGAATTCATCCGCAGTGGGGTGATGGTGCAGGTCTACCAGGGTAATGGGGGGAAGGATAGTAAGCCGGCTGCTGAGATAGTAAAGGATGAACAGCATATTGATCTGGCAAAACAGATCATATTCAAACCACAATACGATTTCATCTGCAGCGGAGCCGGAGAGTGCTAATTTCTCCAGCTCCTGTACCACATTGGTATAATAGGTTTGCTTATCGATTCCGTAATGGAATTCGAGATGCTTGGCGCGGCTTTCAAAGAATTCTGTGAGGTCTTTTGTATATTTTACTTTGCCTTCGCACATCATTTCCCGGCACACCACTATCTCTCCCGGTACCTTGCTTTGCCGGAACAGGGCAAGGGTAGCATCTCCATTTAACACATGCAAATATGACATAAAATAGTTTTCCTGCTCTTACCAGCTGCCACTGGCGCCACCGCCACCACCGGAACCTCCTCCGAAGCCACCGAAGCCGCCACCTCCTCCACCACCGGACCATCCGCCTCCGCTGCTGCCACTGCCGAAGCCTCCCATACCGCCGATTACCGGCCATATCCATCCGCCCCGTCTGTTATAGGTGGTACCGCCACCTCTGCCTCCGCCACCGCCACGGCCGATGATGGAAACAATAATCACAATTACCATGATGATCAGGAAAACGGCTCCCGGGCTGACGCCGGGTTTGCTTTGCCGCGGGTCTGCACGGTACTCGCCGGCGGCTGCTTTCTGAATGGCTTCCACAGCGCCGTCGAGGCCCTGGTAGTAGTGTCCTTCACGGAAAGCTGGCTTTATGATCTGTGAAATGATCTGGTTGGCGGTAGCATCGGGTACTACGCCTTCCATGCCATAGCCTGTTTCAATCCTGATCTTCCTGTCTTCCACTGAAACAAGAATAAGTATACCATTGTTCTTGCCTTTGGTACCTATTCCCCAGTCGCGCAATATTTTTAATGATACCTGACTGATATCGTAGTCACCGATGGACTTGAGTGTAACAATTGCTATTTGCGTGGAGGTGCTGTCGAAATAGGCCACTACTTTTTGTTCGAGGGCATCATCTTCCGTTTTCAGCAACACGCCTGCAAAGTCATTGACTAAAGTGGGAGGATTAGGCCGGGGCGGTATATTCTGGGCATTTGCCAGCAAACCCGCCATCATTAATAATCCCGGTAAAAACCAGCGTAGTATCCTCATTGTATCAAAGCTAAAATCGTTTTAAAAAGAGTGGCTTTTATTTGCCGAAGACGATATCGTCGGGCAGTTCATTCGCATCATTACCGGCTTCATGCGGGAAAAAGGTACGGAGTGAGGCGCCTATTTCCGCTATACATGCTTCGATGCCATCGATAATACGATTGCGCTGAAAGTGGTCGATTAACAATGCTGCTTCCTTCACCCAGAATTCGTCGCCTACTTTTTCATGTATGCCCTGGTCGCCCAGGATAGCAAACTGCCGGTCTTTGATGGCCACATATACCAAAACGCCGTTGCGCAATTTTGTTTTTCCCATATCGAGTGACACGAAAGCTTCTTTCGCCCTGTCCATAGGATCCACATAGCTGCAATGGCTTTCTACAAACAACCTGATTTCTCCGGAAGTAAGCCGTTCTGCTACCCGGATAGCCTGCACGAGTCTTTCTTTCTCCGTTTCTGAAAAAATCTCTTTTCGTTTAAAAGGGAAAATGCGCATGCTGAATATAATTTTTGGATTGCTGTTCCGGGGGATGCCGGTATTACACCAGCATCCCGGAGACAGCTTATCTTGTAAGGGTTGTTTTAGAATTTAACCTCGGGAGCATTTTGGGCACCTGCGGCTGCTTCGAAATAACCTTTTTGTTTAAAGCCAGTGATACCGGCTATAATGTTGTTTGGGAAAGTACGAACGGAGCTGTTGTAAGCATTTACCGCTTCGTTGAAGTCATTTCGGGCTACGTTAATCCTGTTTTCCGTTCCTTCAAGTTGAGCCTGGAGGTTCTGGAAATTAGCATTTGCTTTCAGGTCGGGGTAGGCTTCAGATACGGCGAGTAAGCGGCCCAGTGCCTGGCTTAACTGTCCTTGTGCAGCCTGGTATTGTTGAATTTTCTCAGGGCTGAGATCATTCACGTCTACTTTGATCTGGGTAGCGCTGGCGCGTGCCTGGATCACTTTTTCGAGGGTTTCAGTTTCGAAATTAGCGGCGCCTTTCACGGTGGCCACCAGGTTAGGGATCAGATCAGCACGGCGTTGATAGCTACTTTGTACCACTCCCCATTTATTTTTCACATTTTCGTCTTTAGTAACGAGGCCGTTGTATTTACCACAACCTAACATGACCAACAACGCGAGTACTACAATAACAATAATTCCTGTTTTCATCTGAATTTAAATTTAAGTTTTAAGTGCCGGCAAATGTGCAAAAGGTATTCCCGATTTTACGCTTGCCGGTGTAAGTAGTTTTTTCACCGGTGAACGCTATAAAAAAAGCGGTTAACGCGCGCTTTTCATAACTACACGAAAATATGGAAACTCCCCCACTAAATCGCTATTGGATAAGGAAACGGCTATTTTTTAAAAAAGTTCATTCATCCTTGAAATATTCATCATAAAACAGTATGTTTATATGTACCTTTGTTGAGCGTAAAACATTGAACGTTTTACCGTAAGATTTAAGGTGAATGGGGCAGAATGGATACAAAATCGATATCGAAAGTTTCATTGTTTCTAACTCATTTATTATCAATAACTTGGAACTAAGTCTGCTTAAATGAGTGCACAACACATCCATATTCTCTATATTGATGATGAAATACACAATCTGAATGCTTTCAAAGCTTCATTCAGAAGGCTGTACAACGTGGTTACAGCCAGTTCTGCGGAGGACGCGGAAAAGCTGCTGGCAGAACAGGAATTTCACATCATTATCTCGGACCAGCGGATGCCAAAGACAACCGGGATAGAGTTTTTTGAATCAATACTGGAAAAGTACCCCGAGCCTATACGCATGCTGCTGACCGGCTATGCCGATATCAACGCGGTAGTAGATGCCATTAACAAAGGACAGGTTTATAAATATTTCTCCAAACCCTGGAATGAAGAGGAGTTGAAACACAATATCGAAAAGGCATATGAAGTGTACGCCCTCCGCAAAGAGAATAAAGAGTTAACCGCCAAATTGCTCGATGTAAACCAGAAACTGGAGTTCCTGGTAAGACAGAAACTAATTTCCTGATCATTATTAGAGGCAGTGAAGATAACGAGGCGTTCCTGGAAAATGGGGACAGGCCTGCTTATGCCTTACTTTTGCCTTGCACGCAAGGTGGACTTGATCAGGAAAACATCTGCTCATTCCCTTTGGTGTACCGTCACCATATGAGGTATACGCAAGGTAGTATTGTACTTCTTCCCGCGCGCTTCTTTATAACGGGGTACTTTCCTTATATCCGGTATAATGGTCGCCCGCTGTTTTGTGACTGCCGGTGTGACCACCCCGAGTATGTTTGCCGCTATGAACCGGCGGTTGGCCGATGCCAGCGACCCGTTGAAGCTTCTTACCTGTAGTATTACCAGCAATGTTCCTTTTCCCGGCAACGTTACATCCAGCTCCATATCCCGGAAATGCGTGTCCATACCGATCATTACAGTGGCAGTACGGCTGCCTGTTATGCGTCGCTCCAGGAAACTGATGCGAACGGCAATGGCCTTCACTTCCAGGTGGGTGGCTGTGCCTTCCGGCCGCAAGGTTTGCCCAGGTATGGTTACCACCCCGGCGGGTGAGATCACCGGCTGCTGGCAGAAGAATTGCTCCACGCCGGCGTGCCGGTTGAACCGGAAGCCGGTTAACATTTGCAATTGGTCTTCTCCTGCTGAGATCAGCGTTTTGTTCAGGCGGTTCACCAATGAGCCATCGCGGGTGATATCCAGGTGAGGAGTGACAGCCTGGCGGATCAGTTTTCCTTTCCTGCTGGCGATCCCGAAATCCCGCGATGCATGCCGGGTAGCGGCGGTTTGCCGCACCGTTTCGGGCATGGTGCGGACAAAGTATTGCCCGTTCCTCCGGTAACCGATCAGGTTACCCAGCTTGCCCGTGAAGCTGATTATTCCGACTTGTTTTCCCATAATAGATTAATTTTTTTACTGAAAATAAGATAAAAGCTTAGCAGGGTATCCGGTCAGAATTTTGAGATTGACAAACGGGAGAGTATCGTGTATTGGATGTTATTCAAACGGGAAGTGATAACGGTTCACTTCTCTCTAAAACGGCATGGACTACCATTCGAAACTATCTAAATCTGTAAATGTTGATTTTCCTTTAACTTGCACCACATTGTGAACTTAATTTCCTAGAATCATGCAAGTTTGGAAAGATTACCAGGCAGAGAACAAAGATCGTTTCCTGGATGAATTACTGGCGCTGTTACGCATTCCTTCTGTGAGTGCGGATTCCCGTCACAATAAAGATACCCAGCAATGTGCGGAAGCGGTAAAAGTACGTTTGGAAGAAGCCGGCGCAGATAAAGTAGAAGTATGTCAGACTGCTGGTCACCCGATCGTTTATGGCGAAAAGATCATAGATCCTTCCTTACCCACCGTACTGGTATACGGCCACTATGATGTACAGCCTGCAGATCCGCTGGAGCTGTGGCACAGCGGTCCGTTTGAACCCGTAATTAAAGATGGCAATATATATGCCCGTGGCAGTGCAGATGACAAAGGCCAGTTTTACATGCATGTAAAGGCTTTTGAAACCATGAACAAAACCAACACGATTCCCTGCAACATCAAATTTATGATTGAAGGGGAAGAAGAAGTAGGTTCTGCTAACCTGGGCATCTTCCTGAAAGATAACAAAGAGCGCCTGAAAGCGGATGTGGTATTGATTTCAGATACTTCCATGATCAGCCTGGAAAACCCTTCCATTGATACGGGCCTGCGCGGACTGGCTTATATGGAAGTGGAAGTAACCGGTCCTAACCGCGACCTGCACAGTGGTGTATACGGTGGCGCTGTAGCTAACCCGGCTACTATCCTTGCGAAAATGATTGCTTCCCTGCATGATGAAAATAATCACATCACCATTCCCGGCTTCTATGATAAAGTGCAGGAACTAAGTACAGAAGAGAGGACCGCGCTGAATGCCGCTCCTTTTGATGAAGAAGAATATAAAAAAGACCTGGGTGTAGCGGATGTTTGGGGAGAGAAAGGATTTACCACTATCGAAAGAACCGGTATCCGGCCAACGCTGGAAGTAAATGGTATCTGGGGTGGTTATACCGGCGAAGGTTCCAAGACCGTATTGCCATCAAAAGCATTTGCCAAGATTTCCATGCGCCTTGTTCCTAACCAGGACTGGCACGAAATATCAGATCTGTTCACCAAACATATTGAAGCCATTGCACCTAAGAGTGTGAAGGTGAAAGTAACCAAGCATCATGGCGGCAGCCCGTATGTTACGCCAATCGACTCGGTGGCATTTAAGGCAGCGCACAAAGCTATCCACGCTACTTTTGGCAAAGATCCTATCCCGGTGCGCGGTGGCGGTAGTATTCCTATCGTGGCACTGTTTGAAAAGGAACTGGGGCTGAAAACAGTACTGATGGGCTTTGGATTGGACAGCGACAACCTGCATTCTCCCAACGAGAAGTATGGTTTAGCCAATTATTACAAAGGCATTGAAACCATTCCTTATTTCCACAAATTTTTTGCGGAGATGAGTAAATAGCCAAACCGGCGGCAGCTCCGGTTGCCGCCGGCTTAAAGTTTTTGAATATGAGTAATACCGAAAAAGTACGCGTAGATAAATATCTCTGGTCTATCAGGGTGTTTAAAACCCGCAGCCAGGCTGCAGATGCCTGCGACGGCGGTAAAGTGAAGATGAACGGCTCCTCTGTGAAAGCCGCTAAGCCCGTAAATCCGGGGGATAAATTTGAGATCAGGAGCGAAGCCCGTAAGTGGGTGATTGAAGTGGTGAGCGTTATCTCCAACCGGGTGCCGTATAGTGAAGCCATTAAACATTATATAGATACCACTCCTGATGAGGATAAACTGGCGCCCGCCTTTGTTGCGTCTGTGTTTCAGACAGGTAAGCGACAGAGTAAGATTGGCCGGCCCACGAAGAAAGACCGGAGGAGTATTGAAGGGTTTATGGAAGGGGATGAAGAGGAGTAGTGTAAGTCCTTGCTAAAACATATCAAGCTAATCTGAGGAAAACCGGCTACACTTCAACCATCGGGCAATACATTAAAGTTTCTGTTGGACAAACCATTCAATATATAGTGGCAAACTTGTGCCTAAATAGTATGGTAAGTTCATAAGCAGATAGGGCTTTTTATTAGGGGTTATGGCTTGTTCTACCTTAAAAACACCAGCATACATACGAATAGCATATGAGTGATCTGCTGCGTCAATGAATTGGTGAAGTGATTTCAAGCTCCCTGTACTACCTGATTTTATTTCTATGGGAATAACCAAATCCTGATAGGTAAAAAGTAAGTCAACCTCTGCATTTGATTGTGTTTTTTCCCTAACCCAAAAATTAGGCTTATGCGCTGAAATACTTTGAAGAGATATAAGCTCCTGTGTTATTAAATGAGGTATAACAGCGCCTTTGTACGCGCTATTCAGATCATCCATAGCTAACATTTCTAATTGGATACCAAGAGAATAATTGACCAAACCAGTATCCAGAAACTGTAGACGTGGTGACTTCTTTAGATCTGTTTTTAGAGGTGGGTGCAAATCTGTAGTTGGATAAATCAATCGTATAATTTTTGCATCATCAAGTGTTCTGAAAGCTTCTCCTACCTCTCTTGACCGGTAGTTGGAATTTCCAAAACCCTGAAATTTTACACGTTCGTCGAGATACAACGGGGCGGTATCCATCAAGTGTTTAATAATTTTTCTTTCGGTATCATTAGATGTATATTTTTCCACGTCACTTTTATAGGTCCCCCAAATACTTTCATATATCCTTGGTAAATCCGAAAGATTCTGCTGCTTAACATCCATTTTTATTACTTCCGGCATTCCACCAATAATTGCATAGCGATGGAAAGCATCCATTAACAACTTATGAGCAACTGCCCTTACCGGAACTGCGTGTAAATGTTCTATCAGCTCTTGTTTTCCTATTGCTTCCAGGTATTCCTGAAAATTTAATGGATGGAGATATAAAAACTCTACTCTACCTACTGGAAAGCTTGGTACCTTTTGCATGGCAAATTCTAAAAGAGAACCGGCACTAATCACATGAAGTTGCGGTAATTCTTCATAGAAATATCGTAACAACTGGATAACTTTTGGGCTCTCCTGAATCTCATCAATAAAAAGGAGTGTATTAGCAATAGCAGACGAAGGAATAGCATTTGCTAATAACAACGCTTCCAGAATAGTTTGAACGTCATTAAAATCTTCAAAATAACTCCGATCATTAGGCTTTTCCAGATTAAGTATAATTCTATACTGATAAGTCTTAGCAAAATCTCGTATCAGTGTTGTTTTTCCTACCTGACGTGCTCCTCTGATGATAAGCGGTTTTCGATTATCACTTAACTTCCAGACATTAAGGTATTTTTCAATATTTCTTTTAAATGACATACCAGGAATAGTTTTTTTTCAAATTTGTCATAAAACAAGCCCAAATTTATCCTTAATTTGTGACAAAACAAGCCATGTTTTGACTTCATTTTGTAACAAAACCAGGGCAGTGGATAAATTCCACAGATACCAGAGCTACCATACAAAGCGCCAGCATAATGCCTAGGACTATATTCCATATCAGAGAACACTCGCCACCTTATTATTTCTGTTTTCTACATGAAAATACAGTCTTATCCATCCGTGGTGGGTTATTCAGGTCAAAACCATAGGCTTTTGATGTTAAATACCACGCCTGGCGAACCCGCTCTTCCAGGGAAAGGCTTAAATCAACATTATCCGCGTCCGACTCAGCGTATGTCTTGATTTTGAAGGCTGTTCTGTCAAATCTGTATTGCTCCATAAAGACGTTAATTTGCTTATAAGTACCTCCGCTACCGGGGATTCTCCCTTTTTTCTACAATTTCTCACTTTTGCGTAGTAATTTTGCATCCTCATTCTTAAACTAAGGATTTTCAATGCCTAAACAAAGCGACGTACTTACTGCCGATTTCCTTGTGAAAGTAGCAGAAGAATTTGGTACCCCGGTATATATATACCATGCAGAAAAGATTAAAACCCAGTATGAAAAGCTGCAAAAGGCCTTTCATAAGTCTGACACCCGCTTTTTCTACGCCTGTAAGGCATTGACCAACATCAATATCCTTAAGTACATCAATTCTATTGGTTGCGGCCTGGACACGGTGTCGATCCAGGAAGTACAACTGGGCCTGAGAGCTGGCTTTGATCCGAAGAATATCATCTTTACGCCTAACTGTGTGGACCTGCAGGAAATTATTGCAGCGAAAGACCTGGGCGTAATCATTAATATAGACAACCTCTCCATCCTGGAGCAATTTGGCAACAAGTTCGGTGGCAGTTATCCGATCTGTATCCGCCTGAACCCACATATTATGGCGGGCGGAAACTTTAAGATCTCTACCGGGCATATCGATAGTAAGTTTGGTATTTCCATCCACCAGATGCGGCATATCGAACGCATTATCAATTCTACTAAACTGAAAGTAACCGGCCTGCACATGCACACCGGCTCTGAAATCAAGGATGTAGACGTGTTCCTGCGGGGCGTGGAAGTGATGTTTGAAATGGTGCAACACTTCCCTGACCTGGAGTCTATTGACCTGGGCAGCGGCTTTAAGGTAGCTTACCAACAGGGAGATCCTGAAACAGACATCGACCTGCTCGGCAAAAAACTGAGCGAAGCGTTCAACAACTTTGCTAAATCATACGTGCGCCCGCTGCAGCTGTGGTTTGAACCAGGAAAATTCCTCGTAAGCCAGAGCGGTTACTTTGTAGTAAAGGCCAACGTGATCAAGCAAACTACCGCCAACGTATTTGTGGGTGTGAATTCAGGCTTCAACCACCTGATCCGGCCGATGTTTTACGAGGCGTTCCACCTGATCCGTAATATTTCCAACCCGAAGGGCACGGAGCGGATCTATACCGTGGTAGGTAATATCTGTGAAACAGACACTTTTGGATGGGACCGTAAGATCAATGAGGTAAGGGAAGGCGATTACCTGGTGTTTTATAACGCCGGCGCCTATGGTTTTGAAATGTCCTCTAACTTTAACTCCCGCCTGAAACCGGCGGAAGTACTGGTAAAAGAAGGCAAACCACACCTGATCCGCAAGCGTGATACTTTGGAAGATCTGCTCAAAAACCAGATCGAATTGCAATAAATCTTCCGGATTTCTGCGGATTCAGGTATTTGATTATCAGGTGTATACCAGATTTGACAAATACCTGAATCCCGGAATTCAATATTGATACAATATTTCCCCTACCTTTGCGTCTACATTAGTACCCTCCTCTGTTATTCCTGCAATGTTTTACTGTAAATTGTAATAAGAATTTATTACTGGCACTAAAAGGACAGCCTTTGGTTATAATTGTACGATAATATGAAAGTTTTAACTGCACACCCCGGTATATTTAACGATGATAAAGTAATTGAATCCAATATATCATTCGTACCCTTCCTCAATTATCTGAAGGAAAAGGTAACACATGAAGGAGAAGCCCGTTCGTCTTTCTATAAACTGATCATTGATAAATTTGAAAGTAACCCGGAAATACTTAAACCCATTCCCGGCAATGGTGATCTGAGCGCTTATAAGGAATACCTGGATCTATTGATAGCCGCCATTTTCCCGGTGACCACGGATTCCAGCAAAGACATTTATGGCATAGGTGTTCCGTTTAAGTTCGCCATCTTCCATTATTCTGATCTCTTTAAACAGCTATTTGCAGAAAACGGCTCCGAGTTATCGGCCGTTCCGGACGGCATTTCCATTGCACAGGTAAAAAAAGACAAGATCACCTGGTTATATAAACTAATCCTGGAAAAGGTATTCCACTTTCCCATGAACTATAAGAACGATATCATCCATACGCTGGAAACGCCGGATGGTGGTAAACGTTATGTGAAAGTAAATATTGATCCCAGGTTTGTGGATGTAAAGGTAAACGGTGAACTGCCGCATCTGAACTATGATATGTTCTGTTCCAAGCAGATCACGCCGGATGCCCTGCAGGAGTTGTTGCCTACCAGTATGTTTTCTTTGGAAGGCTTTGTTATCTGGACCGTGAAAGATGTAACCCAATCGGAAACGCTCAATAATATCAAGAGCCTGGTGATGAACATGCGCGCCAGCAACGAGGTAGAGAGCTACCGTACCCTGGAAAAAATGATCCCGGTTATTTTGGGCATACCTGATGTAACCGCCCACCTGGTACCTTTCCCTAAAGTGAATGGCAAGAATGTGCTGGAAGAACAATTTTCCAATACCGATCCAATCCTGGGGGTTGGCAACAAAAAACAACAGCAACACTTTTTCCAGCTGCTGCTGGAGCATTCGCAGCAAAACCCTGCGCCGCTGATTGTTCCGGATGTAAATGAGGCGTCTATTGCGCCCCACGCATTCCTGAAATATTTGCCGATCAAGAACATCCGGAGTTTTCTGATACTCCCGATCACCCATAAAAAGGAAATACTGGGCGTGCTGGAGCTGGCCTCTTCCACTCCCAACCGCTTGTCGGCTGACCCGCTGTGGAAGCTGCAAAACACCTATCCCCTGCTGGTGCTCATGCTGAACCGCAGCATGAACATCCTCGAGAACCGGCTGAATGAAGTGATCAAAGACCAGTTTACCGCATTACAGCCTTCCGTAGAATGGAAGTTTGTAGACGCTGCCTGGAGTTACCTGCTGACACCCGAAGAAGAAAGGAAAGATATTGAAAGCATCAGCTTTGATGAGGTATACCCGCTTTATGGCGCTGTGGATATCCGCAACTCATCTGTACAGCAAGGCACTGCCATCCGCGAGGATTTGCAGGAACAGCTGGAACTGATCCGTGATACCCTTGAAACCATCGGTAAAACCATTCACCTGCCTTTACTGGAAGAGCTGCAGTTTAAAACAAATGACCTGCTCGACAATCTCAGTAACAGCCTGCAGGCGGGCGAAGACCTGAAAGTGAATGAATTCATGGACCAGGAGATACAGCCTGTACTGGAACATCTCTGTGAAGATAATGAAGATCTGAAACCCTTACTGGCCAGCTATTTTGCCCAGATGGACAAATCAGAAGGACATGTTTATCATCACCGGAGGGAGTACGAAGACAGTTTAGCCAGCATCAACACAGCCATCAGCCAGTACCTGGAGAAAGAACGCCAGTATATCCAGCATTCTTTCCCCTGCTACTTTGAAAAGTACCGTACCGATGGCGTGGAGTATACTATTTATATTGGGCAGTCGATTGCCCAGGAAAAGAAGTTTGACCAGTTATACCTGCGCAACCTGCGCCTGTGGCAGCTTTCCTCCATGGCGCATATCGCAAGACTTACACATAAACTGGGGCCTAAATTAAAAGTGCCGCTGCAAACCACCCAGATGATCCTGATGCACAGCGCTCCTATTACCATCAGCTTCCGCAGCGATGAACGCCGGTTTGATGTGGAAGGCGCTTACAATGTGCGTTATGAGATCATCAAAAAACGCATTGATAAAGTACACATAAAAGATACCGGCGAGCGGTTAACGCAGCCTGGTACCATTGCAATGGTATACTCTTATGTGAGGGAAATGGAAGAACTGAAAAAGTATATCACTTTCCTGCAAAGCAAGAAAATACTGTTGCCGGAAATTGAAATGCTGGACCTGGAAGAGTTACAAGGTGTGAGTGGATTGAAAGCGCTCCGCGTGAAAGTAAATATGGAAGCTCCGCTGTGAAGCGAGGATACGTTGCCCGTTGGGTGACACAAAAAAAGAGGCCGGCTCAAATGAGCCGGCCTCTTTTTTTATTTAGAATTTAAACCCAAAGGTTATGTAGGGTACTGTTTCTTCTTTGGAATGCCCTACCACTGCGGTGATGATGAGCGCGTTGATGGGCGCAATATAAACGCCGCCGCCATATCCATCGTGCCATACGTGGGAGGTTTCATTTTCCCGCCATATGCGGCCTATATCATTGAAGGCTATCAGCCCTACGCCTGCTGGCAGGAGATATGTTTTCAGGTCGAATAACTTCACGCGTATTTCTGTATTGTTATACACGCTGGCGTCGCCGGCAAAGCGGAAATTGCGGTACCCGCGCAGGTTTTGAACGCCGCCTACGGTGAGTGCCTGGAAGTACTCGTAGTTCCCCCAAAGTTTACCACCACCAAAACGGCTGACGATTACAAAATTTGCCGGGATGCGGAAGCTCATGTATAAGCTCAGATCCGATTGCAGCGAAGTAGTATTGTGACTGTTATCATTTACACCAAAGTTACCTGCGTAGGTGGTAGTCCACAGGATACCGCGGGTAGGAATGATCTTGTTGTTACGGGTATCGATAGTAGCCACTATTTTACCACCGGCATATGCTTTATTGGCGTAGATACCAGCAGAATCCAGGCCGTTGTCTTTGAAGTCGGTAATGAAACGGTCGTGGTTTTCATCCTTATTAAAAGCGTAGTTATTGAATGTAGGACCATACGCAATGGTCATATGATTTCCTATGCTGGTACGCAGTAATGCTTCTGCTGTATAAAAGTTATACCGTGCGCGATAGTAGGAAATGGTTTTATTATCCGACTTATCGAATACGGTTTCATTTCCATATCCGAAGAAGTTGATGGTATTGTTGGGCGCTTTCGCTCTTGCAAACAGCAGCAGGTCTGATTTCCCGATGACGTCTGTATATTCTCCTTCATAGCGGAAGTTCCAGGCGCGCGTGGCTACTGCGTGGGTGGCGGTGAACAGGTGTTTGGTGGAGAACGGCTCCCGGCGCCATGCGTGGCGGGTAATAGACAAGCCTACACCGAGCAGCAAACCATCGTCGCGGTTGTAGCCACCGGCCAGTAACGGCATTGTTTTTTCGTATTGGAAGGCGCTGCGGTTATATTTGATATTAGCAGGATCGTTGGACAGGCGGCGTTGTTCATTGCCGGTGAGGGCGAAACTATCTTTGCCGGATCGCTGATCGTATATACGTACCCGTTTGCCCGCCCTGCTGGTGGTGCTGTCGATATAGGCATCTGCCTCCTTGCCGCCGATGAGACGTATGCGTATGGGTGTTGCGTTATCGCCTTTTATCACAAAGCGATCGTTGCCACCCATGCCATATACATTTACCTCTTTGGTTACAGTGGGGTCGAAGGTGCGGGAGTAGATGTTTTGCTGAACGGCTCCTTTCTTGCTGATCTTGAATATATCCAGTGCTACTTTACCACCCGGTTGTTTTTCAACGGAGATGAGTTCATTCTTTTCTGTGGCCGGCACGTCAACGCCTTTGGCGAGGAAGCGGTAGTATTTCAGTGTATTTTTTTCCAGGATGTTACGGCGGGCAGATAATTTTTCTATCATCATGGGCCCTACCAGCGACTGGATAGTATCTGGAAAAGCTTTTACAGCAGCGTTGATCACGCTGTCGGTCATCTTCCTTAAAAGCTTATCTGTTTGTTTCTTCCAATCTTCTTCATCCATTTCGTTGAGGAAAGAGCGATCGAAGTAACGGGTGCTGAAGTTGAAGCCATTGATATCCGGGATGTTTTTCCGGAAGCCCTGGATAGCCGGCATGAACCATGGGCGGGCAGCCTGGCGGGGAATAAAACCTCCGTTCAGGAAAAACGCCTGGTCGCGGTCACGGGGTACCGGGTAATAAAATTCTTCTCCTTTGTGCTTTTCCTTATACCAGCGCCACTGGTCATCGTGGCGATCGAAATCCATGATGTACATATCAAAGATGCGGGCGCGGAGCACGGATTTCTGATCTATATGTTCGTCATTATCTCCCCAGATCTTTGCCAGTACCTTTGGTGTGTTGTAAGTTTTATCGTTGCTGCCGGTAACGGGTTCCCTTTCTTCAAAGAGGAATACTTCGTTTCCGTAGTCGTTTGCATAGATGCCGAGCGAGCTATCGGCAGGCAGGTATACAAAAGTAGGATTGGTGTGCGGCACGCCGGCGGCTTCTGCCAATACGCTTACTGCCAGCGGGGCGTAGGGGTTGGCGGCGGAGATCTGGTCCTGTACTACTTCGCGGGCAATGGTTTCGCGCAGCTGTTCAGGAATAGCTGCCAGCGGGAACTTTTTCAGGGAGCGCATGGACCATTCGGTGCCGGTGCTGTCTTCCAGGCGGAGGGAGTGTGTTTGTTTTCCACCGCCGCGTTGCAGGATCTTCAGGCCGCCTTTAGCGGTTTTAAGGTCCAGTACCGGGAAGTTCAACGGGGTGGCCCATACTTTCCGGTAATTTTCTCCCAGCAATTTTTTATGAAAGTTAGAGACCTGTACATACTGTGTATCGGCAGCTACCCTGATAAAGGGAGGCAGTGATGCCGGCGGAGTATAGGTAAGCGCCTGTTGCGGAATGTCCTGCAGGCGGAACAGGTTATTACTGAAAACGGGTTGTGCGCCGTTATCAGCCGTATAATACTGGACGCGCACAGTGCTGTCGGACATTAATTCGATGGTGCTAAAACCGTTATCTGTACTGGCAAAAAGGGATTTAGCGCCTTTTTTTACGCGGTTATTTTTTGCGCCGCTGCCACTTACCACATAGGCGTTCTGCTGATCTTTTATAAGCTGTAGGGTGTGATCATGACCGGACACAAATACAACGGGGCCATGTGGCTTCAGGGCAGCTTCCACTCCTTTGATCATCTGCTGGTACTTTGGATTGGGAATATCTTCCGGGGTACCAAAAACGCCGCGGGCAATGGGATAGATAGAACCTATCACCGGCAGAGGCACATACAGTGCGGGGCGCAGGTCTGTTAGCGGGAAAATATGTTGCTTGATCGTATAATATCCTCCGTGGATGCCGTAGCTGCGGAAAGGGTGATGGGTAGCAAATATGATCAGTTTGTTGCGGTTGGTAGCCACTATTTCCGACAGCCGGGTAAGGATCTCGTCGTTGTCTTTACAATCGCAGGAGGATTCCAGTCCGGGTTTCTGATAAGGGAACACCCACCATTCGCTATCCATAATGATGAGGGTGATATTATCAGAGATCTTTACTTCTATGGGGCCGGGGCATCCTTCTTTGGGTTCAAACTGTACGTTATCGAGGTGTTGGGAATCCACATACTGTTGCTGATTGCGGATAATATCCCATCCATCGGGTTTGCTTTTGTCCCAGTCGTGGTTACCGGGAATAATATACCCCTGGGCTTTGGTACCGCGTACCAGGTTGATCTGGTAGTCGATGATTTCTTTGGCCACCTGGAACTTGCTGCTGGCGGAGTCGGGTAACCCGTGCGGATATACGTTATCGCCCAGGAAGAGGATGGTATTGCGGCTGTCCTGGAGGTCGAAGGTATTGCGTACGGCATCCACTACGGAGTTTTTGCCGTTGTCGTGCAATTCCCCGGCGTCGCCGATAAGGATTACACGTTTCACTACCTGCGGCGACTGGGCGTAGGTGGCAGTACCTGTGAAGATTAGCAGGGCAATATAGATGATGGTTGATCTGATCATTTGGTCTTGTAGGTAAATTTAAGAATATTGGCGGTACCGTCGTATCCGCCTTCATTGGAAATATACATATCGCCGTTTGGCGCGAAGGCCAGTCCTTCCGGTTGAAGGAACAGGCGGTGTTTAAGGTTGTAGGCTTCCTGCACGTGACCCTGAAGATCGGCAATTACGAGCAGTCCGTTTACTGAGGCGATGATGTACAATCGCTTTTCAATGGGATGAATGGCTGCTGCAGATGGTTTGAAGAACCGCATATCAGAACCGGCCAGGCGGGCAATTTCCTGGTTATTGAATTTATAGACAGCTGTGGTATCAAATGTTTTGGTAGCCAGATCGAAGCGGTAGGCGCTGGTTACGCCATGGCGTTTATCATCTTCACAGTTCTTACAGATCATCACAATCCCGTTATGAGCCGAATCGTAGTAGGTGGTTTCAAACTCCTTCTTCCCTGTTTTGGGCATTTTGTGATGATCGCTGTAAACGCTGTCGGTGAACAGGCCGTGGACCTGGAACAGGGAGCCATTGCTTTTCAACACAAACCAGCCGCTATCTGTATGACAGATATCTTCATAATCCCCGTCTTTTGCAAATTTAAAATGGGGATAAGGTTCTTTTGCCAATACATCCAGCTGGTAGATGCGGCCTTCCTCATCGTTAATGGCCATGATCTTGTGCTCATCGGGGAATAATTCTATACCCGAGATTTCCTGCATAGATTCCCTGACCCGGTAGCGTACCGGCTCTTTTAAATCGTAACCACGGGGAGAGGCGTATACTTTTTGTTCCCTGTCGCTCAGATTACATGACAGTAAGAAAAGGAGAAATATTAACCCGATGCGGACATCCATAGTGTAACTTTATGGCATAAATTTAACTCAAAAATGCAGTAACTTAGGCTCAATTTGCGATTTGTAATACGCGAAATAGCGAACATACCGTTATTAGTACGATAAAAAGTACAAAGTAAACAGCGTATTTCGCAGTTCCTTATCTTAATTTTCGTCTTCCTTATGCAAAAGAATGCTATTATAGATGCAGCCCGGGACTATGTTTTAGCCCAGTATCAGCAACACCCGCGCCCTAACCTGGTTTATCATAATCTCGTACATACGCAACAGGTAGTACAGGCTGCCGGGCAAATTGCGGCTCATTACCGCCTGCAGGACGACGAATTAGCGGCAGTATATGTGGCTGCCTGGTTTCATGACGCCGGGTATCTCCTGGGCGAAGGCAGCGCCCACGAAGAAAACGGCGCCAAAGAGGCCCTGCAATTCTTACAGCAACAACAGGCGCCTGAAAATGTTCAGTCGATGGTGCAGGGCGCTATCCTGGCTACCAAAATGCCCCAGTCGCCGCACAACCTGGTGGAACAGATTGTTTGTGACGCCGACCTCTCTCACCTGGGGTCCAAAGAGTTCCCCGACCGGAACAAACTGCTCCGGCACGAAATGGAGCTCACCTACCAAACCGATATTCCCGCCATCAAATGGCTGAATACAAATATTACCTTTTTAACGGACCATCATTACTGGACCGACTATGCCCAAACTTTGTTTAAACAACAGAAAGAAGAGAACCTGGAGAAGCTGAAAAAGAAGCTGGAGAAAAAAACAAAAGAAGCAGCTGAAAATAATATCACCGCTGTCACCGCCATTCCCGGTACAGACGTTTCCGGCGAGGCGCCTGCTACCGCCACTGAAAAAAAGAAAAAAGACAAGGGCAAGGACAAAGCCGGCAAATCGGAACGTGGCGTGGAAACGATGTTCAGAACCACTTCCACCAATCATATCCGCCTCAGCTCCATGGCCGACAGCAAAGCGCATATCATGATTTCGGTGAATTCCATTATCATTTCGGTGATATTGAGCGTGCTGGTAAGGCGACTGGAAGATTATCCGAATATGGTGATCCCGTCTATTATTTTCCTTTTCACGGCAGTACTCACGGTCATCTTTTCGGTGCTGGCCACCCGCCCGAATGTAACCAGCGGCATCTTCACCAAAGCGGATATCGAAAAGAAAGATGCCAACCTCCTGTTCTTTGGCAACTTTTATAAGATGCACCTGGAAGAATACCAGTGGGGAATAAAACAGATGATGGATGACTCTGAATTCCTGTACAGCAGCATGACAAGAGACATTTATTACCTCGGCGTAGTGCTGGGTCATAAATACAAACTGCTGCGTATTTCCTATAATATTTTCATGTTTGGTCTTATCATTTCTGTATTCGCTTTCCTGATTGCAGCAATTTTCTTCCCGGTAAAAGCATAATGATTCATGGGTGTTCCTTTATATAACCGCGATCTCAGCTGGTTATCCTTTAATTACCGGGTGTTGTTGATGGCGGCAGACCAACAGGTACCACTATACGAAAGGATTAAATTCCTTTCCATCTTTTCTTCCAACCTCGATGAATTTTTCCGGGTGAGAATGCCGGCTATACTTACAATTAACCGGGTACTGGAAAATGATCCGGCAGCCGGTGAAAATGAATCCATCAGCAGCGATACCTTACAACAGGTGCTGCAGGAAATAAACCGGCAGCAACAGGAATACGGCCAGATCTTCACCGGCAGCGTGTTACCCGATCTGCAGGCACAGGGCGTACAATTGTATTATAATCAACCTTTCCAAACTGCTCATCTCTCCTTTACAAAATATTATTTCCTTACTACTGTACTGGCCTATTTGCAACCAGTATGGCTCAATGGGAAACATAAAAAATTATTTCTTGAAAACAATCAGCTGTACCTGGCGGTAACGCTGGTACCTGAAAATAATACGGGCATACAGGAATTTGTAATTGTGAATATTCCTGCCGACCTGCCGCGTTTTCAGCAGCTGCCGTCGCTCGATGGTATTCATTACATTGCTTTTCTCGACGATATTATCCGTGCTCATTTGTCCTACCTTTTCCCGGGCTATACGGTGGAAAGCTGTCATAGTGTGAAGCTTACCCGCAATGCTGAAATGGATATGGACGAAATGAAAGGCGATATCCTGGAAGAAGTGGAAACGTTGATCCGTAAACGTGAGTTAGGCGTACCTACCCGTTTCCTGTATGACGCCGCCATTTCCCGGTCACTGCTGCATTTCCTGGCCATCCAGTTTGATGTACAGGAGGATGAACAGGTAATGGGCGGACGTTATCATAATCTGAAAGACCTGGCTAACCTGCCCGCACCGGCAGGATTACAACAGGTGGATTATCCCAAAGTAATACCTGCCGAAAACAAAGCCATTGTGGCTACCGACCGGTTGCTGGACCTCGTATTACAACAGGACCTGCTGGTACATCTCCCCTATCAGCGATATGATTACATCCTGCGCTTCTTTAACGAAGCCGCCGCAGACCCGGATGTAGCGGAAATATATGTAACGCTGTACCGCATTGCTTCCGGTTCACAGATCGCACAGGCGCTTATCAGCGCGGCTAAGAACGGGAAAAAGGTAACGGTGTTTGTGGAATTGAAAGCGCGCTTTGACGAAGCCAATAATATCCGCTGGGCAAAGAAAATGAAGGATGCCGGCGTAAAACTTATTTATAGTATTCCGGGCATGAAAGTACACGCCAAAACAGCACTGGTAAAACGTAACCGTGGATACCAGTGGGATTATTGCGGCCTTATTGCTACCGGTAATTTTAATGAAAGCACCGCACGTTTTTATACTGATCATGTTTTGTTTACCGGGCATAAGGAAATTACCCGGGAGATGGAACTGCTGTTCCTCTATCTTCAAAGCAGGGAGCAACCAGCCGGTTACCAGTTTTTACAGTTCCAGCATTTGCTGGTAGCGCAGTTTAATATGACAACGCGTTTTTCCGGGTTGATAGACCGGGAAATTGTTCACGTAAAAGAAGGGAAACCCGGCAGGATCATCATCAAAATAAATAACCTGCAGGAAAGAGGGATGATCAGTAAACTGTATGAAGCCAGCGAAGCAGGCGTACAGATAGACCTGATTGTGCGCAGTATCAATTGCCTCGTGCCGGATATCCCGGAAAGTAAAAATATCCGCATTACGCGTATTGTAGACCGGTACCTGGAACATGCGCGGGTATTCATCTTCCATAATAATAACCAGGAAGAAGTATATATGGGTTCGGCCGACTGGATGAACCGTAACCTCCATCGCAGGATAGAGGTATGTGTGCCGGTATATGATCCGGCGTTGCAGCAACAGCTGAAAGATATTGTTCTTTTGCAGTTGCAGGACCCTGCCAAAGCCCAGCTGGCCATCCAGCAGTATGTGCAAAATATAGTGTAAATTAGATATCCTGATTAATTGTTTTTTATGAAGAAGTTTGTTTGGACGTTGTTATTGAGTATGGCATTTGCGATTCCTGCCACACAGGCGCAAACACATGACCTGGAGCATATTTACAATCCTGCTGCTGATGCCAAGGCAGATATGGCAGCTGCGGTAAAAAAGGCAGCAAAGGAACAGAAACATGTGTTGCTGCAAATTGGTGGTAACTGGTGTATCTGGTGTAAACGATTATATAAATTTATAGAAGATGATGCCGAGCTGAAAGCGGCACTGAATGATAATTATGTAGTGTATCATCTTAACTACAGCAAGGAAAACAAGAACCTGCCTGTGCTGAAAGAGCTGGGTTATCCACAGCGCTTTGGTTTCCCGGTGCTGGTAATACTGGATGCGAAAGGTAACCGGCTGCATACGCAGAATTCCGGTTTGCTGGAATCGGCAGATACCTATGATAAAAAGAAAGTGCAGGAGTTCCTGAAACAATGGTCACCCGCTGCGTTGCAGCCTTCCCATTATATCAACGAATAGCATCGTCATGGATAACGGCATTACCACTTTTAATACGGATGCTGTGCAATCTTTTCAGAAGTTTGCACAGCATCCGTTTAAGTTTTCGGCCTACCTGTTCTGGAAGCTGCCGGCAGCCTGGCTTTCAGGGGTGCGGTTAAAATCACTGGCAACCAATAGCTGTGTAACCACGGTTCCTTTCCGGTGGTTGTCGCAAAACCCGTTCAGGTCTACCTACTTTGCCTGCCTGGCGATGGCGGCAGAACTCAGCACCGGTTTACCCGCCATGATGTATGTGCGCAGCGCTCCGCGGCGTGTATCCATGCTCGTTACCGGCATGGAATCTACTTTTGTAAAAAAGGCGACTGGCCTTACCACCTTTACCTGCTCCGAACTGCCGCTGCTGAGGGCTACTATAGAGCGGGCGTTAAATGATAATTCTGCAGAAACAGTAACCCTGCATAGTGAAGGCAGGGATAAAGACGGCATATTAATTGCCTCCTTCGCGATCACCTGGTCGTTTAAATGTAAATCGTAAAATGTTGAACTCCGTTCACGCTAAATTTCAGATATGAAAATTGCATTTCATGGTGCTGCACGCACTGTTACGGGATCAAAGCACCTGATCACACTTAAGAATGGCAAAAAGATTTTATTGGATTGTGGTATGTTCCAGGGCATGGGTCATGAAACAGATGCTCTTAACAGGGACTTTGGTTTTGATCCGCAGGAAGTAACGTATATGGTGTTGTCGCATGCACATATCGACCATTCCGGTCTTATACCGCGACTGGTGAAACTTGGATTCAGAGGGGATATTTTCTGCACACCGGCCACCCGTGACCTGGCGGAAATATTGTTACTCGACTCTGCCGAAATACAACGCGATGATGCGAAATACACCAATAAAAAAATGGCGAAAGAAGGACTTCCTTTTATAGAGCCGTTGTATAGTGTAGATGATGCCAAACTGGCCATTGACCGGTTGAAGCCCATGGATTACCGTACCTGGACGAACATTGATAAGGACATACAGCTGATGTTCACCGACGCCGGGCATATTGTGGGCGCCGCGTCTGTACACCTGCGTATCACGGAAAACGGTAAAACAGAGCAGATCTCTTTCAGCGGCGATATTGGCCGCTATAACGATGCGATACTGAAATCGCCGGAGGTGTTTCCACAGGCAGATTACATCCTGATAGAATCTACCTATGGCAGCACGCTGCATGCAGACGCCGCTCCCGCTGATGCTGAGCTGCTGCGGCATATCCGGGAAACCTGTATGGAAAAAAGAGGGAAGCTGATCATTCCGGCTTTCAGTGTAGGCCGTACACAGGAATTGCTGTACGCGTTGAACAATGCGCAACTGGCGGGCAAGCTGCCGAAGGTTGACATTTTTGTTGACAGCCCGCTGTCGACAGAAGCAACTGCGGTTACCAAAGCGCATCCCGAAGTATTTAACAGGGAGGTGGCTGCTATTCTGAAAAAGGATGATGATCCGTTTGACTTCCCCGGGCTGCATTACATTAAAACGGTAGATGAATCCAAAGCGTTGAATTTCCGCCAGGAACCTTGCGTGATCATTTCCGCATCTGGCATGGCAGAAGCCGGGCGTGTGAAGCATCATATCGCCAACAACATCGACAATGCCCGTAATACCATCCTGATTGTGGGTTATTGTGAGCCGCAATCGCTCGGTGGTAAGCTGATGCGCGGAGCCAAGGAGGTATCTATTTATGGTACCCGTTTCCATGTAAATGCGGCGGTAGGCGTGATCCGTTCTATGAGTGCGCACGGCGACTATGAAGATCTAAGCCAGTGGCTGGCGTGTCAGCATCCGAAAGAGGTGAAAAAACTTTTCCTGGTACATGGAGAGTATGATGTGCAGCAAATCTTCAAGGCATGGTTGTTTAAAAAAGGCTTCCTGGATATTGAAATTCCGGAACGGCATTATGAAACCGGTCTTGCCTAAAATATTCCGGCAAATGGGAAGGCTTGCTACTTTCCCATTTGCTATTCTTCCACAAACGGGAACCACAGGTTCACCCTTGTTCCCAGTGCTTTCCCTTCTTCATCTGTCAGGTCTTCTATATCGAAGCTGGCATCCACATTAAAGCGGCTGTTATACAGAGAGAGGCGGTCGCGGGTAATTTGCAGTCCGCGGGATTGGTGACGGGGTTTGCTCAGGCGCTTCATGGCTGCAGATTTTTCTCTTCCGATACCGTTATCTTCTATGGTACATAAAATGCGGTCATCTACCTTTTTAAAGGTGATGGTTACTTTGCCTTTCCCTTTATCGTGCAGTAACCCGTGCCAGATGGCATTTTCCACGAATGGCTGAATGATCATGGTGGGTACATCCACCATGTTGGCGTCGAGAGTGGGGTCGACGATGATTTCGTATTCAAACTCGTCGCTGAAGCGGAGTTTCTCCAATTCCATATAATTTTCCAGCACACTGATTTCCTGGGCTACGGTGGTATTATTGAGTTGTGAATTATCGAGTACGTTGCGGATTAGTTTTGCGAAGCGGCTCAGGTAGGCCAGGGCCTGTTCTGTTTCGCTTTTCATCATAAAGGTTTGGATAGAGTTCAGCGCATTAAAAATAAAGTGCGGGTTCATCTGGGCGCGCAGCGCTTTCATTTCCAGCTGGGCAATTTGTTGTTGAATAGCTTCGCGTTGTTTTGCTTCTCTTTTAATACCTGCAATGCGAAGGCGGTAGTAGAGGTATACCAGTGAAGCTGCCAGCAGCAGGCATAATAGCCGGAACCAGGAGGTTTGCCAGAAGGCGGGTTTAATAAAGATCTGTAATGCAGTGATATGTTCAGAGAAGGTGCCCGCGGTATTTACGGCACGCACGCGGAAGGTATAATTACCGGGAGGCAGGTTGGTATATTTTGCTACCAATAAATTGTCAGTAAGCACCCAGTTTTCATCTACGCCTTCCAGCTGATAGTAATACCGGATCTTTTCTTGGTGGTATTGCAGGCTTTTAAACTCTATGCTGATAAAGTTTTGTTTATAGCTGAGTGTAACCGGCACGCTGTCCTGCAGTGCGGCATGGATCAGTACAATACTGTCGAGTGCTTTAAGGTTTACAATAGTAACATCCGGTGGTGGCGGCGCTACGCGCAGGCTGGTGGGGTCGAAGGTAACAATATGATCAGAAGCGCCTACGAGCAGGTTGCCATCATCCAGTTTTACGATGCGGCGTCTTACTTTGCGGGTGTTATCGATGATATCATCACCCTCGATGAAGGTTTCCACCCGGTTGTCTGCCACATGATAGCGATAAAATCCGTATTGGGTGGTAAACCATATTTTGCCTGGCCCATCTTCTTCCATGCTCAGTACCCACTGATCAAACAGCTTAGTGTTAATGAGGAGCGGTTTATAAGTATGGCGCAGCGTGTTATAAACCCAGAGTCCGTGATCGGTGCCGGCCAGTAATGTGGTATCGTTAAAACGGCGGAGGGAGGTAATATTGCTGTATACTTTTGCATCCAGTTCAAATGTTTGCCGGTGGGTAATGCGGCGTGAGCGGGTATTAAACTGTATAAGACCTGCACTGCTGGAGCCGAGCCACAGGAGGGAATCTCCATCCGGAACGATATCCATTACAGAAACGGGTCTTTTCAGGGAATCTGTTATTTCATGATAGTGTTGAAAAGTATTTTGTTGGGGGTTCCAGCTGGCGAGTCCGCGTTTGTATAGTCCTATCCAAACGGTGGTATCGTGTTGTGGTTTCAGGTTGAGTATTGTTTGTTCGTAGAGTACGGGCGACGTGAGGTGTTTTATGAATTTCCCGGTGGCGGGATTAAACAGCGAGACAAATGCATTTTCCTGTCCGACGAGGATGGTCCCGTCTTTCAGTTCTGCGAAAGTCCATACCAGTCCGCGTTCCTCCGGGAGTGTGTATGCGGGGTCGCCATTGTCGTGTACATAGTTGCTGATCAGTTCCAGGTTGGCATTTAAGCGACTGAAGCCTTTTCCCCAGTATCCTATGTACACATCGCCGTTGGAAGCCTGGAAAACGCCGGTTACTTCCGTTGCCGGCAGGTGTTGTTGGGTGTTGGCGAAAGTGGTTCTGTTGTCGAGGATACGGAATGTTTTGTTGTGCAGGCTAAGGATATTTATTCCCAGGTCGGTACCGATCCAGAGGTGGCCTTCGCGGTCGCTGAGAAAGCAATTCGCTTCGTAGGTATAATGAAATCCTTTTTCGTCTGCATTGTCGGCGGCGATGTTCAGATCAAAGCGTTTCAGTTCGCGGTTATAGCGGAATATGCCGCCTTTTTCGGTGGCTATCCAGAGGTTTTTATCGCTGTCGGTTACCAGGTCGAAGATGGCATCATAGGCTTCATTATATTTTTTGCCTTCCGGCGCATCGAAGGTATAATGCGAGAGTTGGCGGGAAGCAGGATCGTAGTTATACAAAAGTCCGTGTCTGCCGGCCAGCCATACCTGGTGATAGGGATCGGTAAATATTTTCTTGAAGGTATTATCGATGTTGAGTACCGGCAGTTGCTGCGGGTTATTGGCGGCATTGTATAAATTTTTCCGTTGGCGGTCAAGGATATATACACCGTGTTTTCCGCTGATCCAGAGGTTACCGCTTTCGTCTTCCATGATGGCATCCATCATCTGGATGCGGTCTTCTTCAGGGATGATGGACGCTTTCTGAAAGTGAAATAACTTTTCATCGAAGCGTAGCAGTCCGTCGTGCGTGGTGGCCCATATTACGCCATCATGATCTTCCAGGATCTGGCTGCATTGCAGTCCTTCCGGCCGGACGTCCCTGCCGGCTACCAGGAGGGCTCTTACCTGGTCGGTGGCGGGGTCATATACCCGGATGTTATCGGGTGTTCCCATCCAGATGCGGCCTTTTTTATCTTCACAAAGGCAAATGTCGTCGTAATAGATAGAGCCGGGTACCCTGTCGAAACTGGCCACTGTTACCAGGTTAGTGCCGTCGTAACGTTGTAATGCGGTGCTGGCAATCCAAATAAACCCTTTCCGGTCCTGCATTACTGCGGAAACGTGGTTGCTGGCCAGGCCGTTGCTGATATCGAGGTGGGTGAAGTTGTAGGTAGCATTTCCCCGTTTCTGGGCATTGGCGTTGGTGAGGGACAATATCATCCACAGCAGGTAAAAGCTATACCTGACTACAGTTTGCCATCGTTGGTCGTGTGCCTTTATAGGACCATTAATCATTTCAGTTTCAGGGAAAGGAGTGCTGTTGGAATAAATGTACTAAATGTTGTTGTGAATTTGTTGCAGGAGGCAACTTTGTAGCAAAACTTTCGCGGGGGAATGAGCATAAAATGTCTGAAATAAAAGAAGGACTTCTTTGCAGAAGTCCTTCTTTTTTGTACCACGTACGGGATTCGAACCCGTGATTCCTCCGTGAAAGGGAGGCGTCTTAACCCCTTGACCAACGCGGCATTTTCGTTTGGGATTGCAAAGATAGGAAAATGTTTTACAAACCAAAACTTTTTTTCGATTCTTTATCAAAGGTAAGAAGATTATGAAGAAAACACGGTAGCCAGGCCGACTTATTGTTTCAATCCTGCAATTAAATTTATCGTTAATGCTACTACAAACGTGTTCAGCAAAAAGGACAATAAACCATGCGCCAATGCCGTGCGCCGGATCACTCTGCCGGTGATTTCCACATCGGAAACCTGGAAGGTCATACCGATCACGAAAGCGAAATAAGCGAAGTCGATATAGTCCGGTTTTTTTTCTTTGGGAAACTCCAGTCCTTCTGCCTGTTTGGTATTGTCATCTTCTGCATCGTCGTAATACAAATGGGTATAATGAAAAGTGAGCGTAGTATGTACCATTGTCCATGAAGCCAGCATGCCGGAAACGGCCACCGGGAGATACAGGATCTTTGAAAGACCGGTCAGCTCTTTTGACAACATCATTAACAACACCAGTACCAGGCTCGCTACAGATGCTACTACCACTGTTAATGTAACGAAAGTGCGGCTGCCATCATCTATCCTCGCCCAGGTGCGGATCTCTTCAATGGTACGGTTGAAAAAAACAATCCACCCGGTGGTGATATAGGAAATGGCGAAGATATTCCATAACAATGCAGTCAGCACCAACGGATGCATTGTTATCTTCAGTAATAAAAACGCAATAAACACCAGGAGCGTGAATCCCAAACTTACCAGCACCCGTTGTAACGGATGCATACTCACCAACAGGGAAGCGACTTTCTTTTTTTTCATAGCAGACAACTTGATCTCTAAAGATACCTAAAAATAAGAGCATCTTACCTGCCGCAAGGAAGTTCGCCTGGCATTATCCATTCTCTTAAAATAATATCCAACAGATATTTCGTAGCATATAAAATGACTGAACGGGTAAGATCTTTGTTAAACACTTGGAAGAAATCTGAGAAACCCGGCATTAGAAACAACTGCTTCCTGCAACCTTTTTTTGTTTATGACGTCTGATATATACGATGTACCCAGGGCGCCCTCCTATTCTTTCGGATGAAGACATGATAAAAAAAATCATGGAGGGCGACCCTCATGCGGCTACCCTATTGCTCCGCAGCACCGAAAAACTGGTAGCAAATATTATCTTTAAGATGATCAGTAACCCGTCGGACAGAAAAGACATAATGCAGGATATCTATCTCAAGGTATTCAGGTATCTTCCGAAATTCCGTTTTCAATCCCGGCTGTCTACCTGGGTTGCGCAAATCAGCTACACCACCTGTTTAGACCATTTGCAAAAATACAGGCCGGAGCTGACCGACATTCCTGATGATGATAAATTGCTTTTACGCGAAAGCGCCTGGCAGGAAATCAACAAGGATACATTAGATGCCAGCCAGCTACTTTCCCTGAAAGAAAGAGCAGAGATCCTGGAAAAGCTTAGTGCTGCGTTACCACCTGTCTACCGTACACTTATTACTTTATTTCATAAAGAAGAGCTCAGTATTGATGAGATCATGAACATCACAGGACTTCCTGCCGGAACAGTTAAAAACTATTTGTTCCGCGCAAGAAAAGTATTGAAGGAACGATTACTTGATTATTACTCAAAAGAGCATTTATGAGCAAGATACATTTAAGTGAAGAACAGCTCCAGCGCTATGCACTTGAAGAGTTCGCGGACCCGGCGGCTGCCAGACACATTGCGGATTGCCTCCACTGTCAAATGCAGATCAGGACTTACCAAATGCTGTATAGCCATATCAAAGAAAGCGAAGTTCCCTTACCGGATTTCGAAACAGCGCATCTCATTCCTGATCTGTTGTCTGCAGCTAGTGCGCCCGACAGAAAAGAGGCCTTGTATCTATATGGCTTGCTGTTTGGCGCCATCGGCCTGGTGGCCGCAGGGTTAATAGCGTGTTGGAGTACGATCAGCTGGATCTTTTCGGGCATCGCTGCGGTGGGCCTTGTACCGGGATTGTTGCTGCTATCCGGCGTATTGATCATGCAGTTTATGGAACTATATAACACTTACCGGAAAAAGATCAGGACATTAAATCTTGAGTAAAACTGCAACCTGAAAACCGGTATGAAGGTCTAATGATAAATAACGCATCAGGGGCATGCCGGCTTCATCACTACTAAACAATTTACGCAGATGAGGAAAATAATTTTAGTCCGTTTTTTAAATGCGCACACGGCTTCCGGAAGTGCTGATGGCGGTTTCACGCTTGCCAATGGCACCTATGTTCCCGATGTAATTATCCGTACCGTCATCATCATCCTGCTGTTCTATGTAGTAACGGTTTTTTTGCTAACGCTGATCCGGATGCTGCTTAATTATCGTCTTAAAAGCAAGATGATCAGCCGGGGGATTGATGTCACTGAAGTAGAAAAGATGCTGCGGATTGGTGTGGAAAGTAAAGACTATGCAGCGAAATATTTTTTCCTGTTACTGAGTGCCGGTATCGGTTGCGCAGTAGTGAACAGCTTTCCATCCGGATGGCTTTCAGCAGGCATGCTGGCCTTCAGCTTGTCGTTAGGTTTCGCCGGGTATTATTATTATCTGAAAAAGAGAAAAGAAACATGGTAAGCCCCGTTATGAAAAAAGATCTGCTACTTGCTTTATTATTCCTGCTTTTGCTGCCCGCTATCCAGGCCTGTAACAGTAAACCTGAAAAGGCTGCTACGTTGCCGCAGCGAAAAAGCAGCTACGTTTTCTCTGTTTTAACGGAGGTTCCTGCATTACCGGTTATCAGCCAGAACGCCTCGGGTACCTGTTGGAGTTTTTCCACCACTTCCTTCCTGGAGTCCGAGATCATCCGGTTGAAAGGAGAAAAAATTGATCTTTCGGAAATGTATTTTGTGAGATGCGCCTATTTACTGAAAGCCAGGAATTATATCCTACGGCAAGGCACTGCGCGCTTTACTGAAGGCGGCCTTAATCATGATCCCATCATCAGCTCAGTTGAATTCGGGGTATTACCGCAAACGGTATATACCGGTCTGCTAAACGGACATACGGAACATAACCATTCCGTGATGTTTAAAGAGCTGGAAAGCACCGTAAAAAAATATGCTGACCCTGCCAATAAGCTGGGCACCGGATGGAAAAAGGAAGTACCTGCCAAACTGGATAGTTTTTTAGGAAAGGCGCCGGATGAATTCCCGTATGAAGGAAAGACATACACCTCTATGAGCTTTCTTGCCTATACGCAGTTAAACCCGGGTAATTACCTCACCATTACATCTTTTACGCATGTTCCTTTCTATAAACCCTTTGTGCTGAGTATCCCGGCGAACTGGGCCAATGAACGGTTTTACAACCTGCCCCTCGATGAATTTATGGAAAACATAGATCACGCGATCGAAGCAGGGTTTTCCCTCGCCCTCGACCTGGACGGGACCGAGCCGACGTTTACTGCAGAATTAGCTGTATTACCTGAAAAGCAGGAAGATAAGGAGCTGATACTTACGGAAGCCCGGCCGGAAAAGAAAGTGACCCAGGAAATGCGGCAATCTTCCTTTGAGGATTTCAGCACTACAGACGACCACCTTGTGCATATTACCGGCAAGCTGAAAGACCAGTACGGCAATATCTATTATAAAGCAAAAAATTCGTGGGGACCTGAAGCAGGGAGACAGGGATTCATTTACCTGAGCGTTCCTTATATGAAAATGAAAGGAATCTCCGTGCTGCTTCACAAAGATGGGCTGACGGATTCAACCAGGCGTAAGCTTTTTTAAGAGTGAGAAAGCGTAAATAAAAAAGGGTTCTTCTGTTTGGAAGAACCCTTTTTATTTGTACCACGTACGGGAATCGAACCCGTGACTCCTCCGTGAAAGGGAGGCGTCTTAACCCCTTGACCAACGCGGCGCATCATTTTCGGATTGCAAATGTAGGATGTTATTCTAAATTTCCAAAAAATATTTTCATAACCTAAAATTATATTGATTAATAAGGGTATTGATTGTAAATTCGCTCTCGATTTTTTCATACTCAAATCACGATGTAAAATGGGAACTACTCTCAAAATTGGTATTAATGGTTTCGGTCGTATCGGCCGTTTGGTATACCGCCAGATTTACAAAATGCCCGGCATTGATGTGGTAGCTATCAATGACCTCACCAGCCCCAACGTGCTGGCGCATTTGCTGAAATACGATTCAGCACAGGGTAGATTCGATGCAGACGTTAAGCATTCTGAAAGCGCAATCAATGTGAACGGTGAAGATGTGAAGATATATGCACAGAGAGATCCGTCTCAAATTCCCTGGAAAGAACATAACATCGATGTAGTGATCGAATGTACCGGTTTCTTTGCTGACAGGGATAAAGCGGCCGCTCACCTTACTGCCGGCGCTAAACGTGTTGTTATTTCTGCTCCTGCTACAGGTGATCTGAAAACGATTGTTTTCAACGTAAACCACGAAATCCTGGACGGCAGCGAAACAGTTATTTCCTGCGCATCCTGCACCACCAACTGTCTCGCTCCTATGGCGAAAGTACTGCAGGACAGCTACGGTATTGCTACCGGTTTAATGACCACCGTTCACGCTTACACCAACGACCAGAACACCCTGGATGCGCCGCATCCGAAAGGTGACCTGCGCCGTGCCCGTGCTGCTGCGGCCAACATCGTACCTAACAGTACCGGTGCTGCAAAAGCTATCGGCCTGGTATTACCGGAACTGAAAGGCAAACTGGACGGTAGTGCACAACGCGTTCCTACCATCACCGGTTCTTTAACTGAGCTGACTACCATCCTCAATAAAAAAGTAACGGTTGACGAAGTTAACGCTGCTATGAAAGCTGCTTCCAACGAATCTTTCGGTTATACCGAAGATGAAATTGTGAGCTCTGACATCATCGGTATCCACTTCGGTTCCCTGTTTGATGCTACACAAACCAGAGTACTGACTGTAGGTGAGCACCAGATGGTTAAAACCGTTTCCTGGTACGATAACGAAATGAGCTATGTATCTCAGCTGGTGCGTACTGTGAAGTACTTCGCCGGTTTGATCAGCAAATAATAATTATAACAGGTACTCCCGGTGCAAACCGGGAGCCTTTAAATTCCGCGGAACTACACCATAGCAGCAATTGGCCAGCATTACCTGGTTATATACTCGCTTTGCGCTGTTGGTACCGCGGTTTTTTAATTTACCCCTTCTCGTTATCTTAAATTGATACATTATGAGCAAATTTTCTGACTATAACTTCAACGGCCGCAAAGCCTTGATCCGCGTGGACTTCAACGTGCCCCTGAATGATAAATTCGAGATCACGGATGACAACCGTATGCGCGCAGCAGTTCCTACCATCCAGAAAATCCTGAAAGATGGCGGCGCCGTTATCCTGATGTCTCACCTGGGTCGCCCAAAAGATGGTCCTACTGATAAATACTCTTTGAAACACCTGGTATACCACCTCATTTCCTTACTTGGTGGCGCAACCGTGAAATTCGCGGAAGACTGCGTAGGTCCTGTGGCAGAAAAAGCGGCAGCCGACCTGCAAATGGGCGAAGTACTGCTGCTGGAAAACCTGCGTTTCCACAAAGCCGAAGAAAAAGGTGATGCCGCATTCGCTGAACAGCTCTCTAAACTGGGCGACGTATACGTAAACGACGCATTTGGTACCGCTCACCGTGCACATGCGTCCACGGCAGTGATTGCACAATACTTTGCACCAGAGAACCGTATGTTCGGTTTGCTGATGGAAGCAGAAGTAAACAGCGCACAAAAAGTACTCAACGACGCAGCATCTCCCTTTACTGCAATCCTGGGCGGCGCTAAAGTGAGCGATAAAATCCTGATCATCGAAACCCTGATGGACCGTGCCAACAACCTGATCATTGGCGGCGGTATGGCCTACACTTTCCTGAAAGCCCAGGGCAAAGAAATTGGCAGCTCCCTCTGCGAAAATGATAAACTGGACCTGGCGAATGAACTGGTAGCCAAAGCAAAGGAAAAGGGCGTACAACTGTTACTGCCGGTAGATTCCATTGCAGCGGATAAGTTTGCAGCAGATGCAAATACCCAGGAAGTTTCCAACGATAATATTCCTGCGGGATGGATGGGCCTCGACATAGGTCCTAAGTCTGTAGCCCTTTTCAGCGAAACCATTGCTGCCTCCAATACTATTTTATGGAATGGACCAATGGGCGTATTTGAAATGGCTGCTTTCCAGGCTGGTACCAAAGGCGTGGCCGAAGCCATTGTAACGGCTACTGCCAAAGGAGCTTTCTCCCTGGTGGGCGGCGGTGACTCTGTTGCTGCAGTAAACCAGTTTGGGATTGCAGATAAAGTAAGTTATGTTTCCACCGGTGGTGGCGCATTACTGGAGTTCTTTGAAGGAAAAGAACTGCCGGGAATTGCCGCTATCAGCTAAACTGCCGGCTAATTATATCCACAAAAAGCTATTACAGCGATAACCGTATGCGAAGATTTAACTTGCTGCAGCGGTCTATCCCCGTAATAGCTTTTTGCTTTTTTATATCTTGCAGCTAACCATTAATAATTTCCTGTCATGACTAAACGCTTTCTCTGGTACCCCGTGATTATTGGCATTTTTGCGGCGCTGATATGGGTAATCCTTCAGAAGGGACAATCTTTACCGGTGAATGCGCACACGGTTATCACTCCTGCACCGGCAGCGGCGGCTATGGCCACCGGCGGCTGGTGGCGCTACCTGGAAAATCTGAAACACCCGCTGGGACTGTTGCTGTTGCAAATCATCCTGATCATGCTGGCAGCGCGGGTATTCGGACTGATCGCCAATAAACTGAAGCAACCGGCAGTGGTAGGTGAAATCATCGCGGGTGTGTTGCTGGGTCCTTCCCTGCTGGGTTGGGTGGCGCCTTCATTTTCCGGCTTTTTATTTCCGGCAGATTCGTTGAAAAACCTCCAGTTCCTCAGCCAGATAGGACTTGCCTTCTTTATGTTTATTGTTGGGATGGAGCTGGATATCAGTAAAATCAGGAATAAAGCGCATGACGCGGTGATGATCAGTCATGCCAGTATTATTATTCCTTTTTTCCTTGGCGTTTGGCTGGCATATTTCCTTTTTACACAGTTTGCTCCTGCCAATGTCAGCTTTTTATCTTTCGCGCTGTTTATGGGCATCGCCATGAGCATTACCGCTTTCCCGGTGCTGGCGCGGATTGTACAGGAACGGAAACTAACCAACACGCCCCTGGGCATCATGGCCATTACCTGCGCTGCCGCAGATGATATTACCGCCTGGTGTATCCTGGCGGTAGTGGTGGCCATTGTGAACGCTGGCGGGATAGTGAGCGCCCTCGTGACCATTTTACTGGCAATTGCATTTGTAGCCGTGATGTTACTGCTCGTCCGCCCCTGGCTGAACAGAACCATGCAGGCACAAATGGCGAAAGGCCATCAGAAAGCAGCAGTATCCCTGATATTTTTTATGCTGCTGATATCTGCATGGGTGGCAGAAGTGATTGGGATACATGCCTTGTTTGGCGCGTTCCTGGCGGGTGTGATCATGCCGCATGGCACCAATATCAGGCAGCTATTGACAGATAAGCTGGAAGATGTGAGCGTATTACTACTGCTTCCTATCTTCTTTGTGTATACCGGGTTAAGAACGCATATTGGTTTATTGAACCAGGGTGATCTCTGGGTAGTATTTGGGATGATCATGCTGGTGGCTGTAGCGGGAAAATTTGGGGGCAGTACCATTACAGCGCGTTTAATGGGTCAAAGCTGGCGGCAGTCGGTTTCTATTGGCGCATTAATGAATACCCGGGGATTGATGGAGCTGGTGGTATTGAATATCGGGTTTGACCTGGGGATCTTATCGCCGGAGATATTTGCCATGATGGTGCTGATGGCGCTGGCCACCACCTTTATGACCGGACCGTTACTGGACCTGGTAGCCTTTAGTGAAAAACGTAAAGGCCTGCTTACTATCTGATATGAGATTATTGATAATAAAAAAAAGAGACCAGTGATGATCACCGGTCTCTTTTTTATTTCGTATACCCTTGCGGGTGATTATTTCTTTGTGGTAGTTTTCTTTTTAGCAGTAGTCTTCTTTTTAGCGGTATAATGATGCTTTTTGGAAGAATAATGTTTTTTGCTGCTGGTAGCAGGTGCTTTTTTAGCGGTGGTATTCTTTTCTGCCATTTTCACCGGCGGCGGGAATTTGGATTTATCTACACCTACTGCTTTATCGTCCAGGGTCATCTGAACAGATTCTTTCAGCATTTCATTTTTTTCTGCCATGAACTGCTTCATCTTTTCTTTAGGGATGCGCAGGTCGTAGTTATTTTCGGCGCTGGCCATTGCTTTGGAGAAGCCCGGGTTGAAGCGGTCCAATTCGGCCACGTTCATATCCAGTTTCTTTGCAATTGCTTCCAGGCGGTATTTGCCGGTTACATTGATTTCCACCGTATTGAAGATCTCCTCTTCTGTTAACGGGCCTCTCGCAACGGGAGCAGACAGGTTATCCGCTACAGGCACATTTACAGTGATGGTGTTATCTTCACTTACACCGAAGAAGTTATTGAACTTATCGAGGATATAACCGGTAGCGATGAATTTGTAAACATGGTTACGTGATTCTGCAGGCAGGAAGTATTGCATGCCCCAGAAATCGGTACGTCCGCTGGCTTTGATAGCGCGTTGAACGCCACCTGCGCCGCAGTTGTAAGCGGCAACTACCAGTAACCAGTCGTCGAACTGTGCATACAGCTGATTAAGGAACTGGGCAGCGGCCAGGGTAGATTTATAGAAATCTTTTCTTTCGTCTATTTTCTTACCTACGCTCAAACCAAAGATACGGGCGGTTCCGGCCATAAACTGCCAGGCCCCTACTGCTCCTACCCTGGAACGGGCATTGGTATTAAAGCTGGATTCGATTACTGCGAGGTATTTCATTTCCTCAGGGATACCATTATCGCGGAACACCTTTTCAATCATATTGAAATAGGGTTGTCCTTTATCGATCATGATTTGCAGATGCTGACTATACCGGGTGGCATAGTTACTTACATAACCGGCAACCAGGTTATTGTTGATCTGTTCATACACTTTCGCACTGCGAATGGTGTTAGGCAGGCTCTGTGCAGCTTTCTTCACTGCCACGGATGTTGGCGATGGCAATAAAGCAGTATCTTTTGGTAAACGTACCTTGTGATTCAGCTTTACTACAGAGGTATCGGGTGAAAATACCGGATACGCCATCTCTTTAGGATTGCTATTGCCCCCCATTGCACTCACACTCACTAAACTTATTGCTGGCAACAGCAGTAGTAAAAAGATTTTTCTCATACAATTTATTTTAAACAACAGTAACCTGCTCCTTAGCCATCAATTGATGCGCTATATGTAACAAGTTTGCTTCGCTAAACTTCTTTGTGATGATCTGTACACCATATGGCATTCCGTTTGAATGCCGGTACAAAGGAACGGATATAGCCGGAACCCCTGCCAGATTTGCCAGTACCGTATAAATATCAGCCAGGTACATAGCTATAGGGTCATCAGTCTTCTCCCCTAATTTAAATGCTGTGGATGGCACAGTTGGCATTAAAATGGCGTCGTATTCTTCTAATATATCGTTGAGTTTTTCTGTTACAAGACGCCTAACCTGTTGTGCCTTAGTATAATATGCGTCATAATAGCCCGCACTCAAGACAAAAGTCCCCAGTAATATACGACGTTTTACCTCTTTTCCGAACCCTTCGGATCTACTTTTTTTGTAAAATTCTGTCAGATCCAGGTTCTTTTCAGCGGTTCTGTGTCCATATTTCACCCCATCAAACCGGGATAAGTTGGAGGATGCTTCCGCTGTAGTCAGTACATAATATGCCGGAACTACATGGTCGAGGTATTCAAAACTTTTTCCTGATACCGTATGACCCAAAGACTGCAAACTTTCAAAGAAATCAATATAGCCGTTCTTCATTTCTGCGTCCAGCCCATCGTGGTACTGTGCATCCCTTAAATACGCAAATTTGAATGTTTTATTGTTTTCCAGGTCTGCTTTATAATCCGGTACTTCTTTTTGGGAAGCAGTACTATCAAACTCATCCGGACCCGCAATCACCTGTAGAACTGACGCCACATCGGCAATATTCTTGCCAAAAATGCCTATTTGGTCAAATGAAGAGGCGTAAGCGATGAGTCCGTAGCGCGAAATACGTCCATAGGTGGGTTTCAGGCCAACTATGCCGCAGAAGTCGGCCGGTTGCCGGACAGAGCCGCCGGTATCACTACCGAGACTTACCTGGCATAAGTCTGCCTGGACTGCTACGGCAGAGCCCCCGGAGGAGCCGCCTGGTACGCGGGTATTATCCAGGGCATTCAGCGTGGGGCCATAGGCAGAATTTTCATTGGTAGACCCCATTGCGAATTCATCGCAGTTGAGATTACCGATGATAATAGCATCTTCTGCCAGCAATCTTTCGATGGCGGTGGCAGAGAACAGGGAATTGAACCCTTCCAGTATCCGGGAAGCGGCGCTTACATTATGGCCTTTATAGCAGATCACATCTTTAATACCTACTACCACACCCGCGAGTGCGCCCAATTTTTCCCCGTTTTTGAGGCGGGTATCAAGCTCGCGCGCTTTCTCCAGGGCTTCCTCTTCATATACTTCCAGGAAGGCATTCAAGTGTTTTAACTGAGCTATACGGTCGAGGTAATAACGCACCCTCTCCGCACAGCTTGTGCTGCCGGCGTATAATGCTTTATGGAAAGTGATTATACTGCTGAATTCAGACAAGACTAAACCAGTTAAATTAAATTAACAGAAAAATACTCCTTTAGGGAGTTGGCTACAATTTATACTTTGGGCAGTGGAGCTTCTTCAGTGCTGGTATGTGGTGCATCTGTAGTGGCCGGTGCTGCAGCCTGAACGGGCTTTTCCCTCATTCCTTCTTCGATTTCCTGGCGCACATTGTTCTTTGCGTCATTAAACTCGCGGATACCTTTACCGAGGCCACGCATTAATTCGGGAATTTTTTTACCTCCGAAGAGCAGCAATACTACCACGGCAATCAACAGCAGCTCGGACATTCCAATGTCCTGAAGGATCAAAAATGATGAATTTAAAAAAACAGCAGTCATCTTCTCAATGTTTAAAAGTTCAGTCAACAAAGATAGCAGATATAATCGGCTTTTTTACCGTTATGGGCAATCCTGCGCTAGTTTTAATACCATTTTAAGCACACGAAAAAAGCGGCACCGGTAATGGTCCCGCTTTTAACAAATTTCCCTGTATTTATACTAAACCCTTTTTTCTTTGATACGGGCTTTCTTACCAGCACGTTCGCGCAGATAGTAAAGCTTAGCTCTTCTTACTTTACCTACCTTGTTCAACACGATACCATCGATATGAGGAGAGTAAAGCGGAAACAGTCTTTCCACACCAATGCCATCAGAAATTTTTCTAACAGTGAAAGACATTGTTGATCCCGTACCCTGGATTTTCAACACATCACCTTTAAAGGACTGAATCCTTTCTTTATTACCTTCCACGATTTTATAGTTGACAGTGACGTTGTCGCCTGCTTTAAACTTCGGGTACTGTTTGTTAGCTGTCAGTTGTTCGTGAACAAACGAAATTGCGTTCATCTTTCAAATATTTATGGGAGTGCAAAAGTAAGTCAAGAAATAGCATTTACCAAATTAAAAATCAAGAAATTATCCCTGTCAAATGGTAAAGCGCTCTATATGACCTATGTATCATTACGTTATAACAGGTCGGGCCTGCGTTGTTTTGTTCTTTCTACTGATTCCTGGTGTCTCCATTCGTCGATCTTTTTGTGATCTCCGCTCAGGAGGATTTCCGGCACCTTCCATCCACGGAACTCTTCCGGGCGGGTGTATACCGGCGGCGCCAGTAAATTGTCCTGGAAGGAGTCTGTAAGGGCGCTGGTTTCATTATTCAGCACGCCGGGCAGGAGGCGTCCGATGGCATCCACCAGTACGGCGGCGCCCAACTCTCCCCCGCTCAGCACGTAATCGCCGATGGAGATCTCTTTGGTGATAAAGTGATCGCGGATGCGCTGATCGATACCTTTATAGTGCCCGCAAAGCAGGAGCAGATTGCCTTTGAGCGACAGCTGGTTGGCCATTTTCTGGTTCAGCGTTTCGCCATCGGGGGTGAGATAGATCACCTCATCGTACTGCACTTTTGCCTGGAGCGACTCAATCGCATTCACAATAGGCTCCAGCATCATTACCATTCCTGCGCCACCACCAAACTGGTAGTCGTCTACCTGGTTGTGTTTCAGGTTGGAGTACTGCCTGAGCGGGTGTACGTGTACTTCCAGTAAGCCTTTTGCCTGTGCCCTCTTCATGATAGAGTGTGACAGCGGGCTTTCGAGCAATTCCGGTAATACGGTGATTATATCTATTCGCATGATTGTGTGCCCTTTATAACAGTTGAATCCGTCAGATCAACCGGTGTATAATTCAATCAAACCATCCGGGAGGTTGAGGTGTACCGTCTGGTTCTTCTTGTCTACTTTCACCAGCGACTGCTCATTGACCGGCAGCAGGGCTTCTTTGCCCTTGATGAATACTTTTACGAGTACCTGCATAGGCATTTCAATGACTTCCTCAATAGTGCCCAAGGGGCCATATTGCTGGTCTTCCACAGCAAATCCCAGCAAAGCGAGGGGTGCAGAGGAAGCGGTTTGTTGTTTGAAGTCTTCTTCCTGCAGGTATACCTGAGCGGGCATCAGTTTGTGTGCGGCTTCCTTGGTATCTATACCTTCCAGCTTGATGTATACGCTTTCTGTATCCTTTACGGTTACCTGCTGTATAAAGTAGGGAATGAAGCTGTTTTTCCGCTCTTCCAGGAATATAACGGTTACACCTTTCAGCGCGGATCTTTTGCCGAGGCTGTGCCTTAAAACCAGGTCGCCCTGCAAACCGTGCGCGGAGGCCAGTTTACCTATACTGAAATAATTACTCATAATTTTTTGCTGTCGGACTTTAGCGGATCAGGTAACTGATTGCTGATGAGGCTATTAACAAAAATTAAAAAAGGAAACATTTGCAGTTGCAAATATTTCCTTTTTCAGGTATTGTTAAAACGTTGCCGTTTTATGCTTCGTTACCTTCTTCTGCTGCTGGTGCTTCAGTCGCTGGAGCAGCCGGAGTGTCTTCTACCTTTCTTACGATTGGAGCAGCAATCCTTGCTTTCTTGTGACCGTCGCGGCGGGCAGAAACTTTCTGTTCGTGTTCAGCTTGCCATTGTGCGAACTTCTGGTAAGCAGTAGGCTCGTCGAACAGGTTCAAAGTAACACCTCTTAACAGGTGTTTCAAATACAATACACCTTTGAATGACAAGATTCTTCTAACAGTGTCGGTAGGTTGTGCACCTTTCTGCAACCAACGCAATGCCTTTTCGGTATCGATGTTGATGGAAGCCGGAACTGTTAAAGGATTGTAAGTACCAATTTTCTGGATGAATTTACCATCTCTTGGTGCGCGGGCGTCGGCTACTACGATAAAATAGAAAGGCCTTTTTTTCGCGCCATGTCTCTGCAGTCTGATTTTTACTGGCATAAATAAGTCGAGTTATTTTTTGCGAGTTAGGAAATATTGTTTAATTAGGGATGCAAATGTAATCAGTAAGTTGGTATTTGCAAAAAATATTTATATCAATCTGATCCGTTTATCTCACCATTCCTTTCAAACCCTTACCACCACCGCCAAATTTATTCATCATTTTCATCATCTGGCGCATCTGTTCAAACTGTTTCATGAACTGGTTGACGTCCTGGATGTTTTTTCCGGCGCCTTTTGCGATGCGTTTGCGGCGGCTTCCGTCGATCATATCCGGGTCGGCACGCTCCGCCTTCGTCATAGAGTTGATCATGGCCTCAATGCCCTTAAAAGCGTCATCGCTGATGTCCAGGTCCTTCACTGCCTTCCCGACGCCGGGGATCATGCCCATCAGATCTTTCAGGTTACCCATTTTTTTGATCTGCTGGAGTTGTTCCTTGAAATCGTCGAAATCGAACTGGTTCTGGCGGATTTTCTTTTCCAGCTTTTTGGCCTGTTCTTCGTTGAACTGTTCCTGGGCGCGTTCTACCAGGGTGGTGATATCCCCCATTCCGAGGATACGCTGGGCCATACGTTCGGGGTAGAAAACATCGAGGGTATCGAGTTTTTCACCCATACTTACGAACTTAATAGGCTTTTCCACCGTGTATTTGATGGTCAGTGCCGCACCACCGCGGGTATCGCCATCCAGTTTGGTGAGCACTACGCCGGTAAAGTCGAGGCGTTCGTTGAACGCTTTGGCGGTATTTACCGCATCCTGGCCGGTCATGGAATCCACCACGAACAGGATTTCCTGTGGTTTCACCGCAGCTTTTACGGCGGCTACTTCGTTCATCATCACTTCGTCCACCGCCAAACGGCCGGCAGTATCGATGATGATAACGTTGAAGTTATTGGCTTTCGCGTGTTTGATGGCGTTTTCAGCGATCTGAACGGCATTCTTATTTTCCGGTTCGCTGTAAACCTCCACCCCTATCTGCTCGCCCAGTACTTTCAGCTGGGCTATCGCTGCAGGGCGGTAGATATCGGCTGCTACCAGCAAGGGTTTCTTATTTCTCTTTGTTTTCAGGAAGTTGCCCAGTTTACCGGAGAAGGTGGTTTTACCCGAACCCTGCAAACCTGCGATCAGTACAACGGTAGGATTGGATTTGAGGTCGAATTCTGCTTCGGTGCCGCCCATAAGTTCGGCCAGTTCGTCCTTTACGATCTTCACCATGAGCTGTCCGGGCGAAATAGCTGTTAATACCTTTTCTCCCAGCGCTTTATCCTTTACTTTATCTGTAAATTCCTTGGCAATTTTATAGTTCACATCCGCATCCACCAATGCACGACGGATCTCTTTAACGGTAGAGGCGATATTTATTTCTGAAATCCGGCCTTCCCCTTTAAGCTGTTTAAACGCGGAGTCTAGTCTCTCTGATAATGATTCAAACATTGTTGGTATTTTAAACGGACTGCAAAAGTATATTTTTTTGCGGATTCTCGCGGATTTTGTCTTACGCGGAGTTTGTCTTACTCAGGATTACACTGATTAGGCTGATTACCCGGATTTGATCATTTGGGATTAAAAAAGATTAGCGAAGACCGTTGCGGATTTACCGCAGCCATCTTCGCTAATCTTTAAAAATCTTTACAAAATCAACTAAAAACTCAAGGTAATCAGCCTAATCAGCGTAATCCTGAGTAAGACAACATCCGCGTTATCCGAGGTAGTTGCGCAGCAACTTGCTCCTGGAGGTAGTTCTTAATTTGGTGATGGCTTTGTCTTTGATCTGGCGTACGCGTTCGCGGGTCAGGCCAAATTTTTCGCCAATATCTTCGAGTGACATGGGATGTTCAACGGCGATGCCGAAGTACAGCATGATCACATCTTTCTGACGGTCTGTTAAAGTAGAGAGTGAGCGCTCGATTTCGCGGCGGAGGGAATCGTGGTGATCCAGTTCTTCGTCTGCGCTAACGGCATTCGGGTTTTCGAGTACATCCAGCAGGGAGTTATCTTCCCCGTCGATAAAAGGCGCGTCCATAGATACGTGGCGGGCAGCAACACCGAGGGTTGCTTCCACTTCTTCCGTATTGATTTCGAGGATGGTAGCCAGTTCATCGGGAGATGGTTCTCTTTCATATTCCTGTTCCAGCTGGGAGTACGCTTTGCTGATCTTGTTGCTCAGGCCCACTTTGTTAAGCGGGAGGCGAACAATCCTGGATTGTTCTGCCAAAGCCTGCAGGATAGACTGACGGATCCACCAAACGGCGTAGGAAATGAATTTAAAACCGCGCGTTTCATCAAAACGTTGAGCAGCTTTAATTAACCCGAGGTTCCCCTCGTTGATCAGGTCACTGAGCGACAGTCCCTGGTTCTGGTACTGTTTCGCAACGGATACCACAAAGCGGAGGTTTGCTTTTGTAAGCTTCTCCAACGCTCTCTGATCGCCCTGCTTGATCCGGATAGCCAGGTTTACCTCTTCTTCCGGCGTAATTAAATCCACTTTCCCAATCTCCTGCAGATACTTCTCCAGGGATTGTGATTCCCTGTTGGTAATGGATTTAGTGATTTTAAGTTGGCGCATTGACATAGAGTCGGAACAGTTACAGGTTAATAAAAAGTTAAGATTTGATGAATGCCTGACAAAAATAACTTTTTTTAGATAGCCACCAAAAAAAATCTATTGTTTTTAAATCATTTCCAAATAAAATCGATTGATCATTAAGGGCTTGCAAATGTCGCGGAAATTCGCCACTATAGAGGCGAAGCAGACAGCGCTATCATATGTGGCTGTTTTATATTTATTATAAATGTAATATATATAGTTTTATTAAGACGTGTAAAGTTTTTATGTATTCTATAAAAAAAAACCGTAAATTATTTTGACAGAGTAAAATATTTTCTATAATTGCAACTGGATGATATTGATTTACTAATTATTTGAGAGATGTCTAAGAAAGTGCTTTATGAGTTAGAATTTCCGGTAAGGTGCTCACCCGGTATCCTGTATGAATTCTTATCGACCCCTGCCGGTTTGCAGGAATGGTTCGCCGATAGGGTTGATTTCAGGGATAATGTTTTTTCCTTTTCATGGAACGGTACTGCTGAAGAAGCGGAAGTACTGGAACAGGAAGAGGATGAGTACATCCGGCTGCACTGGACGCATGCTCCCAAAGAGGAATATTTTGAGTTCCGCATACAAATTTCTGAAGTAACGAATGAAACTATCCTGGTAGTAAAAGATTTCGCAGAGAAGAAAGAAGTGAAGGACCAAAGTCAACTATGGGAATACCAGGTGAAAGATCTCTTCCACCGCATCGGCAGTTAAGCCCCTTTATTTTCAAGTATATTGAGTAGCGCAGCATAGGCCTCCACTACATCAGTAATTATTTTGCCCCAATGACCGATCACGAAAGGTTTAGCCACTTTGATGAAATCGTTCCGGCTAATCAGCGTCTTCCACTCATCTAAACTTAAGGTGTTTATGAAACAGTAATTTCCGTTTTCGAAATCATGCTCCCAGGGATCTTCCTGAACATATACCTGAAATCCGGCTTCCGCCAGTTTTGTGTAACTGCTTTCAAGAACAGGACTGTAATAGCGCTTCACGTTACCTGCCAGGTGCAGGGTAGCGCTAAAATAATGCCCCCACCAGAACATGGTGCGAAACGCAAAAACTTCCGTTTTACTGAAATAACGCGGGTAGTCCAGCATTACCCAGGGCAGCCCCTTGTACTGCTCCCCCTTTGAAATTTTACCGCCCTGCAGCAGCCACTCAGGCTTAAACGGGAAACTACTGTTACGGTCGTACGCTGCCAGCGCTTCCTGCAGCTTCCCCATCAACACCATTACCTTCCCTATTGCACTGTTTTTCAGAAGAATAAAGTGCGTGCTTTCTATAACGGCTGCTTCTTCCGGTGTTAATTCAAAACTTTCCATATAAATTTTAACGGTATTTTCAGGTTCTCCCTAACACTCCTTTGTGAATTCGTGCTAACTTTACCGTTTAGGAGTATCCTGGCCAGTAGAATACGAAGATCGGGATTCCATCTTTTTAATACCGCATTATCAGTGAAAAAACTCGACAAACTAATTATAAAAACCTTTTTGGGTCCCTTTGTAGCTACCTTCTTTGTTACCTTATTCGTACTGGTAATGCAGTTCCTCTGGAAATACGTGGACGACCTGGTAGGTAAAGGCCTGGATACGGGTGTGATCATACAACTCATTGCCTATACCAGCGCCACGCTGGTAACCCTGGCCCTTCCCCTTGCAGTGTTGCTGTCTTCCATTATGACCTTTGGTAACCTGGGAGAAAGCTTCGAGCTGGTAGCGTTAAAATCTTCCGGCATTTCCCTGTTGCGCTTTATCCGCCCGCTGCTGCTGGTGTGCTCCGTAATCGCTTTCCTGGCCTTTTTGTTTGCCAACTATGTGATCCCGGTTGCCAACCTCCAGGCCAAATCACTGCTCTACGACATTACCAACTCCAAGCCAGCCTTTAATATCAAGGCAGGCGTATTTTATAAAGATATTCCCGGCTATACCATTAAGGTAGCCCAAAAGGATAAAGACAACCAAACCATCCACCAGGTGATGATCTTCGACCACCAGAGTGGTGGCGGCGACCGCATCATCCTCGCGGAAAAAGGACAGATGGTACTTACGGCCAACAAGCGTTTCCTGTATTTCATCCTGGACAATGGCTGGCGTTATGAAGAGCGGAACAACCGCGGATACACGGTTCCCGGCGACATGATCAGGCTGGGCTTTAAAAAATACAGCAAAGCATTTGACCTGAGTTCATTTGCTTTTAACCGCCTCAACATGGATCTTTTTGCCTCCAACCAGCAAATGCTGAACGTAAGGCAACTGGATGTAGCGATAGATTCCCTGCAGAAAATAGAGAACCAGTACAGTAAGACCGTAAATTCGTATGTTACTGTACGTTACCCTTTCTTCAAATGGAAGGATTCCGCCTGGGCTGCCAGCGCCCCGCCGTTGAAAGCAAAAGAATTTGAAGATATTATACCGGAGAAGAGCCTCCGTACCGTATTGGAAAGAGCAGAGCAGAATGTCCGTGAAACGCAGAGCGCCCTCGAACAGCCTACCCAGGAGTTTGAAGACAAGCATGGTGTAATCCTGATGCACAAAGTAGAATGGCAGCGTAAATTCACGCTTGCTGCTGCCTGTATCGTGATGTTCCTGATAGGCGCCCCGCTGGGGTCCATTATCAGAAAAGGAGGATTGGGCACACCACTGGTGTTTGCCGTGATCTTCTTTGTGATTTTTAACGTATTTTTCATGATAGGTGAAAAGATGGCGAGAAATGGCGTGATGTTCACCTGGTCGGGCATGTGGCTGTCAAATATGGTGTTACTCCCCATTGCAGGTTTCCTTATTGTTAAGGCTATGAATGACTCACAGCTTTTTAATAAAGAGTACTATTTTCGCGTTATTCAACAAATAAAAAAGTTCTTACAAAGATTTAGAAAGAAAGAAGTTCTTAAAGAGATTTAAAGCAACCTACAATTTAAAACCTACAGACTTGAAAACGCTGTTTACACTGTTCAGAAAGAACTCCTGGTTCTTTCTGCCCTTCCTGCTATGGCTAATAGTGGGCGGAGTGATGTTAGCCACTTACAGCCAACGGGACCTGTTTCTCAGTATTAACAGAGAACATTCCGGCTGGGGCGATGTTATTGTTACCGGGCTTACCTACCTCGGTGACGGAATTATGTTTGGAATAGTGCTGTTCCTGATGCTGGTAACCCAGCGGTTCAGGCTATTCTTTATCGGGCTGGCAGTGCTGCTGCTGGTCACCATCGTAGTACAGATGGCCAAACATTATTATAATGCACCACGCCCCATCTCCTATTTCGGAGATGAAACGGCTACGCTGGTGCATACGGTCAGATGGGTTAATGTGCACAGCAGTTGCAGTTTTCCTTCTGGTCACTCCGCAGCGGCTTTTGGCATGTTCAGTTTTCTGGCCGTAATTGTGCGCAATAAAAAGCTGGGATTGCTGTTATTAATAATGGCGCTTGGCGCCGGTTATTCCCGCATTTACCTGGCGCAGCATTTCTTTATAGATGTATATGTTGGCAGCATTGTGGGAACTTTAAGTACTGTCATCGTGTATGGACTTTTCAGTTTCCGGGACACCAGGTCGTCGCCGGAAGTATGTGCAGAGGCGCTTTTACAGGCCAATGCCACCACATAGCAAGGCATCATTACGAACGGTCACAAGCTGACCGTTCGTAATCCAATTTTTTAAATACTTTCAATGAAATACCTATTGATTGCCCTGGTGGCCGCTTTACTATTTATACCTTTTCTTGGGGCCGTACATTTATTCGACTGGGATGAAATCAACTTTGCGGAAGCAGCACGCGAAATGATTGTAAGCCACAACTACAGCCAGGTGCAGATCGATTTTCGTCCTTTCTGGGAAAAACCACCCTTATTTATATGGATGCAGGCGGGAAGTATGCACCTTTTTGGGGTAAATGATTTTGCTGCCCGTTTTCCTAATGCCATCATCGGCATTGCCACACTGATCAGTTTATTTGCCATCGGTAAAAAAACAGTGGATGAAAGATTCGGTTTCTGGTGGGCGCTGGTATATGCGGGCTCCTGGTTACCGCATTTTTATTTTAAGTCAGGTATCATAGATCCTACATTCAATTTCTTCATCTTCCTTTCCATTTACTTTGCCTATCGCATCGGGTATAACCATAAACCTTTCCGTATGGCCATTCTCAGTGGCTTATTCCTCGGACTGGCTGTATTGACCAAAGGACCAGTAGCCATACTGGTAGCTTTATTGTGCCTGTTGATATACTGGATCTGGAATAAAGGAAAGATCAGTATCCGGTTTTCCCACCTTGGTTTAATTGCCTTGTTTGCCTGTATTACCACGCTGTTGTGGTTTGGATATGAGATTGCAGCGCATGGCTGGTGGTTTGTCAATGAATTTGTGGCTTACCAGATCCGCCTGCTTACTACGGAAGATGCCGGTCATGGCGGCCCTTTCTATTATCACTGGATTGTATTGCTGATAGGCTGTTTTCCGGCGAGCACGTTTCTTTTCACCTATTTACAAAGCAGGAAAAAAACGATCTACTCCACTCCTGCCGCCATTGAACTGAAGGATTTCAAAGTATGGATGTGGGTGTTATTCTGGGTAGTACTGATCCTTTTCTCTATTGTAAAAACAAAGATTGTACATTATTCTTCGCTGTGTTATTTCCCACTGTCTTTTCTTGCGGCCTGGCAGGTATACCTGCTCTCTGAAGGAAAGCAGCGGCTGCGTGGCTGGAATATTGCCCTGATACTTTTCATCGGTATTGTGCTCGGATTGGCAATTGCAGTATTGCCACTGGTAGGTGTTTACAAAGACATGCTGATCCCGTACATCGGTGATAAATTCGCGGTAGCCAACCTGCAGGCAGCCGTGCCCTGGTCGGTAGCAGAAGCCGGATATGGCGCGGGTTATATTATACTTGTTATTATAAGCAGTGTATTACTGATACGCCGGAAGATCAGCAAAGGATTGATGTGTTTGCTTATCAGTTCCATATTGGTGATACAGGTAACAGTAGTACATTTTGTGCCCAAGATAGAAGCCTATTCACAGCGCGCTGCCATAGACTATTTCATTTCCCTGCAAGGGAAAGACGTATATGTAAAGGCGTTGGGATACCACAGTTATGCGCAGCATTACTATTCAAGAGAGTTGCCACATTCCAATAAAAACTATTACAACGAAGACTGGCTCCTGAATGGCCGGATCGACAAGCCCGCCTACTTCATTTGCCGTATTACGGATAGTGAGCCTTACCGGCGCCACCCTAACCTGGAGGTGATTGGTGAGAAGAACGGCTTCGTGTTCCTGAAGCGGAAATAGCGGATTTTGTCTTGGCTCAGGATTACGCTGATTATACTGATTAGCTGGATTTTTACTTTTGGATTTTTTTTTGATTTTTTAGATTTTCTTAAAATAATAATTAAGGGAGATAAAAGCGAGTATATGTACTGCTCCCCAAAGTTTAGACTTTTTTGATTAGGCGGCTTGAGTTCGATATTGTATTGGACTCAAGCCATTTAGTTTTAATTTGATTCTATCGTTATTATAATATTCTATATATTCTCGAA
>NZ_JBKIXB010000001.1:0-1168789 GCF_051362515.1 Chitinophaga sp. ARDCPP14 | reverse complement strand
TTGCTAAAGCAAGCTGACATTAACTATTTATTCTCTTAAAAAACACCTGATCATCATAATGATTATTAGGCCATCTTTTGGCTAAAACAAAGAAGCTGTCTCAATTAATTATGAGACAGCTTCTTTTGTACTTACACGGTGTACTCACCCACTTTGGTGCCGTCGTCTCTCAGCATGGTTAATACCAGTTGCTGCTGATCGGCTTTTATCTTTATCAGGGTACGATTACCTTCTTTTGGCCCGCCGCCAATGATAAGCGGGTATTCATGCTCTCCTTTTGCCGGGGCATACACGCCGTATTTGTGGGTATGGCCGCAAATGAGGATATCAATTTTGTGTTTGTTAAAGAGATCGCCAAACATTTCGCGGCAATGTTTTACGCCATGCCACTCGCCGGAGTGGTAGTGCGGAATGTGCATCATCACTACTTTATGTTTCGCTTTCCGGAAGGCCGGACTTTGCAGTTGCTGCTCCAACCAGCGGGCCTGCTGTTCCCGGTAGGCGTCGAAGTCAACGATGCCCGCGTATACAGGATGCTCATCTTCTTTATCTTCTCCTGTATCCAGCACAATAGCCGATACCGGCCCTATATTAAAGGTGAAATAGTTGTTGTGGCCCGGGTTGTCAAAATACTGGTGCCATTCCCGGGCATATTTGCCACGGGTTTCGTGGTTTCCCCTTACATACATGAACGGGGTTTGTGTGGAGAAGGTATCACCGCAGGGAGTGAGCATATGATCAATGATCTGTTGCTCATCGGCCTGGTAGTCAAATACATCCCCGTTAAAAAATACGAAATCATAAGGATCCTTGCCGTTCAGTTTCATCAGGTGTGGGATGGAAGCCGGCCGGTCGTGGATATCGTTAATGATCACCCAGGACACTTCTTTCGCCTTCGGATCAGGAGCGGTGAAGGTGTAGGTGGCGCTTTCTATGGTTTCGCCATAGGTCAGCTTATACGGTTCAAAGGAAACAATGTCTTTTGAGCATACCTTATAGCTATACTTTTTTCCCGGTTCCAGCTGGTCCAGTTCTATGCGGTGGAGGCGGTTGTTGGCGTCTACCAGTCCGTTTGTAACGCGGTGGGCTTTTTTATCCAGCTGCCCGTCTGTTCCGTATTCCACCCAGCTGTAGCAGGGGCGGCTGGTGAGCCACATCACTGAAATGGTATGTGGACCAGGATACTGGAGGTACGGTTTGCAGAGAAAAGCGTGTTCAGCAGCTGTCGTGGTGGATGTTGCTGACAAGATGCCAGCTTTGGCGGCGGCCGGTACAATGCCGGTGACGCCCAGTAATCCTGCTTTGGAAAGGTTGCCGAGGAATGACCTGCGGGATTGTTCACTGTTTGACTTCATCATATTTATATATTGTATATATCAGGATAGCGATTAAAAATAGTAAAGGAATTAAGAAAAGGAAGCTATTTTTATATGAATGGCGCCTGTAGCTTCACGTTATTTATGAATAATGAAAATATATAATTTGACAGGCTCCGCTTTGCATTGCCGGGGTATAAAACTTTATTAATGATAAAATCGGCGAAAAATGCGGTGGGAAAAGGTTTTTTTTCATCGTTAGCGTTTTGATTTTCACCCATTAACTCTTACCTTTGCGGCAAATTTTGGAAACTGTATACATGCAATTGTGTGCGGTTTTTGGAACAGTAACATTTTAGTATTTTTATAAACCTCTTTAAAAATATGCCTAACACAGGTAAGATCAAACAAATTATCGGTCCCGTGGTGGACGTGCACTTTGATGACAAATTGCCCGAAATCTACAGCGCATTGGAAATTACCCGCGAAAATGGTCAGAAGGTAGTATTGGAAGTACAGCAGCACCTGGGTGAAGACAGTGTTCGTACAGTGGCAATGGACTCCACCGACGGTATGGTTCGTGGCATGGCTGTAGTTGATAAAGGCGCGCCTATTAAAATGCCGGTTGGCGACCAGGTGAAAGGACGTTTGTTCAATGTGGTAGGTGAGGCGATTGACGGTCTAGGTGATATCGATGCTTCAAACGGTTACCCTATTCACCGTGAGCCGCCTAAATTTGAAGATCTGGCTACCGAAACAGAAGTACTGTTCACTGGTATTAAAGTAATTGACCTGATCGAACCCTATGCAAAAGGTGGTAAAATCGGTTTGTTCGGTGGTGCCGGTGTGGGTAAAACTGTATTGATCCAGGAACTGATCAATAATATCGCAAAAGGTTACGAAGGTTTATCCGTATTCGCCGGTGTTGGTGAACGTACCCGTGAAGGGAACGATCTGATGCGTGAAATGATCGAAGCAAACATCGTTAAATACGGTGACAAGTTTAAAGAATCAATGGAACACGGTGACTGGGATGTTACCGCTGTAGATAAAGAATTACTGAAACAATCACAGGCTACGTTTGTGTTTGGTCAGATGAACGAACCTCCCGGAGCACGTGCGCGTGTGGCCTTGTCTGGTTTAACACTGGCAGAATATTTCCGTGATGGAGATGGCACTGCAGGTGGTGGTAAAGACATCCTGTTCTTCGTAGATAACATCTTCCGTTTCACCCAGGCAGGTTCTGAAGTATCCGCGCTGTTAGGCCGTATGCCTTCTGCCGTGGGTTACCAGCCAACACTGGCTACTGAAATGGGTCTGATGCAGGAACGTATCACCTCCACTAAAAATGGTTCCATCACTTCCGTACAGGCCGTTTACGTACCTGCGGATGACTTAACGGATCCGGCTCCGGCAACAACCTTCTCCCACCTGGATGCTACCACCGTATTGGATCGTAAGATCTCCGATCTCGGTATCTACCCGGCTGTGAGCCCGCTGGACTCTACTTCCCGTATCCTGTCTCCGTCTATCGTGGGTGAAGCTCACTATAACTGTGCACAGCGCGTGAAAATGATCCTGCAACGCTATAAAGAACTCCAGGATATCATCGCCATCCTCGGTCTGGATGAATTGAGCGACGAAGATAAGCTGACAGTATCCCGTGCACGCCGTGTACAACGTTTCCTGTCCCAGCCATTCCACGTAGCAGAACAGTTCACCGGTCTGAAAGGCGTACTGGTACCAATCGAAGAAACTATCCGTGGCTTTAACATGATCATGGACGGTGAAGTAGATGAGTATCCTGAAGCAGCCTTCAACCTGGTAGGTAACATCGAAGCAGCTATTGAAAAAGGTAAGAAATTACTGGAAGCAGCGAATAACTAATTAAGTCAATGATCCCGGTTCCGCCGGGATCATTACCCTTCACCATTTACGATCATAACATGCTATTAGAAGTATTAACACCTGAAAGAAAAATATATGCCGGAGAAGTGTACGGAGTACAACTGCCGGGCATTGACGGTTCTTTTGAAATACTGGATAAACATGCGCCATTAATTGCAGCCCTCGGAAATGGTAAAATGAAAGTGCTGAAAGATAAAGCTCATGCAGAGTTCTATACCATCAGCGGCGGATTTGTGGAAGTGTTGCGCAATAAGGCTACCGTACTCGTAGAAGGCGCTGTAGCAGTGGAAAAATAAAGCATACCAGCTAAAATATAATAACCAGGCCGGGTAAGAATACCCGGCCTTCGTTTTGTCCTAACTATTCCAATCTTAGATGACCCGGTTAAGGACAGGACTGTCCACCGGGATTTCCTCCTATTCATTATGTACAATACATTACCTGCACGGCTATACGAGATATCCGCAGTAACTACATGTACATCAATAGACAGCCTCATCAAGGCTGTTTATATTACCTAATGAATGCCTTTGACAATAATCAGTTAGTGATCAGGTAAATGCTGGTATCGGTCTATAGAAGGAGCAAAATGTTCATAGGTTTTGCCTTCATAGGTGTATCTTATCGGTTATTAAATTACCTGAAAACGGGCTATGTAGCTGGTTTGATTCCCCAATTACTTTAGCAAGATATTTAATTTGTTTTAAATAAACAGCATTCATCCTGTTCATTTTTCACTTTAAATACCGGGCACAGCCCATCTCCTTCTGTCTCAGAATATTACCATTAATTTAAGGAAGGATCAATTGGATAATTTGCCATCATGGCAAAGGTACTGCCAAGATTTTTAAGGGATTGCTGCCATATTTGCTGCTCCCTGCGCTCAAATATCAGTGAAGTGTCGGTGTCAGATAAGATCCAGGATTTCTCCTTTACCTCTTCGTCCAGCTGACCCTCTGTCCAGCCGGAATAGCCAATAAAGAATTTAACCTTGTCCGGCTCCAGCAAACCCTTATTGATGGCAGCCACTACCTGGTCAAACCTGCCACCCCAGAAAACACCAGGCAATATCTCCTGCCCCCCGCTGATCAGCTCCGGATGCCGGTGCACAAAGTGAATGGTATCCATCTGTACCGGACCACCATAGTACACCGGGACATTGCCTATCAATACCTCGGGCACAAGATCACTAAGCGTTTGATCAAACAACTTATTGATTACAAAGCCAAAACTGCCTTTTTCCTGGTATTCACAAAGAAGTACTACCGTGCGCGCAAAATTTGGATCTTTTAAAAATGGATCAGCTATCAGCAAAATGCCGGGCGACAAAGTTACCATAGACAAACAATTTTATAGCCTGTTCAAATTTAACTAAATCATTGAATAGTAAAGTAAAAAGAAAAATGAGAGGAAAGTAGGAAAAATAAAAAAAGGAGGCTAGAAAACCTCCTTACCATTTTATCAACCAAAATCTAAATCGCTTATGGAACGAATCCACATCGATGTATGTAGAAAGTTTAATTACTTTGTTATGATCCTGAACTAATCAAATTTAGTACCAAGATTCTGAAGCAAAGGTAAGGAAAGAAGCATTAATAAAAACAGCAGTACCCAGTTAAAATTACGTTAAAGTGATGTTGTATTGCGGAGAATAAGTACAGAGGCAATATCCCGTCTGGAATTTTGTATCATAGTTGCTATAGCAAACATCTTTTTTAACATATTTTAGTATTTCTTCGCACTTATCTTTGAGATAATTAAAGCCTGACAAAAACTTACATGATACCACTGAAGAAGATTTTCCCCGTCATCGTTATCCTGATCACTTTGTCCCTGCTTGGAATCATTTATATCCAGGTCAGCTGGATCATCAGTGCCGTGCATATCAAACAGGACCAGCTCTTTCAGCGCGCTGTCAGTATGTCCAGGGACGTTTATAACGATATGATGTACCGCCGCCAGGCTGCCATTATGTTTAAGCTCGATAACAAAGAAGGAGCCGCTACCAAAGGATTTAATCTCGACATTAACCGGGTACCCCAATACAGCGTTCCCTCCGTGAGCGACTTCTTTACTGTGCAGGAAGTGAAACGTTGCATCCAGAACAATATGAGGAAAAATCACCTCGATAGTTCCAGCTTCGAATTTGCCATCATCGGCACTGTTCCCGGATCGGAATTCGGTACCATCCGGATGCAGTCGGCCGGGTTTGAAAAGATGTTCCAGCAAAATGAAGCCGACAGCATTAAAGAGAAGAAAGACTACCGCGTACAGGTGATCCTCCTGTCGGAATCCAATGATTTTAATCCACGGGCAGAAAAGCTTTACATCATCATGCCCAACGATGATTCGGTAGCCAAACAATTAGGTATCATGATATCAGGAGGTGTCCTGTTTACCATGATCATCATCACCGCATTTGCACTTACCATCCGCACCCTGCTCAATCAGAAAAAACTCTCGGAAATAAAATCGGATTTCATCAATAACATGACCCATGAACTGAAAACACCACTGGCCACTATTTCGCTGGCCATCGATGCTATCAGGAATGAGAAAGTAATGTCAAAACCGGAAAAAATCCAGTATTTCTCCGGCATCATCAAAGAAGAAAATAAACGTATGAACAAACAGGTGGAAAGCATCCTGCAATCCGCCCTCCTTGAGAAAGATGAAATAACGCTGAAACTCCAGCCGACTGATGTGCACAACGTTATTCAAAGTACCGCCGATAACCTCCAGTTGCAGCTGGCCACCAAAAATGGTGTGGTGGATCTTCAGCTGGATGCCATCAACCCCATTATCATGGCGGATGATGTTCACTTCTCCAACCTCATCTTCAACCTGATGGATAATGCCATCAAATATTCCAATGATCAGCTGGAGATAAGAATACAAACTTACAATACCCGCAAAAGCCTCTTCATCGTGATTGCAGACAACGGTATCGGTATGAGCCGCGACACTATTTCACGTATCTTTGAAAAGTTCTACCGCGCACATACCGGCAACGTACATAACGTAAAAGGCTTCGGCCTAGGACTCACGTATGTAAAGGCCATTGTAGACGCACATAAAGGAAAAATTAAAGTGGAAAGCGTAGTAGGTAAAGGCAGCAAGTTTACCCTAGAATTTCCACAGGAACTGGATAAAGGATAAAGCATATGATACTCAGCGAAAAAGAAATACAACATTTCAAAAATCCTATTGCCGTGCCGGGCATGGGCATCACCATGCAGGAGAAGCTCAAGGAAGCCCGCGTACTGGTAGTAGGCGCCGGCGGCCTCGGAAGCCCGGTAGTACAATACCTCAGCGCCAGCGGAGTAGGCGTAATCGGCATTGCCGACTATGGCGTGATCAATGATGAAGACATGCACCGCCAGCCCATCTACCAGATGCAGGACATCCGCAAACACAAAGCAAAAATGGCTGCCAGCCGCCTTTGGGCAGTCAACCCATATACAAAACATTACCCCATCCTCATGCAGGTAAAACCCGACAGCATCAACCTGATGCTGGTAGGATTCGACCTCGTGATAGATTGTACCCAGCACCTGCCCACCCACCTGGTGATCAACGATGCCTGCCTGGTACACAACAAACCTTATATCACCGGAGAAGTACATAACTGGATGGCCTGGTTCGCCGGCTTTAATATGCCCATGCCGGACGGCACCACTTCAGCATCCTACCGTTGTGCATTACCGCTCACGGAAGGCTACCGCAACTTCGATGCTGGCGCCCTTGGCGCTACCCACGGCGCCCTCGGCACCCAAATCGTTTGCGAAGTAGTGAAATACCTGATCGGTGTTCCCCTGGGCATCGCCGGCAAATTCTATGGCATCGACTACCTCCACAATCAAACCCAGGTTCACGACCTGCAACCGGATACCGCACTGATAGAAAGCACCCGCGCTGCCGGTGTCCTCACCGCAGAAGAATACGGTCTGGAGATCGTGCCAGACGTGGAGGATTAGTGCGGATTTTGTCTTTCTCAGGATTACGCTGATTATACTGATTAGTTTGATTTTTACTTTTGGATTTTTTTGGATTTTTAGATTTTAAATAATTAATAATTAAGGGAGATAAGAGCGAATTATCCGCTTCTATCTCCCTTAATCCTTTATAAATCCAAAAGTAAAAATCAAACTAATCAGTATAATCAGCGTAATCCTGAGAAAGACAAAATCCGCGCCGATCCATCTGCTACACCTCCGCAAGCACGGTTTTGGCGCCAATCTTCAACTCGTGCTTCACACCAAGTTTGAGCGAGTAGTTGGCTGTCTGGTGTCCGCTCGGGAAACCAAAGCAAACGGGGAAGTCGTAGTCTTTCACCAGGTTGCTGATAATTTCATACTCCGACTGGCCGAAAGGCGTATCTGTTTCTTTGCCATCCGTAAAGGCGCCTACTACCAGTCCGGCGAGGTTGTCGAGCCAACCGGCACGTTTAAGGTTATACATCATACGGTCGATGTTATACCGGTATTCACCGATATCTTCCAGCAGCAGGATCTTTCCTTTGGTGTTGATTTGTGACGAAGTGCCGGAAAGGTTGGCCAGGATAGATAAATTGCCGCCTACCAGTATCCCGGTGGTTTTGCCTTCCTTGTTCATTGGATGCGCTGGTGCGGAGTAGCGGTAGGCTTTCCCTCTCAGCGCTGTTGCCAGGCTTTCTGTATATTCATTATCAAATGTATCGGGGGTAATACCGCTGCACATTACGGAATGCAGCGTGGCAATTCCAAAATGCCGCTGCACATGCGCATGCAGCGTGGTAATATCACTGTAACCGCAAAGCCATTTGGGCTGCTTCCGGAAACGGGTGAAATCCAGTTTATCTATGATACACACCATTCCATAGCCACCACGGCCAAATATAATCGCTTTTATTTCCGGATCGTTCAGCATATCCTGTAACTCTTCCAGCCGTAGTTCATCCGGCGCGGAGAAGTTATGGAAGCTGGTTCCTACCGTGATACCGAGGTGTACACGGTAACCCCAGGAAATGAGTACGCCACGTGCATACTCCGCTGCCTGCAGATCCATTTTGCTACTGGGGCAGGTAATTCCGATCAGATCACCTTTTTTCAAATATGGCGGAATTTTTACCATTGTTCCTTTTGTTTACCTTTGCAGATTAGTTAGCGTAAATTCATTCTTTATTCGCTGACTAAGGTGATAAATTGTTATGGTGATTCCAAAAACAATCACTGATTTAAAGTTTATTTAAGCATTCTTTAAGAGAATATGGCAAAATTTAATAGATATTTAATAACTGCGGCATTACCGTATGCCAATGGCCCGGTGCACATCGGACACCTCGCCGGCTGCTACCTGCCTGCAGATATTTATGTGCGTTATTTACGTGCAAAAAAGGCAGATGTAAAGTTTGTTTGCGGCACAGATGAACACGGTGTTCCCATCACCATCAAAGCAATGAAGGAAGGCGTGAGTCCGCAGGATGTGGTAGATAAATACCATAAAATTATAGGCGACAGCTTTGCTGCAATGGGAATCTCTTTCGATATTTTTGCCCGTACCAGCGCTCCCATACATCACCAGACCTCCCAGGATTTTTTCCTGAAGATGTACAACGACGGCTTGTTTGAAGAAAAAGAAAGCGAACAGTTTTTTGATCCGGAGAAAGAAATGTTCCTGGCAGACAGGTACATTATCGGAACCTGTCCTAATTGTGGTAACGATAAAGCCTATGGCGACCAATGCGAGCGCTGTGGCAGAACCCTGAGCCCGGATGAACTGATCAACCCACATTCTGCGCTGAGCAATGCACCGCTGGTGAAAAAGAAAACCAAGCACTGGTATATGCCTTTGCAGAACTACGAACCGTGGCTGAAAGAATATATCATTGATGGTCATAAAGAGTGGAAGAACAACGTATACGGTCAGTGTAAAAGCTGGTTGGATAGTGGCCTGCAAAGCCGCGCCATGACCCGCGACAGCAACTGGGGCATCAAAGTACCCCTGCCGGATGCGGAAGGTAAAGTATTGTACGTATGGTTCGACGCCCCCATCGGTTATATCTCCGCTACAAAGGAGCTGACCGAAAACTGGGCGGACTACTGGTGTAAAGACGATACCAAACTGGTGCACTTCATCGGTAAGGACAACATCGTTTTCCACTGTATCATCTTCCCGGCCATGCTGAAGGCGCACGGCGGATTTGTACTGCCGGACAATGTACCCGCCAACGAGTTCCTGAATATTGAAGGGGAAAAAGTATCCACCTCCCGTAACTGGGCCGTGTGGGTAAACGACTATATCGAAGATTTCCCCGATCAGCAGGATGTACTCCGTTATGTACTTTGTGCTACCGCGCCGGAAACAAAAGACAACGACTTCACCTGGAAGGATTTCCAGGATCGTAATAACAGCGAGCTGGTGGCCGTTTTCGGTAACTTTGTTAACCGCGCAATGGTGCTGATGCATAAACTGTGCGGTGGAAAAGTACCTTCACTGCATCCTGAGTTCATGAACGACGGCGATACCGAAATGCTGAAAGAGTTCGGCCTGGCAAAAGAGAAGATTGAAACCAGCATCGAAACATACCGCTTCCGGGAAGCACTGTCTGAAGTGATTGAATTTGCCCGGAAAGGCAATCAATACCTCCAGAAAAATGAACCCTGGATACTGGCAAGCGTACTTGAAAAGTTGAAGAATGGAGAACAACACGCCAAATACCCGCAGTACGAAGAAAAGGACATCGCATTTTTACAGGGTCGCATCGACATTTGCCTGCACATCGCATTGCAGATGACGGCCAACCTGGCGATATTCTCCCAGCCGTTCCTGCCGTTTACCGCGAAAAAGATCTGCCACATGCTGAAAGTGGTGGACCGTATGCTGGAATGGGACAACGCCGGCAGCGACAAACTGCTGAGTGTGGGCTATACCCTGCGTCCGCCGGAACTGTTATTCAAGCAGGTGGAAAACGACCAGGTAACCGCTCAGGTGGAAAAACTCCATGCAGGTTTAAAACAGGCCATGGATGCCGCCGCTGCAGCTGCGCCCGCCGTGGAAGAAGCGCCTCCCGCCCCGGCAAAGCCCGAAATTCAATACGACGATTTCGCTAAACTGGACTTGCGCGTAGGAACCATTTTGCAGGCAGAAAAAGTAGCCAAAGCCGATAAATTACTGAAATTGCTGGTAGACATAGGTACCGAACAACGTACCGTCGTTTCCGGTATCGCTATGCACTTCAACCCGGAAGACATTGTAGGCAAACAGGTAACCCTGGTAGCCAACCTGGCCCCCCGCAAAATGCGCGGAATTGAAAGCCAGGGCATGATCCTGATGGCGGAAGACAATGGCAAGCTGATTTTCGTAAACCCCGCCGAAGGTGTAAAGCCGGGCAGCGGAGTAAGCTGAAACCCGGCAGAGTGGCTTGTTTCCAGATCAAGTCCACGTCACCTCCACGTCCCCTCCGTGTACACTGCACGGATACTCCGGGTGTAAAGCAGGTGCAAAGCGAATACGAAGTAATGGCGAAGCCTTCATAAAGCCGGTATAATTTGCGGATCGGAGCGTAGTTTGTCTTTCTCAGGATTAAACTTATTACACTGATTGCGCTGATTTGATCACTTTTGATTTTAAAAGATTCAGGGAGATATAAGCGAAAATATCCGCTTATGTCTCCCTGAATCTTTTAAAATCAAAAGAGGTCAAATCCCCTAACCGGATACTTTCGCTTATGTCTCCCTGAATCTTTTAAAATCAAAGGAGGTCAAATCCCCTAACCGGATACTTTCGCTTATGTCTCCCTGAATCTTTTAAAATCAAAAGAGGTCAAATCCCCTAACCGGATACTTTCGCTTATATCTCCCTGAATCTTTTAAAATCAAAAGTGATCAAATCAGCGCAATCAGTGTAATAAGTTTAATCCTGAGAAAGACAAACTACGCTCCGATCCGCAAATTTTACAGAAATCGGGTGCCCCCTGATGATGGAACTCCAAAAAATGCTAAATTCAAGGATCGGTAAATTTAAGTTACAAATGCTGGAAGCTCCGCGTAATGAATAAAAGCTGACAGCCAAAAGCCAAAGCAATGAGACACATCAACAAAGTAGCCGTTTTAGGCTCTGGGGTAATGGGATCAAGGATTGCCTGCCATTTTGCAGGAATAGGCGTACAGGTTTTACTGCTGGACATAGCGCCAAAGGAACTGAACGAGGCAGAAAAGAAAAAGAATCTGCCACTGGATAGTCCCGCTGTGAAGAACCGGATTGTGAATGATGCCCTGCAGGCCGCCATAAAATCCAACCCGTCGCCCGTTTTTACCAAAGATGTGATCAAACGCATTAAAACAGGCAACTTCACCGATGATATGAAACGCCTCGCGGATGTTGACTGGATCATTGAAGTAGTTGTGGAAAACCTGGATGTGAAGAAAAGCGTGTTTACCCAGGTGGAGCAGTTCCGGAAACCTGGTACCCTCATCACCTCCAACACCTCCGGCATCCCGATCCACCTCATGACAGAAGGCCGCAGCGAAGATTTTCAGAAACACTTCTGCGGTACCCACTTCTTTAACCCGCCCCGCTATCTCCGTTTACTCGAAATAATTCCAACACCACATACCGATCCCGCTGTCATAGATTTTCTCATGCACTACGGCGATCTTTTCCTCGGCAAAACAACCGTACTATGTAAAGATACCCCGGCATTTATTGCCAACAGGGTAGGCGTGTTCTCTATCATGGCCATATTTCACATCATGCAGGAAATGGGCCTCGGGATAGACGAAATTGATGCACTCACCGGCCCGGTCATCGGCCGCCCTAAATCAGCTACCTTCCGTACCGCCGATGTGGTAGGGATAGACACCCTGGTGAGAGTAGCCAAAGGCGTTATGGAAAACTGCCCGCAGGATGAAGCCATCGGCATCTTTAAAATACCTCCCTTCCTCCAGAAAGTAGTGGAAAACAACTGGCTGGGCGATAAAACAGGGCAGGGTTTCTACAAGAAAACAAAAGGAGACGGCGGCAGCAAGGAAATCCTTACGCTGAACCTCCAGTCAATGGAATACGGACCAAAGCAAAGAGCTAAGTTTTCCAGTATCGACGCAGCCAAACCCATCGAAGACCTGAAACAACGCATCAAAGCGCTGGCAGGAGCTTCCGACAAGGCCGGCGACTTCTATAAACAGTTCCACGCATTCCTGTTCTCCTACGTGTCGCACCGCATTCCCGAAATAGCGGACGACCTGTATAAAGTAGACGACGCCATGAAAGCCGGCTTTGGTTGGGAAATCGGCCCCTTCGAAACCTGGGACCTGCTCGGCGTGGAAGCATCCGTAAAACTCATCGAAGAAAAAGGACTCACCGTTGCCCAATGGGTAAAAGATATGCTGGCGAAAGGAATCACCAGCTTCTACAAAGTAGACAACGGCAAGAAATTATATTACGACGTAGCTACCCAAACCTACAAACCATTACCGGGAGAAGGACAATTCATTATCCTGGAAAACTTCTCCAATAATGTAGTCTGGAAAAACAGCGCCTGCAACCTGATTGATATTGGCGATGGCGTGGTTTGTTTCGACTGGAAAACAAAAATGAATACCATTGGCGGGGAAGTGCTGGAAGGATTGAATAAGGCCATAGACCGCGCCGAAAAGGATTTCCGCGGATTGGTAGTAGGCAACGAAGGCACCAATTTCTCTGCCGGCGCCAACGTGGGCATGATCTTCATGCTCGCAGCAGAACAGGAGTTTGATGAGCTGGACATGGCAGTGCGCCTCTTCCAGCGCAGCACCATGCGCCTGCGCTATTCATCGGTACCCGTAGTGGTGGCCCCACATGCCCTCACCTTAGGTGGTGGCTGCGAAATGTGCCTGCACGCCGATAAAGTACAGGCGGCAGCCGAAACGTATATCGGCCTGGTGGAACTGGGCGTAGGCCTCATCCCCGGCGGCGGAGGTACCAAAGAAATGGCGCTCCGCGCCAGCCTGGAATACAAGGAAGGCCGCATCGAGGAAGAACCCCTGAAGGATTACTTCATGACCGTAGCCACCGCTAAAGTAGCCACCTCCGGCTTTGAAGGATTTGATATGGGCGTGCTAAAGAAAGGACACGATGAAATTACCATGAACCTCAGCCGCCTTATTGCCGATGCCAAACGCAGCGTAATTGCACTGGCCGACGAAGGCTATACCCGCCCCGTGGAAAGAACAGACATCAAAGTAATGGGCCGCGGCGCTCTGGGAGCCTTACTGGCAGGTGTATACGCCATGAAGTTTGGTAATTATATTTCAGAACATGATCAGAAAGTTGCAAATAAACTCGCTTATGTGATGTGCGGCGGCGATCTTACAGAAGCCTCTTTTGTAAGCGAACAATACCTGCTGGATCTCGAAAGGGAAGCCTTCCTGAGTTTATGCGGTGAACGCAAAACGCTGGAACGCTTACAAAGCGTGATTAAAACGGGCAAACCCGTACGAAATTAGAAACTGTTATTTTAATGTATGGGAAATGTAGTGAAGATTAGCCATAAGATCATTCGCTGCATTTCCCTTTTTATTTTCATCTTTTAGACTTACTCCCGTGCCAATTCTATCCTTACAAAACATTTCCAAACGATACGGAACGGTGCAGGCATTGTCCGGTGTATCCTTCGATGTGCCGGCTGGTAGCGTGTTCGGCGTACTGGGCCCAAACGGCAGCGGCAAAACAACCCTGCTGGGCATTGTTACTGATGTGCTCAAAGCAGATACCGGCAGCTTCACCCTTTTTGATAAAGCGCCTTCCGCCGCAGAACGCCGGCAAATAGGAACGTTGCTGGAAACGCCCAACTTCTATCACTATCTCAGCGCGTATAAAAACCTGGAAATCTCCGCTGCTATCAAACAGCGCGGGAAAGACGATATTGCCAGGGTACTGGAGATCTGCGGTCTTACACTCCGCCAGCACTCGGCCTTTAAAACGTATTCACTCGGTATGAAACAACGGCTGGCCATTGCCGCTGTTTTACTCGGTGACCCCGATGTACTCATCCTGGATGAACCCACCAACGGCCTCGATCCCTCCGGTATCGCGGAAGTGCGCGAACTGGTGCGTAAACTGGCAGATAGCGGTAAAACCATTATCCTCGCCAGCCACCTGCTCGATGAAGTGGAAAAAGTATGCACACACGTGGCTATTTTGAGAAGCGGGAAGTTATTGCTGTCAGGACCGGTAAACACCGTCATCAGCCGGAACGACTTCGTGGAACTGGCGGCAGCAGATAACGCGCAGCTGCAGGCCACCATGCTCAGGTTCCCCGGTTGCACCGGCGCCATCATACAGGGCAACATTGTCAGGGCTTCTTTCGCTGAATCCCCCGATGCCGCAGCCATCAACAGCTACTGCGCCCAACAGGGCATCTGGCTCAGCCACCTGCAACTCCGCAAGAAAAGTCTCGAAACTGCATTCCTGGAAATCACTAACATCGCCGCATCATGAAACAGATCATCTATACCGAATGGCTCAAAGTAAGGAACTACCGCACCTTTTGGGTAATGCTGCTGCTGGCACTGGTGATTATCCCCGCCGGCAATTTCATGGTAGCCGACAAACTCAGCGGAAACCTGGAACAGATAAGCAAAATGCTTGGCAATCCCTTCAGCTTCCCTGAAGTGTGGTTAACCATGGCTTCGCTCAACAGCTATATCTCCGCATTATTCGGACTGCTCCTGATCATTCTGGTAACCAATGAATATACGTATCGCACCAACCGCCAGAACGTAATCGACGGCTGGGAAAGAAGCCAGTTTGTATACGCAAAGTTATTCTGGCTGGTGGCTATTTCCCTACTCACACTAGTGGTGGCTACTATCAGCGGCGCCCTGGTGGGAATCATTTATGGCAACAAGCCCTTCAGCCTGGATGGATACCATTACATGCTGTATTACTTCCTGCAATTTAATGTGATGCTGACCATCGCCCTGCTGATCAGCGTGTTGGTGAAACGGGCGGGGCTGGCCATTGTGCTTTTTGTGGCGTATAATATGATGCTGGATCAGCTGTTGTCTTTTATTGTTAAAAGAAATGCCGGCCCCGTTGGCGGCCTGCTGCCGCTCCAGAGCGGCGACGAGCTGCTGCCGTTTCCACTGGTGGGCAAAATGGTATCCACCGGCGATCAGTACGAAGCGTACGTGTATGTAACCGCCATGATAGCCTATATCGCATTGGGCATCTACCTGGTTTTCAGGAAAATATTAAAATCCGATCTGTAGAAATATCCATATATTTCACATTCTTTTAAAGCGAAATGTTTGGCAGAGAGCTTAAATTTGTTGAGCAAAGAAAAAAGGTGAATTATGGCAAAACAAGAGCGGGTTATACTGGTAACAAACGATGACGGCATCACGGCGCCGGGCATCCGGGCGCTGATAGAAGCAGTGAAACCTTTGGGCAAAGTGGTGGTGGTAGCGCCGGATAGTCCGCAGTCGGGTAAAGGACACGCCATTACCATCGGCGTTCCTTTGCGTTTGGAAAAGGTGGATATCTTTGAAGGAATAGAGGCATGGCAGTGCTCCGGCACGCCGGTCGACTGTGTAAAGCTGGCCCGCGACAAAATCCTGCATGGCAAACCGGACATCTGCGTGAGCGGCATCAACCACGGCGCCAATCACTCTATCAACGTAATTTATTCCGGTACAATGTCTGCCGCAATGGAAGCGGCCATTGAAGGCATTCCTTCCGTAGGCTTCTCGTTCCTGGAATACAGCTATGATGCTGATTTTTCGCTGCCCAAAAAAGTAGCGCACAGTGTCACCAAAAGAATGCTGGAATCCGATCTGCCACCGGGCACCCTGTTCAATGTGAACATCCCGATAGTGAGTGAAAAGGATTTCAAAGGACTGAAGATCAGCCGGCAGGCAGACGCAAAATGGGTGGAAGAATTTGATGAACGCCGCGACCCGCACGGTAAAAAATATTACTGGCTGACAGGAGAATTTAAAAACCGCGATACCGGACAGGATACAGATGTGTGGGCACTGGAAAATAATTACGCCTCTATGGTACCAGTGCAGTTTGACCTGACGAACTATTCATTGAAAAAGAAGCTGGAAGAAGATTGGAAAGACCTGTAAACATTCGTTATATCGCCATCATAATTACAGTATGTTAAAAAAAGACAATCTTCCGTTAGGGATTTTACTGGGGTTTTTAACACCCCTGCTTGCGTTTTTCCTGTATTACTTTTTTGTCATCAAACCGCATAATAACGTGGGACTGGGACAGTTTCTCGGTATTCTGAAAGATAATAAACAGATGATTCCGAAGCTCACCAGCATCTGCCTGTTATTAAACGGACTGGTGTTTTTCCTGTATACAAGAAAACGGCTGGATATTACAGCCAAAGGTATTTTCCTGATGACCATGCTGTATGCTATCGGCATATTGTTACTCAAACTGATCAGATAATTTTTAATCGAAGAATATTGAAATATTACATTATTGCAGGAGAAGCGTCAGGTGATTTGCATGGCAGCAATCTTGTAAAACAATTACGGCAATTAGATACGTCAGCGGATATACGTAGCTGGGGAGGCGACCTGATGGAAGCCGCCGGCGCCCATGTGGTAAAGCATTACAAAGAACTGGCCTTCATGGGTTTTGTGGAAGTGGTGATGAACCTGCGCACCATTTTAAAGAATATAGAACTGTGTAAAAAAGATATCGCTGCCTTTAAACCAGATGTGCTGGTACTGGTAGATTATCCCGGGTTTAACATGCGCATCGCCGAATGGGGCAAACAACAGGGATTTAAAATAGTGTATTATATTTCCCCGCAGGTATGGGCCTGGAAAGAAAACAGGGTAAAAAAACTCAGGCAGTATGTAGATAAAATGCTGTGCATCCTCCCGTTTGAACCTGACTTTTACAATAAATGGAATTATGTAACGGAATACGTAGGGCATCCGCTGGTGGAAGTAATCAAAGCTGCCAGGGAACAACCCGCAGATGCGCCGTTATCAGATAAACCCGTGATCGCCGTATTGCCGGGCAGCCGTAAACAGGAAGTCAGCGTAAAGCTGCCGATTATGCTCACCATGGCAAAGCACTTTCCGCAATACCAGTTTGTAGTGGCACAGGCGCCAAGCCTGGACGACCATTTCCTGGAAAGTCTCACCGGTCAGCATCCCAACGTGTCCATGGTAAAAGGACAAACCTATAAGTTATTGCGCCAGGCAAAAGCCGCACTGGTAACTTCCGGAACTGCCACGCTGGAAACAGCTTTGTTCGGCGTGCCGGAAGTAGTATGCTATAAAGGAAATCCTATTTCGTACTTCTTCGCCAAACACCTCATCAAAGTAAAATATATCTCCCTGGTAAACCTGGTGATGGACAAACTGGTGGTAAAAGAATTAATTCAGCACGACCTCACAGAAGAAAACCTGTTAAAGGAATTAAATGCGCTGTTGAATGATGAAGCTGCCAGAAGCCGCGTCATGAAAGACTATGCAGAATTGTGGCATAAGCTGGGAGAAAAGGATGCTTCCCGCCGCGCTGCAGAAGTGATCTACGAATACGCTATCGCTTAGTGCCGCCTGATCAGCTTGATCACCATGATAATAATAGCGATGATAAAAAGTAACAGTGAAATTCTGTTCATCCCATGCATCATAGCCACGTAACGTGTTTTTGGTGCATTGGGATCCTTCTTGCCTATATACAGATACCTCAATATTTGTTGCCAGATACTTTTCATCTCCCAAAGATCGTAAATCAGTGCTATTTTTGGTTCTTCTGAAAAAATAGGACATGAAATATTTACTGTTAACAGTGGGACTGTTTTTTACCCTGTTTACCAATGGAATAGCACAAAATAACCCTATGCTCACCGGTTGGGAATTTTCCCGCGCCGATGAAGGCATCTGGCGGCCGGCTACCGTACCCGGCACGGTTCACACCGATTTGCTGGCACAGCATTTAATCCCCGACCCTTTTGTGGGAACCAATGAAAAGGCCGTGCAGTGGGTAGATAAGAAAAACTGGCAATACCGGAAAAGATGGCATATCAAAAAGCAGGAGCTGAATGCAGAGGTGATAGAACTGGAGTTTAAAGGTTTGGATACCTATGCAGATGTATATCTCAATAACCATTTAATTTTGCAATCGGCCAACATGTTTGTTTCGCATACGGTAACTGTGAAAGAATGGCTGGTAGCGGGCGACAACGAATTGCGCATCCTGTTTAAAAGTCCCATCAAAACAGACATGCCCAAATTTTTGCAGGACAGCATCATCTATCCCGCTGGTAATGATGCCAGCGATATGCCGTTAAGTATTTATGCACGTAAAGCGCCGTATCACTATGGCTGGGACTGGGGACCACGGCTGGTTACCTCCGGGATCTACCGCCCAATTGTATTGCGGAGCTGGAATAAAGCAGTGATCCGCGATGTGTACTGGCAACAGCTGCAGCTGGATTCCGCGAAGGCAGACATGCAGGCGGAAATAACCATTGAAGCCGCTGCCGCAGGCGATTATACCTTGCAGGTGCTGCCAGGGAAAGCTATGCGCGAACTGGCAAAATTGCCGGTAAGCCTGCAGGCGGGGATAAACGTAATAAAAGTACCTTTCTCCATACCCAAACCGGTGCTGTGGTGGCCTGCCGGTATAGGCACACCGTTCCTTTACGAGTTGCAGGCAAATCTGCTCAGCAATAAAAAAGTACTGGCTGCGCAAAGCGCCAGGGTGGGGCTACGTACCATCGAAGTAGTGAATAAACCAGACAGCCTCGGGGAGCCGTTTTATGTAAAAGTAAACGGCCGCCCGGTGTTTATGAAAGGCGCCAACTATATTCCCCAGGATAATTTTCTGCCGCGTGTAACCAAGGAAAAACAGGAAAAGCTGTTCCAGGATATGGTAAGCTCCAACTTCAATATGGTGCGCGTATGGGGTGGAGGTATTTATGAAGATGATAATTTTTATAAACTGGCAGATCAGCACGGGATACTGGTGTGGCAGGACTTTATGTTTGCCTGTACCCTTTATCCTTCCGATCAGGCGTTCCTGGACAATGTAAAGCAGGAAGCAGCCGATAATATTAAACGTTTGCGCAATCATCCTTCGCTGGCGCTATGGTGCGGCAATAACGAGGTGGCCGTAGCTATTAAAAACTGGGGCTGGCAAAGCGGTTACGCCTATACGAATACGCAGTGGGAAAGTTTGCAGCAGGGGTATGATAAACTGTTTAAAGAAGTGCTGCCACAACAGGTAGCGGCTTATCAGCCGGGCGCTTTTTATTTCCATTCTTCGCCCATCAGCAACTGGGGCAAGCCGGAAGATTTTACCAAAGGAGACAATCACTACTGGGGCGTATGGCATGGCATGGAATGGTTTGAAGCATTCAATACACATATACCACGCTTCATGAGTGAATATGGTTTCCAGTCCTTCCCATCTATGGAAACGATCCGCACGTTTGCTGCGAAAGAAGATTACGATATCTTCTCCAATGTAATGCAGGCCCACCAGAAAAGTCCTGCGAAAGGAAATACGGCGATCAAAACATATATGCTGCATTACTACCGCGAGCCGAAAGACTTTCCCTCCTTTGTTTACCTCAGCCAGGTATTACAGGCAGAAGGTATGAAAGTAGCCATAGAAGCCCATCGCAGGGCTATGCCTTATTGCATGGGCACCCTGTACTGGCAGCTGAACGATTGCTGGCCGGGAGCTTCCTGGTCGGGCAGGGATTACGATGGCCGCTGGAAAGCATTGCAGTATTATGTAAAAGATGCGTTCAAGCCGCGACTGGTATCCAGCGTCATTGAAAACGGACAGCTGTGTACCTACCTCGTAACAGACGAATACGAAGGCAAAGCTGATTTATTGATGAAGGCCGTGGACCTGAATGGCAAGGTGATCTGGCAAAAGGAATTAACGGATATCGCTGTAAAAGGAAATACCAGCGAAAAACTGCACAGCATAGATACCGCCGCTATTTTACAGGGAAATAACCCGGCAAGGGTAATATTCTATGCGCAACTGCGAATAGACAGTAAGGATATGGAGCGGAATATCTTTTACTTTGCTCCAGCGAAAGATATGAACCTGGAAGTGCCGCACCTGGATGTGGTAACCAGCAAGGTGGCCAAAGATAACGGCGTTGTTTATATCCGCCTGAAAACGGATAAGCTGGCAAGAAATGTTTACCTGTCGCTTGACAATGCCACTGCAACCGATCATTTTGAAGATAATTACTTTGATTTGTTGCCGGGAGAAACCCGGACCATCCGGTTGCGGACAGGACAACTGCCCGAACTTATCCACCAGGCTTTGAAAGTAACTACTTTAGTATCGTCTTATAAAAACTGACAATGAAAAAGAAATACCTGGTTTTATTGGGATTTGCGTTGCTGGGCTTTAATAGTCTGCACGCACAGAATGAAGAACCGCCTTATGTACCTGAAACAGACCAGGCGGTGGTGAAGAAGCTGGATGAGTGGCAGGACTGGAAATTTGGGATGATCATGCACTGGGGACCTTATTCCCAATGGGGCGTGGTGGAATCCTGGAGCATTTGCCCGGAAGATGAAGGCTGGACACAGCGTAAGCCGGCAGGTATTCCTTATTACGATTACCTGAAAAAGTACGAGGCATTAGGGAAAACCTTTAACCCCGTTCACTTCAACCCCGAAAAATGGGCGAAAGCCGCGAAGGACGCAGGGATGAAGTATCTGGTGTTTACCACCAAGCACCACGATGGCTTCTGTATGTTTGATACCAAACAAACCGATTATAAAATAACCGCTGCGGACGGCGCTTTTAGCAAGAACCCCCGCGCCAACCTGGCGAAGGAAGTATTCCAGGCTTTCCGTGAGGAAGGTATTCACGCAGGGGCTTACTTTTCCAAGCCCGACTGGCACACCGAATACTACTGGTGGAGCTACTTCCCGCCAAAGGACCGCAATCCGAATTATGATCTGAAGAAATACCCGGAAAGATGGAACCAGTTCAAGCAATACACCTATAACCAGATTGAAGAACTGATGACCGGTTATGGTAAACTGGATATCCTCTGGTTAGATGGCGGCTGGGTGCGCCCGCTGAAGCAGCAAACCAAGGAATCGCTTTCCTGGAGCCAAACTGCTCCGCAGGACCAGGATATAGACATGGGCAAAATTGCCACCATGGCCCGCAGCCATCAGCCCGGCCTGATTGTAGTGGATCGCAGTGTGCATGGCCCGTACGAAAATTACCGGACCCCTGAACAGCAGATCCCCGACAAGCCGCTCAGCTATCCCTGGGAAACCTGCATGACCATGGGCAGCTCCTGGTCTTATGTGCCGGACGATAAATATAAGTCCGTGAATGTACTGATCCACAACCTGGTGGACATTGTAGCCAAAGGCGGTAACTACCTGCTGAATGTGGCGCCTGGCCCTGATGGCGAGCTGCATAACGATGCTTATACTACCATGAAGCATATTGGCGAGTGGATCCATATCAACGGGGACGCTATTTACGGCACCCGTGCGGTGGCGCCTTACAAGGACGGGAAAGTGTGTTTCACCCGTAAAAAAGACGGCAGCGTATATGCGATCTATCTCCTGGATCAAAATGAGAAACTGCCCGCAGTAATTTCATTTAAAGGATTAACGCCGGTTAAAGGCGCCCGTTTACAGGTGCTGGGGGCCAATAATAAGCTGGTGTGGAAAACTACGGCAGCAGGAGTGGAAGTGCAGATCCCTGCATCTATCCGTGATAAAGGATTTCAGCATGCTATAGCTATCAAAATACCGGCTGTGGAAAAGCTGTGATTGTAGTGTGAATTAATGTGAATTAGTGTTGATAAATAAAAAAAAGAGATGGACGCTTACCCGCGGACATCTCTTTTTTGTTTTATAGTCGAACTGATCACAAATGGTAGCTATATGAACAGAAATCCAAAAGTCTTGCTTGTTGACGATGACAAGGCATTCGGCGGTATCGTCAAACAGCACCTGGAGCAGGCCGGCTACAGTGTGGAACATTGCTTCGACGGCGTAGATGCCTGGAACCTTTACTCAAGGTCCAAATATGATATCTGTCTTATCGACATCGTTCTTCCGAAAATGAGCGGATTTGAACTGGCGAAGGAAATCCGGAATGTGACCATGCTGACGCCGATCTTTTTCCTGACAGGAGAAAAGACGGACGAAGCTGACCGCATCAGCGGATTCCAGCTGGGAGGGGATGGTTACCTCGTAAAGCCATTCAGCTTTGAGGAACTGGTAAAAAGAATGAAGGTGATGCTGAAGTGGACCCGTCCCAACAGAACAGAGTTGCTGGTAGGGCACACAGTGGCGAATTACACCTTCCATTACCGGAAACTCAAGATCTTCGAAACCAGCAGCAAACTGGCCAAAGGCAAAATTTCTCCCATCGAGGCAAAAATGCTGCGTTATTTCCTCAGCCGGCCCAATATCATCGTCCAAAAGGATGAAGTATTGCTGCGGGTTTGGGGAAAAGAAGATTTTTATGCCAGTCGCAGTATGGACGTATTTATCGGCCGCGTACGCAGGCTGCTCCGGCTGGTGCCGCGCATAGAGCTGGAAACCGTTTACAACGTTGGGCTCCGCCTGAATGTGCCGGAAGACATCCTGCCGGTAAAGATCACCGTGCCTCTTCACTGATAGCATTTTTTTCCCGCCTGATAATCAACCTGCCCGCCCTTTCCGGTTTATCCCGGCAAAGGGTGGGTGTTTTTTTGCAGCACCCTGTTTTTTCTTTCAGATTATATTAAATCGTAACTTTATTGCAATGGAAACAGTGGTTGTACAAAAATATAATTTAGACGAAGAGCAGGAAAAGAAGGAAATCGTTCGGCATTACCGTGCTTTATTGAGGGCGTTGAAGCCCCGTTTGAAAAAAGGCGACAGGGAGCTGGTACGTACTGCTTTTGAAATGGCAGCAGATGCACACAAGGAAATGCGGCGTAAATCCGGGGAACCTTATATCTTGCATCCGCTGGCCGTAGCGCAGATCTGCGTGGAAGAAATAGGCCTTGGCGTACGCTCCGCCATATGTGCCCTGCTCCACGATACCGTGGAAGATACCGAAGTAACACTGGAAGATGTGTCCCGCGAGTTCGGGAATGAGATCGCTCACATTGTAGATGGTCTCACAAAAATATCTACCGTAATAGACTCCAGTACCAGCACCGCACAGGCAGAAAACTTCAAGAAAATATTACTGACGCTGGCAGATGACCCCAGGGTGATCCTGATCAAGCTGGCAGACAGGCTGCACAATATGCGTACGCTCGACAGCATGAGCCGCGAAAAGCAACTGAAAATAGCTTCTGAAACCGTGTTCATTTATGCGCCGCTGGCCCACCGTCTCGGGTTATACAATATTAAATCCGAAATGGAAGACCTGGCCATGAAATACACGGAGCAGCAAACCTACCGTGAAATAGCCAAGCGTCTCAAAGAAACCAAACGCGAACGCACCCGCTATATCAACGAGTTTATCAAGCCAATCAAAGAGGTGCTGCAGGATGAAGGATTTGAATTCGAGATTTATGGCCGCCCGAAATCCATTCATTCCATCCATAATAAGATCAAAACAAAAGGCGTTGCCTTTGAAGAAGTATATGACCTTTTTGCCATCCGTATCATCCTGGATTCCGCGATAGATAAGGAAAAGGCAGATTGCTGGAAGGTGTATTCCATTATTACCGACTTTTACCACCCAAGCCCGGAAAGAACCCGCGACTGGCTCAGCAACCCTAAATCCAATGGGTACGAGGCGTTGCACGTAACCGTAATGGGTCCCAGTGGTAAATGGGTGGAAGTGCAGATCCGCTCCAAACGCATGAACGACTATGCGGAAAAAGGGGTGGCCGCACACTGGCGGTACAAGGAAGGCAGCAATGCCTCCGCCCAGCAGGAATCTAAATTTGATCAGTGGTTCACCCAGATCCGGGAAATCCTGAACAACCCCGATTCCAATACGCTCGACTTCCTCGCGGATTTTAAGAGTAACCTGTTCACAGAAGAAATTTATGTGTATACCCCCAAAGGGGATCTGAAAATATTGCCGGTAAACTCCACTGCGCTTGACTTTGCATACTCTATCCATAGTGCCGTGGGTAACAAATGTATCGGCGCCAAAGTGAATTACAAACTGGTGCCCCTGAGCCATAAACTGCGCAGCGGAGACCAGGTGGAAATCATTACCTCCAATAAACAGAAGCCTTCGGAAGACTGGCTGAACTTTGTGCTCACCGCCAAAGCCAAATCCAAGATCAAGGATGCGCTGAAGGAAGAAAAGCGGAAAGTGGCGATGGACGGAAAGGCAGCACTGGAGCGTAAGCTGTCGCACATGAATATTTCTTTCAGTCAGCATAATATCAATGAACTGGTACAGTTCTATAAACAACCGTCCCCGCTGGATTTATATTACCAGGTGGCGGTCCGCAACATTGATCTGAAAGAACTCAAGCAGTTTTCTGTACTGGGCGATAAACTGGAACCCCCAAAACCGGTGAAAGTACCGGAACACGTACCGGAAGAACATGTAAAACACCAGCTGCCTTCCAAAAAGGATGCAGAACTGATCATTTTCGGTGAAAGCTCGGATAAAATCGCCTACAAACTGGCGAACTGCTGCCGCCCGATCCCGGGAGATGACGTATTTGGTTTTATCACTGCCAGCGAGGGGTTGAAGATACACCGTACCAACTGCCCCAATGCCGCACAGCTGCTGGCTAATTATGGCCACCGCGTGGTAAAAACCAAATGGGTGAAGAACCGTGAAATTTCCTTCCTGACAGGCTTGCGCATTATCGGGATGGATGATGTAGGGGTGATCCACAAAATCACCAACATTATTTCCGGTGAACTGAAGATTAATATCTCCGCCCTCAGCATTGAGTCAAAAGAAGGCTTATTTGAGGGTTTGATCAAAGTATATGTTCACGATAAGGAAGAACTGGACGAGCTCGTGGACAGGCTTAAAACGCTCGATGGAATACAATCTATCCAGCGCCTCGAAGAATCTTAAAGTAAAAAATACAAACAGCAAATAAAGAAGGGCGGGTAAAAGGGAAGATTTCAGAAGATCTTGATGAAATCTTCCCTTTTATCCGCAATTCCGGTGTGTAATTAGTAATTTGTTTGTAATTCTTAATATTCGCCTTAATTTTGCGACTTCTTTTAAAGCAACAAACCTCCGATATTTAATTAAATCATTATGGTAGACGTTTTGTTAGGCCTGCAATGGGGCGACGAAGGCAAGGGTAAGATTGTGGACTATTTTGCCGGCAGGTACGACGTGATTGCCCGTTTCCAGGGTGGACCAAATGCTGGTCACACTTTGTATGTAAACGGTCAGAAAGTAGTATTGCGCACCATTCCATCCGGTGTATTTCATGATAAGACCATCAACCTGATCGGTAACGGCGTGGTGCTGGACCCTGTAGCTTTCAAAAAAGAAAGCGAAGATATTTCAGCCCTGGGAGTAGATCTGACAAAAAATCTGTTTATTGCTGAAAAAACCCATATCATTGTTCCTACACACCGCGCGCTGGACAAGGCGTCTGAAATAGCGAAAGGAAATGATAAAATAGGTTCTACTTTAAAAGGTATCGGCCCTGCTTACATGGATAAAACCGGCAGAAATGGTTTACGCGTAGGTGATGTTTTATCCCCCGATTTTAAAACACTGTACGAAAAACTGAAGCAGAAACACCTGCAGCTGTTATGTCAGTACGATATAAATGAATTTTCAGAAGATATTGCCAACTGGGAAGCTGAATTCTTCGAAGCCATCCCTTTCCTGCAGCAAATGAATGTGGTAAGCGGCGAATATTTCCTGAATGAGAAACTGAAAGCCGGTAAAAAAGTATTGGCTGAAGGCGCCCAGGGAAGTATGCTGGACGTGGATTTTGGTACTTATCCTTTTGTTACTTCTTCCAATACCATTTCTGCCGGCGTATGTACCGGTTTAGGTATTGCTCCACAGTGGATCAGAGAAGTGATTGGTGTTACCAAAGCCTATTGCACCCGCGTTGGTAGCGGTCCTTTCCCTACCGAACTGCATGATGCAACCGGCGAGAAACTGCGTTCTGCAGGCCATGAATTTGGTGCGGTAACCGGCCGTCCACGCCGTTGCGGCTGGATCGACCTGGTAGCGCTGAATTATACCTGTATGCTGAGCGGCGTTACCCAACTGGTAATGACAAAAAGCGACGTGCTCGACGAATTCGACGAGGTACTCGCCTGCACCGCTTATGAAATTGACGGAAAACAAACAAAGCAACTGCCTTTCCAGATTAACGGTCTGGACATTAAACCAGTCTGGGAAACATTTAAAGGATGGAGTGATAAAACTTCTACCTGTCAGCAGTTCAACGAGTTACCAGCGGAGATGAAAGCATTTGTTACAGCAGTAGACACGTATCTGGGCGTTCCCGTGAAATACGTTTCCAACGGACCTGGGCGCGATCAGATCCTTGAAAAGTAGAACCAAAAAGTAAGGAAAAAAAACAGCAAAAAAAATTTGGCGAATAAAAAAAACTATTAAAACTTTACGGCAAAGAAATAAGGTAACCTATTATGAAATCAAAATCTGATAAAGAGAAAGAGACCAAAAAAACTACTTCTCCTAAGACTGCAAAAGAAGCTCCCAAAGCTGCGGCCAAGCCTAAGAAAGAGGTGGATGATGATGATGAGGAGGAGGAGGATGAAGATGTGAAACCTTCCAAATCTGCCTCAAAGAAATCAGATAAGTCTGCATCCAAATCAAAACGTAAAGATGATGATGAGGAAGAAGACGACGCAGATGAGGAGGATGATGTAGATGATGCGTGGGAGAAAGGAGAAGATGATGATTATGATCCTGATTTTGAGGAGTTTGACATGCCTAAGTCGAAAGGTAAACGCGGCCGTCCCAGCACTGGCAGCAAAAAAGCCGATGATGACGACGATCTGGGTATCGATGATGAATTCAAAGACATGGATCTGTTCAACGATCGTTTTGATGATGACGATGATGATTTTTAAGCACTAAACACGATTGTTATCAGGATATTTCACACTTTTCCGGTTGATAATCAGAAAATATTTAAGCAACAAATGTTGGATTGGGGAAACCAGTTCAACATTTGTTGTTTTTTAGACAATAATAATTACGATTCTCCCTGGCATCAATATGAAGCCATACTCGCTGCAGATGCACTGCATACCCTCGAAGTAAACGCCGGCAACGCATTCCCCGCTTTACAGCAATTCCATCAAACACACGCCGGCTGGCTCTTCGGGCACCTTGCCTATGATCTCAAAAACGAAACGGCAGGTCTGCATTCACACCACTACGATGGTATCGGTTTTCCGGATATGCACTTTTTTGTGCCCCGCATCATCATACAACTGCAAAAAAACCAGGTGCATATCGGTGGAGAAGCCTTTACCAGGGAAGACGCGCAGGAAGTCCTTACAGCCGTTTTGCGCACGCCGCCGGATACATCACCCGTAGTTACTTCCCTGGTGCAGCCGCTGCAAAGCCGCCTGGATCACCAACGCTATATTGCTGCAGTGAAAAACCTGCAACAACACATCCTGCAGGGCGATTGTTATGAAGTTAATTTCTGCCGCGAAAACTTCATGGAAAATATCAGCATACATCCACCGGCTTTATTTACCCGGCTCAATGCCTTGTCGCCATCGCCTTTTGCCGCATATTATCGCCTGCATCACCGTTACCTCGCCTGTTCCAGCCCGGAACGGTTTGTGCAAAAGAAAGGCAACACCGTTATCTCCCAGCCGATTAAAGGCACCAGCCGGAAAGATGCAGACCCGGTAACAGACCGCCAGCTGCAACAGGACCTGCTGAACAGTGCGAAAGAACGTGCAGAAAATGTAATGGTAGTAGATCTTGTTCGCAACGATTTATCCCATACTGCCTTGCAGGGCACCGTGGAAGTAACAGAACTGTTTGGCATCTATTCCTTTGCCCATGTGCATCACATGATTTCTACCGTCTCCGCACAATTATCTCCCGAAACGCCCTTCACGGAAGTATTGCGGAATGCTTTCCCGATGGGATCCATGACAGGCGCGCCAAAATTAAGGGTGATGCAACTGATTGAACAATATGAGCAAACCCGCCGGGGACTTTACTCCGGAGCCATAGGATATATTACGCCGGCAGGTGATTTCGACTTTAATGTGGTGATCCGCAGCATACTGTACAACGCAGATAACCGCTACCTCTCTTTTCAGACCGGATCTGCCATCACTTTTTACAGTGATCCGGAAAAAGAATGGGAAGAATGCTTACTGAAAGCTGCTGCTATGGAGAAAACCGTTATCGGCTAAACAGCTGCTCCATTGCATCGTTAATGGTAGGATAAGAATACTGGAAACCGGTTCGTTGTATTTTGTCGGCAGACGCTTTCACGCTTTTCAATACTTCCACACTCATTTCCCCCAATGCCAGTTTCAGGGCAAAAGCAGGTACATAGGTAGTCATAAAGCTGCGTCCTTTGGCCATCCGGGCCATACTGAGTATCAGTTCACGGTTGGTAACAGGATTGGGCGCCACTGCATTGTAAACGCCTTCCAGCCGGTCGTTCACAATAGCATTGAAGTACAACCGTACAATGTCGTGAATATGTATCCAGGGAACAAATTGTTCGCCAGATCCAAGTATGGTGGCAAATCCAAACCGCAATGGTTTGTAGAATTCCTTTAAAGCGCCGCCATCGGGGCTGAGCACAATGCCGGTCCGGAAAATCACCAGCTTTTTATCAAGTGTAGTTACTTTGGAAATGCTTTGTTCCCAGGTATGGGTGGTGGTGGCCAGGTAGTCGGTAGCAGGAGGGTCTGTTTCGGTGAAGATGTGGTCTGTAAAGTCGCCATAATAACCTGTTGCCGAAGCGCTGATCACCTTCTTTACCTTGTTGGGGAAGTTTTTAAGTGCAGTGAAAATTAATTCACTGCTTTGGGTACGGCTGTCAATGATTTCCTGTTTACGCGCTGCTGTCCAACGTTTCTCTCCCACGTTGGCGCCCGCCAGGTGTACGATATAATCCGCCTGTTGAATAACTTCTTTATCTATGGTTTGGGATTCCACGTTCCAGTGGGCATATGTTACATTCGTGTTGCTGCGTTTATCAGGACGCCTGCTGAGAATAATCACCTTATAGCCGCGCTCCAGCAGCAGCCGGGTTAATGCCGTCCCTATAAGTCCTGTTCCACCGGTTATAATAACGGTTTCCATCCAATAATAGCTGCTTTTTTAAAATAATTTATTAAAAATACACAATAAATCGGGCCTTTTGGAATTTATGTAAAAGCAGGACTTACCGGCTTTAAATTGACAAGTTAATTTCTGAATTTTAATGTAAGTTTGAAAATGGCACATGCAAATGGGCCATCTGCATTATCACAAAAATATCTGAAATCTATATAACCGCATGCATACGCTATACCGCCTACAGTTATTATTGTTGCTGCTTTTCGCCGGCACAGCAGCAACGGCACAGAAAATAACCTATTCTGAACCGGAGAAGGACGACTATAAAAGCACCGAGTTTGAAATTATTGGCAAGGTAGCAGGGAATATACTGGTGTATAAAACAGACCGCGGCGACTATGTGGTGTCTGTATATGACAATGCGATGCAGCTGAAAGAAAGGGTTAAACTGGACTTCCTGCCCCGTAAGGTGATCAGTATGGATTTTGTGGCCTATCCGGATAAAGTGCTGATGATCTACCAATTCCAGCGCAAGGATGCGGTATACAGTTTCTGCGCCACCATGTCGCCGGAAGCTAAATTTGCAGATGCACCCATCCTGATCGACTCCACCCGCATCGGTATCTACTCCAAAGAGAACAAAGTATATTCTGTTGAAGTATCGGAAGATAAGAACCGCATCATGGTGTATAAGATCAACCAGGATAACGAAAACAACAACGTATTCTATACCTTCCTGTACGACAGTGCCATGAGCCTGGTGAACAACAGCCGTTTATCCATGCCCATGCAAAAGAAACAGTTCCTCAGCAACTTTAATCTTACCAATACCGGCGACCTGCTCTTTAATAAGCTGGAACGCACGTCCAACCGCGACTATGTGGTGAGCGGCAGTATGGTCGTGAAACGTTCGCTGGTCGACAGCTTTGAAACCTCTGTAATGGCCTTCAAAGCACAGCTGCTGGATGAAGTGAAAATGAAGCTTGATAATAATAAGCAAACGGCTCTGGTCACCGCTTTTTATTATAAACAGAAAAGGGGAAATGTAGATGGCTTGTATCTGTACAAGTACGACTACGCCAATCATAAAACGGTGTATGAGAAATCGCAGGTATTCCCCGATGACCTGAAAATGAACGCCCGTGGGGAATCCAGCACCGCCGCGGCCTTTAACGACTACTTCATCCGTAAGATCATCAATACCAGTAACGGTGGATTCCTCCTTACGGCAGAATCTTTCTCCACCTCTTCCCGCTACCAGCCCTGGAACCGGTGGAATTATATGTACGGCAGTCCTTACGGCGGCATGTACGCCCCCTATTACTACTCGCCTTACTCTTCCATGTACTACAATCCCTACTACTGGAATAATTCACAGGGATTGCGTTATCACTATGATAACGTAGCGGTATTGTCTTTCGACGATGAGGGCAATATGCAGTGGAATAACTTTGTTCATAAGAGCCAGTATGACGATAACGCCGACCTGTACCTGTCTTACCTGATGGTAAACGTGGGCAGCGAATTACGTTTTCTGTATAATGAACTGGACAGAAGGAATTATATGTTGACGGATGTAAGTCTGGCCCCGGGAGGTAAAGTGAACCGCATGCCTACGCTGCGTAACCTGGATAAGGGTTTCACCTGGATGCCCCGGTATGGCAAACAAATCAGTGGCCGTACGGTAGTGATACCATGCATTTACAGGAATTATATTTGCTTTGCTAAAATTGACTTTTAATCACACCTTTGCACTGTGATAAGATTTTTCCGCTCAGGCAATCCGCTAACGGTATTGCTGTTGTTAATATACACGCTGGTTGTTAAGTTTTACTATCTGATCCACCCATCTACCTATATGGCAGACGGATCAGAAGGGCTTTTGTATCACCTGCTGGTGAAATGGATGCATACGTTTACAGGCGGCAGCCCGCTGGTGTTTACGTCGATGGCAGTTTTACTGTTGTTTCTGCAATCCCTGCTTTTCACCCGTATCATTAATCATCACCGGTTATTTCCGCGGCCTACTTACCTGCCGGCCATGTGTTACCTGCTGTTTACGTCCATGCTGCAAAGCTGGAACGTATTTTCTCCGGCACTGATCGTAAACCTCATCATGTTGTGGGTATTTACCAGTATAACGGAGTTGTATACACGTACCTCCGCCCGTGATGTAGTGTTTAATATCGGGTTTGCACTGGGGATAAGCGGGCTCTTTTATTTTCCTTCTGTTATATTCTGTTCTTTGTTGCTGTCCAGCATGCTGATTATGCGGGCTTTCCGGCTGGCGGAATGGATCATTGCCCTGCTGGGCCTGATTTGTCCGTTATACCTGATGGGCACCTACCTGTTCCTCACCGGTCAGATGACCCTTCTTTGGAAAATCCCGAATATGGGCGCCTCGTTGCCCATGATCACCGATTATAAGGTTTGGGGCGCCATGATCGCCTGTTTGCTCTTTTTCGTGATAGGATGGCTGCTGTTGCAGCGCCCGCTTAAAAAAATGCTGATACAGGGCCGTAAAATATGGGCGGCACTCATCATATATGTACTGGTAGCCATGATGATACCGTTCTTTAATGTTCACTTTTCAGCAGCCTACTGGGTACTGGCAGTTTTGCCGATTTCCATGTTCGCCGGTAACGTATTCTGGTCGGTTACCAACGACACTTTTGCCAACATTATCCACTTCTTTGCACTGGCATATGTGATTGTTATGCAATATTTCAGCTGATTCCCCCATTTTAAGGGCCTGATTACCAGTAATTTGTTAAATCAGGACAAACGGCAATGGAAAATTGCGAACGGCGAAGTAATTTTGTCCTTTCCCATTAGTTTTGTCATTCGTATAAATGGTGGCAAAAATGTGGAAAAAAACGTTTTTTAAAAGCATTATTTACACATAAACACAAAACATTTTCAGATGAAATTTGGCGTTGTCACCTTTCCCGGTTCTAATTGTGATCATGATATGATTGATTCCCTGCGTAATGACCTGGGACAGGAAGTTATAGAACTGTGGCATAAGGATAAAGACCTGAGCGCATTCAGCACAGAAGATTGTATCGTATTACCGGGCGGCTTTTCCTTTGGCGACTACCTGCGTTGCGGCGCTATTGCGAAATTTAGCCCTATGATGCAGAGTGTGATTGAATTTGCCAACAAAGGTGGCCGTGTCATTGGTGTTTGCAACGGTTTCCAGGTATTATGTGAAGCAGGTCTTCTGCCGGGCGTATTATTACAGAACCAGCACCAGCAGTTCATCTGCAAAAATGTATACCTGAAAAGCGAAAATACCACTGCATCCCTCACCAAAGATGTAGCCGGCAGACCATTAATGATCCCGATCGCACACGGAGAAGGCCGTTACTATGCCGACGACGCTACCCTGGATGAGCTGTTTAAGAACAACCAGGTGTTATTCCGCTACTGCGATGAGTTTGGCAACATTATTGAAACTGCTAACCATAACGGCGCCATCCGTAACATAGCAGGCATCTGTAACAAAGCAAGAAATGTTTTTGGTATGATGCCTCACCCGGAAAGGGCTACAAGCCTGGCCCTGGGTAATACGGACGGGCAGCTGATCTTACAAAGTCTGATCAATAACAACTAGATAGATTAAAATCAACCAACCAATTAAAAAGAAAAGCATGAAAAAATTATTAACAGCACTGGCTTTATTCGCCTTGCCCATCCTGGCAAGTGCACAGATAGAGAACCCGGTAAAATGGAGCTTTACAGCGAAGAAGGTGAATGCCACTACCTACGAAGTACACGCTACTGCTACGATTGATGCCGGCTGGCATCTGTACGCACAGGAAGCGGGAGAAGGTCCGGTAGCTACCTCGTTTAAGTTCACCAAAAATCCACTGACTGCCGCTGTAGGTAAGGTGGAAGAAGTAGGTAAACTGCATAAGTCATTCGACAAAAACTTTAACTCAGAACTGAAATTCTACGAAAGCTCTGTAGACTTTGTACAAAAAGTAACGGTAAAAGGCAAAGCCGCTACCAAAGTAAAAGGATCTGTGGAGTACATGGTTTGTGATGACCATCAGTGCCTGCCACCGAAAGAAGTGGAATTTGCAGTAAGTGTTGGAGGAAAATAAATTGAATCCGGTAACTGATAACAATACTTGCAAAACGAGTTCCTCAACGGAACTCGTTTCTTGTTTTCTCAGATTTATATTATTTAAAGCCTATTGACTATATGAAGCATTTGCTTTCATTTCTAATACCTGTCTTTGCCCTGTTCGCACTTAGTGCAAACGCGCAGGACGCAAGCCCGAAGCCTGTTAAATGGCAGTTTTCTGCAGAAAAGAAAACTGACCAGGAATATGTGCTGCATCTGAAGGGCACTGTAGAAAAAGGCTGGTTGCTTTTTTCCACCACAATGGGAAACGATGATCCTAATACCAGGGTAGTACTGGATAGCAGCGTAAAAGCCACTATTACAGGTATCACAGAGAATGGTAAACTGGAAAACCGCAAAGAACCATTATTCGATAATCTGGACATCAAATATTTTGAAAATGAGGTAGAACTGGTGGCAGCGGTAAAAGCCACCGGACCCGTTTCCAAACTTTCCGGCACCATTACTTACATGGTGCTGAAGGGAGAGGATGCGGTACCTGAAGAAACCACTTTTGAAGTGCCTACAGGAGATCCTGCCGCCGCGAAAGCAGGCGCTGATACTGCAGGTACCGCTGCTGTAAAAGGCGGCATAGCGGACGACGACGCATCTAACAAATCTTTGTGGTGGATCTTTATCGCCAGCTTTGGCGGTGGATTCATTGCGCTGATCACGCCTTGCGTATTCTCCATGATTCCCATTACAGTAAGCTTCTTCACCAAACGTAGCCAAACAAGGGCAGAAGGTATCAAGAACGCATTTACTTATTCCCTGTCAATCATCGTTATCTACACCCTGCTGGGTTTCCTGATCACCAAAATATTTGGTGCCAGTGCGCTGAACTCACTGGCCAGCAATGGCATCGCCAACATGATCTTCTTTGTGATCTTCCTGTTGTTTGGGTTCTCGTTCCTGGGCGCCTTTGAAATCAGCTTACCCAGCTCCTGGGCCAATGTGTCTGACTCTAAAGCGGGCATGGGTAGTATGGCGGGTATTTTCTTTATGGCGCTTACGCTGGCAATTGTGTCTTTCTCCTGTACAGGTCCTATTTTGGGTAACCTGTTGGTGCTGGCGGCAAAAGGAGGAAACTCCGGCCCGCTGGTCGGGATGTTTGGCTTCTCGCTGGCATTGGCTATACCATTCTCCCTATTCGCCCTGTTCCCGAGTTTGCTGAATAAGATCGGCAAATCCGGCGGCTGGCTGAATGCAGTGAAAGTTACGCTGGGCTTCCTGGAACTGGCATTGGCGTTGAAATTCCTGTCTAATGTGGATATGGCTTATCACTGGAACCTGCTGGACCGTGAAATATTCCTGGCGCTGTGGATTGCCATTTTTGCGTTGCTCACGCTGTACCTGATTGGTAAGCTGAAACTGAGCCACGACAGCGATGTGCCTTTCCTCACAGTAACCCGTCTCTGTTTTGCCATTGCTGCGTTTACATTCACGGTGTACATGGTGCCTGGTATGTGGGGCGCCCCGCTGAAAGGAATCAGTGGATTCCTGCCGCATGAAGGCTCTCAGGATTTTAATCTCAACAAATCACTGGTAAATATACAGGCAGCACTGGAAAGCGGCGAAGGTGGCGGTACTGGCGGCGGCAACAATGCCAACACTGTAAAACCGAAGAAGCTGGTGGATATCCTGCATTCTGAAATTCCCGGCGTGGAGCATGTTTTCTTTGATTATGAAGAAGCGCTGGCAGCAGCTAAAGTGGCTAACAAGCCATTGATGATTGACTTTACCGGGCATACGTGCGTAAACTGCCGTAAGTTTGAAAAGTCGGTATTATCCAATCCTGCAGTGATGAAGATCCTGCGCAACGATTTTATCGTGGCTTCTTTGTACACCGATGAGAAGACAAAGCTTTCCGATGAGGAAAGGTATGAGTCTAAAACTTCAGGGTTGAATGTAAAGGATGTTGGGTTGAAGAACCAGGATATCCAGATCACCAAGTTTAACCGTAACTCGCAGCCATACTACATTCCGGTAGACCTGGAAGGTAATGCACTGCTGAACATCGGTTATGGCTATGATCCGAAAGAAAATGTAGACGCCTTCGTAAAGTATCTTGAAGATGCCAAAGCGGAGTTTGCAAAACGTCACGCGAAATAAACAGGTTGTTATAAAAAAAGAAGGCCGTTTGTATCATACAAACGGCCTTCTTTTTTATTGCTTGAATCAAAATGCGTAGCTAATCAATTCCGCCCCGCTGATCTTCTCCTGCTGGCCCGTGGTGAGGTTTTTCACGCTTACCAGGTTTTCCTGCAGTTCAGATTCCCCGAGGATAATGACATAAGGAATCGCTCTTTTATCTGCATACTTCATTTGTTTATCCATCTTCGCTGGTTCATGGAATAACTCCGCGGCAACGCCCTGCTGACGTAATTGCATCATATAGCTGAAAGCTGCGCGGGAACTGGCTTCTCCCAGGTTGAGGAATAATACTTTGGTAGATTGCTGCGCCGTTTGCGGGAATAGTTTCAGTTCTTCCAGCACATCGTAAATACGGTCAACGCCAAAGGAGATCCCTACGCCGGAAATACCTGGCAGGCCAAAGAGGCCGGTGAGGTCATCATATCTGCCACCACCGCCAATGCTGCCCATTTTCACGGTAGCCGGGGCTTTTACTTCCACGATTAATCCGGTGTAGTAGTTAAGTCCACGTGCAAGCGTCACATCAATGATGGGAGTGGTATTGAAGGTAGCATAGCCGGAGTTGAGCACAAACGACAATTCTTCAATACCTTTTAACGCGGTGGAAGAAGACTGAAGGAGTTCTTTCAGTTGTGCCAGTTTGTCTTCGCTGCTCCCTTCAATCGCCAGGAACTTTTCGATGGTATCAATATCGGCAGTGGTTAAACCTCGTTCCTGTAATTCTTTTCTTACGCCGTCTGCACCAATTTTATCAAGTTTATCTATGGAGATGGTAATATCGGTGAGTAATTCCGTTTTACCGATCACTTCAGCGAGGCCGAATAATATTTTACGGTTGTTGATGCGTAATTCATAACCCTGCAAGCCAAGTTTTGTTAGCACGGTATCATATATCAGCAGTAATTCTACTTCATTAAGTAAGGAATTGCTGCCCACCACGTCGGCGTCACATTGATAAAACTCGCGGTAGCGGCCTTTCTGTGGTCTGTCTGCGCGCCATACGGGTTGCATCTGGTAGCGTTTAAAGGGAAGGGCCAGTTCGTGTTGGTTCATTACCACGTAGCGTGCGAATGGAATGGTGAGGTCGTAGCGCAATGCTTTTTCAGTAATGGCGGAAACGAGTTCCTTATTATCTTTAGCCTGATGGGCTTCGTTATAGATCTCTCCGTTGTTCAGTACTTTGAACATCAGTTTATCTCCTTCCTCTCCGTACTTGCCGGTGAGGGTGGATAAATTCTCCATCGCGGGTGTTTCCAACGGCTGGAAACCAAATACCTCAAAGGTTTCGCGGATGGTCTGGAAAATATAATTACGTTTTCTCACTACCACCGGGCCAAAATCACGGGTGCCTTTAGGAATACCGGGCTTTATCATCTCTGAAAAATATTAAAAGTTTTATGGTTGCTGGTCTGCGATGTTTTCACAGGCCTGATAGATCATTTTATAAACAGGTGCAAACAGGGCATCGTCAAACCAGGGGTCAGGTACATCCTGCTGATCCGGCAGCAGGAAGGCTACTTTTGCTTTATCCGAGTTGTTCCGGGCTTTGCGTAGCACATCGGCATAATTATTCCTGTCCATTACATAGATGCGGTCAAAGGTATCAAAATCGGCGGTCTGGAACTGCCTGCCCCGTAAGCCGGTGATATCCACACCATTTTTCCGGGCTTCCTTTATGGAGCGGTGATCTGGTGAATGGCCCACGTGCCAGTTACCGGTACCGGCAGAATCAATTTCCCAGTCCAGTCCCCTTGTTGCTGCCAGGTGCCTCATAATCCCTTCTGCAAGGGGGGAGCGGCAAATATTACCCAGGCAAACCATCAATATCTTCATGCGGATGAATATTTGAATATCAGGCCGCAAACCTACAAGATATTATGGAAATGTGGGTGTATTTGCATCTTTTAACAGGAATTAGAAGAAAAAAACGGGGATTTATGAGTTACAAAGAAGTATTTGCCGCAAATTGTAATAGTCAGTAAATGATCATATTGTAAATCAAAAAATAACAACATGTTGAAAAAATGCCTCAAATTGCGGCTGGACAAGCAAAAGGGTGCGGTTTTAAGTCAGTTTTTTAACATTCCTCTAAAATTCTCTATGACCGATTAAAAAATTATTTTTTGTATAATTGTAATTCGCAACATGGAAACACACGAAGAACAAACAAGCAGACGGCAGGAAAACAGGTATCGGCCAATGGGTGAGCTGATCAGGGGAATATTTTTTATCCTCTTTGGTTTGTTCGCAATCTTTGCGGAGAAACTGGGATTCGGGGAATTCAGAATATCGCCACAGATGATGAGTATTGTTGGTGCGGTTTTAATAGTTTACGGCCTCTTTAGGGTTTATAATGGAGTGAGAAAACTTTTTTTTAACAGGAACTAAAGAGGTGTAATATGTTTTTCAGTTTAGAAAGAATGAATGCTGTATATTTAGCAGCTATTACATTGATGATGGCCGCTTGCGGACAGAATCCAAATGCGAAAAAATTAGATACAGCTACAGAAGGCACCATCCATATAAGTGTGGATGAGACATATAAGCCGCTGATTGATTCGGAAATAAAAGTTTTTCAATCGCTGTATCCAAAAGCACATATCATCCCTACCTATAAACCGGAGGCTGATTGCTTTAAAGATCTTTTAAATGATAGTGCCCGCCTGGTAATCGTTACCCGCGATTTCAACCAGCAGGAACGCGATTACTTCAAGCAAATCAAAATTACGCCTAACAGCCTTTTACTTGCCTGGGACGCGCTTGCGCTGGTGGTAAATAAGGAGAATCCTGATTCTGTGTTGAATATGAATCAGGTACGTGAGATTATGGACGGCACCAATAAAGACAGGAAGTGGCAACTGGTGTTTGACAATGCCAACTCAAGCACCGTGCGGTATATCATGGATTCCATCAACAAGGGTAAACCTCTGCCAACCAATACAATGGCTGCGAAAACCAACCCGGAAGTGGTGGATTATGTGACAAAAAACAAAGACGCGATTGGTGTTATAGGTGTTAGCTGGATCTCTGATCCGAACGATTCATTGTCTATGGCTTTTACACGTGAGGTATCTGTAGTCAGACTAAGAGCAGACAATGGTTCAGAATTTGTTAAGCCATACCAGGCCTATATTGGTATTGGCACCTATCCGTTAAAACGCGGCTTCTTCTATTGCCTGAAAGAACCATATCATGGACTTGGCAGTGGATTTGCAACCTTTCTCGGTAGTTATGAGGGACAGCTGGTAATGAAGCAGTTCCGTTTATTCCCGGCGAGATTGAATGTAGTATTCAGGGAAGCCAACCTTAAGTAGAAGAAAAACACAACTAAAACTAAAAAACCAGATTGCATGAACAAACGGAAAAGTTTAATCGTAGCATTGCTTTGCGCCGCCTCAAGCGGTGTGATGGCCCAATCTGTGGAGGACGGACTGAAAGACCTGTATTACGGTAAGTACCTGTCTGCCAAGCAGAATTTAGAGAAAGTGATCGCAGCAAAGCCTACGGAAGACAAAGCGTATTATTACCTCGGTATAGCCCAACTCGGAATGGATGATGCTGCAGGTGCTGCTGCTACCTTCCAGAAAGGCTTACAGGCAGTACCCACATCTGCTTTACTGCAGGCTGGTATGGGCCGTATTGATCTGATCAATGGTAATGCCGCCGCCGCAAAACAGAAATTTGATGCCGCCAGCGCCGCCACACAGGGCCGCGATGGAGATGTTGCCCGCGCTATTGCTGATGCAAACAGCGAAATCAAAGGTGGCGACCGCGCTTATGCCCTCACTGTAATGGAGAAACTCCTGAACAACGAAGGCCGTAAGAAAAAAGAACAATATACTCCCGTTGCAGCCGATTATATTGAGCTGGGAGATGCTTACCGCTTCCTCGGTGGTGAAAACGGCGGTAAAGCCATCACCACTTATGAAAAAGCACTGGAACTCGATCCAAACAACGCTGAAGCAGTAATGAAACAGGGTTTGGTGAACTATAACGCCAGGCTGAAAGCAGAAGCAGTAGCAGATTATACGAAAGCCACCAACATGGATCCGAAATATGGTCCGGCCTTATATGAACTGTTCCTGTTCTACACCACTCCTAAAAAAGATCAGCTTTCCTGGGAAAATGCAGCGCAATACCTGGAGAAATATATGGCGGTAGCCGATCCTGCTGATAAAACCAAGAATGAACTGCTGTCAGCTTCTATTTCTTTCTTCAAGAAAGATTATGATGCCGCTATCAGTAAAGGTCAGGCAGCATTGCCAAATGCCACCGACGCCTATAAGAACCAGTTGGTACTGCTGATCGGGGACTCTTACCTCCAGAAAGGTGATTCCCTGAACGCCCAGAAAACAATGGATACTTATGTGCAGCAGGTGGGAGAAAGCAAACTGGATTCTGCGGATTACAAACTGTTGTCAGCCATCTACATGAAGCTGAAATCTTCTGATTCCGCTACCCAGAACCAATACAATACAAAGGCCCTGGCTTACCTGGAAAAATATGCAGGTTCTATCACTACAAAAGATCCGGAAACCTTTATCCAGATCGCAGAGCAGCTGAAAGGAGCCCGTAACTATACTGCTGCGGCAGAATGGTATGCAAAAGCGAACGAATTATCTCTCGCTAATAAAGAGCAACTGCAGGCGATCGATTACTTCAACGTAGGTATCAACTACTACTACGGTGCCGTAAATGTTAAGCCTTTCGATACTACTTTGCTGGCTAAAGCCGATTCTGCTTTCCAGAAAGTAATTGAAGCAAAACCTGAGCTGGGTACCGGTTACTACTGGAGAGGCCAGAGCAATTTTGCTAAAGATCCACAGGCCCAGGCCGGTGTAGCAAAACCTTTCTATGATAAATACATAGAAATCTCTGAAGTTGATCCTGCTAAAAACAGGGGTACGCTGATCAACGCTTACACTTATGAGCTGTTATACTACTACTTTAAGGAAGATAAAGCCAATGTAAAAGTATATGCTGATAAACTGACTGCCTTAGATCCGAATAACACCGCTGTTAAACAGATCAATGAAAATATGGCTGCCCGTGAAAAACCAGCCGCCAAACCAGCTGCAAAGCAGGGTCAGAACAAGAAATAGTTATTAATTACATATAATTGCTAAAAACCTCCTGTACCCGCAGGAGGTTTTTTAGTTTCCGGTTGGTGAAAAAAGATAATATTTTAACTCTTAATAGATTTGATAATTGGTCAACTTACAGTATTTTTGCGCATTCGGACAATGTTTTTATCGGGAAGCTTATGTATACAGAAACTGTATTTTTGTCAGCAACGACTACTCCTTTTAGCTATTTCCCTATAGTACTGCAATTAATTGCTGCTTTAGGTTTCGTTGGGATCACGATGTTAGCTACTCACTTTTTAGGTCCTAAACGCAAAACCAGCGACAAGCTTATCAACTTTGAAAGTGGTATCGAGCAAAAGGGTAACGCCCGCCAGCCGGTAGCCATCAAATACTTTCTGACCGCTATTCTTTTCGTGTTATTTGATGTAGAAGTAATCTTTTTCTACCCTTATGCGGTTAATTTCAGGGAATTGGGATGGGAAGGCTTTACGGCCGTGCTGATGTTTGTGGGCTTCTTTTTGTGTGGATTTATCTATATCACAAAGAAGGGTGCTCTGAAATGGGAAGATTAATTAACTCTTTAAATTAAAACCAATGGCTCGTCCGGTTCAATATAATAACAAGGTGAAGATGGTGGAAATCCCCGAGGGATATTCCGGTGAAGGATTTTATGCCACCTCTTTTGACAAGGTAATAGGTTTGGCGCGTAAAAACTCCATCTGGCCTTTACCATTTGCTACCTCCTGCTGTGGAATCGAATTCATGGCTACCATGGCGGCTACTTACGATATGGCCCGTTTCGGGGCAGAACGTATGGCCTTTACGCCACGCCAGTGCGATTTACTCATGGTAATGGGGACCATTTCCAAAAAAATGGGACCTATTGTGCGCCAGGTATACCTGCAGATGGCAGAGCCACGCTGGGTAATGGCCGTAGGCGCCTGCGCTTCCAGCGGTGGTATATTTGATACGTACTCTGTATTACAGGGAATCGACCAGGTGATCCCGGTAGATGTATATGTGCCAGGATGCCCTCCAAGACCGGAAGGTATCATCGATGGCTTCATGAAAATACAGGCCCTGGTAGGCCAGGAAAGTCTCCGCCGCCGTAACTCCGACAGGTATAAAGAACTGATGGAGTCTTACGGTATCAAGTAAGGAGAGGGGAATGGTTAATTGTAAATCGTAAATTTCAAATTGTTAATGTCTTTAACAAACGAACGCATACAGCAACGCCTGACGGAGAAGTTTGGAGATGTGCTAACCGGCTTTGAAGAGCCGTTTGGGCTGCTTACCCTCACCGCACAGAAAGATTATAACCTGAAAGTAATGCAATTCCTGTTTGATGATGAGGAATTGCGTTTTCGTTTTTTAACGGATATCACCGCAGTGCATTATCCCGACAGGAAAAACGAAGAACTGGCAGTAGTATATCACCTACACAACCTGCAGGATAACATCAGGCTCCGTCTGAAAGTATTCACACCCGTAGCCAAACCGGACGTTTTTACCGCTACCCAGCTGTACGCATCGGCCAACTGGATGGAACGCGAAACTTACGACTTCTACGGGATCAACTTTGTAGGACATCCCAACCTGATCCGTGTGCTGAATGTGGACGAAATGACCTATTTCCCCATGAGAAAGGAATTTCCGCTGGAAGACTCCATGCGTATTGATAAAGATGATGAGATGTTTGGAAGGGGAGGAAATCTTTAATACAACGAGGTTATGTTAGATCAGAAACAACATATAAAGCTGCCGGAAGGCTCTATAGAAAAAGATACGACCACGCTCAACCTGGGTCCTACACACCCGGCCACGCATGGCGTATTTCAGAACATTCTGGAAATCGATGGCGAACGCATTGTGAGCGCTGTTTCTACCGTAGGGTATATCCACCGCGCATTTGAAAAGATCGCTGAACGCCGTCCCTATTACCAGATCACGCCACTGACAGACCGTTTAAACTACTGCTCTGCCCCTATTAACAATATGGGTTGGTTACTGACCGTAGAAAAGCTCCTGGGCATTGAAACGCCTAAAAGAGTGGATTATCTGCGTGTTATTATCATGGAGCTGGCGCGTATTGCAGATCACCTGATCTGTAGCTCCGTAATGGGAGTAGATACCGGCGCATTAACCGGTTTCGTATACGTGATGACCTACCGTGAACTGATATACGAAATATATGAAGAGATCTGCGGTTCCCGTCTTACCACCAACATTGGTCGTATCGGCGGCTTTGAAAGAAATTTCACGCCCGCAGCTTTCGCAAAAATAGAACGCTTCCTGAACGAATATCCTGCTGTACTGAAAGAGTTTGAAACCCTGCTTACCCGTAACCGTATCTTCATGGAACGTACACAGGGCGTAGGTGCTATTACTGCAGAAAGGGCACTCAGCTACGGCTTCACCGGTCCAAACCTGCGCGCAGCAGGCGTGGATTACGATGTACGTGTAGCCAATCCTTACAGCTCTTACCAGGATTTCGACTTCTCCATACCGGTAGGTACTACCGGCGACAGCTACGACCGTTTCCAGGTGCGTAACGCGGAAATGTGGGAAAGTCTCAGTATCATCCGCCAGGCCATGGATAAGGTGAAAAGCCTGCCGGCAGATGTGTTCCACGCAGATGTACCTGCTTATTACCTCCCTGAAAAACAGGATGTTTATACAAAGATGGAAGCGCTCATTTATCACTTTAAAATTGTGATGGGTGAAGCAGACATGCTTCCGGGTGAAGTGTACAACGCAGTGGAAGGCGCCAATGGCGAACTTGGTTTTTACCTGATCAGCGATGGTGGCCGTAGTCCTTACAGGCTGCACTTCCGTCGTCCATGCTTCATTTACTACCAGGCCTACGCCGAGCTGGTGGAAGGCGCCATGTTGAGCGATGCGATCGTTTGTATGAGTAGTCTGAACCTGATCGCAGGTGAACTGGATGCGTAGTTACGCTATTGAATATTTCGAAGATTAAAGCTGAATAAAATAATGGCTGTGGTTCAATTTTCTGAAGAGAAACTGAATAAAGTAAAAGAAATCATTGCACGCTACCCGGAAGGGAAGCAGAAAAGTGCGTTGATACCGGTGTTGCACCTGGCTCAGGAAGCATTTGGTGGATGGCTGAGTGCAGAAACAATGGACTACGTTGCAACTTTACTGCAACTGCAATCAATTGAAGTGTATGAGGTAGCTACTTTCTATAGCATGTTTAACCTGAAACCGGTAGGCACCTATTTATTTGAGGTGTGCCAAACAGGCCCGTGCATGGTAAGTGGTTCTGATCAGATCATTGATTACATTAAAAATAAGCTGGGTATCGGCGTAGGTGAAACTACCGCCGACGGGCTGTTTACCCTTAAAACGGTGGAATGCCTCGGCGCCTGTGGTTATGCTCCCATGATGCAATTGGGAAAACATTACCGGGAGCACCTTACACCGGCTAAAGTAGATGAAATCATCGCAGAATGCAGATCTAAAGCAAACGCCAACTGATGCATCCAAAAAATAACCTGATCATGCGTTTTAAGGAAATGTATCAGCGCCACAAATTACAGGTAGTGGAAGCAATACTGCTGATGGCGTTACTCACCGCATTATGGCGGATCGATAACTGGCTGGTTTCCGTTATTTGTGGCGTAAGTGCCGGGCTCCTGTTTTACAGACTGGCAGAACGCATTTCGCAACACGGCATACGTAAGGCATAAAAGATATACACAAATCTGATAATGGCGCCGGGAATACCGGTAACATTACACCATAAGGAAGACAATGGGACGCAAATTACTGTTAGATAAAGCACATATTGAAGGCATCCGGTACTATGACACCTACCGGAGCAACGGCGGTTATGCTGCAGCTGAAAAAGCGCTGAAAACCCTGGGGCCGGACGGCGTACTGGATGAAGTGAAGAAGAGTGGCCTGAGAGGCCGTGGCGGTGCGGGTTTCCCTACCGGCCTGAAATGGAGTTTCATCGCCAAACCGGAAGGCGTTCCGCGCTACCTGGTTTGTAATGCAGATGAGTCGGAACCAGGTACGTTCAAAGACCGCTACCTGATGGAATTCATCCCCCACCTCCTCATTGAAGGATTACTGATCTCCAGCTTTGCCCTCGGCGCTAACAGTTGCTACATCTACATCCGCGGTGAATACGCCTGGATTCCGGACATCCTGGAACAGGCCATTGCAGAAGCAAAAAATAAAGGCTGGCTGGGTAAAAATATCCAGGGCACCGGCTTCGATCTCGAAATATACGTACAACGTGGTGCAGGCGCTTACATCTGTGGTGAAGAAACTGCCCTGATAGAATCCCTGGAAGGGAAACGCGGTAATCCGCGCATCAAACCACCATTCCCCGCGGTAAAAGGATTATGGCAATCGCCCACCGTAGTAAATAACGTGGAAACACTCGCCGCAGTAGTGCCTATTATCAACATCGGCGGCGACGAATATATTAAATACGGTACCGGCAAATCTACCGGCACCAAACTCATTTCTGCCTGCGGTAATATCAACAAACCCGGCGTTTATGAGATAGAAATGAATATCTCCGTAGAAGAATTCATCTACTCCGACGAATACTGCGGTGGTATCAAAAATAACAAACGCCTGAAAGCCTGTATCCCCGGCGGTTCTTCCGTTCCGGTGTTACCGGCTAACCTGCTGCTGAAAACAGCAAAAGGTGAAACCCGTATGATGACCTATGAAAGCCTGGCCGATGGCGGCTTTGCAACAGGCTCTATGCTGGGTTCCGGCGGATTTATTGTAATGGACGAGGACCAGTGTATTGTGCGCAATACCCTTACCTTTGCCCGCTTCTACCACCACGAAAGCTGCGGTCAGTGCAGCCCTTGCCGTGAAGGCACCGGCTGGATGAAGAAAGTGCTGCAGAACATCGAGTATGGTAAAGGCAAAATGAGCGACATCGATTTACTGTGGGATATTCAACGCAAAATTGAAGGAAACACTATCTGCCCGCTTGGCGATGCAGCAGCATGGCCGGTAGCAGCAGCTATCCGCCACTTCCGCGATGAATTTGAATGGCATGTGGCAAATCCTGAAGAATCACAGACCCGCAATTTCGGTCTGGCTCATTACGCAGACCCATTGCCGGCGCCAACACCAGCTGCTGTATAACGGGTATGCATATACTGAAATAAAGAATCAATATATAAAATAAACGTTGCTCCCCGCGAGCACAAAAGATATTAAGATGGCGGAGGAAATAAAATTATTTAAGGTTAAAATCGATAACATCTCTGTGGAGGTGGAACCCGGTACAACCATACTGAATGCGGCCCGGAAGATAGGAGGAGAGGTAGTGCCGCCGGCCATGTGTTACTATTCCAAACTGCAGGGCAGCGGCGGTAAATGCCGTACCTGCCTGGTAAAAGTATCCAAAGGTTCCGATGCCGACCCACGCCCCATGCCTAAACTGGTGGCCAGCTGCCGTACTACTGTAATGGATGGTATGGAAGTAGCCAACATCACTTCCCCGGAAGTACTGGATGCTCGTAAAGGAGTAGTGGAATTCCTGTTGCTCAATCACCCGCTGGATTGCCCGGTATGTGATCAGGCCGGGGAATGCCACCTGCAGGATCTGAGTTACGAACACGGCGCCGACAGCACCCGCTACGAATTTAAACGCAGAACTTTTGATAAAGTAGATCTCGGTGATCATATTAAATTGCACATGACGCGCTGCATCCTTTGCTACCGCTGCGTGTACACCGCTGATCAGCTTACCGAAAAACGCGAACATGGCATCCTGGGCCGTGGTGATGCTTCTGAAATCAGCACCTACATCTCCCAGTCGCTTGATAATGACTTCATCGGTAACGTGATCGACGTTTGCCCGGTAGGGGCCTTAACCGATCAAACTTTCCGGTTCAAAAACCGCGTATGGTTCCTGAAACCGGTAGATGCACACCGCAATTGCGAAAATCCAAAATGCTGCGGTAAAACTGTGCTTTGGATGCGCGGCGACGAAGTATTCCGCGTAACCGCCCGTAAAGATAAATACGGCGAAGTGGAAGACTTTATCTGCGATGTTTGCCGCTTTGAAAAAAAAGAAGCAAAAGACTGGATCATTGAAGGTCCACGCAAAATAGAACGTAACAGCGTTATTTCCCAGGGGCATTACGTGAATACTGTAAAACCTAAAGATCCGCTGGTGGATGTATTGGACGGAAGACAACCCAAACTGTTGTTTAATATTCACTCTGAAAGCCAGGTAAACAGACCGGACATTGATTTGTCGAAGATCGACGGCCCGGCTCACTCTGATGATTTTAAGAAGTAACAATCGTAATTACGTGTAAGTATGACCTTATTAAGCATAGATTGGTTTTTTATAATTGAAAAAGTACTCCTGATATCAGGGGTACTGGTACTTTCATTGGTAGTGGCTATGTATTCTACCTGGGGTGAAAGAAAGGTGGCAGCCTGGATCCAGGACCGTTTAGGTCCAAACCGCGCCGGTTTTATGGGATTGCTGCAACCATTGGCAGATGGTGGTAAACTCTTCTTCAAAGAAGAAATTATTCCTACCAACGCTAACCGCTTTCTCTTCGTACTGGGCCCTTCCATCGCGATGTTGGTGGCCTGTATGACCAGCGCCGTGATTCCCTGGGGTGATACCCTGGTAATTGCCGGCCGTCCCGTTTCCCTGCAGATAGCAGATGTGAACATCGGGATCCTTTTCATCTTCGGCGTAGTGAGCATGGGGGTGTATGGTATTATGATTGGCGGTTGGGCTTCCAATAATAAATACTCTTTGCTGGCATCTGTACGTGCCGCGTCGCAGATCATCTCCTACGAACTGCCAATGGGACTGGCCCTGATCGCATTACTGATGCTGACCGGCTCCCTGAGCTTAAAGGATATTGTGGAACAACAGCGTCATGGTTTATGGAACGTAGTATATCAGCCATTAGGCTTTTTCATCTTCCTGGTATGCGCTTTTGCTGAATGTAACCGCGCTCCCTTCGATTTACCGGAAGCAGAAAACGAATTGAACGGTGGTTATCACCTGGAATATTCTTCCATGAAACTGGGTTTCTTCCTGTTTGCGGAATATATCAACATGTTTATCAGTTCTGCGCTGATCTCTACCATGTACTTCGGCGGGTATGCCTTCCCGTATATGGATCAGCTGGGACTGGATCCGAACATGGTCACCATCCTCGGATTTGTGGCGCTGTTCCTGAAAACACTGTTTTTCATTTTCTTCTTTATGTGGGTACGCTGGACCGTTCCGAGATTCCGTTACGATCAGCTGATGCGTTTGGGCTGGAAGATCATGATTCCGCTGGCACTGGTAAATATGCTGATCACCGGGGCACTGGTATTGGCTCGTCAACATTAATATTATCTGATTAAATACACACCAAACGTGTGGATTAAATAAAGCATTCATTATGCAAGCATTAACTAACAGGGCGAAAGCAGTAGACCGCCGGCCGATGACATTCGCCGAGAAGATGTACATCCCTGCTATTGCCAAAGGTATGGGGATCACTTTTAAGCACCTTTTTCAGAAGAAAGCTACCGTTAGTTTTCCTGAAAAGACACGTGATTTCAGTCCCGTATTCCGTGGTTTACATGTACTGAACCGGGATGAAGAAGGCCGTGAAAGATGTACTGCCTGCGGATTGTGCGCAGTAGCCTGTCCTGCTGAAGCCATTACCATGGAAGCAGCGGAAAGGAAAGAGGGAGAAGAGCACCTGTACAGGGAAGAAAAGTATGCAGCGAAATATGAGATCAATATGCTCCGTTGCATTTTCTGTGGTTTTTGTGAAGAAGCTTGTCCCAAAGATGCAGTGTATATGTCTGAAACTTTTGCTCCTGCAAACTATCAGCGTAAAGGCTTTATCTACGGAAAAGATGATCTGCTGATTCCTCATCCGAAAGAAGGCAAATAATATTATTCACAGCGCACATTTAGCTAAAAATACAATAGTCAAACATAGCAGAGATGGGAATGAGTATACAACAAATAATTTTCATGGTGCTGTCGGTCGTTGCGCTGGTATCAGCGTTGGGCGTGGTATTGAGTAAAAATCCTGTAACGAGCGTGTTGTGCCTGATCGTAACATTCTTTACCATAGCCGGGCATTATATTATGATGAATGCCCAGTTCCTGGCAGTAGTGCATATCATTGTATATGCAGGGGCCATCATGGTATTGTTCCTCTACGTGCTGATGCTCATGAACCTGAATGCTGACCTGGAACCGCAGAAACGCAACTGGCTGAAATACGCCGGCGCTATCAGCGGGGGCGCTTTACTGGTGGTACTGGTAGCTGCATTACGCGATGCCAGCATGCCGGCATTGAGCACAAATGCTACTGATATCGGGTTAATTAAAAATCTCGGTATGATCCTGTTCAAACAATATGTGGTGCCGTTTGAAGTGAGCAGTATTTTGTTCCTCAGCGCAATGATCGGCGCCGTGGTAATTGGTAAAAAAGAATAGTAATACGGATTGCCTGTTGTAATTCGTAATTCCTAACCCGTAATTTATTTTATGCCTGTTCAATATTACATATTCCTGAGTATCGCCTTGTTTTGCATAGGTGTGATGGGTGTACTGATGCGCAGAAATGCGATTATTATTTTTATGTGCATTGAGCTGATGCTGAATGCAGTAAACCTGTTGATGGTGTCATTTTCCAAAATGTGGGCAGATGCAGGAAGGGTAGATGCAGGTTCTGCACAACTCTTTGTATTCTTTATTATGGTGGTAGCGGCTGCGGAAGTAGCAGTAGGACTGGCTATAATTACTATGGTCTACAGAAACACACACTCAGTAGATATTAACATTCTTAACAGGCTGAAAAATTAATAATTCTGCTGTCTTAATTATTAAATTTTTCGACGTCGTAAATAGAATTGATAAATGATTAATCTAGTTTGGCTGGTACCATTTTTACCATTATTGGGTTTCCTGGTGAATGGATTGGGACGCAGATTTTTATCCAAGTCCCTGGTAGGATTTGTTGGCAGTGGCGCAGTTCTGGCGTCCTTTGTGATTAGCTTATTAATATTCCTGGAAGTTAAAGCTCCCGGATTTTCTGCTCAGACAGTACACCTGTTTGATTTCATTTCTGTAGGTTCTCTGCAGATTCCTTTCGCCTTCCAGGTAGATCAGTTAAGTGCCTTGTTCCTGCTGGTGATCACCGGCGTAGGTACCCTGATCCATATCTACTCTACTTCTTACATGCATGAGGAAAGTGACGAAAGCTTTGCAAGATATTTCGCTTATCTCAACCTCTTCGTGTTTTCCATGTTGATACTGGTGCTGGGCGCCAACTATGTGATGATGTTTATCGGCTGGGAAGGTGTTGGTCTTTGTTCCTATCTCCTCATCGGTTTCTGGTTTAAAAATACCAGCTATAACAATGCTGCTAAAAAAGCATTCGTGATGAACCGCATCGGTGACCTTGGTTTCCTGATTGCTATCTTCTTCATGATCCTGCAGTTTGGTACGGTTACTTTCCCCGACGTGTTTGCCAAAGCGGCGCCGCTGGGAATGAACAATGGCGTTATCACCGCTATTGCCATGCTGATGTTTGTTGGCGCAATGGGTAAATCAGCACAGATTCCTTTATATACCTGGTTACCGGATGCGATGGCTGGTCCTACCCCGGTGTCTGCGCTGATCCACGCTGCTACGATGGTGACCGCCGGTATCTATATGATTGCACGCAGCAACGTGATTTATACACTCGCGCCGCATATCCAGACAGTAATCGCGATCATCGGTCTGGCTACTGCCCTGTTTGCAGCTTCTATTGCTTTAAAGCAAAACGATATTAAAAAAGTACTGGCTTATTCTACGGTGAGCCAGTTAGGTTATATGTTCCTTGCCCTCGGTGTGGGCGCTTATGGAGCGGCTGTGTTCCATGTAATGACACACGCCTTCTTCAAAGCCCTCCTGTTCCTGGGTTCCGGTTCCGTGATCCACGCAATGGGTGGCGAACAGGATATCAGGAAGATGGGTGGCCTCAAAAAATTCATGCCTACTACTGCATGGACCTTCCTGGTAGGATGCCTGGCGATTGCGGGTATTCCCGGTTTCTCCGGCTTCTTCTCCAAAGATGAAATCCTGGCGCAGGCATTTGCCAACAACCCGGTATTATATGTACTGGGCCTGTTAGGCGCACTGATGACTGCCTTCTACATGTTCCGCTTATACTACATCACCTTCACTGGTAAATTCCGTGGCACACACGAACAGGAGCATCACCTGCATGAAAGTCCTTCTGCTATCACCATTCCTTTGGTAATCCTGGCAGTACTTTCCGTGATAGGTGGTTATGTTGGTTTACCCGAAGTGTTTGGAACAAAGAATATGCTGGCCGAATACCTGGCGCCGGTGTTTGCACCATCTGCACCTTTTGCAGTGGAACATCACCTGTCGCACAGTACAGAATGGTTGCTGATGGGTGTGAGCAGTGTGCTGGTGATTGTATTTATCCTGCTGGCGCGTCAGAAATTTACGAAGTTTGAAGATGCGGGTACAGAAAGTACTGGTTTGGCAAAAGTGCTCGAAAACAAATGGTATATAGATGAACTGTATGATACTATTATCGTAAAACCATTGTATGAATTGTCGTCCCGTTTCTTCCGTGATACGGTGGAAAAGGCGGGTATCGACAAGCTGGTGAACGGTGTAGGCCGCGGTGTACAATGGGGAGGTCAGCAGATCCGCCTGGTACAAAACGGGCAGGTAGGTTTTTACATCTTTGCCATGGTCATCGGTATGATCGTATTATTTGTGATCGGATTCTTATTATAAACCAATAGCAGAAGTTACAAGCGCAGATAAATTATGTTGACAGTTTTATTAATATTGATTCCTTTCATAGCGGGCCTTATTGCATTTGGTCTGAAGGGGTCCGGGCCAAAAGTGCTGGGCATGATCTCATCGCTGGCAACAGTGGTGTTGGCAATTGGATCGTGGTGCCGCTTTCGTACTGCTCCCGACAGCCTGAACTTTGTTGCCGACTGGATTCCGCAGCTGGGAAGTCAATTCCGTGTTGGATTAGATGGAATGGGTGTGATGCTTTGCTTACTTACAGCGATTGCTTCTCTGCTTGTTTTCATTACTATTTATAACCGCAACTACGAAAAGGCCAATGCCTTTTATGGTCTGATGTTATTATCGCAGGCTGGCTTAACTGGTGTATTCACCGCTTTCGATGCCCTGCAGTTTTACATATTCTGGGAACTGGCCCTGATACCTGTTTATTTCCTCTGCTCTTTATGGGGTGGTGAAAAACGGATCGCCGTTACCTTTAAATTCTTTGTATACACTTTCCTCGGTTCGTTGCTGATGCTGGTAGGTATTATCTATATCTACTTTCAAACACCGGATCATTCCTTCAGCTGGGCTTCCTTTACAAGTGCGGCGCTAAATCCGGACGACCAGAAATGGCTGTTCTGGCTGTTCTTTGTGGCATTCGCCATCAAGATGCCGGTATTTCCGTTTCACACCTGGCAGCCCGATACTTACGAGCAGTCGCCCACCCCTGTTACCATGATCCTTTCCGGGGTAATGGTGAAAATGGGTTTATTTGGGGTGATCCGCTGGCTGCTGCCGGTAGTGCCACAGGGCGCTGCCATGTGGTCTGATGTAGCTATTGTATTATGTATCATCGGTATCATCTATGCTTCCTGCATTGCAATGGTACAAAACGACCTGAAACGCCTGATTGCTTACTCTTCCATTGCCCACATCGGTTTGATGTGCGCCGCTATTTTCGCCAATAACGAACAAAGCCTGCAGGGAGTAATGGTACAGATGTTTAACCACGGTATCAATATTATTGGTTTGTGGATCATCGTGGAAGTCATTCAGAACCGTTTAGGGATCAAAAATCTCGACCAGATGGGCGGCATGGCACAGAAGGCGCCACGCATGGCTATTTTCCTCGTTATTATCAGTCTGGCTAACATCGGTTTACCACTGACCAATGGTTTCATTGGTGAGTTCCTGATGTTCAGCGGATTGTTCCAATATAATCACTGGTTTATGGCATTTGCCGGATTAGGTATCATTCTCTCTGCTGTATATACCCTGGGTATGATTCAGAAAGTGATATTTGGCGAAGGAAATGAATTAACCGAAACTACTACAGATCTGCAGCCGGGTGAAACACTGGCACTGAGCCTGGTGGTGATCATGATCATAGTATTGGGCGTTTATCCCAAACCTATGCTGGATCTGGTGAGCGGCACGTCTGATGTGGTAAGTAAATTATTCTGATCTTCAGCCAAAAACTGAATACCGGAATGGAAAAATTTGTAACGGGGTTTTGTAACGCAAAAATATGAATGCACTAATTTCTACTGCTTTATCGGGCGTTGTACTGATGTTTGTTGGTTTATTTGTACGCAATAAGCAGCATATTAAATTTTTTGCCATCGCGGCCATCCTCATAGCATTTATTGCTAATCTGGCGCAATATCCGTCTGTAGAGCAGGGCGGGTATATCATGTATGGCATGATTGAAGTGACCAAATTTGGTGTGTTGTTCAACGCTGTAGCATTGGGCGCCACTTTGTTATATTTCCTGTTGTCGGGCAGTGAATTTGAAAAGGTAGGAGAACATGTAGCTGATTATTTCGCCCTGGTATTCTTTATCCTGGCGGGTATTTCGCTGGCTACCTCGTTCAGTAACCTGCTGATGTTGTTCCTGGCGATTGAAATTATGTCTATCCCGCAATATATTCTTGCGGGAGCAGATAAGAAAAGCCTCAAAAGCAATGAAGCATCCCTGAAGTATTTCCTGATGGGGTCTTTTTCTACCGGTATCCTGCTCATGGGTATTACCCTGATTTATGGCGCCGCCGGCACTTTTGATATTGCAGCATTAGGACTTGGTGCAGAAAGCGTGCATCCGTTGGCGTTATGCGGCATCATCCTGATGGTATTTGCCCTGTCTTTTAAAGTATCTGCAGTACCATTCCACTTCTGGACACCGGATGTATACGATGGTTCCCCCACTGTATTCACTTCCTTTATGTCTACCGTGGTAAAAGCAGGTGGATTTGTTGCTTTCCTGCGGATGTTCCACACCAGCTTTGCCGGTGGCAGCATCAGCGGACACTGGACACTGATCCTTTCTATTATCACAGCAGCGACCCTGATACTTGGTAACTTCAGCGCAGTTTTCCAGCAGAGTGTGAAACGGATGCTGGCTTATTCCAGTATTGCGCAGGCAGGCTTTATGCTGTTTGCAGTAGTGGCTATGAATAACAGGGGCGCGCAGGGAATTATCCTGTACTCCGCCGCCTACAGTATTGCCACTATCGGCGTTTTTGCGGTACTGATGAAACTGAAGGATTATACCTTTGAAGGATTCAACGGCCTGGCCCGCAAGGAGCCTTTGCTGGCGGCAGCGGTGGCAGTGTTCCTGTTTTCCCTGGCTGGTATCCCTGTTACAGCTGGTTTCTTTGCAAAATATTTTGTTTTAGCCGCGGCTATCGAACATGGTCATATTTTATGGCTGGTGATCATAGCAGTATTGTGTGCTGCTATCAGCGTGTACTATTACTTCCGCGTGATCATTGCCATGTATTTTAAACAGGGGGAACCCGAAGTAGAACCTGTTTCAGGCGGTTTTAAGGCTGCCCTGATCCTGGCCATAGCACTGGTGCTGGTATTGGGCCTGTTCCCGAACCTTTTATTATGCTGGATGTAAAAGCTGTGAGCTTATAACATAGGGAGAAGACCGAAGCGATTTACCTGATCCGCTTCGGTCTTCTCTTTTATACTGATCGCCGTTACCCGCCGTTCATCCCAAATTGAATGGATTAAATAGCTATATTACGTTAACTTTATAGGTAACCCGTTATTATGCAATCAAGAGATATTTTTTCCCTGGCATACCGTTCTGTAACCAGCAACAAGTTGCGTACTGGTCTTACTGTGTCCATCATTGCATTGGGTATCACGGTACTGGTAGGTATTCTTACGGCGATCGACAGTATGAAGAACAGCATCTACAGCAGCTTTGCGAGCATGGGCGCTAACAGTTTCTCTATCCGTAACCGGGGGATGCAGGTGCATATCGGGGATGATAACAATAAAGCTTCCAAGGGAAACAAGCATGTAAAAAAGGTAAAAAAATCCAACAGCAATAAAATTATCCGTTACCAGGAAGCAGTGGCCTTCCGGGACCGTTATCACTTCCCGGCTGTGGTGAGTGTGTCTTTCCAGGCCACCGGTATTGCCACGGTATATAAAGATGATAAGAAAACGAATCCCAATGTACAGGTGATAGGGGGAGATGAACACTACCTGCAGATTTCCAATTATGAGATTTCACAGGGAAGGGATTTTAACCAGCTGGATGTTCAGTCCGGCAGAAATGTGGCTATTCTTGGAATTGATGTGGCGGAGAAACTATTTGGCAAACAGCTTAAAAATGTGGTGAACAGTACGATCCGCGTGGGAGACATCCGGTACCGCGTAGTAGGGGTACTGGCATCAAAAGGCAGCAGCAAAATGATGAGCGCCGATAACGTGGTGATCACCACGGTGAATAATACCCGCAGGGTATTTAACCGGCCCAACGCCAGTTACCAGATAGCAGTAGCCGTAAAAGATATCAAGCAAATGGACGCCGCCCAGGGAGAGGCCACAGGCCTGTTCCGTATTATACGCGGATTGAATATTAATGAAGAAGATAATTTTGAGATCAGCAAGAGCGATAGTATTGCAGAAATGCTTTTTTCCAGTTTGGGCAAAGTGAACCTCTTTGCTATTGTTATTGCCTTTATTACGCTCTTTGGTTCTGCTATTGGACTGATGAACATTATGCTGGTATCGGTAGCCGAAAGAACCCGCGAAATAGGTGTTACCAAAGCGTTGGGAGCCACTAGTCACGTGGTGCGTACCCAATTCCTGTATGAGTCTATTATTATCAGTGTAATGGGAGGGGTGATCGGTGTAATTATGGGCATGCTCCTGGGAAATATTGTTTCCGTATTACTGAGCTCTGCTTTCATTGTACCGTGGTTCTGGATCATTATTGGAGTAACTATCTGTGCTGCAGTAGGGCTCGTTTCCGGTTTATATCCTGCCTATAAGGCTTCCAAATTAGATCCGATTATAGCCTTGAGATACGAATAATATTTTATTATCTTGTTGTTTTCCATGTTCATGTAAAACAACAGCTGTATGCCCTTATTAATTGTTATTGCGGCCATCCTCTTGCTGGTAATACTGGTCGCCTGGTGGCGTTTAAATACTTTCCTCTCTTTCCTTATAGTGTCTTTGCTGATGGGACTGGCGTTACATATGAACGTAACAGACATCACGCAGTCTATTCAAACAGGCATAGGTAAAACGTTAGGGTCCCTGATTGTGGTGATTGTTTTCGGCAGCATGCTTGGAAAGCTGGTGGCGGAAAGCGGCGCCGGGCAAAAGATTGCCGGCGGTTTAATGAACCTGTTCGGACCAAAGTATGTGCAATGGTCGTTGATGCTCACTGGTTTTATAGTGGGGATTCCCTTGTTTTACAATATCGGGTTTGTGCTGATGGTGCCCCTGATCTTCACCGTGGCGGCACGTACAAAGTTACCGGTGGTATATCTCGGTATTCCTATGCTCGCGTCTTTATCAGTAACGCATGGATACCTGCCGCCGCATCCCTCTCCAACTGCGTTGATACAGCAGTTTCATGCCAACATGGGGCTTACTTTGTTGTACGGTGTTATGGTGGCTATTCCGGCTATTGTGCTGGCGGGACCGGTATTTTCGCGTTTCCTGAAACACTACACCAATCCCCCGGGAAAAATGTTTGTGGCGCCACCGATTCCGGAAGAACAATTGCCGGGTATGTTTGTGAGTCTCTTTGCTGCGTTGTTACCGGTATTTTTACTGGCGGTGACGGCTTTGGTCAAGTTATGGATACCTGAAGATACTTTTCTTTTCAGACTGGCCAACTGGCTGGGAGAGCCGTTGATAGTGATGTTGCTGGCAGTGTTGAACGGCATGTATTTATTGGGATTGAGAAGAGGAATGCCCGCAAAAAAAGTAATGGTAATAATGGATGATGCCGTGCGGGATGTAGCCGTTATCATCCTGGTAATAGGCGGCTCCGGTGCGCTTACGCAGTTGCTGCACGACAGCAAAGTTAGCAGTTACATTGCTACCACGCTTCAGAATATGCACCTGCACCCGTTAATCCTGGCATGGGGTATTGCGGCTATCATCCGGGTGTGTATAGGATCTGCTACTGTAGCAGGACTCACAACCGCCGGGATTGTAGCGCCTATGATTGCTGCATCCGGTGTAAATCCGAGTCTGATGGTACTGGCTACCGGTGCGGGCAGCCTGATGTTTTCCCATGTAAATGATGCCGGTTTCTGGATGTTTAAGGAATACTTTAACTTGTCTGTGAAAGACACTATTAAAACCTGGTCGATAATGGAAACTATTGTATCAGTAACAGGTTTAATTGGCTGTTTGATCCTAAGTTTGTTTGTATAACGTGTATGATTATACGTAGTATAGTTTAAATTTCCCTGCATGGAATGGTATCAACTTACAAATGCTGCGCAGATTGATTCTCCGGCAATTGTTATTTATAAAGACAGGATAAAGGATAACATCTCATTGCTAAAAACAATGATCGATGACATACAACGGTTACGCCCACACGTAAAAACGAGTAAGATCGCTGAGGTAATACAGCTGATCATGGAAGAGGGAATAAGACGTTTTAAGTTTGCCACCATTGCCGAAGGAGAGATGCTGGGGATGGTAAATGCAGCTGATGCTTTAATGGCTTATCAGCCGGTGGGACCGAAGATTGTGCGTTTGCTGGAACTGGTACAGAAATATCCGCATACCGTTTTTTCCTGTGTTACCGACAACGCTGATGCTGCCCTGGCTATCAGTACTGTTTTCGCTGCGCAGGGGCGCCGGTTGCCCGTATATGTGGATCTTAATATAGGAATGAACCGCACCGGTGTCAGGCCCGGGCCCAACGCGCTGGAGGTATACCAATATCTTAACACTTTGCCGGGAGTAGTGCCTGTAGGGTTACACGCATACGACGGTCACCTGCATGATACGGATATGGATATACGAAAACGGCGTTGTGATGAAGCATATGCACCTGTTGCTGCACTGGCAGCGGCTGTAACAAATAGTGGGTTACCACAGCCGGAGATTGTTGCAGGTGGCACACCCACGTTCCCGGTACATGCAGCAAGGAAAGGTATCACTTGCAGTCCGGGTACTTTCATTTTCTGGGATGCGGGCTACGCAGCTAACCTGCCGGAGCAGCCGTTTAAATGGGCTGCGTTGGTGATCAGCCGCGTGATTTCTGTTATCGATGAACAGCATATTTGCGTTGATCTCGGGCATAAATCCGTAGCAGCAGAGAATCCGCAGCCAAGGGTGCAATTCCTGAATGCACCGGCAGCAGAACCGGTATCGCAGAGTGAAGAGCACCTGGTATTGAAAGTAGCGGATGCAACCCAATATCCCGTGGGCACAGTGTTGTATGGAGTACCAAAACATATATGCCCCACCGTGGCGCTATATGAAAAAGCATATGTAGCGGAGCGCAATGCGGTGGTCGCCAACTGGCGTATCGTAGCGCGCGACCGGCAGATTATCATTTGATGTTGTCTTGGCTCAGGATTACGCTGATTATACTGATTAGTTTGATTTTTACTTTTGGATTTTATAAAGGATTAAGGGAGATAGAAGCGGATATATTCGCTCTTATCTCCCTTAATTATTATTGAATCTAAAAATCAGAAAAAATCCAAAAGTAAAAATCAAACTAATCAGTATAATCAGCGTAATCCTGAGCCAAGACAAAATCCGCGTTGCTTAGTAATATAATTGCGACAAAACATTTGTGTCGTCGAAGGATTTAGGTTTTAGCCCCAGGAACTCTGTGTATTGTGTGAGTGTTAGCAGGGGTTTCAGCTTTGCATGCAATCCATTTTGCATACTGTTCATCTTGGTAGTATAAGCTTTCAGGTTACTTTGTTGCAGTGGTTGGATATTGACTTTTTGTCGCAGGTAATTAGTTACGATATTAAGTAGTTTGGGCTTTTGCGTTTCGGTAAGGATCAACGATTTATCCAGTTTGCTCACGATTGAACTGGCAGTTCCCTCCACATTCATGGTAGGCGCCTGAAATCTTGTATTAACTGGGGAGAGCGCGGCAAAAGCGGTATAGCAAGAGGTGAGTGCTATTAATAAACCAGCGGTGAACAGTTTTTTCATGAGCGTGGATTTGATATGCGATATCTCACTAAATATACTAAATACTGTTATTGCATTACCATTTTTACATAGCGTATTTGTGTATTTCCTTCCTCGTCTATTGTAATGTATTCAGATAGAATGGTTTTGTTATTGATCCAGTGTACCAGGCCCGGACCCCAGTCGTCGAGGCTGGCTTCTCCCACGGCTTTTATGTCGTTACCATTTACAGAAAACAGTTGAAACCCATTAGGATCAAAAGCGGCTACGAGGTCCATTGATGCGGTGATGATATACTTTTTATCCGGTGAAACGGCGGGGGCCGACCAGGTTACCATAGAATCGCCATTCAGGGTATTTACCAGCTCAAAGGCACTGCCTTCGTAGTAGGTAATAAAAAATCCTTTTCTTTTGATAGCTGGATAACTGCCGGCATAGGTATAGCCGATATAATCTTCGCCGTCGTTGTTGTTATTCGCCATGATCTTTTGCTTTCCATTTTCCAGCTGGATGGTTAGTTTATTACCTTCCCTTTTTACGAGGCTGTCTTTTGCCAGTACATCTGCTTCGCTGGAATCCGGGGGAGCAAGCGGAAATTTATCGAAATCTGTTTTTTCGATAAAGTACACGAAGAAGGTTTTATTACCCAGCTGAACGGTATCATCGGGAGTTTTATTAATAGCAGGCGGTGTGGAATCGTTGGCAGTGGCGTTGGTGTTATCTGCTGTTTTGTTTTTGCAGCTCAATATCATTATTGCGCATACACACAGCAGAAACCATAACTTATTCATCATCTTTTGTTGCATTTAAGTGTACAAATGTAAGTATTTAGAATTTCGGAAGAGGTTTAGCGGGTAAGTCTTTCCCCATCTGCTTTTGTCAGTGTAAAAAAGAAAAGATACCCGGTAAGGGCGCCGCTCAGAAAGCCAGCCAGGTGTGCTGCATTATCCACTCCTTGTGAAACCGCAGCAGCTATTACATTTAATGCTATAAATAAACCAATATAAGCCAGAAACGCTTTCCTTATCTCCGCCGGGAAGAGGGGAGTGGTGAGCAGCGCCAGGAATACACCGTAAATACCAAAAATAGCACCGGAAGCGCCTACACCCACTGCGCCTTTATGATACCAGATGCTGACATAGTCGGATATTAATCCTGTGATCATATAGGCAAGGCCATAACGGAAACTACGCAATACCGGTTCCAGGAAAATGCCTCCAATAAACAGTCCCAGCATATTTGTGAAAAGATGGCCCATTCCTGCATGCAGGAACATGCTGACAAATAGCCGCCAGTACTGCTGTTGCTCTATGGTCAGTGACCAATAGTTGGCGCCAGCATGCAGCAGGTGGGTTCCATCTCCCCACCATATACTCATTCCTGTTAGTATGGTGTAAAGAAATACAAGTACGTTTATGCCGATCAACACCAGTGTAACCGGCATCTCCTTTAATCGGTCTGTGATTTTCATCTCCTAAAAGTTAATGAAAAATCCCCAATTGCGCGTTATTCGTATTGATATTCAAGTGCAAAATGGTTGTCACTTCCCAATTTGGTATATCCTTCACTGTGTAAATGCACCCAGGCGCCAGCCGGATATTGGCGGCCGCCGTTGAAATAGTAGGCATATTGAACAGTGGTAGTGCGGTCATATTCGAGTAAACCTTGCTGGCAGCGTGTTTTTTCTTTTTCTGTAATCTTGATAAGAAAAGGATTATGGGTATTCAGGTGCAGAAAAGCGTCTGATAAGTCACCCTGGGGAGAAAGGTTGACGACCGGAGCCACAGCATGACTGAGCAGCAACTGATTGGCCAGGGGATGCAGGGGGTTAATAGAATCTTCGCATTCGTATTTTGCAGTTCTCAAAGTAACTAAGGTATCTTCTTTTTTGCCTGAGAAACTATCGATACAGATATCTTTTCTTACTGGGTTTGCGGCATCATAATTCCAGCTGACTGCCTGTGTGGAATCGGAGTACTTCATGGCAGCAGGTAACCCGTTCTTCCAGCGAACATTGGTAACGCGGAGCAGTTGTTCCTTTGCATCAAAGTATTGTACGGTAGCGATGTTACCATCTTTATCCCAGGAAGTGACTTTAGCGCGCTCTTTTACTGCTGTGACGTTATTTTCCCGGTTGGATAATACCATTCCGGTAATCCGGTGGGAATGATCATAGGAAAAAGTGCTGATGGTATCGTTTAATGGCCGGTGATGTACCAGTTCAGCGAGATTGCCCTGCTGATCATACCGGAAGGTATACTGGGGCATGCTTTCTCCCTGGATGCTGATGGTGGTCAGCCGGGGAAGTCCGGGCCTGTGATTTCTGGTGCTGCAGGCCGAGGCGGTAACAACAACGATAAAGAAGAAGATAATTTTTTTCATACTCATGGCGGAATATTGGTATGAAAATACTAATAAGATTTGAGTTTTTCGGCGGTGGATTTACTGAGATTGCGAAAGCTGGAAATGATGTGTTCCTTCATAACGTTTTTTGAATGAAGAATGATGGAACAGTGAATATCTATTTCTGATGTGGTGATAGACTCATTATATTTTTCAAGAAAACTGATTTTTTGCTGCTGGTACCAATGCTCAAACATTCTCATTCTGGCCGTTCCTCTGCTGTCTGCACTATCGCAGACAAAAAATAAGATTTTGTCTTGCTTTTCATTAAGGAGATTAAGAATGTGATGGGTAATTGTAAAGCGGATTTTTATGTCGGCGCGGGATTTAGAGTGGGGGCTACTAATCCTGTCAAATCCGAATGTCATTACATCATCGGAAAATTCCGGATAATCCTGAAAATAGCAGATGCCATCCCCAAAATATACATTATAAACAACCTCTTGATCAGTTGTAAATTGATATAACCCGACTTTTAATTCTGTGAGTTTATAAGGGCTGAACAAACTTAATACCTTTAGATTTTAATTCAGATAAATCACGGCCGTTCGTAATGTAATCATGAATCAATTTCTTATCCGCTATCATCTTCTTCAGAATAGTGATGACTTTAGGATCAGGTGTTGATATGTGTTTTGCTGGTTTCATTGTGGTTACATTACAAATATAACCAAATCTATCAACAACTCAGTTGCCATTCGTTAATGAAACATAAATGCAATCATATTGATACAAAAAAATCCCGGGCTGATTCAGCCCGGGACTTTCTTCTTTCCAAACAAGTTGGAATATTACTCAGCTACTACTTCAAATTCCAGTTCGGTTTCGTTGCCTTTACCGAAATCGAGGCGAGCTTTGTAGGTACCCAGTTCTTTAACATCATCCAGGATGTGGATGCGGCGACGGTCAATTTCATAACCTTTCTGTTCTTTAATTGCACGGGCAATCTGAACACCAGTTACGCTACCGAAGATCTTACCGGATGTACCGGTTTTAGCGCCAATTTTAACAGGAGAAGCTTTCAACACTTCTACTACTTTCGCAATTTCAGCCAGCAGTTTCTCTTCTTTCACTTTCTGCACTTTCAGGCGTTCCTGAAGCTGCTTCATGTTGGAAGGGCTTGCTTCTACCGCAAATTTCTGAGGAATCAGGAAATTCCTGGCGTAACCATTTTTTACGCTAACCAGTTCATTCTTCTGACCCAGGTTATCTACGTCTTGTATTAAGATAATTTGCATAACTTCTTACTTTAAAAGGTCAGTAACATAAGGCAATAAAGCCATTTGACGAGCTTTCTTAATAGCCTGGGCTACTTTACGCTGAAATTTCAGGGAGTTACCCGTAATACGACGTGGCAACATCTTGCCCTGGTCGTTCAAAAATTTCTTCAAAAACTCCGCGTCTTTGTAATCTACGTACTTGATGCCCAACTTCTTGAAACGGCAGTATTTCTTCTGACGTTTCTCGGTTTTTACGGCCGTTAAGTACTTGATTTCTTGTTTCGGTTTAACTGCCATAGTTTTAAGCTTCAGTGGTTTTAGATTCAGCATTTACGCCATGTCTTTTGCGACCGTTGTAAGTAACAGCGTGCTTGTCCAGCGCAGTAATCATGTGACGTAATACATTTTCATCGCGATTCAGCTGGATTTTCAGCTTCTCATTGAGGTCGGATGGCGCATTGTATTCCAGAACAACATACATTCCTGTAGTCTTCTTCCGGATAGGATACGCCAGTGATCTTAATCCCCAGGGATTTTCGTGCGTGATTTCTCCGCCGTTATCTTTAATGATATCAGCGAATTTCTTTTGGGCGGCTTTGTAGTCGTCCTCAGAAAGCACAGGGGTAAAGATCACCATCAATTCGTAGTTCATAATTCCCTGTTTTAAATGGTTTAATTAAAAAATTAGGACCGCAAAGATACTGAACTATTCCTTATTTCCACGCATGAAAGGCCGATTTCCCTAAATATCTTGCCTTTTATAGAGAATAATGCGTAATTACTTGATACCCATACATAAAAAGCCGCCCCGGTAAACAGGGCGGCGTCTCATTTGCATGGTTTTTTCAAAAAAGATCACTGATTAATAAGAATCTTGGTCACCTGCACCAATTCACCCGACTGCACTCTCAGGAAATATATGCCCGCAGGTAACTGGTCGGTAGCGATAGTTCTGTAGTTCCGGCCCTTTACAAAGGTAGTTCTGCCCTGGTAACGAACACGACCCTGCACATCCAGCAACGTTATATTAGCATCACCACTGCGGGGCCAATCCAGCCAATACTGCAACTGGTGGCCAAATATGCACCATAACAGCTTCCGCCAGAAGTCCTTGTCCGTTACCAATACCATTTTAACCGGACTGTACCTTACGCTGCTGTCCAGCCCAATTGTTTTTAACCGGTAAGCGGAAAATCCCGGCCAGGGTTGCTCATCATAGGAAATATAATCGGATGCCTCCGCGGTACTGCCATGAGCAGCCACCGTGTCCACCGCCTCATAAGTCCGGAGATTCCGGGAACGTTCTATCACAAACCTGCTGCTGTTGATTTCATAAGGCATATGCCAGCTAACCAGCACTTTACCGCCATCGGCCCGGGCATCGAAGTTTTCTACCGGTAAAGGATTACCCAAAATACCCAGATTATACCTGCTTAATACCGGGTAATGATCCGTGGTAGTAGTACCATAACTGCTTACCAGCCCCGCTACCTGGGTTTGTATCCGTGCGGATGCCGGTAAATAAGCAACACCCACCTCGTTGGAACCGATCACATTGTCGATCACCGAGGCGTAGCTGACGGTGGAACGCTGACCCGATAAACTCAAGGGCAGGGTCAACGGCCGGTAATTGATACTGTCGCGGATGAAGTCAATATATGAAGTAGTAGTATCCGGTAATAACTCCGTTGTAATAGTTTTTGACAGATCGTCATTAAAATCTCCCAGCATAATAATATTGCTATACGGATATTGCACGTCCAGCGTATCTTTCAACTCCTTCAACCCATCTTTGCGACGATTCCAGGAAGTAATCTTTTCGGGCTTTGTTCCTGTATTGGCCTTCGCATGCAATAATATGAACCGGATACGCGCCGAGTCATTACCCAGTTTGGCAGTAGCCTCCATTTCATAAGGGAACCTGCCGGACGACCAGTTATAATAAGCATTGCTGCTGCCTCCCTGTCTTAATATGCCGTAAGTGCTGATTTTACGGATCACAGCCGTTTTATACACAAACGCGAGCTTCTGCGCCGAAACATAATCAGCATCCGTGGTACTATCTGCATAAGAGCCAAAGTCAGATAACACATAGCTATAACCCGGTAACTGGCTCACCACCGCACGGAAACGGGCAGTGTCCACTACTTCTGCCAACGCAAAAATATCGGCGTCCAGTTTTTTCAGGATGGTGGTTACATTGGCTTGCTGTAAACTATCGTTGGCCGGGTTTTGAGCCGGGCTGCCAAACCATTCTATATTCCAGTTCACCACTTTTAATGACCGCAACGATGTGCCGCTGAGTGCAATGGAACGGCCGGGGAAACCGGGACCGCTGAAGGTAAGTTGGCCGCTGTAAGCCTGATCAGCAGCCGTGGGAGCGAATTTTATAAATACTTCCTGCGGACCGGCAGCCAATGCTGCTGCAGTGAAAATGACCTGACTGCTGTAACTGGAGCTGTCACCTGATACCATGAAACCTGCCGGGGCAGTGATTTTCAGCTCTCCGGTAAAATCATTGGCCCAGAAACTAACACGCTGTGCTTCTGATATTTGCCCGGATTTTACGTAGTCGAAGTCAATAGCAACAGGACTGCTGTTCAAACTCGGCGCCGGCGCAGCGGTGGTATCCGTCAGCCTGAAATCATCAATCGTCCAGCGTGCCGCCTGAACGGCAGGGCCGGATGTATAAACAAAAGCAATATAAACGCCTGTCTGTTTGTAGGCAGCGAGATTAATACCGGAAGATAGCGTCCACACGTCGCTGCCGGGTTCAGGAAAACGGCCATTCAGCCTAGTCCAGGTAGCACTGCGCGGATCGCCGCTGCCCGTGTAGTTAGTGGAAACACGCAGACTAAGTGCGGGTCCGGCAAACGCAGTGCGGCTGCTGAATTGTAACAGCGGGAATTGCAAACCGGTGAGATCAAATACGGGAGATATCAGCCAGTCTTCATTTTCAACAGCTCCGCCACTGTAACCATTTATCTGTACACCATTGCTGTTCTGCTGACCGAAATTTGTACATCCCCATAGCTGCGCGCCAGTTACACTGTATTGTGTGAAACCCCCGCTCAACTGGCTGCTGCCAATTGGCGTACAGTCGTTGAAGTTATAGCTGAGTTCCTGGCTGCCAGTAGTGAAATTCCATTGCGTGGTATCTGCCATACCTGCGAAATTATTATCCGACAGATCCTTTACTAATCCACTGTCCAGCGTGATGTAATAATGACTGTGGGGTTGCAGGATTTGTTTCAGGGTAACGCTATTGTTATTAATTACAATAGCGTTACCGGTTACCGGAAAACTGTCTGTTATCCCACTGTTACTGTTGTGCAACCTGATGTACCCGTTACCGGCTTTTATGTTTTCGCTGAATATAATTTCGGGAGATGTGACAGGCGACACGTCTGCTGCCGCGTTAACCGGTGCCAGGAGGGTGATTACCGGGGGAGTGGTATCTCTGCCACTGCCGGATGCAGTGATGTTATCAATGGCAAATCCCGGCCTGGAGCCCGCGCCGCTGATCTGGCGGTTTACCCATCGCAGTTGCACTATTGCCTGGTTATTACAATCCGGCGGCAGTATCACTGACATATTCACCAGGTGCTGCGGTGAGGTAACACCTGAACCGGTTTGCGGAATGGTGTCATTCTGATAGGCCGTTTCATTGATACTGGTAAAGGTACCGGTTACGCCTATACGATATTGAATAACCATTTCATTGATCCTCGTATTGGAGTTGCCATCGTAAGGATTCCTGATGGTCATGGCATCGTAGCTTAAACGTACATTCTGCTGTCCGCTGGTACTAAGGGAAAGCACCAGTGAATTGTCGGCGCTGCCGCTGTTCAGGAAGCCCAGTTTACCGGTGTAGTTATAAACACCATTGGCGGTAGCCGACGCACTGCCGTTACTGATCAGTGGTTTATCGGATGCCGGTGCCGCTGTATTAAAGCTGCCGGAAGGAGCGCCGCTGAGCAGCCATCCCTGCCATCCCGCCGGGTATATCACGGCAGTCGATGGTAACGCGTCAAAATTTTGTTCATACGGTAATGGCTGCACAGCCGGATTGGTTTGTGCGCTTACATTACCACAAACAAAAAAAGCCATAAATAAGAAGATGAGTAGAGGTCTTTCCATAGTAATATTTGAAAAATTGGGGAATCCGGGTTTCGATACAATAAATCTACTGAATAAACCCTTTCGGCGGTTTTTTTAATATGATTATTTTGTTAATTTGACGGAATGTAATATGATTTTATTTTCATATTTGTTATAGATATTTTCTGCACTGCCCTTTTTTCAGAATTAAATTACAATGATGGATAAACCCAGGTAGTGTATATTCACAGCCACAATATTCATATTTAATATTTTTTCAACTTGTGTGTTGTCATCTTGTCAGCCCTCATCCCGCTGGCACACACTTTGAAAAAAGGTTACCAAAAAAATCAGATATCAATGCAAAAAGGTGCAATACGTGTTCAGACAGAGAACATATTTCCAATTATCAAGAAGTTCCTGTATTCAGATCATGAAATTTTTATCCGCGAACTGGTAAGTAATGCCGTGGATGCAACCCAGAAATTGAAAACCCTGGCCAGTGTAGGAGAATTTAAAGGAGAACTGGGAGACATTGCTATTGATGTAAGAGTAGATAAGGAAAAGAAAACCATCACCATTGCAGATCATGGGATCGGTATGACTGCAGAAGAAGTGGATAAATATATTAACCAGGTCGCCTTTTCCGGTGCAGAAGAATTTCTGAAAAAATATAAAGGACAGGAAAATGGTACCAATATCATTGGTCATTTTGGCCTCGGCTTTTATTCTTCCTTTATGGTAAGCAGCCAGGTGGAAATCTTTTCAAAATCCTGGAAAGAAGAAGCTCCAGCTGTACGTTGGGAATGCGACGGAAGCCCTGAGTATGAACTGGAAGAAATCAGCAAGGCCGACAGGGGAACTGAAATTGTAATGCACATCAACGAGGAAAGCGAAGAATTCCTGGAAGATGGACGCATCCGCACTATCCTCGAAAAGTTCTGTAAATTCCTGCCTGTTCCGGTAACTTTTGAAGGCACGCAGATTAATAACACCACTCCTGCCTGGACAAAGAAACCAAGCGAGTTGACCACTGAAGATTATCAGAATTTCTACAAAGAATTATATCCATATGCAGAACCTCCTTTGTTTTGGATTCATCTGAACGTAGACTATCCTTTTAATCTCACCGGTATCCTGTATTTCCCGAAAATCAACAAGAGCTATGAGATGCAGAAAGACAAGATCAATCTGTATTCCAACCAGGTATATGTAACAGACGAAGTGAAGGATATTGTTCCGGAATTCCTGATGTTGCTGCATGGTGTGATCGATAGCCCGGATATTCCGCTGAACGTGAGCCGCAGCTATCTGCAGGGTGATCCTAACGTAAAAAAGATCAATGCTCACATCACCAAAAAAGTTGCGGACAAACTGGATGAAATATTCCGTAACGACCGCGCTTCCTTTGAAGATAAATGGGATTCCATCGGACTGTTTGTGAAGTATGGTATGATGACCGACGACAAGTTCATGGAAAAAGCCAATAAGTTCCTGATAATGGAAGATGTGGAAGGCGGTAAATTCTATACACAGGAAGAATACCGTACTGCCGCAGCAGCCCTGCAAACCAACAAAGAACAGAAACTGGTGGTATTATATGCTACCAACCCTGTGCAGCAGGACAGCTATGTGCAGGCCGCAAAAAATAAAGGTTTCCTGGTAGTAAAGATGGAAACAATGGTGGATGCTGCATTCATCAACAACATGGAGATCAAATGGGATAACGTTTCCTTTACCCGTGTGGATGCAGATATTGCCGATAACCTGATTGATAAAGAAGAAAATACCACTACCGTATTATCTGAAGAACAGGAGGGTGCTTTGAAAGAGTTGTTTGGCTCCCAGGTAACGCAACCCAATATCAAAGTAGAAATGAAAGGACTCAGCGCAGAAGCGCAACCGGTAATTGTAACCCGTCCGGAGCTGATGCGTCGTATGAAAGATATGGCAGCCATGGGCGGCGGCGGAATGAGCTGGTATGCGAGTATGCCTGATGAAATAAATATGACCATCAACGCCAACCACCCGGTATACACACAAATTCTTAAGGAAGGAGACAACGCATTGCAACAGAAGCAGATAAAGAACCTGGCAGACCTGGCGCTGTTGTCCCAGAATTTATTGACAGGTGCAGATCTTACAGCATTTGTGAATAGAAGTGTGGAATTGATGGGCGAGAAAAAATAATAAGACGGGCACAATAAAAAAAATTAACGGTGTTTGCTCTTTTGGTCTTTTATTTGCAGTTGTTGCAATAGAAAAACTGAAACGAAAAATATTGTAAAACTGTCCCCCGGCGTATGGCCGGGGGACTTTAGTTTGTACTAGTTATATGAAAAAAAGAGCAATTAAAATTTTGTGCCATGTCTTTGTGCTGAGTGCGCTCGCATTTTTTTCCTGTTCAAAAACAGAAATGACTAATCCGGTAACTAATCGGCCGGGGGATACCATACCGGTAACGCCGCCGCCAGGCGATACTTTTCCTCCACAGCAAACAGGCATCACTGCGAAAAAAATAGACACCAAAGGAGGCAACATCAGTAACTACCTGCTTTATATCCCTGATGGATATAACGAGAAGAAAGATTACAAATGGCCGATCGTGATATTTCTTCATGGGGTAGGGGAAATGGGGAACAATATTGATATGATAAGGAATGTTGGATTGGGAAAAGTGTCAGCAGGAAAGCCATTTGTGATAATTGCACCACAATGCCTGAGCGGATGGTGGAATCCACAGTACCTTGATATATTATACAAAGAAGTGATCAGCAAATATCATGTAGATCCCAAAAGGGTGTATCTGACCGGCTTGAGCATGGGCGGCTACGGAACCTGGGACTGGAGTTCTGCACACCCCGAAAAATTTGCCGCCATTGTTCCTATCAGCGGGGGAGGTGATATAAACCGTATGAAAAATCTGAAAACCATGCCTATATGGGTTTTCCATTCAGCAGACGATCCTACTGTAAATGTGGAGAATTCACGTGTCCTGGTAAAGGCATTAAGAGCGTTGGGTAATAATGTGCAGTATACGGAATATCCAAACGGCGGCCATGATGCCTGGACAAGGGCTTACGCCAACCAGGATGTTTATACCTGGCTGCTGAAGCAACACTTGTAACTGCCTTCATCTCTCTTTATAAAGCTACTGGATAGCTGCAGTCCTGATATCAATTACTTTCAGCTGGAGGGACGTTTGTCCGTTCCATTCATTTTCATCCAGTGTAAATGCCATATCGAAAGGCTTTTTATCTGCCATCAACGGAAATTTCTCCGCCATATAAAAGCCAATTCCGGACATAGTGGGACCATATCTCCCCTGTTTGACGGAGAATTTAATATGGTCATCTTTCACAATCTTCGAGTAGCCGTTGTCAACAAGGTTTCTGGCAAGAAAAACAGGGCGTAGGTTATCTGGTCCCAGTGGTTCAAACTGCCGGAGAATATTATAAAATGCAGCAGTGATTTCCGTGAAATGGATTTCGGTATCTATCACTATTTCCGGTACCAGCTGATCCGGGTGGATGGTCCGGGCTACCACTTCTTCAAAGCGTTCCTGGAAAGCTTTTACATTTTCTGTTTTCATGGTCATCCCTGCCGCATAAAAATGTCCTCCGTAATTTTCGAGAAGATCTTTACACTGGTGGATGGCTTCATATACATTGAACCCCATCACAGAACGGGCGGAGCCGGCTACTTTATCATTCGACTGGGTGAGGATGATAGTAGGGCGATAATAATATTTATCGATCAGGCGGGAAGCCACAATGCCTACCACTCCTTTATGCCAGTGGGCCTGGTAAAGCACGGTTGATTTTCTGCGTGCAATATCCACATCATTTTGTAACAGAACGATTGCTTCCTGGGTAATAGTGCTGTCTATTTCTTTTCTGTCGAAGTTATCGGCGTGCAGTACGGCTGCGATGGCAGCAGCCTTTTCCACGTCGTTTTCGATGAAGAGGTTCACTGCTTTGCGGGCATCGTCCATTCTGCCGGCGGCGTTTACCCGTGGGGCAATTACAAATACGAGGTTGGCAATGGTCAGTTTTTCTTTCAGCGCGCTGAGTGTAATCAGTGCTTTGATACCAGGTAAAGGATCTTCATTTACTTTTATAAGACCATGAAAAGCCAGTATCCTGTTTTCACCGGTCATCGGAACGATGTCGGCTGCAATGCTGGTAGCCACCAGGTCCAGGAATTTATTGGCTTCCGACTGGGGGAGGCCTCTTTTTTGTGCGAAGGCGCAGATCAGTTTGTATCCGATCCCGCATCCGCTCAGTTCTTTATAAGGATAGGGACAATCGTGCTGTTTCGGATTCAGGATCGCCACGGCAGGCGGCAGTATTGCATCCGGCAAATGATGATCACAGATAATAAAGTCGATACCCCATTCCTTTGCAGTAGTGATATGTTCGATTGATTTAATGCCGCAATCGAGCGCGATGATCAGGCTAAAATCATTATCCCTGGCGTATTCGATTCCCTGTATGGAAATACCATATCCTTCGCGGTAGCGGTGGGGAATGTAAAATTCAATATTGCTGTAGAGTTTTTGCAGAAAGGCGTACACGGTAGCAACAGCGGTAGTGCCGTCTACATCGTAATCCCCGTAGATCAGTATTTTTTCGTGCTGGAAAAAAGCCAGTTCAATCCTGGAAATGGCTTTGTCCATGTCTTTCATTTTCCAGGGATCGTGCAGATCTTCCAGTGTAGGTCGAAAAAATTGCCGGGCAGCCTCATAGTTGGTCACATTGCGTTGTACCAGTAACCGGCATAACAACGGATGTATGCGTAATGATGACTGTAGTAACTGTTCCTGGTTTGGTTGATATGCCTTTACTGTCCAGCGTTTTTGCATTATTATATTTTAAAGGCTTAAGCTTCCCGCTTCTTCCGCATATTACATTATTTTTTATTCTTACTAAAATGTTCTGTCAGTTGTAAATCGTACGAGGGATTCTAATCCGTTTCTGACAGCGTTTTCAGGGAATTTATTCAGGATGGTAAGGGCTTCATCCCGGTATTCAAACATTTTTTTCCTGGTGTAGTCAATGCCACCGGATGCTTTTACCAGCCGGATAACTTCTTCTACCCGGTCTTTTTCTGTATTATGATTTTTGACGATATTAATAATCCTCCTGCGTGTTTCAGTGGAAGCATGTTCCAGGGTATAGATAAGCGGAAGGGTCATTTTTTTCTCCCGGATGTCGATGCCGGTAGGTTTACCGATTTTGGCGGAGCCATAGTCGAAGAGATCATCTTTAATCTGGAAGGCGATGCCTACTTTTTCGCCGAAAAGGCGCATTTGTTCGGTGGTATGGTCATCGTTGCTGCTGCTCCATGCGCCGGCAGCGCATGCGGAAGCCAGTAATGAAGCGGTTTTGCGGCGGATAATTTCAAAATAAATATCTTCCTTGATATTCAGTTTGCGGGTTTTTTCGATCTGCAGCAGTTCTCCCTCACTCATTTCTTTAACAGCTTCTGATAATATCTGTAAAGTTCGGAAATCATTATTGTTAAGAGACAGCAGTAGTCCTTTTGAAAGGAGGTAGTCGCCTACCAGTACCGCTATTTTATTTTTCCAGAGGGCATTAATGGAAAACAGGCCACGGCGTTCGTTGGCATCATCTACCACATCGTCATGTACCAGGGTGGCGGTATGCAGCAGTTCCACCAGGGCGGCGGCCCGATAAGTGCTTTCCTGGATATTGTCACTGAAAAGTTTGGCGGATAATAAAACAAACATGGGCCTGATCTGCTTCCCTTTTCGCTTTACAATATAATGCATGATCCGGTCCAGTAACGGCACATGACTTTTTACTGAATCTGCGAACTTACTTTCAAAATCCTGTAATTCTTTACCTATCAGGTGTTTAATATCGTCCATGTATTAAATAAAAAAGGATTGCTAAGCTAACTTTTATAAATCACATTTTAACATTTTGGCCTTTAATTTGTATAAGGAGTATAACATTCCTTTAACACGAGTTAAGGAATCCTTTAACACGAGTTATACAGATCTTTAACTTAACTGGAATTAAGGTATATAAATACTTTCATTTAAGCTCTAATTTTGAAGGACTTATCAATGAAAATAATATTGCAAGAAAAATTTGTATATTCATTTATGATATTTACCTTTGCTAGGTAAAAAACGGGTTATTAGTAAATTTTTAACAGTTTTTAATAAAAAAAACAATTATGGCAAGCAAAAAGTACTTATTACTGGCAGGCGCTGTGGGTTTACTATCAGCATCTACTAGTTTTGCACAGGTTCAACCAACCGGCTACGATGCTCTGGATAGCTCCAAAGTGTCTAGCAAGCGTATGGTACAACAAAATAACTTCACGAACCACCAATCAAATTTCCCGGCTAAACCGAGAGATATGTGGGAACTGGGTTTTAGTGGTGGTTTACACCTGATCAGCGGAACCGTTCCTCCTCAACCAGGTTTTGGTGGCGGTGTTTCCCTGAGAAAAGCACTGGGACATACTTTCTCCCTGAGAGCTGAGTACATCGGTTCCATCGATAAGGGTCAGGACTACAAACTGCGTCCTACTCAGGCTGCAGGTGGTATCAATCCATGGGGAAGAACTGCAGCTTTAAACGGCGGCATGATTGTTCCTAACTACAAGTCTCAAAACCATCAGCTGTCTTTGGATGTGATCGCTTCTTTAAGCAACATCCTGTTCTACAGAGCTGAACCTAAGGTTAACTGGTATTTACTGGCTGGTTACTCTATCGTAATGGCTGACGTTGACGTTGATGCATTAGATGCAAGCGGAAATGGCTATAACTATTCCGGTATTAATTTCAATGCAAAACGCAGTGATATCAGAAAACAGATCAAAGATCTGAGAGATGATAAATACGAGCAAAATGCTCCTTCTCAGGGTAACCGTATTTCCATCGGCCGTAACGACGACAACCAGTTACTCCGTCATGCACTGGATGTAGGTACTGGCGTTGCGTTTAAAGTTTCTAAACGTTTCAACATCGGTATTGAAGAAAAAGTAACTATGCCTTTCGATGCATACATGGACGGCTATGCTGGACCAGGCGGTGCTTCTAAAGATTTCTACTCTTACACAAGCGTACGTCTGAACTTCAACCTGGGTAACCCAGCTAAACGTGTACAGCCATTATGGTGGATCAACCCACTGGAATATGCTTACAGCGAGCTGAGCAACCCACGTCACATGAAGCTTCCAACTCCGGTTCTGCCTGATGCTGATGGCGATGGCGTAACTGACCAGTTCGATCGCGAACCTAACACCCCAGCAGGTGCACCAGTGGATGTTCACGGTGTTGCTAAAGATACTGACGGTGACGGTGTTCCTGATTACAAAGACAAACAACTGATCACTCCTACTTACTGCCAGCCAGTTGATGCTGATGGTGTTGGTAAATGCCCAGATCCAGAATGCTGCAAGAATCCTCCAGTTGCGCCTTGCGCAAGCCTGGTTCTGCCTAGCGTTTCTTTCAAAGGCAGCTCTACCAAAATAGGTAACGATCAGGAAGCTATCCTGGCTTCTGTTGCAGCTTCCCTGAAATCTAACCCTTCCTGCAACGTACTGGTTACCGGTCACGCAGGTGCTAAAGGTAAGAAAGGTGGTGTTGACCTGAGCAGCCGTCGTGTTGACTCAGTAATCGACTACCTGGCTGACAAACAAGGTATCGACCGCGGTCGTTTCATCAAACAAAACACTCCTGGTGAGTCTGGCACTGTTGACTTAGCTCCTGCTAACTAATCAGTATCACTCATTAAGATGATAACTTAAAAAAAGTCCTCTCCCGTTCATTCGGGAGAGGACTTTTTTTTGAAGCAAACACTCCTGTACGAAATATTGTTGAAGTGTCAATTATTACCCCTAATTTTGGAGGCTTTTTTAATAAACTTATTATTACGTGGGAATTAACATCAACAGGGTATCCCTGGCAGGCCTGGTAGTAGCGCTCGGTATTATCTACGGCGATATTGGAACATCTCCACTCTATGTTTTCAAAGCCATCGTAGGAGGGAACCCCATCAGCGATCTGCTGGTAATTGGAGGTATTTCCTGTGTCATCTGGACACTAACCCTTCAAACTACCGTTAAATACGTTATCCTCACCCTCCGGGCAGATAATAAGGGGGAAGGCGGAATCTTTTCACTCTATGCACTCGTAAGACGCCACGCCAGATGGACCGTGATTTTTGGTATGATTGGCGGCGCCGCTCTGCTCGCAGATGGTATCATCACCCCACCCATCACTGTTACTGCCGCCATTGAAGGTCTCCGGACGCTGGAAGTCTTTAAAGACCTGGGCCAGTTGACCATCGTCAAAATAGTGCTGACCATTATTACAGGACTCTTTGTTATGCAACAGTTCGGTACCGTTTCCATTGGCCGGATGTTTGGCCCCATCATGGTATTGTGGTTTTCAATGCTGGGAATCCTTGGTATTTCGCATGTAGCAGATGATTTAAGCATTTTAAAAGCATTTAGTCCCCATTATGCCATTGAACTCTTAACTACTTATCCCCGGGGATTCCTGATCCTGGGAGCTGTATTCCTTTGTACCACCGGAGCGGAGGCCCTTTATTCTGATCTCGGTCACTGCGGTAAAGGCAATATCCGGGTATCCTGGATCTTCGTTAAAACATGTCTTATCCTGAACTATCTCGGTCAAGGTGCCTGGCTGCTCACGCAAAAAGGTCAGATCCTGCCAAAAGATCAGAACCCATTCTTCACCATTATGCCGGAATGGTTCATCATTTTCGGGGTATTAATTGCCACACTGGCTTCGGTAATTGCCAGCCAGGCACTCATATCAGGTTCTTTTACCCTCATTGCAGAAGCCATGCGGCTTAACCTGTGGCCCAAAATGCGGGTAAACTATCCTACAGAAGAAAGAGGACAGCTCTACATTCCCGGTATCAATACCATGCTGTTTGTAGGTTGCGTTTCCATTGTGCTGATCTTCCGGGAATCGTCGAATATGGAGGCGGCTTATGGCCTCTCCATCACTATCTGTATGCTCATGACCTCCTGCCTCTTCGCTTTTTACCTTTATACAAAGCGGGTATGGGTAGGTTGGATACTGCTATATCTCATCGTTTATTTCACCATAGAATTTTCATTCCTCTTCGCCAATGTGATTAAATTCATGCACGGAGGTTATGTAACGGTTATTGTAGCCGGCGCACTCTTCCTCGTGATGATTGTATGGTTCAAATCGCGTAAGATCAAGAACCGTTACGTGGAATTTGTGCGACTGGAAGATTATCTGCCTATCATCCAGGAACTGAGCAATGATACCTCCATTCCAAAATACGCTACCCACCTGGTGTATATGAGCAGTGCCGATAATCCGAAAGAAATAGAACATAAGATCATCTATTCAATTCTCAATAAAAAACCCAAACGGGCGGATATATACTGGTTTGTACACGTGGATGTGGTAGACGAACCTTACCTGAGTGAATACTCTGTACAAACAATTATTCCAAACGAAGTGATACGCGTAGAGTTTCGACTGGGCTTCAAAGTGGAACAACGTATTAACCTGATGTTCAGAATGGTGGTGGAAGATATGGTTCGTAACAAGGAAGTAAATATCACCAGCCGCTATGAATCACTGAGTAAGAATAACGTGGTGGGTGACTTCCAGTTTATTGTTATGGAGAAATTCCTGTCGCACGACAACGACCTGCCTTTGTATGAAAGAATGGTGATGAAGATGTATTTCTTCCTGAAAAAGATCAGTTTGTCAGAAGAAAGGGGCTTTGGACTGGATTCCAGCTATGTGACCATCGAGAAATACCCATTGGTGGTAGCGCCGGTCACCAATCTGCAGCTGAAGCGGATCGTACATTAATATAAATCTTTAACAAGAAAAGCCGGATCTTATTATGATCCGGCTTTTCTGTTTTATATAACCGATCGTCCTCTTTAAAGGGAAAAATCCACTTTTTTTATAGATATTGAGGTTTCGGGATGACGGTGATCAGTGAACAAATCACGTTATCCGAATATCTGAAAACGCTAAATTTTAGTATGGTGAACAAATTTTTTGGCGTGCTGGTAATGCTGGCACTGCAACAAAACGTATGGGCGCAAATATCTCCCGCCGCTGGCTACAGGGACCTGCCCGATCCCAAACCCGTTAATAAAGCGTCCTGGGCGGCTGTTAATGACACCAGGCTTCACGTTGCATTCGGTACTGCAGATACCCGTTATGAAAAAAGAAATGCACCCGATAACAGCAGATTAACGCCAGCCTGGGAAACGAAAGCCTGGAAAGGTGAGAGAGTCCATACCCAGTTGGTGATCTGGTCTGCCGCTGTGCAGCCCGAAGTAAGCCTCCGGGCATCTGTACTGCAGGACAACAAAGGCAATAAAATTGCGGCTTCGGCAGTCACCACCGGTTTTGTTAGATATGTACTCACAGATGGTTTGAATAAAGACGGCGGCGGCTGCGGGCACCGCAACCCGAAGGATTACGACTCCTCGCTCGTGGCAGATGGCATTGATATCATCAATAAAAGCACTATTGCCGCCAATACTACACAGCCGGTATGGCTAAGCGTTCAGGTGCCGGCAAACACACCAGCCGGCACATATAAAGGCTCGGTGAGTGTAAAATCAGGCGTTACCACGGTGGATATGCCTTTTGCAGTAACCGTGCTGGAACATACCCTGCCTGCTCCGAAAGACTGGCAATTTCATCTTGATTTGTGGCAGAGCCCTTATGCAATAGCACGCGTATATGGCGTAAAGCCCTGGAGTAATGCACACTTCGAAGCTATGAAACCTTACATGAAAATGCTGGCAAATGCAGGTCAGAAAGTGATCACTGCCACCATTATTTATGATCCCTGGAATAGCCAGACACAGGACATTTATGGCACAATGGTAAAATGGACAAAGAAGAAAAATGGCAGCTGGACATACGACTACAGCATCTTTGATAAATGGGTGCAGTTTATGATGGACCAGGGCATCCGGAAGGAAATCAACTGCTACAGCATGATCCCCTGGAACCTGAAGTTCTATTATTATGATGAGGCAGCTGCAAAGGATACTTTTATTGTAGCGAAGCCTGGCTCTGCGGAATATACAAAACACTGGCAGCCTATGCTGACTGATTTTGTAAAGCACCTGAAGGCAAAGGGCTGGTTTGATATTACGGCTATCGCTATGGATGAGCGGCCTATGGAAGACATGCTGCAAACACTGAAAGTGATCCGTGGTGCGAGCAGCGACTTCAAATTATCACTGGCGGGTAGCTATCATGAACCATTGGCCAATGAAATACATGATTACTGTATTGCACTGAAAGAATCTTTTCCTGCCAACATCATGAAAACCCGCTTAGAGAAGGGATTGCCCACTACTTTTTACACCTGTTGTACAGAAGGATTCCCCAATACTTTTACTTTTTCCCCACCTGCAGAAGCAGCTTTTATGGGCTGGCATGCTGCAAACAAAGGATATAACGGGTATTTGCGCTGGGCTTTCAACTGCTGGGTTGCAGATCCGCTGCATGATTCCCGTTTCCGCTCATGGGCTGCAGGAGATACCTATTTCGTATATCCGGGACCGAGATCTTCTATCCGTTATGAAAGACTGATAGAAGGTATACAGGACTATGAAAAGATTAGAATATTGCGCGAAGCATTTACAAAAAGCGGCAACGCGGCAGGTTTGAGTAAGCTGGATAATTTAGTAAAGCCTTTCGAGGAAGAAACGCTGAAAACCACACCGGCAGCTCAAATACTGAATACAGCCAAGCAAGGGTTGAACGAACTTTAATTGAATAAAAGTATCATAAAAAAAGTCCTCCGGGGAACCGGAGGACTTTTTTTAACACAACTAAAAAACAATCAAATGTGTTCATCAATCGGGCTTTTTCCCATCTAAAAAGGTATTGATCGTATTGATTTCCGTATGATTATTAGGGCCCTGATCACCACTCACCGTATAGTTGGAGTAGAGGTGTTCAGCAGAGCCAGCACCATTATCCAAGTTCACATTTCTGCGCAGGTAAGCAGGTACGTTTTCCAGTTCCGCGTTGTTGTCCATGTTTTTCACATTGAAACTGATGCTGCGTAATTTGGCCACTCTTTCCGCTTGTTTGCGTTTCTGTTCTTCCAGGTCTTCGTAAGCCTGTTGCATAGGCACTTCCGGAGGAGCAGGAGGTACGTTTACCGCACTTTCTTCTTCCTCTTTAAATACCATTTTCATTTCGGGAGCAGGAGCGCCTGGTTCCACGTAAATATGTGCAGGTCTGTTTAAATATCCTCCGGCCGCATTACCTGTTTGCGGTTGAATGATATTTACACCAGGCTGTTGTGTATGTGCAGGTGGCACTTGCTGAACAGGCTGTTGTTGAACAGGCTGTTGCTGCATTTGCTGCATCTGCTGCTGTTGCGCCTGTTGCATTTGTTGTTGTATCTGCTGCGGATCTGGCTGTTGTGGCTGTGCAGGTGGTACCTGTTGTATGTTCAGCACATAGTTTTGACGTGCAGGAGCAATAGGCGCCTGTTGTTGTGGCTGCGGTGGCGTATAAGCCATTACAGGCTCAGGATGACTTACTACCGGCTCCATCAGGCGTGGCGCCATCAGGTCTTGCGGCTCCTGGAATAAGGTGCCCTGTGCCTGTTGTACGCTCATCTTTTTTTCGTCACCATCTTTACCTAACTGCATTACAATTTTAGGTTCTACGCGCTCCGGGTTGGAGGGTGTGATTTTCTGTTGTGTAATGGGTTTTTGTTCAAAACCGGTAGCAATGATGGTTACGCCCAATTGCCTGTCGAGTGTTTGATCATAGCCAACACCGAGGATCACATCGCAATCTTCACCCGCCTGGCTTTGTACATATGCCTGGATAATATCCATTTCATCGAGGGTGTGTTCAAATTCACCTTCAGAAGAAGAGATATTGATGAGGATCCATTTAGCACCGCGTATATCGTTGTCGTTCAGCAGCGGAGAAGTTAATGCATCTTCGATAGCCCTTTGCGCCCGGTTTTCGCCTTCTGCCAGTGCTGCACCGAGGATTGCTACGCCACCGTTACGCATAACGGTACAAACGTCGGCAAAATCCACGTTGATCTGACCGGTAGAGTTGATTACATCGGTAATACATTTGGCGGCAGTAGCCAGCACGTTATCTGCTTTTTCGAAAGCAGCCTTGAACTTCAGGTCGCCGAATTTCTGACGTAATTTATCATTGGAGATAATCAGCAGGGTATCTACATACTCTTTCAGGCGGTTAACGCCTTCATCAGCCTGCAGCATTCTCTTTTTTCCTTCGTAAGAAAAGGGAGTGGTAACAATACCAACGGTCAGAATACCAAGTTCCTTACATATCCGCGCGATGATAGGAGCGCCACCGGTTCCGGTGCCACCGCCCATACCGGCAGTAATGAAGGCCATTTTGGTATTTACCTCCAGTATTTTTTTGATTTCTTCAAAGGATTCTTCCGTCGCCTGTTTCCCGATTTCAGGATTTGCACCGGCGCCAAGTCCCTGTGTCAGGTGCGGGCCCAACTGTATTTTATTGGGAACCGGGCTATTAGCAATAGCTTGTGCATCGGTATTGCAAATAATGAAATTTACCCCCTCAATGCGCTGGCTATACATATGATTCACCGCATTACTTCCACCGCCACCGATACCGATGACTTTGATGATGGAAGATTTTTCCTTAGGAAGATCAAAATGTATCATGACTCTATACTTTTATGGGTTAGTACGAATAATTAATAATGAACTATTAAGAATTAAGTGCGTGTATGCTTGTATGTTACTATGGTTCATTTGTCCTGTCATTATTAATTATCGTTCTTAATTCTTATTATATTAAACGTTTGCTTTTTGCAACAATTGCGCCATTAAACTTTTAAAGTTTTGCATCTTCTTCTTCGGTGAACATATCAATGATTTTTGTTTTCATTTTGTCCAGGAAGTTTTTCAATGAGGCGTTTCTTTCTTTTGCTTTCCGGTCCTGTATTTCCTGACTGCTGGGGGTTTCTTCTTCTATCCAGTCTTCGGCTGAAGCTACGGATTGAGCAGCCTGTTCTTTGGCCAGATAGCTGGTATTAATTTTTACATAATTTTCTTCGAGTGCTTTTCGATCGTTTTCAAAATCGTTGTAGCCTTTCAGGATCAGGCCCACGCAGGTAGCATACATAGGTTTTGTTAATTCATCTATGTGGCCGCTTGCGAGGTGCTCGTTGGGGAATCCTATACGGGCGCTTGCACCGGTGGTGTATTCTGTCAGCTGTATGAGGTGTTTCAGCTGAGAACCGCCACCAGTAAGAATGATGCCGCCATTCAACATTTTATTATCCATACCGATCTGCTTGAGATGATATACCACGAAATCGAGTATTTCACTCATGCGTGCCTGGATGATGTGTGCCAGGTTCTTCACGGAGATCTCTTTGGGGCTTTGACCTCTTAATCCGGGGATCGTGATATAGGCATTTGTTTTGGCTTCATCTGCCAGGGCATAACCGAACTGTACTTTCATCTGTTCTGCCTGTGTTTTTAATACACCCAGGCCGTTCTTGATGTCGTTGGTAATGTTTTCACCACCGTACGGAATAACGGCGGTATGTTTCAATATACCTTCATAAAATACTGCCAGGTCGGTGGTACCACCACCAATATCCACAATGGCTACACCTGCTTCAAAATCCATGTCGCACATTACCGCTGCAGCAGAAGCCAGTGGCTGAAGCACCAGGTCGCGGATTTTGAGACCGGATTTCTCCACGCTGCGGTTAATGTTACGGATGGCGTTTTTGTCGCCGGTAATAATATGGAAGTTTGCACCCACCTTTACCCCGGACATACCGATAGGGTAAGTGATGTTCTGCAGGCTGTCCACTATATATTGCTGCGGAATCACATCGATGATCTGATCGCTCGCGGGAATAACTGTTTTGTACTGATCGTTGATCAGCTGGTCGATATCTTTCTGGGATATTTCCGCATCAGTGTCATTGCGTACAATATCTCCACGGGTTTGCAAACTTTTTATATGGTGACCGGCTATACCAACATATACCTCGTTAATTTCCAGGTTAGGGTTGGATGCATAACAATTCTCGAGTGCTTGCCTGATAGCTTTAATGGTTTGGTCAATGTTCAGCACCATACCGTGCTGTACACCAAACGATGTAGCTTTACCGAATCCCAGGATTTCCAGTTTCCCGTATTCATTCTTCCGTCCTGCAATGGCAGCAATCTTCGTAGTACCTATATCGAGTCCTACAATGATGGGAGCTTCCTGATTCATGGCGTTTTTTGTTTTTTTGATGTGTTAACAGATTTATTCCCTGGCTTATACACTGCTTTAGGTTGTTGTTTGGCCGGCGCAGCTGCTTTTTCTTTCTTCACCTTTGCTTTCTGCGGTTTAGCCTTTTCTTTCGCTGCATGTGCCGGTTTAGTTACCGGTTTGGCAGGTTCGGAATGTACCGGTTTTGCTACTACCGGTGCTACCGTCGTTGAATCTTCGCTGTCCGCTATCGGCGGTTCATCTGCATCGGCCAGTTTCAAACTATCCGTTTTGATCACTGGTTGCAATGGAACAACGCCATCCTTACGGGTACACACCACTTCGTTTTCAAATGCGATGTTGATGCGTGTATAATTATTCCAGCCTACTTTATTCAATCCTTCCTTATAAAAAGCCAGCAGTTTGGTGAATTTTTTTTCTATGTCTATACCTTCTCCGAATGCAATCACCTGGTCTCCCAGTTTCGGTATGAACTCAAACCTGCGGTCGCCCGTGATCATGAGTTGCTCTACCTGAGCCATCCAGAAAGGATCCTTACCAATGTATGTACCCATATCTACTATCTGCGCTGCCAACAGGCTGTCGGGTTGCTGCAGCTTTTCTGCATCCGTGGGAAACCCTGTGAATACGGGCACCCTGGCTGCGTAACGACTGGATACCGGTATATGTTCGCCGGCGCCATCCAGGTAAAAGCTGTTCCCTGAGAAAGTAAATACCCTTGCTACCGGTTCGCGTTGTGTTACTTTGATATTCAGCTGCTGGCCGTTATCAAAATAGATCTCCGCATTTTTTACCCAGGGATCCTGGTCTACAATGGATTCCAGCTGAGCGATATTGATATCGGCAATACTTTTACCGACCGGGTTCAGATTTTTATCTTTCGTGATCAAAGATTTGATATCCTTTGATTCGATAAAAAAGTTATCATCTTTCCCCTCAAATTTTACCTGTATACTTTTACATTTACCGGCATCCTTGTCCTGTATAGCCGCCACCAGCAATACTGTAAAGCCTGTGAGCACCATTCCCCAGAGAACGGCGACACCCAGTCGTTTTAATATTGTGGTAGTTTTAGACAAGCTTTTTATTTTTAATGTTGTGTTGTTTTATTTTTAAGAAGATGAGCCAACGGTTCTTTTAACTGGTCTATATCTCCCGCTCCGGCGGTAATCAGTAATGGCACGTCCTGTTTGCCCAGGTATTCCGCTACTTTTTCTTTCGGTAAAATCTTTACAGGTACTGTTATTTTATCTGCAATCATTTCGCTGGTAACACCGGCTATCGGCAGCTCACGCGCCGGGTAGATCGGAAGTAATATCACCTCGTCTGCCAGGGAAAGGCTTTCTGCAAAGCCATCCGCGAGGTCACGGGTGCGGGTAAATAAGTGCGGCTGAAAAATAACGGTACATTTTTTACCTGGAAACAATGCCTTTGCACTGGTGATCAATGCACGCAATTCTTCCGGATGGTGTGCATAATCATCGATATATACCTGCTGATCCGTTTTTACCACATATTCAAATCTCCGCCGGATCCCTTTGAAATTACCAATGGCTGCACGGATTTTAGCCGCATCTATTCCCAGCAGGTGTGCTACTGTAATAGCTGCTACTGCATTCTCCACGTTGTGCATACCACCAATGTGCATGGAAATGTTATCGATCATCCAGTCCTGATGCATTACATCAAACTCATATCCGCCATTGATCATGCGGATGTTGGAGGCGTAAGCGTTGGCAGCATCGTTTTGTAAACTGTACAACAACTTGTTTGTTGCATTGAGCTCTTTGTTGCGATGCAGGCCGAACCTAGCAATCAGCGTGCCATTGGGCTTAATATTGTGCGTATACTGGATAAAAGCATCTTCCATTGCCTCCGGAGTGCCGTAAATATCCAGGTGATCTGCATCCATGGCAGTTAACACCGCGATATCCGGACTTAATTTCAGGAAAGAACGGTCATATTCGTCTGCTTCAATTACTGCTACCGCTTTATCGCTGCTCCAGAAATTTTTATTATAGTTCACGCTGATGCCACCCAGGAAAGCGTTGCAGCCATAACCGCTGTCGGTAAGCAGGTGGGCGATCATGGTAGATACCGTGGTTTTGCCATGCGTACCTGCCACCGTGATAGCAAACAGGGAACGGGTAATTTCCTGCAGCACATCACTGCGCTTTACTACTTCATAACCATTATCGCGCAGCCACTGCAACTCCGTATGAGTAGCCGGAATCGCCGGCGTATATACGACCAGGTTAATGGTTTTGTCGATTAAGTTAATATCGTCTGTATAATGGATTTGCATACCTTCTGCTTCCAGCTGCTTTGTGAGCGCTGTGGAGGTACGGTCATAACCGCTTACCTGCACCCCTTTCTCATTGAAAAAGCGTGCAATGGCGCTCATGCCAATACCACCGATACCGATGAAATAAACCCTTTGTATGTTGTTCAAATCCATATACTCTTCTAAAAAATCTCTTCTAAATGATTCCTAAAACCTGGTTCGCAATTGTCACATCCGCGTGGGGATTTCCCAGCTTGCCGATATTGCTTTCCAGTTGTTCCATCAGCGCTTTATTTTGCAAAAGGCTGAACAGCACGTTGCCCAGTTGTGATGGCACCTGGTCGTCTTTAATGATCAGGCCCGCCTGTTTGTTTACCAGGTTCATGGCGTTGGACGTTTGATGATCTTCTGCCGCGAACGGGTAAGGCACAAATATCACCGGCTTTTTCACTACACATAATTCAGCAATCGCCAATGCACCGGCCCGTGATAACACTACATCTGCCGCTTTATAGGCAAAATCCATTACGTTGATGAAATCGTATACCTTGATATGCGATCCATAAGGCGCCGCGGCAGCTTTCGCTGTTTCGTAATAAGGCTTCCCTGTTTGCCAGATCAGCTGTATATCCTTAGCCACTAATTCTTTTAACAGTGGTTGTAATCCTTCGTTTATTGACTTGGCGCCCAAGCTTCCTCCCACGGCGAAAACCGTTTGCTTTGCCGTACTCAGTCCGAAATGCTGCAAGGCATCTTCCCGTGTTACGGCCGACTGGGAAATGCTGTTCCTCACAGGATTGCCGGTCATCACCAGTTTTTCTGACGGGAAAAATTTATCCATACCATCGTATGCCACACAGATCTTTTTCGCGTTCCTGCCCAGTATTTTATTCGTTTTACCCGCAAAGGAATTTTGTTCCTGTATCAGGGTAGGCGTACCGTTTTTCTGTGCCCTGTTCAGCATGGGGAAGCTCGCATACCCGCCCACACCTACTACCACATCAGGCTGAAAGCTTTGCAGGATGGCCTTTGCGCGACGCAGGCTTTTCCAAATTTTAAACGGCAGCAGGATATTTTTAAAAATATTGCTGCGGTTAAAACCAGCTATTTCAAGTCCTTCGATCGGATACCCTGCCTGCGGCACTTTCTCCATTTCCATTTTCCCGGTGGCGCCCACAAAAAGAATGTTGATGTCCGGCTCTATTTTTTTCAACGCATTCGCGATCGCTATCGCCGGGAAGATGTGTCCCCCCGTACCGCCACCTGCTATGATCACTTTGCGTTGCATGTTCTATTCCTGATTACAATTATTGTTATAAATACGTATTAAGCGACTGCAGCGGTTTCCGATTGCGCAATAACTCTTTCCAATCGCTCTTTCTCTGCCTGTTTACCTTCCATCTCTTCCACGTTCCGGGATACACTTAATATAATACCAATGGCCATACTGGTAAATAATACAGAGGAACCACCCATACTTACCAAAGGCAGTGGCAGCCCTGTAACCGGGAACAGCTGTACGTTTACCGCCATATTGGTTAACGCCTGTATGACCAATGTTACACTGAGTCCTACTGCCAGGAATGCCCCGAAAGCATATGGACATCTTTTATAAATCCTGATACTTCTCAGTAATAAAATCATATAAGCCGCCAGTATCAGGAAAGCGCCAAACATGCCATATTCTTCTATAATAGTAGCGTAGATATAATCGGAATAGGCGTGTGGCAGGAAGTTACGTTGTGTACTGTTGCCGGGTCCTTTTCCCAAAATACCGCCGCCTGCAATGGCAATGTTGGCCTGTTGCACCTGGTAGGGCGTTTCTGTATGATCACCATGAAGGAAGTTATCGATACGTTTTTCCCATGTTTTCGTACGCATCTCCATGCCGGTTACTTTGGCGATTCCAAAAAGCAGCACTACCATTACCGCTCCCGCGGCCACCATAGAGGCCAGGAACCGGATAGGCACCCTGCCAATAAAGCAAAGGAGCATACAGCTGGCACCCAGCAAAAGTGCGGTACTCATATTGGCGGGCATGATCAGCGCGCAGATAATGCCTACCGGTATAATGATGGGCAGAAATCCTTTTTTGAAATCATTGATCAGGTTTTGCCGTCTTGATAATTGCCTGCTTACATACATGAATATGGCGAGTTTAGCCACATCGGATGTTTGAAAGGTAAGGTTGATGATCGGCAGCTTGATCCACCTGCTGGCTTCATTGATATTAGACCCAAAGGCCAGCGTGTACATCAGCAGTGGTATGGATACCAGGAAACCGATTTGTGCCACGCGGGAATAAATCGTATAGTTCACGCGGTGTGCAAAATAGATGATCAGCAATCCCATTACCAGTACCGTGAGCTGTTTCAGGAGATAATACTCCGTATGGCCGCCCCTTTCGCGGTAAGCGAGTGAGCCGGTAGCACTATATACAGCAAGCAGGCTTACCAGCGATAGAAAAAATACTACCGTCCAGATAACCTTATCGCCTTTTGTTCTATAGAGCAATCCCATCATTAGCTGCGTTTTGCTTTCATTTATTTTTTAAGATGTAACCCTTTATTCTGTTTATCAACACCTGTTACAATGCTTTTACTTCTTCTTTAAATTTCCTGCCACGATCTTCATAATTTTTAAAGAGGTCGAAGCTGGCGCAGGCGGGCGACAATAAAACGATGTCTCCTTTTGCGGCCTGTTTAAATGCTTCCTGTACTGCGTCGTGCATACTGGTAGTGTTGATCATTACCGGTGTGTCTTTTGATAACGCAGTAAAGATGGGGGTGTTGTCCACACCCATACAAATAATTGCCTTTACCTTTTCTTTCACGAGGTCGCGGATGGCATCATAGTCGTTGCCTTTGTCCACGCCGCCCATGATCAGCACAATGGGCTTGTCAAAACTTTCCAGTGCAAACCAAACGGAGTTTACATTGGTAGCTTTGCTGTCGTTAATAAAATCCACGCCTCTAACCGATGTCACATATTCCATGCGGTGTTCGAGGCTCTCGAACGATGCAAGGCTTTCGCGGATTTTCTCATTTCTTATATCCATGGTCCTGCCTGCAATTGCTGCTGCCATTGAATTGTACAGATTGTGTTTTCCCTTTAATGACAGGTCATACATTGACATGATAACCGGTTCTCCGTTGACATCTATGTGCAACTGGTCGTTGGCAATAGAGCCGCCTTCTTTCAGTGGTTTCATGATGGTAAAAGGTATTGATGCTGAATAAATGGGTTGCTGCGCTAAATGTCGCATGATCTCAGGATCATCCATGCAGTAGATGAAGTAGTCTTCAGCTGTCTGGTTCATGGCAATTCTGAACTTGGAGGCTACGTAATTTTCCATGCTATAGTCGTAGCGGTCCAGGTGATCAGGCGTAATGTTCAACAGGATGGCCACATTGGGTTTGAAGTCCTTAATGTCATCCAGCTGAAAGCTGCTGATTTCAATCACATAATACTCCGCTGGTGCGGTTGCCACCTGCCTGGCATAGCTCACGCCAATATTGCCTACCATCGCCACATCCAAACCTGCGTTTTTAAAGATGTGATAGGTGAGGGCCGTAGTGGTACTTTTGCCGTTGCTGCCGGTGATGGCAATGATCTTTTTACCTGTCGAGAAACGGTAGGCCAGCTCTATTTCAGAAATCACGGGTATGCCTTTTTCGCGCACCTTTTTCATCAATTCCGATTTCTCAGGAATACCGGGACTTTTAACGATTTCGTTTGCATCCAGTATGATATCCCAGGAATGATGTCCTTCTTCGAAAGAGATCTGGTTTACCGCCAGTTCCTGTTTATAATTATCTTTTATTGTTCCTCCATCAGATACAAATACATCATACCCTTGCTGTTTTCCCAGCAAAGCCGCACCTATTCCACTTTCTCCTGCTCCTAATATGACGAGTTTATATTCCATTCGTTTTATCTTCTTGTTTAGTGTTGTTTTATCTCATTTTCAGTGTTGCAATAGCTACTACCACACACATGATGGTAATAATCCAGAACCGCACTGATATTTTACTTTCGTGGTAACCGATCTTCTGATAATGGTGATGCAACGGCGACATTTTCAGAATACGCCTGCCTTCTCCATATTTCTTTTTAGTGTATTTGAAGTAAGATACCTGTAACATCACCGACAGTAGTTCCACCAGGAATACACCACAGAAGATAGGTATCAGTAATTCTTTCCTTACTATAATGGCCAGTGAAGCAATGATGCCACCCAACGCGAGACTACCGGTGTCACCCATGAAAACCTGCGCCGGATAGGCATTATACCAGAGGAACCCGATACATCCGCCCACAAAGGCTGCAATGAAAATTGACAGCTCCCCGAGGTTCGGGATGTACATAATGTTCAGGTATTCCGCAAACTGGATGTTACCGGATACATAGGCAAAGATGCCCAGTCCTATCCCGATGATGCCCGAAACGCCTGTTGCCAGTCCATCTAAACCATCAGTAAGGTTAGCGCCGTTGGATACGGCCGTAATAATAAAGATGACCACCAGGATATAGAGTACGAATGTGTACTTTTCTGCGCCGGGAATCCAGGAGATCAGTTTGGAGTAGTTGAACTCATGATTTTTTACGAACGGAATCGTGGTAATCGGCGTTTTAACGTCCACAAAACGGTGTCCGTCGCGAGTTACACGCTCCGGGTGATTAGTCACCTGTCTTTCATAAGGCGCCAGTGTTTTTGCGCCTATTACCTCACGGGATACCACCACATCTGTATTAAAATAAAGTGTACAGCCCACAATCAAACCAAGTCCCACCTGTCCCATGATCTTGAAACGTCCTGCCAGTCCTTCTTTATTCTTTTTAAATACTTTGATATAATCATCTACAAAACCGATCATTCCTAACCATACGGTAGATAACAGGATCAGCCAGATATATACATTTGCCAGTTGTGCAAAAAGTAAAGTGGGAATTACGATGGCAGATAAGATGATAAGTCCACCCATCGTAGGGGTTCCTTTTTTGGTGTTTTCTCCCTGGAGGCCCAGTTCACGGATCGTTTCGCCGATTTGTTTTTTCTGTAGAAATTTAATAATCCTTTTACCGAACAGCAAAGAAATAACCAGCGACAGCAGTAATGCCATCGTTACACGGAAAGTGATATACTGAAACATACCACCGCCGATGACGCTGATCTTAAATTCTGTTTTCAGGTAATTTAAAAAATAATATAACATATGTTTTAGTCGTAACCTGTTCTCCGCTGTCCGGGGAGTACAGGCTTTTAAGTCATTGGATTATTAAGTATCTATCTTCAGTTTTAGTCTATTTCTCCAGGGTTTTCATCAGCTCCAGCAGCACTTCTTTATCATCGAAGTGATGTTTAACGCCTTTTATTTCCTGGTACTTTTCATGTCCTTTACCTGCCACCAGGATGATGTCTTCCCGGTTGGCGAGCGACAGCGCCGTTTTAATGGCTTCTTTTCTGTCGGTAATGGAAATGACTTTCTTTTTCAGGTGAACAGGAACGCCTGCTTCCATTTCCCGGATAATTTCCGCCGGATCTTCCGAGCGGGGATTATCAGAAGTAAGGATAACGCGATCGCTGTTTTCCACGGCTACATCTCCCATCACGGGGCGTTTGGTGGTATCCCTGTCGCCGCCGCAGCCTACTACTGTGATCACCTGTTCATTGCCTTTGCGCAGGTTTTTGATGGTAGCCAGCACATTTTTCAGTGCGTCCGGCGTGTGTGCGTAATCAACTATAGCGATGATCTGTTCTTTATCGGAAATGATATAATCAAATCTGCCTTCTGCACCGGAGGTGTCGCTGAGGGCCTGTAATGTTTTGGCTTTATCGATGCCCAACAGCACTGCGGCGCCGTAAACGGCCAGCAGGTTATAGGCGTTGAATTCACCGATCAGGCGGAAATGCACTTCTGTATCTCCTGTCAGCATTACCAGTCCTGTGAGATTATTTTCCAGGATCTTTCCTTTAAAATCTGCCAGTGTGCGCAGGCTGTACGTTGCTTTTTTAGCTTTCGTATTCTGCAGCATTACCATTCCTCTTTTGTCGTCCAGGTTAGTGAGTGCAAAAGCGGAGGAGGGCAGGTTGTCAAAGAATGATTTCTTTACCCGGATATATTCATCAAAAGTTTTATGATAATCGAGGTGGTCGTGGGTGATATTACTGAAGATGCCTCCCGCGAATTTTAGCCCGGCAATACGTTGCTGGTGAATAGCATGGGAGCTTACTTCCATAAACACATACAGGCAGCCGTCATCCACCATTTGTGCCAGCAGGGCATTCAGGTTAATGGGATCAGGCGTGGTATGTGTGGCGGGTATAACGGTATCGCCTATCTGATTTTGCACGGTGGATAATAGTCCGCAGTGATATCCCAGTTTGGTGAACAAACGGAACAGCAGGGTAGCGATGGTTGTTTTTCCGTTGGTACCGGTAACGCCTACCAGTTGTATTTTATGAGAAGGGTTATCATAGAAGTTACCTGCCATGATACCGCTGCTGACAGCGCTGTTGTTTACCTGTACATAGCAAACATTTTCTGTCAGTTGTCCGGGTAATGTTTCACAGATCACTGCTGCGGCGCCCAACGCAATTGCTTTTTCAATGTACGCGTGTCCGTCTGTGTGTACGCCTTTCACTGCAATAAAAGCATCTCCGGACCCGATGGATCTGGAATCGATGGCGAGTGCGTGAATGGCAATATCTGTATTACCATGCACTGCCAGGATGCTTACATTATACAATATGTCTTGCAGCGTCTTCATCTAGCTCAGTTCTATTACGATTGTTTGTTCGTTTCCTATTTTAGTTCCGCCGGGGAGTGATTGCATTTTCACTTTACCGGCGCCTTTTATTACTACCCGTAACCCGGCATTTTCGAGCAGATACAGGGCATCTTTGAGGCCCATTCCGGTAACATCGGGCACTGCGCCTTTTGTTTGTGCTACCTGCTGGAAGGCAATTTTGCGGTCTGTTACCTTGGCGCTTACCCAGCTGTTATTAGCGGGGGCGTTGCCGATGGGCAGCTGCAGTTTACCCAGGATTTGTTTCCATTCACTGCCTTTGCCATTTTTCAGTGACAGCAGGGTATCCAGTTGCATGGTGGCCTGCATGGGTTTTTGTCTTTCTACCGCGATGGCATATAATTTATCTGCCACTTCTCTAAACACGGGACCCGCAACGCCTGCACCGTAAAAGTGCAATGCATGCGGTTTATTTTTTATCACCACCACGCAGGTGTACTGCGGATCATTTGCCGGGAAATAACCGGCGAATGACGATTGGTAAATTTTATCTGCATACCCGCGGTTGCCGTTTGCCACGAGTGCGGTACCTGTTTTACCTGCGAAGGTGTAAAACTGGCTGCGCAGTTTTTTTGCAGTACCATCAATGGGCACACCTTCCAGCATGGCCTGTAACTGTTTCAGCGTGCTTTGCGTGCAGATGCTGTCCAGCAATACAGTAGGCTCAAACTGTTTTACTACCTGGCCATATTCCTGTATGGAGTTGACGAGGTAGGGTTTCATCATTTTACCGTTGTTAGCCACTGCATTGTACAGCATGCACGTTTGCAGCGGGCTGATAAGCACTTCATATCCGAATGCCATCCAGGGCAGGGATGTGGCGCTCCATGTTTTGGAAGCGGTGGTTTTAATAACCGGTCTTCCTTCGCCTATCAGGTCTATACCGGAAAACTGGTCGAGCCTTAATCTTTTCAGATGGCCGACGAATTTGTTAGGTTGCCGGTTATAGAACTGGTAGGCCAGTTTTGCCATACCCACATTTGAGCTGAGTTCAAATGCGTGTTTGATCGTTACATTTTGCGGGCCCGGGTGAGGTTCAGAATCGAATACGGTTCTGCGTCCTACCTGCCAGCGGCCACCATCCATGTTTACCATAGAGTTCATGGTGGCGTATTTATCTTCCAGCACTGCGATAACGGTAGCCAGTTTAAAAGTGGAACCGGGTTCCCCTACCTGCAGTGCGTAGTTCATATCTTCCCAGTAGCCGTTGCCATCGGGTTGTTTGCCGAGGTTGGCTATTGCTTTTATTTTGCCTGTTTTCACTTCCATGAGAATGCAGGTGCCGTGTTCGGCTTCATTCTGCACCATCATATTCATGAGGGCTGTTTCCACGATGTCCTGCATGTTTACATCGATAGTGGTAACTATATCACGCCCGTTTTCAGGTTCAATATCGTAACCGTCTACGGGTACATAAGTACCTCCTGCGATGCGGCGCATCAGTCTTTTACCGGTAACGCCCTTCAGGTATTCGTTGTAGGTTCTTTCAAGTCCTACGCTTTGTGAATTTTCGCGGGCCAGCCCGATGGTCCTGTTGGCGAGCAGTTTAAAGGGGTTGATGCGCTTACTTTTGGATTCAGCGATCATGCCGCCTTTGTTTTTGCCGAGGCGAAACATCGGGAAGCTGCGTAATTCCTGGTATTGATTAAAGGGTACGTCTCTTTTAAGTAAAAAGTAGCGGTCCTTTGATTTATATCCTTCCTGCAGCTGCTGCTTCCAGGCGGCTTTGCTGCGGTCGGTGAATATCTGGGACAGGCGATAGGATAAGGAGTCAAGGTTTTCCTTGAACACCAGTCCGTTCTTATCCCGGAGGCCATCTGCTGCAAAATCTATCCGGATGTCGAAATAAGGGATGGAGGTCGACAGCATCCTGCCTTCCTCCGAGTAAATAGTGCCTCTTTCTGCGTCCAGTGCCACGTAGCCGGTGTGCAGGCTATCGGCCATACTACGCCAGTAGTTGCCCTGCACGTTCTGGATATAGAACACTTTCACCAGGATGGCGACGCTGAACAGCGCCATGCCGATGAGGCACAGATACACTCTCCACAATATGTCCTTTTTTACATCCACGATGTTGTATTAGCATTTTAGCCTTTAGCCTTTAGCTGTCAGTTATTTACCCTGGGGCAGATAGCTGACGGCTAAAGGCTGATAACTTATAAGAAGATACCTGACACTGGCTGCATTTATAATTGAGATGCTTGCCATTGATTTGATTTACCAGCATCCCCGGCCTGAGTGATGGGTCAGGCGGGCAGCGTCAGGCATCAATATTAAATTCATTTTTCTGTATCCTTTTTCAGCACAATCTTTTGCGGAGGGGAGCTGAGTTGTTTAAGGCCCAGCGGCTCTACTGACTTACTGACTTCACTCATTTTGCTTCGAAACATGAGCTCACTTTTCACATTGATATACTCCCACTTCAGCTCTTTAATTTCTTTGCCTAGTTTGTTAATGCGCCGGATTTTTTTTTCAGCGAGGTGACTGTTGGCGATATATACTAAAGCCAGGAGGGAAAGGAAACCGATAAACGGCATGTTTTGCACCAACGCTTTGTAGTTGATGCGCAGACGCCATTCTTTACGTTGCTCCGGGGGAAGGGTACTTTCTTCAGCCGGATTTTCCTGGATTGTATCTAAGTCGTCTCCCACGCGCTATGTCTTTTTAAAAATTGACAATATTAATCTGAACGCAAATTCAAAACGGGTGTGTATAGGATAGGGTAGGATGTGACAGGCAGTTTACAACCTTGTCACGCTTGTTTTTCGGCTACCCGCAGTTTTGCACTTCTGGATCTTCCATTAAGCTTCAATTCTGCATCACTGGCGGTAACCGGTTTTTTTGTGATTAATTTGAACAATTTAGGGGGTGTTTCTTTTGCAAACGGGTCTTCCTGTGCTTCTTCAAAACTTCCGGTCTTCATAAAATTTTTCACCATCCTGTCTTCCAGCGAATGGAAGGTGATGACGGCGAGTCTTCCTCCGGGTTTCAGCACATTGGTGGCCTGTTCCAGTAAATCTTTCAGTGCGCCCAGTTCATCATTAACGGCTATACGCAATGCCTGGAAAACCTGCGCCAGGTATTTTTGCGGATTGCCTTTTACAATGGGCTGAATCACAGATTTAAATGCTGCGATGGTGCGCATGGGGTGTGTTTTGCGCTGCTTTACAATTGTTTGGGCGAGGGTTTTTGCATTGGTTACTTCTCCGTATTCCTGGAAAATCAGTTGTAACCTTGCTTCTCCCCATGTTGCCAGCAACTGAGCGGCAGTAAATTCCGTTCTGGTATCCATCCGCATATCCAGGTCGCCATCAAAGCGAATACTGAATCCTCTTTCTGCTGTATCGAACTGGTGCGATGAAACGCCCAGATCCGCCAGCAGGCCGTCTACCTGGTCTGCTTTATGTAACTTCAGAAAGCGTTGCAGATGACGGAAATTTTGTTGTACAAAAGTGACACGTTCGTCTATAATCCTGTTTCGGTAAGCATCTTCATCCTGATCAAATACTATCAGCCGTCCTTTTTCACCCAGTTTCTCCAGTATGGCTCTTGAGTGTCCTCCGCCTCCAAACGTAGCGTCTACATAGATCCCATCGGGATTTATCTGTAACAGCTCCGTCGTTTCCTGCAGCAGAACGGGTAAATGATATTGTTGTTCGCCCATATGCTCCCCTCTTTAAATTGATATGTTATTATCTCCTCCTCCCATTACCTGTTGTGCCAGATCACTGAACGCCCCTGGTGAGAAATTTTCAAAGAACTCCTGGTATTTACCTTTATCCCAGATCTCAATTTTATTGGATGCTGCTGCCAGCACGATATCTTTTTCCAGATTGGCGTACGACAGCAGGTTTTTCGGTACCAGCAGTCTTCCTGCACTGTCTAACTCCAGAATGGTGGCCCCGTTTAAGAAGTACCGCCTGAATTCCCTTACTTTTGGATCAAAGTCATTCAACTTGCTGATACGTTCAAAAATAGGCTGCCATTCGTTCATGGGATACAGGGATAAGCATTTTTCAAACCCACGGTTAATCACAAACTGTCCTCCGGCCCCGTCTGTCAACTGCTTTTTAAACCCGGCAGGTAACAGAAAGCGTCCTTTTGCGTCCAGCGTCGATTCATATTCACCGAGAAATCCTGTCATACCATGGGGGCAAAGTCCTTGAAAATCCTTTTTCTAACACAAAATAACACTTTTTCCCACTTTTTAACGAAAAAATACTTTATAAATTTTTTCCACAGATGCAAGCGCCTGCATCAGAGCCATTTTACCCTCATTTATGCACCCTTACGGTGCATTAAACAATAATACGTGTGGATAACGTGTTTATAAGTGTGAATTATGTGTTTATATCTTGCAGATGCCCCATGGGATAAGACATTCCCGAATAGCATAGCGGGTGGGAAAATGGGGTGAAGAAATCGTTATGAGTGGATTTTTTTTATAATCTGAGCCCTTTTTTCAGGTACATCCGTTACCTGAAATCAATTTTTCCACATCGGGGTGGGAAAAATGTCAGCAACCCCGGCGGTGGTGGAAAACCCGTCTTTCGGCGATTTAATTCCCTCTTTTGCAAAATTTTAACAGCAATCAAAATCTCTCTGCCTTACATTTACATTTAATTCTTAATTTTGCCACTCTTTTATGCGGAAATTTTTATTGTACATCAGTGTTCTTGCGGTTGTCGTAACTACCTCCTGTAACAACCAGTTACGGAGAATAGAAAAAAGTAACAACTTTGAAAAGAAGTTGGACTACGCCAATCAGCTGTTCCAGAAGAAAAAATACAATACGGCAATAACGCTCTACACTGACCTGGTTCAGGTGTACAAGGGAACTGAGAAGTTTGAGCCCATGTATTACAATTTCGCATATTGCTCTTACTACGTTAAGGACTACGTTCAGGCAGCCTTCCAGTTTAAAAACTACCTGGACCTGTTCCCGAACAGCCCGAGAGCGGTGGAAATAGATTATATGCAGGCTTATTGCTACTATAAGCAGTCGCCAAAGGTATCACTGGATCAAACTAATACCATGAAGGCCATTGCTGCCATGCAAACCTTCATTAATAACTACCCTACCGCAGATAAAGTGTCGGAAGCCAACCTGGTAATCGAGTTGTGCAGACGAAAGCTGGAAAAGAAAGAATTCTCCAGCGCAGAGCTATATTATAACCTGGGCTTCTTCAAAGCCGCCGGTATTGCCTTCAAAAACCTGATGCGCAACTACCCCGACTCTGATAAAAGCGACAGTTACAAAGTAATGGCCATCAGATCTTACTATAATTATGCTAAAAACAGTATTCCGGAGAGACAAAAAGAGCGCTACGCAACGGTTCTCGACGAATACCTGGACTTCGCGGATCACTACCCGAACAGCAAATTAAAGCCAGATGCCGAAAAATTTTATACCTTAGCACAAAACAACATAAAAACACTGGATAATGAGCAAATTAAAGCGAAGTCTAACCAGTAGCCTTAATCCCTGGGTAGAAACTAAAAATACTACCGACATTAAGAACAGAACTGGTAATTTATATGAGTCTATTGCCGTAATAGCCAAACGCGCCAATCAGATCAATATTTCCGTGAAAGAGGAGCTCCATTCCAAACTGGAAGAGTTTGCCAGTCATACTGACAACCTCGAAGAAGTGCACGAGAACAAGGAGCAGATTGAGATTTCCCGTTTTTATGAAAGACTGGCAAATCCGGCCATCCAGGCTACTCAGGAGTTCCTGGACAGCAAAATTTATTTCCGCAAGAACGACGACGATTTGTTTAGCTAATCCGCCACACATTATTTTGTGAGGTGCGTGATTGCGAAAAATAAAAATATTAATTTCATGGCGGCAGAATGATTTCTGCCGCTTTTGTTTTTATATATGTCCATGGACGCTATCAAAATGCTACAAGGAAAAAAAATCCTGCTCGGAGTGAGCGGCAGCATCGCCGCCTACAAGTCCGCTACCCTCATACGCCTGCTGGTAAAGGAAGGTGCCGAAGTAAAAGTGGTCATGACCACCGCCGCCGCCGGCTTTATTACCCCCCTCACCCTGGCCACCCTCTCTAAAAACGAGGTTCCCCTGAATATCAGCGACCACAACAGCTGGAATAATCATGTGATGCTGGGCCGCTGGGCAGATATTATGCTCATTGCACCCGCTTCTGCCAATACCCTCGCCAAAATGGCCCTGGGCCTGTGCGACAACCTCCTGCTGGCGGTATACCTTTCGGCAACCTGCCCCGTACTCTTCGCCCCCGCAATGGATGAAGACATGTGGCATCACCCGGCTACCCGCAGCAATGTGGAAAAGCTCATTTCTTTCGGTCACCAGCAGATTCCCGTGGAATCCGGGGAACTGGCCAGCGGACTCTTTGGAGAAGGCCGCATGGCAGAACCAGAACAGATCCTGACTTTCCTGCAACAGCATTTTCAGCAGAAAAACGGAAAAAAAGCCCTGAACGGTACCACTGCTATTGTTACAGCCGGCCCTACCATCGAACATATTGACCCGGTTCGCTACATCAGCAACCACTCCAGCGGCAAAATGGGAATTGCCATTGCGGAAGCCCTGGCAGATGCCGGCGCTGATGTACAGCTGGTACTGGGTCCCACCTCCCAGAAAACAACCCACCCCGGTATCACCATTACCCATGTGCAAACCGCCCAGGAAATGTTTGATGCCGTAACGGCCCGCTATTCCGGCGCCGGAATAGTAGTGGCCGCCGCCGCCGTAGCAGACTACCGCCCGGCAAATGTGGCCGACAAAAAGATTAAAAAAGGGGAAGCCCAGCTTCATATCGATCTTGAAAAAACACCCGATATACTACGCTCGCTGGGCGATAATAAAAGCCCGGGGCAATTGCTCATAGGATTCTCCCTGGAAACAAACAACGAAAAAGAATATGCTCTGAAAAAACTGCGTGATAAAAACCTGGACCTGATCGTGATGAATTCACTGGCAGATACTGGTGCAGGCTTTAACTATGATACCAATAAAGTAACCCTGTTTGACAAAAACGGGAATGAACGCAGTTTCCCCCTCAAATCCAAACAGGCCGTGGCCCAGGATATTGTTTCCGCTATAATCGAATTGCAACATGCATAATCGTTTCCCGTTGTTCCTGCTGCTTGCAGGCGCCTTTTTACTATGCTGCTCCCCGGCCGTTAAAGCCCAGGAAATAAGGGCCAATGTGTCTGTAGTTGCCCAACAGATACAGGGCGTAGACAAAAAAATATTTACTACCCTGCAGAATTCCGTCCGGGATTTCCTCAATAACCGGCATTGGGCAAACGATGCCTTTACACCGGCTGAACGGATAGAATGTAACTTTTTGCTGAACATCACCGGTACTTCAGGGAACGACAGTTACAAGGCTACCCTGACCATACAGGCCACCAGGCCGGTATATAACGCCAGCTATGTAACGAGTTTGCTGAATATCCAGGATCCCAATGTGGTGTTCCGGTACGTGGAATTCCAGCAGCTGGAGTTCAGCGATACCAGGGTGGTGGGAAATGATCCGCTGGCCTCCAACTTAACCGCTATCCTGGCCTATTATGTTAATATCATCCTCGGGCTCGATTATGATTCCTTCTCCCCCAAAGGCGGAGATGTATATTTTAAGAAAGCGCTTAATATTGTAAATAATGCACCGGATGGAAAGGAGATTTCCGGATGGAAAGCTTTCGAAGGAAACCGCAACCGTTATTGGTTACAGGATAACCTGCTGAACGCCAAGTTCCTCCGGTTCCATGATGTAATGTACCAGTATCACCGGCAGGGGTTGGACCTGATGTATGATGATGTGATAAAAGGCCGTGCAGCCATTCTGAACTGCCTGAATATGCTCTATTCCATCCACCAGGATATCCCCAATTCCATGCTGATGCAAACCTTCTTCCTCTCCAAAGGAGAGGAGCTATTAAAAATATTCTCCCGTGCCACACCACAGGAGAAAAGCCGTGCAGCGGAATTGCTCTCCCAGATGGATGTGCCCAATGCACAGAAGTATCAACAGATGAAGTAACGCTATGATGAACATGATGATGAAATACGCCTCCCTGGCTTTGTTAGTGGTATTCCTGGTTGCCTGTGCCAACAGCGACCAGGTGTCGGGTAAATATATTTCAAAGGAACGTATGACAGGTATCCTGGTAGATATGTCTATTGCAGATGCCTACAGCAATGAGCAACAAATGCAGGTTACTTATACGCCCAATTTCGATTCCCTCCGGCAGGAGAAAGTAAAGGTCTATTACAAACAGATACTGGACCTGCACAAAGTAAGCGTGAAGGAATTTATGGAGAGCTACCGGTATTACGAAAGTCATCCCAACAGGCTGAAGGAAGTTTTCCAGATGGTACAAACAGATATTGCTTCCAGGAAACAACGGTTGCCCAATCCAATCGATGAAAATGCACCGCTCCGGTTTCGTATGAAAAGCATTTTCCCCTATGCAGACAGCGTACTATTGCTGCCGAAGGCGGATACACCCCGGCCTTTTATCAAGCGGCAGCCCTAATCTATAAAACACCAAAACATGAACAAAGTAGTAGCAAATGCCGATGAAGCCATACAAGATATCCGGGATGGAGCGGTACTGATGCTGGGAGGGTTTGGTTTGTGTGGAATTCCGGAGAATTGTATTACCGCCCTGGTAAAAAAAGGAGTGAAGGATCTGACCTGTATTTCCAATAACGCGGGAGTAGATGATTTTGGTCTTGGCCTGCTGCTGAAAACCAGGCAGATCAGGAAAATGATGTCTTCCTATGTTGGTGAAAATGCAGAATTTGAAAGACAACTGCTGGCCGGAGAGCTGGAAGTAGACCTCATTCCACAGGGAACACTGGCTACGCGTATCCAGATGGCAGGCATGGGAATTCCTGCTTTTTTCACGCCTGCCGGCTACGGAACCGAGATCGCTGAAGGAAAAGAAGTTCGGGTATTCGATGGCAAGCCTCACCTGATGGAACTGGCGCTGCACGCCGATTACGCTATTGTAAAAGCCTGGAAAGGAGATACGTTGGGTAACCTCATGTTCCGTAAAACCACCAGGAATTTCAGCACATCCATGGCCAGGGCAGGACAAATCACTATTGCCGAAGTGGAGGAACTGGTGCAACCCGGAGAGCTGGAACCAGACCAGGTACATGTGCCGGGTATTTACGTACGCCGCATTTTCAAAGGCGGCAACTATGAAAAACGGATCGAACGCAGAACCGTTAAGATCTAGTTCATCCAATTCTCCACGCTTCAAATCTGATATTTTATGCCGCTCGATAAATATGGTATCGCAAAAAGAATTGCACAGGAACTGCAGGATGGTATGTATGTAAACCTGGGTATTGGTATTCCTACGCTGGTATCCAACTATATACCTGCCGGAGTTTCTATTATGCTGCAGTCTGAAAACGGGATACTCGGTATGGGACCGTATCCTGCCGCTGATGACGTTGACGCAGACCTGATTAATGCAGGAAAGGAAACAGTTACCCTGCTTCCCGGTGGCAGCTTCTTTGATTCCGCAGAAAGCTTTGGTATGATCCGCGCTGGTAAGGTAGATCTTACCGTATTGGGCGCCATGGAAGTTTCCGATACCGGCGATATTGCCAATTGGAAAATTCCGGGTAAAATGGTGAAAGGCATGGGTGGCGCTATGGACCTGGTGGCATCTGCCAGGAACATCATTGTAGCCATGATGCATACCAATCCCAAAGGAGAAAGTAAACTGCTGCCGGCATGTACATTACCGCTTACCGGTGTCAACTGTGTAAAGAAAATTGTTACAGAGCTGGCGGTGCTGGATGTAACGCCCGATGGGTTTAAGCTCCTGGAACGTGCACCCGGTGTCACCGTAGAGGAAATCCGCTCTAAAACAGCCGGTAAGCTGATCATTGAAGGAGATATCCCGGAGATGAAAATTTAGCTGAAGCATAGGATCTTCTCATCGGCCGGATGGCTTTGTATGTCTGCATTTCGGAGGATTGCAACTCCGTAAATAATACGTAACCTGTATAGGGATTTAGATGTTTTGTTTTTGGAATACATACTTCACTGAAACAAAATGTCTAAATCTCTAAACTTAAAAATACCTAAATAATTGGTACCTTTCAAACTGCTAAAATAGTTCGAGGTGCAAGTTGGATTTCTCTGTTATAACGGTAAATATATTCCCGCAGCCGACCCGATTTTTACGGCAGATAATCGATCTTTCAGATACGGGGATGGCTTTTTTGAAACCCTGAAAGTATACCAGGGACAAGTGTTGCTGGCTGACCTGCACTTTGAACGGATGCTCGCCAGTTTACACCTGCTGCATTTTGATATCCCCACACATTTTACCAAAGCATATTTTGTTAAGCAGATACTGGAACTCTGCAATAAAAATGATATATCCCAGATGGCCCGCGTACGGCTGGCTATCTTCCGCTCCGATGGCGGCTTATACGATCCCATCAATAACTTACCAAACTACATTATCCAATGCTGGGAATTAAGCAGAACAGTATTGGAATTAAACGATAACGGACTCGTAACAGACATCTTCCCGGATGTAAAAAAGAGCTGTGATAAATTATCCGCTATTAAATCAAATAACTGCCTGCCTTATGTGATGGCTGCCATGTATGCCAAGCAGCACCGGCTGAATGAAGCGATATTGCTTAATCCATATGGAAGGGTTGCCGACAGCACCATCGCCAATGTATTTATTGTGCGGGATAAAGTACTTTATACGCCACCGCTGTCTGAAGGCGGTGTGTGCGGTGTAATGCGCAAGTTCCTGCTGAAAACAGAACTGCCATTCAAAATAGAAGAAAAACCACTCAATATAGAAGACCTCGAAAATGCGGATGAAATATTTTTAACCAACGCCATCTATGGCATCCGTTGGGTGGGCCTCTTCCGCGACAGCAGCTATGGTAACGCCACCGCCGCTATTTTGCACGAAGTATTACATGAAAGCATGCTGTAAAAATCACCGTTAACATGGAACAAAAAATCAGTTTATGCTGGTTTCGCCGTGATCTGCGGCTGGACGACCAGGCCGCTTTCTATTATGCATTACGTGCCGGAAACCCGGTAGTACCCGTATTTGTTTTTGATACCCACATTCTCAATGACCTGGAAGATAAACACGATCGCAGGCTCACCTTTATTCACGAAGTACTGGAGGATATGCAGGAGCAACTGCAACAGCTGGGTTCCTCAATGGACATTTTTTATGGTACTCCGCAGGCTGCTTTTGCGCACTGGACCGCCAAATACAACGTTGCCAACGTATACACCAATCATGATTATGAACCCTATGCAGGAAACAGGGATGCTGCCATAGCAAAGCAGCTCAGCGAACAGGGTGTTTCTTTTCACAACTACAAAGACCAGGTGATTCTTGAAAAAGGAGAAGTGCTGAAAGATAACGGTGAACCATATACGATATTTACGCCTTACAGCAGAAAATGGCACGACACCCTCACCTTTTTTCATCTGAAACCTTATCCCTGTAAAAAATATTACCAGCATCTTTTTAAACAATCCCCTGTAAAAATTCCCTCCTTAAAAGAGATGGGATTTACAGCGGGTGAAAAACATTTTCCGGCAAAAGACCTGAAAGAAGCACTGATTAAACACTACGATGAAACCCGTGATTTCCCTTCTGTGAATGGTACCTCCAAATTAGGGATCCATCTGCGTTTTGGTACGGTAAGCATCCGCGCATTAATGCAGCAGGCCATGCAGCTCAATGCCACTTTTGCAAAGGAATTGATCTGGCGGGAGTTTTACCAGATGATCCTCTGGCATTTTCCGCATGTAGTAGGAAATTCTTTTAAGAAAGAATATGATAAGATAGTATGGCGTAATAATGAAGCGGAGTTTGAGAAATGGTGTGAAGGACAAACCGGGTACCCGATAGTGGATGCCGGTATGCGGGAACTGAACACTACCGGGTTCATGCACAACCGTGTTCGCATGATCACCGCCAGTTTTTTAACCAAGCATTTACTGATCGACTGGCGTTGGGGGGAAGCTTATTTTGCAGCTAAACTGTTAGACTATGATCTTGCTGCAAATAACGGTGGCTGGCAATGGGCAGCTGGTTCGGGATGTGATGCTGCGCCTTATTTCAGGGTATTTAATCCCACGCTGCAAACGCAGAAGTTTGATAAAGATTTAAAATATATCCGTAAGTGGGTGCCGGAATTTGAAGGATTTGAATATGCTAAACCGATCGTGTTGCATGAAGAAGCACGCCGGCGCGCATTGGAAGTATATGGAAAAGCACTGAAGAAATAATAAAAAAAGCAGTGGAGATGATCATTCATCTCCACTGCTTTTTTATGGTGAATGTTAGTGGTTAAATACTTCTTTCAACTTAACGTCTAATGCCTCATGTTCTTCTCCGCCGCCGCCATAGCGGGCTATAATTATCCCTTTCGGATCAATTAATATCTGGGTAGGCAAAGAATGAATGCCGAAGTGTTCACTGATATCATCCGGGTTAGGTTCATTCTTCAGGCGTTTATTCATGTCCAGTCCGCGCAGTACATGTTTCCATACACCAATACCATCTTTTTCTACCGCTTTTTTCCAGGCATCATGATTGCGGTCGTCGTCGGACACGCTGATCACTTCAAAACCTTTATCCTTGTATTGTTTGTATAGTTCCAGCAGATGAGGATTACCCGCGCGGCACGGTACGCACCAGCTGGCCCAGAAATCTACCAATACATATTTTCCTTTGAAATCGGATAAACTGAGTGGCTGGCCATTGATATCTGCTTTACTGAAATTAAAGGCAACGCTGCCCGGCGAACCTTGTTCAATTTTTTTAATCTCCTGCGCTATCTCCACACCATTTTTACTTTGTTTTAAAGTGGTGCTTAGGCCGTTGTAATAATATTTGGCAGAATCGAGTGTCATGCTGCCTACCTGGAAGCGCATGAGATAAATACTCAGGAAAGAATTAGGATGTTCCCGGATAAATTTCCTGGACAACTGGTTGTTTGTTTCAAAGTAAGGCGCCAGTTGCTCGCGGATAGCGCCGGCTTTGTCGTGGTCCTTTTCATTCCGTAGTGCTTCCAGTAATGGCTGGTATTTTGCAGTAGCGATTTCTCTTTCTTTCTCCAGTTGTACATTTTCGTCATTACTTACAGAGCCTTTCAGAACGGTGGTACTGAGGTCACCGTTTGTGATAGTAATTGTCATGGCGGCGGGTTCCAGGAAGAGGTAAGCCTGCTCTTTTTTGTTGCCGGTCATGTTGTTGATCAGCGCTGCAGAAAACACGCCGGGTGAGGGCTGCGATAAAGTACCCGCAAAGCCGAACCTGCCATTTTTTACTTCAGCGCTATCGGTAATGTATTTCGTGCCATTGCTATACTGCAGGTAGTATTTCGCGGGCGCATTGCCGGTAACGGTACCGGTTATACTGAATTTCTGTTGTGCGGTTACCAGCTGACTGAATGCTAACGGTAACGATAGTACGCAAATTATTTTTTTCATAATGCTATTGTTCGTTTTGTGTAAGATTAGGATTGAGGATAATTTCTTCCTGCGGAATGCGCAGTAATATCTTCGGGCTGGTGGCGGCAATCGTCATGGCGCCGCTGCTGGCAGAAGCATAGTTGCGTACCATCGGTAATCCATTCCTGAAAAAATCAAAACCGATATGCCCTTCAAAGGCGAGTTCCAAGCGCCGTTGCAGGAGGATTTCATCCAACAGTGCCTGCCCGGAAAGATCTACGGAGACAAGCCCTGCGCGGTTACGGATGATATTCAGATCGGCCAGTGCAAGATCTTTTTTGCCGAGCTTGGCATTGGCTTCTGCGCGGTTCAGGTATACTTCCGCGAGGCGGATGTACCGGAACGGCGATTTGCTGTAGATGGCGGTGTACAGGTACATGTACTTGGCCGTGGCAATGCTGTCGTTTGGAAAGCCGGGAGTTACGTTTACTTTATAGTGCGATGTGCGCAGATCTGTTGTGCTGATCCGCGTCAGCAAATCGGGAGAAGGACGGTAGTAACCGCCCGTATAATTGATCTGCGGCGGATAGGCGTACTGTTGGCTGATAGAGGTGCTGCCATAATCCGTATTGCCTGCAAAAATATCTTCCTTATTGGCGGCATTGCTGCTGTTGTAGTAGGCCCGGTAGTCGTTGCCGGTGAGCAGGGTGTACTTGTTACTGTTAATCACCTGGTCAGCATAACTCACTGCCTGCTGGTTAAAAGTGGCGTCGGGTTGTTGGAACGTGCCACCCATATAAAGGTACACGCGTGACAACAAAGCAGCGGCGCTCATTTTACCGGCGAAGCTGTTGGACTTTTCCTGGTTAAACAAGGGGATAGCTGTTTCCAGATCTGAAACTATCTGCTCGTACACGGCTTTAACACTGGCACGCGCGGGCTTATAGCCGGTGCCGTTGGCCGCCGTGGTAATAAGCATCACACCGGGCGATCCTGCTGCGTCCTGGTAATAAGGCTTTGCATAAAAACGCACCAGGTTAAAGTATACAAACGCCCTCACAAACAACGCTTCTGCTTTCGCCTGTAAAACGGCAGGACGTTGTTCCTCTTTGGTTACATTATCCAGTAGCTTGTTGGCGTGCAGGATGGTAAAGTAACTCCCTCTCCATAAGTAGTAAGTCCAGCTGTGGTCTTTATCGGGCGAATTGGTATAATCGAACGCATCGGAGTAACGGTTCGGACCCAGATCGAGTGAATGGATATTGTTGCCGTGTGTTTCCGAAAGGAACATCGTAACATCACCATATCCAAAGCTGCTGTTTTCCATGGCAACACCCGAGGTGATCATCGGATACAAACCCAGTGCTGCCTGGGAAAATCCTTCGGGAGTACTGAACTGGGCATCTTCGTTGATGACGTTATGCGGACGTAATTCATCCAGTTGTTTATTGCAGGCGCTTAATGAAATAAGGCTGACGGCGGCTATTATTATTGTACGCTTCATTTTTCAGTAGTTTAGAATGTAACATTAAGACCAGCAGTAATGCGCCGTGGATTTGCGTTCCCGATACCTACTCCTCCATAGGAAGTGGACGTGCCGATGGAGGCACCTTCGGGATCTGCGCCTACATAGTCTTTACGTTTGATAACAAAAACATTGTCCATACTAACGAACACGCCTGCACGCTGTGCGTGGATCTTTGCCAGTGTTTTCTGAGCAAGATCGTATCCGATCCTGATGTTGCGCATGCGGATATGGCTGGCGTTACCATACACCAGCGATGAGCGGCTGTCGAATGCCCGCCAGGTATTCATCTTGCTGCTGTACACGTCAGGGTAGTTGGCATTTTTATCACCGGGTTGTTGCCATACTTTCTGGCTGGATTGCCAGTTGACATTGTTCCTGCCGAGAAACGGCGCACCAGGATCCTGGAAGTTGTTGATAAGGCTCATCGCAGTATAGTTGCCTGCCTGGAACCACATCTCTGCACTCAGCGAAAATTGTTTGTAGGTAAAAGTGTTGGTGAAACCTCCAAAGAATTTGGGTGTAGCAGAACCCACTGTCTGGTAATTGCGGATATCTGACATGGCGCCAATGCCTTCCACCACCTGCTTCTTGCCGGATGCGTCATAATTTTCAAATAGTGGAGCGCCGTTGTCGGGATTTACCCCTGCATAGCGGATCGCTTTAATCACGTTCAGGTCTTCTCCTTCATAACGGTAATAGGCGCGGTTGTAGTTATCAAGAAGAGAATCGCTGTATAATTTCTGTATTGTATTTTTATTAAAGCTCACATTGAGGTTGGTGGTCCAGCTGAAATTCCGGGCATCTATATTCCGGGTGTTCAGCATCAGTTCCAGCCCTTTGTTCAATACTTCTCCCACGTTCTGATACTGTTGGAAAGATCCTTGTGCAGAACCTACGAATACCTGTTGCAGCAGATTTTTACTGAGCTTGGAGTAGAGGTCCGCCGTGAGTTCCACGCGTTTCCATAGACTGAGGTCTATCCCGGCGGTATTGTTAACAGTGGTTTCCCAGCTGATATCCGGGTTTTCCAGTTGTGTGATGGCGGAGCCAATGCTATTAACGTTGTCGTAGGTATAGTTGCTGGCAGCAGCATAAAGGGTTTGGTTCAGGTATCCATCGCCTACATCCCTGCCGGAAGTTCCGTGTACTACTCTCAGCTTCAGCAGGTCTATTGCTTTCACATCTGCCAGGAAAGCTTCTTTGTTGATCAGCCATCCGGCACTTACGGCATAAAAAGTACCGTATCTTTTATTACGGCCAAAGTTGGTAAAGGCATCGGTACGAAGGGAGGCTGCTGCATAATATTTAGCGAGGTAGTTATAGTTTAATTCACTAAAAGCGGAGAAGCTCGCTCTTTCTGTATACCCGCCGGAGGGCCGGTAGGGGGAATTGTACGCCACATTGATAGCGCTACCGAAATTTTTCGCTGCGCCCATGTTTCTTTCACCGGGCAGCAGGTTATACATATCTGTACTGCTGGTTTCACTGTTACGCCTTGCCCATTCTGTTCCTGCCAGGAAATTCAGGCTGTGCTGTCCAAACTGTTTGGAGGCATTCAGTGTATTTGTGGAGGTAAAATTAAAGAACCTGGTATCTGCAATGGTAAGGGTTCCATTAGGAGTAGCAGCGCCAGGAGCAAACAGGTAAGGATAACCACCATATTTCCCGGAGAAGCTACGGGGATCCAGGTATGAGTTCCGGTGGGTATTGATATAATCGATAGTATTGGTGGTTTTAAGACTTAACCAGGGCAATACGCGATAGCTAAGCCACGCGGTACCAGTGAAGTGCTGGTTGTTTATAACCGCGGTATTATCGAATTTCTTTTCGGCTAAAAAATTCTGTGACCAGGTGGTATAAGGAACACCAAAATTATTGGATTGCCTCACCGGGATACTGTCGGCCAGTGTACCATCCGCATTGTAAGGCGTTACAAAAGGCTGAGTCATATAAAGTGCCGGCACACCATTGCGGGAAATGGTTTTATCGATGATGGCACTGGTGTTCAATCCGCCGGAAACTTTTTTGGAGAAGTTCTGGACAAGGTTGAGCCGGAGGTTACGGCGATCGAAGGTATTACCAATGTTAATGCCTTTCTCCTTGTACCAGTTTACACCTGCGTACACCATTGTTTTATCATTGCCACTGTTAAGTCCCAGGCTGATATCAGAAAAATCACCATCATCAAACATGGCTTTTTCCCAGTCGAAGTTCTTGGATTTATCTTCATCTGTATAAATCCTTCTTTGCTGAATAAAATCTGCTGCAGTAGGAAATTGTTGCTGAAGAGAAGGTGTTTCCTCCCATCTGCGTTGCATTACTTTATCCATCAGCGCAGTACTTTCTGTGGTGTTCATCATGCGGATGGCGCGGTTCTGTTTAATAGCGCCGTAACGGGTATCGAGTGTAACATGCACCCCGCTGTTGGCGGCAGCTTTTTTGGTGGTTACCACAATGACTCCCTGTGCCGCGCGTGAACCATAGATGGCCGTAGACGCAGCATCTTTCAGGATAGTAACGCTTTCCACATCAGCCGGATTTACTACATCCTGCAGGTTCTGTGAATTGGAAATCACGCCGTCGATAACGATCAGCGGTCCGAAGTAAGCGCTGGTACCGGATGGGAGGGAAGATTCGCCGCGCAGCAATACCTGTCCCCTTGCGCCGGCATCGGCGCTGGGTTCCACGATGTACATGCCGGTGGTTTTGGCTTTCAGCATAGAGAGGATGTTGGAAGAAGAAACAGAGCTGCGCAACTGGTCGCCCGAAACTTTTTGCACAGCGCCGGTTAGTTCAGCCGCTTGTTTATTGGTATAGCCCATTACTACTACGCCGCCAAGACTGGTAGCATCTTCCTCCATCGAAATATGATTTTCTTTCCCGGATACTACCTGCGTTTTCTGGCGGTAGCCGATGCTGCTGATCAGCAGCGGGTGGCCTTCTTCAGCACTAACAGCGAACATGCCGTTGGCATCTGTTACGGTGCCTTTGCCGGTAATAATGTCCCGCACGGTGGTGCCGGGAAGCGGCTGTCCCTGACGGTCGGTTACCCTTCCTCTTATCATGGGTAGGGCCTTTGTAACGCCGGTTGGATTGTAAGGCTTTACTACGCCGATCATGTTACCGCTTACCCGGAATTGAAGGCCGGAAGCATCTTCCAGCTCTGCCAGCACTTCGCGGATGCTCCTGTTTTTTATGGCCAGGGTAACATGCCGGATGGGTAGGGTGGCGGCGTCATAAAAGAACTTTACCTGGTAGGTGCTTTCAATTTTTTTGAAGGCGGTAGAAATTGTCACATCCCGGAGCGCTATTGATTTTCTTTGCTGGGCGTATGATAGCATACAGATCATCAGCATTAACAACACCAAAAGAGGGAACTGCCATTTTACTGCAGTGCTTAACGGCGCACGCAGGCGCGCATAATTAAAAGTCATGCATCAGATTTTTTAATGATGGTTGATATGGTCACTACAGGCGCCGGCAGCCTGCATGTGATCCCGGTTTCAGCGATTTTGGTGGAAACGCTTTGTTATTAAAATTGAATCAGCACTTTGTCCGGTTGTATTTGAAAACTACATCCGGCTGTAAAACAAAAGATGTTCAAAACTTTTTCTAATTTATCGTTGTCGAAGGCTCCGGAGAACCGTTTGGCATATAATGAATTTCCGGTTACCTCGAAAGGTATTCCATACCAATTTTCCAGTTCACGTATAACTTCAAAAGCACTGGCATTGTTAAACACTAATTTTCCTGATTTCCAGGTGCGTAATGCAATGGTATCAAATGTTGACCTGCTCATTTTCCGGGTAGATTCATTCCACCGCGCCTGTTCCCCCGGCGCCAGTGTGAGCGGATCTGCCTTACCCGATTGCTCACTTACCTTTACTTTTCCGCTGAGTAATGAAACGGTCGACTGTGGCTCATACGGATAAGATTTTATTAAGAAGGAAGTCCCCAGCACAGTGGTTTGTATCTGTTTGCTGGTTACCATAAAGGGATCATCGGAATTTGTTTTTACATCAAACAGGGCGGCGCCCTTTACCAGTTCTACATGCCGGTGCCGGTTACTGTAATCAGAAGGAATCCTAACGGTTGTATTGGCGTTGAGAATTACCGAAGAGCCATCCGGTAAGGTGAGCAATTTCCGTTGTCCCCATTCGCTGGAATACACCAGGAAGGTGTTGGGGGCCGTTGCGGGCTTCCGTGGCTTTAGCCGGGGCCATAACAGGGTAGCGCCTCCCACGAGCAGGAGTACTGCTGCTGCGCGCCAGGCCACCTGCCGCCAGTTGATCCGCCGGATACGCGCTGGGTGAGTGGCTTTGATCGCCTGTTGCAGCCTGTTTAGCTGTACCGTCCTGTCTTTTTCCGCCTCAACCGTATTGATGTTATAATATAGCGCCACTGCCGCTGCCACCTTATCCTTTATTTCAGGATGCAACAGGATATAGCTTTCCCATTTAGCAATAGCCGTGTCGTTGTTTCGCCGGATATATTGCAGAAAGGTGTCGTCGAGCAGCAGGTCTAATTCAGTCAGGTCCTTTGGCAGCATTCCCCATCTATTTTTAAAGTAGAGCGACAATCATTGCTCTTTTACCGGGTACGGACCGGTAAATTTTCAGATTTTGATAAATTTTATTTTAAAGAGGCTTTATTGAAAATAATCTAACAGGGAAATTATAAGGGAAGTAACAGCAGTAAAGTTCTCAAATGCAGGTTGCCGGATTTAAGATCCTGTTCCAGTGATTGTTTGAGTGATTTCAGTGCTTCGTACAAGTGATTGTAAACAGTGCGGTGCGTAAGGCCCGTGATATCTGTTATTTCGTCGTAGCTCCGGTTTTCGTAAAAGCGGAGGTTAATTAGTTCTTTCTGTCTCGGACTCAGTAAAGATATGGCTTCCTGTATACGTCCGATGGCTTCTTTGTTTTGTTGTTGCTGCATCAGCAATTGTTCAGCAGAAGGAATGTCGCTGCCGGTTTCGGTATCCATCCATAGCGACAACAGGCAATTGTCCTTTTTTTCCTGCTGAAGATGTAATAACAGTTTGCGTTTAAAGGAGGTGATAATGTAGCTGCGTACATTGGTGACGGTATCCAGTCCTTCTTTCTTCTCCCAGAAATAAAGAAACACCTGTTGGATACAATCCTTTACCGGTTCGCTTCTTGCGCATATTTTAAGGCCCAGGAAAAGGAGCAGGTGATAATACTTTTCATACAAGGTATATAGCGCCTGTTCCTCTCCTTGCCGGAACCTGTTCCACAGGTCTGTATCCTTATTCTCGATCATACCGCAACAAAAGAACGAAAAAATCGGCTGCTTTACGGGCGGATTTTTTCCGCTGCTTCCATCAGCGCTACTACGGCGGCTTTGCCTTCTTCGCCCAGGTCCAAGCTGAAATCATTCACATACAGATCAATATGCTGGCGCATCACGGATTCATCCATTTCCTGCGCATGTGATTTCACATAGTCAGACAGCTGAGGGTAAGTAGTATAGCTGTTTTGCAGGCTTTTATGGATCAGCGCATCCAGTTGTGCACGGGTCGCTTCAGGCACATCTTTACGGATAAAGATGCCTCCCAGCGGGATAGGATTACCGGTGGTTTGTTCCCAGTACTCGCCCATGTCCATCAGCTTTACGAGGCCTTTGAGCTGGTAAGTGAAGCGGTTTTCGTGGATGATCACGCCGGCATCCACATCACCGTTCAGCACAGCGTTTTCAATTTCTGAAAACAGCATTACCTTTTTATTCGTGGCTTCGGGGAAAGCGATGGAGAACAACAGGTTGGCGGTCGTGTTTTCTCCGGGAATGGCGATGGTCAGATTTTTTATCTCTTCGCGGGGAATATCCTTCTTTGCAATGAGCAAGGGGCCGCAACCACGTCCCAGTGCACTGCCGCTGTTGAGCAGTTCGTATTGATCTTTTACCTTGAGGTATACGGCAAAACTCAGCTTTGTAATGGCCAGTTTGCCTTGTAGTGCCCAGTTGTTCAGTGTTTCCACATCTTCCAGGTGGGTATCGAAGGTAAATTCCCCGGTGTCTATTTTGTTGTTTACCAGTGCGTCAAAAATGAAAGTATCATTCGGGCAAGGTGAAAAACCTAAAGATAAATGCATAGCTATCAAAATTTTATAGTCTGTCGTTAAATGCCGGCCAGTGTTTCCACGGTTTTTATCAGTTCGTCGTTGAGTGTTTTTATTGCCAGGGGGATCTTCCATTTGCTTTTATCCCTGATTTCCACATAGTTAGAGATGCTGCGCAGTTGAAGGAACGGTATTTCTTCCAACAGGCAGGCATAGTGAAAGGCGGCGCCCTCCATGCTTTCTATGTCGGGGTTGTATTTGGTCACCAGCTTTGTTATGGTAGGCTCGCTGCCGCTTACCAGGTTTACGCTCACCCCGGTAGCAGTGGGCAGGGGAGGTACTTCGGGCAATCCGGCAAAGGTATTCACCAGGCTGGTACCGGTAAAGGGCGGCTGTGATGGCTGCCAGAGCTGTATATCAAATAAATCTTTAAACTGATCGTTGTCTTCCGCGCCCAGGTCGGCCAGGTATTCGCGTTTAATGAGTACCACCTGTCCCAGCTCCCAGCTGTGGCGGAAACTACCGCCAATACCCGCCTGTATGGCTATATCGGGCCGGTTTACCACCAGGTGCCTCCCGAGGCTGAAAGCGGTGTGCATCATGCCAATACCCGCAATCAGTATGTCTATATTGCAGTTCGCGGCTTTAAGGGCCGGAATGTGCTGGTCGATGTACTGTAAAAAAGGCTGTATTTCCAGCGTGGTAGCCGCGGTCACCAATATTTTCATCCCGTAAAAATACAGCAAAAATGATTGCTCCCCATGTAAAACAATTGACAGGAATTAGGATAAATTGGCTCTACTCACTTAATAGTGGTATTTTTGCAAAAATTTTTTGCAATAATGATTTATTTAACGCGAGTAGAGAACTTCAATGCTGCGCATAAGTTATCTAACCCGGGCTGGAGCAAAGAAAAGAACGAAGAAGTTTTCGGTAAATGCGCCAACGAGAACTGGCATGGTCATAATTACGAACTGCACGTCACTATAAAAGGTAATCCTGATCCGGAAACGGGTTTTGTATTTAATGCCAAGACTTTAGGGGTAATTATCCGGGATGCGGTGATAGAAAAGATCGATCACCGGAACCTGAATATGGATGTTGATTTTATGAAAGATAAATTCACTTCCGCTGAAAATTTATCTATCGCTATCTGGGATCAGCTGGCCAAACACCTGCCTGCAGAAGTGCAGCTGCATTGTATCAAACTGTATGAAACCCCGCGCATCTACGTGGAGTACTATGGTGGCAAGTAATGCCTGTATATTACCGGCCTTTGAAATTTGTTAAATCATATAAGAATGGCGTATAATAAGAACGAGAGTTACGATGAAAAGATCACGTCCGGTCTTGTAGAAAACTATAAAGAATGCCTGCACCTGCTGGGGGAAGACCCTGAAAGGGAAGGACTGCAAAAAACACCTGAACGGATGGCTAAAGCCATGCAGTTCATCACACAGGGATATCAGCAGGACGCGCGCGAAATACTGGAAGGAGCGAAGTTTACCGAAGCATATAGTGAAATGGTGATTGTAAAAGACATCGAGTTATACTCTATGTGTGAACATCACATGCTGCCCTTCTTCGGAAAGGCCCATGTAGCCTATATTCCAAACGGGTATATCACCGGCCTGAGCAAAATAGCCAGGGTGGTGGATGTATATGCCCGCCGCTTACAGGTACAGGAACGTTTAACACACCAGATCCTAGATGCTATCCAGGAAACCCTGCAGCCGCAGGGCGTTGCAGTGGTGATTGAAGCGCAGCACCTGTGTATGATGATGCGCGGTGTACAAAAACAAAACTCCCTTACCACCACGTCTGCTTTCAGTGGCCAGTTCGAACATGGTACCACCAGGGCCGAATTCATGAAACTGATCAGCAAATAAAATAATTTATATTACGGATTACGGATTTATGGGTAGATGATAATAGTAATTTATATTTATCAGCTACCTGTAAATCCGTAATTCTTATTTATATTTGAAAAAATATTAATTTATATCCACATGAAGCATGCTTACGTATTTCCCGGACAAGGTTCCCAGTTTCCGGGTATGGGCAAAAATCTGTACGACACCAACGCAAAAGCAAAAGAACTTTTTGAACAGGCAAACGACATTTTAGGCTTCCGTATTTCTGATATCATGTTCAATGGTACAGAGGAAGACCTGAAACAAACCAACGTTACACAGCCAGCCGTATTCCTGCATGCAGTGATCGCCTTCCTCTGCACGGAACATTCTCAGCCCGAAATGGTGGCAGGTCACTCCCTCGGGGAATTTTCCGCCCTCGTAGCCAATGGCGTGCTGTCATTTGAAGCTGCCCTGAAACTGGTAGCTATCCGCGCCAATGCCATGCAGAAAGCCTGTGAGCTGCAACCCTCCACCATGGCCGCAGTACTGGCCCTGGATGATGCTAAAGTAGAAGAAATATGTGCTGCTGTTACCGCCGAAACGGGCGAAATAGTAGTACCTGCCAATTATAATTGTCCCGGCCAGCTGGTAATTTCCGGTACCCTCAAAGGCGTGGAAATTGCCTGCGAAAGAATGAAGGCCGCCGGCGCCAAAAGAGCGCTGATCCTGCCGGTAGGTGGCGCGTTCCACTCTCCTTTAATGGCTTCTGCCAAAGAAGAGTTACAGGCAGCCATCAACACCACCACCTTCAATAATCCTTCCTGCCCCGTATACCAGAACGTGGTAGCCGTAGCCGTAACAGCGCCTGCACAGATCAAACAAAACCTGATCGATCAGTTAACCGGTGCTGTGAGATGGACACAATCCGTTCAGGCAATGGTGGCCGACGGCGGCAAGGAATTCACCGAAGTAGGCCCCGGTAAAGTATTACAGGGACTGATCCAGAAAATCAACAAGGAAACGGTGGTAAACGGAATTAATTAATGCCGCGGAGGTTGTCTTTCCCAGGATTACGCTGATTTTACTGATTTTACTTTTTGGATTTTTTGGATTTTATAACTGATTAAAATATTAGGGAGATATGAGCGAATATATCCGCTTATATCTCCCTGATCTTTTAAAATCAAAAAAAATCCAAAAAGTAAAATCAGTAAAATCAGCGTAATCCTGAGAAAGACAAAATCCGCTGCATTTTTATAACGCGATCTCCATCTCGTACTGCGACAGATAATGCATCAACCCCGCCTGTTGCAGGAATTTGTCGATCTCCGGAAAATGTTCATCGATATTAATAATGCTCACCGCCGCACCCATAAACTGATCGGCTGCGTATTGCAATAAGGCGCTGCCTACACCTTTTCTGCGGAACCCGGGGTGAACCGCTATATTCCTGATTCTGCGGGTATCTTTGTGAACACTGATAAAGCCCGCCGTTTGCCCGTCCACAGTAGCTTCCCAGGTCACTGTAAAAGGCGCTTCCCGCTGTATGCTGTTCACGCTGTTGGACCAGGTGGGCATCATATCCATAAAGGTAGCCAGCAGGGGCCAGTCGGGTGTTGTATTTTCTTTTATGGAGATGCCCGCCGGGTTTTTATGCGTTTTTATATTGCCTTTGAAAGAATGAATAGTGCGGGTTTTATGAAACCCTGTATTCGTATATGCTTTGATGGCAGGAAGGTTGGTGCTGATTACTTCCAGTATTATTTTACGGATACCCTGCAGCTGGTATGCAGGAATAAACTGATCATACATTTTCTGCACGAGGTGCTGGCCGCGGTATTGGGGAATAATGCCGGTGCCGCCGTTGTATAACACCGTTGGATGCACTTTGTCGTCCACAGCATGTAAAATGAAGCCGCCAAGCAAATTCCCGGCAAAGGCGCCGATAGAATAATCCCGTAGCAGGTTTTCGCCCTGCATCTTTTGTTCCAGTATAGACGGAGTGAGGTGCAACGGTACTATATAATCGCTGAAAGCCGCGTTGAAAGTGTCGCAGAGGTCGGGTGTGGATACGTTGTGAAGTGTCCGGAAGTCCTGGATAAAAATCATAGTGGAATGGTATGTCATCAATATTAACGAGGATTAACGACATACCGTTCCGGAATTGTATGAGCGGAAAATTATTGCAGTTCTATGCTGACATTAATCCACTCAGGATCAAATTTATCCGTATATTTTTGGTAGAAATTAATGGCAGGTGTATTCCATTCCAACACCTGGAATACGATGCCGCTGAACTGCTTTTCCTTTGCTTCAATGATCAGCTGATCAAACAGCAGCTTGCCGATGCCCCGGCCCCGCCAGTTCTCTGTAACAATAATATCTTCCAGGTACATCCGGCAACCTTTCCAGGTGGAGTAACGGGTATAATACAGCGCAAACCCGTGAATCACTTCCTGCCCGTTAACAACTGTGGAGGCTACAAATGCCTTCCACACCGGGTTGGGGCCAAATCCGGCTTCCTCAAAATGTTCCTGGCTCACCGTTACTTCTTCCGATGCTTTTTCATACGCTGCCAGTTCCCGGATCAGTTCCATCAATCGGGCACTGTCTTCTCTTCGTGCAACCCTTAACGTTATATCTTCCATATCTGTATATATTAATCAGGTACCCTGGCCGTTTGTTTATACACACCCGTTTGCAGGAACGGCCTCCGGCCGCAGGCTGCAAATTAATCAAAATTGCGAAGTCCGTCGCCGTCATGCATTCCGGTACACGGATGCCCATGTACCGGCAACTAAATATCGGTGGGTTAAAATGACAAACAATATTGTAATTTGTAGGTTGTTTGGGATGGAAACGGCATTAATCTCTTCTTACATGAAAAATATGCTTGCGCATTATACTGCTTACAATTGTTGGGCAAACCAGCAGCTGGCAAAGGGGTTACTTAAACTAACGGATGAACAGCTGGACCGGGACCTGGGAGGAGGGATTTCTACATTGCGCGCTGCCGTTTATCACCTGTGGCATACGGAAAGTCTCTGGTATCAGCGTTTACAGCTCACGGAGAAAACAACCGATCCTACGGCGGGCTTCAGCGGGAGCTTTGCGTCAGCCTGCGCTGCCTGGCTTACACAGTCGGCACAACTGGAAGAATGGGTACAAAAGGCCAGCGAGGTAAAGCTGAACCACACCGTTGCCTACACCCTCAAAAAGAGTGAGCACTATAAAATAGCGGTGCAGGATGTGATCATGCAGGTGTGCAACAGTAGTACCTTTTACCGTGGTCAACTCGTATATATGTTAGAGTTGTTGGGCATAAGTAAGATACCGGCTACGGAATACAGTCGTTTTAAGCCGAAAAAATAGGTTGGTTTTGTTATTTTTGATAGATTTTCCGCCTTTTAAAATTCCTATATGAATGCTGCTTCTTTTTATGCTAAAGCCCCGAAACACCTGGTGGCAGTAGATTGTATCATCTTCGGTTTTGATGAGGGCCGCCTGAAATTATTGATCATGCAACGTAAAGTTGCCCCTATGGCCGGTGAATGGTCGCTGGTAGGCGGCTTTGTGCAGGAAGATGAAAGTACCGATGAAGCGGCCGCCCGCGTGCTGGAACATACCACCTGGCTGAATGATATTTACATGAACCAATTGCATTGCTACGGTAATGTAGGCCGTGATACCGGCGCCAGGGTTATATCTGTTGCCTATTATGCCCTGATACGTATTAAAAACCACGATAAGCCACTGGCCCGTGAACATGGTGCGCATTGGCTGGAACTCCACGAAATACCGGAACTGATCTTCGATCATACAAAGATGATTGAAGATGCACTGGCCGCACTTCGCAACAACGCACAGTTCCATCCCATTGGCTTTGAACTGCTGCCGGAGAAATTTACCCTCTCACAACTGAGAAGTCTCTACGAAGAGATCTACCAGAAAACCCTCGATAAACGTAACTTCCGGAAGAAGATCCTGTCGCTGGATGTGATGGAAAAACTAGAGGAAAAAGACAAAACCTCCTCCAAAAAAGGGGCTCACCTGTATCGCTTCGATCCTGAAAAATATGAAGCCCTGAAACGTAAGGGATTGGTATTTGAAATCTAGGTGGTAAAATGAACAAAATGGATGGAAGAAGGGACTGTAAATAAAATTATTTTACAGGCCGCTGATTCCCTTTTATGTCATGTTTACGCCGTATGGGCCTGTGTGCCCTGCTTTTTATTTCGCGGACATTGTGCGCCCAGCATAATGATATTGTAGCAATTAAGCATGCGTTACCACGGTTAACGGACAGTGCTGACTATGCAGATGCGCTAAACAGGATATCATCGTTGTATCTGCCGCAACAGCTGGACAGCAGCGGGGCATATGCCAGGCGCGCCAACGAACTGTCGGAGCGTATTCATTACAGCAAAGGGCAACGCGACGCATTACGGGGCATGGGCCGGTATTATGCGCTGAGACCCCACCGGTATCTTTCCTTTCTCTTCTATGACAATGCACTGGCTGCCTGCCGCGCTGCCGGCGACTCCGCAGGGGTTACCGTATCGCTGATGAATATTGGCACCTTTTATCAATACCAGCAAAAACATGCGGAAGCCCAGCACTATATTAACAAGGCACTGAAAGTCGCCTGGGATGCAGGATTAGACTCCCTGCGGGCATGGGTACTGGTTAGTTACTACCTTATTAATGAATCGGATTCCACCGCTTTGCCCGTTGCACAGAAAGCACTGAAACAGGCCATCAACCTCACACACAGGTATAACGACGTCCCGGGTACTTTATACACCCGCTTATTTGCAGCGCACGAACAACTGCGCGCAGGCGAAACCCGGAAAGCAGAAGAAACCCTGAAAGAAGTAATGGCCGCGGCCGGCAGTGCAGGGTTTAACTACATCGCCATGTATGCCTGCATGCAACTAACAGGCTATTGTATCTGGCAAAGAAAGGCAGATTCGTTGCTATATCAGCGTAAATCAGTGGACTATGCAGTAGCAGGCGGATACACCGGGTTAATGCTTCCCGTGATCACCGGGCTGTATAACACCTGCCTACAATCGCGAGACACTCCCAACGCCAACAGTTATAGCCGCCTCGCCCTCGGCGTAATGCAGCAGCAACAGGAAGATATGCTGGCCGGCGAAGCAGATTATCTTTCCTATGCCTTTGGCGATGAATGGCTGGACTCTCTCCGGCTGCAACACCACTCACAACGGGAGCAACTGGCCTCTAATAAAGCCGCAAATCACTTCTGGTATTACCAGCTGCTGATTATTGCGGGCATTGCCATCCTGCTCATCATCCTCCTCACTTACTATGTGCGCGCCCACCGCCTTTCCCGGAAAAATGCCGCCAGTATGGCCACGCTGCAGGAGGAGATCCGCCTGGGTAATAAAGCGCTCCAGGATAGCGACGACTTTAAGAATAAACTGATTTCCATGATCGCGCATGATTTCAGAACGCCCCTGTATAACATCGTCAATATCACCGGGTTTATAGATGAAAAAGCGCTCACCGTAACAGATGCCGCCAGCATGATTGTACAGGTGGAACATACGGCCTCAGACACCCTGGTTATTTTTGAAGAAATATTACGATGGATCCGTACCCAATTGTCCGGCTTCGTGTACCATCCGAAGATATTCCTGCTGGAAGAAATGATCAGCGCCACGGCAAACGCCCTGCAGCATTTACTTGCCGCGAAAGACATCCGGTTATCGATCGACATTCCTGCAGGTACCACCGTTCAGGCAGATTATGAAATGTTGCAGTTCATCCACCGGAATTTTTTGCATAACGCAGTTAAATTTTCGCCCGACTATGGCGTAATAACAATTAAGGCTATACGTAAAAATAACTGGCTTACGGTTTCTTTTATTGATGAAGGTTCCGGCATCGATGCCGCTGTACTGCCGCATCTCTTTAACTGGAACAGCCACACCAGCGAGCCCGAACGTGCAGGGAAAGGCGCCGGGCTGGCACTCATCATCTGCAAGGATTTTATAGATAAAATGAACGGAAAAATAAAGGCGGAAAACAATTACGAGGAAGGCAGCACCTTTTATTATCAGCTGCCGGAATCACCGGAAACAGCATGACGCGCAGCATAAACAACTCATATTACCAACGCTGGGTATCCGCCACGTTGCTGGCGCTCGCATTGTTGTGCGCTGCACAGCGCGCTGTTCCCCAAAGTCCGCAGCTGCCGGAATTGCTGCATGAGTTGTCTGTTCAGCAGGATAGCATCGCTTATATCAACACCCTGGGAAAACTCGGGGCGCTGTACATGATGATTAACCTCGACAGCAGCTTTATCTATGCCATCAGGGAATATGAAATGGCCGGACGATGGCAGTATAAACAAGGCCTGGCAGACGCCTGCGATGTAATGAGTTTCTGCTACGCCCTGAGAACAGATTTTAATGTTGCCGGCATTTATGGGTACGAAGCCCTGCGGCTGCATAAAGCGTCATCAGACAGTGCCCGCATCGCTAAAACGCTGAGCAACCTGTATCTCTATTACCGGAATATGGGCCGGCCGGCAGATGCCAATAACTATTTCTATGAAGCCTTTCATATGGCTGCCAGGCTCCCGGCATCGCAGGATTCTGTCTACAGTATACTATTGGTAAATTACGCGATGCGTTTTTACAGGGATAGTACCCGTAAGGACTCCGTACAATGGGCATTACAAACAGCTGCGCGTATCAGTAAGAAGTATCCGCAAAGCCGGTTGCCGTTGTACATCGACGCTTACGCAGCAGATACACTGGTAATACAGGGACGTGGAAAAGAGGCAGAGGCCAGGATCAACAGCCTGGCTGCTGCTGCATTGAACAGGGGACTGCCCTATGTGGCCATGGATATTTATAACCGGTTGGAAGACTATCACCGGCTCGGCTACCATACAGATTCTACCCGTTACCGGGAGCTGTCTTATGAGCTGGCAAAAAAAGCAGGATGCATTGAGCTGAACCTGCCGGTGCTGGCGGGGTTGTACGACTACTACCAACGGCATAACAACGTTGTGAAAACCGGTTATTACAGCCGGGAAATCATGCGGCTGGCCGCGCAACACCGCTACCAGCAGGGAAAGGACCCTATTAATTACATGGCCTTTTTCTTAAAAGAACAATCCCTGCAACAGCTGTCGCGCAGCAATAGGCAGCAACAACTGGAGCTGGAACAGGTGCAGTTGCGGAAAAAGCATAGCCAGTTTGTAATAGCGGGCCTGTTTATTATTGTGATCCTGCTGTTTATCCTGCTTTACAGCAGATACCGGCAATACATCACCTGGCAGGAACAGGAAGATGCTATTTCAGACAGTTATACACAGGTATCGCTTAAAAATGTGGCCCTGCGGGCAAATGATGAGTTTAAGAACAAGCTGATTACCATCATCGCCAACGACTTCCGCGCACCGCTGTATTATATTTCGGAGGTGGCCATGAAGCTGCGGAATCAGGAGGCCGGCCAGCCTGCCATGGCTGCTTTGATCAGGGAAATTGCATCGGTATCCGGTAACACGCTCTATGTATTTGACAACATCTTAATGTGGATCCGCATGCAGTTGTCGGGGTTTGCTTATCAGGGAACACATTGCCAGCTGAGTGATATCTTCCGGCAGGTATTAAAACAAACAGCGGCTGCTGTAAAGGAAAAAATACTGGTGGTAGTTAACCTGCTGCCGGAAGGGGCGGTGGTAATGGCGGATCCGGAAATGCTCCGTATTGCACAGTTGCACCTGCTGCGGCTCTCCATACAGTATGCACAGCCGGGCAGCCTGCTGATCCTGTCGGCCTGGAACAACGAAGGGGCGGTATATATCCGCATCATTGCCGATGCCGGCCCTGCTACAGAAGAGATCTTACAGCAACTGGTCTGCTGGCAGTACGATATGTATGCCCTTAGCTACGCTATTACCCGGGATTTTATGGAAAAGATGAAAGGGACTGTATTGGCTACCGCCAGTGAAGGACGGTACCTGGTGTTTACGGCCGTGCTGGAAGGCGTAAAAAACACAAACGGATAACAGCTGCGGGTGATCCGTCACTGTTATCCGTTGTAATATCGGGAGTAAGGTTATTTACCGTATTGATCGCCGTCGTACGCCCACTTGATGTAGTTGGCGCCCCAGGTGAATCCGCCGCCAAAGGCAGCCATCATTACGTTGTCGCCTTTTTTAAGCTGCTTTTCGTAATCCCACAGGCATAAAGGGATAGTGCCCGCAGTAGTGTTACCATAGCGGTGAATATTCATCATCACTTTCTCATCCGGTACATTGATGTATTGGGAAGTGGCCGCAATGATACGTTTGTTCGCCTGGTGGGGTACCAGCCATGAAATATCGTTTGAGGTAAGGTTATTGCGTTCCATTACATCTTTCGCTGCTTCCGCCATGTTGGAAACGGCGTATTTAAACACCATTTTACCTTCCTGGTATACGTAGTGTTCGCGGTTGTTTACGGTTTCAATGGTGGCAGGTTTTACAGAGCCGCCGGCCTTCATATGGAGGTATTCACGGCCGTGACCATCACTTTTCAGGATGCTGTCAATTAACCCGAAACCTTCTGTATTGGCTTCCAGCAATACGCCACCGGCGCCATCGCCAAAGATGATACAGGTGGTTCTGTCGGTATAATCAATGATAGAACTCATTTTGTCGGCCCCGATGATCATTACTTTGGCGTAACGGCCACTTTCAATGAACCGGGCGCCGGTTTCCAGGGCATATAAAAAGCCGGAACAGGCAGCGCTGATATCAAAGCCAAAAGCGTTTTTAGCGCCAATTTTGTCGGTTACCACGTTGGCAGTAGCTGGAAAAGTCATATCAGGGGTTACGGTGGCCACAATCAACAGATCGATTTCTTCGGGGGAAATTCCTCTCTTTTTGCAGATTTCCAATGCTACCGGAACACACAAATCAGAAGTACCTTTCCCTTCTCCCTTCAATATCCTTCTCTCCGAAATGCCCGTCCGGGTTAATATCCAGTCGTTCGTTGTATCTACTAATTTTTCTAATTCCTGGTTGGTTAGCACGTAATCGGGAACATACCCACCCACCGCTGTAATAGCGGCCGTTATTTTATTCATATAAACTAAATATGTGTTTAAAACGAGGCGTAAAAATACGATATAAACGTATATTTCCTAAAAAAGTCGCATATGACAAATATTAGGGATTGTCAATCCGTTAAAAGTTAGCATCTTTGCCCCGGTTTTCCCGGATACATTATTAACCATTTTCCAAAAGTTTAATTAATTTACTGAACCTTTACCTCGTATGATTGCTTATCTGAATGGTAAATTAGCATATAAATCACCTGCTCTTGTTCATATGGATGTGAATGGAATCGGTTATGAAGTACAGATTAGCCTGAATACATATTCCCGTATACAGAATATGGAAAGTTGCAAACTGTTGACCTTCCTCCAGATTAAAGAAGATGCACACACGTTATATGGTTTTTTTGAAGAAGCAGAAAGAAGCCTTTTTCTCCTGCTGATCAGTGTTTCAGGGGTAGGCGCAAGTACCGCGCGCATGATGTTGTCATCTCTACAACCGGAAGATGTACAACGCGCTATCATGATGGAAAATGAAAAAATGCTCGAAAGCGTGAAGGGGATCGGTGCGAAAACAGCCAAAAGAATCATCCTGGAACTCAAAGACAAATTGACGAAGCATAAGGATACCGGTATACATTTATCTGCAAACGTGAACAATACAATCCACGAAGATGCGTTAAATGCTCTGATAACTCTGGGGATAGCCCGGGGTATGGCAGAATCATCTATCCAGAAGGTCATGAAAACCGAGCCGCTATTGCAAAATTTGGAAGAACTGATAAAGAAGGCTCTGAAAACGTTATAAGAAGTAAATAAAATCCTCTATAAAACCTATTTTTCTTGGCAAGAAAGACATACTATGGTGCATTTGTAGTGACAGCAATTGTATCTTTTATCATTGTTGATACTGCCGCTAGGGATCGTTCTGGGAATCTGAAATTATCGAGAAGTAGATGGAAACCGGATACCACCATTACTCCTCAAACCAAAATCGATACTACCGGGAAAAAAGATACCTTGAAATACCCCCTTCAAGACAGACGCGGCCCCAAAATAACGGATCAGGGGTCAGGGAATGCTATTGATCTCAAGGACCCTTCCAATATCAACAAGTCAGTAGAATACGATCCGGTTACCAAACAATACACCGTTACCGAAAAAATAGGTAACCAGTATTACCGTAACCCTACCTATATGAACTTCGACGAGTTCTATAAACTGCAATCCAAACAAAGTGAACAGGATTACTGGCAGAAAAGAGCCAGCGCACTTGGTAACCTGAACCAACGTGCCAATGGACCCACCCTGTACAATGGCAACAACCTGTTCGACCGTATCTTCGGAGGCAGCAAAGTGGATATCCGCCCGCAAGGTAGCCTGGACCTCACTTTCGGATACCAGGGCCAGAATATCAAAAACCCCGTGCTGGTGGAACAAGCCAGGAAAAATGGCGGGTTTAATTTTGATATGGGCATCAACATGAACGTAGTCGGCAAAATCGGGGATAAACTGAAACTCATCACCAACTATAATACCCAGTCACAGTTCGATTTTGAAAACCAGGTAAAACTGGAATACACCGGCTACAACGATGAAATTATAAAGAAAATTGAAGCCGGTAACGTCAGCTTTCCCCTGCGCAGTACCCTCATATCCGGTATCCAGTCGCTTTTCGGGGTGAAAACCCAGTTGCAGTTCGGCCGCTTAACCGTTACCAGTGTACTCTCCAATCAGAAGTCGCAGAAACAAAACCTCATGCTCAAAGGCGGTACCCAGGTACAGGACTATAACCTGAGGGCCGACGAATATGAAGATAACCGCCACTTCCTGCTGGCACAATACTTCCGCAATAATTTCAACAGCGCCATGTCCAACCTGCCGGTGATCAAGTCACTGGTCAATATCACCAGGCTGGAAGTATGGGTTACCAATAAAACCGGGGCCACCACCCAAACCCGCGACATCGTTGGTTTGATGGACCTGGCGGAACAGGAGCCTTATAATAAGGATGATATCACTGTACTCACCAGCTCCAAGCTGCCGGATAGAGGAACCAACGACCTCTATTCAAAACTGATCAGCGATCCGGGCAGCCGGAATACCGGGACAGTGGTGAGCCGCCTGCTCAATATCGGCTTGCAGCCGGTATCAGAGTTCGAAAAAACATTCGCCCGTAAACTCGATTCTACCGAATACATCTACAACAGGCAACTGGGCTTTATCTCCCTTAACCAACAGCTGCAACCGGATGAAGTACTGGCTGTAGCCTATCAATATACCTACAACGGAAGGGTGTACCAGGTGGGTGAGTTCTCCCAGGATGTACCGCCGGACCAGAACAACAGCGCCAATCAGCCCGTTCTGTTCCTCAAATTGCTTAAAGCCACGTCCGCCCGTCCTACCCTCCCGGTATGGGACCTGATGATGAAAAATATTTATGCTACCGGCGCCTTCCAGGTAAATAAGGAAGACTTCCGCATGGACGTATATTATAAAGATCCGGGCGCTGAAGGAAGGCCCCCCAGCGATAAGCGGTATATCCCCGATGCCAAAGGCGACTACGCCGGCGCACCCATCATCACCATCCTTAGCCTCGACCGCCTCAATAACCAGCTGGATCCACAGCCGGATGGCGTGTTCGACTACGTGGAAGGCTATACGATCAACTCCCTGTCGGGTAAAATCATGTTCCCCGTACTGGAACCCTTTGCCGACGGATTGAAGAAAGCCTTTAACGGCGACGCCAGCCTGGAAAAACAATATCTCTACAACGTATTATACGATTCCATCAAAGTTATAGCCCAACAATTCCCGCAGTTGAACCGGTACGTGATCAGGGGCTCCTATAAATCAGCCAGCAGCTCGGAAATCAACCTTGGTTCCGGCACCACCATTCCGCCAGGGTCAGTGGTAGTAACCGCCGGCGGCCAGCAACTCCGCGAAAATGTGGACTATATCATTGATTATAACCTCGGACGTCTGAAAATTATCAATGGAGGCGTACTCAACTCCGGCGTACCTATCAACGTGCAGTTTGAAAATAACTCCCTGTTCGGGCAACAGGTCCGGAACTATTTTGGTACCCGCCTGGACTATCTGGTAAATGATAAGTTAAGCCTCGGAGGTACTGTGGTGCGTATGAGCGAACGGCCCTATTACCAAAAGGTGAACTACGGCGAAGACCCCATTAAAAATACAATGGTGGGCGTAGACGCAAACTACGCCTCCGAATGGAAAGGACTTAACCGCTTCCTGGATAAACTACCCAACTATAACAGCACTTCCCCTTCCAATATCCTGTTCACCGGTGAGGTAGCCCGCTTATTCCCGGGCCACAGCAAACTGGTTAATGAACCCGGCAGCAAAAGCGGTACTGCTTATATCGACGATTTCGAAGGTGTAAAAAGTGGCTACGACCTGAAGTTCCCTGCTACCAGCTGGGCGCTCGCCTCTACGCCAAAAGGCGCTACAGACGCCAGCGGCAGGGTAATGTTCCCGGAAGCAGAATTGAATAATATACTGGATTACGGAAAAAACAGGGCAAAACTGTCCTGGTATATCATCGAACCTACCCTCCAGTTACCAAAATCACCCAACCTGCCGGCAGGTATTTCGGTAGATGATCAGTCGGACCCGCGGGTAAGGCTGGTATACCAGAAAGAAGTGTTCAAGAACAGGTCTACCGATTTCGGGCAAAGCCAGCTGAGCACCCTCGATCTGGCTTACTATCCTACGGAAAGAGGTCCTTATAACTTTACCAATACCCCCATAGCCATGGACAATAACGGTCACCTGGCACGGCCACAGGGTAAATGGGGCGGTATCATGAGGGCTATCGACAACAGTGATTTCGAAACAGCCAATATAGAATACATCGAATTCTGGATACAGGACCCCTTTATAAAACAGCCTAACAGCACCGGCGGTTCCCTGTATTTCAACCTCGGTAACGTGTCGGAAGATATCCTCAAAGACTCCAAAAAGTTCTTTGAAAACGGAATGCCCGATCCCCGCCAGGATCCGAATAAGATTGACTCTTCCAAATGGGGCCGCGTACCTAAATTCCAGCAGCAGATCACCCAGGCCTTTGATAACGACCCCAATATCCGTAACTACCAGGATGTGGGCTACGACGGCTTGAAGTCACAGGACGAAGGGGCCTTCTTTAAAGGATACATGGATACGTTGAGACAAAATTTCGGCGGCAGCCCGGTATATAACCACGCTTTACAGGACCCGGCCAATGATGACTACAAGCATTACCGCGATCCGGTATATAATGGTCTCACCATTCTGCAGCGCTATAAGAACTACAGCAACCCGGAAGGTAACTCCCCGGTGTCTGACCCGAAATCACAATTCTCCTCCGCCGCTACCAATATTCCTGAATCAGAAGACCTGAACAGGGATAATACCATGAATGAAACAGAGGAATATTTCCAGTATAGGGTAGATTTGAAACCCAATATGGCGGTAGGTTCCAACTTTATTGTGGATAAAGTAGAGGCAGATGTGACATTGCCCAATAACCAGAAAACAACAGAAACCTGGTACCAGTTCAAAGTACCGTTGAACCAATACAACGCTAAAATAGGCAGCATACCGGATTTTAAATCCATCCGGTTTATGCGTATGTTCCTTACCAACTTTAACGACTCCATCGTAGTGCGTTTTGGTAAACTGGAACTGGTACGTAACCAATGGCGCCGTTATATGTACGAACTGCGTCCCGGTGATCCTATCCCGTTGGATAATACCACTACCTTTAATTCATCTGCTGTTAATATTGAAGAAAACTCTTCCCGTACACCAATACCATACGTGTTACCACCGGGAGTAGTAAGGCAAAATACCATCAGCACCAATAACACCACCCTGCAACTGAATGAACAATCGTTGTCTGTTCAGTTATGTAATCTGCAGGATGGGGAAATCCGCGCATTGTACAAAACACTGAATATGGATCTCCGCCAGTATAAAAAACTGCAGATGTATATTCACGCCGAAGCGGTAGGCGCCGCTACTGCCCTGAAAGATGGACAGGTGCAGGCGGTAATTCGCATTGGTAGCGACTTTGTAAGCAATTATTATGAATACCGCATCCCGCTGAAAGTAACGGATTGGAACGGTCCTAAAACAGCGCTCGACATCTGGCCGGAACGTAATAATCTCGACCTGCTCATGTCGCAGCTCAGCACCCTGAAACAGCAACGCAACATGTGCGATTCCTGTTCACCGCTGTTGCCTTATCCTGCTAACCCGGTAGCCGACCAGTACGGAAACTTTATGACGGTAATCGGTAACCCCAGCCTGGGAGATGCCCGTACCATGATGATCGGTATCCAGAACCCGAAAGATGACGGTCAGCCACGTTGTGCGGAAGTATGGCTGGATGAACTGCGTCTCTCCGATTTCGATGAGAAAGGCGGATACGCTGCATTGGCAAGGGTAGATGTGCAACTCTCCGACCTGGGATCCATCTCTGTTTCCGGCAACATGCATACCGCCGGCTTCGGAAATATTGATCAGCGCGTAAATGAACGGTTCCGCGATAACTTCCTGCAATACGATGCCGCAGCCAACCTGGATCTGGGTAAACTGCTGCCAAAGAAAGCAGGTATCTCCATTCCCGTATATGCCGGTTACTCACAGTCGGCCAGCAACCCGGAGTATGATCCTTACGACCTGGATATAAAACTGAAAGATAAAATTGCCCTGGCCAGAAGCCGGCGGGAAAAAGATTCTATCCGGCGCGATGCACAGGACTTCACCTCTATCAAAAGTCTCAACTTCACCAACGTCCGGAAACTCAACCTGGGCGGCGGCGGAAAACGACACCTGTGGGATGTGGAAAATTTTGATATCAGCTACTCCTTTTCCCAGATCCTGCGGCACAATCCCCTGATTGAAAATGATATGCTCACCAAACACAGGGGAGGCCTGGGATATAATTATGCCGGTCAGCCGCATTACCTGGAACCGTTTAAGAAACTGATCAAAAGTAAAACGCACTGGCTCGACCTGATACGGGATTTCAATGTCAACTATGTACCTTCTATCCTGAGCTTCAGGGCAGATATTTCCAGGCAGTTTGGCGTTACCCGCGTACGTAATGTAGGCGGCGACGTGAAATACAAGCTCCCGGAAACCTATAATAAATACTTTACGTTCGACCGGTACTACACCGTTAAATGGGATCTTACCCGTAGTATCAATTTTGAATTCAACGCAGTAAATAACGCCCGCATCGACGAACCCGCCGGACGTATCAATAACTCAGCGAAGAAAGATACCGTACGCAGTAACTTCTTCAAAGGCGGGCGTAATACCAACTACATGCACAACGCCAACTTCACGTACACATTGCCTACGTCGAAGTTCCCCGCACTCAGCTGGACCAACATCGCATTCGGTTACAGCACGGAATACCGGTGGACAGGCGCCTCCCAGCTGGCCTTGTACCTCGGTAACGCGATCGAAAACTCTCAGCAGAAAACACTGACGGCGGAATTCAAATTCACGGAACTGTATAATAAATCGAAATTCCTGCGCGAAATAAATGCGAGGAAACCACAGAATAACAACAATCAGAATAATAACAACAATAACAAAAACAACAACGGCAATCAACAGTCCAATCAGAACCAGACCGCTTCTTCCAGCGAAATTTCACCGTGGGTAAAAGGACTGCTGAAACCACTGATGATGCTGAAACGAATCGGGTTTAACTACAATGAAAATGCCGGTACCCGTTTGCCAGGGTATATCGACAGTACCAAAATTATTGGTATGAACTGGGCCACCATGGCGCCGGGACTTAACTTCGTATTTGGTTACCAGCCCGACAGGAAATGGCTCGACAGGTTTGCGCAGAAAGGACTCATTACCCCGGATACCATGTTTAATATCCAGGCACAACAACAATTTACACAAAGATGGGACTTACAGGCCCAGCTGGAACCGCTAAACGATCTGCGTATTGATCTGACCATGACGAAGTCGTTTACCAAAACACATACGGAACTGTTCAAAAATCTCACAGATCCAACAGACTTCCAGCACCTGAGTCCATATGATGCCGGTGGTTTTGAAATTACTTACATCGCCATCAAAACCATGTTCGGTAAAATCAATACGTCGGATGGTATTTCACAAACCTTCCGCAACTTTGAATCATACCGCAACGCCATTTCAAAACGACTGGGCGCCGCCAATCCATACAATAAAGATCCAGGCGTACCAGCCACCGATCCTAAAGATCCGGCTTATGCATACGGTTATACAAGGTATGCGCAGGACGTGCTGATACCAGCTTTCCTGGCGGCATATACCGGCGCCGACCCGGATAAGGTATCACTGCTGAAACAAGGCAATGATAATGTGAAGAGCAATCCATTCAGTAATTATATTCCAAAACCGAACTGGAGTATTACCTACAATGGTTTAACCAAGCTGGAACCATTCCGTTCCTTCCTCACCAATTTTACCATCAGGCACGCCTACACCGGTACGCTGAGCATGAACTCCTATAATACATCCATGTATTTTGAAGATCCGCGTCTCACCGGGTTCCCGGCGTTCAGGGATACTATATCCGGAAATTATTTCCCTTATTTCCTGGTACCTAACCTCACGCTTATAGAATCGTTCTCCCCGTTATTGGGTGTGGACCTCACTTTTGTGAACAGCCTGAATGCGAGGGTGGAATTCAGAAAGAGCCGTTCCCTCAGCTTGAGCCTCATCGATTACCAGCTCACAGAAGTACGCTCCAGCGAAATCATCATTGGAGCAGGCTACAGGGTAAGAGGTGTTCAGATGCCATTCTCGTTCAGTAAAAATGGTGGCAAAAAACTGCAAAACGATATGAACTTCCGGCTGGATCTGAGTTTCCGGGACGATAAAACGGCCAATAACCGCCTGGATGCCGACCTGTCTATTCCTACCAGCGGCCAGAAAGTAGTGGGCATTTCGCCTTCTATCGACTACGTGGTGAATAACCGCCTGAATTTACGCTTCTTCTACGACCGTCGGCAAACCATACCGGTTATCTCCACCGCTTACCCGATAACCAGCACCAGCGGTGGTATTACCTTCCGGTTTGTATTATCACAGTAGGTAATAAAAATATTTTATAGTTAGATGAACAAAGGCAGCAACTGTCCCGTTTATCTAACTATAAATCCGTTTTTTCCTGGCAGGGGAATGGTAATTATTTACTAGGTTTGCGGCGTGAAAGGATTGGGTATTATATGCATATTTCTGGGTCTTCTGCTGCAAAACTTCAGCAGAAGTGTGGTTTTTGTGCAGTTTAAAGTGAACCAGTCCTATATCGCCAGCGTTCTTTGTGAAAATAAGAATAAGCCCCAGATGCACTGTAACGGCCGCTGCCATCTCAAAAAAGAGCTCGACCGGGACGCCCAACAAGACAAAAATAATAATACCGGAAAAGATAAATATGAGGTGATGTTCGTAGAAACGTTACAATCTTTCCACACCACGCCCCCCGTTAATCAGCTCGTTTTTATCTCGTATTATAAAGCTCCCCACCCGCATACACTGATTCTTTCCGTTTTCCACCCACCACAGCTGGTAGTAGCCTGATTTTTGGAACTTATACTACCTGACTAACCCTGTTCGCCACCGGCGAACAGTCAATGACATATACATACATGAAACAATGTTGTTTACTCCTCATTGCATGCATGGCTGTTGCTAACAGTTATGCACAGCAGATACATGGGCGCGTGGCAGATGCACAAACGAAAGAAGCCCTGCCGGGTGTGAACGTAAGACTACTGCATGCCGGCAACGGATGTAATACCAACGCACAAGGGAAATATGAATTAACAGCCACTGCTGCAGACTCTATAGAAATATCTTATGTGGGATACGTTCCTGTGCAAATACCCGCTGAATCAGCGGCCGGAATGCCCGTGATCTACCTGCGCCAGAGCACTACCAGCCTGAATGAGATCATCGTATCATCTTCGCGCGATAAGCAGCAACGCTCGGAAGCACCGGTAGCTATCAGCACTATATCTGCCCAAACACTGAGTGAAACCAAAGCCACCACGCTGGATAAAGTACTGAATAAAGTGAGCGGCGTATACATGGTAGACCTGGGCAACGAACAGCATACCATGGCGATCCGTCAGCCCATCGGGTATAAAAGCCTGTTCCTTTACCTGGAAGATGGTATACCCATCAGAACCATCGGCGACTTTAACCACAATGCGCTGATTGAAATTAATATGGCCGCATTGAAAACAGTGGAAGTGATCCGCGGTCCGGCCTCTTCCCTGTATGGAAGCGAAGCGGTAGGCGGCGCCGTTAATTTCATCACCGCTTCGCCAACCTTGGTGCCTACCGCCCGGATACAGCTGGAAGGCAGCAATTGGGGATACAAAAGAACAGATTTCAGTGTATCCAATACCGTAAAGAAAGTTGGATTTGCAGTGAGTGGCTATTACGCCAACCAAGCCAATGGTTATATGGATCACAGCGATTTTCATAAACTGGCACTTACCGCGAAAGTGGATTACCAGGTCAATGAAAAGAGTAAATGGACCAATGCCGCTACACTCATCAACTATAAAACAGATCAAACCGGTGGCCTCGACAGCGCCCATTTCTTTGCAAAAGATTACCGCAGCTTTCAAACATTTACCTACCGGGAAGTAAAGGCATTACGGGTACGCAGTACGCTGGAACATGAATGGGATAACAGCAACCATACTACCTTTACCGCCTTCTTCCGTAATAATACCATTGGGCAAAATCCCTTTTATGCCATCAGGGATATAAGAGGTACTCTCAAAGCAGGCGGACAAATCAACAGCGACGGCTTTAACAGCTATGGCATTATTGCGCAACACAAAAAACAATTCGGCTGGAAACAGGCGGCACTCATTGCGGGGGTAAGCGCCGATTACAGCCCTGCTACCTACGTGGCCAATTATATTGATATTACAAAAGATGCTGCCGGCTATTATATGAGCTACCGGAACACAGATTCTCTGCTCACGGATTACCGTGTAGGTTTACTTAACAGCGCCGTATACACGCAATTCGAATTTTCTCCATGGCCGGCAATGAGGGTGGTAGCTGCTTTACGTTACGATCGCATGGATTATAATTTTGAAAACCACCTTACACCATCAGCCTATACCGGCGCGCCCAGCGAACGGAATAACTTTAATGCGCTTACGCCCAAGCTGGGACTCACTTACAACCTCGGTAAAAACCGCGGTCTGTATGCAAATTATAGTGTAGGTTTTGCGCCGCCCAATATTTCAGAATTGTATACAGGCGTAAAAGTACCGGTGCTGAAATCAGCTACTTATCAGAACTATGAAGCCGGCGGCTGGTTTGCTTTTGCACAGCAGAAGGGTTATGCCGATGTGAGCATTTACCGCATGAATGGCACCAATGAAATTATCAGCGTAAGAAATGCGGATGGTGTGTATGAAAACCGGAATACCGGCGCCACCACGCACAGTGGGGTAGAGTGGAACGTAAAGTACACACCATTGCGTAGCTTGTTCATCCGCGCCAGCGGCACTTACGCGGAACATATTTTTAAAGCTTACGCAGATGGCAGTAAAGTGTACAATAACAACCAGATGAGCGGTGCGCCTAAGTGGATGACGAATACAGAAGTTACGTGGAAACCGGCGCTGTTAAATGGTTTCAGGCTCGGCGCTGAATGGCAGCATATCAGTAAGTATTATATGGATCCTGCCAACACTTCTTTATACAATGGCTATAACCTTTTTAATGCCAGGGTGGGCTATGCCTATAAAGGATTTGAGTGCTGGCTGAATTGCATGAACGTTGGAGACCAGTTGTATGCCACTACCGCAGAGCAATCTGCCTATGGTAAAACATACAGGGTAGGTCCGCGTCAAACTTTCAACCTCGGCGTGGCATATACCTTCACCGGAAAAAAATAAACAAATGAAGCAAGCAGCAGTATGGATATTAATGATGATTGGAATAGCCGCGTGCCGCTCCGGCGCCTTACAACCTGGTAAGGCAATAGTGGTGTCGCACGCCGGGAAAGATGCGTCCTGCCCGTTTATTACAAAGGATGCAGATAACCGCCCGGTGATCAGCTGGGAGGAAACAAACAGTGGTGCAGATACCGGTTTGATGTACTATGCAGTGTCTAACGATAATGGTTATACGTTTTCAGATCCCGTTGCTATTCCTGCTTCTGCAGGCGTATACCCGCATGATGAAAATTTACCCAAGCTGCTGTTTAAGCCCGGTGGTACGGTGATAGCGCTCTTTGGTGTGGAAGCCAATGATCCGCGGAATAAATATGCAGGCAAAGTAATGTACACACAGTCGTTCGACGATGGTAAAACCTGGCAGCCGGCCGCACCCATGGTAACAGATACCGCCGGCTGCGACCAGCGGTATTTTGATATGGCATTACTGCCGGGAGGAGAAGCTGCTGCCATCTGGCTGGATAACCGCAAGGATACTAACGCTGAAGGCTCTACGCTTTACTTCGCTACCACTGCCGGCCGTAACGGTTTTCAGCATGCAATGCCGGTAGCATCCACCATTTGCCAGTGCTGCCGCACTAAAATGTATGTGGCAGAAAACGGCAATATTCACCTGGCCTACCGCGATATCATCAACGACTCTATCCGTGATATGGTACACCAGGTATCTGCAGATGGTGGTCGCACCTTTTCTGCTCCCGTGCGCATCAGTGCAGATAACTGGGTAGTAAATGGCTGCCCGCATACCGGGCCAACGCTTACGGCCAACAGCACCGGTCTTCACTTTGCATGGTTTACCATGGGCGGTGGACAGGGCGCATTTTACTGCCGCTCTGTTGATAACGGTAACACCTATACGCAAAAGGAATCGCTGAGTAAATCACCTATGGCAAAGCATCCGCAAATGACTACCATCGCAGATCATATCATGATTGTATGGGATGAACCGGTAAAGTGGAAGGGCGACTTCAATAGCAGGATCGGCTTTCAGTATAAAGCAGCAGATGGTAAAACGATGGAGGCAGGCAACCTTACTGCCGACAGCACCTATGCTAATTTCCCGGTGATCAGCGGAGTAAAGGATAATAAAACACTAGTGGCTTATAAAAGAAGAGCAGGTAACAGGAGTGAAGTAGTGGTAAGCCTGTTGAGTATGCCGTAAAATAATTTTGGGATTTAGCTGTTTGTTTCCCGGAATCAAAAAGGGGAAATCAAATAACTAAATCCCAAAATTTAAAAACCTGTTTCAGCTGTAACCCAGGGAAAAGCCTTTTTGTCCGGCCCAATCTTTACGCGATGCCCAACGGCCATAATTGCCTTTCCGGGAATTACCGAAATAGAAGCGCCAGCCTTCTTTCCACCGGGGATAGTACAGACGCAGCAAGTACACAGTCATAAATGTAAGCATAGGGATATGGTTTCATAGTTTAGGATAGTCTGCATTGGCATTGATTTCTGCGAAACGGTAAGGTATGTACAGAAAATATATAAATGTTTCCAAATATAAAGACTATCATCAAGTAATGAAATCACACCTATGTGTTATTTTTTATCTATGTAATATGCGTTGGCCTGTTGTAATGGCGTCATTACCAGGTCGTTGATACAAACATGCGGTGGAAGCGATGTGCAGTAGTATACTACGTCTGCCACATCCTGGGCGGTTAATGGGATAAATCCCTTGTACACTTCTTTCGCTTTATCTTCATCTCCTTTAAATCTCACCATCGAAAACTCTGTTTCTGCCGCACCGGGGTGAATAGCGGTTACTTTTATCCGGTAAGGCAGCAGATCAATACGCATGCCCTGGGAAATAGCGTCTACCGCTGCTTTGGTGGCACAGTACACATTGCCTTTGGCGTATACCACCTTGGCGGCAGTGGAACCGATATTGATAATATGTCCCATCGTGCGGGAGCGCATCCATGGAATAACGGTGCGCGACACATACAGGAGTCCTTTTACATTAGTGTCTATCATGGCATCCCAATCGTCCGTACTGCCTTCGTCGATGGTGCTTAAACCGGCAGCAAGGCCCGCGTTGTTCACGAGGATATCAATTTTGCGCCAATCTTCCGGAATAGTGCCTAAAACGGCTTTCACTTCTTCCTCTTTTCTAACATCAAAATTCAATGCCAGCACATTGATACCAAATTCCTGCGTTAACTGGGTTTGCAATGCTTCGAGCCTTTCTTTCCGGCGACCAGTAATAATCACATCATAACCTTTGCCGGCGTAAGTAATAGCGCATGCCTGACCAAAACCGGCAGTTGCGCCGGTGATAAGAACAATTCCCATGAGTGGTTATTTTTTTGTGCAATTTACTAAGGATCAGCGGACCAACGTCACAGTTCCTTTTTTCATGATCTCTTTTCCATTGAAATCGGTACCCTGTAATATCCAGATATAGGTATCCACCGGAGCCGGCATCCCTTTGAAGGTGCCGTCCCAGCCCGTGCGGAAATTTGTTGAGGAGTAAATTTCCGCTCCCCACCGGTTGAAGATCCGGAAGAAGGTATAGGTAGTAATGCCCACAGGAATAAACCGGAAATAATCGTTCAGCCCGTCGCCATTGGGCGAAAACGCATTGGGGATATACATATCAGGCCCGGTGTAATATTTTACGTGTACCGAGTCGAAACCAAAACATCCCTGTTGATTAGATACACGCAGCGCAAAAGAGATGTCCTTATTATAGTTTAACAGGGGTTGCGCAATATTGGGATTATCAAGCCCGTCTGCCGGCGACCAGGAATAAAACTCGCCGCCACTGCCCTGCATCACCATTTGCTGCCCCTTCGCCAGGATAGTGTCGTTGCCGGCAAAGGGATTTACTTCGTATATCCTGATATTTTTACTCACGGTTTTTACGCACTGCTTATCCGTTAGCAACGTCAAAGAAATCGTATATACGTCACCTTTAGGAAAAACATATCTCATAGACCGTTGTGTCCCAGGTGTAATCACACTGTCCAGCAAGCCCAGGTCCCAGATATAGCCTGTAATGTTTCCATACCGGTAGGAGGAAGTATCATTGAACTGAACAGGATCACCCCTGCAGTGCCCGGTAGTGGTAAAGCCCGCCGTTAATCCCGGGTAGTTAAATATTTCCCCTTCGCTGCTATCGGTACAGGCCAGCCCGGGGTTTACCACCATCTTTACTTTGTATACACCGGTGTCGGGATATTGATGATAAAACATTGTTCTGGTGTCCGTGAGCGTATCGGTACCATCACCAAAGGTCCAGTAATAGGTAGATGTATAACCGGCTACGCTGGAATTGGTAATAGGAACGTGTAAGGCAGGGTCTTCTGTACAGTTATTCAGCACCGATGGAAAGATGGCGGTAATTTTTGTCTGGCAGTTAAATACGGTCAGTAAGATATCCTTGCTGTGGGTACCCAGGAACTGTTTGGTTACCGGGTCAAATTCGTTTACGCATACTGTCACTACATACTTTCCCGCCAGGTTGGGAGTACAGGTAATCAGTCCCTGCGGAGAGATGGAGATTCCCGGGCTGCCTCCCATCGGGTTATTGCCCGAATAAGGAGGGATATAACTTACGGTAGAATTATAAGGCGGCGGTGTGGTGGAGTTGCTTTCATTGGCGTCGGAACCATCCGTTAAGGCGCTGCAGAGGTTATAAGTTAAACTGTCGCCGTCTTCATCATACGCTGCATAATCCAGTTTAAACGGCATGGCACTGCAAATGACAATAGCAGTATCCCGGTCGAAGTACGCGCTGTTATTATTGGGCCTCGACTCAATTCCCGGTATCACAGTATAATAGGTGGATCCTTCGTGTTCAGAATCATAGATATTACTCAGTTTTTCGCCCCGGCAGCAGCGTTGGGAGGAAACATAATACCCCCCGGCAACAGGTGGCAGCTCGATGGTGGCGGTATAAAAAGCCACTTCAAGGTGTTGCGCCTGCGGAGCAAGACAAGGATTTTTCAGGGTATCTATCAGCGGACGGGTAAAAGCGATGTAGAGGTAAACGGAGGATAAAACTTTGGAACCATTGGAACTAAACACGTTAGCAGTAACCGGGTTCTCAAATCTGTCAATACAACCTTGTCGGTCGCCACAGGTAAAATCTGCGTCGCGGTATAACTTGAGAGTGATGAGATAACGGTAGCGGGAGTTATCTTCAGTCATTCCTAATGTTTTATAAAAAATTTCGCCACCAATGATATGATATCCAGCCGCAAAAACAGGGAACAAACAGCAGCTCAATATCAGTAAAACTGCTCTCTTCATGATGGGGGATACTGCTCTCTGAATTTAACACAAAAAGAGCATATACGGTTCAATTCGGCCAACTTTATCTTACAAGTGTGACGGTCCCCTTACGTTGAACAGTATTATTGTTAATATCTTTCCCCTGAACTACCCAAACATAGGTACCCACTGCAGCAATATTGCCGTTAACCGTTCCATCCCATCCCTTGAGATACGCCGTACTGGAGAACATCAGCTTACCCCAGCGATCAAACACCCGGAAGAATTCCATCTGCACAATACCTACCGGTAACGGGCGGAATAGGTCATTTAAACCATCCCCGTTGGGTGAGAATGCATTAGGTATATAAATATCCGGCCCTTTGATAAAGCGCACAAAAATGTTGTCGGTTCCGGAACAACCCTCCTGCGTATAGGCGGTAACGGTATATGTAATATCACGGTTATACGTAGTTACCGGATTATAAATATTGCGGTTATTCAATCCGTCCGGCGGCGCCCAGGTATATCGCACGCCCCCGGTAGCATTCAGCTGGAACGGCGTGTTCAGCATGATGATGGTATCGTTGCCGGCAAACGCATTTACTTTAGGCACCACGTTTACCATCGCGGTGGCAGTAACCGGTTTAGGGCAGCCCAGTGTATCCGTCACCGTTACGGTAAACAAGGTGGTGTCCGGCGGATGGGCCAATGTAACTGCCGATGTGGATTTATCCACATAATAAGCCGGCGTCCATTTATAATAAGCGCCCCCGGTAGCGCGCAGCGTGAGCGGAATACCAAAACAAACCGTGGTATCAGGAGACGCAGTAGCCCTGGGCGGATCCACCACTTTGAGTGTAACGGTATCGGCAGAACGGCATTTCCCCAATGCTACCTGTATCTCATAGCTTTGTTTGGGCGGAGCCGGAGTAACATACGCATCGGCCACCAGCGACACTACCTGGTTGCGGTCCAGGTCCGTCCAGCGGTAAGTATACAACCCATCTGTAACGGACGGTAAATGCACCTCATCACCGGTACATACGGTGCTGTCGGAAATCGTCCGCACCCGGATGGTATCTCTTACATCTACCTTTACATCTTTAAAATTGGTACAACCCTGTGTATCCGTAAACGTTACCTTATAAACAGCCGACTTCGGCGGAAATACAACGGCGTTTGGTGCGTTGGGATTCAGGATAAAGTAATTATCCGGCGTCCAGGAATAACTGCCGGCAAGTGCGCTGCCTGCCCGCATCTGCAGACTGTCTTTTGCACAAAGCAAGGTATCGTTGGTGGCCGTGAATGGCGGCTTATCATAAATCATCAGCGGTTGTGTAATGGTTTGCTCACATCCTTTCACATTGCGGGCATACAGCTTTACGTTATAAGTGCCCGGCGTGGTATAGGTGTAAGGCGGATTTGCCAGGTTGGAAGTATCCCCGTTGCCAAAATCCCATTTATAATACGCAATACCACCGGCATCGGACCGGGTAGGAGCAGAGTTGAATTTCGTTTCTTTATTCGCACAGGCGCCGGCGGTGGTAAATGCCGGCTTGAATACCGGGTACGCATATACGATAGCAGTGGCGCTGTCGCCGCAATTGCTGGCTTTATCTACATAAAGTTTTACAGTATAAGTGCCCTGCCGTGCATAGGTATGCTGAATAGGATTGGCAGTAGTGGTATCAAGGGTGGTGCCATCTCCAAAGTCCCAGTGGTAGGGCTTTCCGAGCGTACTGTTATTGGTGAAGGTAACGGTTAAGCTGTTGCAGTCTGCATATTTTTCGGGCATGGCAGCCGTGGCCAGTTTCACGCAGGAGGTAACGTTGATATGAAAGTCCTTCCGCAACGTTCCAATCTTCTGGCCGCGGCGGAATTCATTTACACAAACAGTTACCACGTACTTACCCGCCGCCGGCGCCACACCGGAAATAATGCCGGTATGCGGATCTATGGTTACGGTAGATCCCAGCGGACTGCTGCCGCTGAATGGCGACACATAGCTGGCGAAACTGTAGGGAGGCGCTACCGCTGCAGGTGGTACATCTCCTTCACTGGTCTGACCGCCTTTATAAGCATCGCAGAACTCGTAGCTGAGCGAATCTGCATCCGGGTCCGACGCAGAAAAATCATACGTGAATTTCTTGTCTGCACAAACAAGGGTAGCTTCTTCTTTATTAAAAACGGGACTGGAATTATTGGTAGCGCCGGAGTTGCTGCCGGGAATATCCGCGTAGTAGGTAGCACCAGTGCCCAGGTCGCCGGGACGGCCGCCGGGAATAGGTTCTGCCACTATATTTTCCATATATGGATCGCGGCAACAGCTCTGGAAAGCAATGGTATACCCCGAGGCGTTTACCGGAATGGAAATAGTGGTAGTGTAAGTTCCGATCTGGTAACAGATCACCGGTGGGTTAACGATACAAGGATCTATCTTCGCAAGATTTTTTACTTCAAAGCTGGTACGTGAAATTTTGTACTGGCCTACTGCCCGGTAATCACTTCTGTCAAAAGAAGAAAGATACACAGCAGAGGGCATTTTGGCAATCCGCTCCCCATCGCCGCAGATGCGGTATAATTTCAGTGTGATGGAATATTGAAGGTTGTTTCCACTCTGCCCGAGAAACTTGTAATATACCTGTCCGCCTATAATATGACTGGCCTGCGCCACCAGGGCGCACACCATGCATAGCAGGATGACAAGAAGTTTTTTCACAACAGGTGTTTTTAGATTATCGTTGACAAAATGCGATGAACTGTTCCAATATCACATTGCTCTCTTCCGCTATTTCCCACATACCCATGTGGCCCACGTTTTCAAAAATATGTATGCTGCTAACCGGGGGTAAAGTTATCTGAGGCAACACGTTATCCAGCGGCACTGCATTATCATCTTTCCCGATCATAAATAATACCGGCACCCGAAGGGTTTTCAATACGGCTGTCTGGTCCGGTCTCACTGCCATTGCTTCGTAATACGCTACCAGCGCAGGAAGCTGGCATTCCATGCCTAGTTTTACATAGGCGTCTATTAATTCGTTATGTTTACTTTTGGTAGCCGGGCTAAACATATTGGGCAATGTTTGCCGTAAAAATGTTTCTGCTCCGTATTGTTCCATCATCCGGATGGATTTGCGCCTGCCTTCTTTTTTCTCTTCACTGTCTGCCTTTGCAGTAGAATGAAAGAGTCCAAGTCCTTTCAGCAGTGCCGGGTATTTTTCAGCCAGCGCCAGCGCAATGTAGCCACCCATCGAGTGACCGATAACAACTGCTTCACTGATATTTTCTGCTAACAGGATGGCATATACGTACTCCGCCATAGATTCAATGGTCAGCGGAGTAGTGAGCGGCGATAATGCGGTGCCGGGCAAATCAGGGATAATAATCCGGTAATGCTCCTTTAGTCGCGTTGTTTGGTTGTGCCAAAGCGTGGCATTTTCTGAAAAACCGTGTATAAGCACTATCGCTGCACCCTTGCCTTCGTCGAGCCAGGTGATGTTTCCGTTATTGATTGATTTCCGCATGTCTTAAGCCGGGAATAAATCGTGAAATAAAAGCATGTACCACAAACAAGATACAAAATATTAGTGCCGCTTTCGAAACCAGATCACCATTTTTTACATAGAACGTAATACCTGCCTCCGGTGTTACAGTTGCTTTAAAAACAGCTTCTTTCCAATAGGGTTGTGGCTGATGCACGTTTCCTGCCGGGTCAATCACGGCCGATATACCCGTATTGGCACAGCGGGCTATCCAGCGCCGGGTTTCAATGGCGCGTATCCGGGCATACTGTAAATGCTGCCGGTGACCTTCGGTGTTTCCCCACCATCCGTCGTTGGTTATAATGACTAATAAATTAGCACCGGGTTTAATATGGGTGGCCATGTAATTGCTAAACACAGATTCATAGCAGATTACGGGGAACACGTTAATGCTGTCGGCGGGATTTGTAAACATTTCCACACCCGGCATCCTGCCATAACTGCCGGTAATACCGCCAAAATCCAGCGCCACACTTTGCATAAACGATAGGTAGCCTACATACGGCACCAGTTCGGCGCCGGGTACCAGCTCATATTTATGATATACCTGGACGTTGCGGGAAGTATCTACCTGGATCGCGCTGTTATAGGCATCCCAACGGGTGCCGTCATTCATGGTGCGGGCGGTGGTGGGTATTTCATCGGTAGTGAGGTAGCGTTTCATAGTGGCAGCACCGCTGATAAGCTTCGCCTTCGGGTATTTGCGCAGCATTTCACGGATGGCCACAATTTCCGGCTGATAGTTCAGTTCATGTTCCCAGGCGCCCTGCGGGAACAATGCCGTTTCCGGCCATATAATATAACGGGTATTGCTATCTGCTTTTTCTTCCGTGAGATGTAAAAACTTTCCAAGCTGCTCCATCGCCGATCCTGCGCTGAACTTTTCATCATAAGGATCAATATTCGGCTGCACAATCACGATTTCTGTTTTCTGCGAAGGGTTATCCACCGGGGCAGATATAAAGGCAGAAATAATCAACGGTAAACCAATTACCAGCAGCGGTTTCCAGCTTTCCCCCAACAGGATCTGTTTCCACGTAAAATCGTATAGGCGGGCACGTTTCCATACATTGTAAATAACAACATTGGCCAGTAACACCCAGAAAGTGCCTCCGCTGGTACCGGTATACTCATACCACTGGATCCATCCCGGCCGCAGTGCAAAGGCGTGACCAAGCACCAGCCATGGCCAGCTGAATTCCCAGGTCTGGTGAATGTATTCAAACGTTAACCAATATACGATCAATGCAAAGTAAGCCACAGATTCCGGCAATTTCCGCTTCGTGTTTTTGAGACCCAGCCAGGGAATGCTCATGAGCAGGGCGTTGAAGCAATTGGCAAAAACGCCGCTCAGCGGAAGGGTGGTATTGCCCACCCACCAGGTGGATGCCACATTCCAAACGAGGAAAGCCAGGAAAAGAAGCCCGAAATATTTCCAGCGGTGCTGCACCTTATCGCTGATATATAATAGGGGCGTAAAGGCGATGAAAATAAGCGGGGTAAACGGCAGGGTGGGCCAGGCAAGCCAGCAAATCAAACCACTCAGTATACTCAGCAACAGGTAAGGCTTCTTCATGTAAGCATTGCGGATTATGAATTACGAATTACGACGAAGATAAGCGGGGAATTACTGAAAACAAAAACGCCCGGTACTTTCATACCAGGCGTTATATCTAAACAGTTGCTTATCTGCTGTAGTTAGGTGCTTCCTTTGTGATCACCACATCATGCGGGTGGTTTTCTTTTACGGTAGCTGCTGTAATTTTTACAAACTGCGCTCCCTGTAAAGCCTTAATATCTTTGGAACCGGTAAGACCCATACCAGCCCGTAAACCACCTACAAATTGCTGTACTATTTCTGACAACATACCTTTGTATGGAACACGGCCAACGATACCTTCCGGTACCAGTTTCTTGATATCATCTTCATCCTGGAAGTAACGGTCTTTACTACCTTCCTGCATGGCTTCAATAGAACCCATACCACGGTAAGATTTAAATTTACGTCCTTCGTAAATGATAGTTTCCCCGGGGCTTTCTTCCACTCCTGCAAAAATAGATCCTGCCATGATGGTAGAAGCGCCTGCAGCGAGGGCTTTCACCATGTCGCCGGTATAGCGGATACCACCATCTGCAATTACCGGGATACCCAGTTTCTTCAGTGCATCAGCAGCTTCCATTACAGCGGACAGTTGCGGGAAACCAGCACCTGTAACAATACGGGTAGTACAGATAGAACCAGGTCCTACACCTACTTTCACTGCATCGGCGCCTGCCTGTGCCAGTGCCAGCGCACCATCTGCGGTAGCTACGTTACCGGCAATCACCTGCAGTTTGGGGAATGTTTTCTTTAATTTCTTCAGGTTGTTTAGTACGGCAATAGAATGACCGTGTGAGCTGTCCAGGCAAACTACATCCACACCTACATTAATCAGGGCCTGTGCGCGGTCCAGTAAATCGGCAGTAATACCTAATGCTGCACCCACCAGTAAACGGCCAAATTCGTCTTTTACTGCATTGGGATAGCTGGTCAGCTGAAGGATGTCACGGTAAGTGATCAGTCCTGCCAGTTTGCCCTGCTTGTTAACAACCGGTAACTTTTCGATTTTATATTGCTGAAGAATTTTTTCTGCCTTTTTCAGGTCAGTGCCTTCCGGAGCAGTGATCAGGTTTTCGCTGGTCATCACTTCTTTTACAAGGCGTTTTTTATTTTTTTCAAACCGTAAGTCCCTGTTTGTCAGGATGCCTACCAGCTTGTTGTGGTCATCAATGATGGGAATACCGCCAATACCGTTCTCTTTCATCAGTCGCAGCGCTTCTCCGATGGTAGCATCCACCTTCAGCGTAACGGGATCAATGATCATTCCGCTTTCGCTGCGCTTTACACGTCTTACCATTTCGGCTTGCCGTTCGATGCTCATGTTCTTGTGGAGAATACCTATTCCGCCTTCCCTCGCCAGCGCAATGGCCAGCGTTGCTTCTGTAACAGTATCCATCGCTGCAGATACCATTGGTATATTCAGACGTATGTTTTTTGTTAATTGCGTAGAGAGATTTACTTCTTTAGGCAGAACTTCAGAGTAGGCCGGTACCAGGAGCACATCATCAAATGTAAGTCCGTCAGCTACAAATTTGGGTTTAGATTTTCCCGCAGGCATGATGCAACTATTAATCAGTTAAAAAATAATTGCACGCAAATGTACACCTAATTACCCAATAAATAAAATAATCACTTCCCGCCAGGTGCTGCCGGTTGTTAATAAATCATTAACAAACCAGCTCGTAAAGCTGTCCGGGTAAGCTTCTGAGCACACTTTGCATTTCCAGGTTGAACACAGCGGTGGCCACCTGGCTTCCGGATAAACGGGTTTGCAGGTACAATTCTTCGAGGTGCCGCTGCGATTTTTCCCGGAAAAGCGACATAATCAGCTGTTCGTCCTCGCTTAATTCCGGAAATAGCCCCGGTTGCACTACCGGCGCCTTAACAGCAGCTGTTTTCTCCTGCCAGCCCATCAGTGCCAGCACATCCTCCGCTCCCGTCAGCAGGGCAGCTTTGTTTTGTTTGATCAGGTAATTACAACCGGCAGATTGGAGATCATGAAGCCTGCCGGGGATACAAAACACATCCCGGTTGTAGCCATTGGCCAGATCAGCTGTAATCAGCGACCCGCCGCGCATCCCGCTTTCTATCACGATAGTGGCGTCGCAGATGCCGGCTACTATCCGGTTCCGCTTGGGGAAGTTCTGCCGGTCAGGCGCCGTTTGGCTCGGGAAGTCCGTCAGCAGCCCACCCTGTTCCAGCATCTGCACAGCTACCTGCTTATGCGCCGGCGGATAAATCCGGTCCAGCCCATGTGCCAGCACCCCAATAGTAGGTATTTGAGCTTTTAAGGCCGTTTTATGGGCAATGATGTCGATACCATAGGCCAAACCACTCACAATGGTAATCCCCGCCTCAGAGAGCCCTTTTACCAATGTTTCACAAACACTCTTCCCGTAGGCGGATGGATGGCGCGTGCCCACAATATTGATCATCCGCGGGGCATTCAACGACGCGCAGCCCTTGTAATATAACATCGCCGGATTGTCGTAGCAATGAAGCAATCGCTGCGGATACGCCGGGTCTGTACAAAATAACGGTTGTATCCTGTACTTCTCCATAAAACTGATTTCATTTTCTATCTCCGTAAAATCACGGAAATTCCGGATGGCGGCGGCCCTGATGGCGCCCACCGTTTCAATTCTTTCCAGCTCCTGCTTCCGCGCGTTGAAAATGTTGCCGGCACTGCCAAAATGCTCGAGCAATTTTTTAATAATTACATCTCCGATCAGGGGAATACGGGTTAATGCCAGTTGATACATGAGTTCCTGGGGCATAACAAACAATATTTCCGCATAATTTACAATTTTCCTGCGGCACTTTTTCTGCACTGCATGAATTATTTTTGCAGCTACCAACGGATATTTTTATGAAGATGAAATGGATACTGACAGGCGTAATGGTAGCAGGATTGTTTGCCTGCAAAACTACCCGGCCCGCAGCAGAGAAAACCACCGGATCGCCACTGATCCCGGGCGGACCGGCATGGGCGGCATTATGGCAGCAACAATCCGGGGAATACAAGGCGTTGTGTCTGCAGGCTTATCAACTGGCGGCACTTCGCCTCGATCAATACCTCGCCGCCAAAGGAAACAAACCGCTGGCAGTAGTTACCGACATCGACGAAACCGTGCTGGATAACAGCCCCTACTCCGTACACCAGGCGCTGGCAGGTAAAACCTACGATGATAAAAGCTGGATGGAATGGACCGCAAAAGCCGCCGCAGACACCGTTCCCGGCGCCCCTTCCTTTTTCAGGTATGCGGCCTCTAAAGGCGTAAAAGTATTTTACATCACCAACAGGGCCGAAAGCGAACGAGCCGTTACATTGCAAAACCTGCAACGCTACCAGTTTCCCGATGCCGACGATCAGCACCTGCTGCTGAAAACCACCACCTCCGGCAAAGAACCCCGCCGGCAACAGGTATTACAGCAATACGAAATTGTAATGCTGTTTGGCGATAACCTCGGCGACTTCTCCGCCACCTTCGATAAAAAACCTTTTGAAGAAAGAAATACCGCTGCCCTACACGCAGCCCCCAACTTCGGCAGCCGCTATATCGTATTGCCCAACCCAATGTACGGCGACTGGGAAGGGGCATTGTACAACTTCCAATACAAACTAACCACCCAACAAAAAGACTCCATCCTGCAAAGCCGGTTGCGCAACTACTAATGCAACTACTAATGATGCAGGGGTTTGCCGCGTAGGTTGTCTTTCTCAGGATTACGCTGATTATATTGATTTTAAGGATTTGAACACTTTGGATTTTAAATGATTTTGGGAGATATAAGCGGATATTTTCGCTTATATCTCCCAAAATTTTTATAAAAAAAGTAAAATCAAAAAAGTAAAATCAAAAAAGTAAAATCAAAAAGTAAAATCAAATATCCGCCTATATCTCCCCAAATCATTTAAAATCCAAAGTGTTCAAATCCTTAAAATCAATATAATCAGCGTAATCCTGAGAAAGACAACCTACGCGCCGATCCCTCCGCTTACAAGCTGATAATCCGGAACACCGTCCGTCTGTTAACGGCTCTTCCTTCTTCTGTATCGTTGGTGGCCACCGGGTCGCTTTCGCCGTAACCCTTCGCCGTAAGGCGGTCCAGCGGGATGCCTTTTTCAACGAGGTAGCTCACTACTGCTTTTGCGCGGTTTTGGGAAAGCAGTTGATTGTCTTTGTCGGTACCTACATTATCGGTGTACCCGGCGATCTCGATTTTTATGGTAGGGTTATCCTTTAGCAGGTTTACCAGCTTATTAAGTTCTGTTACCGATTCGGGTTTCAGGTTATACTGTTTGCTGTCGAAGAAGATATTATGCAATACGATGCTGGCATTGGCAGCCAGTGGTTGCAATGGAATATTTTTTTCGTAAGGGATACCGGGGTTATGTTCTTTCAGTGAAAAATTATCTGAATAAAAGAGATATCCTTTCCTGTTTACGTGCATGGCGTAATCCTTTCCTACGGGCAATGGCGCGAGGTAGTCGCCGGTTTCATTGGTTTTCACGGTGGCAATGTTATATCCGCCCTGGAGGTCGATGATATCTATGCTGGCGGTTAAACGTTGCTGCGTGAGGGTATCATACACATAGCCTTTTACGTAGAGTGTTTGCAGGGGGCGTGCTTCGGGATAGAGTTCAAAGCGGTAAATATCGAGTGCGCCGCGGGTATCGGAGCGGTCGGAGGCGAAGTAGGCTGTTTTACCATTTGCTTCTACAACCAGCGAGGCGTCTTCATCGATGGTATTGATCGGGTAACCGAGGTTGGTGGCTGGTCCCCAGCTGCCGTCCGGTTGCCGCCGTGAGTAAAAGATATCGAGGCCGCCATATCCGGGATGCCCGTCGGAGGCGAAGTACAGTGTTTGTCCGTCGGCATGTATGAAGGGCGTGGTTTCCCTGCCGTTGGTATTGATATTGGGTCCCATTTTTTGTGGTACGCTCCATTGCCCGTTGGGTTGCCGGCTGGTTACAAATATATCTGCACCATGATCTGGTGTTTCACGTGCAAAATAAAGCGTTTGTTTGTCGGCGCTGAGACAGGGTTGTGATTCCCAGTCGCGTGTGTTAATGGGCGATCCCATATTCTTTGGGGCGGTCCAGCCCGAAGCGGTTTTTTCGGAGTAGTAGAGATCGCAGCTGCCTTTGCCTTCCGGAAATTCGCAGCCTGTGAATACCAGCATGGTACCATCTTGTGAAATGTTTTGTGCGCCTTCATTGAAAGAGGAGTTTACAGGTTCACCCATGTTTTGTGCCGCTGACCAGATATTGTTGTCCCGGTACGTAATATAAAAATCTTCATTGCGGCCATTTACGCGCCTGGTGAAGATCAATGTTTTACTGTCAATAGTTAATGAGGGAAAGTATTCCGGATCTTTACTGTTTACCGGATCACCCAGGTTTTCCGGGTGGAATGGCACTGCCTGACGGTTGTTGTTAACGGCAAATTCATAATTAACTTTCAGCTTCTCTGCGTTTGCACTTTTCGATTTTATGGACGCAATGTATTGATTGATTAACTGTAACGCACCTACGAAATTACCGGTGCCTGCCATCGCTTTAGAATAGGGCACCATCACCGGTCGCAGCCCGCTGCTGTCCAGTTGTTTTAATTTCTCAAATGCGGAAGTGGCTGCTGCATATTCTTTCAGCTCTACATAACACAAACCCATTTGTCCGTATGCGTCAGTAAATCCCGGCGCCGCTTTTATAGCATCCTGCAGAAATCCGATAGCAGCTTTTGTCTGGTAAGTTCTTACGGCATCAATAGCGCGGTCAAAACTGGCTTTGGCTTTTTTAGGGGCATTTTCATAGGTAACTGTCTGGGCTTGTAACAGCAGTCCGAAGCCCAGCAGGCAAATCAGTATTAACAGGGAGGTCTTTTTCATAGTATGTATTCGCAGTGTAATTAACGAAAATACTGTGAAAATAGTGCGCGCGGATTTTGTCTTGGCTCAGGATTACGCTGATTATATTGATTTTAAGGATTTGAACACTTTGGATTTTAAATGATTTGGGGAGATATAAGCGAAAATTTGATTTTACTTTTTTATAAAAATCTGGGGAGATATAAGCGAAAAATGTCCGCTTATATCTCCCCAAATCATTTAAAATCCAAAGTGTTCAAATCCTTAAAATCAATATAATCAGCGTAATCCTGAGCCAAGACAAAATCCGCGCTATGGAACATTGATATACTTATGGATCTGCAATGACATTGTCCACTCCGGATGATCCTTGATATACTCCGTTATCAGCGGCGTCATTTCTGCGCTGCGTTCCCATTCGGGCTGCAGGTACAGCTTACAGTATTTGCCGGCTAAGGCTGCATATTTTTCGGCCCAGGCAAAATCTGTTTTATTAAAGATCACCACTTTCAGTTCATGCGCGGCCTTGCAGATTTCCGGCAGGGGCGCCTTAAACTTTTTGGGCGATAAAGTAATCCAGTCCCACTTTCCGCTGAGCGGCGATGAACCAGAGGTTTCAATATGCGTATGAAAACCCTGCTTATGCAGCGAACGGGTAAGTGCATCGAGGTTATGGAGCAAAGGCTCGCCACCGGTAACCACTGCAATACGGCCTGGATAAGCCGCAGCTTCAGTTACAATATCGGCAACGGCTACCTGCGGATGCTTATCTGCATCCCAGCTGTCCTTTACATCACACCACACGCAACCCACATCACAACCACCCAGTCTGATGAAATAGGCAGCCCGCCCCTGATGATAGCCTTCACCCTGAATAGTGTAAAAGCGCTCCATCAGCGGGAGGGTATCGGTACTAATATTTATCGTTGTTACAGACATGACTTACTTCACAAAGGTCCGGTTTTTTTAGTTCCGGCTATATTTAATTCATACTTCCTTTCAAACCAATAGTGGCGTGATAGGTATTTTTGAGTAATGCGGCAATCGTCATCGGACCTACGCCACCCGGTACGGGGCTGATATAGCTGCATTTAGGAGCCACTTCGTCAAATTTCACATCCCCTTTCAGGCGGAATCCGCTTTTCCTGGTGGCATCTTCCACCCGGTTAATACCTACATCCACAATTACAGCGCCTTCTTTCACCATATCTGCCGTCACAAAATCCGGTCTGCCGATAGCGGCAATAATGATATCTGCTTGCCGGCAAATTTCAGCCAGGTTGTGCGTCTGGGAATGGGTAAGGGTAACAGTGCAGTTACCGGGATTGGTATTGCGGCTCAGCAAAATGCTCATAGGCGTACCTACAATATGGCTGCGGCCTATCACCACTGCATGTTTTCCTTTGGTAGGGATGTTGTAATGCTCCAGCATCAGCATAATACCATAAGGGGTTGCAGGAATAAAGGCAGGTAAACCGCTTACCATTTTACCTACGTTCATGGGATGGAAACCATCCACATCTTTGCTCGGATCAATGGTGTTGATCACCAGCTCTTCATTAATATGTTTTGGTAAAGGTAATTGTACAAGGATACCATCCACATCCGGATTCTCATTCAACAGAATGATCTGGTCCAGCAAATGCTTTTCAGAGATCTGCGCATCAAAACGCAGGAGGGTGGAATTGTAACCGCATTCTGCACATGATTTTACTTTGGATGCTACGTAGGTTTCACTTGCCGGATTATTACCTACCAATATGGCTGCCAGGTGAGGGACCTTTTTCCCAGCGGCCTTCAATTCAGCCACCTGAGCGGCTAATTGGGCTTTTATAGCCTCAGAAACGAGTTTACCGTCTAAAATTTGCATGTGCAAAGGTAAGAAAAAGCTGTATGTAATCAGCTATGGGAATCAGCTTTTTAGGGAAGCGCTGTCAGAAGGAGCGGGGAGCTATGGACTTACATCTTCCGAAGATCCAGCAAAACAAGCTCCTGTAAAGGAACTTGCTTTGCTCAGGCATTGCGCCCGTCAGGAACTTACGAGTTGTTCAGTGGAAATTATAAGGCAAAACTTAAATATAAATCTTCTTGTTGATGTATACAACGGAAGAGCCGGATCACAGTACTTTATTTATTAAATTTTAGGCGCCGCAGCCAGGATTTCCGGTGCTGCAGCTCCCGCATATTTTTCAAAATTGCGGATGAACTGCCCGGCCAGGTCTCTCAACTGCTTGTCATAAGCGGCTTTGTCTTCCCAGGTATTGCGTGGGTTCAGGATGTTGGACGGAACGCCGGCGCAACGGTCGGGGATTGAAAAACCGAATACAGGATGCGTATGGAATGTTTCCTTATCCAGGCTGCCATTCAATGCCGCAGTGATCATAGCGCGGGTATACGACAATTTCATACGGCTGCCGGTGCCATAAGCGCCGCCGGTCCAGCCGGTGTTGACCAGCCATACGTTTACGTTGTATTTCCGCATTCTTTCACCCAGCATCTGTGCATACTGCGCCGGGTGCAGAGGCATGAACGGCGCACCGAAACAGGCGCTGAATGTGGACTTCGGCTCTGTAATGCCCGCTTCCGTACCCGCTACTTTAGCGGTGTAACCGGAAATGAACTGGTACATGGCCTGCCCGGGCGATAACCTGGAAACCGGTGGTAATACGCCATAAGCATCACAGGTAAGAAAGAATATATTCTTTGGAATACCTCCGATAGAAGGCTCCATGGCATTGTCGATATACGGCAACGGATAAGATACACGGGTATTTTCGGTGATCCGGCAATCCGCATAGTTCACAGTATTGGTGCCGGGGAAAAAGTTGATATTTTCCAGTAGCGCGCCTTCACGGACGGCATGAAATATCTGTGGTTCTTTTTCTTCAGAAAGATCAATACATTTTGCATAACAACCGCCTTCAAAATTAAAGACGCCGGTCGCAGTCCAGCCATGTTCATCGTCGCCGATCAGCTTCCGCGAAGGATCGGCGCTGAGCGTGGTTTTGCCGGTACCGCTCAAACCAAAGAAGATGGCCGTGTCGCCGTCATCGCCCACGTTGGCGGAGCAATGCATGCTTAACACATTTTTGTTGTGCGGCAATTCATAATTCAGGATCGTGAAAATACCTTTCTTAATTTCACCGGTATAGGCGCTGCCACCAATGAGGATGATCTTTTTGGTGAAATTCACGACGGAGAAATTTCCCTGCCGTGTGCCGTCAGTGGCGGGATCAGCCAAACAGCCGGGCGCCTGGATCACGGTCCAGTCGGGGTGCATGTAATCCAGTTCATCTTCCGAAGGACGTAAAAACATGTTGTAGGCAAACAGACTTGACCAGGGCAGTTCTGTAATTACTTTGATGTTGACCCGGTAATCCTGGTCGGCACACGCATAGCAATCACGTACCCATACATCTTTCCCGCTGAAATAACGGGTGATTCTGCTATATAAACGATCAAAATTTTCTTCAGAAATGGGGAGGTTAAAATCGTTCCAGTTAACAGTGTCTGTGGTGATGTTGTCTTTTACAATGAATTTGTCTTTAGGTGAGCGGCCGGTGTATTCGCCGGTATTTACAGCTAATGCCCCTGAATCGGCATATACCCCTTGTTTACGGGCGACCGTTTGCTCCGCCAGTTGCTCGGGTGAAAGTTGGTAATAGACGTTCGTTACGTTCTCTATGCCAAGTCCCCGTAAGTCAGCAACAGGATTCCTTACGCTACTCATTTGCATAAAAGCAAGATTGTTTTGGTGTAAAAGCAAAACTAGCGATTTTTTGATATTGTCAAATTTTATAGGTGTTATACCATTGAAATTTAGAAATTAAATAGCGGTTTGAGGTAGTTGTTGCGATATCTTCAGAATGTCTACTTTTCATTGCGGAATTATCTAACCACAATTGAGAGAATATACTATTAAATAATTGTAAGGAAATATTAGTACGATTTTGTCATTTAATGGTGCAGATATTGACCGATTTGCCGGTTCCGGCCATTTTCATATTTCTACCTCCCGAATTTTACATAGGTTTGAAGCCTCATTTGAAATTAAGCGATATGAAGAATCTGCCCTTGGATCCGCAGCTGTTCGTGAAGAACCGCCAGCGTTTTGTGGCTAAAATGCAGCCACAGTCTATAGCTATTATCAACTCCAATGACGAACTGCCCACCAATGGCGACGCGTTGTACAAGTTCAAACAGAATGCTGATCTGTATTGGCTCACAGGCATTGATCAGGAGGATACGATGGTGGTGCTATATCCCGATAACCCCGACCCGAAGTACCGCGAAGTACTGGTGCTGGTACGGCCCAACGAGTTAAAGGAAAAGTGGGATGGGCACAGGCTGCGCAAAGACGAGGCATATGCGGTGTCAGGTATGAATACTGTAGTATGGCTCGATAGCCTGGATGCGCTTTTACAACAGTGGATCAACGAAGCCGCCAACATCTACCTGAATTCCAACGAAAATAACCGCAAGGCAAACCAGGTACCGGTAAAAGACTACCGCTATGTACAGGAAATGAAAGTACGCTACCCGCTCCATAACTACCTGCGTGCAGCCGTTATCTTTAAAGAACTGCGCGCGGTAAAAACACCGGAAGAAATCAAGGTGATGCAGGAAGCAATGGACATCACGGAAAAAACTTTCCGCCGCCTGCTGAAATTTATTAAACCCGGCGTATGGGAACATGAAATCCATGCGGAAATTTTACACGAATTCCTGCGTAACCGCTCTGCCGGTGAAGCTTATAGTTCTATCATCGCCTCCGGCGACCGCGCACGCACCCTGCATTACATCTCTAATAACCAGGAATGTAAGGATGGTGAAGTAATCCTGATGGACTTCGGTGCAGAATACGGCGGATACAATGCGGATCTTACCCGCTCTGTACCGGTAAACGGTAAGTTTTCGCCCCGCCAGCGCCAGGTATATGATGCCTGCCTGCACCTGCATAACTACGCCAAATCCATCCTCCGCCCGGGCATTACCATCGCCAAATACCACGAAATGGTAGGAGAGGAAGCCACTAAACAGTTCATAAAAATCGGTCTGCTCACAGAAGAACAGGTGAAAAACCAGGACCCGGAAACACCGGCATACCGCAAATACCTGTATCACGGTATTTCCCATCACCTGGGTGTGGATGTGCACGACCTCGGCCCTTCTTTCCATCAACCTATCCCGGTAGGCGCTGTAATGACCATCGAACCAGGTATTTATATTGAAGAAGAACAACTGGGTATCCGCATTGAAAACAATATCTGGCTCACCGCCGATGGTAATGTAGACCTGATGAAGAATATTCCTATCACGGCAGATGAAATTGAAGCCCTGATGGCGAAAAAATAAAGGTGTTTTTTTGTGATTATCCTGCTTAGCAAAGATTAAAAGATAGATGATATAATATAATTGTCAATATTCTATCTTCGCTCATCAGGATAATCACAAAATCATCATAATCACAGTTAATGAAACAAATACCGAATATTCTTACCCTATGTAACCTCTTCTGCGGTGCACTGGCCATTATCTGCATACTGCATGCGCCTGAATACCGCGCGGAAATTAACGGTACCGACTATACGATTATCAGCCCTGAACCTGTATACTGGGCATCTGCTCTGGTAGTGATTGCAGGGATTTTTGATTTTTTTGATGGCATGATAGCCCGCCTCCTCAAAGTATCAGGGCCTATGGGCAAGGAACTCGATTCGCTGGCCGATGTAGTTACCTTTGGCGTAGTGCCCGGCATGATGTTATACCGCCTCCTGCGCAGCGCTTATTTTCAGCAACCCGACGTATTTGACGTATCTATTCTCAACCTGGCGCCGGCCTTACTGGTACCCTGTTTCGCTGCTTACCGCCTCGCCAAGTTCAATATAGATACCCGTCAATCCGAAAGTTTCATTGGCGTGCCTACTCCGGCAGTAGCCTTGCTGGTGGCCTCTTTCCCACTTATCCTTTTATTTAATCCCTTCAACCTGGCACATTGGTTCCAGAATATCTGGGTATTATATATCACCATTGCCGTGCTCTGCTACCTGATGGTGGCGGAAATACCCATGATCAGCCTGAAGTTCAAAAGCAAAAGCCTGGCACACAACTGGCCCCGCTTCTTACTGATCGGGCTCACCCTGGTGAGCATACCGCTCCTGAAGTTTGCTGCCGTTCCTTTTATATTTATTTGTTACGTAATATTATCGGTAGTGGCGCCGCCCAAAATAGAAGCGGTTTAACATTCTGGATTTTTTGATGTAGGTTTGCGGCAAAATTTCTAGCACAATGACTTTTACTGCACATATCAATGTGATGCCACTGAAAGAATTATTAGACCCGCAAGGTAAAGCGGTAATGAGTGGTCTCAAGAACCTCGGCCTGGGCCAGGTACAAGATGTACGTATTGGTAAACACATTACTCTGCAAATTGAAGCCGCCAGCCAGGAAGAAGCAAGGCAGATCGCTGAAAATGCCTGCCAGAAACTGTTGGCAAACCAGGTAATGGAATCTTTTGAAGTACAAATACAATAATTAATTGCGAATTGCGGATAACGGAGCTGTGGGGAGATGACTGGTAAAGTCTCCGGACTGCATCTCCCCACACATTCGTAATTCGTAATTCGTAATTAAATTATGAAATTATATCTCGTTCCATCTCCCATTGGCAACCTCGCCGATATTACCTACCGGGCCGTAAAAGTACTCGAAGAAGCTGATCTCATCCTCGCGGAAGATACCCGTACTTCCAGCGTATTACTGCGGCATTACCAGATCAATAAACCCGTTACGCCCTACCACCAGCATAATGAGCATAAAATAGTACAACACCTCCTGCAACAGCTGCAGGGTGGTAAAACAATGGCCATGCTCACGGATGCCGGTACACCCGGTGTTTCCGATCCCGGTTTTTTACTGGTAAGGGAATGCGCCCGCGCCGGCGTACCGGTGGAATGCCTTCCCGGCGCCACCGCCTTTGTACCCGCACTGGTAAACAGCGGTATCCCTATGACCCGCTTCGCCTTTGAAGGATTCTTCCCCCTCAAAAAAGGCCGCCACACCCTCTTTACAAAACTGGCCACCGAAGAACGGACTATCGTTTTTTATGAGTCGCCCATGAGGCTGCTCAGAACCCTCTCCGACCTGATCCAGTATTTCGGACCAGACCGTCCATGCTGCGTATGCCGCGAACTCACCAAAATGTTCGAGGAAAATAAACGTGGCACACTCCAGGAAGTACACGATTACTTCGCTGAAAAAGGTGTAAAAGGAGAAATCGTAGTAGTGGTTCAGGGCGTTGAATAATTATCTTTAACTTCAGGTTGGTTGCTGACATACCTTTGTCACACCCGTGCTGTTGTTTTGTATAACAAATCATTTAGCCATGCCCGTTATTGATATTGCTGCATTAAGACTCCAGCATCAGCAGTTGCTCAAAACATCTTTCAAAAAACCACAGGACATAGTAGCCTTCTTCGGCGCCATGCAGGCACAGGAGCATGCCAACAGCAAATGGGGTATTGGCGTTCGGCTCCCCGGCAGCACTGATGCAGACATCGAAAAAGCGATCAGCAATAAATCCATTATCCGCACTACCGCCTTCCGCGGTACCCTGCACCTCCTGGCGGCCGCCGATGTACGCTGGATACTCCAACTCATTGCCCCCACTATAAAAGCCCGCATGGGCAGCATGATGCGCAAACTGGACATGGACAACGCCCTCCTGCAGAAAACCAATCAATACATCGCCAAAGCACTGCAGGGAGGCAACCACCTCACCCGCAAAGAACTCATCACCCTGCTGCAGGAAAAAGGAATTAATACCGACGACCACCGCATGAACCACATCATTTATCATGCTGCGGCAGACGGAATTATTTGCAACGGCCCCCTCAGCGGAAAACAATTTACCTACACCTTATTGGATGAATGGCTGCCCGGCACAGCAACATTTAACAAACAAACGTCGCTGGTTACCCTGGCCAAACGCTACTTCATCAGCCACGGCCCGGCTACTTTACCGGACTTTGCCCAATGGGCCGGCCTGTCGCTCACAGATGCTAAAACCGGACTGGAAGGCGCCCAATCTGCATTAAAACCACTGGATGTAAGCGGCACGGCCTATTGGATGGCCCCCGGAAAAAAACAAACCGCACATGACACCGCCCTGCTGCTGCCCGCCTTCGATGAATATTTCATCGGTTATAAAGACCGCAGCACACTGATAGACATGCAGTTTGCCAAAAAAGTAATGACGATCAACGGGATCTTCAACCCCATCATGGTGCAAAACGGGCAAATCATTGGCACCTGGAAACGCAGCTTTAAAAAAGACAGCGTCACCATCACTACCGATCCGTTTAAACCACTAAAAAAAGCCACACTCAAAACTTTTGAACCAGCCGCACAACAGTACGCGGACTTTCTCGGACTCACCCTCCACAGTTTCTCCTGATTTACTTCCACCGCCCGCATTCATCAAATATCAACGGCAAAATCGCCAAATCATCCTTATTTTAGCTGTTTTAAACCAAATGAAACGGAATGAAGTATCGGGTTACAACAGGTAGCTGTCTGGCCATCGCTTTGCTGGCGGGCAGCTGGTTAAAACTAAGCGCTCAGTCAGACCGCTGGCAGCAGAGAGTAAAGTATACGATGGATGTGAAGGTGGATGCGCCGGCTAATCAGTTCACAGGACAACAACACCTTGAATATTACAATAACTCCCCCGATACATTAAAGAAAGTCTTTTATCACCTCTACTGGAACGCCTTTCAGCCCGGTAGCATGATGGATGTACGCAGCCGCGAACTGGGCAAAATTGTAATAGGAAAAGATAAGAAAGGGAACGAACGCCGCGACTGGGATAACCGCGTACGTGACCGCATCTCCCAACTGAAACCAGATGAAATAGGTTACCAGAAAATCATCTCCCTGAAACGCGATGGAAAACCACAGGACTTCAAAGTAGTGGAAACTATCCTGGAAGTGCCGCTGGATAAGCCGATTCTTCCGCATTCCAAAGCCGTTTTTGACATGGAGTTTGCCTCACAGGTGCCGGTACAGATCCGTCGCAGTGGCCGCAATAACGCAGAAGGAGTGGACTTCTCCATGTCACAATGGTATCCTAAAATGTGCGAGTACGATTATGAAGGATGGCACGCCACCCCTTACATCGCCCGCGAATTTTATGGTGTATGGGGCGACTATGACGTAAAGATTACCATCGATAAAAAATATGTGATTGGCGGTACAGGCTACCTGCAAAACCCCGATCAGATTGGCCATGGTTACCAGAAACCAGGCGTCAAAGTAACGCCTCCCACCGGCAAAACGCTCACCTGGCATTTCATTGCGCCCAATGTGCATGATTTTATGTGGGCCGCCGACCCGGATTACAAACACATCACACAGAAAGTGGATGGCTTTACGGCGCACTTCTTTTATATCGACAACGAATACACGCACAATACCTGGCCTCAGCTGGCCAAAATGGTGCCGGCAGCCTATGCCTATATCAAAGCACATTACGGCGCTTACCCGTATGAGCAGTATTCGTTCATACAAGGTGGCGACGGCGGTATGGAATATCCAATGGGCACGCTCATCATGGGCAACGGTAAAATGGATGGCCTGTACGGTGTAGCCATGCACGAATGGATGCACAGCTGGTACCAGGGAATGCTGGCTACCAACGAAAGCCTGTATCCCTGGATGGATGAAGGCTTTACCACCTTCGCGGAAAACAATGTGATCTTTAACACAGTCGATTCACTGAAAGGCCGCGATGCACAGGAAGATGCTTATGCCGGCTATTTTGCGCTGGCAAGAAGTCCGTTCGAAGAACCCGCTACCACACATGCCGATCACTTTAATACCAATTATGGTTACAGTCTTACCGCTTACTCCAAAGGCGCTGTGTTCCTGGAACAGCTGGGTTATGTAATTGGCGCTAAAAACCGCGACAACGGCCTGTTACGCTATTATAACGAGTGGCGTTTCAAACATCCGAACGTAAATGATTTTGTACGGGTAATGGAGAAAGAAAGCGGGATAGAACTGGATTGGTACAAACAATATTTTATCAATGCGGTAAAACATATCGACTATGGTATCGACAGTGTTTTTGCAAAGGGAAATAAAACAATAGTGCGTTTGCGCAGGGTAGGATATATGCCGATGCCCATTGATTTTATGGTAACAGATAAGAGCGGTAATAAGGTGCTGCACTATATTCCGTTGTCAATCATGTATGGCGAAAAACCTAACGAATACCCGGATGTAAAGCGTATAGTCGATCCCGTTTGGTACTGGACTAATCCTGTTTATGAAGTGGAACTGGATACCCCGCTCGGAGATATTAAGGAGCTGGAAATAGATCCCAGTCAGCGTATGGCCGATGTGGACAGAAGTAATAACAAAGCAGTGTCTTAACACACACCAGTAATAAAGCATGCGCCGGGATGTTGTTTGCAAAAGCAGCATCCCGGTATTTTTTTACAGCAGTTGCAACACTTCTGCTGCCCGCTGTTCCCCGGCTTCCATCATTTCTTTCATTGCCTGCGGTATAAATTCGAGTCCTCCCATAGCTACATCCAGCGCTGTTTTCGGGCGGATGACATGCAGCTTTACTGTTCTTTTTCCCTTGAACGGGTTAGCGGCGGGAAGATCAAAACACGCATCGATGTCGGCGGCAGGGATGCCCTTTTTTTTCAGGTGATCTTTTACTGTATCAAGATAAGTCAGCGACTGGTTGATGAGCTGTGTTATTTCCAGGTCGGTGGCCGCTATTTCATTGGTGCTGTTATCCACCTGTTTTTCGAGGATATCGAGTAAATTTTTGAATAAGATATCATCTTCGCCGGGTGTTTCCGGGGTGAGCAGGATAACATAGATTTCGGCGGCGCCTTTTTCTATGGCCAGTTTAACGGGATGATAGTGTGCGCCTCCTGCATTGGTGAACTGCTGCACATGATCGGGAAGGGAAGCCACTTCCACCGGTGGCATAAACACCGGCATGCTGCAGGATGCCTGCATGGCTTCACGGAATGTATAATTGTCGTGCAGCGATATAACCTCATAATCCTTTTTCACCATATCCGTGCCCGATGGAGAAAAGTAGGTGATACGATTGGTTTGCAGGCAGCGCGCGGTCACAAATACTTCTTTGTTCAGCTGTTGCAGCGCCCGGAAGCGGGCGTCGGTAAAGATGTTGGTAATTTTATGGGTAAGGGCGGTGGCGTTGTAAAGAGAGTTGTTTTGGGGGAAGCGTTGCAACATGGTACTGGTGCTTACCAGGTCGGCGGTGGTGTTGCTGGTGAATAATTTTTCCAGCAAGCCAATTTCTCCCAAAGCTGCAAGCGGAGCAATTAATGCGCTGATACCAGTGCCACAAAAAAAGTCGAATGCAATGGCTGGTTGTTGTGAATAGAGGTACTTCAGGGCGCCAACAGCAAAAGCTGCCCTGGAGCCGCCGCCGCTGATGACTAACGCAGTTGTAGCCATGATGATTTTTTAAGTAGAAACAATTTAACCTAAAAAATCAGAATATCAGCTGCTGTAATTGGTTCTGCCAGGTGTGGCCCTGTAATTCCTGGTCCTTTAATTTGTTCAGGTGATGTTCGTTATGATGCGCAATGTAATACAGCATCTCGCGGATGGTAATTTTTCCGAGCAGGGGATGTGGCAGGCGATACTTATCCAGGTCACTTTCCGACCAGGCAGCCAGTTTGTTGATCAGTTTATTTTTCTGGAGAAGAAAACCTTGCAGTAACGCTGGTCGCTGCGCAGGATAGATCACCCCGGGCTGATAGGCCCTGGTAGCCTTTGCGCCGGCATCCAGTATCCGCTCATAATCAGCCACTAGCTGATCGTACGACCGTGATGGCATGGCGCTGGTGCCGAAATACAGCAGGGTTACCTTGGGAAATCCCATGGCGCTGCTTACAGGCCTGATGGATTTGGTGAGATGATCGAGCTGCTGGCCGGCAGACCACTTACCGTAAGGGGATGCGGTAAAACGTATATCCGGCAACGTATTCACAAAATCCACGAAGTTATCGAAACTGGTATTTAAGAGAGATTTGATCTCGTGCTGGTTCAGGTACATAGGAAACAAAATTTAGAGGGTTTCAGATACACAATACCTGGCTTTGTAAACAATATACCCGGGCCGCTGCATTCTCTTTGAAGTTACGTCAGATTTGCGAACCGGCCAATAGCATATTACATATAAAATGAATTTATGTATAATAAAACCGCCACATGGCCCGGGAATATTGATTTGCTGTGGAAAAATCTCAGATTATTCCAGCACAGCGCATTCAAAACCTTGTTTTTGAACGAATTCTATAATAATATTCTCTTCCACCTGTAAGTCGGCAATGCGTAATACTTTATCGCAGTCGTCCAGGTCTACATGGCATGACCCAACGGGGAAGCTGGAAGCAATGGCCTGGATCATCTGCTGACGCTCTTCCAGGCTGCCTATATTGGTTTTGAATATTCCTATCATCGCACAAATGTTTTTAGTGTGATTCTTTTTCTTCGTTTTTAGGTTGTTCAGGGTCACGGTCACGATCCCATCTGCTGTCCGGATCACGATGCCAGTCGTCACGTTTCCATGCGCCAAACCCGGTTCTGCAGCGGTTGCGCAGGTGTTCTCTCATTTTTTCCTGTTCTTCCGGCGTCATGTTCGCCATCCTGTCTTTCAGGCGGGATTTCCATTCCCGGCCACGGTTAAATTTATCGTGATGGTTATGCCATCCAAAAAGTAACTTACCCAGTAACATCAGGCCAAGCGCCTGCCAGAAAGTAATGACCGGCCCGTGGAACAGTTCAGGGATCAGGCAGTTCCATAATAGCATGGTGGCAAATCCCACAACTGTAACAAACAGCGCTCCCATTATCACAAATTTGAGCACCTGTAGTCCTCTTCTTCTGCCAAAATTGTTTCTCATATCTTTTTAATTAAATCAGTCGTTAAGTAATTCGTTGTACAGCTCTGCCAGGCGTTCCCGCAGGAATAGCACTGCATAACGTTTGCGTGACAAAAGGGTATTTACCCCGATGCCGGTTTCTTCACTCATTTCCTTAAAGGATTTCCCCTCCAGTTCGTGCTGCAGGAATACCTGCCGCTGATCGGCCGGTAACTCATCAATGGCCTGCATGATGGCTTCCGACATAATCTTTTTCGCCATCGGAGTGTCTGCCTCCATGTTTTTGTCGGAAAGTAGTTCGGGGAGAAATAGCACTTCTTCGCCTTCTATCTCGCGCGTGAATTCGGAAAAAGGAGTTTCTTTCTTCTTACGGAACCAATCGGTAATCTTATTCCGGGTTACGGCAAAAAGCCATCCGGTGATAGAATCTACCTGGCTTCCCAGGCGCAGGTATTCGGTAAACTGATAGAAAACATCCTGTAAAATATCCTCTGCATCGGACGCATTATTTACCCGTTGCCGGATAAAATGCAGCAATCGCTTGCGTTCCTGCTTCACGGTTGCCTGTATGCGTTCGTTTTGCTCTATGGCCATAATGCTATTTGTAAGGACCAGCTGTTTCATCTTAATAAGGATGACGAAGCAGCGAAGCGGATATTTTATAAGGACGAAAAAAAATCTTCTTAAATTACGTACAAGGAAATCAGTCGTTTATGCATGATCATGCCCACGCTCATACGCCGGCACTTAACAACGCCCAGGTTAACAGGGCTTTTATATGGGGTATTTCCCTCAACCTGGCTTTTGTGGCGGCCGAGTTTATCGCCGGTTTCCTCACCCATTCCCTGGCCCTCATGGCCGATGCCGGGCATAATCTCAGCGATGTGGCCAGCCTGGCCCTCTCACTGCTGGGTTTCCGCCTGGTTAAAATTACCTCCAACCCCGGCTATACCTATGGCTACCGCAAAAGTACAATTCTTATCTCCCTGTTTAACGCTATGCTGCTGCTTATTGTGGTAGGCGTAATCGGATACGAGGCCATCCGCCGCTTCAGTCAGCCTTACGAAGTACCCGGAACCCCCATTGCCGTTGTAGCAGGCATCGGCATTTTCATCAACGCCTTTACGGCCTGGCTGTTTTTCAAAGACAAAGAAAGAGACCTGAATATAAAAGGAGCCTACCTCCACCTGGCTGCCGATGCCCTGGTATCTATGGCAACCGTAGTTGCCGGTATCCTGATCATCTACACCAAATGGTATTGGCTGGATCCCCTGCTGAGTATAATAGTAATGGTAGTAATTGTAATCGGTACCTGGGGGCTGCTGCGCGACAGCCTGCGCCTGTCGATGGACGGGGTGCCCAAAGACATCGACTTACAGGAAATAAGAAAAAAAGCACTGGCCGTGAAAGGGGTGAAAGATATTTATCATATTCATGTGTGGGCGATCAGCACTACCGAAAACGCTTTAACGGCCCAGGTAACCATAGATCCGCAGCTGGACGCTGCCGGCACAGAAGCTTTGAAGAAAGAACTGCGCCATGAACTGGAACACCTGGGCATCCACCACACTACACTGGAAACCGGGTTTAGCTCTTAGCCAATACCACAAACTTCTCCTTAAAACTTTCTTCCGGGAAAATATCATACACCTTTACCAGGCGTGGTTTTAAGCCGCTGTCGGAAATTTCCTGGGCCAGATCCCCGCCCTTCAGGCAAATCAGCCCCTTCTCAAACTGCTTACCAGGTACGGTGGATTTCTTTAATACATGCTTGCTCCAGCGCCAAAGGTCTCCCAAAGGAGCCACAGCACGGGACACCACGATGTCAAACTTCCGGTTCTTAATGTCTTCCACGCGGCTGTGCGCCGCAGTAACGTTTTTCAGCTGCAGCGCTTCCGCTACCCCCTCCACTACCTTGATTTTTTTACCAATAGAATCTACCAGGTGAAATTGTACTTCCGGGAAAAAGATGGCCAGGGGAATACCCGGGAATCCGCCGCCGGTACCCAGGTCCAGGATTTGGGTGCCTGGCTGGAACTCCGCTATAGCGGCTATACTGAGAGAATGTAATACGTGTTTTTCATATAAGGCGTCTATATCTTTACGGGATATCACATTGATCTTTTCGTTCCATTCCTGGTATAATCCCTGCAGTGCCTCAAACTGCGACAGCTGTCCCGGTGTGAAGTCGCTGAAATACTTTAAAATAACTTCCATGCGGCAAAAGTAAAGCAAAAGCAAATAAGCAGAAAGCTATTGCCTGCTGCTTATTACCATTTATTTTTTGACTTGAAAAGCAAGGCCGGTGTAAAAATGATATAATATAATACCATGAAAATATCCATCAGCCAGCTGAATTTAAACAAATCGCTTTCATCCAGCCTGCGCATGGCGGCATAAGTAATAATGGACTGTATCAGCACTTTCCCCGCGAAAATTCCCAGCACATACCAGAGTATGGGCGGCGGGAAAAATAAAGCGAAAATAAACGCCGGGTAAAAAAGGAAATGCGTCAGCGAAAATAATCCCAGCACAAACTTATGACCGAAACGGTAATGCTTACCGGTAGACATATGCCGGGTTTTTTGCTGGAACCAGCTTCTCCAGCTCAGCTTCGGCTCGGAGTAGGTAAAAGCCTGTTTGTCTATTACCACTCCCACATTTTTCCGGTTGGCCGCCGTGTTCACAAATAAATCATCGTCCCCGCTGGCAAGATGCTGGTGGCTTGTAAACCCCTTGTGTTTAAAGAACAGCTCTCTTTTATAAGCCAGGTTACGGCCTACACCCATATAAGGCATACCGCTCATGGCAAAGGAAAGATGCTGGAGCGCACTGAAAAAGGTTTCATACCGGATAATCTTATTCAGGAACCCCGGCTTTTTATGATAAGCGCCGTATCCCAGCACTATTTCCTTTTTATCGGTAAAGCCCTGGCTCATCAGCGAAAGCCAGTAGGTGCTGCCCGGTTTGCAATCGGCATCCGTAAGCAATACCTTTTCAAACTGGGCGCCCTTCAAACCGATGGAAAGCGGGTATTTCTTGCCGGGAATGAATTTAGCCGCCTGCTTGATCTCTATATGCCGGTAATGTGGATAACCTGGCTCAATGGAGCGCAGGTAGTACTTGGTGTCGTCTTCAGAGTTATCATTTACCACAATCACCTCGTATTCGGGTTTCATGTGCTGGTGATAGCGTTGTTGCAATACGCCCGGCAGATTTTTCTGCAGGTTCAATTCTTCATCCTTGGCACAGATGATAACCGAAAAAGGCCCGTCCGGTGCATGGTCCAGGTCAAATTTACGTCTATAGAAAGCTACCCGGGAAAACACAAAAAGAAAATAAATGATCTGTATCCCGGCTATGGCAGCAAAAGAGTATAAGGCAATTTCACCTAGATGGTCTAGCATAATGACCGCAAAAATATAATATTTTTATTATCTGTAAAAGAATTAATTATGAACATTGGAGAGATTGCCTCCCGCAGCAAAATCCACCAGCTTCGATCTTCGCTTCATTTCAATATCTTTGCGGCCTGAAATATCGACGAGTGAATTTTGAACTGATAACTACAGATAGCGGCAGCAATGCCAGGGCCGGGAAAATCACCACTGCCCACGGGGAAATAGAAACGCCCATTTTTATGCCGGTAGGTACTGTTGGCAGCGTAAAAGCGGTTACACAGGAACAGCTGCGTGCAGATGTACAGGCTCAGATCATTCTTGGCAATACCTATCACCTTTATTTAAGACCCGGCCTGGAAGTGTTGTCGCTCGCCGGTGGCCTGCATAAATTTAATGGCTGGGACCGGCCCATCCTCACCGATAGCGGCGGATACCAGGTGTTTTCCCTGGCAGCCAACCGCAAGATCAAAGAAGAAGGCGTGGTTTTTCAGTCGCATATCGACGGCTCCCGCCACCTCTTCACGCCCGAAAATGTAATGGATATCCAACGCACCATCGGAGCCGATATTATTATGGCCTTTGATGAATGCCCGCCCTATCCGTCGGAATACCGTTATGCACGCAAGTCGATGGAACTCACGCACCGCTGGCTCGACCGCTGCATCACACGCCTCAACGACACCCAACCTGCCTACGGTCATGAACAAACCCTGTTCCCGATCGTACAGGGCAGCACCTATAAGGATCTCCGCAAAGCCTCCGCGGAATACATTGCCTCCCGCAATTGCGCCGGTAATGCCATCGGTGGCCTCAGCGTAGGAGAACCGGAAAATGAAATGTACGAAATGTGCGGACTGGTATGCGAATCACTGCCCGCCGACAAACCCCGTTACCTGATGGGTGTGGGCACCCCCTGGAATATCCTGGAAAACATCAGCCTCGGCATCGATATGTTCGACTGTGTAATGCCCACCCGCAACGGCCGTAACGGAATGCTGTTCACCTGGAACGGCGTTATCAACATCCGGAACAAAAAATGGGCAACCGACTTTAGCCCCGTGGATGCCAACAGCCCCTGCTTTGCTACCAGCACCTACTCAAGGGCCTACCTGCGACACCTGTTTGTAGCCGGCGAAATTTTAGGCATGACATTAGCCAGTATCCATAACCTGGCCTTTTACCTGGAACTCGTGAAGGAAGCCCGCAGGCAAATACTGGCCGGCACTTTCGCCACCTGGAAAACCGGGATGATCAATCAGCTGAAAACACGCCTGTAAAAGTCCGGACTATAAAATAAACTAATATCTTTGGGGTCATGACTAAAATTGACTGGTACATTTTACGCAAGCTCATAGGTACTTTCATTTACTCCCTGATGATATTCCTATTGATTTCTGTAGTGATCGACACTACGGAAAAGGTGGATGACTTCATGAAGCATCACCTGTCGCTGCATGAAATCATAGTGGATTATTACTTCGGCTTTATCCCGCATATCCTGGCGTTACTGTTTCCACTGTTTATATTCCTGTCAGTTATTTTTTTTACTTCCAAGATGGCCTACCGCTCGGAGATCATCGCCATACTGGCTGCCGGCGTAAGCTTTCGCCGTTTTCTGCGTCCCTACTGGATGGGCGCCTTCCTGTTCGGGGGAGTACTCTGGCTCGCCAACTACTGGGTAGTTCCCAACGCCAACCGCATCCGTACCAGCTTTGAAAATAAATACCTCCATAGTCACGACGACGAGAAATCACAATACGACCGCACCACCCGTATCGATAGCTTTACCTATGTAACTTTCGGTACTTACGATCCCAACTATAAAAGCGGGAGCAATTTTGTACTGTCTGTTGTGAATAAACAATCCATGACTTTCAAACTCAAAGCCGACCGTATCAGCTGGGATTCCACCGCCAAAAAGTGGAAACTGGACTACGTATCCATGCGCACCATGAACGGCCTGAAGGAAACCTGGACCAGCAAACAGGATACCCTGCTTAAAATACCCCTGGTCCCCAAAGACCTGGTCGACGAAAAGAATATCCAGGAAGCCATGACCACGCCCGATCTCAGGCGATACATCCAGCGGGAAAGCATCCGTGGTGCCGAAGGACTGAATACCTATTGGGTAGAATATTACAGGAGAACCTCCGCCGCCTTCGCAGTAGTGATCCTTACCCTGATCGGTGGCATTATCGCCGCCAAGAAGGTGAGGGGCGGAAGTGGATTGCACCTGGCAGTAGGTATTGTGATCAGCGCCAGCTACATCATATTCCTGCAATTTGCCACCGTATTTTCTGTAAAAGCAGACCTGAACCCGCTGCTGGCGGTGTGGATCCCCAATATTTTGTTCGGCGCCCTGGCGTTCTACCTGTATCGCCAGGCCCCCAAATGATGCGGAGATTGTAGCGGAGGTTGTCTTTCTCAGGATTCCCTTGATTTTGCTGATTGACTTTTTGAGATTTGGGGAGATGGAAACGGAGGTTGTAGCGGAGGTTGTCTTTCTCAGGATTCCCTTGATTTTACTGATTGACTTTTTGAGATTTGGGGAGATTTTAGCGGAGGTTGTCTTGGGCGCTGATTACGCTGATTTTATGATTGGATTTTCGTGATTTTGGCAGGGATTTGGGAATATTAGTACGCTGGTTAGATTTTAATTCGTCTATTGGTTTTTCTCTGGGGAATTGGTTTAATTTCGCTTTTATGTGATTTTTCGGAAAATTCAATGAATTTAAAAGCTTTTTACCCTCATTATTCCATAGATAATTTAAAAAGGCGGATAGTATTTAACGGTAAAGATTTATTGAATGCTGGTGAGTCATTTTCACAGTTATATTAGCACACTGTTTCACTTATATGGTTGCACTGCGTCTAAGCGCCATATACTTTCTCGTCTGTAAAGCCCTGCCACAAACAATCTTAGCTTCAAGTCCACGTCACCTCCACGTCACCTCCACATCACCTCCGGGTCATCAGCATACATTAAGCATGTATCAAGCATCTTTCAAGCATATGCTAAGCCCATGCAAAGTAAAAATGAAGTATTCCACAGTCAATATCAGTCCCATCTTATTCAACCTTTATTCAATCCTAATTCAACCACCATCCTCCCCCAATTTCATTCAATAAAATTTACCCATCAATTTCCCTGAAAATTCCAAACTTCCCTCAAAATCACAAAAATCCAATCAATAAAATCAGCGTAATCAGCGCCCAAGACAACCTCCGCTTCCATCTCCCCCAATCTCAAAAGCCAATCAGCAAAATCAGCGTAATCAGTGCTCAAGACAACCTCCGCTACAACCTCCGCTTCCATCTCCCCCAATCTCAAAAGTCAATCAGCAAAATCAGCGTAATCAGTGCTCAAGACAACCTCCGCTACAACCTCCGTTTCCATCTCCCCAAATCTCAAAAAAGTCAATCAGCAAAATCAGCGTAATCCTGAGAAAGACAACCTCCGCGACAACCTCCGCGACAACCTCCACGACAACCTTCGCTAAAATCACCGCTATTTTTCTTTCAATATTTTCAATTCATTCTGAAAATTTTACATTTCTTTAACGTCTATATAGATGTGTTATATATTATATTCGTAATCGGCTTATAAATATACTGTTAATGAAGCCCGCTGCGACTATATCGCCTTACTTTTTCATCCGGGAATCGTTGTTAATTTGGCATTAAATACCACGAAAGGGTGGTAACTTCGTTAACAAATCATTACTTTTGACTATTGATCGATTTTGTTTTCATTAATAACAATAGCAGTAAAATGGGGTACATAAAAGAGAAATTCAAGGTTAAAGCAGATGAACTTAACATTGAAGTAAAAGACCTGGTAAAGAATCACGGCACCAAGAAAATTGAGGAGGTAACACTGGCACAGGTTTATCAGGGTATGCGCGGTATAACCGGCCTGGTAACAGAAACTTCCCTGCTGGATGCCAATGAAGGAATTCGTTTTCGCGGATATTCCATCCCGGAATTAAGAGAACACCTGCCAAAAGCACCAGGTGGCGCAGAACCTTTACCCGAAGGTTTATTTTACCTGATGCTGATCGGCGAATTGCCTACTGAGGCAGATGTACAATATCTGTCCAGCATGTGGGGCCGCCGTTCTCATGTACCCAACCACGTTTTTGATGCTATTGAAGCTCTCCCGATCACTGCACATCCCATGACCATGTTCAACGTGGGTATCATGGCGCTGCAAACAGAATCTGCTTTCGCACAGGCTTACTCAGAAGGAATTAATAAAAAAGATTACTGGAGCTATACCTATGAGGACACCATGAACCTCATTGCCCGTCTGCCACGTATTGCAGCATATGTTTACCGCCGTAAATATAAAGGTGGCCAGCATATTCAGCCAAACGGCATGCTCGACTGGGCAGGTAACTTTGCACACATGCTCGGTTACTCTGATGAAGGTTTCAAAGAACTGATGCGCCTTTACATGGTGATCCACGCCGACCACGAAGGTGGTAACGTGAGCGCACACACGACGCACCTGGTAGGTTCCGCATTGAGCGATGCTTACCTGTCGTTCGCCGCGGGTATGAACGGTTTGGCGGGTCCGTTACACGGCCTCGCTAACCAGGAAGTGATCAAATGGATACTCCAGATGCGTGAAGAACTGGGTGGTGGCGTTCCAACTAAAGAACAAATTGAATCCTACGTACGCAAAACATTAGCCGATGGTAAAGTAGTACCCGGTTACGGTCACGCGGTTTTACGCAAAACAGATCCACGCTTTACCGCACAGATGGAGTTTGCCAAAAAACACCTGCCAAACGATGAACTCGTGAAAATTGTATGGCAAGTGTATGAAACCGTGCCGCCAATCCTGCAGGACCTGGGCAAGGTAAAGAATCCATGGCCTAACGTAGATGCTCACTCCGGCGCATTGCTGGTACACTACGGCCTGGTGGAATATGAATTCTATACCGTGTTGTTTGGCGTATCCCGTGCATTAGGCGTACTGGCTTCCCTTTGCTGGGACAGGGCACTCGGACTTTCCCTGGAAAGACCGAAATCTGTTACCACCGAGTGGATGAAACAGTTCGTGGAAGGAAAAGTAGATGCAATAGCCGAATAGTTTTATAATTGTTTTTTTAGTAAAAGAGGCAAGTGGTGAGTTTTTACCACTTGCCTTTTTTATTTTTGTTGTTCACAAAAAACGAAATAACCATTTCTACTTTTACTGCCATATTATCAAATCCGATAGAATACCTGAAAGGAGTAGGCCCGCAGAAAGGAGAACTGCTGCGTAAAGAAATCAAAGTATATACCTTCGGCGACCTCCTGCAATATTTTCCTTTCCGTTATGTAGATCGTACCAGGATTGATAAAATTGCCTCCCTCAGCGGGTATGAAGATTTTGTGCAGATCCGCGGAAAGATCATCAACATGGTGGTAATGGGAGAGAACAGGTCGAAAAGACTGGTGGCTACTTTTAAAGATGAAACAGGCACCATCGACCTGGTATGGTTTCAGGGCTGGCAATGGATGCAGAAATCACTGAAGGAAAATGTGGCCTACCTCGTATTCGGCAGGATCTCCGTATTCAATGGCGTTACCCAGCTGGCACACCCGGAGGTGGACCTGCTCACAGAAGAAATTGCTACCGGTAAACAATTCCTGGAACCGGTTTATTATACCACAGAAAAACTCAAAGCCCGCGGACTAACGGCAAAGGCTATAGGAAAATTGACCAAAAACCTGCTGGAACAATTATCTCCACTGGAAATCAGGGAAAATATCCCCGCAGAAGTATTACAGCAATACCGGCTCATGCCCCGTGCGATGGCCTATTTCAGGATCCATTTGCCCGCCAGCGAAGACGACGCACGGCTGGCACAACGACGGCTGAAATTTGAAGAACTGTTTATTGCACAAATCCGTATATGCCGGTTAAAGCTCAAAAGACACAAGCAATCACACGGCTTTGTGTTTGGTGCAGTAGGCGAATCTTTTAATGAATTCTATAACAATCATCTTCCCTTTTCCTTAACAGGCGCGCAGAAAAGGGTATTGAAAGAAATAAGGACAGATACCGTTCACGGACGGCAGATGAACCGCCTCCTGCAGGGAGATGTAGGCAGCGGTAAAACAATGGTAGCACTGCTATCCATGTTGCTGGCAAAAGACAACGGCTTCCAGGCCTGCCTTATGGCGCCCACGGAAATCCTGTCGCAGCAGCACTTTAAAGGCATCTCCGAATTGCTGGAGCGGATGGATGTAAAGGTAGCACTGCTTACCGGCAGCATCAAAGGCAAGGCACGTAAGCAGATACTGGCCGGCGCCCTCGATGGCAGCATCGATATCCTCGTTGGCACCCACGCCCTGCTGGAAAAAGAAGTGGCGTTCAAAAATCTTGGAATGGCCATCGTGGATGAACAACACCGCTTCGGCGTGGCACAACGGGCACGCCTATGGGAAAAGAATACCATCCCGCCACACATTCTTGTTATGACGGCAACGCCTATACCAAGAACACTGGCTATGACCATTTACGGCGACCTGGATGTATCCGTTATTGATGAAATGCCCCCGGGACGTAAACCCATTACTACCGTGCACCGCACCGAATATCAACGGCCGCAGGTAATGGATTTTATAAAGGAAGAAGTAAAGAAAGGACGACAGGCATACATCGTATACCCGCTGATCGAAGATTCAGAGAAGCTGGACTATGAAAACCTGATGAAAGGATATGAAGAGGTGAAAGCTTTCTTCCCCGAACCGCAGTATTATATCAGTATGGTACATGGCCGCCAGCCGGCCGAACAGCGGCAAACCAACATGCAGCGTTTTGTAACCGGCGATACCCATATTATGGTAGCCACCACCGTTATTGAAGTAGGGGTGAACGTGCCCAACGCCTCTGTAATGGTGATAGAAAGCACCGAACGTTTCGGGCTGTCGCAGCTCCACCAGTTGCGGGGAAGGGTGGGCCGCGGAGCGGAACAGTCCTTCTGCGTGCTCATGACCGGTAATAAGCTAAGCCAGGATTCCCGCGAACGGATCAACGTAATGGTGCAAACCAACGACGGATTTATTATTTCGGAGAAAGATATGGAACTGAGAGGCCCCGGAGATATTGAAGGCACCCGCCAGAGCGGGGTACTCGACTTTAAACTGGCGGATATTGTTGCGGACAAACCCATCCTCGACGCCGCCCGCGCCAGCGCAGAAAAGATCCTGGAAGAAGACACCGATCTGCTTTTGCCTGAAAATCAGGCACTAAAAGAATTTTTAGCTGCCCAGAGAAGTAAATCTGTCTGGAGTAAAATTTCCTGATGGTTTTTACGTTTATTAACTGATGGATGAATTAAAAAAGTATAAAGCTGCTGAAGCTGAGATTCACCTTGTTTCCCATTTAGCCTGTTATTCCTCAATTCAGAAGTTTTGTGCCTTTCCCGACCGTAACAATTTGAGTGGCTTCTGCGTTTAATAGTATTATATTGGTTTTTAAGAATAAAATAAAATCTAATCCCGTTGAAATTTACCTTCCCGACCGGCCTTATTGGATTAATGATTTGCTTTTTGTTCACCGGACGATCCGCCCAGGCGCAGCAGCAACATGCGAACTTCACACCGCTGAATTTTATTGAGAACAAAGGCCAGTGGGATAAAGATGTCATCTACAGAACAGAACTGGATGGCGCCGCTATCTTCCTCAAAAAAACAGGCTTCACTTTCCTGATGATGAACCAGCAGGATCTCTGGAGCCTGAACGAATATGTGCACGGACACTCCCACCGGAGTGATACGGTATACGTTCCGAAAAGCAACTTTAAACCAGCACCTGCCCAGCCAGGGAATGGCCAGCCCCCTCCACGGCCCGGCAAAATTCCTGATGTACGCGGGCATGCGTATAACGTTACTTTCCTGAACGCCAATCCTGACGTACAAATAGTACCCGAAAAAGAACAGGACGCCAAAAGCAGCTATTTCATCGGAAACGACCGCACCAAATGGGCAACCGGGGTGGGTTCCTTCCAGGGCGTTAATTATAACTCCCTTTATTCCGGCATCGATGCGCACGTTTACTCTGAAGGTTCCCAGCTGAAATATGACCTGATTGTGCATCCGGGCGCTAACCCGGATAATATCCAGATGGTATATGAAGGCGCTACCGGCATGGAACTGAAAAAAGGCCAGTTGCTGGTGCACACCTCTGTGGGGGATGTGATTGAACAACTGCCCTTTGCTTACCAGTATATCAATAATCAACGTGTAACCGTAAAGGTATCTTACCGGTTAAATGGTAATAAACTGGGCTTCAAAATATCCGGTGAATATAACGCGGCCTACCCGCTGGTCATAGATCCGATCTACGTTTTTTCTACCGTATCGGGTGCCCGCTCGGATAACTGGGGCTTCACTGCCACCTACGATGATGCCGGCAATTTATACGGCGGCGGTATTGTGTTTAATCCGGGCTACCCCGTAACAACCGGGGCAGTACAAAGCGTTTATGGCGGTGGCCAGTTTGATATCGCCATTTCCAAATTCAGTGCCAACGGAACCAGGCTGGTATACGCCACCTACATGGGCGGTAGCGGCCTGGAACAACCTCATAGCTTATTTGTAGATCAGCAGGGCAACCTTGTGATCTCCGGCAGAACTACTTCCAGCGACTATCCCAATACCAACGTAAAAGGAACCCGCGGAGGATGGGATATCGCCATTACTAAAATAAACGCCACAGGCACCGCTATCATCGGCTCACTGATCATTGCCGGCGGCGAAGATGATGGCGTAAATATGCGGGCCGACCGTCAGGCCGGCGACTGGGTACTGCTGCGCAACTATGGCGACGACGCCCGCAGCGAAGTGGTAGTGGATAATGCAGGCTATATTTATGTGGCCAGCTGCACCCGTTCCACCAATTTTCCCGTAACAGCCGGCGTATTCCAGGGAACCAACAAAGGCTCGCAGGACGGTGTGATCATGAAAATAAACCCGCTCTGCCAGGACCTGGTATGGGCCAGTTACCTCGGAGGCAGCAAGGAAGATGCGGCTTATGTAATTGCATTAAACGGGTTGAATACCCTGTATGTAGCCGGAGGCACCGCCAGCGACGACTTCCCCGTTACCGCAGGCACCATATACCCCCAGTACCGCGGCGGCGTATGCGATGGGTTTATTGCGCACATTTCAAACGACGGAAGAAACATTATCCAGAGTACTTTCCTCGGTTCGGATAATGCCGCAGCCGACCAGATATACGGTATCCAGCTCGATAAAAACGGATTTGTATATGTAATGGGCACCACAGAAGGAGCATGGCCCATCATACAAGTAAGCGCCAATGGATACAATGAAAACGGACTGCAGTTTATCTCGAAGCTCCAGGCAAACCTGTCCGCATTCGTGTATTCCACTACTTTCGGAAAAAGAAGAACACTGGTTTCTTCCCCTAATATTTCTCCCACCGCCTTCCTGGTAGACCGCTGCGAAAACGTATACGTGTCCGGATGGGGCGGAGGTATCAATACCTCCCTGCACTACCCGAATTCAGGAACTTCCGGTTTAACTACCACCCCGGATGCGCTGCAACGCAGCACCGACGGGATGGATTTTTATTTCTATGTGCTGCAACGCGATGCGGTACGGTTTAGTCCAACCCAGGGTCCATTGTATGCCAGCTATTTTGGCGGCTCCGGTTTGTATGAACACGTAGATGGCGGTACCAGCCGCTTCGACCGCAATGGTATTATCTACCAGGGCATCTGCGCCTGGTGCAACGTGAGCAACAGTGGCTTCAAACCGCGGTACCCGACTACGCCGGGCGCCTACTCCAGCACACCGCCAGCCGCCTGTAATCTTGGCGCGCTGAAAATTGCCTTTAACCTCGATGGGGTGAAAGCAGGCGCCAAAACACTCGACAGGCGCACCAACTACTGCGTACCGGATACCATCACCTTCGTGGATACCACCCGTTTACCAGGTAAATCGTACCAGTGGTTCTTCCCGGATGATGGCACCACGCTGAATTTCGGACCTGAGGGAGATACGGTGACGCACATCTTTACAAGGATTGGCACCTTCCGCGTGAGAATGGTAAAATACGATCCGCAAAGTTGTAACGGATCAGATACCGCCTACGTAACTGTGAAACTGGGCAACAATGAAGCGATACTCCATTTTGAAGCCCGGCGCCAGGATCCATGCGATAGCCTGAAGTATATGTTTGTCAATGAATCCACACCAGCTGCGGATTTCAGGGACAGCTCATTTATCCTCGACTATGGCGATGGAACACCTCCATTCTATACCGGTTTAGATACCTTCCCGCTATTCCACTATTACCAGAATGCGGGCATCTATAATGCTACCCTTACACTGGTAGATACTAATTTCTGTAATGCACCGCAAACAATTACCTACACCCTGCGTGTAGCCGAGAACGTTATAGCGAAATTTACCGACCCGGGAACGGTTTGCGTTGGCACAGAAATACAAATGGATAATACCACCGAGGGCGGTGAAACATTCACCTGGACCTTTGAAGATGATGGTTCCGTTTCACACGATCCTTACCCGGTGCATACATTTAATAAAGCAGGCCGCTGGAAAATAACGCTGGAGGTAGACGATCCTAATACCTGTAACAAACGGGATTCGATTACGCAGGAAATAAATGTGGCAGCGCCGCCTGTAGCAGACTTCGACTTTTCACCCACCAAAGCAATTGAAAATACGCCGATACAGTTCCTGAATGGTTCCTCGGCAAACGTGATACATTACCTCTGGAATTTTGGCGACGGGGATACCTCTTCCCTGCCAAATCCCAGCCATCAATACCTGCGCACAGGCACATACAACGTGTGTCTTACTGTTACTAACGCAGAAGGCTGTACGGATACAAAATGTGAGGAAGTAAGCGCTATTGTGGTACCGCTGTTTGATGTGCCCAACGCCTTTGCACCGGGTGGTAAGAACAATGTGTTTTATGTAAAAGCTTTTGGAGCGACCAAATTCAATCTTAAAATATTTAACCGTTGGGGTCAATTGGTTTTTGAAAGTTCGGATCCTCAAATCGGATGGGATGGCCGGTTTAAAGGAAATATTCAGCCCATGGATGCTTATGCCTATATCGTAAACCTCGAGTTTACGGATGGCACCAAAGGCAGCAGATCAGGAAGTGTAACCTTGTTAAGATGATGAGCCATGAATCAGATCGTTAAATTATCAACATGTCTGGCAATTTTATTAATTGTTTCAATGGGTGGGGCGTACGCACAGGACCTCCATTTTTCACAGTTTTTTAATTCGCCATTGACAACTAACCCTGCCAATACCGGGTTCATTCCGGACGGCAATTACCGTATTGGCATTAATTACCGTGATCAGTGGACCAGCGTTCCGATACCTTACCGGACGATGTCGGCATATGGCGACTTCCAACTATTCCGCGATCAGCTGGAATATGGCTGGGTGGGCATCGGGGGCGTATTGCTCCGCGACGTGGCCGGCGCAGGAAACCTCACCTCCACCAAAGGATACGCTTCTATCGCTTATCACCAGCTCCTGGGTTTCAGCAGCCTGCTATCCGCAGGGTTCAATGTAGGCTCCGCCGGCAAACGGGTGGATATCACCAAGCTCACATTCGCCGACCAGTGGAATGGTAAATTCTTTGATTCACAGATCCCCACCGGGGAACCCATCACCCAAAGCAGCGTCAATTATTTCGACCTGCAGGCAGGCTTGAATTATGCTTATTTTCCTACCGATAATATTTATGTAAATGCAGGCTTTTCTGTACAACATATCAACACACCCAGGGAAACCTTTTTTGATGGCAATAACACCGTTCCCCGGCGGTATATCGGGTTCCTGAATGCGAGTTTGAAAATGAGCGATAAAGTGATCCTGAACCCTGCAGCGTATTATGCCACACAGGCCGGCGCGCGGGAACTGATGCTGGGCGCCAATGCTGCCTATAATCTTTCCGGCGACGGCGTGCAACAACTGTATGGCGGCGTTTATTACCGCGCCAATGATGCGGCGGTATTCCTGGTTGGCTACCAGATCAACGCCATAAAACTCATGTTTAACTACGATATCACTACCTCCAGTCTCTCTGCCGCCAACAACCGGCGTGGCGCTTATGAGATAGGCATCGTTTATACAGGACTTTACAGCAACCGCACCTTTAACAATGCGAGAAGATCTACGATCTGTCCCTCTTTTTAACAGTCCGGATATACCACCTAACCGGCATTATGATTATTTTTGTTCCATGACAACGTTCAATAAAGTAACTGCCGCTCACGTAGCGGCATTACGTGAAATAGCCGGAGCGCAATATGTATTGGCCGACGAAGAAAGTATGAGCCGTTATGCACAGGATGAAACCGAGGATCTGCATTATCTCCCCGAAGTAGTAGTTAAGCCGGATACCACCGAACAGGTAAGCCGTATCATGAAATTATGCAATGAAGCATTGTTGCCCGTAACTCCCCGTGGTGGCGGTACAGGGCTCAGTGGAGGAGCGCTCGCTCAGTTTGGGGGCGTGCTTATATCCATGGAACGGTTTAACCGCATCACCCTTATAGATGAAAGAAACCTGCAGGTAATCACCGAACCTGGTGTGATCACAGAAGAATTACAGAACGCCGTAAAAGAAAAGGGCTTGTTTTATCCGCCCGACCCGAGCAGCCGCGGTACCTGCTTTATTGGTGGTAATATTGCGGAAAATTCTGGCGGCCCCAAAGCGGTGAAATATGGCGTGGTAAAAGATTATGTGCTGAACCTGGAAATGGTGCTGCCCAGCGGTGAAGTGATCTGGACAGGCGCCAATGTGCTGAAAAATGCCACCGGTTATAATCTTACCCAGCTGGTAGTAGGCAGCGAAGGCACCCTGGGCATCGTTACCAAAATAGTATTACGTCTAATACCACTACCCAAAACAGACCTGCTGATGCTGGTTCCTTTCCGCTCTGCTGAAAGCGCTTGTGAAGCAGTAAGCGCTATTTTCCGGGCGGGTTACACACCTTCGGCCATGGAATTTATGGAGCGTGACGCCATCGACTGGGTAACAAAATATGTACAAAGTAGCGCAGTTAAAATAGAAGACGATATACAGGCACACCTGCTCATAGAAGTGGATGGGAATTACCCGGAAGTGCTGATGCAGGAAATGGAAGGTATTGCCGGTGTGGTAGAAGGTTTTGATATCGGGGAGATATTGTTTGCAGAAGATTCCCAGCAGAAGGAAGAACTCTGGAAACTGCGCCGCCGGGTGGCGGAAGCAGTAAAAGCAAATTCTGTATATAAAGAAGAAGATACCGTGGTACCCCGCGCAGAACTACCGGTATTGCTGAAAGGCGTGAAAGAAATCGGGAACAGGTATGGATTCCATTCAGTGTGCTACGGGCATGCCGGCGATGGTAACCTGCACGTAAATATTATCCGCGGCACCCTCACGGAAGAACAATGGAACGGAACCCTCACGGAAGGTATACGGGAAATTTTTCAGCTGGTGAAAGCATTGGGCGGTACCATCTCCGGTGAGCATGGTATTGGGTTGGTACAGAAAAACTATATGGATATCATTTTTGATCACACATCCATGCAACTCATGAAGCAAATAAAACAGATCTTTGATCCAAAGAATATATTAAACCGGGGTAAAATTTTCGATTGTTAAACCTTTCTGCCGGTAAATAGTTAAACTTAATAAAGCTGATCATGAAACGTTTATTGATATGTATTTTCCTGCTGGCTGGCGTACAGCTGGCACACGCCCAGTATTATAAAACAGACACCGTTACCCGTAAGGGCTTTGATCCTTCCCGTTTGGTATTAGGCGGTTCGCTGGGAATGGTGTTTGGCGATGTTACCAACGTGGATATCTCTCCGCTGGTTGGTTACCGCTTCTCTGACTACATCGCTGCGGGTGTTAACATCAATGCGCAATACGGCCAGTATAAAGTGTGGAACTATGACCAGATAATGCAGCGGGATAAGTATACTATTTTTGGCGGTGGTATCTGGGGCCGTGTATATCCGCTCCCGATGGTATTTATACATGTTCAGCCGGAATATAATTTCGTTACACAAAATTCTACCGTTTACCTCGACAACAACGAAAAACAAACCTACAAAACCAACTATGGCGTTCCCAGCTTACTGGTAGGCGCGGGTTACACCCAAAACGTAGGCGGCAGGGTAGGCATCGGCATCTCCATTTTATATGATGTAATCCAGGACGACCGCTCGCCCTATAACAACAGCCTGATATACCGGGTGGGCGCGGGGCTCGGCTTTTAAGCGCGCGGATTTTGTCTTGGCTCAGGATTACGCTGATTTTACTGATTAGCTGGATTTTTACTTTTTGGATTTTATAAAGGATTAAGGGAGATAAAAGCGAATATATCCGCTTTTATCTCCCTTAATTATTAATCTAAAAATCCAAGAAAATCCAAAAGTAAAAATCCAGCTAATCAGTAAAATCAGCGTAATCCTGAGCCAAGACAAAATACGCGCATATTACGCGCATGTTAAATGTTTATAAATGCTAAACTTATTTTTAGTAACTCCTTATCTTTGCCACCTATTAACAATGGGAAAAGATGGGAATACAATTAGTTGTTTTTGATATTGCAGGCACTACCCTGCATGATGAATCCAATGTAGCAAAGGTGTTGCAGCAAGCGATCGGGCTGGCGGGTGTTACAGTAACGCTGGAACAGGTGAACGAGGTGATGGGGTACGCCAAACCGTATGCTATCTGTTACCTGTTGCAGCAGCAGAAGGATAGCCGCTACAGCGATGAAACCTTTATTGTTGACCTGCACAGCCGTTTTGTGGCGGACATGAAAGTGCATTATGCCACACATCCTGCGGTAAGGGAAAAAGAAGGGGTATCAGCGGTATTTGCCGCACTGAAGGCAAAAGGTATTAAAGTGGCACTGGATACGGGCTTCGACAGGGCCATTACCAACGTGATCCTGGAAAGGGTGGGCTGGCAGCAAAAAGGACTTATTGATGCCGTGGCTACCAGCGATGAAGTACCCTTCGGCCGTCCATACCCGTATATGATATACCGGATCATGGAACAGCTGGGAATCCGCAGTATAGCGTCGGTCGCTAAAACCGGCGATACCATTTCCGACCTGGAAGAAGGCACCAATGCAGGTTGCCGCTATGTAATAGGGGTTACTACCGGCGCTTATACGCGGGAAGAGCTGGAGAAAGGTCCGCATACCCACCTGGTAGCATCCCTGGATGAACTACTGTCTATCTTTTAATCACACTTTACATTTGATATCATGCAACAACAACAGGCAGATGTAGCAGTAATAGGCGCAGGAATAGTGGGATTGGCCATGTCTTACCACCTGGCAAAAAAAGGAAGAAAAGTAGTGCTGTTTGAACGTAACAGTAAAGCGATCAGCGCTTCTATCCGCAATTTCGGACTGGTATGGCCCATCGGGCAAACGGCAGGTAAAATGTACGACCGCGCTATGCGCAGCCGCCGTACCTGGAAAGAGCTGGCTGCTGCCGCCGGGTTGCAGTGCCAGGAAACCGGATCACTGCACCTGGCGTATGAAAAAGATGAACTGGCGGTATTGGAAGAATTTGTACAGGCCGCTCCCGGCAACGGTTACAGCTGTGAGCTGATTGCTCCCTCACAAATAGGAAAATATACCAGCGCGATTAAAACAAACGGGTTGAAAGGTGCATTGTGGAGTGCCTCCGAAATGACCGTGAACCCACGCCAGGCCAGTGCCGCTATCGCAAAGCATTTGGAGGAACACCTGAACGTAACGGTTCGTTTCGGCACCGCGGTAAATGGCATCAGCATGCCCTTTATTGAAACCAAAGATGAGCGCTGGAAAGTGGAAGAAGTATTTGTTTGCAGCGGCGCTGACTTTGAAACGCTTTACCCTGCTGAATTTGCGGCCGCACCGCTGAAAAAATGCAAACTGCAGATGATGCGTACCATTCCGCAACCGGGCAACTGGCAACTGGGTCCCGCACTATGCGCAGGCTTAACCCTGGGACACTATGCGGCCTTTGAAAGCTGTAAAACCCTGGAACCACTGAAGCAGCGCTTCACACAGGAAATGCCGGAGTATGTGAAATGGGGCATTCACCTGCTGATTTCTCAAAATGGCGCAGGCGAACTCACCATTGGTGACTCACATGAATATGGTCCGGACTTCGAACCATTTGATAAAGCATTTATCAATGAACTCATCCTGCAATATATGCATACGTTTTTACAGGCGCCGGAGTATACCATCCAGGAACAATGGCATGGCATCTACCCAAAACTAACCAACGGCAAAACGGACCTGGTATTCTCTCCCGAAAAAAATGTAACGATCGTAAATGGTCTTGGCGGAGCCGGGATGACATTGTCTTTCGGGCTGGCCGAAGAAGTAGTGGCAGGCGCGCATACCTTTGCGTAACCTTGATAAATTTAAATTAGGTTATTGCTTAAATAATTAATAAATTAATGGAGATTAAGCGTTATGAGAACATCTGTTGATTAAAACGGTAGTACTATCTTACTAAATTTCAACATTATTTATTTTTTTGATTGCCAGCATTAGCAACGTTTCTGCAGCGATGTTTATTTAACATCGCTGCACGTTCATAACGTGTTAAATGTAAAGCAGGTTTCTATATAGTTACCTGCTTTTTTTATGCGTAAAGCTGTTACTGTAAGCCAATTATTATATAAATTACATCATTCCGCGTGCCTGCACGGGGGAAGGTGTTTTATAGCATAATAAAAAAGCAGTTGCATGAACAGTAGTATAAAGAATCTTAAAGAAAGAGACTGGACGGAAACAAGAGCGCATTCCAGCTGGCAGATATTCAAGATAATGGCGGAGTTTGTTGAAGGATTTGAGAAACTGGCTAAAATAGGACCCTGTATTTCCATATTCGGATCGGCCCGCACCAAACCGGGCAACCGTTATTACGACCTGGCCCAGGAAATATCCACCAGGCTGGCAGAAGAAGGCTTTGGCATTATCACCGGTGGCGGACCAGGTGTTATGGAAGCCGCCAACAGAGGCGCGCAGGCAGCACATGGCAAATCAGTGGGCGCCAATATCACCCTGCCGCACGAGCAACATCCCAATGTTTATATAGACCCGGAGAATAGTCTCAATTTCGATTACTTCTTTGTCCGTAAAGTAATGTTTACCAAGTATTCCCAGGGCTTTGTGATGATGCCTGGTGGCTTTGGTACGATGGATGAATTCTTTGAAGTAGCCACCCTTATTCAAACCAAGAAAATGGAGGAAACGCCGATGGTGCTGGTAGGGAAAGAGTATTGGAGTGGCCTGCTCGACTGGATCCGTAATGTAATGATGGAAAAGGAAAGCAATATTAACCCGCAGGACCTCGACCTGCTGCAGTTATTTGACACAGCAGATGAAGTAGTGGAATATTTCCGTGTTTTCTATACTACCAATAAATTAAGACCGAATTTCTAATAAAGCCTCCCTTCAGGCCGGAAAAGCGGATATGCGTGAACGTACGCCCGGAGAGAATAAAACCCGGCAGAATAGCGTTTATGGATATATCCGCTTTTTCTGTTGAAAGCAACAGGCTGTCGGTTAGCCGCTTTTCCTTAGCTTTGCAGAAATTTTAATATATGGAGCTCATACCGGCAGCAGTAGAGGCCTATTCAGAAAAATATACCAGCCGGGAAAGTGAATTGATGTACCAGCTGAACAGGGAAACACATCTGAAGGTAGCGTTGCCGCATATGTTGAGCGGGCAGGTACAGGGCCAGTTCCTCAGTATGATAAGCCATATGATCCGGCCGCACCGCATCCTGGAACTGGGCACTTACACCGGGTACTCAGCGATTTGCCTGGCCGCAGGCCTCGCACCCGATGGCATATTACACACCGTAGATATCAACGAAGAACTGGAAGCCCTTTGTCATCAATATTTCTCGGCAAGCGGGAATGCAGATAAAATAAAAATGCATATCGGCAAAGCGGCCGATGTCATTGAACAACTGGATGAAGTATTCGACCTGGTGTTTATTGACGCGGACAAATCCGGATATGAACAGTACTACGACCTGGTTTGGGATAAACTGCGTCCCGGCGGATTTATCCTGGCAGATAACGTGTTGTATCACGGCCAGGTACTGCTGCCTGAAAACGAACAGGGACGCCAGGCAAAAGCCATGATCAGTTTTTGTGAAAAAGTGTTGGCAGATGACCGTGCAGAACAGGTATTACTCACCATGCGGGATGGTGTACTGATGATCAGGAAGAAATAAAACGCCCATTAAATCCGAACATACATGCAAGTAAGAAAATTCTTATTGGTAGTCAGTTTTCTTATTGGCTTCGTTACCGTACTGCACGCACAGAACATCACAACGCAGCAGTACATCGCCACCTATAAAAACTTAGCCATTGAGGAAATGCGCCGCTCAGGCGTGCCTGCCGCCATCAAACTGGCGCAGGGGATTATAGAAACACAGTCCGGCAACGGCACCTTGTGTTTACAATCGAACAACCACTTCGGTATTAAATGCAAAAATACCTGGACCGGCAAAACCATCAAATACGATGACGATGCAGCCCAGGAGTGTTTCCGTGTATATGAATCCGCCACCGATTCCTACCGTGATCACTCCGATTTTCTGCACGCCAACCCGCGCTATGCCTTCCTCTTCCAGTTTGATGGCGAGGATTATAAATCATGGGCTTTTGGTCTTAAACAAGCCGGATACGCTACTAATAAAACTTACCCGCAACAGCTGATTAAAGTAATTGAAGATTATAACCTTCAGCAATATACGATGATTGCTATGGGGAAAGATCCTTCTGCCGGTGGCGCAGCAACCGATGGAACGATGTATGCAGAAGTAACCGAAAAGGGAAGCAAAACATCTCCCGGAAGGAAAAATCAAAGTACAGGCACCAAACAAACCGCCAGCTATCCGAAAGGTATCTTTGAAATCAACGGCCGCAAAGCAGTGTATGTAAAGGCAGGCAGCTCCCTCATCCAGGTAGCCGACCAGCGTAATATGCGCCTGCGTAAGCTGGTACGTTACAACGACCTGGAAAATGATAACCCGCCTGCAAAGGATATGATCGTTTTCTTACAAAAGAAAAGCAAAAGAGGAAGCAGGGAATACCACAGCGTTGTTAACGGGGAAACCATGCACGACGTAGCCCAGGCAGAAGGCGTACAGTTAAGATGGTTACGCCGCCGTAATAAAATGAACGAAGGGGAAGAACCTGCTGCGGGTCAGCGGTTAACGCTTGATGGTTTTGCTTCCGCCGCACCACGGCTGGCTAAAAATACCCGGGTACTGAAAGAAGAAGACCAGGAGCCACCGGAAGATTTCTCTCCCCGTAAAGCACTGGAGGGTATTAAGGAAGAAGTAGCCCAAAACGCAGCAGGCGCTGGTGCTGTACCGGAAACAAAACCAGCCCCGCAACAGGGTGGTGTGCCGGTAGCCATGATAGAAGACCTGAAGAAAGCCGGCCAGGTAACCACCACCGGGAATACAGGTACGCCAAAAACATCTGTGCCGCAACCGGCTCCGCGGCCTGCTACACCTGCACCAGTGCAGAAATCAGGTATGCAGTACCATGATGTACAGCCGAAGGAAACGTTGTATGGTATTGCCAAAATGTACAACCGGTCTGTTACACAGTTGCAGGAATGGAATAACCTGCAGGGTTTTGATATTAAAATCGGCCAGCGTTTGCTGGTAAGTAAATAAGCAGCGATCTTTTTTTGCTGATGATTGTTAAATAAGGAAATGAGCGTATTATGTCGTTGATCAAAGTGCATGACAAAGAGTTCCAGCCCTATATTGATGAAGTGGCGTTGCAGCAGCGGGTGAAGGAGATGGCGGAACAAATCAATAAGGATCTGGAGGGAGAGCGCCCTTTATTTATTGCCATTCTTAACGGCTCCTTTATGTTTGCCGCAGATGTGTTTAAATACCTCACTATTGAGGCGGAGATCTCGTTTATTAAGCTGGCTTCCTATAAAGGCACCAAATCTACGGGTAATGTGGTACAGGCCATTGGCCTGGACGAAGATCTCTTTGGACGCACCGTAGTAATCCTGGAGGATATTGTGGACACCGGCCGGACCATGAGCCAGTTCCTGCCCCAGCTGGAGCATCAGCAACCGAAAAAATTACTGGTGGCCGCCCTGCTCACAAAGCCGGATGCGATGATCCATCCTATCAAAATAGATTACCTGGGCTTTTCCGTTCCCGATAAGTTCCTGCTGGGATACGGCCTCGATTACGATGGCCTGGGCCGGAACCTGCCAGCCATTTATCAACTGGTGGAATCCGGGCAGTAATTATTTTTTCCGGGCGCTTGCCCGGAAAAAATCTTAACTTAATACATGCTCAAGTACCTTTTACTCTTTCTTTTGTGGGGTGGAGGGCTGCAGGCGCAAACAATCTGGGTATCGGGAGCGGTAGAAGACAGTTTATCCCACCGCCCCGTTGCAGGAGTACAGGTGAAGGTGATGGATGACACAGTCCATGTGGTCACAAACGCTTTCGGTCTTTTTAAAATTTCAATCCCCACGGCATCGGCCACGTTATTGCTTATACAAAACGGTTATCAATCCAAAGAGATAACGGTGCGCAAATACGACAGGCTGTTAATAACGTTATCGCCTCTACGAAAAGATGCAGATCCGGTGGCCCTTGCCAAAGCCCGGTCAAAACTGTTGCATAGCAGCAATCCCAATTACGGTAATACCGGCATGGGAGTACACTCCTTTTACAATGAAACTTACGGAGCCACCTACGAAAATAAATTTGTCCGTACGGCCAACCATCCCGTATCTACCTTCGCCGTGGATGTGGACAGGGCCGCGTATAGCAATATCCGCCGCTTCCTGCGGCTGAAAGAAGCAGTGCCGGTAGATGCCGTTCGTATTGAAGAGATGATCAACTACTTTCACTACGATTATCCGTTACCGTTAGCCGGCGAAACGATGGCTATGTATAGTAATTACACCACCTGCCCCTGGGAAACTACCCACCGGTTATTACAGATCGCCATCAGGGCCCGCGCATTGGAGACAGATAGTTTTCCCGCCAGTAACCTGGTTTTCCTGCTGGATGTTTCCGGCTCTATGGGTACCCCCAATAAATTACCTTTATTACAGGCAGCTTTCCGCATCCTGGTCAATAATCTCCGTCCGGTAGATAAAGTAGCGATAGTAGCCTATGCAGGCGAACCCGGTGTTCTTTTACCGGCTACGCCCGGCGATCAGAAAGAGAAGATCCTGAACGCAATAGATAATCTCAGTGCCGGCGGCGCCACTGCCGGGGAAGCCGCCATCAAACTGGCGTACCGGATCGCATCAGAGCAGTATATCCCTGAGGGCAATAACCGCGTGATACTGGCCACCGACGGCGATTTCAACGTAGGCCTCAGCAGTGATAATGAAATGGAAGAGCTGATCGTTCAGCAAAAGGAAAGCGGAGTATTGCTTACCTGTTTGGGTTTTGGGATGAAGAATTATAAAGATTCAAAGCTGCAATCCCTGTCCAGTAAAGGGAATGGTAATTTTGCCTATATAGATGACCTGGAAGAAGCCAATAAAATATTTGCCCGTGAATTCGGCAGCACCCTGTTTACGATTGCCCGCGATGTGCAGTCGGAAGTATGGTTTAACCCAGCCCTCGTAAAATCGTACAGGCTTATCGGTTATGAAAATAAAATACTACCTGCCGACAGCTCAGAGAAGGGAGAATTTAGCGGAGGGATCATTGGCAGCGGGCATTGTTCTGTGGCATTGTATGAAATTATTCCCACACCGGAAGCTGCTGTGGATTCAGTGCTGGCAAAGGTAAAAATATCCTGGCGGGATCCGCAGGATACGGCGATGCAATATTTACCCGGTGTTATATCCGCAGAAATGAAAAATTTTGATAAGGCCTCCGATGATTGCCGCTTTGCTGCCGGCGTGGCTTTATTTGGGATGCTGCTGCGCAAGTCGTCTTACTGCGGCAAAGGCAATATAGAAATGGTGAACGATATTGCCCGCCAGGCATTGGGCGCCGACAAAGGCAACTATCGCTCAGAGTTTTTGAAGATGGTAAAAATGGTACGCAAAGGAAAGCATTGATCTTTTATTTTATTAACCGGTAGCACTTCCTGATCATCTTCTGCTGAAAATCAAATGGTAAAGTTTGATTGGTAATATCCTTTATGCTGGAGGCGCTGATCTTATCGGCTTCCAGTACAAACCGGCGGTAGTTGTTACTGAAGTAAACAATGCCATCTTTTTTTGTAGCCAGCAGCACTTTATTGAGCATATCCGCATGATCCCGCTGTACGTCGAGGAAATCCTTCATCCGTTTGCTGTTGGAGAAAGTAGGCGGGTCTATGATCACGAGGTCGTAGGTATTAAGTTTAAGGGTGTCGAGGTATTGCAGTACATCCGCATGTACAAAAGTATGTTTCGGGTTATCGAACCCGTTCAGCTTCATATTTTCTTCTGCCCAGGCCAGGTAGGTTTTAGACAGATCCACAGAAGTTACTTCTGTTGCGCCTCCGGCGGCGGCGTATACGGAGAACGAGCCGGTATAACAAAACAGGTTAAGTACTTTCTTGTCTTTTGCTTCTTCCCTTACCATGCTGCGGGTAATGCGATGGTCGAGGAACAGGCCGGTATCGAGATAATCGGAAAGGTTCACTTTAAATTGCAGTCCAGCTTCGTAAGCCGTCATGATATGGCTTTCCAGGCTGAGTTTTTCGTACTGGCTTTTCCTGTTTTCTTTGCGTTGCCGTTGTTTAACCCATATTTTATTGGGTGCTACTTCCAGTACTTTGCTAATCAGTTCCAGGCAGGTATCGAGCCATTCTTCATGTGCATCTTCTTCCATGCCGTGTTTGCGGTGGTATTCTGCGATGTAAACATGGTCTTCATACATTTCTATACTGAAGGGAAATTCAGGAATATCATCATCATACACCCGGTAGCAGGTGATGTTTTGTCGTCTGGCCAGTTTGGAGGTATGCCGGAAAACTTTCGTCAGCCGGTTTTCGAACATCTGCAGTTTTTGTTCCATGGTGTAGTGTTTACCGCGCGAATTTTGTCTTGGCTCAGGATTACGCTGATTTTACTGATTAGCTGGATTCTTACTTTTGATTTTATAAAGGATTAAGGGAGATAGAAGCGGATATTCGCTTTTATCTCCCTTAATTATATCTTAAGAAAATCAAAAAATCCAAAAAGTAAAAATCCAGCTAATCAGTAAAATCAGCGTAATCCTGAGCCAAGACAAAACCCGCTGCATTATCAGCTGAAAATATCTCTTACCTTTTCGAAGAATCCTTTATCAGATTTTTCGGGATTTGGTTTGAAGTTATCGGACGATTGTAATTTGTCGAGCATTTCTTTCTCTTCCGCGGTCACGTGTTGTGGTGTCCATACGTTCACATGAATCAGCTGATCGCCTTTTTCATAAGAATTTACGGAAGGGAATCCTTTGCCTTTCAGGCGGAATATTTTACCGCTCTGTGTGCCGGGAGGGATTTTAATTTTGGCTTTTCCGTCGATGGTTGGTACTTCCAGGGAAGTGCCATACACTGCATCGGGGAAGGAGATGTGCAGATCGAAGGCTACATTGAGTCCGTCGCGTTGCAGCTCTGGATGTGGTTCTTCTTCGATGAGGATCAGCAGATCGCCGGGTGCGCCGCCTCTTTCGCCGGCGTTACCTTTACCACTCATGCTCAGCTGCATGCCTTCCTGAACGCCTGCCGGGATGTCGATGCTCACCATTTCCTCACCGTACATACGGCCTTCACCTTTACAGTGGCCGCATTTGCTGGTAATGATCTGGCCTTCGCCATGACAGGTGGGGCAGGTGGTAACGGTTTGCATTTGTCCGAGGAAAGTTTGGGTAACTTTTCTTACCTGGCCGGAACCGCCGCAGGTATTACATGACTGGAATGCGTTTTTATCTTTTGCACCCAGGCCACCGCAATGCTGGCAGGGTACATATTTTTTTACTTTAATCTTTTTGTTGGCGCCTTTGGCGATTTCTTCATAGGTAAGACGGATCTTAACCCGGAGATTGGAGCCGCGGGTACCGCGTCCACGGCGGTTTCCACCGCCACCACGGGCGCCACCGCCGCCAAAGAAGCTACCGAAAATGTCATCGTTACCAAAAATGTCACCGAAGTTGGAGAAGATGTCGTCCATGTTCATTCCACCACCGCCATATCCGCCGCCACCACGGTTGCCATTCATGCCGGCATGGCCAAAGCGGTCGTATTGCGCCCTTTTATCAGGATCGCTTAATACTTCATAAGCTTCAGCTGCTTCTTTGAATTTTTCTTCTGCCTCTTTGTTATTGGGGTTGCGGTCAGGGTGAAACTGCATCGCCACCTTGCGGTAGGCTTTTTTAATTTCATCCTGTGAAGCAGATTTGGCAACAGCCAGTATTTCGTAATAATCTCTCTTGGTAGACATTATAATAATCACTTAATGCTGGTGCAGGCACCAGCTCTTGTCCGGTAAAAAATATTGTTTTACGTCAGCTTTTAGCATAGGGCATCCTTAGAGATTATGCCACATCGTCATTTTATTTGCCCACAATTACCTTAGCATGACGGATCAATTTGTCACTCAGGTAATAACCAGGTTGCAGCACATCTACTACTTTACCAACCAGCTCCGGTGTGGGAGCAGGGATTTCGGTAATAGCCTCCTGCAGATCCGGATCAAATGGGGTATGTATACTCTCCATTGGCTTTAGTCCTTTCGCTTGCAGAGTGTTTCTCAGTTTATTGAAAACCAGCATTACGCCGTCTTTAACGACCGCAACATCTGTTGTGTTTTCCAACTGCTTTTCAGCCCTGTCGGTATCATCCAGCACATCCAGCAAAGATATGATAACCTCCTTGCTGGCTGTTTGCATCAGTTCTATACGCTCTTTAGCAGTACGCTTACGGTAATTGTCAAATTCTGCCTGTAACCGGAGGTACTTATCACGGATTTCACTTACTTCCTTTTCTTTCTTCTCCAGCTCACTCACTTCACCTGATTCATTATTCGTATTTGAACTATTGCTTATATTTTCTTCTGGCATGCCTTCGTTTTCGCTACCAGTGTTAGCCTGACCGTTTGTCTGCATGTCTTTTTCGTTTTCTGTCATAATAAGTAATAATTGTCTGCGCAGGTATCCAGTCAATTTCTTTGCCAACAGCGGTTTTGCCGACAAAAAGGCAGAATTGAAAGTGAAATCCCCAAGGCTAACCGCTAAATAGCTACCTTTGCCCCTCGAAATACAATAAATGACTAAAGTTTTTTTAAAGAAACAGATACAGAACAGGGTATTACAAGGGCATCCCTGGATTTTTGGCAATGAAGTGGCCGAAATAAAAGGAGATGTAAATGCCGGTGATATCGTAGATGTATATACGCATAAAGGTTTTTTCCTGGGTCGTGGTTATATCAACCCTCAATCCCAGATTCTTGTAAGACTTCTTACCCGTGATAAGAACGAAGAAATCAACCCTGAATTCTTTTACCGCCGTCTCCTCAAGTGCTGGGAATACCGCCAAAAACTGGGCTATGTGGAAAACTGCCGCCTCGTATATGGGGAAGCAGATGACCTGCCGGCACTGGTAATCGATAAATTCAACGATTATTTCGTGATACAAACCCTCGCGTTGGGTATGGAGAAATGGAAAGATGCCATCGTAGATGCTATCAACCGCATTTTTTCACCCAAAGGAATTTACGAAAGAAATGACGTGCCTGTAAGGGAACTGGAAGGCATGACCCAGCAGAAAGGCTTTCTCAGCGAGCCTTTCGACACCAACCTGATCATCAATGAAAATGGTTTGCGGTTTCATGTGGATATCGTAAACGGTCAGAAAACGGGCTATTTCCTGGATCAGCAAGACAACCGCCGCGAAATCAAGCATATTGTAAAAGGCGCCGATGTAATGGAAGCCTTTTGCTATACCGGTACTTTCTCCTGTCATGCCGGCTTTTATGGCGCTAAAAGCGTACTTGGACTTGATATTTCCGAAACAGCGGTTGCTACTGCCCGCAAAAACGCCGAGCTGAATAACCTGCAGGATATCTGCCGGTTCCAGGCGGTGAATGCGTTTGATCAGCTGAAGCAATGGACAAAGGAGGAGAAGAAGTTCGACGTGGTAATACTGGATCCGCCGGCCTTTACCAAAAGCCGCGAAAATATTTCGAAGGCAGTAACCGGTTATAAGGAAATTAATCTTCGTGGAATGAAACTGCTGAAACCCGGAGGCTTCCTGGTAACAGCTTCCTGCACCAACCTGGTATCGCCGGATCTGTTCCTGCAAACCATAGATGCGGCCGCAAAAGATGCGAAGAAAAGACTGCGGCAGGTTACTTTCCAGACCCAAGCCCAGGATCATCCCATCCTGCGGAATATTGAGAACACTACTTACCTGAAATTCCTGATTGTAGAAGTTTCCTGATAACAGAAGATATAAAAAAGGAAAAGTCACGATGTAAATCGTGACTTTTCCTTTTTTATTTTGATGCCAGATATATCTAAGCTATTTGACCACATTGAATTTCCCGGATTCCACCAGGTTGCCCCGCTGGTCTCTTAACTGGAAAATATACAAACCGTTATAATAATTATCCAGGCTCACCGTTGTCTTGGAACTGATGCCTTTTAACTGATCTATTTTTTTTCCGAGGAAATTATATACAATAAGATCGTATAAGCGATCGTTATTATGTTGTTGAACTTCAAATGTTATGACGGTAGTAGCGGGATTGGGATATAGCTTCACGATTTTGCTACCCCCCTCCGTGGCAGGTTGGGATTTTTCGCTTTGAGCCTTACCTATGCTGGTAAAAAGGCTGAAAACCATTATGAGAATCAGGGTAGAGGTTTTCCACATAGTATTATAAAAATAAAGTTTTTTTCAAATATTTCCTAATTTTTGTTTGACAAATTCGGCTCATTCGAGCGCCTATGTTTCTACATAAAAATAACAAACCACAGGCCATTTTGTTAGCATTTCCGCATATTTTATGTAATTTTTAACGCTTGGTAATTTATTTTCATAATTAATTGATTTATAATAGATTAAAATCTGGGACAGTTTACGCTTTCCAGCGTTGAATTCCGGCTGTTAAGAAACCCCTTGAAAACCAATGAAATTTCGAAGCCGCCAAATGTCTGGCTGGCTGTTCTCAGTTTGGAAATATTGGTGTCATAACTCATTCCGATCTCGTATTTATCCATGTCAATTTTGATGGTTGGGATAATAGCATCATTCCACCGCAGGAAGATGCCGCCATAAATGGCCCGGGTCGATTCCAGTCCCTGGTCCATTAAACCATAACCGATTAAAGCACCGCCAATATATTCTGTATAAGTGCCCTGGTGCAACTGGTTGTAATGTGCAATTACTTTTACCCGCTCATCTACCGGGATTGTGATACCCGCGTTAAACGTAAGTTTCGGCTGCAACTCAATATTCTGATCGTTATAGAAGGATATTTTGGCTCGGTTAAAATGGAAGTACCCGGCCCCGATAAAGTAATTCACATCTTCTCCGATCACGCTGTTGTAACTCAGGCCCACTCCAGCATCGAGGTAACTGTAGCCTTTCAGCGCCAGTTTGCCTTCTTCCCCGGTAGCGGTAGCAGGATCAAACCGGCCGTTGGTATACTGGTTGTTAAAGGTCATGTTGGTGGGATCGAACTGCCGCTGCACAAAGCCACCCATGAATCCTACAGAGAGGAAACTACTCTTATCTTCATTGAGCGATTTATGATAGTTGATAGCCGGGAAGATCTGCGTGGACTGCAGTTTGGAAGTGCCTGCACGGTCGTAGGTAACCTGCAAACCGGTAGTCACATAGTCGTTGCTGCGACCCACAGGGAACTTTATTTCGCCACTCACGGTACCGGTCTGGTAAGGAATGGTAACGCTGTTCCACTGGTTACGATATACAGCCTGCACGCGCACATCGCCGTTGAAAATGCCTATCAGAGCAGGATTGCGGAGGATAGGCGTTTCATAGAACTGCGACAGATGTATATCCTGGGCATACAACGGTGCTGCATGCGTGCTGCAAACTATCGCCAGTAATACGCGGTATATGGTTTTCATGTTAGCCAGGTTAAAAATATTTATCTGAGTAATGTTACGTTGCCTTTCATCTGGAAAAATTCGTTGGTATCACAGTAAGCCTCAATAAAGTAGATATACACATCAGAAGGCTGCGGCTTGCCGTTAAAGGAGCCGTTCCACCCGGTGCTGATATCATCAATGTTGATTCTTTCGCGATGATGTACTTCCTGTCCCCAGCGGTTGAAAATCCGGAAAGACTTTATCAGGCTGATGCCCTTTCCGCGTGGATAGAATATATCATTTTGCCCGTCGCCATTGGGACTGAAAGTATTTGGAATAAATACCACGTCGGTATTGCAAACGAGGTCCACGTTCATGATATCGCTTTTCGTACAGCCGAACTGGTTAGTACCGGTAATGCTGTAAGTGATAGGCTTACGTACGGCAGCCGTTACATAAGGAGAACTGGTGTTATCGAGGTAATCATCCGGGCTCCATTTCCACTTCACAATGTCAGGGCTTCCGCTGGCCATCAGCCGCACAATATCTCCCACCATCACTGTCTGGTCCTTGCCGGCATCTACCTGTGGTACCGGTTTTACGGATACTTTCACAGCAAGCGGCGCACTCATGGGGCAAATGGCGTCGTTGGTGCCGGTTACCTGGTAAGTGATGTCTGTTATGGGTGTGGTAACCGGGTTAGCGATAGTGTTGTTGGTCAGACCGGTAACGGGCGTCCAGTTATAGATGGTAGCGCCGGCGGCTTTCAGTTGTACCGAAGTGCCGTAGCAGGCAATGGTATCATTGCTTACAGTAAGATTTACTTTCGGCACTACTACTACATCAGTGGAATCAAATACCGTACATCCGTATACGTTAGAAGCCTGCACGCGGTAACGGGTATTTGTAAGTGGCGATGCCACCGGATCTGTACAGAAAACACAACTGAGCTGGTTGGTGGTGAGCCATTGCACCGTACCGTCTGATAAGGCATTCAGGTTAACACTGTTGCCCTCGCAAATCTTTGGTTGTTGTGCCGATGCTTTCAACACCGGGGTGGGATGAATGTTGATGGTTTTGCTGACAGAGTCCCTGCAATTGCGGGCATCTGTCACCACTAGTTTCACCGCCTGTCCGCCGGAAGCGCTGTACTTAGTCGCTGGCGGTGTTTGAGCGGTGGAACTAAGGCCATTGCCCAGATCCCAGTACCAGTTGGCAATCGGGATATTGGGAGAAGTAATGGTGTTATTGATAAAGCTTACCGCCTGGCCTGCACAGGTAACCGGGCCGGTGGTAAAGTCGGCCTGCGGTGCGAGGATGTCAATATCATCCGGTTTATACACAATGTCGTCGCAATAAGCGGGATCATTATAACGAATGGTCAGCTGGTTATCGAATGTACCCGCAGCGGCCCATGTTTTTATATAGGTTTGGTCAGTGGTGGTAAAAGTGGTGCCATCGCCAAATTGCCAGGTGTAGCTGGAAACCAGTCCCAATGGTACATTCAGCACACCATAGGTAGCCTTGCTTCCGCGGCAGATGGAGTTGACGCCGGCCGTAAAATCGGCCCGAAAATAGTAGATTGTCTGGAAGCTGCTATGGTTGCAGTTATTGCCTATTTCCCCGATAGTAAGACGAACGGTATAATTGCCGGGCGTTGTATAATTATGTACTGCGTCCATGGTGTTTACCAGGGGAGAATTATCTCCAAAATCCCACTGGTAGGTAGAGTTAGCGCTGGTACCAATGGAGTTGTTGGTAAAGATGAATTTACTTTTATCGGCACAATCGCGAACCACGCTGAATTGTGACACCGGACCGGTTACGTTTACAGTAGCTGGTGGCGCAGCTGTGAAGCAGCCATTACTGCCCGCTTTCATTTGCACAGTAAGAATACCGTTGGTATTAAACGAATGGCGGATATCGTTACTGCTGCCTGATTCCGTTTTTCCATCTCCGAAATCCCAGCTGTAGGTGTCCGCAAAGCTGGCATTGGCGAGCAGTCGTACCGGATCGCCGGTGCAGGTACTGGCCGGAGATACAGTGAAGCTTACATTGGACGGGGGATTGCCGGTATGCACAAACTTATCGAACGTTGTAGTTACCACGCATTGCCCCTGGGTAGTAACGGTAACGCCTACGTTATAAGTTCCGGTTTGCGTATAGATATGATTTACATTTCCGTTGGTAGTGGATTGGGTGTTGCCATCCCCGAAATTCCAGGCCCAGGATACCACCGGATCATTGATATCGTTGGCAGAAGTAGCCGTGAACGCAGCAGTATAAGGCACACAGCCTGATAGTGGCGTAGCCATTGTAATCTCGGGCAGGGAGATATCGATATAGGCATCTTTCTTTAAGGTGGCCGTACAGCCGTTGGTGTTAGTAACGGTAAGAGTTACATCAAATTTTCCTGCGCGGGTGTATTGATGTGGTATGTAAGCATTACTGGTGGTAACCGGTGCAGTACCGTCGCCGAAATCCCACGTACGACTGGCCGCGCCTGTGGTGGCATCCGTGAAATTAGCGGTGAATACTTTGCAGCTTTTTGTTACATCTGCCGAAAAAATTACCTGTGGGGTAGCACCTACTACCAGGCTACGCCAATAAGTACTGGTGGTTGTTCCGCCGCTTACTTTATATACTGCCTCGAGGGTGATTTTTACGGGTCCGCCACTGGTATAGGTGACCTGTGGATGCTCCTCATGTGAAGTTCTGCCATCCCCGAAATCCCAGTTATAGGTAAGCGGAGTGCCGGTGCTGGTATTTCTCAATGTAAGTGTTACGGGTGTACACAGGTTGCCCGGCGAAGCGGTATAGGTAAAGTCCGCCTTCTGTGCCAGTAAGCAGTTTGCCTGCAAAAGGGATATAAGGAGCAGCAATGTCCAAAAACACTTTGCCTGTCGGTATTTCATAGGGTACACAGGTTTTCCATTGACTAAATGTCTACACAAATTAATAAAAATTACATATATAAACTTTTTGATTTTCGGAAATTTTGATAAAGAAAAGATGGAATACAGCAGAGTGGCTGCAAATCAACAACATCCGTATCAAAAATTCGTCTTTACCTGATAAGGGTAATATTCCCTTTCAACAGGTTTACAGCACCTTTGTCACACACTACTTCCACATAGTATACAAATACATCCGGGTTCAGGATGGCGCCTTTGTAACGGCCATCCCATCCCGAGGATGGATCATTGGTATTCACTCCGGTACGTTCAAATACCAGTTGTCCCCAGCGGTTGAAGATCCTGAAAATGCGGATGGACTGCATACCGCGGCCCCGCACATAGAAAACATCATTCTGTCCATCGCCATTGGGAGAAAATGTATTGGGGATGAATACATTACCTTCATCGCACACCAGCTTGATAGCTACATCGTCGGTACTTACACAGCCAAACTGGTTGGTTACCTTTACATGGTAAGTAATATCGTCTGTGGGCGTGGCCGTAGGCGTCAGGCAGTCGTAACAGCTCAAACCAGTTACCGGCGTCCATTCAGTTTTAATAATATCGCCGCTGCCTGTTACCGGCAATGGAATAACAGAGCCGGTAGCTATCACCATATCCGGACCGGCATTCACTACCGGTACCGCACGTACGTAAACTCTTGCTAACGCAGTATCTGTGAAGCAGGTGCTGTTGTTATAACCCACTACCTGGTAAGTGATATTGCCATCCGGACTGGCAACGGGATCGGCAATATCCGCGTGGTTCAAGCCCCTGGCGGGAATCCACTGGTAGCGTAAGGCACCGCCTGCATTCATTTTTACGCTTTCTCCCGCACATATTTCGGCATCCTGCGCGTAAATTTTGAACGGCTGCGTAACGGTAACGGCTATTTCACCAGTATTCGTACAACCGTATTCGTTAGTGGCGGTAACCCGGTAGAAGGTATCGATATCCGGCATTGCCTGCGGCGATACGCTGGTTACGTCGGAGATGTTGTAATCAGTCCAGTTTACTGCTACATTGGCGGTGGTATTCGCCTGTAACTGTAATGCCGCACCACGGCAGATAGTGGCCGAAACCGGAGAAGGATTTAATACCGGTGAAGGATGTACGATCATCTGAATAGTAGTTTCTGAAGGACAGGAACCATCACTGTTGGTGATCGTTAATACCACCGGTATGGTGCCGGTGCTGTTTAAAAGTATTTCCGGCGGAACAGGTACGTCGTATGTTTGCCCGGTTCCTATCTGCCAGTGCCACTTGGTGCCTGGTATATTTTTGCTGTCGCTGCCGGACAGCTGTACCTTGCCAGACACACAAAGCGGTAAAACAGGAGCAATGACGGCCACCGGTTGCGGCGGAATTACCACCGGCAGGATCTTCTCATCTATACAACCATAGGCGCTGGTTACTACCAGTTTAACATGAGTAGTTCCAGGCTGCGGATAATTAAACAAGCCGTTCACGGTGGCAGCGCTGTTGCCGGGATTACCCGGTGCGCCAAAGTCCCAGGCATTGGTGAAATCAAGTGCAAGTGAATCTTTGGTTAACGTTTTACTCTTGTTGGTAAAAGTTACTTCACCACCGCCACATACCTGGAAATCATTGGTAGCAAAATCAGCTATTGTTTGATCTACAATAATCTTATCGTTGCCTGCCGCTTTTACCACGCAACCCTGATTGTCCAGTAAAGATACACGCGGATAATATATGCCTGCCTTGGTATAGGTGTGTGCCGGGGATACCGGTGTGGTAGAAGTAAGTACGGTACCATCATCGAAGTCCCACATATAGCTGTCGGTTTTAACAGAGGTAGCGCTGATACTGATTGCCAGCGGCACACAACCCTGTGTAGGCGTGGTTTTCATGGTGCCGTCCGGTCCTTTGATGGTAATAGGAAGCGTGGCAGTGCTGGAGCAACCTCCTTCTGAATATACAGTGAGCACTACGTCGTAGGTGCGTGCCCGTGCGTATATATGCACATCGGGATCATTTTTGGCGGAAGTGCCGTTATCACCAAAATTCCAGCTGGAGTTTACAAAATCAGTAGACGTATTGGTAAATAATACTTTCACCGGCGGGCACAGGTCCAGGTTATCCGGTATCGTGAAAGATGCTTTCGGATCAGGAACCCTGATGGCATTTGTTTTGGTGATTTCATCCGTACAACCCGCGGGGGTGGTTACTTTGAGTGTTACGTTATATTGGCCAGGGGCGCTGTAAACCTTTACAGGTCTGTTTCCCGTGCCGGTGGTATTGTCGCCGAAATCCCATGCGTAGTTTTGGATAGTACCCTGCGACTGATCCATAAATGTAAACGACTTATCCAGGCAAGCGATATTGGATGGTACCATAAAGTCGGCCTTCACCCGGTCGAAACGAATCACTTTCTGGATTTTCACTACACAACTAAACTGATCGGTGACGGTTAATGATACCGTGTAATCGTTCGCGTTAGTATAGGTATGTTTTATGTCAATGGGTTGTGTAGTATAATTCTCTTTGCTGCTCTGATCCCCGAAATCCCATTCCCAGTTGAGTATGCTGTTGCCGCTGTTTACGGTAGACTTATCCGTGAAGCTGAAAATCTCATCTTTACATCTCTTGCCGGTATAATCAAAATCAGGTGTAGCCCCGTTTACATCAATGCTAAAGGGTGGGGCTTCGCGGATACAGCTGTTTTTATCTGTAATGGTAAGCTTAATGGTAAAGGTGCCTGTTTTGTTATAGGTATGTGTGATACCATTGGCAGGATTAAAATTGTAAGCCGGTATATTTTGAATGGCGCTGCCGTCGCCCCAATCCCAGTTATATTCGTTGATATTGGCATTATTCAGCGGTCCTAATGAAATGTGGATGTTTTCTCCTTTGCATATCCTGGGCTTATCAGCAGTAATAACGGGCTTTTCATCAATGATGTTCACCGATTGCGTAGTGGTAGAAGTACAGATACCATTGTCGATGGTGAGCCGTACCTGTTTCAGACCTGTTGTCTGGTACCGGAAATCCGGATGCTGATCGGTGGAAGTAGCGCCGTTTTCGCCAAATTCCCAAAGCCAGGATTTTACTGCGGTGGGAATAGGCCCAAAGGTGGAATTGTCCGTGAATTTACGGTGATAGGGATCCAAGCAATCCGGTGCAGTTTCAAACCGTGCAATAGGTGGAATGATCTGGATATAATTCCGTTTTATTAACTGCTCAATACAGCCATTATTGTTTACTGTGAGAATGATATCATGACTGCCGATTTCGTTGAAGGTGTGGTTGGGGTTTTCTTCCGTACTGGTGCTGTTATCCTGTACAAATGTCCAGATCCAGGAAGTACCACGGGGAACAGACAGGTTGGTGAACTGTACCGGGTCTTTAGCGCATGATTTCAGGGGGGTGGCAACAAAATCCACTACTGGTCTTGTTCCTGCCATAACAATGGTAGTGCCGCTGGCAGTACATCCGCCTGCTGTGGTTACGGTAATGGTAACCGTGAAAGTTCCCTGTGTGGTGAAAATATGATGGGGCCTTGCATCGGTAGAAGTGCTGCCGTCGCCGAAGTTCCATTGATAACTGACAATAGGATCGGTAACATCCAGTTCTACGTAGAAGTCTGCCGGCAAAGGGATACATCCTTTCGTTGCGCTGCGATAAATACTCAGGTTGGGTTTGGCAATGTTGATGTAACCAGGATTGGTGACTGTTTTATTGCAGCCCGAAGCATTGGTGGCGGTGAGACTTACCGTGAATGATCCTTCGCGGGTATAGGTATGTGAAGGGTTTTCGAGCGTAGCAGTAGTGCCGTCTCCAAAGTTCCAGTTCCATGCAGTAGCGTTGGCGGATTGCGCGTTGAACTGCGTGGTAAAAGGCGTATTGCATGCGCTGAGTGGCGTAGCTACCGGGTTAATTTGTGGAGAGGGATTTACGTGAATCGTTTGCTGGATCTCTTCCATGCAGGTACCGAGGGTAGCCTGCATTTTCACGACATAGTCGCCCGGCGTGGCAAATTGTTTTACCGCGTTTGCAGTGGTTTGAGTAGTGCCATCCGGGAATGCCCAGGTCACCTGGTCCGGAACAGGTTGTGTGGTATTGGTGAAGTTAACCGGTTGATCAGCACAGGGTGCTGAAAAAGTAAACGCTGGTTTCACTTTTTCAATGACGATATACGCTGTTTTAGTAAGAGGAGTGGAGCATCCACCGGAGGTAGTGGCGGTGAGCTTTACGGTGAAACGGCCTTCCCTGGTATAGGTATGCTGGTTGGCGGTGCCGGTAGTGCCATCGCCGTAATCCCAGGTATAGGTCACCGGATCGGGCGAGTTATTCACCGTATTGTTAAAGAAATTTACCATGAATGGCGTGGTGCAGCTTTGTGTTTTGTCGGCCGAGAAAGCCGGCGTAGGCGCACTTTGTATTTTCACTGGTTCGGGTCCTTTAAATGCCGTACATCCGTAGCTGTTAGTTACAGCGCTGAGTACATTATAAGTGCCTGCCTGCGTATAGGTGTGTGTAACATTTGCGCCTGTGGCGCCTCCGCCGTCGCCGAAATCCCAGGTAATATCTGCAATGCTGCCGTCTCCCGGGGCAGACTGGTCCCTGAAAGTAGCCATGAAGGGCGCGCATCCGGTGGTGTTGGGGATAGTGAAGTTGACAAGGGGTTTGTTATATACCTGGATGTCAAGTTGTTTGACGATGGTATTGGCGCCGTAGGTAGCCGTTAGTTTAACATGGTAAATGCCGGGGTCCTGGAATGTTTTGGAGGGGGTGAGGTCGTTGGTCACATTGGCGCCAAGTCCGAAATCCCATTCTATCTGTTGGTAGCCTGCATCTAATGTGGCGGTAAAGTTCACCAGGAAAGGAGGACAGCCTGCTAATTTATCTGCATTGATGGCAACTGACTGCGCACGGGCAGCAACGGCCAGGGCCATCACCGGCAGCAGACAAAGCAAAATATGTTTTGTGACAATCCACAAATAATTGTGTAGGCTTTTCATGGCATAGGTTGGCGTTAAGGCCTTTTCACAGGTATATTCAAAGCATAAAAATAGTAATAATGTTTGGAAAAGCGATGCATTTATGTATGTGGCTGAATGGCCGTAACTTAGCATAAAAAGCAATGCCGGATATGGATAGTCAGTATTGGAATGACCGCTATCTGAAAGGAGATACGGGCTGGGATATGGGAGCGGTGTCGCCACCCCTGAAAGAGTATATTGATCAGCTGGTGGACCGGGATATTCGTATACTCATTCCCGGTGGAGGCAACAGTTACGAGGCTGCTTACCTGGCAGGCCAGGCTTTCAGCGATGTAACGGTGCTGGATATTGCACCGGCATTGGTGGAACAACTGAAAAAAACGTTTGCCCGTACCCGTGTGAAAGTGCTGGAAGAAGATTTTTTTGCGCATAAAGGCAGTTACGACCTGGTATTGGAACAAACATTTTTCTGCGCGTTGCCTCCTTTCCTCCGGATGGATTACGTGGACCACATGTATTCGCTGATCAAACCTGGCGGGCACCTGGCAGGGGTGTTATTTAACCGTCATTTTACGCAGGACGGGCCGCCCTTCGGTGGTACAGCAGCGGAATACACCAAGTTGTTTTCTCACTTATTTGATATAAAAACGTTACAGCCCTGTTATAATTCTCATCCGGCCAGGCAAGGTGCAGAGTTGTTTATTAATTTTATGCCGAAAATAAAGAAGATATGGGACGAGTTTTCTTAGCCATCTTATTGATGCTCACAGGCATTACCGTAATGGCACAGGAGCGGCAGGAAGTGGATGCCGCGGAATTTGAAAAGGATATTCAACAGCCGGATGCACAGGTGTTTGATGTGCGTACCGCCGGGGAATTCAGTACCGGGCATTTGCCGCATGCCTTACAGGCCGATTATACAAAGAAAGAAGAATTCATGGACCGGGTGCAGTACCTGGACAAGAAAAAGACCGTTTATATTTATTGCCTGAGCGGCGGCCGCAGCACCGCCGCCGCCAAATGGATGAGAGAGCATGGTTTTACGGAGGTAGTGGAGCTGGATGGCGGCATCAATGCGTGGAAGCGGGCAGGCAAACAATTGGAGGGCGTCGCTGAAAAGAAGCCGCAGCTTACTATAGCGGATTATAACAACGCCGTTCATGCAAAAGGAATGGTACTTACCGATGTTGGAGCTGCGTGGTGTCCTCCCTGTAAGCAGATGGAGCCGGTGCTGGAAAAATTCTTCCAAAAACATCCGCAGGTAAAGAGGGTATTGGTAGATGGCGGTAACGACCAGGACGTAATGAAATCTGTTGATGCAACTAAGCTGCCTACTTTTATTTTTTATAAGGATGGTAAAGAAATAGCGCGGAAGCAGGGTGTGATGGAGCTGGCAGAGCTGGAGAAGCTGGCGGGGTTGTAATCGAAGTATACTACAAGTAACAGGAAAGTCCGGAACCATCTTTCACAGATCGTTCCGGACTTTTATTTTAGAAACCGTATATCCCGGCATATTTCGCTTTCGCGTATTCCAGGAACTCGCCAAATACCAGTTGTTTCCCGGTTACTTTCTCGCACAATTCATTTGAGGTATAAAATCTTCCAAACGGGTGAACGTTGGTGCGCAGCCATTCCAGTAACGGCTGGTAATCACCGCCGGCAATACGTGCGTCCAAACCAGGTACTTGTTTTTGTGCAGCAGCAAAAAGCTGGGCGGCATAAAAACTGCCGAGTGAATAGGTAGGGAAGTAGCCGAAGCTGCCGTGCGACCAATGGATGTCCTGCAATACGCCATGAACATCGTCGGGTACCGTTACGTGCAGGTATTGACGGTAGTATTCATTCCAGGTGTGTTTCAGATCTTTTACATCAATGCTGCCATCGATCAGTCCTTTTTCAATTTCATACCGGATCATGATGTGGAAATGATAGGTGAGCTCATCTGCTTCCGTGCGGATGAGGGAAGGCTGCACTTTATTAATGGCTTTATAGAACGCATCCAGCGACACGTTTCCGAGGTTTTCGGGGAAGAGTTGCTGCAGGCTGGGATAGTGATATTGCCAGAAAAGAAGGCTACGGCCCACGTTGTTTTCCCAGAGGCGCGACTGGGATTCATGTATGCCAAGGCTGGTGGCTTCTCCGCAGGGAAGGCCGTATTGTTCTGTAGGGAGCCCCTGCTCGTAAAGGGCATGGCCACCTTCGTGGATACAGCTCCAGGTCATGTTACCAAAATCATTTTCATCGATGCGGGTGGTTACCCTTACATCAAGTGGACTGAAGCTGGTGGTGAAAGGATGTTCTGAAACGTCCTGCCGGCCTGCTTTCAGGTCGTATCCCATACCTTCCAGCAGGGCGAGGCCAAATTTCCATTGTACATCGCGGTTATAATGCAGATGAAGGAAATCCTTATTGATAGCGGGTTGTTGTTCTATTTGGCTGAGCAGTGGTGAAAGGGCGGTTTTCACTTCATTGAAAATGGTATCCAGCATACCGGTATGGGCGCCTTTTTCATATTCATTCAGGAGGGCGTTGTAGGGATGTCCTTCATAGCCGAGGATATCCGTTTCCTGTTTTTTCAGTTCAACCATCCGGGCGAGCGCCGGGGCGAAAATGGAATAGTCGTTGGCTTTGCGGGCTTTTATCCAGGCGTGATAGCTTTCGTTGGTCACTCTCGACATTTCTGCCACAAAGGCTGCCGGGTATTTTTTATTCTTTTCAAAGTCTTCTGTGGAAAGAATGATATTTTTCTGTTCTACAGGATTCAGTGTGGTATTCCCTTTCAGGGCCTGGAGGATGGCTTCCAGTTCCGGGGCGGTGAATAATTCGTGAGCTATGGAGCTGAGGGTGGTGATCTGCTGACCGCGGAATCCCGCGCCTTTTTCCGGAAGATAGGTTTCCTGGTCCCATCCAAGTACCGCCAGGGCATTTCTTACGTCCGCAATTTTTTGCATTTTTATTTTGTAATCCGCATACTGTTCTGCTGTAGATTTGCTTCCGGGCATAAAAGATATTTTTTTGCAAATTTAGCAGATGCCGGGAATGAACCATTAATTTTTGCAGATATGAAGATAAAAGAGATCATACAGGCCATCGAACAGTTCGCGCCTTTGCAGTACCAGGAGAGCTACGACAATGCCGGGCTTATTTTCGGGCGGGCAGATGTGGAGGTGACCAACGCCCTGCTTACCCTGGACGCCACTGAAGCTGTTATTGACGAAGCCATTGCAACCGGATGTAACCTGGTGATTGCCCACCATCCCATTGTTTTCGGGGGATTGAAGAAGATTAATGGGAATAATTATGTAGAACGGGTGGCTATTAAAGCCATTAAACATGATATTGCCGTGTATGCAGCGCATACCAACCTGGATAATGTACGGAACGGGGTATGTGCGCAGATGGCGGCTAAACTGGGGCTGGAGCAAACGCGGGTATTGCAGCCTAAGCGGGGATTATTAAAAAAGTTATTCACATTTGTGCCTTCGGCAGATGTGGAAACGGTAAGGGCTGCCTTGTTTGAAGCGGGCGCCGGCCATATTGGCAATTACAGTGAATGCAGCTTCAACGGCGCGGGGGAAGGCACGTTTAAAGGGGCGGAAGGCACTGATCCTTACGTAGGTACGCCCGGAAAACGACATTTTGAGGCCGAAATAAAGTTGGAAGTAATTTTTCCGGTATATTTGGAAGGAAAAATTTTACAGGCGCTGTTGAGCAGCCATCCCTACGAAGAGGTGGCTTATGACATAGTAAGCCTGGAAAATGCTTATCAGCAGGTGGGTTCGGGATTGATAGGTACTTTGCCGGAGGCAATGGAAGAGCTGGAATTTTTACAGTTTGTAAAGGAGCAGTTCCGGACTGGTTGTGTGAAATATACTCCTTTGAGAGGGCGTCCCGTAAAAAAAGTGGCGTTGTGTGGTGGAGCGGGCAGTTTCCTGTTGAAACAGGCAATATCGGCCGGGGCAGATGCCTATATTTCGGCTGATTTCAAGTATCATGAATTTTTTGACGCTGACAATCAATTAATTATAGCAGATATCGGACATTTTGAGAGTGAGCAGTTCACAGTGGAATTATTTTATCATATATTGACCGAAAAATTCCGTAATTTTGCGCCTCTTAAATCTACGATTAAAACAAACCCGGTAAATTATTTATAATACATGGCAACCGTAAAAGAATACTCCGTTGAAGAAAAATTAGCGTCTGTACTCAGATTGCAAAAGATCGATTCCAAGCTGGATGGGATCCAGGTGTTGAAAGGGGAGTTGCCGATGGAGGTAAAAGACCTGGAAGACGAGATCGAAGGCCTGAACACACGTCAGTCTCACATTGAGAATGAAATGAAAGGTATACAAGACTTTGTTGCCAGCAAGAAAAACGCCATCAAAGAAGCGGAAGCGCTGATCAAGAAGTACGAGAAGCAGCAGGATAATGTGAAGAATAACCGTGAGTTTGAAGCCATCACCAAAGAAATGGAGATGCAGGCGCTGGAAATCAAGCTGGCTGAAAAGCATATCAAGGACGCTAACGAAGAGATCAAGGAAAAAAGCCGCGTACTGGAAGTAGCCAAGAAAGCGGTGGCAGATAAGGAAGCGAACCTGAAGCACAAGAAAGGCGAACTGGAAAAGATCATCGGCGAAACAGATAAAGAAGAGAGAGCATTCCGCAAAGAAAGTGAAGATGCTAAAACCAAGGTAGATCCCCGCTTATTGCAGGCTTACGAAAAAATCCGTAAGAACTACCGCAACGGTTTGGCTGTAGTAACTGTAGAGCGTGATTCCTGCGGTGGTTGCTTTAATGCGATCCCTCCTCAGCGTCAGGCAGAAATCCGTCAGCACAAAAAGATCATCGTTTGTGAGCACTGCGGACGTATCCTGGTGGATAACGATCTCGAAGCGACTGTGACTATCTAAAATATAGTCCCTCAGCAATAAGTATTTAAAAGGACATCTCCGGATGTCCTTTTTCTATTGGTGTATGTGCATAAAAAAATATACTAATTTATTTAGTTTTGTTTTACTAATTATATTAGCTTTGTGTATATTGCCGTTGCGCAGGTACCTTGCGTAGTAGTTCTTTTATTTTGTGGCAGGGATTTAGCTAAAACAATGCAACTTTAAAAAATGTGAAGTGTTATTTGGGATTTGGAGGATGTTATGAGAGATTTGGCCTTTAATTTTGGAATTTTTCCCCGTATGCGTATTATTTTTTCTTTGTTGTTATTGTTGAGTGTAGGATTTAACGTGAGCGCCAGGCAGAAAGTATTTGATTTTAACACCCGCTGCGAGCAGGCATATGATGCCATTATGCAGCTGAGGTTAAACACCGGTAAGGCTTTGCTGGAAGCAGAAAAAAAAGAGCATCCGGATAATCTGGCGCCCTATTTCCTGGATAACTATGCAGATTTTTTCCCACTCTTCTTTAATGAAGACCCTGCAGAGTATTCAAAGAAAAGGAGCCTGCGTTCCTTCCGGCTGAATAAAATGGCAGAAGGTTCCCCGGACTCGCCTTATTACCTGTACACACAGGCGGCCATCAAATTCCAGTGGGCCCTGATCAAAATAAAGTTTGATGAAAAATGGGATGCGACCTGGGAGATCCGGAAAGCATATATCATGCTGAAAGAAAATCAGCAACGGTTTCCGGGCTTTGTTCCCAACAACCTGCTGCTGGGCGCCATGCAAACCGTATTCGGCACTATTCCGGAAGGCTATAAGTGGATCACCAATATCCTTGGCCTTAAGGGCAGTATGAAAGAAGGGATGGCAAATGTGAATAAGTTCATTGAGAGCAATGCGCCCGAAGCCAGAATGTTCCGGGAAGAATCTTACTACTATTATTGCTACCTGATGTTGTTTATTGTGAATAAACCGGAAGAAACGTGGGAATTCTTACAAAAAAAACAACTGGATACTAAAAATAACTACCTGTTTGCTTTAATGGTGGCGAACCTTTCTTTAAACAACCAAAGGGCAGCTACCGGCATAAAAGTGTTGCAGGAACGGAATGATACAGCGGAGTATGCGGACATGCAGTATTACAATTATGTAATGGGATTACTGAAATTAACACGGCTGGATCCGGATGCACATATTTACCTGGAGCGGTTTGTCAGTAATTTTAAAGGCAAGTTTTATGTGAAGGAGTGTTTGCAGCGACTCAGCTGGTATTATTACCTGGAAGGAAACCAGGCTGCGGCAGATAAATACCGCGCCCTGATCCTCACAAAAGGAGGACTGGAAACGGACGCCGACAAACAGGCACTGAAAGAAGCCAAAACCGGTAAATGGCCCAACCCATTCCTGTTGCGCGTACGTTTACTGAGCGATGGCGGATATTTCAATAAAGCGCTGGCATTGCTGCTTACCAAAAAAGCGGCTGAATTCCCTGCGATGGAAGATAAGCTGGAATATGCCTACCGTTTGGGCCGCATATATGATGAAAGCGGGCAGGATGATCAGGCCATTGCCATGTACGAGGTAACCGTGAAAGTGGGCACCAACAGGCCGGAATATTATGCTGCACGGGCTTCCCTCCAAATGGGTTACATTTATGAAAAGAGAAACGAAAAAGCCAAAGCCATAGAATGTTATCAGCGTTGTCTGAACATGAAAGGCCACGATTATAAGAATTCCCTTGACCAGCGCGCCAAAGCAGGCATGCAGCGGGTAAACGGAACCTGAGCTTTCAACATCATAAAGGAATTTCCTTACTTATGTTACAGCGACTAACCATCAAGAACTACGCAATTATCGATCACCTGGAAGTAGACTTCTCAGGGAACCTGAATGTGATCACCGGAGAAACCGGTGCAGGTAAATCTATCCTCCTCGGAGCCCTTTCCCTGATACTCGGAGAAAGAGCAGACCCGGGAGTATTGTTCGATAAAACCGGCAAATGCATCATAGAAGGGTTCTTTAAAGTAAAGAAATCACAGGTGGCGGCCTTCTTCCAGCAACATGAGCTGGATCTGGAAGATCAGCTGATCATAAGAAGAGAAGTGAGTGCTGCCGGTAAATCAAGGGCGTTTGTAAATGATACGCCGGTGAACATCTCCCAGCTGGCAGAACTCAGCGGATACCTGGTAGACCTCCATCAACAATTTGATACACTGGCGCTCGGTAACGCCGATTTCCAGCGCGAAGTGATCGATGCCCTGGTAAACAAACCAACGGAACTGCAACAGTACCACCAGGGATTTGTTCAGTACACACAGGTACAGAAGAAATACAAACAGCTGCTGGATAACCGCGACAATGCCAACAAAGAGCTGGACTATAACCGCTTCCTGCTTGATGAACTGGCGGAAGCAGGCTTCAACACCAACGAAATAGAAGAACTGGAAGCAGAACTGCAAACATTGAGTCACGCAGAAGAAATAAAGAACACCCTGAACCGGGTTTATTTCCAGCTGAAGGAAGATGAACAACCCATTCTTCAACAGCTGAAACAGCTGCAGTCATCGCTGCAGGCCTTATCTGCCTTCCATAAAGAGATGCCCGCGGTATCTGAACGGCTATTGTCCACTTATCTCGAACTGCAGGATATTGCCGGTGAGGTGGAAAGCATCAACGACCATGTACAATATGATGCGCAACGGATAGAACTGGTGAATGAAAGAATGGCGCTGGGTTACCGTTTGTTCAAGAAACATGGGGTGCATACCACTGCCGAACTGCTGGCCATAAAAGAAGTGCTGACACAGAAAGTAGAGGATGTACTGAACCTGGACGAACAGCTGGCATCACTGGAGCAGGAACAAACCCGGCTGAAAGAAAGCCTGCAGCAAGCGGCCGCAGTCATCACCGGGCATCGCCAGGAGCAGGCCGGTCCTTTTGAAAAACATGTAAACACTTTACTGGCGCAGGTAGGCATGCCTAACGCCCGCCTGAAAGTAGACATCATACCCGGAGAACTCAATTCATACGGACAGGATACCATCGAATTCCTGTTTGACGCTAATAAGAGCAACCAGTTTGCACCAGTGGGCAAAGTGGCCTCCGGTGGGGAATTGAGCCGCATCATGTTATGCATCAAGTCGCTGGTAGCCCAGTCGGTAGCGCTGCCTACCCTGATCTTTGATGAAATTGATACCGGTATTTCAGGAGAAGCTGCCCGCCAGGTGGGTGTTATTCTGAAAGATCTGGCCAAATCACACCAGATCATCTGTATTACCCATCAGCCACAGATAGCCGGGAAAGCAGATGCACATTACTTTGTATATAAAGACGCTAAAGCGGATAAAGTAACTACCAGCGTACGTTTATTGTCGCAGGACGAGCGGGTGAATAAAATTGCCCAGATGCTGAGTGGAGAACGGCCTACTGCCGCTGCGCTGGAGAACGCCCGCGAAATGCTGGCCGTACATTAATAAACTGCTATCTCATAATAGCTGTTAGCCTTTAGCAGGCTGCATTTAGTTAAAGACTAACCGTCTAAATGCTGGTCGCTGACAGCTAACAGCTTTTTTTTTCAACTATAACGACTATTTTTGCCGAAATTAATTTTTGACCAAATGGCTCATAACTTATTAAAAGGGAAGAAAGGTATCATCTTTGGCGCACTGGACGACAAGTCTATTGCCTGGAGAACTGCACTGCGTTGCGTGGAAGAAGGCGCTGAAATTGTGCTTACCAATGCCCCTATTGCCCTGCGTATGGGTGAGATCAACAAACTGGCGGAAACCTGTAAGGCACCTGTTATTCCGGCTGATGTTACCAATATGGATGATCTGGCCAACCTGTTCAACAAATCCATGGAGCACTTTGGTGGTAAGATCGACTTCGTTCTCCACTCCGTAGCAATGGGTATGAACATCCGTAAAGGCAGAAGCTATACCGACCTGGATTACGATTTTAATCACAAAACATTTGATATCTCTGCGATGTCTTTGCACCGCGTGCTGCAAACAGCCTACAAGCTGGATGCACTGAACGAATGGGCATCTGTTATCGCATTGTCTTATATCGCGTCTCAGCGTGTATTCCCCGATTATGGTGAAATGGCCGACGCAAAAGCCCTGCTGGAATCAATTGCACGCAGCTTCGGTTACCATTACGGTACCCACAAAAAAGTACGTGTGAACACCATCTCCCAGTCACCGGTTAAAACAACCGCAGGTGGCGGTGTGAAAGGTTTCGATGGCTTTATGTCCTATGCAGAGAAAATGAGCCCGCTGGGTAATGCCACTGCAGACGAATGCGCTAACTACGCTGTAGCCATGTTCTCTGACCTCACCAAAATGGTGACCATGCAGAACCTGTTCCACGACGGAGGTTTCTCCTTCACCGGCGTTTCCAAACCGGTGATCGACCAGATGGAAAAATAAACCAGTTATTTATTGAGCCCGGCGATGCAGCAGAAACAATCATTTCTGCCACATCGCCGGATCTCTGAATACCAAAAATAAAAGCCGCTTCCTTATCAGGAGCGGCTTAGTAATTATTTGTCATAGTTGAACGGGAGTGCGGTCAGCGATACTGGCTAATATTCATCCTCATTAAAGAAGAAGTCATCCTGCGACGGATAATCAGACCAAATATCTTCAATCCCCTCATAAATTTCCCCTTCATCCTCCAGCTCCTGAAGGTTCTCGATTACTTCGATCGGTGCACCGGAACGAATGGCGTAGTCGATAAGTTCGTCTTTAGTAGCTGGCCATGGAGCGTCCTCCAGGTATGAAGCTAATTCTAATGTCCAGTACATCTTATTAAAATTTTTACTTTTTAATTTTCCGCAAAAGTATTATTTAATTTGAAATAAACAACTTTTACTATTTTATCGGTTAATTACTTTTCTTTGGGTTATGCTAACCGCTCGCAATGTTACCAAAAATTATTCCAATTTACCCATATTAAAAGGGGTAGACATTACTGTCAGTAAGGGAGAGATTGTAACCATCGTAGGTTCCTCCGGAGCTGGTAAGAGTACCTTGCTGCACATTCTTGGAACCCTTGATACGCCTACTGCTGGCAGTATCTGGCTTAATGATGTCAATCTGACCGGTTTAAAGGGAAACGCCCTGGCCGATTTCAGGAACCGTCATATTGGCTTTATTTTCCAGTTCCATCACCTGCTGCCGGAATTCACTGCCCTCGAAAATGTGTGTATCCCCGGTTATATCGCCGGCACCCGCAAAAGCCAGGTAAAGGAAAAAGCGGTGTTCCTCCTGGAAACGCTCGGATTGAAAGACCGGCTTGAGCACAAACCCAACGCCCTCTCCGGCGGAGAACAACAAAGAGTGGCTGTAGCGCGCGCCCTCATCAATGATCCCGACGTGGTAATGGCAGACGAACCTACCGGTAACCTCGACTCCCGTAACGCGCGGGAACTGCATCACCTGTTCATGGAACTGCGCGATAAACTGAAGCAAACCTTTATCATTGTTACGCATAATGAAGAACTGGCGCCCATGAGCGACCGCCAGCTGGTAATGAAAGACGGGAAAATTATTTAACCGTAAATACGGATGCCTGCCTTAAAAGTATTACAGTGCGCATTTACGATATCGCGGATGTGGGTGGAATAACCTCCTCCCATCGCCACTGCACAGGGGATGTGATGTTTTTTCAGTGAATGGAAAACCATTTCATCCCGCTCCAGGCAGCCCTGCTGCGTAACCTTCAGCTTCCCGAATTTATCCGTTTCCAGGATATCTACCCCCGAAAGATAAAAAACAAGATCCGGTTTAACCCGGTTAATCAGCACTGGCAGGGCTTCTTCCAGCAGCTGCAGGTAAGTGCCGTTATCCATACCGTCTGCCAGGGGAATATCCCAGTCGGATGTTTCTTTATGAAATGGATAATTGTGTGCGCCATGCATACTAAACGTATATACATGAGGGTTACCAGCAAACAGTGCGGCGGTGCCGTTGCCCTGGTGCACGTCGAGGTCTATCACCAGTGCCTGTTTGATACGTTGCCGGTGCAGCAGGTAATTGGCAGCTACAGCAAAATCGTTGAGCAGGCAGAAACCTTCCCCATGATCCGCAAACGCGTGGTGGGTGCCGCCAGCTACATTAAAACCAATACCATGATCGAGCGCATGCAGCGAAATATCGATGGTGCCCTGTGTAATCACCATCTCGCGCAGGGTAAGCGCAGGCGATTGGGGGAAGCCTATTTTCCGCTGTTCCCGGGGGTCCAGCGTTTGGTCTCTCAGCTTATGCCAGTACTCAACAGTATGTGTTAAAAGAATAGTTTCTTCTGTAACCGGTTCGGGAGCGAATAACTGCCAGGGGGTGATAATGCCTTCCCGCAGCAGCTGTGCTGGTATCAGTTCATACTTGAGCATCGGGAAACGATGATCTGCCGGCAAAGGATGCGTATATATATCGTGACTGGCAATCTTCATTGGGCGCGTATAATCGATTTTCCGGCTATTACAAACACAGGATCCCTTTCCTCGGGGTCAAGGTTCGCTGAGCCGGTAAAGTGGCCAAAAGCGGGTAAAATGCCGCAATGCCGGCCAAAATAAAAGCATGGTAAACGCAGCCGTTGCCTGCCGGCTCCATGCATCACGAAAGCCGGGTGCAGGTGTCCGGAAAAAGTATAGGCGAAGCCATTGTTGTCTTCACAAGGCTCATGGATAAAATGAATATTACGCAAAGTAAGTGCAGGGTGTACATTGATCTGCAGCTGCTCATACACCGCATCAGCCATAATATCATGATTACCTTTCACCAGGTCGAAGGAGATCCTGGAAAACTGCTGCCGCCATAATTTAAAATACTGCACTTCATTGTTCTCCCGGCTATGAAACATATCTCCCACTATGATAATCCTGTCTGGCAGGTAATGGGTAATCAGTTGCTGTAGCCGGAACAGGTCTTCCTGTACAATACCCGCCGGCACGGCAATCCCTGCCTTCCGGAAATGAGCCGCCTTCCCCAGATGCAGATCTGAAAGGATCAGCGCTTTTTCTTCTTCCCAGAAAATTGCCCGCTGAGGTGATAAATGCCAATGCTGTTCCTGAAAGTGAAATATTTCCGCAACCACTGGATCAACTGTTTTTTAATGAGGTGCAAATTAGAGATTTCTTAACCGTTCACCGTGATCAATTTTTTGATCCGGTCTTCCAGCTTTTCGCTGGTCATGGTGTCACGTAAACTGTCTACTTTAATCGGGAAGCAGAAAGGCGTGAGCTTTTGTGGTGTGGTGATCACGATCCTGCTAACGGCAATGCGTTCCAGCGTTTCCCTCAAACGGGCCTCTTCCATCTGGTAAAAGAACGCTTCGTTGAAAGCCTGCTTTAGCAGCAGGTTTTGCGGATCGTAGTCTTTGAACACGTTAAACAACAACGAAGCCGACGATTGCAGGTGACGGTTAGCCTTGTGTTTACCGGGATACCCCTGGAATATCAAACCGGCTATCACCGCAATGTCGCGGAATTTTCGCCGGGCCATCTCAGTAGAGTTTACACTGGTTTGCAGCTCCATCAGCAGGTTTTCGGTAGAAAAAAGCTGTTTGGCGTTTTCGGCTGTCAGCGGAATAGGCTGATCAGACAACAACTCAAAACCATAGTCATTCATGGCGATAGAAAAAGTAATGGGCTGAATACGGCTGATCCGGTAAGCCAGCAGCGCCGCCATTACTTCATGCACCAACCGCCCTTCGAAAGGATACACGAAAAGGTGGTAACCATCTTTGGTGGCTATCTGTTCAATCAACAGTTCATTGGCTTTTGGAATATGCGACAGTTCTTCCTGGAGGTTGAACAGTGGTTGTAAGGCAATCAGCTCCGGATCTTTTGTATTACGCGAAAGCGCCTCATTAAATTTTTCGCGCAGCATCCGTCCCAGGTTGGAAGAAAGTGGAATACGGCCGCCCTGGTAGCTGGGCACAATCGATCTTTTTGAATTTGATTTGCGGACCAGTACCGTCATATCTTTGATCAGGACAAATTCCAGGTTGCGGCCAGCCAGGGTAAAGGAATCGCCGGGCGACAGGCGGGAAATGAAACCCTCTTCGATGACACCGATGTAGCCTCCGCTCATGAACTTCACTTTGAGCATCGCGTCGCTTACAATGGTGCCTATATGTAAACGGTGACGCATGGCCATCATCCGGCTGCGGCAGATGTAGAAGTTGCCTTCCCGCTCTACTTTTTTGAATTCATCATAACTGCCCAGCGCCTCGCCGCCGGTGGTGAGGAAGGAGAGGAGCCACTGCCAGTCATCTTCGGTAATATGCTGATAGCAAAAGGTATGTCTTACTTCTTCCCATATTTCATTGGCATGAAAGCCGTCGGATACCGCCAGCGTCATGAGGTATTGGAGTAATACATCATAAGCGAGTAGCACCGGCATCCGGCTTTCTATAAGATCCTGTTCCATAGCGGCTTTCAGCGCTGCCGCTTCTACCAGTTCCAGGGCATGGGTAGGCAGGAAGAAAATTTTACTGATGGCTCCCGGCTGATGCCCGCTACGGCCGGCTCTTTGCAGGAATCGGGCCACCCCTTTCGGGCTGCCCACCTGTATTACGCTGTCTACCGGCCGGAAGTCCACCCCGAGGTCCAGGCTGGCCGTACATACCACCGCTTTCAGGATACCGTTGTGCAGGGCTTCTTCCACCCATATACGCAGTTCCATATCTATAGAGCCATGGTGCAAAGCCAGTGCGCCTGCCAGCATGGGATCTTCGCGGAGAAGCGCCTGGTACCACAGCTCCGACTGCGACCGGGTATTGGTAAATATCAGGGTGGTTTGACTGTCGTTGATAATGGGTAACGACTGTGGCAGCATTTTGATGCCGAGATGCCCTGCCCACGGATAATTTTCTATTTCGTGGGGGATCACGCTTTTCAGGGCAATATTCTTTTTCAGTTTGGCGCGGATAATAAGGCCATCGCTATGATAGGGGCCCAGCAACACTTCCAGCGCTTCCTCGAGGTTGCCGATGGTAGCGGAAATCCCCCAGACTTTTAGCTGATGCTGTCGCAGTCCCCTCAGCCGGCTGAGACCCAATTCCACCATTACGCCGCGTTTACTGCCTATCAGCTCATGCCATTCGTCTACCACCACGGTGTGCAGGTATTTAAATACGGAAGGGTATTCTTTCTGCGCCAGCAGCAGGTGCAGGCTTTCCGGTGTAATAATAAGTACTTCCGGCATTTGCTTTTTTTGTGCCGCCCGCGTGGCAACGGGTGTGTCGCCACTGCGGATGCCTACCTGCCAGGGAACATTGAGTTCCTGCAGGGCGCTTTCCATGGCCCGGCCCAGGTCTTTGGCCAACGCGCGCAACGGCGTTATCCATAATAGCTGTAACCCGTTTTTTGTTTTGTGGGTATAATCTTTCGGGTGCGCATCTATCCAGGCGATAACGGCGCCCAGGAACAGGGAGAAGGTTTTCCCGAAACCCGTAGGTGCATTTACGATTCCTGATTTGCCCTGCAGGTAAGCCTTCCAGGCATCCTCCTGGAATTTGAAGGGCTTCAGTTCTTTTTCGCCCAACCAATTATTAATCACTTTCCATCCACCCGAACGTTGTTGCATAGGAATGAAATTAGGATAAAATGATAAATCGTGAAACGCTTATTTTTGCATCATGCTCGCAAAATTTTTCCGGCTCTCCGAACATCACACTACTGTTAAGAAAGAAGTATTGGCAGGGTTAACCACCTTTTCCACCATGGCGTATATCCTGGCCGTTAATCCCAGTATCCTGTCGCGTACAGGAATGGATTTTAATGCGTTGATTACCGCCACTGCCCTGGCCGCTGCCATTGGCACATTGGTGATGGCATTATATGCCAGGCTGCCTATTGGCGTGGCGCCGGGGATGGGACTGAACGCATTTTTCGCCTACACCATTGTGTCTTCTATGGGCTACAGCTGGCAGTTTGCGCTTACAGCGGTTTTCCTGGAAGGCATTATTTTTATTTTTTTGTCGATGTTCAGGATCCGGGAGGCGATCATCAACAGCATACCGGAAAACCTGAAGCATGCTATTTCAGTGGGTATCGGGTTATTGATTGCGCTGATAGGCATGGCCAACGCAGGTATTATTGAAACGGGGATGCATCATGTCGGAGGTGGAAAGCTGGATGGTGTGATTCTGAAAATGGGCGATGTGACCAGCATCGGGCCCCTGGTAGCGCTGATAGGACTCATCGTCAGCGCGGTGCTGATGTACCGGAATGTGAATGCCGCGTTGCTGATTGGTATCCTGGCCGCCACGGTAGTGGGTATTCCGCTTGGCATCACGCATTTGCCGGCCAATGGTCACCTGGTAAGTCTGCCGCCTTCGCTGGCGCCAATCGCCTTCAAGCTGCAATTCGATAAAATATTCACCCTGGATATGGTGATGATCCTGTTCACCTTGTTAATGGTAAACTTGTTTGATACGGTGGGAACGTTGATTGGTCTTTGTAATAAGGCAGGCCTGCTGGATGAGCAGGGCCGGCTTCCCCGCGCCAAGCAGGCTTTGATGGCAGATGCGGTGGGTACTACGGCGGCAGGCTTATTAGGGACCAGCGTAGTAACCGCTTATGTAGAAAGTGCCAGCGGAATTGCCGCCGGTGGTAAAACCGGTTTAACGGCGCTTACAGTAGCTGTTATGTTCCTGCTCTCCCTTTTCTTTGCACCTGTTTTTGCTATGATTCCACAAGCTGCCACTGCACCGGCTTTGATCATTGTAGGGATGTTGATGATGGGAGCGGTCACCAAAATTAATTTCAATGATGTAACAGAAGCAATTCCTGCATTCCTGGCTATTGTAATGATGCCATACAGCTATAGCATAGCAGAAGGCATTGTGTTTGGTATGTTGTCTTACGTATTGCTGAAAGTATTAACCGGGCAATACAAAAGCATCAGCCCGGTCATGTATGTACTGGCCGTATTGTTTATCATTACATTTCTTGTAAAGTAATTATTCCTTTAAAGTAACCGTGTCGTCGCCAACATAGAGGGAATGCATCATGCCGCATTTAAGGGCATAGTTATTTTTCTGATGTCCTACGGGGAAATTAAAACACACGGGGAAGTTAAAATCTTTCACTTTTTCCAGTACCATATCATACACGGTTCTGCCAAATTCTTCACCGGGATCATCCGGCTTAATCCTGTTAAATCCGCCAATGATAAGGCCTGCGAGATTATCGAGTTTATGTGAGCGCTGCAGGGTGCCTAACATGCGGTCAAGGCTATACGGGTATTCGCCCACCTCTTCCAGGAACAGGATCTTTCCGTTGGTGTCAATTTCCGAATTGGTGCCTGACATACTTTGAATAATAGACAGGTTACCGCCGGTGAGCACCCCTCTCGCCTTTCCTTTCCTGTTGCGGGTATCCGGTAAGGCGCTGTATTGCATTTTTTTGCCGGTAAGCGCCTGGTAGATAGACATGATGGTATCCTGGATAACGGCTTCTGATTTTCCGAAATCGTCCGGGAAGCTGTTACACATTTTTGAATGCAGGGAAGCGATACCAAAGTGCCGGCTAATATGGCAATGCAATACGGTAGCGTCGCTGAAACCAATCACCCATTTGGGTTTCCGCTGAAAGCGGGAGAAGTCGAGTTTGTCCACAATCCGTGCGGTACCATAACCACCCCGGCCGCACATAATGGCCTTAATATCATCATCATTCAGCATGGCTTGTAAATCCGCGAGTCGTTCCGCATCGGTACCGCCGAAACTATAGTCCCGGTCGCCCACGGTTTTGCCTATACGAATATTAAAACCCCAGCTTTCCATAATCCGGATTGCGGGCTGGATCTCCTCCCTGCTGATATATCCTGCGGGGCAGGTAATGCCGATGATATCACCGGGTTTCAGATAAGGAGGAACAAGCGGTTCCTTCTTATCTGAAGGAGCAGATAACCCAATGCCGGCGAGTGTTTGCAGTGCCGGCAGGCCCGCGCCGGTGGTAATAAGAGCAGACAAAAAGTGTTTGCGGTTCATACGCTTAAAATAAGCATATTTCAGCAAATAATTTATGTGGTGATCATTTCACGGATAGACCAGTGGGCAATGTATTGCCCGTCTTTCAGCTGTATGATATCAATAATACGCAGGGTGGCTTTTTTGCCGGTGGGCGCCTGTCCCATAAAAGGTGCGGTGAAGGTGCCTGTAAATGCTTTGCGGGTTACTACTTTGTCATCTTCCGCTATCATATCAAAAATTTCCAGCTGAAGATCCGGCATCGCAGGGTGTAGTAACTGTAAGATAAAATCGCGGGTGGCAATACGGTCGTTGCTGCCGGCAGGTGCAGTATGGTTAATAAAGTCCGGTGCTACTATTTCTTCAAAAGCCTGCAGGTTGCCTTTCACCAGGAATTCTTCATTGAAGCGTTTTACCACTGCCTTATTCTTTTCAGATAATGTTTGCATATTCTTCTTTTTATAAATGCAAAATTATCCCCGAATACGCATCGCCGGTAACGGAAAAAGCTCAGATGATAGCTTTTTTGGCTCTTACATGATTGGGCGTGATACTATAAGTTTGTTTGAAGATGCGAATGAAGTGGGACGTGCTTTCAAAGCCACAGGCAATAGCTATTTCAGCTACCTGCTGTGTAGTGGTTTCCAGGAGCATGTGTGCATAGGACAGTCGCTGCTCATTGATCCACCGCCGGGGCGACGACTGGTATTGCTGCTGGAAATCCCGCTTGAAGGAAGCCAGACTGCGGCCGGACAACCTGGCCATTTCTGCCAGGGTAATAGGTTGAAACAGATGTTGTTTTACAATAAAGGCAATGTCCTGCGGCTGTGCATATACAATCTGTTGCATAAACGCCAGCACGGAAGCATGTTGCGGCGTGGCCAGTAATAGAAGGAATGCCTCGTATAGTTTTACCGATAACAGCGCCGCCAGCGTAGACGGTGTTTGTGCAAAGTAGGCGGTATAATGTTCCCCGAAAACTTCCAGCAGCGGGGTGATGGGCAAGGTAAGATGATTGGTGACAGCAGCTTTTACAGGCGTAAGATAATTGTATTTATGGAGGAACCTGCGCAGTTGTTCATCTGAAAAATATAACAGCAAACTTTGAAATTGTATTTCTTCCCTCACATAGTCGGACATTACGTAAAACCCACGTTTCATCAGCAATACGGAACCCGCTTCCACCTTTACGGTATGCTGGTCGAAATGCAGTAGTTTATGCCCCGCCAATACAAATATCATCACGTTTTCCGTCAGGAATATGGTGCGTTTATCAGCCTTACTCCTTTGCTTTAACATGGCGAAGTGGGTATTGCCTGCTTTGAGGATCTGCTGCCCGTTCTGATCTTTGGGAAATTTGAGTAACATGGGGGTAAAGGTACGGCATTTCCTTTTTGTCCGTATTGGATACCAGGAGATGTGATTATTGGGTTACAATATTGCAATTTGTTGAGGCAGTCTCAATTATCAATTCGGGGCGCGGTGAGTCCCGAATTGACAACAGATGGGCCGCCTATCTATTCAAGATTTTCAGAAAAATACTTTGCTCTTATTTATGGCGTGCAAAACCAATTTGCACTCGCGGTTCTTGTGGGGAATCTAACAATTGCTTTAAATATTCAAAGACCAACGCTATCTGCTCGTCATGGCCAGATACCCGCTTTTCCATCTGTTCCAGTTTTAACAATATGTCCTTGTTTGTTAATATCATTTCCCGCATCCGGGTAAAGATGCGCACTATTTGGATATTCACCGCTATAGCTCTGTCACTGTTCAAAATGCTTGCCAGCATCACTGCACCATGTTCAGTAAACGCATAAGGCAGATTAGATGAAAATTTCAGGTTTTTGAGGTGGTCGCATTTTGCGACCACCTCTTCCTTTTCACTTTCCGTTAGTTGGAACATAAAGTCATCAGGAAAGCGCTTTATATTACGTTTTACTTGTTCATTCAATCGTTTTGTGGGGACACAGTATAACTCGGCAAGATCTTTATCGATCATTATTCTTTTATTTCTTATGAGCAATATTTTGGTCATAATAGATTCATCAGATAATGTTACTTCGGAATTGGTTTTGGTCATTTTACTGATAACTTTTAGCATTCACATCTAATACACCGATGTGTGTTTCAAAGTCCCATGCTTCTTTCCCATTTTTAACCTTTCCCCAAAAAAAACGTTACTATTAATGGCAACATTTTTGAACTCATTTCCCAAACGAAAACTATGCGCCTCCTTATCATTTTCTTATCCATCTTATCCGCTACCTCCGCAGCATTCGCCCAGAAAAGCGCCTGGCTCATCACACCCGGAAAATCAATCGGACAAATAAAACTCGAAGCACCGGCACAGAGCCTGGCAGTATTGGGGAAACCGGATGGCGGCGATGCCGCTATGATGAAAGCCTGGCGGATATGGTACAGCCGCAGAAAAGACGACAGTATCGATTCGTCGCATATGCTGGCCGTATTTACCGCGATGCGCACACAGGATACGCAGTACGTAAAACAGATCCGCGTAAATTCACCGAAGTTCAGAACCCGTAAAGGCGTGGGACCAGGAAGCAGCATTGCAGCCATCAAAAAAGCATATCCGGGTGTTCAAAAAGCACAGGCCTATGAATCTGCTAATAAGGCAAGAAAAATTGTGGTGTATGAGGATAAGAAACAGGGCATTGCTTTTGAAACAACCAACTCCCGCAGCAGGAAGCCGGTATGTTCTATGGTAGTTGTTTTTGATCCGGGGGAATCTGCAGCAGGCTATCTCGACTTTCACGCGGGTTTTGATTTGATGAACCCCGTGGCGCCATAATTTTTCGCCGGCTCTCCATCTTTTTCTTTCTCATTTCCCGGTCCAGTTCGTGATAGTATTCCCTGGGGTGGTCGTAGTGCCGTTTCTCCCTGTACTGATGTATACGGATGCCGATATTATAGAGCAACGACATGCTGAATATACCTTTGATGTCAGGATTGTTATTACTGAAGTTAAACATATAGGAAGACTGCAGGCTCCATGAGGAATTACCCATAGGGAAATTGATGCTGCCATCCAGCACCAGGCCATGCGCATGCACTTCCACCGTATCGATGCCGGGACCCGGATCCACATAGCGGCGGCCATTGTGCGCTGCGTAGCCTGCCCCAACAGAGTACCCAATATATTTATAGCTACGGGGAGTGGCAGCATTGCCAAAAGTATAATGAACGGTAACGGGAATATTCACCATCCATCCTGGCTGTATAGGGCCGCCGGAAATCTTATCGCGATCAGTACGCCGGTCAGAACCAATGGAAGGGCCCATCGCAAAGCAGGCGCCAACTGATAAACTCTCCTTCTCAGAAAATTCATAAAAATTAAATCGGGGCTCAAAACTAAAAGCCAGGGCGCCGTAATGATAGCCACCAATACCGCCTATTCCGGCAGCAGATTGAAAAGATTTCTTTTGGGCAGTGACAGCAGCAGTTACAAACATTAACAGGGATAGGTAAAGGTATTTCATAGGTTTAAAACGGGTAAATAAGTTATAAGGTTACAGTATATATTTTTTTGTGTATCAATTTTATCGTGTACTGCTGATCCCTAACCCGTTTGCTGGTGTTAAAACACTACCTGGTGCGTTGCTTTAATCACGGAAATCACAAATATGCTTTGTGTATGACTCAGATTGTCTAACTCACCCAGTTTATTCACGTAAAATTCACGGTACTCATCCATGTCTTTTACCTGTACTTTGATCATGAAGTCAAACTCCCCTGAAATATTCAGGCACTCCGTTACTTCCGTGAAACCGAGTATTTCCTGGATGAATTTCTTACCGCACTTTTTATTGTGTTCTTTCAGGGTGATATAACATAACACAGTGAGGCTCTTATTAATCTTCCTGGGATCTACGATGGCTGCATATTGTTTGATAACGCCTGCCTGTTCCATTTTCCGGATCCGCTCGTACACCGGAGTAGTGCTGAGGTTCAGCTGACGGGCAATATCCCGGATAGTCATTTTTGCATCCTGCTGTAATAACTTCAGGATGCCCAGGTCTTTCTCATCCAGGTTCAATTGTATGTCCTCCGTATTATTTTCTTTTTTGCTTGCCATGTGCATATGTGTTTGGAACAAATATCTAATTTATTGCGTGATTATAGCCGTTTGTTCTAAATTTTTAGGATTTAAATTCCTTTTGAGATGTTTTAATACGTTTGTACCGTGAAAAAGGAACGAATCATATTAACAGTTGCCTGCATGGCTATCTTCTTTGAAGCATTGGATGTATCTGTGCTCAACATGGCGATTCCGCAGATGGAATCATTTTTTCATTTTGATGCAGCTGCCATTCAATGGGTACAAACCGTGTATGTTTTATTTTATGGGGGACTCGTATTGCTTGGCGGCCGGCTGGCAGATACTATAGGAAGAAAGAAAGTATTTGTAACAGGCGCCTGCTGTTTTGTGCTGGCTTCCCTGGCAGCAGGTTTTTCCCAAAACTTCACCTGGCTGCTGGTATGCAGGGCACTGCAAGGCGCGGGTGTGGCGTTAGCCATTCCGGCGGCAATGGCTATTATTACCAATACTTTTAAAGAACCGGTAGCAAGAAACCGCGCATTCGGAATTTTTGGCGCTACAGCGGGCATTGGATTTGCCACGGGGCTTGCTATCGGCGGATTAATCAGCAATTATCTCGGGTGGCAATGGGTATTTTTTATTAATGTACCGGTAATAGGACTGGCAGTGATACTGGCGATGGCATATATTCCCGCCGATGAAAAGACCGCGGCAAAACCAGCACATAACTTACTCAGTGCATTATTGATTACCGGACTGATGATGCTGGCAGCATGGCTGATCCACGATCTTGGCAATATCACTCACCACTATACAGAATACTGCCTGTGGTTATTACTGTTCCTCGCAGCCGGTATGTTTTTTATACGCCGTGAACGCGTACATCCGTCTCCGTTAGTAGACTTTAAATTGTTCAGGTTACAGGGGGTGATCACCGGGAATATAGGAGCAGTAATGCTGGGTAGTATCTTTCTAAGCTATATTTTTATGCTCACCATCTACCTGCAACAGGATCTGCACTTCACCTCTTCACAGGCCGGCCTGCTGTTATTCCCCTTTAGTATTTTATCAGGTGTCATTTCAAAATTTATATTACCCCGTTTGTTTAGCAGGCTGGGCGTGGTAAAAACAGGCATGCTGGGAAATGCTTTTATGGCATGCGGCATACTCTTTTTTATCGGGAGCTACTTCACGGATTATAGGTTGCTGTTTATTTTTTGCGCGGTAGGCTGTATCAATTCATTTGGTATGGCTATTACTTTCCCGTGCGTAACTATCCTGGCGGTGCAGTCGGTGCCCGAACCACAGCAGGGACTTGCTTCTGGCATTAATGGTACGGCAAATGCGTTGGGCGGCGGCCTGGGTTTATCTTTGGTCGGATTGATGATGCAGCTGGCTGCAATAAAGGGTTGGAGCAGCTATGGCGCAGGATTAACCATGCTGGCGATGATTGCACTGGCGGCGATTATACAGCTGCTGGTATTTTACCGGCGCAATCAATCAGCTGCTGGCGTTATGGCCGTTCACCCGCAATAGTTCTTTCAGGTCTTCGAGCGTATTTATTTCTGCTACCGGCTTATCTTTTCTCCACCGGTTGATACGTGGAAAGCGCAGGGCTACACCGGATTTATGGCGGTTAGAGGCGGCAATGCCTTCAAAGGCAATTTCAAATACCAGCTGCGGCTGCACCGTTCTTACCGGTCCGAATTTTTCAATAGAGTGGCGCTTGATCCAGTTATCCACTTCCGCAATTTCTTTGTCTGTCAGGCCGGAATAGGCTTTGGTAAAGGCTACCAGTTGATCGCCATCTTTTACTGCAAAAGTGTAATCAGTATATAAATTTGAACGGCGGCCATGACCTTTCTGTGCATATATCATCACGGCATCTATTACCAGTGGATCTATTTTCCACTTCCACCAGTCGCCGCGTTTGCGGCCTACCTGGTAAGCGGCTATCTTTTTCTTGAGCATCAGTCCTTCACTGCCTTTATCGCGTGATTGGAGCCGCAGTTGCGTTAACTGATCCCAGCTGTCAAAAATAATTTCGGGCGATAACTGCAATACCGGCATCTGCATATTCTGCACCAGCGCTTCCAGGAGGGCACGGCGTTCTGCCAGCGTTTTTTCCCGGATATCGGTTCCTTCCCATTCCAACAGATCGTAACACAGGAATATAACCGGTGCTTCCTGGAGTTGTTTGCGGGTTACATTTTTACGGCCTATCCTGGTTTGCAGTGTTTGAAAGGGTAGTGGGAGGCCATTGGCAAAGGTGAGTATTTCTCCATCCAGTACAGTACCATCCGGTAGAGCGGCAGTTAATGGCGTAAACTCCGGGAACTTTTCAGTGATCAGTTCTTCTCCCCGCGACCATACAAACAGTTGTCCTTCCCGCTTGATGATCTGCCCGCGGATGCCGTCCCACTTCCATTCCGCCTGCCAGTCTGTTTCCGGCCCCAGTGATTCCGGTAATCCTTCCAGTGCGTAAGCGAGATAAAATGGATATGGCCGGGAAGCGTCTGCGCCGGTAGTATGTTGATGCAGCAGTTCTTCGATCGTAACATTATGCGGATCCCAGTTGCCGCTGATCATATGTGAAAGCGTAGCAGGTTCAATCTGGTACGTTTTAGCGAGTGCATTCACCATCATTTTCTGCGACACGCCTATACGAAATCCACCGGTGATCAGCTTGTTGAATACAAACCTTTCCCCGCTGTCCAATGCATCCCATGCCTGCAAAATAAAAGCCTGTTTCGTTTCTTCGGTTGCTTTCTCCAGTTGCTGCAGCTGCTCCAGCCAGTAATGCAGGGGCGCCGCTATAGGAGTGGTGCGTGGTGGCAGCAGCAACGCGATGGTTTCTCCGAGATCTCCCACCGTATGATAGCATTCTTCAAAAAGCCAGTCGGACAACCCCGTGGCCTGCATGCACCAGGTTTTCAGTTGTGTGCTGTTGACCGTTCGTTTGGGCCGGCGACCTGAAAACAATGCCAGCACCCAGGTTTTATCTTTATCCGGCGCTGTGGCAAAGTATTGGCTCAGCGCCCCCAACTTCTCATTGGTTTTGGTGCTGTTGCTTAATAATTGTACCAGTTCAGCAAATTGTTGCACGGTTTACGATTCAGGATTATTAATAATTTCCTCATCGCCATACGAAGTAGTTACTTCTTTGGCGGCAATACCTTTTTCTGTAAGATAACGGGCAAATACGCTGCTGAAGCCATGAGTGGCATATACCTGTTCTGCTCCGGTAGCGGTTACCGCCTCCAGCAAGCCGGCCCAATCCGCATGATCCGACAATACAAATCCTGCATCCGCATTCCTGCGGCGCATATTACCACGCACCTGCATCCAGCCACTGCAAATACCCAGTGAGTATGGCTGAAACCTGCGCATCCAGACATTATCTTCCGCCGAAGGCGGGGCAATAATTACCGCATTCTTAAACGCAGTTTTAGGTGTTTCGGGCGTTATCCTTTCTACGGGAGGTAGCGCCCAGCCTTCCTGCAACAGCACCTCATGGGGAATGGCGATGGCGCCATGCGCCAGGAAATGATCCACTTTATCTTTCAGGTGATATAACAGCCGTTGTGCTTTCCCCAGGCTGTAAGCCAGTAGTACACTGGCTTTGCCGGCCTGCTGGTTTTCGTATATCCATTGGGTGATGCCATCAAAAATCTGTTGCTGCGGCGCCCAACGGTAAATGGGTAATCCGAAGGTAGATTCGGTAATAAATGTATGGCAGCGGATAGGTTCGAAGGGGGCCGACAGTCCGTCATTTTCCAGTTTGTAATCCCCGCTGGCTACCCATACTTCTCCATCCTGTTCCACCCGTATCTGTGCGGAGCCAATGATGTGGCCTGCGGGATGCAGGGATACTTTTACCCCGTTAAAAAAAATGGTTTCTCCATAGTCGACGCCCTGTACCTGGATGTCGTTGCCAAGCCTTAACCGCAATAAGGGAACACTGGCATTTTCACATAAGTAGTATTGATTTCCCCACCTGGCGTGATCGGAATGTGCATGCGTGATCACCGCTCGTTTGACGGGTTTCCAGGGATCAATGTAGAAATCGCCTGCAGGGCAGTAGATGCCGTTGTCGGTAAATTGCAGCACATTCATATAGGGAATGTACGTAAAAAAAATCGTGCCACGACAACCGCCGTGGCACGAAGTAAGTGGTGTTGCAAAGCAACTATTTATTCATTTTAATGTCTACGCTGTCGCCCTTCTGGATGATGTAGATATTTTTATTTTCAAAGTAAGAAGGCGTTTCCTCTCCTTCTTTCAGATACACCGGAAGGAAGTTATAGTTGGTGATCACTTTGGGGGAAGTACTCACCATATTGTTGAAATAAACGCCATTGGTATACAGCAGTTTTACAAAGTAGTAGGTCAGGTCAAAGCCTTTGAAAGCCATGTCAGACGGGCGTGCTTTGTATACCCTGCGGAAATAATCGGAAACATACCGGCTGTAGTAATCTGTTTTGTCGTTATAATAGGGAGATGAATAAAATACCTGTAAGCCTTTAAACTCGGGTTCTTTCAGCTTAATCACGTCCCAGGTGGGCATACCAAAGATCTGCAGCGGATAGGTAGTGGCAGAAATGCTCAGCTTACGCAGCAGGCTTTTGGCGCCGGCTTCATCCAGGGCAGTTACGATGACAGCATTGGTACGGTCTGCCAGCAGGTATTTGGAAATTTCTTCTGGTGTGGTGGCCTCATTCCATACTACTTCCCGGATCCTTGATTTTTTGGTACTTTCCATTTTATCATAGGATGCCTTGAAATCTGCTGCCAGCCTTGTTTCAAAGGCCGTGTTCCTTCGGAACAACACAATGTTTTTAGTGGCAAATGCGTCCTGGATATAATTCTGGAGCGCGTCGCAATGTGTTTTCAGCGTGCTGTTGGAGATGTATAAAAACGGGTTGTTGCTGATACCGCCATCGTTGGGGAAGGTACCGGAAACAAAGTTGATCTCTTTGTTTTTGGCAAAGTCGCTCAGTTCTTTCAGCTCCGGGTTGCTCACAGCACCCAGGATCAGGTCCGTTTCATCGAGCGCTTTGCTGCGGATCAGGGAAGATACACTTTGCCTTGCTTTGCTGTCATATACGGTCACTTTCAGGTTATATCCCTGTTGTTGCAGCGTATCCAGTGCCAGTTGCGCGCCTTCATAAAATTCGAGACCAGGCAATACATACCGTGGCATGGTGCGGCCGGGAATTTCACTGCTGTTGGCAAAAACGGAATCGAGGTATAATGGTGCGAAGAAGGCAATGTTATAGGAAGCTTTTTTAACTTCTTTCCCAAATGCGGGCACATTAAAAGGCGCTTTTGCAGCGTCTTTCTTATTATCCTCCGGTTTTTTGGCCGGTGTAGGTTTACTCAGAGATGGTGGTGGCCCGTCTACCTTACTGGCACTTTTCCTGGTAGATGAGCAGGAGCTGATCAAAACCAATAAAGCCAATCCGGATAACAGGTGCTTAATTGAAACTAAGTGGTTCATAATTGGCGCTAATTTACAAAAATCATTCCGGGGAATGTGAAATAAAGCATTACGGAGTTATGGATAGAAGAAATTATCTGTCTATCCACAACTCCGTAACTATAGCTCAGTATTTTATTGCTTCCTTTTTTTATTCCCACTCAATGGTAGCAGGTGGCTTGGAGCTGATATCGTATACTACGCGGTTAATGCCTTTTACCTTGTTAATGATGTCGTTAGACATTTTAGCGAGGAATTCATAAGGCAAATGCGCCCAATCGGCGGTCATTCCGTCTACAGAAGTTACTGCACGTAAAGCTACTGTGAATTCGTAGGTACGTTCGTCGCCCATTACGCCAACGCTTTGAACCGGCAGCAGGATGGTGCCCGCCTGCCATACTTTGTCGTATAAGCCGGCTTCTTTCAGTCCTTCTACATATACATTATCCGCTTCCTGCAGCATGTGTACCTTTTCGGGGGTAATGGCGCCGAGGATACGGATGGCCAGGCCAGGACCCGGGAAAGGATGGCGGCCCAGGAATATTTCGCTGATGCCAATTTCACGACCCACGCGGCGTACTTCATCTTTAAAGAGGAAGCGCAGCGGTTCTACCAACTGCATATTCATCTTTTCCGGCAGCCCGCCTACGTTGTGGTGCGACTTGATAGTAACGGAAGGACCGTTTACGGAAACGGATTCAATTACATCGGGGTAAATGGTACCCTGGCCCAGGAAAGAGATATCAGTAAGGTGAGTGGCTTCCTGCTGGAAAACATCGATGAACAGGCCACCGATGATCTTTCGTTTTTGTTCCGGATCGGAAACGCCTGCCAGTTTTCCGTAAAAAAGATCTTTTGCATTGATCCCTTTTACGTTCAGTCCCATGTGTTTATAAGATTCCAGTACGGTTTCAAATTCGTCTTTTCTCAGCAAACCATTATCCACAAAGATGCAGAACAGGTTTTTGCCGATGGCTTTATGAATCAGTTCAGCGGCAACGGTAGAGTCCACACCGCCGCTGAGAGCCATTACCACTCTTTTATCGCCTACCTGCGCCTTGATCTTTTCTACGGTTTCATGTACAAAAGCCGCCGGTGTCCAGTCCTGGCTGCAGTTACAGATGTGTAACAGGAAGTTGCGGAGGATCAGCTTACCTTCCAGGGAATGGGTTACTTCCGGGTGGAATTGTAAACCAAACATCGGGTTGGCGGCCAGCGTAGTATTTTTGAAAGCTGCTACCGGGATATTTTCTGTAGTGGCAATAATTTCGAAAGCTTCAGGAATACGTTTAATGCTATCTGCATGGCTCATCCATACCTGGCTTTTTGCAGAGATATCATATAATAACTTTTCCTCTTTGTCGTTGTGCTCCATAAAGGCGCGTCCATATTCACGGAGATTGCTTTTAGCCACTTCACCGCCAAAAACTTTGGCCATCATTTGGGCGCCGTAGCAAATACCGAGTACGGGTACTTTTGCAGCAATCGCGGCAATATCAATGATAGGCGCATGCTCATCATTCACCGAAAAAGGACTGCCTGATAATATAACACCTTTAATAGTTTCGTCCCAGGCAATGGGCTGAAGGCAAGGTTTAATTTCGCAATAAACATTCAGTTCACGGATGCTGCGTGCAATCAGCTGTGTATACTGGGAACCGAAATCGAGGATAAGTATCTTTTCTGTCATGGTGGTGCAAAGATAAAGTCCTTCCACGAATTTCGGATTTGGAAATTCGAAATTCGGAAATCTGGCGTATCTTTCTATTATAATTTAAACCCATGATATCAGCAAAATCGCTCCTATGTCAGGCCATAGTGGCCTCTTCTGTTTCTGTACTCTTTTATTCCTGTGATGTAATCGGACAAAATCGTGTAAAAGGTAACGGCCATGTTATCAAGGAAGAACGGCAGGTAGTCCCCTTTCAAAGGATCAAAGTAGAAGGAAGCATGAATGTATACCTCACACAGGGCGCTGCTAAAGCGGCTGTTATTGAGGCAGAAGATAATATCGCCCCACTGGTGGAGCTGGTAGAAGAAGACGGCCGCCTCATTGTAAGATTGAAACGCGGCGTTTCCATCAGCACCCATAAAGATCTGAACGTATTCCTCACCACCCCGGAAATCAATGAGGCCAGCCTGGCTGGCTCCGGCGACCTGAAACTGGATGGTAAGTTTACTTCCCGATCTGATGTGAAGTTCAACCTGTCCGGCTCCGGTAACCTCAAAGGCGAAATCAACGCCCCGGCAGTAAAAGCCTCCATTGCCGGTTCCGGTGATATGTTCCTGAAAGGCGAAACAAAGGATGTGAATTTGTCTATTGCAGGCAGCGGTAATTTTGAGGCAGATGAGCTGCTATCAGAAAATGTAAGTGTAAATATTGCGGGTAGCGGTGATGCAGATGTATATGCCAGCGTAAAGCTGGATGCAAAAATTGCCGGCTCCGGAAACGTAAATTACAAGGGTACCCCGCAAATTTCCTCTTCTGTAGCGGGTTCTGGCAGTATTAGTAAAAAATAAGCTTCAACATTTACAAATCTTTAACATTCTCAATATCATATTTGGCGGCGTTAGAGAGTTTATAGAGATGTTTTGAAGAAAACAATATCAAGTCCTTGAGTCCAGGTACAGCATTCGCTTTAATTATCCCGCTGATGCTGTACCTGGCTGGGGCACAAGACATTACCCCCTTAATAAATCCCTCACCCCATCAACAATTCGCGTCAAATTATCATTAAATCACATGAATCATTGCCGTTTTTTTGTATGTTTACGGCTTGAATTGTAGATTTTACTATTTGAACTGTTTGATTTACGTTTTGAATTGTTGAACTCCTATTCCTTTTATGAACGAAAGACCGAAGATCCTGGTGGTATATTATACACAGACAGGGCAATTGAAGAGGATTATTGATCATGTGCTGGCTCCGCTGGAAGGCAAAGCCGATATTACTTTTGAGCAACTGGTGCCTGTAACGCCTTTCCCTTTCCCATGGGGGAAACAGCAATTTTATGATACCATGCCGGAAACCGTTCAATCCACCCCCCGTGGTATTGAACCATTGAAAGTGGACGTGAATGCGCAATTCGACCTGGTGATACTGGCTTATCAGCCCTGGTTTCTTTCTCCTTCACAACCAACCGCCGCTTTCCTGCAAAGTGATGCTGCCAAACAGTTGCTGAAAGGCAAAAAGGTGGTTACCCTGCTGGGCAGCCGGAATATGTGGCTGAATGCACAGGAAAAGGTGAAAAATTACCTGCAGCAGGCAGGCAGCACCCTTGTGGGCAATATTGTACTGGTGGATAAATCACCTAACCTCATTTCTGTAATTACCATCCTTCGCTGGGCGTTTAAAGGAAAAAAGGAAGCCACGCGCTTTCTGCCCCAGGCAGGAGTACAGGAAAACGAGATCATTACTTCCGGCCGGTTTGCGGCACCGATAGCCGAGGCGCTGCAAAGGAATCAATGGGACACCCTGCATGCACAATTGCTGTCGCTGGATGCGGTAGAACTGATTCCCAACCTGGTAGTACTGGAAAATAAAGGAATGAAGGCCTTCCGCTTCTGGGCAAAGTTCATCAGCGCTAAAGGCGGTCCGGGAGCTCCTTCCCGTCAGGGACGCGTATCTATGTACCGGGGATTACTGCTGGTAGGTATTTTTGTTTTAACACCAATATCCCTGATTACTTCTCTTATACAGTTAAATCTGAAAAAGGCTAAGCTGCGCCGCGAAGTAGATTATTATAAGGGTATTTCCCTGAGATAACAGGATCAAGTCCACCTTAAAGGCGTATCAAAGCCGTACATAAAGCGTGTATAAAGCGACCTTCAGGCAGTGGCGTGATACTTGTAATTCCAATTAGAATTCTATATTTACGTCTGTATACAACGTATATTAAATTAAAATATGTTTTTCACTGTGAGCTGGCTGGCAAGGCAGGGCAGCTTTGACCAGGTTTTACATGTAGCCTTAAAAGACGAATAAATTCAAATGAAGGAAGTTTATATTACCAGGCTGTCTAAATTTTTACCTAACAAGCCTGTAGAAAATGAGGAAATGGAGAGCATTCTCGGCATGGTAGATGGAAAGGCTTCCCGTGCGCGTTTGAAGATATTGGGTAACAACAAAATCAAAACCCGTTACTACTCTTTGGACAAAGAAGGGAAATCCACGCATTCCAATGCAGAGATGACCGCAACTGCCGTGTCACAATTATTTGATGAGCAGTTTCCCATCAGCAAATTACAGTTACTGGCCTGCGGTACCACTTCTCCTGATCAGCTGTTGCCTAATCATGCTGCGATGGTGCATGGTATTTTGAAATGCCAGCCGGTAGAGCTGATTGCGGCCACAGGTGCTTGTGCGGCAGGAATGCAGGCTTTTAAATACGCCTGGATGTCCATCCGCTGCGGTAATACTTCCAATGCCGTAAGTACCGGTTCTGAAAAGTTTTCCGCCTGGATGCTGGCGCAGAAATTCCAGCCGGAAGCAGAAAATCTGAAAAGCCTCGACGAAAATCCGATCATCGCTTTTGAAAAGGACTTTCTCCGCTGGATGTTATCAGACGGCGCCAGTGCAGCCCTTTTCCAGGATAAACCCAATGAAGACGGCTTATCCCTGCGGGTAGACTGGGTAGAAATACTCTCCTACGCCAATGAGCTGGAAACATGTATGTATGCCGGCGCTATCAAGCAACCGGATGGCAGCACCACCGGATGGATTGATATGACCCCGGAAGAATGGGCGCAGCATAGCGTGTTCTCCTTTAAACAAGATACCCGTTTACTCGGTAAAAATATTGTTCCTTCCGGAGCACAAATGTGGAAAGAGCTGGTAGAGCGCCACCAGATTAATCTCGATGAAATAGATTTCTTCCTGCCTCACCTGTCGTCTGAATTTTTCAGGTTAAAGATAGACGAGGAAATTACCCGGTTAGGCGTTCCTATTCCTCTGGAAAAATGGTTCACCAACCTGGCCGAGGTAGGAAACGTAGGCACCGCATCACCTTACCTGATGCTGGAAGAACTGATGAACAGCGGCCGTTTTAAGAAAGGTCAGAAAGTAGTAATGATGGTTCCGGAAAGTGCACGTTTTTCATATGCTTATGCACATATCACCGTGGTATAAGCAATCACTTCTAAAACTGCTATCATGAAAAAAGAGGAAGTACCACAGGATAGTGATAACCTGCATGAAGGTACATTCAAGCAGATTATGTATGCGGTGGATAATTCCGGCAATTATGTACAGGTGCAGAGCGCAGGCTGGGAGCCGGAAAACATTGCTCTGGACCAGGCCTGGGAAGAAGTAAACGAAAGAGTAAAAGCGGCGCGCGCCAGGGTAGAAGCCGGCGAAATCAGTCCTGTTGCCTATTACATGGAAAAAAACCTGATGGACCTGCCATTATTGGCCAGCTATGTCGGTAAATTCCAGTGGCAGGTAAAAAGACACATGAAACCCGGCGTATTCAAAAAGCTCAGTCCTAAACTGCTGCAGCGTTATGCAGATGCCTTCAAAGTGAGTTTAACAGATCTGCTGCACATCAGATAAAGCATACCAATAGTAACGGATTTGTGGGTAGATGATATCCGATGATCTTCCCACAAATCCGTTATTCGTCATGCTGCCACAAAAAATATTATGACTAATTCTTTTTTCCAACACCACCAGACCGCCCATTGTGAAAGTGGAGTAATATCAAACCTGCTGGGACATTATGGTTTGCAGATCAGTGAACCAATGGCTTTTGGCATTGGTGCAGGCATCTTTTTCGGCCACCTGCCTTTTGTAAAGGTGAACGGCGTGCCAGGCACCACTTACCGGATATGGCCAGGCGCCATTTTTCAACGGGTGTGCAAACGGCTGGGCGTACGGATGGAATCCGAAAAATTTTCTACACCGGAAAAAGGAATGCAGGCCCTGGATAAAGTAATTGAAGCGGGTATTCCCGTTGGATTACAATCCAGTGTTTATTACCTGCCCTACTTTCCAGCTTCTTACCGGTTTCACTTTAACGCACATAACCTGGTTGTTTACGGCAAACAGGACGGACAATACCTGGTAAGCGATCCCGTAATGGATACCGCCACCACCATTGACCCCGAAAGCCTGGCGCAGGCCCGCTTTGCCAAAGGGTTTCCGGCCCCTAAAGGAAAAATGTATTACCCGGTACACGTACCGCCTTCTGCCTCATTTGAGAAACCGATCAAAGCCGGCATAGAACAGGCCTGCCACTTTATGCTGAAAGTGCCTATTCCCATGTTCGGCGTAAAAGGAATCCGCTTCCTTGCCAAAAGGGTCGCCAACTATGCTGAAAATCCCGGCGACAGGAAAGCTACCCTGTATCTTGGAAATATTATCCGCATGCAGGAAGAGATCGGCACCGGTGGCGCAGGTTTCCGTTTCCTGTACGCCGCTTTTTTACAGGAAGCAGCAGTTTTACTGAAGAAAGATGAATTGAGCAGACTTGCAGGGGAACTGACAAAAACCGGCGACTTATGGCGTAATTTTGCATTTGCCGCCGGCCGCGTATGCAAAAGCAGATCGGCGGATAATGTTTCCTATAAAGAGCTGAGCCAGATGTTACTGGAGTGCGCGGCATCGGAAGACGCATTCTTCCGCAAGCTGGCACAGGTGAAGTGGTAATTAAATATCCAATTGAATTATGTCCGGCATATCTGTAAAAGATCTATATAAAACCTACAAGGGTAGTGCAGAGCCCACACTGAAAGGACTTACGTTTCAGTTCGGGAAGGGGAAGATTGCCGGTTTACTCGGCCCCAACGGGGCAGGTAAAACCACCACGATTTCAATATTATGCGGTATTGTGAGAGGCGACAGCGGAGAAGTAATCATACACGACTTAAAACAGCAGGCCGCCCACCGGGAGGAAATCAAACATATTATCGGGATCGTACCGCAGCAGATAGCCTTGTATCCACAACTATCTGCCGTAGAAAATCTCACTTATTTTGGTAATCTCTACGGTTTCAAAGGAAAGCCACTGCAACAAAAAATTATGCATTACCTGGAGCTGTTCGGCCTGGAGAAAAGCGCACACAAAGAAATTCACAAATATTCCGGCGGTATGAAGCGGCGGGCCAACATTATTGCAGCCATCCTCCACAACCCCAAACTGCTGGTGCTGGATGAACCTACTGCCGGCGTGGATGTGCAGTCGCGCAGTATGATATTACAGTTCCTGCGCGATTACAACAGCCAGGGAGCCAGTATACTGTATACATCCCATTTGCTGGAAGAGGCGCAATCGTTATGCGAAGAAGTAGTGATCATGGATGCAGGAAAAATGATCGTACAGGGTAACCCGCAAACCCTGATCCATCAGCATCCTGACTGTAATAACCTGGAAGACGTATTCCTGCATTTCACCGGAAATGCACTCCGGGATTAATTTTTTAAAGCTAAAAGCGAAGGGCCAAAAGCGATGTTAAGACTACTGGCAACCATCAGGAAAGAGTGGCAATTGCTGTTACGTGATAAAACAGGGATCATCCTTCTGTTTGTAATGCCTGTGGTATTGATTACAGTAATGGCGCTGATCCAGGACGCGCCCTTCAAAGATTACCAGGATATCAGGTTCGATATCTTAACAGTAGATAATGACCACGGCCGTTTGGGCCGGTCTGTAAAAGAAGGACTGGCTTCCGGCGGGCAATTCAATATAATCGATTCTCTTGATGGCCAGCCTGTAACAGCCGAACGTGCCAAACAACTGGTGAACGAAGGGAAATACAAGATCAGCATTATCATACCCGCAGGCGCTACAGCCGCTATTGTGAGCAATGCCAACCGCATTGTAAATGATATCACCCATCGAATGGGCATGTCGGTATCCCTGCCGGTTAAGAAAACCGTTGATTCATTAAACGTAACAATCTATTTCGACCCCGCCGCGAAGAAAGCATTTAAAGGCGCTATTCATCAATCAGTAGATAATTTCCTCACACAGGTGGAAACAGATTTGCTGCTAAGCCGTATTAAACAACAGCTGAAGAGTAAAGACAGCACGGTTGCTCCTGCTGATACGCTGGCCATCCGTTTGCAGGCGGTAGGGTTGAAGGAGCAAAGCACGGGTACGGCAAAACAACTGGATGTAATTTCTAATTCTGTTCAGCATAACGTACCTGCCTGGAGCATTTTTGCGATGTTCTTTATTGTGATACCCATTGCAGGCAATATGATCCGTGAAAGGGAGGATGGCAGCCTGCTGCGGATGAAGCTGATACCGGGGTCTTACCTGGCTATACTGGCTGGTAAGATGCTGTTTTTTGTAGGGGTTTGTGTATTGCAGTTTTACCTGATGATGCTGGTCGGCATTTATGTGCTGCCACTGCTGGATTTACCACAACTGGTAATGGGACAGCATCCGGGGGCTACCCTGCTGGTAGCCGGTGGAATAGGGCTGGCCGCAACCGCTTATGGCATCCTGATTGGCACGGTATTTAAAACACCTAACCAGGCGCTGAACTTCGGGGCAATCTCTATCGTGATACTGTCGGCCATTGGCGGCATATGGATTCCGCTGGAGGTGATGCCTGCCAGGATGCAGCTGCTGGGGCATTTGTCGCCTTTAAGCTGGGGACTCGATGCTATTAACGATATTTACCTTCGCAACGGAGATGTCAGGTTTGTGTGGAAAAATGTATTGAGATTAATACTCACCGGACTCGCTATGCTGGCCATAGCCGGATGGGTGGAAAAAAGAAGAATGAACTGATAAATGTTTTCAAAACAATAGTAAAACTGTATTTTTACTCCCCACAAGGGCATTCGCCTGTTGTGAACAACAGGTGATAAACCTACAACATTATGGAAGAATTAAAAAAGAAACTGAAAGAACAAATCATTGAGGCGCTCAACCTTCAGGATACCAAACCGGAAGACATTGATGACAATGCACCGTTATTTGGAGATGGCCTGGGTCTGGATAGCATCGATTCGCTTGAACTGATGGTATTGCTGGAAAGACAGTATCATATCAAAGTAGAAGACCCGCGCGAAGGCCGCAAGATCCTGCAGTCTGTTCAGTCTATGGCGGAGTTTATCCAATCAAAACAACCAGCATAAGTAAACTGGCTACATGGCGGAAAGAGTGTTTATAACAGGGATAGGAATGATCACCGCCATTGGTGATAATGTAGCCGGAAATTTGCACCATCTGCGGTTACAGCAAAGTGGACTGGGTTACAGCAACTACATTGATACCATCTACAAAAATGTGCTGCCTGTTGCAGAAGTAAAACATGCCAGCGATGCCTTGTTTGCATTGGCCGGTGTACCGGTAAAGGAAGGGTATACACGTACCACTTTACTCGGACTGGCAGCTATGTGGGAAGCTTTGCAGGATGCCGGCATTACGGATGTTCAATCGGCCCCTACAGGCTTTATTAACGCCAGTACCGTGGGAGGTATGTGCGATACCGAGAAGTTATATTTTGACATTATCAATCCTGAAAAAACAGGTTCCTTTTTACAATATATAGATACGCTGGATTGTGCGGATTGCACGCAGCGTATAGCCGACACCGTAGGGTTCAGTGAACATATTGCTACCATCAGCACAGCCTGTTCCTCTTCTGCCAACGCGCTGATGTTTGGTGCACGCATGATTAAGCTGGGGATGTTACCACGGATGGTATGCGGCGGCACTGAAGCGCTTACCCGTTTTACACTGAATGGCTTCAATTCCCTGAAAAATGTGGATAAGCAGTTTTGCCGTCCCTTTGACCAGCAACGCACCGGCTTGAACCTGGGCGAAGGCGCGGCTTACCTTGTACTTGAAAGTGAATCTTTTGCCAGGGCCAACAACAGTCGCATCCTGGCAGAGCTAAGCGGATACTGTAATACTAACGAGGCATTCCACCCCACGTCTCCTTCACCGGATGGCGACGGCGCCTATGAGGCCATGAAAATGGCCCTCGCTATGAGCGGGTGCTCACTGGAAGAAGTATCTTATATCAATGTACACGGCACTGCCACACTGAATAACGATGTTTCCGAAGGAAAGGCACTGGAACGTTTATTCGGCGATAAAGTGCCCCTGTTCAGTTCTACCAAGCCTTTTACAGGACATACACTGGCTGCAGCAGGCGCAATAGAAGCCATCTATTCCATACTGGCCATTCAACATGGGATAATATTTCCCAATCTCAATTTCTCTGAAAGAATGGAGGAATTGAATATTAGTCCGGTTACCACCCTGATGGAAGGATACCCGGTAAATCATGTTATTTCAAACTCATTCGGCTTTGGGGGCAACAATGCTTCCCTGGTGATCAGCAAATATGAAGGGTAAGTGTTACATACAAGCAATGGCGGCCATCTCCCCGCAGCCAACTTTTGAAGGGGATATTTTTTCGGCACAGCTGGCACATACAGATAGTAATCTGCTTGCCTGTATTGAACCCGATTATAAGCCATTCATTCCCGGCAACAGCCTGCGTCGTATGACAAGGGTGCTTAAAATGGGACTGACCGCTGCACTTAAATGCATCCAGGAAAGTGGTATCACCACACCAGGCCCTATTGTTACCGGTACCGGCAAAGGCAGTTTACAAGACACGGAAAAGTTTATCAAAGAGATTGCCGAATACAAGGAAACAGCCCTGAATCCCACTCCTTTTATTCAATCTACTTACAATTCTGTGAATGGATTAATTGCATTGCAGCAAAAGTGCACTGCTTACAACAACACTTTTGTACACCGCGGTTTTTCGTTTGAAAATGCTCTGCTGGACAGTATGATGCTGTTGCAGGAAGGCGCCACGCATACGCTTACCGGCGCATTCGAAGAAATTACAAAAGAACATTTTTATATCAAAAGCCGGATCGGTTTCTGGAAAGACCAGCCCACCGACAACCGGGAATTGTACCGTCATCTCTCCCCCGGCAGCATTGCCGGAGAAGGCGCTACTTTCTTCACACTAACGGGCACGCCTACACCGCAGAGTTACGCGTCTATTGCCGACTTCAGGATGCTGTACAAACCAACCGGGGAGAAATTGTCTGCCGCACTGAAAGCCTTTACCACTCCTCCTGACCTGATCATTACTGGCCGTAATGGCGACAGTAACTACGAACATTTTTACCAGGAACTGGATCAGTGTTTTCCTGGCATACCACAGTTGCCGTTCAAGCATCTTTGCGGTGAATATGACACCGCCGGGGCGTTCGGATTATGGTTGGCCGCGCAGATTATCCAAGCGCAGCAAATACCCGTGGCCTGGTTTCGCGGTACGGAGCAGTTGTCTGCGCCTGTGCATTCTCTTCTTTTTTACAATCATTTTTACGGGGAACAGCATATCATGCTGAAACTGGAAAGGGTTTAACTTTCACATCTTCTTAATTCGCCCGCCAGGAATTGTTGTAGCTGCTCTTTCGTCGGCAGTTGTACGGCGTAGGTAGAAATAAACATCTGCTGATCCATTCCGGAAGGAATGGCATATTCAGCGAGTGCCTCATCTTTATTGGTGACCAGCAGAATACCTATTGGAGGATTATCACCAGGCGCAGTCATTTTTGCTTTGAAATAATTCAGGTATGTTGTGAGCTGTCCGGCGTCCGCATAAGTGAAATCACCAACTTTTAATTCAATCAGCACATGACATTTGAGGATACGGTGATAAAATACAACGTCTACAAAATAATATTCCTGTCCTATCAGTATCCTTTTCTGCCGGCCTTCTAGGCAGAAGCCGTGTCCCATCTCCAGTAAAAATTCCTGTAAATGATCCAGTAGTTTTTGTTCTACCGTACTTTCCTTTTCTATTGCTTTTTGCGGGAGATCGAGAAATTCAAAGGAGTATACATTTTTGATGAGATCTGCGGGTGTCACCGGACTTTCTGTTGATTGCTGTATCAGCCGGGAAAGTTTGTGCGGATCTTTTGCAAGGCCCATGCGTTCGAAATAGAGGCTGTTGATTTGTCTTTTTAATTCGCGTACGCTCCAGTTGCCTTTGATGCATTCTACTTCATAAAAAGTCCGTTTGAAATCATCTTCAATGGTGAGCAAACTGGCAATGTGTGTAAACGACAGGTTATTTACAATTTTCTTTCCTGAAACGCTGCCAATTTCTATCGGGGTTATTGCCGAAGGGCTAATTGGATTGTTTGAAGTTCCCAATTCGTCAGACACTGTCTGACGAATTGTATATTGTTGATTTTCAGTTATTTGTAATTCATCAGTCACTGACTGATGAATTCGCATGTTGATTTTTTCAAATTTGTCAGTCACTGACTGACGAATTTGAATGGGATTATTTTTTAATTCGTCTGAAACAACCTGACCTATCTGAGGATAATACTGATAGAACTGTCTGCATAGCCTCAGATTAGTTGCAGATAATTTTAGCACAGGAAGTTCTTTTGAAATCTGTTCCAATAATTGCGCGCCATATCTGGCCCTGTCCACACCTTTTTGTTCATACTCTACAATATAGCATCCAATCATCCAGTTACGGATAGTAAGGGAGCGATTAATAGCTTTGGCAGCAACTTCCTGGAAATGTACATGTGTGGTTTCAATGCTGTTAAGCAGATGGTTAAATTTCATTTTGATAATGGTTTTATGTTAGCCATTTTGTTGTAAATGGAGAATGATAACAAACGTGTAAACGGGAACTGATACAGTGACTTTGGGAATTATTAAAATGAGTTGTTCATTATCATTTTTATAGCATTTTGCCCAGTGCTTCAGCATCAGGTAAAAATTCTTTCATGTTTTCAGGTATACTATTGGCCTGATAATGTGTATAGGTACCTACACTCATCGCTTTATCGATAGATTTGATAGCATAATCTACCACCATATTGTCTTTCTGTTTGCAGAGTACAATACCGATGCTGGGATTTTCATGTGGCAGCTTTACTTTGTCATCCAGTACATTCAGATAAAAGTTCAACTGGCCTGCATACTCAGGTTTAAACTTTTTACGTTTAAGTTCAATCGCCACAAGGCATTGCAGGTGCCGGTTATAGAAGAGCAGATCTACAAAGAATTCATTGTTGTTTACTTCCAGTTTATATTGATTGCCAATAAAGGAATATCCTTTTCCCATACTCATAATAAACTTCCTGATGTTGTTCACTATTTCGTTTTCAAGGATGCCTTCATCATCATCTTCATTAATATTAATAAAGTCGATGAGGTATTCGTCTTTAAATACTTCCAGCGCCTTGGATTTGATATTTTCCGGCAGTGTTTTATTGAAGTTGTGGGGCATATTACCCTGGTGTTTGAAAAGGTTGGCGTTGATTTGATGTTCTAATTCTCTTACTGACCAGAATTGTTCCGCGGCCTGATCAATATAAAAACGTTGCACTTCAGGATTACTGCATCTGTTTATTATAAGGATATGATGTGTAAAGCTAATACTATAGAAGGATTTTTCTAATTGTGCAGTCACTGACTGCATAATTAGAAAAGTCTTATAAGTCTCGTAAAACTGCCTCATGTTGTTAAGGTTCCTTGTGGAAAAACCTTTTAAACCGGGTAGCGCCTGCTGTAGATCTGCAGAGAGTTGCCCGATTACTTTTGCTCCCCAGTTCTCCGCATTTATTTTCTCGGAAAGCATTTGTCCAATTTTGAAATAGAGTTTTAATTGCTCCTGGTTTGCGAGTCTTGCAGCAATGTATCTGCTCCGGACAATGTTTTGTTTTAAATCCTGTACGAATTCCTTGTAAGACATGTTTATGGTTTTTTGTTTAAAGAATACGGGTAATTTTATCTGAAAGATGATTGAAAAAGTGTTTGACAAACGAAGCAATGGCTCCTATGTTTAATCCACATAAGTAATTGCAAAATTCATGTCGATATGATTTTTATAATGGAAGGATTATGCCCACTTCATTTTCGCTGAAGTATATAACAAACATTTAAACGGGCACGAATTTAAAGTATGTTCCAATAAAAACCCGTTCATTTTATTCAGGGGTGAAATGATCCGTTCATTATCATGAACAGCATGCATAAAAAAAGCGGAGACATAAGCCCTGCTTACATCTCCGCTTCTATCTGCAAAAATATTCTATCTTACTCTATACACCGGGTAACGCATATATTCCGGCTCTGCATAAGGTGAATTTTTAAATACAAAATTCAGTTGTGCACTGGCACTGTTTGCAAATGCGGTATCGGTAGCTTTTTTCTTAGCTAACAATTCCTGCAGCTCCGGATGTTGTTTTAAATATTCCGCGCCGGTATCTTCAAAAACGTAGGGAGAATATCCTTCTTTTTGTCCGAGAACAGCATCAAAGAAGTTCCAGGCAAAAAACGAATCGCCACCGGTGGGTTCCAGTGTTTCTATCAGGAAACGGTTGGCGTTCTGGTTCATGGGAATATAGTAATCTCCTTTACGGAACCTGATGGAATCTTTGCTGCTGGTTACTTTAATATTGGTGTGCAGATAATGCTTTTCAAACGGTTTAGTGTAGCTCTGGAAGTCGGCAATATGGTATACTTCTACGAGGATGGTGGTATCATGTTGCAGTGGCTGCATTTTTACCTGGTTATTTTTAAGCAGGTTAATTACCGCCCACCAACCTTGCGGAATAATATAGGCCTGCGGTTTTTCCACAAAGTTTTCTTCGTTGGCGTAGTTATAAAATTTCACCTGCCTGGTGTAGGGTTTCGAGCGGTCGTAATACAACCTGGGTAGGCCGGAAATATCACTGGGTTTGTGCCCGGAAGCAAAGCCACGGAAAGTGATCAGGCTGTATTTGTTCATATCAAACTCCCAGGCGAGTGGAAATGTTTTTTGTGTAAGGGTAGTTTGCTTTGCCTGTTCGCGCAGGTGTTTAATCTCTTCGCTGTGGGTCGCAGTAAAACTAATAAAGCATTCCATCAGGGCGTAAGTTGCCTTTACGCGTAATGGATAGGGTTTCAGCATATGTGTTTCCGGTACAAAACCAAAGGTATGGAAGAGGGTAGTATAGCCGGTGGAGTAGCGGGGAGCGTCGGCAAATTCTACCCAGCCGCTGTCGGGCGTTTCACCAAAGTGATTTACATAAGGAACGAGGTCGTAGCCTTTATTTTTCATAAGGGCGTATAATCCGGGTTCAAATGTTTTGTTCATGAATTCGCCCATTGGTCCGCCGAGTTTATTGTGCTGGGTAGTGAGCAGGGTCATGATATGCTGATAGTCGGCGCCGTTGCTCACATGATTATCCACAAATACATCCGGATCAGTGAGGTGATAGATTTGCTGGAAGGCGAGGGCGTTTTTGGAATCGGCTTTGATGAAGTCACGGTTAAGGTCCAGGTTCTGGGCATTGCCGCGGGACCCGAAGGCATCGGGTCCGTTCTGGTCTACCCGGTACCAGGGGGAGCGGTTCAGCATTCCGCCGATGTTATACACCGGGATTACAGCGGGTATAATATTTTCCGGGAGATGGATTTTCCCCTGTGCAAGGTCGCGGAGGAGCATCATACTGGCGTCTATGCCATCTGGTTCCCCGGGATGGATACCGTTATTGATGAGGATAACCCGTTTATTTTGCCGGTGAAGGCTTTTAAAGTCGAAATTCCGGCCGGGGGAGTAGGTAACCAGGTGCAGGGGGAATCCGGCATCGGTGGCGCCAACGGTTTGAATATGGATTTGCGGGAAACGTTTGGCGAGCTGTTCGTAAAACCGGATCACTTCGGTATAAGTGGCGGTTTCGCGGCCATTGGTTTTTTCGTATCGCGTGGTGAAATCCTGCGCAGTGGAGAGCAGGGGGAACAGGGCGGTCAGCAGCAGGAGTATCTTTTTCATCGTCTTGATAAAATGGAAAAACAAAAAGCCCTTCCTTTTCGAGGAAGAGCTATAAATATTGTTACTGAAGCAATTAAGCCAGAGCTAATACTCTCTTAGCCAGCTTGCTTTTCAGATTTGCAGCTTTGTTCTTGTGAATAACGTTACGTTTAGCCAGCTTATCAAGCATAGAAGCTACCTCAGTTAAATCTTTCTCCGCTGTTGCTTTATCGGTAACTGCTTTCAGGTCACGGATGGCGTTACGGGTAGTTTTACCATAGTAACGGTTACGCTCATTACGCTTTCTGCTTTGACGTACGTCTTTCTTTGTTGCTTTATGGTTTGCCATTTTTCAAATTTCAAGTTTCGGACGGCAAAGGTAACTATATTCCCTTTACAAAACAAACTAAATCTAGTTTTTCCGGTGAGCTACAAATATAAGCACCTTTTATCACAGATAATCAGTTGATTTTTTCTCATTTTTTCCAACCAGCGTATCGAAAAACGAGCGATATTTGCAATCCCATATATTAATATATTGGGATCAACAGAAAAGTATTTGAACTGAAGATCAGCAAAACTCGTTGTAAATGAAGGACTTCTCATTCGTCACTAACTCACATCCTGCTTACATTGAATCGTTATACCAGGATTTCCGCAAAGATCCCAACTCTGTAGACCCGGATTGGGTTAAATTTTTCGAAGGATTTGATTTTGCAGTATCCAACGTAAACGGCAAGGCGGCAACAACAGCGCCGGTAGCAGGGGGCAGCACTTCGTTGCCTGTGAACGACGACCAGCTGGCGAAAGAACTGGGCGTGTACCGCCTGATACAGGCGTATCGCAAAAAAGGCCATTTAATTGCTAAAACCAACCCCATCCGTGAAAGAAAAGACCGCAAGGCCAACCTGGACCTCGCCAGTTTCGGATTAGGGGACGCTGATCTTAAAACAGAATTTTACGCCGGAACCACCATTGGCGTGGGTAAAACCACCCTGGAGAAGATCGTTGCCTACCTGCAGCAGATCTACGCCGGTTCCGTAGGACTTCAATACACTTACATCAACGACCGCGATAAAGCGAAGTGGATGGAGAAGGAGTTTGAGTCAATCATGCTGCAACCATTGTCGCTGGAACAGCGCAAACGCATCCTGCAGAAGCTCAACCAGGGCGTTATTTTTGAAAAGTTTCTTCACACAAAATATATCGGACAGAAGCGTTTTGGCCTGGAAGGAGGAGAATCCACCATTCCGGCGCTGGATGCGATCATTAACGTAGCCGCAGAATATGGCGTACAGGAATCCGTGATAGGAATGGCCCACCGTGGCCGTTTAAACGTACTGGCCAATATCCTGGGTAAAACCTACGAACAGATCTTCAATGAATTTGAAGGCCTCGCCGTACCGGATATGACCATGGGTAGCGGCGACGTGAAATATCACCTCGGCTTCCGCTCACAGGTAACCACTCCCGGCGGCAAACCCGTTAACCTGCAACTGATGCCCAACCCTTCCCACCTGGAAGTGGTGGACCCGATCGTTGTGGGGTTTGCACGCAGTAAAGCAGACGTGATCTACAACAGCGATTACGACAAAATACTCCCTATCCTCATTCATGGCGACGCTGCCGTTGCCGGCCAGGGGATTGTGTATGAAGTGGAACAAATGAGCAAACTGAAAGGATACTACGTAGGTGGTTCCATTCACTTTGTAATCAATAACCAGATCGGCTTTACCACCGATTTTGATGATGCCCGCTCGTCAGACTACTGTACCAGCGTTGCATCTATTGTACAGGCCCCGGTATTCCATGTAAACGGCGACGATGCAGAAGCAGTGGTGAAAGTATCCCAGCTCGCTGCCCGCTACCGCCAGGAATTTAACGAAGATGTGTTCATCGACATGGTTTGCTACCGCAAACATGGTCACAACGAAGGCGATGAGCCTAAGTTTACACAGCCGAGCCTCTACGCCCTGATTGAAAAACACGCAAATCCGCGTGAAGTATATACCCAGTTCCTCCTGAATAACGGAGAGTCTGAAGCACAGGCGCTGGCCAAAGAAATGGAAAAAGGCTTCTGGGACGATTTACAGGCCCGCCTGGATGATGTAAAACAACATCCGCTGCCTTATGTAAGCCAGAAACCGGAGCAGTGGTGGCAGGCCCTGCGCAAAGCCACTCCGCAGGATTTCGAGGCTTCCCCGGTAACCGCTATTAAAGAAGAAGATTTTAAACGGCTGTTCGACGGCCTCATGAAATGGCCTGAAAGCTTTGTGCCACTGCGTAAAGTGAGCAAACTGCTGCAGGACAAAATAAAACTCTACCAGGAAGAAGGCAAGGTGGACTGGGCAACCGGTGAACTGCTGGCATATGCCAGCCTCCTGATCGAAGGAAAAGACGTAAGAATGAGCGGGGAAGACGTAAAACGTGGTACATTCTCCCACCGTCATGCGGTGTTGTTTGATGAAAATACCAATGAAACGTATAGCCGTCTCAGTCATTTCCAGGAAAACCAGGGTAAATTCAGAATTTATAACTCGTTATTGAGCGAATATGGTGTATTAGGCTTTGAATATGGCTATGCCATGGCTAATCCTAATAACCTGGTATTATGGGAAGCACAGTATGGCGACTTTGTAAACGGTGCCCAAACAGTGATTGATCAGTACATCAGCAGTGCAGAACAGAAATGGACTACGCAGAATGGCCTGGTAATGCTGCTGCCTCATGGTTATGAAGGCGGCGGACCGGATCACTCCAATGCCCGCCCGGAACGCTTCTTACAACAATGCGCAGAAGAAAATATGGTGATCACCAATATTACTACTGCTGCCAACTTCTTCCATGCGTTACGCCGCCAGTTAACCTGGCAGTTCCGCAAACCACTCATCAACTTCTCTCCAAAAGCGAATCTGCGTCATGTGGGCGCTTACTCTGCCATACAGGAATTTACACAGGGTGGCTTTAAGGAAGTTCTGGATGATCCGTTTATCGACGACGCCGCTGTGGTGAAAAAGGTATTACTGTGCTCTGGTAAAATGTATTTTGATCTGAGTGACAAACAGGCGAAAGACGATCGCAAAGATGTAGCGATTGTTCGCCTGGAACAACTGTATCCACTGCCGGTTAAACAACTGGAAGCTATTGCGCAGAAGTATAAAGGAGCTACCTTCTTCTGGGTACAGGAAGAACCACTGAACATGGGCGCTGCAGCATTCCTGCAAATGAACCTGAAACAGATCAATTATGGTGTTATCAGCCGCAATCCGAGCGCTTCCACAGCAACCGGTTATGCGAAAGTTCATGCCCGTGAGCAGCAACAGATCATTGACACGGCTTTTAACATCTAAAGAAATTCAAAGTATAAACAGAATAACGGGGTTTTACGTTCAGCTAAGGGCTAACCGCTAAATGCAAAACCTGGTATCACCATCAACTGATTAAATATGGTTATCGAAATCAAAGTCCCTACGGTAGGAGAATCTATTAGCGAGGTAACAATTGCAAAGTGGTTGAAAAAAGACGGAGATTATGTTCAGCAGGACGAGGTATTGTGTGAAATGGAATCTGAGAAAGCCACCTTCGAACTGAATGCAGAAAAGGCGGGCGTTCTCAAAATTGCCGCCGCAGCTCAGGAAGGAGCTACTTTGAAGATTGGTGATGTAGCCTGTAGCATCGATACAGACGCCGCTGCACCAGCAACCGACGCCGCACCGGCAGCTGAACCCGCTGCACCAGCAGCAGCAGCTCCTGCACCTGCTCCGGCAGAAGCCGCACCGGCAGCACCTGCAGCAAATAAAGGGACGATTGAAATGAAAGTGCCTACAGTAGGAGAATCTATCAGTGAAGTAACACTGGTAAAGTGGCTGAAGAATAATGGTGATTATGTAGAGCGTGATGAAGTGGTATGTGAACTGGAATCAGAAAAAGCCACCTTCGAACTGAATGCAGAAGAAGCCGGCGCACTGATTACCGTAGCCAAAGAAGGCGATACGTTAAAAATAGGCGACGTTGCCTGTAAAATTGATACCAGTGTTGGCAGACCGGCAGGCAAAGCCGCACCGGCAGCCGCTCCCGCCGCACAACCCGCCAAAGCTGCTCCACAACCGCAACAGGCGCCTGTTACCAGCATCCCGAATGATGTGAAAGCATCCCCGGTAGCTGCCGCAGTGATTGCCGATAAACATGTAGATCCTTCCAGCATCAAAGGCTCCGGCGCTCATGGCAAAATCATGAAAGACGACGTATATGCCGCCCTGCAAAATCCAGGCGTGGCAATAGGTCAGGAAATGTTTACCCGTGCCGAACGCCGCGAAAAAATGAGCAACCTGCGTAAAACCGTTTCCCGCCGCCTGGTGGAAGCGAAAAATACAACGGCCATGCTAACTACCTTCAACGAGGTAGATATGACAGAAATTATGGCGCTGCGTGCTAAGTATAAAGAAGTATTCAAAAAGCAGCATGAGGTAAACCTCGGCTTTATGAGCTTCTTTACCAAAGCATGCTGCTTCGCTTTACAGGAATTCCCTTCTGTAAATGCTTATATCGACGGAGAAGAACTGGTGTACCACGACTACTGCGATATCTCTATCGCGGTATCGGCTCCGAAAGGACTGGTAGTACCGGTGATCCGCAATGCAGAAAGCCTGGATATGGCAGGTATTGAAAAAGCAGTAGTGGAACTGGCTACCAAAGCCCGCGACAACAAACTGACCATGCCTGAAATGACCGGTGGTACTTTCACCATCACCAACGGTGGTGTTTTCGGTTCCCTGATGAGCACACCTATCATCAATATCCCGCAATCCGCTATCCTGGGTATGCACAAAATCCAGGACCGCCCCATGGCCATCAACGGCCAGGTGGTGATCCGCCCGATGATGTACCTGGCGCTGAGCTACGACCACCGTATTATCGATGGCCGCGAATCAGTGAGCTTCCTTGTAAGAGTAAAAGAAATGCTGGAAAATCCTGAACAATTGCTGTTCGGTAAAGATCCGCTGAAAGCATTGCTGAAACTCTAGTTTCAGCTGAGAAAATAAAATAAAATCCGGTCTGTTATCAGGCCGGATTTTTTTGTGCGATCACCACCGCGTCAATATTAGCCCTTATCTTCGCGTATGACCCGTTGGGAAAATTATTTAGCATCTGCAGAAAAAATTATCGGCGCCTACCAGGGCAGCCTGCCATTACACCATTTCCTGAAATCTTTTTTCAAGGAACATCCCTACATGGGAGGCCGCGACCGGCGCTGGATTTCACAGCTGGTATATCATTACTTCCGCCTCGGAAGCTGGGGTAAAAGCCTTTCTGTAAGCGAACGGATCATTACCGGCGCGTTTCTTTGCGAAACCACACCGAATGATTTCCTGGCAGCGATCCGCCCTGCCTGGAACCAGCAGATCACATCGCCGCTGACTGATAAAGCAGCGCTGCTGCCTGTTCCTTTAACTCCTGATACACTTTTTCCGTTTCTGCCCGACCTGTCGGACGGAATAGATGCTAACGCATACGCCTATACTGTCTTAAAGCAGCCGCGGTTATTTATCCGCGTGCGCAATAATAAGCTTGATAAAGTATTGTCATTATTGGATAAGGCCGCCATTCCGTATGAACTGTTTCCCAATAATACCACCCTGGCATTGCCCAACGGCACTAAAATAGAAGTAGTGGTACCGGAAAAAAGCTGGTACGAGGTGCAGGACGCTTCCAGTCAACAAACCGGTGAATTATTCCATCCGCAGAAGCAGCAGCGTTGGTGGGATTGCTGTGCTGCCAGCGGTGGTAAATCCATCTTGCTGAAAGACCAGCAGCCCGGTGTACAATTACTGGTATCTGATGTGAGAAGATCTATCCTGGAAAATCTGCAGCAACGTTTTGCGATAGCAGGGGTCAAGCATTTTGAAGCACGTGTGGCAGATCTTACAGCAGAAAACTTTCCTGCTTCTATGGGAAGTCAGCAGTTTGATGGCATCATCCTGGATGCGCCCTGCAGCGGCTCCGGTACCTGGGGCCGTACCCCGGAAAGCATCTCCTTCTTTAAAAAAGACGAGATCGGGAAGTACCAGCAGTTACAGAAAAAGATAGCCCATAATGTAGCGCCATTTGTAAAAAAAGGAGGCTCGCTGATCTATATCACCTGCTCTGTTTTTAAACAGGAGAATGAAGAAGTGGTGAAATATATAGAAGAGATCAGTGATCTGCGGAAGCAGGAAGGAGGCGTAATTGCCGGATACGACAAGGGCGCGGATACCATGTATGCAGTAAGATTGTCTTAGTTTTTGAAGATAAAAAAAGGGTGGGAAGATTTGTCTTCCCACCCTTTTTTATGAAATTAATTTTTACAAAACCGGCATCGTCCGCTGGATAATTCCTCCGCCAACTACATCGTCGCCTTCATAAAAAACAGCCGATTGGCCCGGGGCAATGCCTTTCACGCTTTCGTAGAAGCTTACTTTTACCTGTCCGTTTTCATTGTACAGGTTACTCAGCGCGCCTTTATCTTTATAGCGGATCTTGGTAACCGCTTCCATGCCATCTGGAATGGTATCGTATTTCCCCATGTTAATGCCGCTTACAAACATTTCGCTTCTCTGTAATTCATCTTCATTACCTAACACCACGGTGTTGGTTTCCGGGATGATCTCCGTTACAAAAACAGGACGACCGAGGGCGATATCAAGCCCTTTACGCTGCCCAACGGTATAGAAGGGGTAACCCTTGTGATGGCCTACGATCGTGCCGTCTGCCAGCACAAAATTGCCGCCGTTTACTCTTTCTTCCAATCCCTCTACTTTTCTTTTCAGAAAACCGCGGTAGTCGTTATCCGGCACAAAGCATATCTCATAGCTTTCTGCTTTTTTAGCCAGTTCGGGATAACCGAAATCAAAAGCCATCTGGCGTATTTGTGTTTTACGGTATTTGCCTAAAGGAAGAATTGTGCGGGCCAGTACATCCTGTTGAATGCCCCACAGCACATAGCTCTGGTCCTTGGTTTCATCCAGGCCTTTGCTGATTACATAGCGGCCATTGTCGTGCTGACGGATCTGGCCATAGTGACCAGTCGCAATAAACTCACAATCCATTGCGTCTGCCCGTTTCATCAGTGCGCGCCATTTTATATGGGTATTGCACAGTACGCACGGGTTAGGCGTACGTCCTGCGATATATTCCTCGACAAAATTATTCACTACAAAATCACCAAATTCATCACGGATGTCCAGCACAAAGTGCGGGAAGCCATGATGCACCGCTGCCGCGCGGGCGTCGTTAAAAGAATCCAGGTTACAGCAGCCGGTTTCCTTTTTACTGGAACCCGCAGATGCATAATCCCAGGTTTTCATGGTGATGCCCACCACGTCATACCCCTGTTCATGCAGCATCAGCGCTGTAACAGTGCTGTCAATACCACCACTCATGGCTACCAGCACTTTACCATGCTTGCTCATTTATAAAAGTTTAGAGCAACAAAATTACTTAAATTTAAGCCAACGGCCATCTGTGCTTTATTGATCCTGACAATGGCGGGATTGATTCTGATTATATCCCCGGTATAATTTTAACAAGTTTTGGCGATTATTTTCCGAAACACTATAAATTGTTAGTTGTGAATTATATATTTATTAGTTTTAGCCACCTTTTAGCATAAATTAGTCGCAATGCTACCTATATTAAACAAAGAGCTTATATTAAAAAACCAGGATTCCGGCGTTCATGAAAAAACATTCACCTTCCCGGAAAAGATCCTTCAATTCGGTACCGGCGTGCTTTTACGCGGTTTAGTAGACTACCTTGTAGATAAAGCCAACCGCCAGGGAATTTACGAAGGAAGGATTGTGGTAGTGAAATCGACCGATGGCGATACCATTGATTTTTCCAGTCAGGATAGCCTGTTTACCACCCATATCAAAGGTGTTTCCCAGGGAGAACTGGTAGATCAGTTACTGATCAACGCCGCTATTAGCCGGGTTTTGCAATCGAATGCAGAATGGCAGGAAATATTAGCTGCGGTTCATCAGCCCGCTTTACAAACAATTATCTCCAATACCACAGAAGTAGGAATCCAATATGTTCCGGAAAAAATAGCAGACGGCGTACCAGCCTCCTTCCCGGGCAAATTGCTGGCGGTGCTGTGGGAGCGGTTTACCTTTTTTAAAGGTAGCGCCAATACCGGCTTCGTCATTGTACCCACGGAACTGGTGGTAGACAATGGCCGCCTTTTAAAAGATATTGTATTGCAATTGGCCGCCTATAATGAACTGCCGCCGGCATTTATCACGTGGATCCAGCAGGATAATCAATTCTGCAATTCCCTGGTCGACAGGATCGTTCCCGGTAAACCCCGTAACCTGGCGGAAATTGAACAAAAGGCCGGGTACACCGATAAATTATGGATAGAAGTAGAACCCTATCTGTTGTGGGCCATAGAAGGGAATGAACGTACCCGTTCTGTATTATCTTTTTATAAGGCAGATGAAAGAATGTTGATTGAGCCCAGCATCACCCCGTTCCGTGAACAGAAGCTCCGGTTACTGAACGGTAGTCATACCGCGGCAGTGCCATTGGCTTTCCTGTCGGGCCTCAACACCGTATACGAGTGCATGCAGGACGATTATATGAGTCATTTCTTCAAAGAAGTCGTGCTCCGGGAAATACTGCCTACCATTGAAGAGGCTTGTCCTACGGCGGCCGCGTTTGCACCGGAAGTGCTCGATCGTTTTGCCAATCCGTTTATTGCGCATAAGCTCATCAGCATCACTTTTCAGGAAAGTTCCAAGATGAATGCGCGCAACGTGCGCACACTGGTACGTTACTACGAAAAATACAACGCGCTCCCGCCTCATCTGTGCCTGGGCTTCGCCGCCATGCTGCTGTTCCTGCAGCCGGTGAGGGAAGAAGCCGGTAAATATTACGGCAGCAGGAACGGGGAAGAATATGTTATTACCGACGATAACGCCCCGGTTTTTGCAGCCTGGTGGCGTGATCACACCAATATAAGCGATATGGTAACCGGGATCTGCAGTGATAAACGTTTATGGGAAACAGATCTGTCGGCCATTCCCGGTTTTGCTGAACAGGTGGCCGGGATCTTAAAAATGCTGAAAAGCAGCGGCGTGAAAGCATTTATCCAATCGCAGCTGCTCAAAAATTAATCATGTTATGAAGGAATTTCTGTCTGAAGATTTTTTATTAAAAACGGAAACGGCTAAACGATTATATTTTGATTACGCCGCGTCCATGCCGGTGATAGATTATCATAACCACCTGCCACCGGACGAAATAGCAGGGAATAAAACATTTGCCAACCTGTATGCCATCTGGCTGAAAGGAGACCATTATAAATGGCGGGCCATGCGTGCCAACGGCGTACCGGAAGAGTTTATTACCGGCCCCGCCGACGACTATACGAAATTCCGCCATTGGGCAGCTACTACGCCGTATACCATGCGGAATCCGTTGTATCATTGGTCGCACATGGAATTAAAAAATCCTTTTGGTGTAACGGACCTGCTTAATGAAAAAACGGCGGAGAAGATATACCACGACTGTAATGCACAATTACCCCGGTTATCCACACAAACACTCCTGCAACATTATAAAGTAGACACGCTGTGCACAACCGACGACCCGGTAGATTCGCTGGAACACCACCGTGCTATTGCCAATAAGCCTTTCGGCACACGGGTGCTGCCTACCTTCCGCCCCGACAGGGCCATGGCAGTGGACAATCCCGGGGTGTTCAACCGTTTTATTAACGAGCTGGCAGCAGTTGCCAATAAAGAAATCACCAGGTTCGATGATCTCATAGAAGCATTACATAGCCGGCATACCTATTTTCATGAAGCCGGCTGCCGCCTGAGTGATCATGGCATCAGCACCTTTTATTTTTCACCGGCTACCGGAAAGGAACTGGACACTATTTTCAATAATACCCGAGACCATCGCGCAGCAACGCCTTACGAGAATGCACAGTTTAAAACGGCGATCCTGCTGGCTGTTTGCGAGTGGAACCACGAACGGGAATGGACACAACAGTTTCACGTAGGCGCTATCCGTAATAATAATTCCCGCCTGCTGCAACGGGTAGGGGCAGATGCCGGTGTGGATTCTATCGGCGACTGGCGCGTTGCGGAAGCCATGAGCGCATTTTTAGATGCACTGGATAAGAAAGATAAGTTAACAAAGACAGTAGTGTATAACCTCAACCCTTCTTACAACGAAGTTTTTGCTACCATGGCAGGCAACTTCCAGGATGGCACCGTTGCCGGTAAAATCCAGTATGGTTCCGGGTGGTGGTTCCTGGATCAGAAAGACGGTATGGAAAAGCAGATGAACGTATTAAGCAACATGGGCCTGCTGAGCCGGTTTGTAGGAATGCTAACCGATTCCAGAAGTTTTCTGTCTTATTCCCGCCATGAATATTTTCGCCGTATTTTGTGTAACCTGATCGGCAACGATGTGGAGCAGGGAGAGCTGCCAAATGATATTGCCTGGTTAGGGAAAATGGTACAGGATATATGTTACTATAACGCAAAAGCATATTTTGGATTCTAATGAAGCCGGTAAAAGTTATCACATTCGGAGAAATATTATTACGCTTGTCGCCGCAGCTGGCACAAAATACTGCCGCCATTTACGTAGGCGGTGCGGAAGCCAACGTTGCCGCTGCATTGGCCAACTGGGGCACAGAAGTGGCCTATATCAGCAAAGTGCCTGAAAACGGCTTGTCGAAAGACGTGCTGGAGCAACTGAGTAACCGCGGTATCCATACCGACAGGGTATTGTGGGGCGGCGCGCGCATTGGTATTTATTACCTGGCACAGGGCAGCGACCTTAAACATGCAGAAGTGGTGTACGACAGGGCATGGTCATCTTTCAGCCAGATAGCCCCCGGCACGGTTGATTGGGACAGTTTGCTTGGTGATGCCGAATGGTTTCACTGGAGCGCTATTACGCCCGCCTTAAACCCCGATGCAGCAGCAGTTTGCAAGGAAGTATTGGAAGCGGCTACCCGGAAGGGGTTGATCATTTCCACGGATCTTAACTACCGCAGCAAGCTATGGCAGTATGGGAAAAAGCCGGTGGATGTGATGCCGGAGCTGGTGCAGTACTGTGATGTAATCATGGGCAACATCTGGGCAGCCAATAACATGCTGGATACCGCACTGGATACAGCTGCGCTGGAAGCCAATAGCAAGGACACCTACCTGCAACAGGCAGAAAAGGTAGCAGCAGAAATCACTGCTACGTATAAGCGTTGCAAGCGGGTGGCGTTCACTTTCCGTTTCAGCAATGCTCCTACTCATAATTTGTACTACGCTTTTTACTATAACGAAGGACAGATGAGTATTTCCCGTGAATACGATACCAACGACGTGGTGGATCGCGTAGGTAGCGGAGACTGCTTCATGGCCGGGTTAATACATGCACAGCTGCAGGGACTGGACGATCAGCAGATCATTTCCTTTGCCGCCGCTGCCGCGTATTCCAAATTTTTTGTGATGGGAGATTTTAATACTACCTCAGAGAAAGAAATAATAAAACTGATATAGCATATGGCACCAAGTCCTGATACAATTATAGCAGCATTTGAGCAAAGCGGGATTATTCCGGTTTTTTATCATGATGATGAAAATGTTTGCCTGGAAGTACTGCAAGCCTGTTATGATGGCGGCTTACGGGTATTTGAATTTACCAGCAGGGGAGAAAATGCACGAAAGAACTTCGCTACCCTGCGCGACAGGAAACTGGCTGCCATGCCGGATTTGTACCTGGGTATCGGAACTATTAAAAACGCATCAGATGCCGCAGTATATACCGGTATGGGCGCCGACTTTATTGTTTGTCCCGTAACCGATCCGGAAACGGCCACATATTGCAGTGCTGAAAGCATTACCTGGATTCCCGGCTGTATGACGCCTACCGAAATTGCTGTTGCCGAAAAGAATGGCGCCCGGCTGGTGAAGCTGTTTCCGGGTAATGTACTCGGACCGGGCTATGTAAATTCCATTAAGCCGCTGTTCCCGCAACTGAAGTTTATGCCTACAGGCGGTGTAGAACCTACTCGTATTAGTATGGATGCCTGGTTTGATGCCGGCGTGGTATGCGTGGGAATGGGGTCTAATTTGCTGTCTAAGTCCCTGATTGAAAGTAAGGACTGGGGCGCGCTGAAAGATAAAATAGTGCAAACGTTTGCATTTCTCAGGGCTAAGAAGTAACTTATGCACTTTATAAATTCCAAATAAACCGTAATGAATTCCACAACTTTAGGTAAGTATCGCTGGCGGGTATGTGCACTTTTATTTGTTGCTACAACCATTAACTATATAGACAGACAGATATTAGGATTGCTTAAAACTGATTTATCAGCCGAGTTTAACTGGTCGGAAACGGCGTACAGCAACCTGGTAATGGCATTTTCCGCTTCCTACGCGATTGGCTTGCTTTTCTTTGGCGCATTGGTAGATAAGATAGGTTCCAAACTGGGATACGCGGTATCTATTGTGGTATGGAGCCTGTCGGCGATGGCACATGGACTGGTGCGTTCCACGCTGGGGTTTGGTGTGGTAAGGTCTATCCTGGGTGTGAGTGAAGCGGGTAACTTCCCTGCGGCTATTAAAGCCACCGCGGAATGGTTTCCAAAAAAGGAGCGGGCACTGGCTACAGGCATTTTTAACTCAGGTTCCAATATTGCGGCTGTTATAGGACCGGCTATGGTATACTGGCTGGCCAGCAATCATGGCTGGAGAAATGCTTTTGTATGGACCGGCGCCATCGGTTTTATCTGGTTGATATTCTGGTGGATCTATTATGAAATTCCTGCCCGTCACAAGAAATTATCCAAAGCAGAATTTGATCATATCCATTCCGACCAGGAAGTGGAAGAACTGAAACCCAAACCCATTAAATGGAGTAAACTCCTGGGTATCAGGCAAACATGGGCTTTCATATTTGGAAAACTACTGACAGACCCCGTATGGTGGTTTTTCCTGTTCTGGTTACCAGGTTACCTGGAATCTATTTTCCATGTAAATATGAAAGAAACGCTGGGTCTGCCGGTAATCATCATCTATTCCATTACCAGCTTTGGCAGCATCGGGGGCGGATGGTTATCTTCCCACCTGATCAAATCCGGTTGGCCGGTTTTCAAAGCCCGTAAAGTGTCTATGTTGATCTTTGCGCTTTGTGTATTGCCTATTATGCTTATACAGTATTCCAATAATGTATGGTTCGCTATTGCATTAATCAGCCTGGCTACCGCAGCACACCAGGCATGGTCCGCCACTATATTCACCACTGCATCTGATATGTTCCCTAAACGGGCGGTAAGTTCTGTAGTGGGTATCGGTGGTATGGCCGGATCTATTGGCGGTACGCTGTTCCCCATGCTGATCGGCGCTATGCTGGATCATTATAAATTAATCGGCAACATTGGTATTGGCTACAATATCCTATTCACCATTTGCGCTTTAGCCTACCTGGTAGCCTGGACCGTAATGCACTTCTTTGCGCCTAAAATGGAGGCGGTTAACCTGAACTAAGCGGATTTTGTCTTACTCAGGATTACACTGATTAAGCTGATTACTTTGATTTTGTCTTTTTGATTTTATTTTGATTTATAAGATTTAATAAGAGTAAGAAAGAATTGTAAATTCCTTTAAATAGAAAACGTCCGGGCAGATGTCCGGACGTTTGTTTTTATTCTTATGAGTATCAAAAATTATTCTCTTAATATATCTTTCTTAATTTCAAAAAATCAAAATAAAATCAAAAAGACAAAATCAAAGTAATCAGCTTAATCAGTGTAATCCTGAGTAAGACAACCTTCGCTACAAAGAAACTCCCCGTTTCCATGGAATAAAATCGTCCTGGTTAAGCTGCTCGGCCTTTGTATGCACTTCGCCGCTGGCGGTACGGATAACGTATTCCAGGATTTCTTCTCCCATGCCGGCAATGGTTTGTTCGCCGCTGATGATAGTACCGGTGTTGATGTCGATGATATCTTTCATGCGGGTGGCCAGTTTGGTATTGGTGGCCAGTTTTACTACCGGTGCAATCGGGTTGCCGGTAGGCGTGCCGAGACCCGTGGTAAACAACACCACGTTAGCGCCGGAACCAACTTCTGCTGAAGTGGATTCAACATCGTTACCGGGGGTGCAAAGCAGGTTCAGACCGGGTTTGGTGACATATTCAGTATAATCCAGTACGTCTGTAACCGGTGAAGTGCCGCCTTTTTTAGCTGCTCCCGCAGATTTGATGGCATCTGTAACGAGGCCATCTTTGATATTTCCCGGAGAAGGGTTCATATAAAAGCCGGAACCTACTGACTGGGCCTGGCTTTCATATAGGCGCATAATGCGGATGAATTTATCGGATATTTCTTCTGTCTGGCAGCGGTTAATCAGTTCCTGTTCCACGCCGCAGAGTTCGGGGAATTCAGAAAGAATAGAAGTGCCGCCCAGCGCTACCAGGAGGTCGGAGGTATGACCTACAGCCGGGTTAGCCGAAATGCCGGAAAATCCGTCAGAGCCCCCGCATTCGAGTCCGATGACCAGTTTGGAGAGCGGGCTTGGCTTGCGGGTCAGCTTATTGGCTTCCACCAGCGCCAGGAACGTGTCTTTGATGGCGGCAGACAGCATCGCAAATTCGGAAGCACTTTTCTGCTGTTCGTATACCAATACCGGCTTGTTAAAGGCCGGGTTGAGCTTTTTCAGTGATTCCTGGAGGATAGATACCTGCGCATGCTGGCATCCCAGGCTAAGAATAGTGGCTCCGGCAACATTGGAGTGATGAATATAACCGGCCAGCAGGGCACATAAAGCGTCTGAGTCCTGGCGGGTTCCTCCGCAGCCTCCCTCATGGGTGAGGAATTTGATACCGTCAATATTCGGGAAAACTACGTTACGTTTACTCGTTTCCGTTAGCGCGCCTGCCTCGTAGTTTTTAATGGCTTCCAGGTCACCGCTTTTGTAAAGCGAAACCAGGTCTGTTACCTGTTCGTTGTATACTTCGGCAGGAGAAAAACCAAGACCCTTTTCGAAGGCAGTTTTAATTACACTTACATTCCTGTTTTCACAAAAAACCAATGGAATTACCAGCCAGTAATTACGGGTGCCTACCTGGCCATCGGCCCGGTGGTAGCCCATAAAGGTGCGGGTTTTCCATTTACTCACATCGGGCGCCTGCCATTCCAGGGAGCTGTCTTTTTCATGAAATGCGTTGGCATCATGGATCACATTTTCCGTGGTAATGGTTTCCCCCCTCCTGATGCTTTTACTGGCTTTGCCCACCAGCACACCATACATCGTGATGGGGTCCCCTTCACGGATATCATTTACCAGGAATTTATGTTTAGCAGAAATATTTTGTTGCAGTTGAATGTTATGTCCGTTAAATGAGATATCGGTTCCTACCGGTATATCCTGTAAGGCTACCAGCACATTATCGTCAGGATGAATTTGTAAATAAGCGTTCATAGGAGCTAAAGTAGTAAATAACTGCTCCGGCTGGTGATAGTAAAATGTTAATCCATGATAAGATTTTGACTATTTGATTATACCGCTGGAACACCTTATGGGAGCAGGTCAGGAATGAATTATAAATTGTTAATCGGCTATCAGTAGGATTTCACCGGCCGGATAGGAGCAGGTAGTTATCCGGTAATGTTCATGCAAACGTTTGTAATTCTGGTATATTTTGATATTTTTGATTCACCGGCGCGGGTTTCCGGCGATGAAACCAGTAAATTCCATGGGAGAAGAGGTAATATTTTTAAAGATGCCGGTATGGGCACTATTTACCGGAGGCGGCAAGATTCCGTTTGAAAGTAAGCACCCGGTGAACAATGAATGACAGTATTGTAACAAATACATGACAGTGCCTCTCCACACCTTTAGCCTATAATTCCGTCCTGCTTATATCTTACTAAAAATAAATGTCAAATGCACGTTAAAAAACTGGTATGCACGGTATTGCTCTTTTCAGGTATTAGTATAGGCGGCAACGTTGGTGCCCAGGATGCTGGTAAAACAAGAAATTATTTGTACGAAGAATACAGGCAGAAAGGTAGTGATGCTGCATTTAAAAATATTGTGCAATGGAGGCAGCAACGATATAAATCCATCGTGGAACAAATTGCCGCCCTGCCGGCCGCCAGCAGGGCCATATTGCTGAAGGAAGCGGATAAAAATTTATCGTTCAGCTGGCCTTCATTGCCGGCTACTTTATACCTGCAATACCGTGATAATGGCAACCGCGTAAATTTTGAAAATGCACAGTTTGAACGCCGGAAGGTATTAGCGGCATTAGTGGCAGGAGAACTGGTGGAGGGGAAAGGAAAGTATATACCGCAAATCGTAAATGGTTTATGGCTGATCCTGGAAGAAAGCACCTGGGTATTGCCGGCACATATCGGGGCACAGAAAGCAGGCAGCGACCTGCCGGACCCTGAAGAGCCGGTGGTAGACCTGTTTGCAGGGGAAACTGCCGCCACACTGAGCTGGGCACAGTTCCTGCTGCACGATCAGCTGGATAAATTTTCCCCGGTAGTAAATAAGCGGATCACCTATGAACTACAGCACCGCATTGTGGAGCCTTACCTGAAACGGACCGATTTCTGGTGGATGGGATGGGCCGGCCGCAGCGTGAATAACTGGAATATCTGGATCAATACCAATGTTTTACAAACTGCGTTACTGGGCATAAATGAAACGGATATACGAAATAAAGTAATTGAGAAAACGATCCGCAGCGCGGATAATTTCGTGAACGGCTATCCGGAGGATGGCGGCTGCGATGAAGGACCTACCTATTGGGGACATGCAGGAGGTAAACTTATTGAATTTATTGACCTGCTGAACAGTGCTTCTGCACACCAGCTGAGCTGGAGCAACAATGAACTGATTCACCGCATTGGCGCCTACATTTATAAAATGCATGTGGACAGCAGCCGGTTTGTGAATTTTGCAGATGCTTCTGCCAGCACCATTCCGCCCGCACATACGGTGTATTTATTCGGAGCAGCCTTTCATGATCCATTGCTGGTCAACTTCGCCGCTTATCTCTCAAGGCTGGAGAGCCCCGACACCAATAGGGTGAAGACGCCTTCCCTGGCTTTCTTTGTGTATAACGTGGAACTTCGCAACGCCCTGTTATCTGCTAAAGCAGCAGCCCCTTATACCGCTGAAAACTGGCTCCCGGATTTGCAGGTATTGTCCCTTCGCTCAGAAGCCGGCGTATCCAAAGGCTTGTTCTTTGCCGCACAGGGCGGACATAATGCAGAAAGCCATAATCACAACGACGTGGGAAATTTTGTGCTGTACATGGATGGGAAACCCGCCATTATTGATGTGGGCGTAGGCACTTATACAAAGCAAACATTCAGTGCCGACCGCTATAAGCTATGGTTTATGCAATCGCAATGGCATAACTGTCCTACTATCAACGGTGTTCAGCAACGCGATGGCCGGCAGTTCCAGGCTACTGCTGTGCAATACAGCCGTAACAAGCTGAGTATGGACATTGCCGCGGCGTATCCCGAGGCAGCTATGGTGCAATCCTGGAAGCGCACCTTTACATTCAACCCCGCCAAAACTTCACTGCAGTTATCAGAAACATACCAGTTGAAAGATTGGAAGGAGCCCTTCCTGCTGCATTTTATGACCAGCCTGGATGCCGATACCCATACGCCAGGGAGGATTTTACTGAAAGGCAGCACAGCTGACCTGTTACTGACCTACGATCCTGCCTTATTTGAAGCAACTGCGGAACAAGAGGAAATAAAAGACGGCCGCTTATCACCAGTGTGGGGCGAGTATGTAACACGCATCAGCCTGAAGGCCCGGAAGCAGGCGTTAACCGGCAAACACTCGGTGGAGTTCGTGATGCGCCGTAAATAAAGGAATCTGGCCATCTGTGAAGGCATTTTTTTAAATAAATGCTTGATTTTTGCAAACGTTTGCATTACTTTAGAGTTTCCGCCTGATTAGCGAAAATTATCGGGAAAGATAATGATGTAAATTACCAGTAAGCTGAGAAGAACCATCAGCTGCTTTTTCAAATAAATAAAAACATGCAGATTATATGAGCACCACGTTCGAATCAAGATATGCCAGCAGTCCGGCTGAAGTAAAACAAATGGACACTGCACAACTCAGGCAGGCATTTTTAATGGAGAAAATCTTCGACGCCGACCACATTGCCTGGACCCACACCCATTACGACCGCTACCTCACAGGCGGCGCTATGCCCGTAAAAGGACCGGTAACACTGGACACAATTGACCTGCTGAAAGCAGCCTATTTCCTGGAAAGAAGAGAACTGGGCATGATCAACGTAGGTGGCGATGGCGTAGTGGAAGTAGACGGCGAAAAATTTGAACTGGCCTATAAAGAAGCATTATACATCGGCAAAGGAAAACAACAGGTGATCTTCTCCAGTAAAAACGCAGCAACACCCGCTAAATTCTACCTTAATTCCACACCTGCACATCATAGCTACCCAACCCGTAAAGTGTCTAAAAAAGAGGCAGAAGTGGTAACACTGGGCACATTGGAAACTGCCAATCACCGCACCATCAATAAACTGCTGGTGAACAGCGTGCTGGAAACCTGCCAGTTGCAAATGGGCATGACCGAGCTGCAACCAGGCAGCGTATGGAACACCATGCCGGCACATACGCACGACAGAAGAATGGAAGTGTATTTTTACTTTGAAATACCGGAAGGCCAGTCCGTATGCCACTTCATGGGACAGCCACAGGAAAGCCGGCATATCTGGATGCAGAATGAACAGGCGGTTATTTCCCCACCCTGGTCCATTCACTCCGGCGCCGGCACCAGCAACTATACTTTTATATGGGGTATGGCCGGTGAAAACCTCGACTACAGTGATATGGATCATTGCAAGATCACGGAACTACGTTAATGAACTGATAATAGCTGCTATCATGATGATGAAAAAAATTATCGCAGGAAGCTTGCTGGGCTTGTCTTTCCTGCATGCCGGCTTACCGGTGCATGCTGCGGAACCCGTTACCGGTCTGCATGCCACGGTTTTCACGGATGCCTATACCGCAGCTGCGGTAAGGGCGCAAATGGAAAAAGTGGCTTCCTGGCAATGGCGCCATATAACTGAAAATGGCTGGAACCACGCGCCTACCGACTGGACTAATGGCGCCATGTACGCTGGTATGATGTCGCTGGCCCAGGTAACATCCAATCCCTTTTTTGTGGACCGCCTGGTACAGGTAGGGAAAGACAATAACTGGAACACCGGGCCGGATCGTTTCTTCGCAGATGAATATTGCGTAGGTCAGCTCTATTCACAATTGAATAGTGTGTATAAAGATCCGGTGATGACCGATAAATTCCGTAAGCTGGCAGATAGCATTGTGGCAGCGCCGCATACAGAATCGCTCGAATGGAAAGATGGTGTTCACCACCGCGAATGGGCCTGGTGTGATGCCTTGTTCATGGGGCCCCCGGCACTGGCTTATTTAAGCACGGCCACCGGTGATCCGCGTTACCTCGCCACCGCAGATAAGCTATGGTGGAAAACAACAGACTACCTGTATAATAAACAGGACAGCCTTTATTACCGCGATGGCAGCTATATCGGCAAAAAAGAAAAGAACGGGACCAATGTATACTGGAGCCGTGGCAACGGTTGGGTAATGGGCGGCCTGGTTCGTATGCTGGATAATATGCCCGCCGGCTACGCCGGAAAGGCACGTTTCCAGGAGTTGTATAAACAAATGGCTTACCGCATAAAAGCCCTGCAAACAGCCGATGGCACCTGGCACGCCAGCTTACTGGACCCTGAAAGCTACCCGGCAAAGGAAACAAGCGGCACCGGCTTTTACGTATATGCGTTGATGTGGGGAGTGAATAACGGTCTTTTACCGGAGAAGGAATTTTTACCGGTGATAAAAAAGGGATGGGAAGCGCTTACCGGCTGCGTGCACCCGGATGGTAAGCTGGGATTTGTGCAGGAAATAGGCGCTGCACCCGGAAAAGCAACCGCCAATGATACCGAAGTATATGGCGTAGGTGCGTTCCTGTTAGCAGGCTCGGAACTGATCAAATATGATCTCCGGAAAAGTGCTGCTGCCCAGGTAATCATCTCCAATAACACTGGTATCAACAGGATAGAAGAAGTGACAGAAATTCCTTACCCCGCTTTCAGTGCAAAATTATCCAAACAAACGCTGAAAGGTTTTAAGATAGTGGACGTATTGAGCGGACAGGAAATTCCTTATCAACTGATTTATGAAGGCGGTAAATCGCCAAAGAAGATATTGTTACAGGTAACACTGCCCGCTGCTGCAAGTTTGTATGCGCGGGTAGTGGAAGGCGCCCCGGCGCCCGTAAAGGCAAAGGCATACGGGCGTTATGTGCCGGAGCGTAAAGATGATTACGCCTGGGAAAACGACCGCATGGCTTATCGCATGTATGGAAAGGCGCTTGAAAAAGTACCAAAAGAAATGGCCTATGGTATTGACGTATGGGCCAAGCGTACCACCGATATGGTGATTGACACCTGGTATAAACTGGACAACTATCACCACGATAACGGGCAGGGGCTGGACTATTACAGCGTGGGCTTAACACTTGGCGCAGGCGACACAGCGCCATCCGGACAGGATACCATCTATTTCCCAAAAAACTACCGGCAGTCGAAAACCCTCGACAATGGTCCGTTGCGCACCACTTTCTCCCTCACCTACGATACCTGGCAGGCAGGCAACACCGCCGTTACCGTTACTAAAACCATCTCCCTGGATGCAGGTTCCCAGCTCAATAAAATGCAGGTGCAATACAGCTTCAAAGGGAATGACATCCCCGTGGTAACAGGTATTGTAAAACGCAAAGAGCCCGGCACCGTATTGCTGGATGAGAAAACAGGCGTAATGGGTTATTGGGAGCCCGCTCATGGCGACGATGGCACGCTGGGCATAGGTTGTGTTTTTGCACGGGAAGTACCCGGAATGAAAACGGATCATGTACATTTGCTGAGTCCCGGAACAGCAGGGAGCCAGCAGCCATATGAGTACTATTTCGGGGCAGCATGGAGCAAAGGTGGCAGGATCACTTCTGCCGAAGAGTGGTTCGCCTATCTCGAAACATTCGCCCGGAAGATCAAACAACCCTTACAGGTAACGATTCAATAACTTTTCCGGCAGGCCACCACTGGCCTGCCGGAAAACTCCAACTTATTCATCATGGACTTATTTCAGTTAAAAGGAAAAACTGCGCTGGTTACCGGCTGCAAACGTGGCATAGGAAAAGCAATGGCAGTGGCACTGGCTACCGCAGGTGCAGATATTATCGGGGTTTCAGCCTCCCTGGAGCTGGAGGGCAGCGAAGTGGAAAAAGAAGTAAAAGCATTGGGCCGTAGTTTTAAGGCCTATCAATCCGACTTTTCCAACCGGACCAGCCTCTATACATTTATTAAACAACTGGAACAGGACGTCCCGGTAATAGATATTCTCGTCAATAACGCCGGCACTATTCTCCGTAAACCCGCCGCAGAGCACCCGGACGAGTACTGGGACGAAGTGATTAACATCAACCTGAACGCCCAATTTATCCTGACCCGCGAAATAGGAAAAGGAATGATTGCCCGTGGAAGCGGAAAAGTTATCTTTACAGCGTCTTTGCTCACCTTCCAGGGTGGTATTAACGTACCGGGATATGCAGCCAGTAAAGGAGCCGTAGGCTCACTGGTAAAGGCATTTGCCAATGAATGGGCTTCAAAAGGTGTAAATGTGAATGCCATTGCGCCGGGTTATATTGCCACGGATAATACGGCAGCCCTCAGGGCAGATCAGCAACGCAGCAGCGCTATACTGGACCGCATTCCGGCCGGCAGATGGGGTGAACCGGAAGATTTTGCCGGACCAGCAATATTCCTTGCCTCAAAAGCGGCTGATTACATACATGGTACAATCCTTACAGTGGATGGTGGCTGGATGGGAAGATAACAGGACATATTATAGCTAATAGCCTCTATACATGAGCAAACGTACCGAAAAAACAATTGTGGATATTGCTGAAGAGCTGAAGCTCTCCGTATCCACTGTTTCACGCGCCCTGAATGATAATCCTAACATCAGCGCACGTACGAAAGATAAGGTAAAGAAGATGGCCCGTAAACTGGGCTATCGTCCCAACGCCTTAGCCGCCGGGTTACGCAACAACAAAAGCAAAACCATCGGGCTTATTGTTCCGCGTATCTCTATGTTCTTTCCAGCTACCATCAGCACCATCATTCAAAACAAGCTGCAGGAACATGGATATAACCTGATCATCTGCCAATCCAACGATTCCTACGAACAGGAAATAGCACTGGTAAATACGCTGTATTCCGCCAGGGTAGATGGATTGGTGGTATCTACCACTTTATATACCACCGACTTTTCCCATTTCGATGTATTCAAGGACAACAAAATTCCGCTGATATTTTTTGACAGGGTACCGAAGGATTACAATGTAAAAGTAATTAAGGGAGATGATTACCTGGGAGGTTATACCGCCACTAACCACCTGATAGAAAAAGGCTGTAAAGACATTGTTCATATTTCCGGGCCGCTCAGCTGTAACCTGTATGTGGAAAGGGTAGCAGGGTATAAGAATGCATTACAGGAATCAAAACTGCCGTTTAAAAAAACGCGCGTATTTTATCACGAACTCACCCGCGATAACGCCTGGCAAACCTGTGAAAAAATATTCTCGCAACCTCCATTCCCCGATGGCGTTTTTGCATCTAACGATACAACAGCCATTACCATCATGCAGTATTGCCGGAAAATAAATGTAAGGGTGCCGGAAGACCTGAAAATAGTAGGGTATTCCAATGATCCCCGTACAGAAATCGTAACGCCGGCTGTTACCAGTGTAGACCAGTACCCGGCCATGATGGGAGAACGTGTGGTAGCCGCTCTCATGGAACTGATCAGTACCGCACCTTCCACTGTATCACGTTATTCACAGGAAATAATACCTATTCAACTGATAGCCCGCGAATCTTCTGCTGGTACAGCAAAGAACAGTGGAAAAAAGAAATGATCATACTATAATCACGTTATTATGAAGAAGAACCTGTTCTTTACGGTATTGTTATTGCCGGCATTTATAATGCAATCGTATGCGCAGGCGGGTAAAGCAGATAAAGCCCTACTCGCAAAAGCAGATGCCACCCTGCAATTCGCCGCCAGGCAGTACAAGCTGATGATGACGCATGTACCCGATAGTTTGCTGCCACGCAGCACCAGCAAAGATGGCAGTTTGATGACATCTAACTCCGGCTGGTGGACCTCCGGTTTTTATCCCGGTACCAACTGGTACCTTTTTGAATATACCAAAGATCCGGCCTTTAAAAACGAAGCCCTGAAGAGAATGGCGCTGGTACAAAAAGAACAGTACAATACCCACACACATGACCTGGGCTTTATGATGTATTGCCCCTTTGGCAATGCCCTCCGCATCACAAAAGATACCGCTTACAAATCCATTTTGCTCACCAGCGCAAAGTCATTGTCCACCCGTTTTAACCCGACCGTAGGTTGTATTAAATCATGGGATCACGGCGCATGGAAGTTCCCGGTGATCATTGATAACATGATGAACCTCGAACTGCTGAACTGGGCTACCCGCGAAAGCGGCGACAAAAAGTTTGCAGAAATCGCCCGCATACACGCTAACACTACGATGAAGAACCATTTCCGCCCGGACTACAGCTCTTACCACGTAGTGGATTACGATCCCGCTACCGGTGCGGTAAATGAACGTAAAACACACCAGGGACTGGCCGACAGTTCTGCCTGGGCACGCGGACAAGCATGGGGACTATATGGCTATACCCTTATGTACCGCGATACAAAAGATAAAGCCTACCTGGAGCAGGCCCGTCATATCGCAGACTTTATCCTGGATAACCCGCATATGCCGGCCGATCTCGTGCCTTACTGGGACTACGACGCGCCGGATATTCCCAACGCACTGCGTGATGTATCTGCTGCTTCAGTAGCCGCATCGGCATTGCTGGAGCTAAGCCGTTACACCAATAAAGCCGATGGTAAACGTTACTGGAATGCAGCAGAGAAAATGCTGACCAGTCTTTGCAGCCCGGCATACCTGGCGAAGGAAGGAGAAAACAATGATTTTATACTGATGCATAGCGTAGGCCACCTGCCTAATAAATCGGAAGTAGATGTACCGCTCACTTATGCTGATTATTACTTTGTAGAAGCATTACTCCGGTATAAACAATGGGCAAAATAATGCCGTAAATTTATTTGCATGGACAGACGTTTTTTTATCAAAGCTATTCCTATGGCAGGAGTGGCAAGTACTATAGGCTCTGAAAAGGGATTGCTGAAAGCGATGGCGGCTGAAAAGCCTGCACCCGATGACAGGGAGTATAATGTGGATCTGATGATTCGTATATGCCAGCCCGTTATTGAGCAACTGAGCAAAGGAAAACTGAAAGCCACCATGCCTACCGAAGTGGCGCCGAACTATGGAAAGCCGGTGGAGAAAGTAACCTACCTCGAAGCATTTGGCAGAACCCTGGCCGGCATTGCCCCCTGGCTGGAACTTGGACCAGACAACACGATGGAGGGAAGCAAGCGTATTGCCATGCTGGAAATGACCCACAAAGCAATAGCGATGGCAGTAGATCCTGCATCCCCTGACTATATGAATTTTACAGGCAAATTTGATGCACAACCACTGGTAGACGGCGCTTTCCTCGCGCATGGATTATTACGCGCACCAAAGCATGTATGGCGCAGGCTCACTCCCAAAACACAACAGCAGGTAATAGATGGATTAATCAGTTTACGCAGCATTAAAGCATTTACCAACAACTGGGTATTGTTCTCCGCCATCATTGAAGCCATGCTGCTGAAATTCGGCGCCGACTGGGACCGCAAACCAATTGACCTGGCCGTGCAAAAAATGATGGAGTGGTATAAGGGTGACAGTATGTATGGCGACGGCGCGCATTTTCACTACGACTATTACAACTCTTTTGTGATCCAGCCCATGCTGGTAGACGTACTAAAGGTGATGGCTGAAAAAGAAGAGGGGAGTAAAGCAAACTATGAGCTGGCATTAAAACGAATGCAGCGTTATGCCGCTATTCTTGAAAGGCAAATTTCTCCTGAAGGAACTTTCCCGGTAGTGGGTCGCTCTATGCCTTACCGCAACGCAGCTTTCCAGGCACTTGCGCAAATTGCACTGGAAGAAAAACTGCCGGAAGAAATATCGCCCGCACAGGTAAGGTGTGCACTAACGGCAGTGAATAAACGAATATTTGAGGTGCCCGGTACTTTTGATAAAAAAGGATGGATGCAGATTGGTTTCTGCGGGCATCAGCCGGAGATTGCAGATACCTATACCTCTACCGGCAGCCTTTATTTATGCAGCACCGGTTTCCTGGCGTTGGGCTTACCTTACGGCAGTCCGTTCTGGTCGGATCCGGCGCAGCCATGGACCTCAAAGAAAGTATATGCCGGAGCTTCTGTGAAAAAGGACCATGCTATCGACTATTAGAGAAGGGGCTGTTAAGTCAGCCACTTCTCATATACCAGCCGTACCGGCTCATATTTTTCCGATGCCAGGAACCGTTGCATACGATGGTTGTTCGCCAGCGTATATCTGACTATCCTGCGAACACCTATTGCTACGTATATCCGTTCCAGTTCTTCATTCAGCATCCTGTAAATACCCTGGCGGCGGAATTCATCTGCTACATAACCATCAGATACATAGAGGGTGTTACCCGTATAATCTTCAATCCGGCTGTCGTCCGGTTCTTCCGGATATGCAAAGATGAAGCCGGCTGGTTTATCACCTGCATAGGCCAGCAGGCAAGTGCCACCGCAGGTTTCCTGCATTTCTATCACATGTTGCATATAGTTGGATGCAATGCTTTCCCAGGTGGCCGTTTTCGGGAAAAATGCTTTTTCCGAAAGATGCAGCTGCTCCATCATGTTGTTGATGAGAGCATAGTGATCTTTTATTTGTATGGATTGGATGTTAATCATTTTCGTATAGTTGATAGCGTTATTCCGGTTTAACCGGGCTGCCTGTCCAGCTGGTACCAGGTTGTAATTTTTCTCCTTTCATTAATAACGACAACGGCGCAATATTTACATCATCGCCTATTTCACTATCGTACAGAATAATGGACCTTGCGCCAATGCTGCTTCTGCGGCCTACTTTAATGGGTCCTATCTTCATCACCCTGTCTTCAAACAGGTGTGTCTGCGGGCCGCTGTCTTCATTCAACACACTATCAGTACCTATTTCCACCATGTCAAATTCTGTAATATCTGCGGTATTCAGTAATACGCGGTGGCCTGTTTTTACACCCAGCAGGCGGAGTATTACCGGCAGCCACGGAGTCCCTTTCAGGTATTCCAGCAGGAATGGAATAGAGAGTGCTTCGTAGGTAGAAGTAATCGCTTCACTGCGCCATACATTGGATGTCCACATGGGGCTTTGTAAAGCCTTGTATTTGCCTACAAGAATCCATTTGAGCAGCACGGTAAAGAAGAATGCCGGCAGCCCCAGGAAAAAGAGATAATAGAAGGGGAACTGCAACAGGATCATCCACCAGGGTTCATCTGTTACAAGGTCATGGGCATAGGCAATGAACAGGATACTGCAGCAGATCACCACTGTTTCCGGGATGAGGATACGTATAAATTCAACCGTGGCCCTGGCCAGTTTGCGTTGTGCCGATGGATGGGTAGTGAGTTCCGGGGGAAAGAAATGACTTTCCTGGCGGCGTGGCAGCGCAATAGCCGGGGAGCCGAACCAGTCGCGGGCAGTACTAGCTGCCAGCTGTTCTTTGGAGGGTGGTGTGGATAACACGCCTATCAGCATATTCTCCGGCAATTCATAACCCTGTGGTATCAGGGCACTGTTGCCAACAAAGCTGGTATTATGTATGATCGTTTTTTCGAGTATCAGCTGTTGTCCGCGTACATCAGATTCGCCGAGTGTTACCGCATCTGCAATAAAGGCGCCGTCGCCTATTTCGAGTAAAGGATGGGTAACGCTGCTGGCGGTAGATACTTCGGTATTGCGGCCTATTTTGGCTCCCAGTGCGCGGAACAGCGAAGAAATATACACCGTGGCAAAAATAGGATGTATTACAATCAGCGATAGCGACATCAACTGGTCAGCAAACCATTTACGGGCATAAAATGCGCTGTAAATAGGATAAGTGCCCGGCTTAATTCCCCATTGCAGTAAACGGGTAAGCAGCACGGTTTGCGCGGTAAATAAAATAATATAACTCAGCGCCAGCGCCGGTGTGATCACCATATAATTGAAGTTATAATCCGGTGCGGCATTATCCATTTGGTTGAGGGTAATGATGGTAGGCAACAACGGCAATAGCACCGTAAATGGAAATACCAGCAGGAACAGCGAAAAGATAGCGCTGTATTTTCTTCGGGTAGCTTTTGATACCGGCAGGGGCTGTGGCAGCTCACTGATATTTTTAGTTACTTTTAGTACAGCCGGGCTACCCTGCCATACCTCGCCAGATTTCACAGTACTGTTGGCTGGCAGGAAACTAAGGTCCTGTAATTCACTCCAGGCTTCCATCACCGTGTCGCCGCCAATAACTGCACTGCTGCCTACGTATGCATGATCGCCAAGATACACGCTGCGTAGTTTCAGCCATCCATCTTCCACAAATGCATTATTGATGACGGCCTGTGAACTGATACTTACATCGCTGCCAATGGTAACAAGATCTTCTGCGCCAATGGTTACCGCGCCGAGTTGCGCATCCGGTGCTATTTTCACGCCCAGCATCCGGAGATAAGCCGGGTATAAAGGCGTGCCATTGAGGAATTGTGAAGGCATAAGGCGCTGGATTGTTTTTACCAGCCACCAGCGGAAGTAATAAGTACCCCATAATGGATAATCTCCTGCTTTCATTTTCCCTATTACCAGCCATTTGGTACTGATAATAAGCATGGAAAAGAGAGGCGGTAACAGGCAAAACATGATAAGAGCGGTAAGGATCGCATATCCAAGGTGGCTGGTATCCTGTTCCACGTAATAATATCCCAGGTAAGGGAGGAATATCTGCATGGCAAATAATCCGAAGATCACCAGTATGGCAACAGTTTGTGCTATCCAGCAGCTGAGATGACGCCACCACGGCACGTTATTAAAAACGCGGGGTGGCTTTGGAGCCGACTGTGGCTGTGCGGCCCATACATTTACCAGTTCCTGCAGGGGGCGGTGTATATAAATATCTTTGAGAGATGCATTAGGCACATTGGCCTCACGGCGCAGTCGTGATACAAAAGCTGCTGCAAGTAAGGAGTGTCCTCCCAGGTCGGTAAAAAAGTCCTGTTGAAGGTCGATGATTTTATCCGGAAATACCTTTGACAGGATAGCACTGATCCTGTCGGCTACAGGGGCGTCCGGATCAATGGCTTCATGAGTGGTTATCTGTGCAAAGGCCGCAGGCAGTGGTAGTGCTTTACGGTTTATTTTGCCGCTTGGCAGGCGGGGCATATCTTCCAGCGCTACGATGGTGCCGGGCACCATATAGGGTGGTAATACTTTGGCGAGTGCTGCACGGAGGAAGGATTCATCAAAAGGAGCATGATCTTCCTGTACAATATAACCTACCAGCTGATCCTGGTCGTTGCTGTCTTTTTTTACCGCCACTGCTGCTGCGGCAATGCCGGCAATAGCATGGAGCTGGTTTTCAATTTCCCCGAGTTCAATCCTGTATCCCCGCAGCTTGATCTGATCATCGAGGCGGCCCTGGAAGTCGATACTGCCATCCGGTAAAATAATGGCGGCATCACCGGTGCGGTACAGGCGTGAGCCGGGTAGTTCCGTCATGGCAGCTGGCTTATCCACAAATTTTTCGCGGGTCAGCTCGGGGCGGTCGATATACCCGTCGCCTACGCCGGGTCCTGAAATAACCAGTTCTCCGCGTTCGCCTACCGGGAGGATATCCAGTTTTTCGTCTACCACGGCCATGTTGTAATTGGGCAGCGGCTGTCCGATGGTGATATAATCTCCTGGCTTTAACGCTGCAAAAGTGGCGCTTACCGTTGTTTCCGTAGGCCCGTAACTGTTATAAAAGTGCCTCGGGGGTACAGCCCACCTGGATAGTACCTGTGGCGTACAGGCTTCGCCGCCGGCATTAATGAGGCGCAGCGTGGGGATATTATCGTCCATGATAGCGAGCAGGCTGGGAACGGCATGTAGTACGGTGATTTTTTCACGGCGCAATACATCGCCCAGTTCATCAATGGCTTTGGCGGTGGTGGCATCGGCCACCCAGAGCGTGGCGCCGGCAAAGTAACTCAGCCAGGTTTCTTCGCACCACATATCAAAAGATACGGAGAAGCCCTGGTACACCTTATCGGTGGCACGGATATTTAAAACGGTTTGTTCTGCCCTGATAAGGTGGCAAATCTGCCGGTGATTGATCGGGATGCCTTTGGGTTTGCCGGTACTGCCGGAAGTGTATAATATGTAAGCAAAATTTTCGGGTTGCGGTCCGGCGTTAAGGGTGAATATTTCAGTGCTGCCAGGTACCGGTGGTACTGATAACACCGAGGCTTCCAGCTGGAGGGGAACTTGGCTGAAGCAGGCCGCCGCCTTTACTTCTGTCAATACACCTTCTACTCTTTCTGCCGGCATCTCCCGGTCGAGGGGAACATAAGCCGCACCGGCTTTAATGATGCCCAGTATAGCCGCATGCAGTTCAAGGCTGCGTGGCCACCAGATCCCAACCACACTGCCGGGGCCTATTCCTTTGGATTGCAGGAATACGGCGATGGCATCGCTCCAGTGATCCAGCTGTTGATAAGTAAGTGTTTGTTGCTGGAATATCAGTGCGGTTTGATGGGCATGTTCCTGCACCGATTGTGAAAAAATATCGGCCAGCGTTTCATGATGAAGCAGCTCTGGCTGTTGGGGTCCTTTAACTATACTGTAAACATTCATAAGTTCGCGTTCCCGTAGGTACTTTGGTGTTTGGTATAGCAAAGTTAGGTGTAAGAATCGGAGCGCCGCCTTATAATACCCTTAAAAAAAATAGATTGTTTGGCAAAATTTGCGTATTATCTGGTAAGATTCCAGCGCTCACTGATAAGTATATACGGGCATTCCAGCACACATTGATCAGCCATCTCCGGGCACACCATCTTACCGGTTTACCGGCAGGTTTCTTTCCGGATTCATTGTTTTTTATGGGGAGGTCAGAAAACGCATGGATATTGGTATATGTAAAGGATTGATACTAAATATCGATATGTTTTTTAATGCAGACTCTAAACAAACAGGAAATTTATATATGAAAATGCAAAATTATTTTTTATTTTTAAGGTAACCTATTAAGCACTACTAAGCATCTGCGGGAGGATGTGTTTATAGCAACCAAAATCTGAAAAAGAAGTATCACAAACGATAAACTAACTTGATTAACATCTAAACCGGACGCTGATCTTCGTGAGAGAACTAATGCTCATGCCCTGCAGGCATGTTTGACGACGTTTATACAATGGTGATATTTTGACTTTTCTGATAAACTTTTTTTCCTCGTCTAACCGGCAGGCACTATTTAGTGCTGGTCCTTTTTTTCATAAGCAAAAACGGGGCTGTCCTACACAAGCGGGCAGCCCTTTGTTTTTTTGGACGCTGCCGGAATACCGGGCAGGTTATATCTCCCATCCATCAGTATTTCCTTTTTTGGCGGCTTCCCAGCCAATGATGGCGCTTTTACGTGTGCTTCCCCAATGGTATTGCCCGGTGTCGCCGGTGGCTTTAATTACACGGTGACAAGGAATCAGGAAGGCCACCGGATTCTGTGCCACCGCTGAGCCTACTGCGCGGGAAGCATTTGGGTTTTGAAGGGTTGTTGCCAGCTGTGAGTAGGTAGTTAAATTACCCATCGGGATTTTCAGCAGGGCTTCCCATACTTTCAGTTGAAAGTCCGTTCCCCGCAAATGCAGTTTTATTTCAGACAGCCGGCTCCAGTCCTGCGTAAAAATATACAGGGTGTTTTGCTGAATAAGGTCCACCATCTGGGTAAACTGTGCATGGGGAAACTGCGCGGTCAGCGCCTGCAGGGCGAGTTGCTGATCGTCTGCAAAAGCCATATGGCAGATGCCCTTGGACGTGGATGCCACAATGATATCACCAAACGGACTCTCTGCAAAACTGTAATTAATGCGTAATGCTTTGCCGCCGTTTTTATATTCTCCCGGCGTCATACTTTCTATATTGATAAACAGGTCGTGCAGGCGGCCGGTGCCCGAAAGCCCCGCTTCAAAGGCAGCATCGAACACGGTTACCTTTTCTTCTCTCAATATAGTTTTGGCGTAATCCAGCGTAAGGTACTGCAGGAACTTTTTAGGTGTTACCCCTGCCCATTCTGCAAATACACGCTGAAAATGAAATGGGCTCATATGTACGGCCGCGGCAATTTCCTGTAAGTCGGGCTGCGTTTTGAAATGCTCTTTTATATAGTCTATTGCCGTGGCAACGGTGTTATAATGATTCATAGCTTCAATGTTTTTAAACAAAGGTAGCCTCGTGAATATCGGTAAAAAACCCGGTTATTGCGATTGAAGAAGATTTTTAATAAGAGTTGAAAATTGATTAAATTAGAAAGGAAGTATTAACTATGCTACACCTGACCCGTACCCTCTTTATTTTACTGATCACCTGTTTACCCGTACATACGGCCGCACAACAAGCCGCGCCTTGCACATTTTTATTCGACCCTGCCGTGCTCACGGCGCAGAAAGCAGCCATCGCAACGCATCAGCCCGGAGCTGAAAAGGCGCTGCATGAATTACTCACGCGCGCCGACCGTGCGCTGCAACACGGTCCGTATGCGGTTACTTTTAAAAGTAAAGTCCCCCCGAGTGGCGACAAACATGATTACATGAGTGTAGGCCCCTACTGGTGGCCGGATTCCACCAAAGCAAACGGATTGCCATACATCCGTCGCGATGGAGTGACCAATCCGGAACGATATACGATTAAAGATGATTCTTATTTCAATGCCTTGTGCAACGATGTAAATGTGCTCGGTCTTGCCTGGTTTTATACCGGTAAGGAACAATACGCCACCAAAGCAGTGGCATTATTACATACCTGGTTCCTCGATCCGGCTACCCGGATGAATCCCAATCTCAACTACGGCCAGGCCATTCCTGGTATTACGGAAGGACGGGGTATTGGCTTAATAGATACACATGCTGTAATTGCATTGATGGATGGAATGCAGTTGCTGAAAGATTCGCCCGCCTTTCCGGTGGTGGAATACAAAAGTATACAGGACTGGTTCCGCCAGTTCCTTACCTGGATGCGTACCAGTAAAATAGGGAAGGAGGAGTTGGCAGCAAAAAATAATCATGGTACCTGGTACGATGTACAGGCAGTAGCCATGGCATTGTTCACCGGACAACAGGCGCTGGCAAAACAATTGCTGCTCACACAAACCAGGCAACGGATGGAACAACAATTTGAAGCCGATGGCCGGCAGCCGCTGGAACTCGAGCGCACCCTTTCCTGGAATTATTCTTACTTTAACCTGAAAGCATTTTTTGAACTGGCACTGATGGCGGAAAAGATAGATGTAGATCTCTGGAATTATGAAAGCCCCGGTAAGAAAAGCCTGCGTAAGGCTTTCCAGTGGATGCTTCCATTCGCAGCCGGTAACGCCGCCTGGCAATACCGGCAAATTAAGCCGATGCAGGCAGATGGCTACCTGGAACTTGCTGCCATCGCAGAAAAAAAATATCCGGATCTTGATCTGACGCTTCTCTGGAAAGCACATCCGAAAGACACCGGTTATGCCTATACGTTAACCGGATGGGGAGAATAAAAATTTCCGGTCGGTAATTGAATATATAAGCCGCTGATAGCTAAATGTTAGAGTGTTGGAAAATCGTTTTTGAAGAGATGAACGCAAAGTAATATTTATCACTGCGATGAAAAGTTAAATTTCTTTTTTATTTTTAAGTAACCAGTAAATCTGGCAACAAACCTTATTGTGAGTATTTGTACTGTAGTAGCAACCAAAGTTCTGAATCTAAACCTTAATTATTATAACTAAAATCTTAAAACTCGGGACTGTAGAGTCTTTTAGCTAAGTAATAACCTGGTCTTTGTTAATGCATGCCAATCCGGTTCATGAGCCGGAGCAGGATGTTTATTGCCAAAAATCCCGATACCACCATTGTAATTTTTATCAACAATTAAATCTAAACTGACATGAGGAAACTTCTACTCGTGCTGGCAGGTATGCTATTGATAGCAACCTCGCTGCTGGCACAGCATTCCCGCACTGTGAAAGGAAAGATAACAGACGATACCGGTAATGGATTACCCGGTGTTTCTGTGAGCTTACCCGGAGGCAAAACAGGCACCGTTACCGACGGAAAAGGCGAGTTCTCGCTTGCTGTGCCTGAAAACATCAATTCATTGAAAGTATCTTTTGTAGGATACGAAACAAAAACGCTGCCTGTCACAGGTAATACCACAGGCACCGTTATCCTGTTGCCCGATTCAAAAGCTATTTCCGAAGTGGTGGTAGTAGGATATGGTACACAACGTAAAAAAGATGTAACCGGCAGCATCGTCTCCGTTAAAGGTAGCGCCATCGCTGAATTACCGGTGCAAAGCTTTGAGGCAGGTTTAGGCGGTCGTGCCGCGGGTGTGCAGATCACGGTGCCTAACGGAATCGTGAATAACCCGCCGGTGTTCCGGATCCGCGGCTCCAATTCTATTTCCATGAGCGCCTATCCCTTAATTGTTATCGATGGAGTACCTGCATTTTCCGGTGATGTAGGCGCAGGTATTTCCAACTCTCCGTTGAATCCATTATCAAGCATTAATCCTGCTGATATTGCCTCCATAGATATCGCCAAAGATGCTGCTGCTACAGCCATTTACGGCAGCCGCGCTGCCAATGGAGTGGTGTTTGTAACTACTAAAAAAGGAAAGGCAGGCCGCCCGAAAGTAGTCTACGATGGCTGGGTAGGTACTACCAGGCCCACACGCCTGCCCACCGTATTGAATACGGAACAGTTTCTTGAAATGAAAAATGAGGCGCTGAAAAATGCCGGTAATGCTGATCGCTATGTAGCCAACCTCGATGCCAACGGTAAAGTGATTGATACCAAATGGATGGATGTGGTGTACCGCGATAAAACCATATCGCAGAATCACAACGTAAATGTTTCCGGGGGGTCTGAAAGTACCAGCTATTATTTTTCAGCAGGATATACCAAACAACAGGGTATTCTGAAAAAGAATGACTTCGCGCGCAAAAGCCTCCTGTTCAGCATTGACCAGCAATTGGGGAAATCATTTTCAATTGGTGCGCGGATGTCTTACTCCAATGAACAAAGCCTGATCTCGGGATCTTCCGGCTCGCTGGAAGGAGAAGCCTTTAACTCCGGCGGTCTTGCCCGTCTTGCTTTCCTCACTTCCCCGTTAGTATCCGCCTATAACAATGACGGAAGTTATAATATCAGTGGTTCCGGTATGAGTGGCGGAAAAAATACCCTGCCTATCGGTATCTACAATCCGCAGGTACTGCTGGATATGGACCATTCCAATACAGAAGCCAGTCACATCCAGGGCAATATTTACCTGCAGGTGAAACCTTTTGAGTGGATGACATTAAAAACCCAGTATGGCGCCGATTACATCCTGATGAACAACGATATTTATCTCAATAACATGTCGGGCGATGGCGTTTCTTCTAACGGTGATGTTAACAGTATTTATACACAAAACAAACGTTGGGTATGGACAAATACAGCGCAGCTGGATCGTTCTTTCGGCAATCATAACCTCAGCCTGCTGGCGGGTTTTGAGCAACAACGGGATGCACGCGAACGGTATGGTTTGCGTCGCCAGAAACAAATGGATAACTATTTCAACAATAGTGAAGGCGGCTGGCTCACAGACCTGTCGCGTTATTTGCTGCGCAGGGAAAATTACCTGTTATCTGCTTTCTCCCGTTTAAATTATAATTACAATGAGAAATATTATTTAAGCGCCAATGTAAGACAGGACCAATATTCCGCTTTTGGTCCCAACTTTAAGAAAGGTACTTTCTATGGTTTTTCCGCAGGATGGGAAATTACGAAAGAAGCTTTCTGGACCAATGCAGGTCTTAATAATGTATTCAGCAGTTTCAAGATCAGGGCCAGTCATGGTAAAGTGGGTAACTTCGCGGGCCTGGGCGACTACGATGCATTATCACTGTATAAGCCTGCTCCTTACGGTGGCAGTTCTTCTATTTATTTTAACCAGGCAGGTAACCCCGATCTGAACTGGGAAACCAGTAAGAAAACAGACATAGGATTTACTTATGGTATCCTGAATAACAGGATCAGTGGTGAGTTCTCTTATTACTATAATGATATTAACGGCTTAATCCTGTTTGTGCCGCAAATGCCATCTGCGGGCATTCCAATCACCAGCATCACGGCTACCATTGCTACCATTCCTACCAACGTAGGCAGCATGTACAACAGAGGAATGGAGTTCAGCGTAAACGCAGTGGCTATTGATAAGCGCGACTTCTCCTGGAACATCGGTTTCAATATTGCACATAACAAAAATGAAGTAACATCCCTGGCCGGCGATATTACTGCCATTCCTTTTGTTACCAGCAGCCTGGAACAAACCAGTATCAACAAAGTAGGCTATCCTGCCAGTATGTTGTATGTAGTGCGTACGGATGGTGTGGATCCTGCAACCGGCAGAAGGATCTTTATCAATGCCAACGGCGACAAGGTGTATTTTAATAATGCGGATGCCGTTAAGTATAAGTATGAAGATGGCAAAACAGCTCCTACAGTAGGTGTGAAAGATGCTGTGGCTTATAAAAATACCAATCCGAAAATACTCGGTGGCTTGGAGAATACTTTCCGCTACAAAGCTTTTGAGCTGAATGTATTGCTTACCTATCAAACAGGATTTTATGTGTACTACGGCAGTAATGCAGGGTTAAGGGATCAACGCTACTGGAATAACAGTACCGATGTGCTGAACAGGTGGCAGAACCCGGGTGATCAGACAGATATGCCGCGCGTAGTATATGGCGATAATATTTCCAATGGTTCTTCTTTTGCGATTGCTGCCAACGTTTTCAAAGGCGACTTTGTAAAATTAAGTACCGCTGCACTCACTTACCGCCTCCCTGATAATGTTGCAAGTGCTATCCGTTTGCAGGGCGCCAAAGTTTATGTGCGTGGACAAAACCTTGCGTTGATTACAAAGTACCCCGGCCCCGATCCGGAAGTTTCTTCCAATGGTAATAATGCTTCCGGTCAGGGTGTTGACCGTAACACGCTTGGTAATGGAAGAACGCTGACAGTGGGTCTTAATGTTAACTTTTAAATTGAAAGAAGATGAAAAAATATGTGTTAAATATATTGGCGGTTACCGTGATAGGTTTGGGTGCTTGTCAGAAAGGATTACTGGACCCGGTACCTTCCACAGATATTCCTGATTTCAGGGCCTTTGAAACCAAAGAGCGGATTGCCAGCCAGGCGAATGGCTTGTACTCTGTGATGAAGCACGGCAAGTTCCTGGGAGGAAAATATGCCATTGCCAACGAAGTAAGAGGGGAAGATTTTGTGAATGAAAAGGCCAACAACGTAACGCTGAATGCCACCTGGCGAATGGTGCCTACAGGCGAAGCGCAGGAGGTTAAAGAGATCTGGTCGCAGGGTTACATTACCATTAACAACGTCAATGTTTTCCTTACCGGTATGAATGCGGTTGGAAACCAGATCGTAGGTGACTCTATCGCAAAGCTGTACGCCGGGGAAGCCAAGTTTGTGCGGGGCGTAAGCTATTTCTCCTTGCTGCAGTTATATGCACGTCCGCATTGGGATGGCGCCGGCAGCAGGCCAGGGTTAATTATTCACACCGAAGGACATGCTAAAATTGGCAGTTATGCGCGCGCCCGCAGTACGGTGAATGAAACCTATGCGCAGATTATCCGCGATCTCGATTCTGCAGAAGCGTTACTGACCAAACCGGCAGCAGGCGCCTTAACCTCCATTACGCGCGCCAACGCCTATAGTGCGATCGCTTATAAAACCCGTGTATACCTGTATATGGAGCAATATGATAGAGTAATTACAGAAGCGGCAAAACTGGTGTCTGCCAGTGCACCGTTTGTATCGCCTGCAGGGCATGCGCTGGAAGCGGATGTACAGAAGGTATTTGCACCGCCCTATTCTACAAAGGAATCTATATTTTCATTGCCATTTACCGGGTCTACGGATGATTTCCCGGGCACACAAACCCAGCTGGGATACTATTTTACACCTGCTGCAAAGCCATTCACCGGCAACGGAGAGTACTCCATGCATCCTAATGGCGTGATCGCTGATTCTTCCTGGAAGCCAGCTACCGATGCGCGCAGGAGGTTTATTGTACAATCCCTCGGGAAGAATTTCTGGACTAAATTCCCTACGCCAAGCCCCTTCACAGATTATATTCCGGTGATCAGGTATGCAGAAGTGTTACTGAACCTGGCAGAAGCAAGGGCGCGGCAAACCAATTCAGTGGATCCGACAGCGGTAGCATTATTGTCTGCCGTAAGACACCGGTCTGACGCCACCATTACCTATACCGTTGCTGATTTTGCCAACGTAACAGCATTACTGGCCGCCATCACCAAGGAAAAACATATTGAACTGCTGGGAGAAGGCTTCAGGAGTATGGAAATTACCCGCCTGGGTATTCCATTCCCTGCCAAAAGCAGCACCGTTCCGGTAATTGCGCCAACCGTTGCACAGTACATCTGGCCGATCTCTTCAGACGAACTGATCTACAACAAGCTTTGTGTTGACAATAACTAAGTCCTCATAATTATAAAAAGCCCCCGCATCCATCTGGGTGCGGGGTTGTTTTGCGAGCGAAGGTTGTCTTGAGCGGAGGTTGTCTTGGGCACTGATTACGCTGATTTTACTGATTTCTCTTTTGTGATTTTTTTTATGATTTTTCTGTGATTTTGAAAGATGGGAGCAATGATAGATTTTTATTTAATAGCCTTCATTGGTTACTGAAAATTGAATTATTTTTGTCTTTTTATAGAATTTCCGGAAAATTCAGTCAATTTAGGATGGTTTTACAATAGTTGAATACGGCATTCATTTCCCTCATGTATCAGCACGCCGTTTTACTTATATGGCACTGATGTGTATAACCACCCTGTACTTTTTCGCCTGTAAGGCCCTGTGGTAAAAGATCTTAGCTTCAAGTCCACGTCACCTCCACATCACCTCCACATCACCTCCAGGTCATCAGCATACATTAAGCATATACTAAGCATGTACCAGGCATCTATTAAGCAGATGCGAAGCATCTGCTAATCATCAAAACAACCTTCTCCAACCCAAACCCCAATCTCCCCAAATCAAAAAAAAATCACAAAAGAGAAATCAGTAAAATCAGCGTAATCAGTGCTCAAGACAACCTCCGCTCCGATAACCTCCGCTCACCCTCCGCTCCATCCGCGGAAAAAAGCGGCCCCACCCACCTACAACCTATTGTTCTTTTTTGTAGATTCCTTCCTAAAGGAAGCATTTAAAGACTTATTTAAACCCAAGATCAATGAAAATCAGGAAAAGCTTTGTAGTGGTGGCGGCATTTATGGCTGCCGGCACCCTATGTTCACTCGCACTGCCCCAGGAGCCGGAGAAGGCTACCAATCTGAAAGTATTGCCAAAAGATATCAGTCACGACGACCTGATCAAAGTAATGCGTGGCTTTAATGCTGCGTTGGGCGTAAAATGTAATTTCTGTCATGAGCCGCGGAAAGATGATGCCAAGAAGCTGGATTTCGCCAGCGACGCTAATCCGCATAAGGGCGTTGCCAGGGATATGATGAAGATGACCAAACGCATCAACAAGAAGTTCTTTAAGGGCAGCGAGGTAATGGCGGTTTCCTGCTACACCTGTCACCACGGGAATGAAGAGCCAAAAACCAAACCTGATGCTGCACCGGAAGCGGCAAAGTAAATTTCTAAAAAGCCGCCGGAAAGCGGCTTTTTTTATTTAAACCCTCATAACGGCAATTATGGACTGTTTTGACACTTAAAATACCCCTTTCATATGGCTTTTTTTTAATTTATCAACATCTTCACCAGAAAATCAGTATCTTTGCTTCCGTCTGTTGAGTTAAAAGCATAAAGCACAGAAATATCTATTCTCTCCAGTCCGGAAATCTTTTCTTTACTGCTCTCCTCAATTGTGATAACGCTAAAGATGAAGAAGCGTTATTTTATATTTATTACATCAGATATATCAACATGTTATTTGAGCAATTAGGGCTTATTGAGCCCATTTTAAAAGCAGTGAAAACTGAAGGGTACACTACACCTACTCCTATACAATTACAATCTATTCCCATTGTATTGGAAGGTAAAGACCTCTTAGGCTGCGCGCAAACAGGCACCGGTAAGACGGCTGCGTTTGCTATCCCCATCTTACAGTTATTACATAACAGTACGCCGGAAAAACAAGGTTTTAAACATATCCGTACACTGATCCTCACGCCCACCAGGGAACTGGCGGTGCAGATCGATGAAAGTTTTGCCGCCTATGGCAAACACACCGGTCTGAAACACGATGTGATCTTTGGTGGTGTTCCGCAGCACAGGCAAACCATTGCCCTGCGTAATGGAACAGATATATTGATTGCCACACCGGGTCGTTTACTCGACCTGATGAACCAGGGTTACATTTACCTGAACCACCTGGAAATATTTGTGTTGGATGAAGCCGACCGCATGCTGGACATGGGCTTTATCAACGATATTAAAAAGGTGATCCGGGAACTGCCACAGCAGCGCCAAACGCTCTTCTTTTCGGCTACCATGCCGCCAAGCATCGCGCAACTGGCTAACTCCTTACTTTACAAACCGGAGAAAGTTACCATTACACCGGTATCTTCCACCGCAGAAAGGATTGAACAATCCGTTTATTTTGTAAAGAAGAAAGATAAACAATCCTTGCTGGAAACTATCCTGAAAGACCACCGTATCGAACGCACCATCGTGTTTACCCAAACCAAGCATGGCGCGGACAGGATCGCAAAAAACCTGAAGAAACGTAACATCGATGCAGATGCCCTGCATGGTGATAAATCACAGGCTTCCCGTCAGAATACCCTGAACAACTTTAAAAATGGCCGCCTGCGTGTGCTGGTAGCTACGGATATTGCTGCAAGAGGTATCGATGTTGACTCACTGGAACACGTTATCAACTACGATCTGCCAAATGTTTCTGAAACTTACGTACATCGTATAGGCAGAACCGGTAGAGCGGGTGCGGCAGGTTTTGCCCTTTCTTTTTGTGATACAGAAGAAAGACCATTCCTCCACAGCATCAATAAACTTATCCGGCAAACCATTCCTTCCGTGTCGCATCCGTTTGAAGAAGCAGCACTGATGGAAGCCAACAGCGCCAACCCGGATATGCCAAAAGCGCTTCCAAGAAGACCCAAACCGCAAAACAGGAGAGGAAAACTGGATAAACGCGACAGAACTTTTTAATATTAGAAGATCGTCATAGTGATGGGGATGTTGTACCGCAACATCCCTTTTTATTTGTGCTACAGCGTCAAAAGCACTACCGGTAACGGGTATACGTGTATTTGACTTTCCCTCCAGGCGCCGGCAATCCCCTTTTAAATCGCTCCCCTAACTATTATTGATATTGCTTTTGCTTTATCATGCGCTCGTATCAGAACATTCTCTATCTTTGTGCGGTATACCTAAAGAAAAACTTTAACCTGGTTTTATGCGTAAATACCAGGTATTAGCTCATTTTAACCGAACCCTTAACCAATCCTGATGAATCAGCAGCACTATATGGAGCAGCAACTGCGCAATATGGGACTCAGCGAAGAAGAAATTGCCCTGTATAAGCAGCAGTTACGGCAAACTACCAGCCCGGTAAGCGACTGGCCTGCCCTGTTGAAGGATAACGTCAAACAGTTTAACCAATTATTTTCCGGTGACGATGCAGATGTAACTGATGGAGATGAACATCCGCTGGCCATATTACTGAATCCCCACAGCCAGCTGGATACCCCGCAGCAATGGGCAATAGCCTGCGGCGCTGATATCGCCTTTGTAAACTGCCAATACCTGAACGATCTGACTACAGGCGCCAATGAACAGGCAGCCCGCGAACATTTGTCGGAGTGGTGGGATATCAGCAATGCCGGTGAACTACAGGAAACGCTGGCCTGGCTCCAGGAAAGCGGTCACCGGATAGAATACGACATCATCTGGCAGGCGATCAATGCCGTATCCATAAAAGAGAGTAAAGCTTTTCTAAGGGAACATATTGCAACCAACGAGCTGGAAGAGGCGGTGGTAATGGAGCGGTTCCGCAACACCCGTAAAGCGCTGGAACTGTTCAGGGAAAGGAAACTGGTAACTGAAAGCCTCCAGCCGGATATGCTGATCTGGGATTTTGGCCGCATTATTAACCTGAGCCGGTCGGGCTATGCGGCCGGTTACATCAGCTTCGGGGAGGCGCAGGAATATATCCAGGCTTGTGTGCCCCTGCTTAAAAGGACCTATACCTCCTGGAAACATCTCTCCGTTTCCTACCAGTTTGCACGTTGCGTGTGGAATGGCGTGGAAATGGGCAGCTTCGAAATCCTGCATAATAATATGGAATACCTGTTGATAACGCCGGAAAGCCCCTGGGTGCGGTTATCTTTCAACAGCTAGTTATCTAATGCTGCATGATCCTGTTCTGCTCACTGTCTTTCAGGTGTACCAGGATATGCTTTGGCAGCAAGGGGCTGTCGAAGGCCAGGTCTACAGACGTTCGCTGGAAGTCCTTCACTTTAGCCACCCGGTGAAAGATCTCATACAGCGCTATAGGTTCTTCATTAAAGCTCACACAGGTGCTTACAAAGTTTAATTCGTTGATGGCATACCCGGATCTTTTGATATTGTCTTCCATATCTTTCAGCCGGCCTATGAAATGACGTTGACGGATAAACGTAGTACTGTTCATGATAATAAAAATGTAGTTGGCATAAGAGGTTATTTTGCCGTAATACATATGATTGTCCCTGCCGGTGCGCTCCACCAGGTATTCATCGCCCGACTTATAGATCTCCAGGGAAGACCTCCAGATGCGTTCCGCCGCTTTCTTACCCGACTTAAACGGAAGGTTCCGGTTATAGCAATACCAGTAACCTACCAGGTGATCCAGTAGTTTATGATTCACTTCCGACAGGGGGATACCGATCTTCAGTTCATGAAAAGGGTATACTTCTGCCGAATTGTTGATGAAATCAATGTAGCTGGTAAAGCCCAGTGCTACGGCCATTACATTCAGCTTGGAGAAATTAGGACTGCTCAGCGCTGCAATACCCGCACTGTTTTTGGCTGCTTTCAGTTTCCGGATCACCAGGTGTTCATAGAAATAATTGTCGCCGAAAAGGGAAGGGGGCGTGGCTAATTTCCTGAAGCGCTGTTGCTTCTCAATAACGGTATTGAACTCATGCACCACGTGGCTCCATTCTGTTTTTGAAACATCTTCCCAGCTTACCTTTTTCAGATACTGATAAGCAATATAATTCATCAATCGTTCCAGGTTAAGCAGTTCTTCCTTACTCATAATAAGACGATTATAATACGAAAATAGGTCGATGTAAGATACGCACAAGACTTTAGTATTCTGAAATAATTTCATCTTGGTATTAACAAATAAAAAATGAAATTATGATGATGAAAAACAATGAATTTGTAGCCTTGTCACCGGGTAAATTGCTCTGGGAGCAGATCAGTAACTTCCATTTGGATGAACCGGATATCAAGTTCCCCTTTTCAAAGAAGCTGGCCCGGGAACAGCGCTGGAGTGAAGACTTTACACAGCAGGCTATACAGGAGTACAAGCGCTTTATTTATCTCTGCTGTATTTCTCCAACGGGCGCTTCCCCTTCTGAAATTGTAGATAAAGTATGGCACCAGCATTTACTTTACACGCAGAATTACTGGGAGGCATTTTGTGAGAAAACGCTGGGTAAAAAGATCCACCATCACCCTTCCGGCGGGGGGAAGGCAGAACAGCAAAAACACGCCGCCTGGCAGGAAGATACGCTGCAGTTATACCGGCAATGCTTTGGAGAAGATCCGCCGGAAGCCATCTGGTCAAATAAATCCCCCTCTCTTTCCTTCTCCCTGATAAAGCGTATTAGCTTGTTTCCCCGTCGCTTTATAACACCCCTTCTCTTCATTTCTTTCTTCTTCTTTACCGGTTGTTCGGCCGACAGCGGCCCTTTCTTTGGATTTACAATGGTACTGCTGTTTATGGGTCTTCTTATTGCGAAAAGCGACAAAAAGAAGAAGGAAGCCGGGAGTGAAAATGATGCCGGCGGCAGCAACTGTAGTAGTGGCAGCAGCTGTGGAAGTAGCTGTGGCAGCAGTTGCGGAGGTGGATGTGGTGGTTGCGGTTCCTGATCTTTAAAAATGATAACATGAAAAACGAAACAACTCCACGGCCCCTTTTTTTTTCCATCCTGGTCCTCTGTGCCTTCTCGTTACCCTTCCTGTATGTTTACCACGTTACCTCGCAGTGGAATCCCTTTGCTATTAAAGGGAAAACATTCCTGGTTTTCTATGGCCTGTTTATTACCATTGGTTACCTCACGTTATTGTTCCGGAAATATGCCGGTTTTTTCCCTTTTGCAAGAGGCATGGTGATGGCCTTACTGGTTGCCGGGGTAGCCCGGTTGTGCCAGGGAGTGTATAACGGGAAGCCGGTAGGCTACCTGATCCTGCTGATGATGTGTTTGCTGATTTTGTGGCGGTGGGTGCAGTGGCTGTATAATAAAAAGAGATAGACTGATGCCTATCTCTTTTAGAGCTGTAAGGGGGAAATCATAGTGTTTCCATAGAATAGAATAGTATTAGCAGGTAGATGTTCATACCCTCAGCTAAAATCTTTTTTTGGAGTTCACAAAGGACAAAATTCGCTAGGTTTTCTGACCAGATTGGTGTAATATTATTAATAAATTAAATGTCAATCTATTTAAGTGACAATGGTAACAACAATGGATGAAAGTATCTTTTGTGCAGTTTATGCACGTTTCATCCTTGTTTCTGTAGAATTTTTAACGGCAAAGAGCTTAAGCCAGCGAACATATTCAGGCTTGCATATCAAAAGTCAGCATTAAATAGCAGCCTGTTAAACTTATTAGACGTATTGACCTATAAACGCGATGAAAATGCGGTTGTATCCAACATCGTGTACTTTAGCTGCTGTCGGAAGGCATTCATAATGTGTAAGTTATAGACTAAAAAGGCTATTTGTATATCATTTTATATTTATATGATAAAAGAAAATTAAGATTGGTAAAGTATTTTTATTTTACTTGCTGCTGCTTACTGTAAATTTTTTATATTCAGGGATACAATGCTAGCTTTTTTCAGAAGTAAAACCAATGGAGAGCCGCCTGACATCAGCCGGAAATTCATGGAATGGATTTCATTTTTTTTGTCTGATAAGTATTATCGAAGGAGAGTAAGAATATGGGCGCATGTGCTCATGTGGGGATGCATGGCAATGTTTTATGCCTTATTAGTGAGTGGTACTTTTGCTGTTTCCGCCAGCGCCAGCCTTGTATTTGTTATCCGGAACATGTTGGGCGCCATGTTCTTTTTTTATTCTGTTTTTTATTTTACGATACCGAAGGTTTTACTGAAGGGGTATTTTTTTCTTACGATTGTATGTTTAATAATACCTTTCCTGTTCTGGTCTGTTATTAATTACCTATGCTCTTTGTATGTAGTTACATTTCTGGAGATCACGGATGTTCCGGTGAAGGAATTCCTGGGGCGGGTGGTTGGCAGCGGATGGAAAGATACTTTTTCACCTAACCATTTGCTGAAGATCTTCTTTCCTGTATTGATGACCATAGCGCCGCCCATGTCGTTGAAACTGGTCCTGGACATTATCCGCACCACCACCCGTACGTTAAGGCTGGAGCGGGATAACCTGAACCTGGAGGTTGATTTTCTACGTTCCCAGCTGAACCCGCATTTCCTGTTTAATACACTGAATAACATCTATTCATTGTCTATCAGAAATGACGCGCTGGCATCGGACCTGATCATGCACCTGTCGGAGATGATGCGGTATACGCTCTATGATTCGAATACAGAAATGGTACCGCTGCACCTGGAGGCGGAGTTCCTGAAAAATTATGTAGAACTGGAAAGTGTGCGTTATGGAAAAAATGCCAGTATACATTTCGATTGCGATACGGAAAAGATGGGTAGCTACCAGATAGCGCCGTTACTAATGTTTCCTTTTGTAGAAAATGCTTTTAAATATTCACATAGCACTACAGCAGATAAATGCTGGATTCATGCGTCGATGGATGTATCGGATAACCAGCTGAGATTTGAAATTTCGAACAGCAAAGGGGAACTCCCGGAAGGCAAAAAGGTATCCGGGGGAATTGGGTTAACGAACACCCGCAAAAGACTTATTCTGTTATATCCTGATCAACACATTTTATTTATTGAAAATAATCCCGAATATTACAAAGTTGTCTTGACACTAAAGTTGAACTAGAAAATATGGATCAAGTAATTACCTGCCTTGTAGTGGACGATGAGCCGTTTGCGAGGGATCTGATGGAAAATTACATTGGAAGGGTGCCTTATCTGCAACCTGTAGCCTTTTGCGAAAATGCCTTTGACGCAATTAATGAATTGCAACGGCAGCCTGTGGACCTGCTGTTTTCCGATATCCAGATGCCCAATATTAATGGCATCGAAATGATCCGTTCCCTGAGTAATCCACCTGTTGTTATTTTTACTACCGCCTCAAGAGATCACGCTATTGCGGGTTTTGAGCTGGATGCAGTGGATTACCTGGTAAAGCCTATTTCATTTGACAGGTTCCTCAAAGCGGTAAATAAAGCGCGTGCGCATATCAGTCAGCGTTGGCAACCGGCAGCTATGGAAACTACTAAGTCGAAAGTTCAGCCAGCCAATCACCTGTTTGTAAAAGATAATAACAAGTTGACGAAGATCCTCTTCGATGATATTTATTATGTGGAAGGGATGAAAGACTATATTAAAATTGTATGCAGGGAAAAAAATATCATTACCTATATGCGGATGAAAGCTATAGAAGATATTTTGCCGCCCGATCAGTTTATGCGTATCCATAAATCCTACATTGTAAGATTACAGGCGATTAAATCCATCATGGGTAATACCGTGGAAGTTGTTAACGGCCAGTCTGTAATTATCTCCAAAGCGTCGCGGCAGGACCTCAAGCGCTTGCTTGGCATTGCCAACTATAATGATGAAGACGACGAATAGTTATCAACAATGAGGGCTGTTGGTCGAAGAAAAAGGCAATTATGTCTAATAAAATATGATATTTATAAGCATTGGGCGAGATTCGGCCTGTGATTTGTTTAAGAGATCATCTTAAATGCATGTTTTATGTTGAAAAACAAATTGTCTGTGAATCGCCGCCCTGTGTTAATTTTAGAAAAAGAAATTGTTTCAAAAGCTGATGTAAGGACAATAGAGAACATAAGGGCGTCCAGTTATGAAGGAGTAACATCAATACTTTCGAGTGTTCCTACTACTCCCACTACTTTGACAGGGACAGGTTTTTTACGCTAGAACTTTAAATTTGTTTATTATTCCTAATTGATTAACCCCTTTGGTAAGAAATGCAATACAGATGTGCCATAGTAGATGACGAGCCTCTGGCATTAGATATACTGGAAAGCTATATCCAAAGAACATCCTATCTAAAACTCGTAAAAAAAGCATCAGAGTTGGACACCGTGGAAAGCCTGATCGCTGAAAGAAAAGTAGACGTCGTTTTTTTGGATGTTAACCTGAGAGGCAATACAAGAGATATCATAGCAAAGTTCCTTAAAAAGGACTGCGTTTTTATTCTTGTTACCGCTTATTCCAGCCGTGAGGTCCAGCATCTTTGCCAGGAAGAAAGGCAAGGTTACCTGGGTAAACCTGCCAGTTACAAGAAGTTTGTAGATGAAATGGAACGGGTTATTCCAGGTATCAAAATAGCTGTTACCTGAGATCCTAAAAACATTTTATCTTTATTCAAGCATACAGAACCGGAAAGCATAGCTTTCCCACTAAAGTAAGTATGCCATTGTCGCGTATGTCCGTGTTGAACGCCTGCGATTTCTTTTTATCGAGAATGCCACTATTGTCATATGAGGAAGTGTTACAACTGCATCGTAACACCCGCAATGACCAGCCCTCTTTTGTATCTGCCCTCCGGAAAATATATTCCCAACCGTTATTGCAGGAAGCCGTTTTCCTGGCCAGTCCAACGCTTTACGCAGAAATGCTGAAGTGGCTGCCATCGGCGGATACCTCCCTGAAACTGCCGCTGGCGCTTTACCGTTACCTGCTGAGAATGAGCACACGCTGCACCCCTTACGGCTTATTTGCCGGTTGCAGCACCGGTTACATCCGTACCGGGCCTACCCGCTTACCAGCCCCTGTTATAGCACAGCGCCAGGCAGTAGCACGGCTGGACATGGGATACCTGTCCGGCTTGATGAGCGAACTGGCCCAACGGCCTGAAATCGGCCCGCAACTGCTTTATTTTTCCAACAGCAGTTTATATCATTCCGGCGATGCCTTCCGGTATTTCGAGTACCAGCTGCGGGATAAGAAGCGGCATTATTTCCTCAGTGCCTTCCCGCAAAATGAATATATGGAAGCCATCCTCGCGGCAGCCGCCAGGGGGGCCAGCATTTCCCGGCTCACCGGCGTACTCACCAACCTGGATATCCCGGCCGACGAGGCCCGGGGCTTTATCGAAACATTGATCCGGAACCAGATCCTGGTAGCCGGATTATCTCCGGAAATTGCCGGTACTGATAACCTGGAGGGACTGATCCGTGAATTGCTGGCGTTACATCCGGCACCGGACTGCCTGCCTGCATTGCAACAAGTGCGGCAGATTTTACAGCAACCTGCCATTGGTATAAACAGCTACCAGGAGGTTAAAAATATATTAGCCTCAAATTTCCCGGGCATCGACGCGAAAGAGCCGGTACAGGTGGATCTTTTTTTTCCGTCGCCGGAAGTCCGCCTGGCTGCATCCGTTACCAGTACCTTGCTGCAACGGCTGGAGCGGCTGCTGGTATTTGGCGCCTCCGGTGATGGCGGCGACCTTCAGCATTTTAAAGAACAGTTCCTTCAAAAATATGATCAGCGCGAAATACCCCTGATGATGGCCCTCGACAGCGAATCCGGAATAGGGTACGGGGTGGTATCCGGTGAAGACGCGAGCTATACCCCCCTCATAGATGACCTGGTAATGCCGGCCGGTAAAAAGAACGATACCATTCACTGGAACGCCCAAACGAAGTTTGTGCTGAAACGCTTTCTTGCTGCCGGAGCCACCGGAGCCATGGCCATTTCCCTCACGGATGCTGACCTGGACGAACTGGCCGCGGATACCGATAAACAGGAAATACCACCATTTTTTTGCGTCATGGGTTCGCTGGCAGCTGCTTCGGCCGCTGCTATGGATAACGGCGACTTCAAATTTTTGCTGAAAGCATGCCATGGCCCCAATGCCCTGGCCCTGCTGGGCCGGTTTGCTGCCGGAAACAGGGAACTGGAAAGCCTCTTACGTGATTTTACACGCCGCGAGCAGTTACTGGAGAAAGATAAAATACTGGCAGAAGTTATTCATTTACCGGAAGGCCGTTCCGGCAACGTGTTACTACGGCCATCCCTGTACGATTATGAAATACCGTTCCTGGGAAAAAGCAGCCTGCCGGAAAACTATCAGTTGCCCGTGAGCGATCTGCTGGTAAGCGTGCGTAACAACAGGGTAGTGCTGCGTTCGCAACGGTGGGGAAAAGAGGTGATGCCCCGGCTCACCAGCGCCCATAACTACAGCCGCGGCTTATCGGCCTACAAATTCCTGTGCGACCTGCAACAGCAGAACGCACTATCGGTACAGTGGAACTGGGGAATTTTACAGGAAGAACCCTTTCTGCCCAGGGTGGTATACCATGAGGTAATCCTGGCGCCGGCCAGGTGGTACCTGACCCGTGCCGCGTTTGAATCACTCATGGAAGTCCATTCCGAAGATGAGGCGTTGCTGCTGTTAAAAGCGCAGTGCCGGCTGCCGGAACATGTACTGTTATCCGAAGGAGACAACGACCTGTTAATAGATTTCTCAAGTGCTTTTGGTCGAATGCTGTTAATAGATAAACTGAAGAAAGGAAATGTAGTATTATATGAATGTTTATTTAACGAGGCTACCCGTTTGTCGGCGAACGGACAGGGTGCTTTCTGCAATGAAATTATAATACCGCTGCGTAACGCCGCGTGGGAGCCATCGGCTGAATTGCCCGCCACGCAGGCGCCGGCAGGGGTGCCGCGCAGCTTTGCCCCGGGCAGCGAATGGATGTATATAAAAATATACTGTGGGCCCAAATGGATGGATAAACTGTTGCTGAAAGTATTGCTGCCCCTCACCGTCAGACTGCAATCCTCAGGGGTAACGGATCGCTGGTTCTTTGTCCGGTACCAGGACCCGGATCATCATATCCGTATCCGCTTTCATTTGCCCCAGCACCGGGAACACAGTGCCGCCGTGATGCAGGAAGTAGAGGCACTACTGCTCCCTTATCTTAACAGTGATATTGTACAGAAGATACAGCTGGATACTTATGTGCGGGAGCTGGAGCGGTACGGACCAGCGCTGATGGAACATAGCGAGGCTTTCTTTTTCCACGACAGCGAGGCGGCGGTAAGACTGTTACTGACCATCAGCGGCGCTGAAAGCCAGGAGCGCTGGCTGCTGGCGTTAAAAGGAGCAGATGAGTTGTTAAACGGTTTCGGCTATACGCCGTTGATGAAAATGAAGCTGTTGCAGCATTTACAACAGCAGTACTTTGCGGAGCATCACGGAGATGCTTCATTGCTGCGGCAACTGAATAATAAATACCGTGCGCATAGCAGGCAAATTACGGATGTGCTGTCGGATAACGTAAACGATTACACGTTACCGGATGGCGCCCGCGAAATATTGGCGGAACGGGCGGCCAGGTGGAAGGATATAATCCTGGAACTCCGGGTCATACAGCCGGCGGCAGTAACGGAACTGGTGCCGCATTACCTGCACATGTTCCTGAACCGCATGTTTACAGCCAACGCCCGTTTGCATGAGCTGGTGATTTATCATTACCTGATGAAGTATTACATTTCCCTGGTAGCCAGGAGCTGATGCCATTCATCCATAAATTAGGAATTCCATAAAAACCATTACTATTTTTACACGGTAAGTTTAAATATCCCCTCATCAATCATTGTAAATAAAAGAAATATGAAAACAAGAGTAGTTCTCCTGGGATGTTTGTCTGTGATGACGCTGTTGTCCGTTCAATGCCTGGCCAATAACGGCGACAGCAGCGCTGTTCGCCGTACAGTGGCAGATCCCGGCAATGCAGGGTTGAAACTGCCCGCAGGATTCAAGGCGCAGGCAATAGCGGAAAACCTGGGCGCAGCCCGCCACATAGCGGTAACACCACTGGGGGATGTCTATGTAAAAATCCAGACTTCAAAACCGGGAAAAGCCATTGCAGTGATACACGGCAAGGACGTAAAAACCTTTGGCACTTACCGCGGTACCGGCATGGTAATCAAAGGAAACTACCTGTATACCTCCTCCGATGAGGAAGTATTCCGTTATGCACTGAATGATAAATTTGAAGTGATCAACCCTGAACAGCCGGAAAAGATCGTAACAGGATTGATTAACCGACACCAGCATGAAGCAAAAGCTTTAACGCTGGATAACGAAGGAAACATTTATGTGAACATCGGCGCGTATTCCAACTCCTGCCAGGAACAGGACCGCGCAAAAGGTTCCAAAGGCATAGAAGGATGCCCTATCCGCGATTCGGCAGCAGGCATCTGGCAATTCCGGGCAGATAAACAAAACCAGACCTATGGCGATGGTACCCGCTATGCCACCGGGCTGCGTAATGTGGTGGGGCTCGACTGGAATACAGCGGATAACCAGTTATTTGTAATGCAACACGGGAGAGACGGGTTGTTTGACATGTACCCGGAATATTACACGCTGCAACAGGGTAATGAATTACCAGCGGAATGTATGTATGCCTTAAAGAAAGGAGATGATGCCGGCTGGCCCTATATTTACTACGACGGACAACAGCAAAAGAAAATGCTGGCGCCCGAATATGGCGGCGACGGAAAGAAAACCGGTGGTGAAAACGCCATTGACCCTGTAGTGGCATTTCCTGCCCACATGGCGCCTAATGGCTTGTTGTTTTATACCGGCAGCCAGTTTCCGGCCAAATATAAGAATGGCGCTTTTGTGGCTTTTCATGGTTCCTGGAACCGTCAGAAAGGACAGAAGGGTTATTTCGTAGCATTTGTGCCGTTTAAAGATGGTAAACCATCCGGTAAATGGGAAATTTTTGCAGATGATTTTGCGGGCGTACCGGATATCCAGTCGCCAGGCCAGGCAAAGCACCGCCCCTGCGGACTGGCACAGGGTCCCGATGGTTCCCTGTATGTAACAGATGATGTAAAAGGAACGGTTTATAAAATTACCTACAGTGGTAAATAATGATATGGTATGAAGAGGATCATTTTAACAGGTGTTGCATTTGGTGCCATGCTTTCTTTTTTATCTGCGCAGACCAAAAAGCCGGGCGCCAATCCTGCGATGGCCCGCGGTAAAAAAGTATATGAGCAATATTGTCTTACCTGCCACCAGGTAGATGGCAGTGGCGTACCACATTTAAATCCGCCGCTGATTAAAACCACTTTTGTGCTGGGAGATAAACCCGCATTAGTGCAGGTGATATTAAAGGGCATGCAGTCGTCTGTTCCGATAGATGACGAGTATTATTCCAATAATATGCCGCCGCATAATTTTCTGAAAGACCAGGAAATAGCGGATGTGCTGACTTATGTGAGAAATAATTTCGGCAACAAAGCCAGTGCGGTTACCGCTGCGGAAGTAAAGGCCATCAGGGCAAAAAATTAATCCGTAATGGAAAAGAGAGGCCGGATCAGCACATGATCCGGCCTCTTTTCATTTTGGTACCGGGAAGATATATGTTACCCGTTTATCGTATTTTTAAAATATGAAGGTCCTCTGGAACTATTTGAAGCCACACAAATGGCTGGTCATTTTATCTTTATTACTGGCCGGCATCAGCCAGGTGCTGGTGATGACGGATCCGTTGATTTTCGGTAAGATCATCGACGATTATGCCGGTAAGGTAAACAGTATGCCGGAGAAGGATCTGGTGCACGGGGTATTGTTCTGGCTGGGCGTTGCCGTAGTGGTGGCTTTGATGGCACGGCTCGCAAAATCTTTCCAGGAATATTTTCTTCGCCTGGTAGTGCAGAAATTCGGGATGCAGGTATTCAACGACGGGCTCAAACAAACCCTCCGGCTATCGTTTGAGGAATATGAGGAACAGCGGAGCGGGGAAACACTTGCCGTACTGCAAAAGGTAAGAACAGATACAGAACGTTTTATTACTGCTTTTATTAACATCCTCTTTACTTCCCTGGTAGGTATGGGATTCCTGATCTGGTATGCCATTACCAAACACTGGGCGCTGATACCTGTATTTGTGATCGGGATTATTTTCCTGGGTGGGCTTACCGGTTTGCTCAGCAAAAAAATGAAAACCGTACAGCGGGCGATCAACCGCGAAACGCTGCAGCTTTCCGGCGCCATTACAGAATCATTGCGGAATATAGAACTGGTAAAAAGCCTGGGGTTAACCTTCCCGGAAATAAGACGGTTGAAAACCTTTACCAAAGAGATCTTCGACCTGGAAATGGAAAAGACACGGCAGGTGAGAACGCTGTCTTTTTTACAAGGCACTACGCTTAATATCTTAAAACAGAGCATCCTCTTTATCCTGTTGTGGCTGATCTTCAGGAATATACTCACCACGGGTGAGCTGATCACCATGCAGTTTATTACCACGGCTATTTTTGTTCCGTTGCAGGACCTGGGGAATATTATTATCCAGTACCGGGAAGCAGAAGCGTCGCTGCAGTTGTTTCATAAACTCATGCAACGCCCGGTGGAAGAGCGTCCGGAAGAGCCGGTGGAAATCGGCGATTTGCAGCAAATGCGTTTTGAGGATGTGGTGTTCAGGCATAAAACGGCTACCACCAATGCGATCGACCATATTTCATTTGCCGTGGAAACCGGTGATACCATTGCATTTGTAGGACCCTCCGGTTCCGGCAAATCCACCCTGGTGAAATTGCTGGTAGGGTTGTATAAACCGGTAGCAGGAGAAATATATTTCAATGATGTGCCTTCCGGCGATATCCGGTATAATGCGCTGAGAAGGCAAATAGGCTTTGTAACGCAGGACACACAGCTGTTTGCCGGCACTATTAAAGAGAACCTGCTGTTTGTAAAATCCGACGCCACCGATGAAGAAGTAATTGAAGCATTGGAGAAGGCCTCCTGTACCGCCCTGCTGGCCCGTTCCGGTAAAGGCATTTACACCAGGCTGGGAGAGGGCGGCGTAAAATTATCCGGCGGGGAAAAGCAGCGTATTTCCATTGCGCGTGCCTTGATCCGTCACCCCCGCCTGCTGATCTTTGATGAGGCTACTTCCGCACTGGATTCTATTACAGAGGAGGCGATTACTGATACGGTGAGAAGTATTTCCGCCCGCAGGGAACAGATCACCGTGCTCATTGCACACCGGTTGTCGACCATTATGCACGCCGACCGGATCATTGTACTGGAAAAAGGAAAGATCGCTGAAACCGGCACGCATGACGAGCTGGTGGAGCATAAGGGATTGTACTATGCCATGTGGCGCCAGCAGATAGGAGAAAGGAGAACGGCCACCTTACCGGTGGAGAAGAAAGCGCCGGAAGAGGAAAATGAAACCGAATGGGACGCTTTATAGTCCAGGCTTTAACCCCCATAAATTCCCCGGAATTACAAGATTGTCTGCTAAATCTTATTTAAACTTATATTTTTGTGCTCCAAATTTGATCGTTCCGTGGGCAAAAAATACTATATAATTGACTTTGACAGCACTTTCACGCAGGTGGAAGCATTGGATGAACTGGCGCGCATATCCCTGCAGGACCATCCGGAAAGAGAACAGATCTATAAAAAAATTGAAGATCTGACCAACCTCGCCATGGAAGGGAAGCTTTCTTTCAGGGAAAGCCTTGCCGCCCGGGTGCAGCTGCTGGAGGCGAATAAAGACCATCTGAAACTGTTGGTGAAGCATTTGAAAAAACTGGTATCCACTTCTTTCTCCCGTAACAAAAACTTTTTTAAACATCATGCAGAGGATGTGCTGATCGTTTCCGGCGGATTCAAAGAGTTTATTACACCGGTAGTACTGCCTTTCCATATCAAAAAAGAAAATATTTATGCCAATACCTTTTTGTTTAACGACGAAGGGAAAATAGTTGGCTATGATGCCGCAAACCCGCTCTCCAACGAAGGCGGCAAAGTAAAATTGCTGCATGAACTGCAGCTCCAGGGCGAAATTCACGGTATTGGCGATGGTTATTCCGATTTTCAGCTGAAAGAGTCCGGCATGATCAAGAAGTTTTATGCCTTTACAGAGAATATAGAGCGCAAGTCCGTCACCGAAAAAGCGGATCATATCACGCCGAGTCTTGATGAGTTCCTGTATGTGAACAACCTGCCCTCGGCCATCTCCTACCCCAAGAACCGCATTCTTTGCCAGGTAGCAGGCGATGTGCCGGAAGCAGCCGTAAAATACCTGAAGAAGGACGGCTTCACCATTAAACATGCCGGAACAGACGATAAACAGCTGTCGGCAGCAGGTATACTGTTAATGGGAGAAGGAGAAAAGCTCAGCGCAGAACAGCTGAAAAAGGCGACCAAATTGAAAGTGATCGGTTACCTGGGTAATAGTAAAAAACATATCCCGCAGGAGCTTTGTACAGAAATGGGGATCGTGATCTTTGATAATATGCGCAAGCCGGAATCTGTGGCAAAAAGAATTGCCAGGTTTATCAACAATGGCGACTCCTTTAAAAGCAGCAACTTCCCGAATATACAATTGCCTGAAGTAAATAATGCGCATCGCTTTATCCACGTTCACCGCAATGTGCCGGGCGTGATGGCAAAGGTAAACCAGGTGCTGGCAGATCACCGCATTAATATTGTGTCGCAATTCCTGATGACGAATGCCGCTATCGGTTACGTGATCACCGATACCAGCAGCGAATACGATAAAAAAATATTGAAAGAACTGAAGAAGATTAAAGACACCATCAGCTTCCGGGTATTATACTGAGGAAGCAGAGTTACTATATTAAAGAGGCTGTATCAAATGACTATTGATACAGCCTTTTGTTTTAACCCTGTCCTTGCTCAGCGCAGTTCCCGTCATATTCCAGTGACAGCTTCGTCAACTGTGCAGCCCATACAATAAACTTCGCCATTATTTCTGCTGCTACCAGGCCGGTAGCCATTGTAAAAGCTCTCGCAAGGATAGCAGTCAGGGCAAACCAACCCGCCGAGACTACAATGAATTTTAAAATGGGCCATAAAATCTTTTCACGATGCATTTCTGTTATAATATCCAGCCCGGACATAACGGTGATCGTAGTGCCGACTACAGCAGTAATTTTTGCCAACACCTTTGCATTCGCGATAGCGAGATTGAAAATTTTACCGGGAATCTGGTTGTAGGGAGAGAAAACCGGAAGCGGGAGGAATATGCCCAAAAATTTAACAGAGATGCTGTAGACAAAAACGATCCACCAGATAGTGCAGTCAGTTACTTCTCCTATTGGACGGTCATAAATAAGTGCGTCGCCACGAAGGTCATGGTATATGATCTTTGTTCTTCCATTTTCATCTGTTCTTGTATAAACTTTCCGGAGATTTTCATTCTCTGAGAGCATTTCTTCTGCCCGTGCATATGCTTTTTCAAATTCTTCCCGGAAAGCATGTTGTTTTTCTCCATCCACCTTCCAGAAACTAACCAGGTCTGTAAACGTTTTCTCCTTCAGAACGGCGGAGGATAGTTCCCGCTGATCAGCAGGTTTTATGACTTTTGGAGGAGGAAGAGGTGCTTCTTCCACGCTATTAAAGTAGCTGGAATTGATAGGCATAGAAACACCCAGCTGGGCTTTTCTGTCTGCCAGTTCAAGGGTTGTTGTTGCCAGCGCGCTGGCAGCACCGTTCAGTAGTTGAACGGTATGACCCATTGAATCCATCGGTGGAGTGGTAGTGAAATCGAAGTTGGCTACCAGTCTTGGATCGGTAATCACATCATTCAGTATCCATTGACGGAGTTCTGCCTGCTCCAGGCAATCTTTCCATAAACGGACGTTTTGAATGTAACCGGTAAAGCCGATTCCGCCTATTATCAGTCTTCCCTGGGCAACATTCGCTACACCACCGGGAAAGTATTCGGCTGTTTGCAGGTTCCCGTTTACGTAGAGGCTCATCATTTTTGAATCTCCGTTATAGGAAACGGCAAAATGATAGAAACGTCCTTCCGTGATCTGTTCCTTGGAGTAGATGGCTTGTCCATCTGAATTCCGTTTTGCAATGAGGCGGCTGTTGACTTTATCATACTGAATATAGTATTGCCAATGCAGGTCTTTTTCAAAGGCGACTAATACGGCCATATCCGCTGTGGAGGTGGGATTAAACCAGCCCTCAATAGTATAAGGCTGATAGCCGCCGAAATTATACTCCGGATATACACCGCAATCAATATAACCATTTTCTGTTACCCCTGCCGAAGGGATACTGTAAACATAGTTGGGTGGAGGCGTACTGTAGGAGATCTCAATGCCATTACCGGAACGGTCTTCAGTGGGCATTTCGGTGAAGTCTGTCCATAAAACGAGATCAGTTCCCGTTGCCGCGGGGGGAACAATCGCAAATGCATCTTCCGCGATCTCAAAAATGTCCCGGGCCGATTTCCAGATGGCTATACGTGCTATATGCCCATAGAATAAATTCTGGTATCCGGATGGGGATTGGTATTTTCCGGCGCCAATATGAGTCTGAAGTGGTATGGCCTGGTAAGGAATTCCCTGTATGGGGCTACTGCCTACTTCTATTCCATCCAGGCACAGCGTGATCAATTTCCTGTCGCTGTCAAAAGTAGCTGCCACCTGATGCCATTCCAGCAGGGGTAGCTTTTTTGTAGCCGTTACCTGAAACGGCTTTCCGGTATTATTCATGGTCTCCAAATACAAAAAACCGTTGGAAAGGCCGAAGTTGAAATAAGCGCCGGCAGTCGGCGATGCACTGCAAAGAATGGTCCCTGTTGATGCCGTTGAAAAGATCGTTGCTTCAAGCGTAAACGACCTCATGTTGTTAAGGTGGTTGGATGGGAAATAAGCATACGAGGTCCCATTGAATTGAAGCGCGCTATATCCCCAGCGCATTGTTAATCCAAGATTCATAAGTGTATTTTTTGGTCCTACTCTGTTATGGTTTTTCGGTTTCACCCCCCGCTTATTGTCAAGCTAGGCAGACCTGTTTTTTTCTGTGCTGCAGCTGCACATTCTTCTCCACAAATGTCCATTGATCTGCCGGCCTGAATAAGAGCGTAAATGAGTGTTTTTGAAAACAGGTATTTATACCTGTTCAGGGAGATATAGCGGGTATTTATAACTGCTTCCTGTTACTTTATGTGGCTTGCGCTAAAACGTTTTTTCCGTATTGCGTAAACCTTTTTCCCGAATCCATAACCTCGCCCGGAGTATCGCCATTAATTTTGCGCCTGAATTTTAAACCGAAATAACCGACCTATATGTTTTTATTTATCAACCGGATAACGGTGTACTTATGCTTTCTATGTACTGTTTGCTTTTCCGTGAATGCAATGGCTGATACGGAGCCCTTATCCGCTATCCGCGGCCTGGTAGTTACCTCCGACGGAACGCCTGCCGCTTATGTAGCTGTACAGATCAAAGAAAAAAACAGGGGCACACTCACCAATGAAAAGGGCGAATTTGTATTCAAAAAACTGGCGCCCGGAAAGTACACCTTGCAGGTGATGCTGATCGGGTACAAAACAATGTCGCAGGAAGTAATAGTAGAACAGGACCAGATTGTGCAGATGAAACTGCAGCTCGAAGCTTCCGATAAACAATTGAAAGAAGTAATTGTGAGCGGTGCAAGGAACCGGTATAAGAATGATAGTCTTTCCGGATCACTGCGACTGAGAACGCCTATCCTCGAAGTGCCACAGAATATCCAGGTAATATCTGCCAATGTAATTGCCGATCAGCAGGCATTTGACCTGGTAGATGGTATCACCCGTAATGTAAGCGGGGCCACACGTGTAGGCCATTGGGATAATCAGTATGCGAATATCAGGATGCGCGGTTCCAAGATCCCCGCTTTCCGTAATGGTATGAATATAGAAGCCAGCTGGGGACCCACAGCAGAAGATGCCGCTATGATTGACCGTGTTGAGTTTGTAAAAGGACCGGCAGGCTTTATGCTGGCAGGTGGTGAGCCGGGTGGCTTTTATAACGTGGTTACCAAAAAACCGACCGGGATTACCAAAGGTGCAGCCAGCATCAGCATGGGAAGTTTCAGTACTTACCGCGCCGCGCTCGACTTTGACGGTAAACTGAGCAAGGATGGTAAACTGCTGTACCGCCTCAATGTGGCCGGTCAGCAAAAGGATTATTATACCAAATACAACTTTAACAACCGTTACCTGTTTGCGCCGGTATTAAAATACCTGGTAGACGATCGTACTTCTGTTACGCTGGAATATACCTACCAGGGATCAACTTACCTGGCGAATGGTAACTATGTTTTCTCCGGCAAAAAATTGTTGGATGAAGATATCTCGAATGATTTCTTTTACGGAGATCCATCCCTCACGCCGGGTAAACTGAAGGATCACAGCGTATACCTGTATTTTGATCATAAGGTGAATGATAAGTGGGAAGCGCATGCGCAGGTAGCTTATTTCAACTTCGGTATGGAGGCAAACAGTATATGGGCTTCCAAAGTAGATAGTGCAGGGAATATGGGCAGAACTTTCAGTGTGGCAGATGAAGCGGGTGAGAACCGTTTTGCACAGGCTTCCATTTCCGGCGAAGAGTATACAGGTACGGTGCGGCACAGGATACTGGCGGGCGTAGATATGGGGAATAAAAAGTTTTGGGGAGATTTCAGAACATTGGCCAATATCGATATGGTGGGGGATAAAAAATTCAATGTATATAACCCCGTATACAGCATTCCTATCGGTACCCTGCCTGCTATAGACCGCAGCCAGAGTGTAAAAACAAGAGCAGGTGGCAGTAACTATGTGAGTTCAGTAAACTATACCTCCGCTTACATACAGGATGAACTGGGCTTTTTTAACAACAGGTTACGTTTATCGTTAGCCGGGCGTTTCACCTACGCAGAAACGGTTGGCAAAACCAAGGCGCTTGCTATTAAGGATAATGTGTTTACTCCCCGCGTTGGCCTGAGCTATTCTGTAGATAAATCCACCACCATTTACGGTTTGTTTGATCAGTCGTTTGTACCGGTGCCTGGGGCTGATTCCAACCAGAACGCATTTAAACCTATTAAGGGAGTGGATGTAGAAGCTGGTGTGAAGAAGGAATGGTTTGAAGGCAGATGGGTAGCATCCGCTACGGTATACCGTATTGCCAGGCAAAACTCGCTCGTAAGCCTGAATATGAAAGACAGTCGCGGTGCCGATGTACAGGAACAACTTGGTGAAACACTCACCAAAGGTGTGGAAATTGACATTGCCGGGGAAATACTACCTGGATTGAATGCCACGCTGAACTATGCTTACACCGATTCAAAGATCTCCAAGGAATCACCTACAGCCACAACGAAAACAGTAGGTAATATCACGCCTAATACGGCTACGCATATTACCAATGCCTGGCTGAACTACCGTATTGGCAAAGGAGTTTTGAATGGCCTCGGTGTTACAGGCGGCATTCAGTGGATGGCTGATCGCTACGTAGGAAGCGCCACAAAAGTGTTCTCTATTCCCAATTACTTCCGTACAGATGCCGGTTTGAGCTACGTTAAAGGAAAGTACAGTGTTTCATTACTGGTGAATAACCTGCTCGATAACCAGCGGTTGCTCACTGCTGCTTCTATACCTACTACTGCTACCGGGTTTTATAATTATATAGTAGAGGCCCGTCGTAACTTCAGGATGACGATCGGTTACCGCTTTTGATATCTTACTAAAATGAATAAAAACAAAAGGTGTACTGCTCATAGTACACCTTTTGTTTTTATTCATTTACCAGCACTATTTTACCGGTATGTTCACTGCTGGCCATTAGCCGGTGCGCTTCCGCAGCCTCCTTAAAAGGGAACGTAGCGTATATCACCGGCAGGAATTTTTTAGCTGCTATCAATGGCCACACATGCTGGCGGATATCAGCCGCCAATGCTTTTTTATAACTGTATTCCCTGCTCCGGAGTGTACTACCGGTGATGGTAATACGTTTCTGCATGACCGTGGAGATATTTACTTCCGCCAGGTTGCCTCCCATAGAGTTGATGTACACCAGCCGTCCTTCCGGGTTAAGGATAGTAAGATTTTTACCGAGATATTTTCCTCCCACCATATCCAGTATAACATCTATGCCCGTTGTGGCCAGTTCCTCCTCAAAATCCTGTTTTTTATAATTGATATATTGCGTAGCCCCCAGCCTGATGCAGGCTTGTCCTTTCTCTTCTGTACCTACGGTTACCCATACTTTGCTGTTTAATGCATGTGCCAGTTGTATGGCGGTAATACCAATACCGCTGGAACCTCCATGAACCAGCAACGTTTCTCCCGGCATTAATTTAGCGCGTTGAAAAACATTGCTCCACACGGTGAAAACAGTTTCAGGTAAACTGGCAGCTTCGGCAAAGCTGATACCTTCCGGAACCGGCAGGCATTGCCCTTCCTTTACAGTCACATAGGCAGCATATCCGCCGCCTGCCAGCAGTGCGCATACTTTGTCGCCGGGCGACCACATGGTAACGCCCGTACCACAACTCACCACCGTGCCGGCCACTTCCAGGCCGGGAATATCCGGTGGCACGCCGGGAGGCGCCGGGTATTTGCCTTCGCGTTGCGACAGGTCGGCCCGGTTTAGTCCGGCAGCACGCACCTCAATCAATACTTCTTCCTGCCCCGGCGAGGGTGTGGCATATTCCTGTAACTGCAATACCTCCGGTCCCCCTGGTTGAGTAATAACGATGGCCTTCATGACGAATAATTTCATCAAAAATCGGTGTTTCTTTTGGATTGTGTTTCTTTTATCCGGGGGTAAAATATTGAAGTTCTACAACCAGCATCCGCTTCAATCTCCCCAAATCAAAAAAATCCCAAAGAACAAAATCCGGTTAATCAATATAATCAGCGTAATCCTGGGAAAGACAAAATCTGCTGCACTCCGCAAAATTGAAGTCGCAAATGCCCCTGTATAATGTCGCGTTAATGCCTTGTGCAAACACCCGGATTATGCTAATTTTAAGAAAGAATTCAGCGATATGAAAACAGTAAACGACATTGATCAGTATATCGCCGGTTTTCCGGAGGAAACCCAGGCGCTGTTGCAGCAAATAAGGGCGGCTATCAGGAAAATGGCGCCTGCCGCAGAAGAGAAGATAAGTTATGGTATTCCAACTTTTGCGTTAAACGGCAACCTGGTCCATTTCGCAGGATATAAACATCACATCGGTTTTTATCCTGCTCCTTCTGGTATTAAAGCATTTGAAAAAGAACTTTCCGTTTATAAGAATTCCAAAGGCGCCGTGCAGTTTCCATTGGATCAACCTCTTCCTATTTCCCTGATCAATAAAATAGTAAAGTTCAGGGTGAAAGAAAGCCAGGAGAAAAATACCAGCAGGCATACCAGCGCTCCCGGGGAGCTTTTTGCTTCGCTGGCTGCCCCCGCCCGCCGCGCGTTGGAGAGTAAAGGAATAAGAACCGTACAGCAGCTTTCTAAATTCAGCGAAGCCGATATACTGGCGCTTCATGGCATGGGAAAAAGTTCCCTGCCGAAGTTGCGGAATGCGCTGAAAGAAAAAGGATTGTCGTTTAAGGGAGAGTAGAAGGATGTTTATTACTGCAGGAAGCTGCTCAGTTCTTCCACGGTTTGCCTGGCGGTTCTGCCTACACCAATAAGCGTGGCAGAAGCAAAGCCGGTCCATGATCCATAGCCGGTTAGCCAAAGACCGGTAATATCTGTTGCTTTTGTTCCGTTTGTTTTAATCCGTTCATCCGGTTGAATGATTCCCAAAGGGGCCAGGTGCGCTAACGCCGGCCGGAACCCGGTACAAAAAATAACGGCATCTACGGGTTCCTGTTGGCCTGTGTTCCACGCTATTCCATCGGGATAGAAATGATCAAATGCGGGAAGAAAATGTTCGTACACGCCTCTTTCCCTTGCTTCTTTTACAGCAGGCACCATTACAATATGTCCCAGTGATGGAGGCTGGTAATCCCTGCCTTGCTGCCGGGCTTCATATTGTTGAGTGGCCGCATCAAAAAGATATTTGCCATCAATATTATCCGGTAAAAATTCGGGCGGTTGCTTTGTGATCCACAGGGTAGATGCTACTTTGGAAACCTCCGCCAGGATTTGTGCGCCGGAGTTGCCTTCGCCTGCAATGGCCACCCGTTTTCCTGAAAAGCTTCCCGGTTCCTGGTATTGCGCCGAATGAAGTATAGTACCTTTAAAAGAGCCGGCTCCGGGAATAGCAGGAATAAACGGGTTGGCATAACTGCCCGTGGCGCTCACAATTGCTTTTGCGTGATATGGACCGGCAGTGGTGGTTAAAATAAAAGTTCCTTCCTCTTTCTCTACAGATGTAACCTTTACCGGCCTCACTACCGGGAATTTATACCTCAACTCATACTCCTGCAAATACCTGATGGTTTCTGCGCGGCTGGGATAATGATGCTGGCCTCCCGGCATAAAAACGCCCGGAAGTGAGCTCCATTGCGCCGGGGAAAATAACGCAAGTGATTTCCAGGTATACTGCCAGCTGCCTCCCGGAAGAGGGGCGGCATCCAGGAGGATATATTTCAGCGTGGTTCTGCGAAGATAATAGGCTACGGATAAAGCGCTTTGTCCGCCGCCGATAATGATTACGTCGTATATGTTTTGCTTGTCGTCTGTCATGCTTATTTCCTGTCAGTAGTAATATCTAAGTTAACGATTTGCTTTAAAGAAAAGCCCGCTCATTGAGCGGGCTCCTTCAAACCTGGCCGGGCCGGAATTAATGTTTAATAAATTTATAGGTATGATTTATTTCTGTGGATGTAACCTTTAAGTAATACGTGCCGGGTATTAGTTCGGCGATGTTAATTGACATACCTAATGCCGTTTTCATTCGCTGACCGTCGTTGTCGTACACCTCAAGGTTAGCGTTGTTGTTCAGCCCCCTGATATAAAGCCTGTTGCCCACCGGGTTGGGATACAGGGAAATGTGCTGTTTTGCAGTTTTGGCGGTGTTCATCATATTGATGCGCACATGATTCATGCCTGCTACCAGGCTATCGGTGGAATCAACATCCGGAAGACCATTTTTTTCGCGGAGCAATTGGAAAAGATGATCCGGCCGCACCACGATATGGTTTGAATCAAGTGAATTCATTACGTTCTTAAAGTTCGTAGGCTTCACATCCTGCCAGGGTTGCGCCTGTATAATCATGAACCTCGGTGATGTTCCATTCCACCCTGCAGAGGCAGCGGCAATAGCATCCTTCATGGCTTGTTCCCCGGTGCAGTAATTGCACGAAAGGGGCAACCCGGGCAGTGTTTGATTGTAGATGCTGAGGGGGCCGCCTGTATTCTGCGCTGTTAACCCAAGTAATGATGGCGCGTAGGTGGCAAAGCTCTCTCCAACATTTTGGTTAATGCCACCGGTAATGGTGTTCCAGATAGTGACCACCCGGAACCCTGCTCTTTTATTATAATCTTCGGTTTTAGCAACAAATTGATTGAGTGTATTTTGATCCGGGAAATTATTGGGGTATACATAACCGTACCCGGACGGACCGGAAATAAGATTATCATTATCCGTAGCAGTTTGATGATAGAAGTTTAGCGCTCCCGGCATGGCATCCAGCATCGCCGGAGAAAGCGTCCACCCGATGGGAACCGAGCCACGGTCAGGATTGTTCCAGAGCTTGCGCATCAGGTGTTCAACATATTGAAGATTGTCGCCGTCACTTAATATAAACGCCACATAAATTTTGTTTTTCAGGATTGGTTTTGGCGGTATAGGTTTAACATTAACGGTTCTGGGCATACCGCTATGCACCGTTAAATTAGTAGCATAATCGCTGGCAATGGTGGCTATTCCATAGGTAGATGCTCTTGTTACACCGGAGCCTTCTTCAGGCCACCAGCCCATGAAATTTGCCCCCGCCGGCATGGAGGCTAAGAAATTGTTCAGCAATTCACTTTCACCTGCCACCCGCGGGTCCAGCCATATTACTGCGGCGCCCAGGGCAGTGGCATATTCCCGCAGGGAACCCTGATGCACTTCCGGGCTTAACCCGATTAACAGCCGGTGATCCAGTGTGGGCCAGTAAGTGTTATACAACGTTTGGTATACCTGCAGGTTACTGGTAAACTGGCCACGTAAATCCATCAATACGGGGAAATTATAAGGGGCAGCCGTTAACCGTGATAATAAGGATGGGGAGGCGATGAGCGCCTTTTTATTTTTTGCCAGCATAGTGGCCAGGTTAACGGTGGCCGTCTGCGCCGGATCATACACGATCAGGCCGGATATCTCCGTACGGTACCTGGTGATAAGCGCCCACCGGTCGGTATATTCTGTCCAGGTTAAACCCAATGACTGCATCCAGGTGTATGGCCCTTCTGCAAAGGCATCGCCTTCATAGGAAAAGAGCCGCGGCTGCGTGCGGTTGACGATACCTTTCAGGGAAGTGAATAAATAGGTTTCTGCGGTAGCATTATCTTGCTGTACACCTACCCAGTCCACTTTTATATAAGCGCCTCCTCTCCAGAATACACGCAATTCAATAGCGTGGCTATCGGCCGGCATGGTGAAGGGCAATTTAAAACTTGTGTAATTGGATGCTACAGGGAATTGCTGACGGGTAATAGCCTTAAACGCAAGGATCGCACCGGTGGTAGCATCCCTCACATCGATATCGACGATAGAGTCGTTATTAGCTGTATTATTATCCGTTTTCATCCTGAACTCGGCAATATTCGCTCCTGCCGTAACGCTGTTGTCGTAAGGACCGTAAATCATATGCTCATTCGCCGCATCGATTCCTACCTGGCAAAGCCAGCCATCGCTTTCTAAACGCCCCGTATGATGGCTGAGAGACGGGCCTTCACCTTCCCAACGCCAGGACCGTTGAGAGGTGCCGTTATTATAAAATAAATCCAGGCTGCTTGCCGTTGCCGGAAACGAAGGCAGCAGCTGACCCGCAGGCCAGGTTATCTGAGCCATGGAAGTCGTTGTCATCAGCATCAATAAAGAAAAGAGCAACGCTCTGCGGGTTAAATAAGGGTTCAATTTGTGGGTCATCGTGGATAGAATTTGGGTCATAGAATAAAAATCAGAATATCAAGGGTTTATTGGTTGCGATCTGTCACGCTCACGGTATCCCCGGCATCGGTAGCCTGCCTGTTCCTGTTAACAAAGTGCCGGTGCAGCACATACATAAAATAGGGTAATTAAACCAGATTTTTCAATTTTTATTATCGACGGTTAAATCTTGTTTTCATTTTCTTACAATTTCATCTGGCAGCAGCTTTCCAAATTTGCGGTATAAAATTATTTAGCGTGGTAAGGTGTGTTTTTTAAGGTCTTTTATTCCGTGATTATTGTTTGTACTAATCCTTTTAATGTTTAAATTACAAGAACTGTTTGACGGTTTAAATGTAATTATCAAAAAAAACGGATTATGACGGTAGATGAGATTTATTTGGCCATGGCAAAGAATATTTCCAGCGTAATAAAAGAAGACTGGCAAAGCGCCGTATTAAACCTGGAAGTACTGGATGGAATGGTTAGTAATACCGGGACTTACATAAATACTTCCCATGAGGAAAAGCAAATAGATGTCGACGAATTTGATTTCCAGTTGACATTTGATATTCTTGAACTCCGCAGTATTACCACCGAAGGTGAAAACAACAAATGGAACAAAGCTATTTTTAGATTGGAGTCCGATGGTAAATTCAATATGGAGTTTATCTGGGATCAGCAGTTACATGACCAGGTGGAAAAACTAAGCTAGTTAATGAAAATATGCATAGAGAACCGTTAAGAGATAGCGCCTATTGGCAAAAATGGATGGACGATTGTATTGAAGCTGTTCATGAACGGCAGGGCAAGCTGAACGTGACACCTTTCCCGGGAAAATGGAAGAAAAATAGCATCACCCAAAATCTCTATTATGATTGTAAAAGACTTATCACTTTAAAATACTCTGGCGGAAGTCTAATAGAGGATATCAAAGCTGATTACCCCCAACTAATAGAAGCATGGGTAGCCTACAACCGGAATATCAGTACAGGGGATAAGAAAAAGCATTTATTATTGACACATGATTACTACAGGGTGCTTACCCTTATTAGCTGGGGCATTATCTTTGATGCGCCTGTTGGGCTGTTTCAGCAAATAGCTAATCATCTTCACAGCAACGGAGAGGATGCTTTGATTGAAGCTCTGTTAATAACTAAGCTAACAGACAGAGTCGCAACTGACCAACTTATTTATCCAAAGTCTTTTGAGCTGCTTTACAAAGCTACGCAGGTCAGGGGCGGAGAACAGGTAGCTCTAATCAAAGAATATTTGAGCAGCTGGTATCAGGGTAAGAAGGACTTTATTAACTATGATGCACACAAAGCCAAAGGTGAAGGAGGTTTTGAAGGATACTGGAGTTTTGAAACGGCTGCTGTGGCTATATTGTATAATATTGATGATAGCAGTTTCAGGGACATGGATTTTTATCCGAAAGATATAGTTGCCGTTAGAAGATGAATATTGCCTTACTCTCCAATATCTAAAAACCAATCATATCCATTTGTTTTTTGTAATTCCCCGGAGACATTCCCGTAATTTTTTTAAAAATTTTAGAGAAATAAAATACGTTCTCAAAACCTGTTTGCGTAGCAATGTCAGCAAAGGTCATTTGTGTGGTTACAATCAGGTACTGTGCCCTTTCAATTCTTTTTTCATGGATGTACCTTACCGGCCTTTCTCCGGTGTGTTGATGAAAAAGACGTGAAAAATAATCTGTATGCAGGTTCGCTCTTTTTGCCAGCGAGGTGACCGATAAATCGCGGTTCAGGTTTAATTGAATATAACTGATGGCGTTTAGAATTTTAACCGGCACATGACCGCCGTCTTTGTGTGTAAGTATTTCCTGTGTCAGAAAGCGTGAAACTAGCTGGAGCAGAATACCGTGTGTTTCCGCGAATGTGGACATGCTTTGCCGGTTATTCAATTCCTGGTATTCTTTGTAGAAAATATTTTTTTCATACACCCTTGGATTATCAGAGCGATTAATGCCCCTGCCGGGGTTTATTTCCAGCAAACGCGCAAAATTCAGTATATCGATTTCAGTTGCTTTTACTTTAAGAATGGACCTGTTATTCTCAAACAAAGAAATGCCATCCGATGATTCCTCAAAAAACTGGACGAAATACTGGCTGAGATGGTGGGGGCAAACAAGGTTACATAATGTGAAGCTTGGTATGATGTACAGAAAACCGGGCTCAAGTTTGATCTTCGCAGAAACATCCCAGATTTCCCCTTCTCCGCCGTCGATATAATATAGCCTGAAATACGGGCTGATCACATTTTTGTAATTCCACCTGGAGTCGAGCTTTACGTGATCAACGTTCAATAACGTGAATGTATGTTTTAGTGCTCTTTTAATCATACCGTGCAATTAATTGTTGAATGGCCTGTCGGGGAAAGCTGCTTTCACTTTTCCGGTATCCTGTTTTTCCCAATATTTCGGTTTCACCACCGCAATAATAAGCAAATAGTCGGTTTTGTATAAAGAAAAGTCCTATTAAGCCAAATGTTTGATAAGTATTTCGGAGTAAGTTTGATTTATCAATATCATTCGCCATTAAAGGCTTGTGTTGAGCTAATAAAAAATAAATTCCATGAAAAGAAGAACGCTGATAAAGGGCCTGGCTACAGGTTTGTCATCTTTATATCTATCTAATCTTTATGCTCACCGGTTGTTAACATCTCAGTCTATTCCACGTATGGCGCCCGGTCCATTTCAACCTACCTGGGATTCACTGGGGAAATACCAGGTACCGGATTGGTTCAGGGATGCAAAGTTTGGGATCTGGGCTCACTGGGGGCCGCAATGTCAGCCGGAACGCGGCGATTGGTACGCCCGTGGTATGTACCAGGAAGGTGGCGATCAGTATAAATTTCATCTGCAGAAATATGGACACCCTTCAAAATTTGGTTTTAAGGATGTCATAAACGACTGGAAGGCGGAGAACTGGAACCCGGGAGAATTGGTTGCCTTATACAAAAAAGCCGGCGCCAAATATTTTATGGCCATGGCCAATCACCACGATAATTTTGATCTGTACGACAGCAAATATCACAAGTGGAATTCCACTAAACTGGGACCCAAAAAAGATCTTATCGGAGGCTGGGCAAAAGCAGCGAAAGAACAGGGGCTGCCCTTTGGCGTAACGGTTCATGCCTCTCACGCGTGGACCTGGTATGAGGTGGCGCAGCGTTCCGACAAATCCGGTCCTTATGCAGGTGTGCCTTATGATGGCAAACTGACTAAAGCCGATGGCAGCAATAAATGGTGGAATGGTTATGATCCGCAGGAACTATATGCCCAAAATCATGCGTTGAGTAAGGACAGCCTGAATGATGGCAGTATGGGCGACCGCTGGTATTGGGGGAATGGAGCAAGTGTGCCTGACAAGACGTACTGCGATAATTTTGTAAACAGGACTATTGACCTCATCGATAAGTATGGTCCTGAACTCGTTTATTTTGATGATAATGCGCTGCCGCTTTGGCCAGTGAGTGATGCCGGATTAAGAGTAGCAGCACATCTTTATAACACCAGTATCAAAAAACACGGAAAATTGCAGGCTGCGTTGTTCGGTAAAATGTTAGACGAACAGCAACGCAAATGCATGATCTGGGATATTGAGCGTGGACAAAGTAACCAGATAGAGCCCCTGCCCTGGCAAACGGATACCTGTATTGGCGGGTGGCACTACGATCGCCGTTTGTATGATAACAAGGGATATAAAAGCGCCAAAACGGTGATACATACGCTTGCCGATGTGGTAAGTAAGAATGGGAACCTATTGCTGAACGTGCCTGTACGTAGTGACGGCAGCATCGATAGTGAAGAACAGGCTGTAGTGGAACAGGTGGCAGAATGGATGAAGGTCAACAGCGAAGCCATTTACAGCACCCGTCCCTGGAAAGTATTTGGCGAAGGGCCTGCCATGGAATCCGTGGTAGCTTTGAGCGCACAGGGCTTTAACGAAGGAAAGGGCAAACCATTTGGACCGGGAGATATTCGCTTTACGGCGAAAGGCAAAACGCTTTATGCGGTGATGCTGGGATGGCCGGCAGATAAAACTGCATTGGTTAAAACATTAGCGAATGGTCAGGTTGGAAAAGTAAGCCAGGTAAGCCTGTTGGGAAATGACCGACTGAGTTTTGAACAAACATCCGAAGGGTTGAAGGTGCAGTTGCCGGAACAACCGCCGTGCAAAGAGGCATTTGTGTTAAAAATTGAAGGAGCGATTGTATAGATGTTTTTTCACCCAACCAGTTACCTGTAAAATTTAAGACGTTCATATGGCAAAGTCCCATACTCTTTTCCCGTTTATATTGATTACAAGCCTGTTTTTTTTATGGGGCTTTGCACATAACCTGGATCCGATACTTATCCCGCATTTGCAGAAATCATTTACGCTGACAACCGTTCAGGCTACGCTCGTTGATTCTGCTGTGTTCATCGCTTATTTCCTGATGGCGCTGCCAGCCGGTTTTATCATGAAAAAATATGGCTATAAAGCGGGCATTATCACCGGTCTGCTGGTGTTTGCATTGGGCTCATTTTTATTTATTCCGGCCGCCAATACGCAGCAGTATGCGTTTTTTCTCATAGCGCTGTTTATAATCGCCTGCGGATTAACTATCCTGGAAACGGCGGCGAATCCTTATGCTTCCTCACTCGGAGATCCTGCCACCTCTACCCAACGGCTTAATCTCGCACAGTCATTTAATGGCCTGGCTACTACACTCGCGCCCGTGATTGGTGCGCGTGTGATACTAACCAAAGGCTACACAGCGGCGCAGTTAAGTGCCATGACGGAAGAAGGCCGGAAGCTGGCCCTTGCCGCCGAGGCGGCCACCGTAAAAATGCCTTATTTTATTCTCGGAAGTGTACTGGTATTAATCGCCGTGATTTTTGCCTTTACCCGTTTGCCGGCTATTCAAACAAATGAAGGTCATGTGGCCAGTAAGAATATTTTTCACGCGTTTAAACACCGTCATTTAACCTGGAGCGTTGTTGCGCAATTTTTTTATGTAGGCGCCCAGGTATGTGTGTTTAGTTTGTTTATTCTGTACGCACCAAAGGCGGCTGGTATATCGGAGGTAAAGGCCGCTGATTATTTAGGGTTATGCGGACTGGCATTTTTAATTGGAAGATTTATCGGTACTTATTTAATGCAATACTACAGTTCCGCAAGGTTATTGGCGGTGTATGCAGTTATCAGTATGCTGCTTTGTTTGATCGCCATCTGGGGAACCGGTATCATCACTGTTTATGCGGTTATTGGCATTTGCTTTTTTATGTCCATTATGTTCCCTACCATTTTTGCGCTGGGCATAAAGGAATTACGCGGCGATACTGAATTCGGAAGTAGTTTAATCATTATGTCTATTGTTGGAGGCGCCGTGTTACCGAGGATATTCGGTTATATAAGCGATGTAACCGGTAATATCCAATATGGTTACGCAGTGCCATTGGCCTGTTTTGCTGTGGTGGCTTATTTCGGATTTAAAGGTCATCTGGTAAAAATGAAGCAGGAGCAATTATCTGTTTCAACTATTCTTTGAAAATAAGTGGCTTTTATATGCAGGAACTCATATTGCCCAAAGTTATTTTTGGTACCAGCGGGTTAGGAAATTTATATGTGGCGCTACCGGATGAAGTGAAGTTATCTATCGTTAAGGAGAGCATCAAACACTCTCCAAAGCCGGTTGTATTTGATTCGGCCGGTAAATATGGCGCCGGCCTGGCACTGGAGGCGCTGGGCCGCAGCCTGGAACAATTGAAGATCAGTCCTTCGGATGTGCTGATCAGCAACAAACTGGGTTGGTTGCGCACGGAATTAAAAACAGCCGAACCCACTTTTGAACCGGGGATATGGAAAAACCTGGAACATGATGCCATTCAGCATATAAGCTACGATGGTATCCTGGAATGCTATGAGCAGGGAAATAAACTGCTCGGTAACTATAACGCGCAGCTGGTATCTGTACATGATCCCGATGAATACCTCGCCGCATCAAAGGATGAGCAGGAGCAAAAGCAACGCTACCAGGATATATTGGATGCTTACCGTGCTTTACATGAATTAAAAGCCGCGGGCAGGGTGAGGGCTATCGGCGTGGGGGCAAAAGACTGGCGGGTAATAGCCCGGATAGTTAAGGATGTAAAGCTCGACTGGGTAATGATTGCGAATAGCATGACTATTCACAGTCATCCCGCGGCGTTGGTGGATTTTATGCTGGAACTTGAGCAACAGGGCATCACAGTCATAAATTCTTCTGTTTTTAACGGAGGTTTTCTAACAGGATCTGCTTATTATAATTATCAGTTAACAGACCCGGAAAAAGACAAAAATTTATATCACTGGCGACAGCAGTTTTACCAGTTGTGCCAGGATTATAAAATAAAACCGGTAGCCGCCTGCGCAGTTTTTGGCATGAATGCACCCGGCGTAAGGAGTATCGCTTTGAATACAACACAGGCAGAAAGGGTAGCACAGAATGTTGCATTGCCCCACTCCATCATCCCGGAAGGGTTCTGGAAAGAAATGGAAAAGTGTGGACTGATTGACCAGTCCTATGCTGCCAGCTATTTGTAAAGTTAATTAGCACTATGAAAAGATATTGTTTAGCCCTTGATTTAAAGGATGATCCGGAGCTGATAGCAGAATATGATTATTGGCACAGGGCCGGAAATGGTTGGCCGGAAGTAAGAAAAAGCATTCTTGATGCAGGGATCGTGGACATGCAGATTTACAGAACAGGTAACCGCCTGATGATGATCATGGAAACCAATGATCTCTATAATGAGACAGCAAAAAATGCTTCAGATGCTGCCAATCCCAAAGTGCAGGAATGGGAGCAGTTAATGTGGAAGTTTCAGCAGCCTTTGCCCTGGGCAAAGGGAGAAGAGAAATGGGTGATGATGGAACAGATATTTCAACTTTAAAATACTGATATGCGAATAATAGTTTGTGATGAGCCCGGGAAATTAACGCTTAAAGAAGAAAGCCGGTCGCTGCCCGGGGAAGGCTACGCCCAGATCAGGATCCGCAGAATTGGCGTTTGCGGTACGGATTTGCATGCGTTCGAAGGAACACAACCTTATTTTAATTATCCGCGTGTTTTAGGACATGAGCTTTCGGGAGAATTAGTAGAAGCCAATGGAGCAGCAGGGTTTGCAAATGGGGAGATCGTAACGTTTATCCCCTATTTTAACTGTGGGGTTTGCGTTGCCTGCAGGTCAGGAAAACCGAATTGCTGTGTTAAAATTAATGTTTGTGGCGTTCATATAGATGGAGGAATGGCGGAATACCTGAATGTGCCTGTCTATTCGTTAATACATGGGGAAGGACTGAGCTACGACGACCTGGCATTGGTGGAGCCGCTGGCTATCGGGGCACATAGTATCAGGCGGGCAGAGGTAAAGCGAGGTGAGTTTGTATTGGTTATTGGCGCCGGCCCTATTGGATTGGGGATCATGGAGTTTGCCCGCATTGCGGGCGGGAAGGTAATTGCCATGGATATGAATGCAAAAAGACTGGAATTTTGCAAAGAAAAGCTGAACGTTGAGCATGTTATAAACGTATCCACCGGAGATGTATCGGAGCAACTGGCTGCTATAACGAACGGCGATATGCCTGCAGTAGTAATAGATGCCACGGGCAGTTTGAAGGCGATCAATAACAGCTTTCAATATATAGCGCATGGCGGCAGATATGTGCTTGTTGGTTTGCAAAAAGGCGAGATCAGTTTCAGTCACCCGGAATTCCACAAGCGGGAAGCCACATTAATGAGCAGCCGTAATGCTACGCGGGAAGACTTTGAACATGTCATCGCCTCTATTAAAAAAGGATGGGTGCAGCCTGCCAATTACATCACGCATCGTATAGCTTTTGAAAACATTACAAATGAATTTGAAGGTTTACTGGATCCGGCTAATGGGGTCATTAAAGCTATTATAGAACTGGAGTGATTACAGATTTAATTTCCTCTTAATATAAAACAGGCATTGGTTTTAACAATTATTATTGTTATTTTGACACTTATTAAAATTCTGTCCACGGGAAATTTTAAGTGTTTTTTTATGAAACGTATATTGTTATTGATTTTCATAATTCCATTGTCCATACATGCGCAAAGCCATAAAGCGCTGGAATTTTTTTCTTTAAATGATGTCCGGCTGCTCCCCGGTATTTTCAAAGAGCAGGAGCAGACTGACATTAATTATATCCTTGCCTTAAACCCGGACAAGCTGCTGGCGCCGTTTCGCAGGGAAGCTGGTCTTCCTGAAAAATCCGGAAGTTATGGAAACTGGGAAAGCTCCGGGCTGGATGGTCATATCTGCGGGCATTATCTTTCTGCGTTAGCCATGATGTATGCCTCCACGGGTGATAAAAGAATGTCCGGCCGCCTGGATTATATGATAGGTGAGTTGAAACTTTGCCAGGACAAAAACGCCAATGGTTACCTGGGCGGCGTTCCGGGCAGTAGAAAACTTTGGGAAGAAGTACTGGAAGGAAATTTCGCGGATTATAAGCGGAAATGGGTGCCTTTCTACAATATACATAAAGTTTTTGCGGGCCTCCGGGATGCTTACTGGTATGCAGGCAATAAAACCGCCGGTGAGATGCTGGTCCGGTTTGCAGACTGGTTTTGTGAAATGACTGCCAAACTCAGCAGGGTGCAGATGCAGGAGCTGCTTGGAAATGAACATGGCGGTGTCAATGAAGTGCTGGCGGATGTATACGGCATTACGGGCAATAAAAAATACCTGGACGCCGCTTACAGCTTTTCGCACCAGGCTATTTTGCAACCCCTGGAAAGGGACCAGGATAAGCTGGATAACTTACATGCCAATACGCAAATACCCAAAATAATCGGGTTTAAGCGGATCGCCGATTATAGTGGAGACACCGCTTATAACCATGCCGCGGAGTTTTTCTGGCAAACGGTCGTGCATCACCGCACTATAGCAACAGGAGGGAATAGCGTCAGGGAGCATTTTAATCCCTCTAATGATTTCTCCACCATGATGTCCAGCGTAGAGGGACCGGAAAGTTGCAATACCTACAATATGCTCAAGCTTACAGAGGATTTATATTTATCAGATCCGGACGTGGCTTATATTGATTACTACGAAAAAGCTTTGTACAACCATATTCTAACTACCCAGCGTCCCGGGAAGGGAGGCTTTGTTTATTTTACGCCCATGCGTCCTGGTCATTACCGGGTTTACTCTCAGCCGGAAACGAGTATGTGGTGCTGCGTTGGCAGCGGGTTGGAAAATCACGCCAAATATGGAAAGATGATTTACACCCATTCTGATAACCAGCTCTTTGTTAACCTGTTTATTCCATCTGAACTCAAGTGGAAAGATAAGGGACTGCTGTTCAGGCAGGAAACTGCGTTTCCTGAACAGGGCATTACCACGCTGAAAATAGTGGGTGTTAATAAGAACAGTTTTGACCTGAACATCAGGTATCCTTCGTGGGTAAAAGAAGGCGCACTGAAGGTAAAGATCAATGGTGCATCCGTAGCCGTCAACGGTAAGCCTTCCTCTTATATAAATTTAAAACGGAAATGGAAGAAGGGAGATGTTATTACAGTGGAGACGCCTATGCAAACCAGCACAGAAGCGCTTCCTGACGGATCTGCCTATGAGGCTGTTTTGCACGGGCCTATCCTGCTGGCTGCTGTAATTGATACGCTTTTCCAGAAATCACGCGAGGCCGACGACAGCCGGATGGGGCACATTGCCGGCGGTGAACTCTACAAAATGACCGATATGCCTGTTTTTGTAAGCGATGCCACAAATGACGCAGCTATGATTGAGGAGGACAAGCATGCGCCCATGTCTTTTACGGCTGGAAAAATAATTTATCCTGCAAAGTATAAGGATTTGAAGCTGGTGCCGTTCTATAAAATACAGGATGCCCGCTATATCGTATACTGGCGAAAAGAATCCAGCAGCGGTTTTGCGGCTTTACAATCAAAACTGGCTAAAGAAGATTCGCTGGAAGCAAGCCTCGCCGCCAATACGATCGATGTGATCGCGGCCGGGGAACAGCAACCCGAATCGGATCACGCCATCTTACACGAGAGTTCCTTTGCCGGTGTTAGCTTTAACAGGCATTGGCGGTCAGCGAGAGAGTGGTTCAGTTATAAATTAACAGATAAGAACAAGACGGGTAAGAAAATACGTGTTACTTATTTCGGGAAAGAATTTAATCATAAGTTCTCCATATGGGTCAACGACCGGCAGCTGGCTAAGGTCGATCTCCGGGAAGGGCAGAGCGATACATTTTATACCATCGATTACGAATTGCCTACGGATATTAACTATGCAGAGGATGGATCTATGCGGATTAAATTCCTGGCGGACAAAGGATCAATTGCAGGGCCTGTGTATGAAATACGCCTGTTAAGAAAGTAAGTCATGATCCTGGAAAAAAAACGGCAATAATCACTACCGTGGTTATTGCCGTTTTTTGCCAAATCGGGTCTGTCTCACAGGAATGAAGTACCTTTTGCTTTTTGCAAAAGTAAAAACGTTATCGGGCATCTTTAATGATCAGCGGGATGGCAGGGAAAGCGGCAACAGCCGCTAGTGTATGAATGCCTGGGAGGCGTAAACTTTTTTATCTAAAACCTACAGTAATGCGTTACCTTTTTGGGGTTATTTTGCTACTGCAGTCCCTTGTTGTTTTATCGCAAAGTGAGCATTATAATTTTTCGAAGCTCAATACATACACAGGTCTGTCGCATAACCAGGTAAATGCAGTGCTAAAAGACCGGGATGGTTTTTTATGGTTTGCCACTGCATATGGACTTAATCGTTATGACGGATATTTCTGCAGGATATTTCATAAGGATCACAATGACAGCTCTTCAATAAGGGACAATAATATTGTGTCACTTTATGAGCTTCCGGGCAGGAAAATGTGGTTGTCGACCGTGAGTGGGCCCTGTATTTATAACCCCGATACCGAGAAGTTTAATGACAACGCTGATGACTATTTGCATTCCATCGGTTTGCCATCTGGTGGTGTTACCAATATAGTGAAGGGGAACAATAACAGGTACTGGTTCCTGTATGATGATAAGGGTTTGTTCCTGTATTCAGCAAACGATAAAATTGTAAAACCATTTAATCAGAAAGCACCGCCGGCTTCCGGGAAAATTACTTCCGTAAGTGAAACATCGGATGGGAAGTTATGGTTGGTATACCAATCAGGTTTTTTGCAGGAATATGATATAAAGCTGGATAAAATAATTTTTTCTACCAATGCTTTACTGAAGAAGAATAAAGCTAATAACCCCTATCATCTTTTTATAGATCATGATAATGACATCTGGCTTTGGAGTTACAACTTCGGAATTTTTCTTTTTCACCCGGAAGATAATACTATCAAACAGTTTGATAAGAATTCTTATCCGGCGAGATTGAATGCGGAACTGGTAAGCCAGGTTGTACAGGATAGCAATGGTTTGATCTGGATAGGAACCGATCACGGAGGAGTAACGCTGATCGACAAAAAGAACGGGTTCAAAACCAGTTATCTGCTGAACAACCCCAATGATCCCAAGAGCATCAGTCAGAACAGTATCACCACCTTGTATAAAGATGACCAGGGGATTATATGGCTGGGAACTTATAAGCAGGGCATAAATTATTATAATAGTAACATCATTCAGTTTCCATATTACCATCACCAGGAACTAAATGAAAACAGTCCGCAATTCGACGATGTAAACCGTTTTGTTGAAGACAAGGCAGGTAACATCTGGATTGGTACCAATGGCGGTGGCCTGATTTATTTTGACAGGAAGAATAATACTTTCAAACAATACTTATACGATCCAAAAAATGAAAACAGCCTGAGCAACAACGTCATTGTGAGCCTATGGATCGATCATGAAGATGTTCTCTGGATTGGGACTTACCTGGGTGGCCTCAATCGTTTTGATGGGAAGAAGTTCACCCGGTTCAGGCATCATGATAATGATTCCTCAAGTCTGGCAGATGACAAGGTTTGGGAGATATTTGAAGACAGGGATCAGAACTTATGGATCGGCACTTTGGGTGGCGGCCTGGATCGTTTCGACAGAAGAACAAGCCAGTTTAGCCATTATAACGCCAGGCGGGGAGTTTTACTTTCCGATTATGTTTCTGCTATTATGCATGATAGAAAGGGGAATTTATGGGTTGGTACAGCTTACGGTATTGCTGTTATGGAAAAGAATAAAACTACCAGTGTTTTTTACCTGGTAACAAATAAAAAAAATGGTTTAAGTGATAATGGGATTATCTGTCTTCTGGAAGACAGTAAAGGCCGGATTTGGGTAGGAACGAGGGAGGGATTGAATTTGTTTGATGAACAAAAAAAGGAGTTTCATACATTCACCATGTCCAACGGACTTCCTGATAATATGATCCTGAATATCCTGGAAGATAATCACCACGCGCTTTGGATATCCACACCTAACGGGTTATGTAACGTTACTCCGCACCAGGAAAATAAGGATATGGTTATTTCTGTGGTTACCTATGATGCCACCAACAACCTGCAGAACCGCGAATTCAATGATAATGCAGCGCTAAAAACGAAGACCGGCGAATTGATCTTTGGCGGCCCTTCGGGCTTTAATATTATCAATCCTGCTGCTATTGGTAAACCCGTTTATCATCCTAAAATTGTTTTCACCGGTTTTCAGATATTAAATAAAGATGTTGAACCCGGCGAGCTGGTCAATAACCGGGTGCTGCTCAAACGTTCTTTATCCCAGCTTCAGCATATTGATCTGAAGTATAGGGAAAATGTTTTCTCCATTGACTTTGCTGCGCTTGATTTTTCTCATAACGCATATGACAAATATGCATATATGCTGGAAGGGTTTAATGAAGACTGGTTATATGCAGATGGTAACCAGCGGAGAGCCACTTATACAAATCTAAATCCCGGTCACTATGTTTTCAAGGTAAAAGTTTTGAACAGGTCCGGCCTATGGAGTGAGGTAAAAACGTTGCAGATCAATATTGAACCCCCGTTTTGGAGAACGCCTGTTGCCTACATTATATATCTGTTGATCGCTGCAGCGTTGTTCCTGCTTATCCGGCGCATTACATTAGACCGGATACGGATGCGTTTTGAAGTGCAGCAACAGCGCAGGGAAGCGGAGAGAGCGCATGCGCTGGAGCAGTTAAAGACAAAATTCTTTACCAATGTAAGTCACGAGTTCCGCACGCCGTTAAGCCTGATCATTGCACCATTGGATAAGATCATTAAAAATACGGCAGATGAAGAGCAGGTAAAACAATTGGGGCTGGTACAGCGTAATGCCAAACGCTTATTAAACCTGGTAAACCAGCTGCTCGATTTCAGGAAGATGGAGGTGCAGGAAGTAAAGTTGCATCCTTCCATAGGCGATATTGTCCGGTTTTGCAGGGAAACCAGTTATTCTTTTACAGATATTGCAGAGAAAAAGAAGATCCAATTCTCTTTCTCATCTGACACGGATAGCCTCGAAATTTATTTTGACAAAGATAAAATTGAAAAGATTTTATTCAACTTGTTGTCGAACGCTTTTAAATATACTTATGACAGCGGAACGGTGAGCGTTGGCCTGATCTATAAGGAGCCGGCGGATAATGAGTCCGATGGCACACTTGCTATCGAGGTAAAAGACTCCGGTATTGGTATTCCGGCCGATCAGCACGAAAAGATATTTGAACGCTTTTTTCAGACGGATGTTCCGGAAAGTATGGTAAACCAGGGAACCGGCATCGGCCTGGCCATTACAAAAGAGTTTGTAAAATTGCACAATGGTATCGTCACCGTAAAAAGCGAACCGGATCAGGGTACCTGTTTTACGGTATTGCTCCCCGCAAGAAAAATTTATGTTTCTTCTCCCCGGACCCTGGCTAATCCCGCATTTTCAGGCGAAACGGAGCAAATAATGGCGGAGGAAAATAAAAAAGGTGATAAGAAGAAGACGATAATGATAGTGGAAGACAATGAGGACCTGCGCTTTTACTTAAAGGATAACCTGAAAGGGCAATATCATGTTGAAGAAGCCACAAATGGAAAGGAAGGCTGGGAGAAAATAAAGTTGTTAAACCCCGATCTGGTGGTAAGCGATATCATGATGCCTTTAATGGACGGCGTTGAACTTGCCAGGAAAATTAAAAACGAAACACTCACTGCTCATATTCCTATTATTTTACTTACTGCCATGGGAAGCGAGGAAAAACAACTGGAAGGTTTGAAAGCAGGCGCAAACGATTACATTACCAAACCCTTCACCTTTGAGATCCTGGCTTCCCGCATCAATAATCTGCTGGCGCAGCAGAGATTATTGCAAAAGAGGTTTCAGAAGCAGATTGAAGTCAACCCCGGAGAAGTGACCATAACGCCCGTAGATGAAAAATTCCTTCAACAGGCATTGGAAATTATTGAAAAGCAAATAGACAACCCGGAGTTTTCTGTGGATGAGTTCAGTAAAGAGATGTATATGAGCAGGGTTACTTTATATAGAAAGATACATTCGTTAACGGGTAAGTCGCCGTTGGATTTTATCCGTTCCATCCGTTTGAAAAGAGCCGTTCAATTGCTGGACAAAAGCGGGATGTCCATTTCTGAAGTTGCCTATCAAGTCGGGTTCAATAATCCGAAAGTATTCCGTAAGTTATTTAAGGAGGAGTTCAAAACTACCCCTTCCGAATACGTGGCAAATCTTAAAAACAAAAGTCTTTAACGCACCGCCTGTCAAAAATATACCAGTGATATTCAGTCATTTGTAACATTTGTGCCCCCTTGTTGAATCATTTGACGCCCCGGTTTCTGACAGCATAGCAATAGTTTTACAGCATCTAATCCACGTATATGAAATTGCGATTACTGCTGTTTAGCCTGCTGGCTTCTGCGTTACTAAATAACTTATTTGCGGCGCCACCTGCCTATATTACTCTTCCTGATGGGGTGATCGTTTTTACGGATTCCCTGCTAACGGGTTCAACGTATGCTGTTAAACTTGAAGTAGTGTCGGACGATATTATCAGGGTGATGGCAGCTCCCGGGAAAGAAATAGTGGCCGGTACCAGCCTGGTTACTGTTTATCATAAAAAACCAGGGCTCACCTGGGATTTCATTCCTTCTAAAGAAAACCTGACTCTCAAAACAAAAAAATTAATCGTCACGGTAGACCGGAAAACCGGCGCCGTTACTTTCACGGATCTGGCAGGTAAAAAAATCCTGTCAGAAAAACAGCCGTTTGGCAGGGATTTTCAATCCGCCATATTCGACGGTAAACGTTATTACGCCATTACGCAAACATTCCAGACGGCCGACGGGGACGCATGGTATGGACTCGGACAACACCAGGACGGTATAATGAATTACCGGGGCCAACAGGTTACCTTCTTCCAGAACAATACCGAAGTGGCCATTCCTTTTATGATCTCCAATAAAAACTATGGCATTCTCTGGGATAATTATTCCCTCACCAGGGCCGGCGATATCAGGCCGCTTCACCCGCTTTCTTCCATGCAACTTTTTTCAAAGAAAGGTGAAACCGGCTGGCTTACCGCCTCCTATTCCAATAACATGCATAAACCTCAGGAGATAAATATTGAAAGAGCAGAGGGAAATATTGATATGGAGTTTTTGGGAGATTCAAAAATTCTACTACCCCGGGAATTTACCCCAGCTTCCGGTATGGTGACCTGGGAGGGAAGCCTTTCCAGTCACCTGTCGGGGTTACATCAGTTCCGCTTCACTTATGGCGGTTCGGTAAAAGTATGGCTGAATGGAAAATTGGTGCTGGATCGTTGGCGAAAGGCCTGGAACCCCGCATCTGCATTGATTCCATGGGATTTCAAAAAAGGAGAAAAAGTACCGGTGAAAATTGAATGGCTACCGGAGGGGGGCGAGTCCTACCTTTCTTTAAAATGGCAGGAGCCATTGAGCCGTGATCAGCAAAACAGCTTTGGTTTTTGTTCCGAAGCCGGCAAACAGGTGGATTACTATTTCGTGTATGGCAATAATATGGACGAGGTAATTTCCGGCTATCGTACGCTTACAGGTAAGGCACCTATTGTGCCAAAGTGGGCGTTAGGTTTCTGGCAAAGCAGGGAGAGATACAAAACACAGGAGGAGATAGTGAATACTGTTGATGAATTCCGTAAAAGAAAAATTCCTATCGACAACATTGTGCTGGACTGGAATTATTGGAGAGAAGCGGAATGGGGCAGCCAGGAGTTTGACGAAAAACGTTTCCCTTCTCCCGACAGCATGATTGATTTGTTGCATAAAAAATTCAATACGCAGATTATGATATCTGTATGGCCAAAATTTTATGACGGTATACCGGCCTATAACAACTTTGATAAAAACGGATGGCTTTATAAAAGAAACATAGCCGATCAGCAAAAAGATTGGATAGGCAAAGGATACGTTTCTACTTTTTACGATGCTTTCAATAACGCCGCCAGGAAAGGATTCTGGAATCTGATCAACGAAAAAATTTATAGTAAAGGAATTGACGCCTGGTGGATGGACGCCAGCGAACCGGATATAGTTTCCAACGTAAACCCGGAAAAAAGAAAGCTGCAAATGACACCCACTGCTTTGGGTAGCGCGGCAGAGTTCCTGAATGCATATCCGCTGCAGAATGCAAAAGGAATTTATGAAGGACAACGCTCAACGGATCCGGATAAAAGGGTCTTTTTGCTGACACGATCCGGCTTTGCAGGTTCGCAGCATTATGCGGCGGCGATATGGAGTGGTGATATCGGTTCCACCTGGAATGATATGAAAGCGCAAATAGCTGCAGGGAGTAATTTCTCTATGTCCGGGCTTCCTTACTGGACGATGGATATAGGTGGCTTTGTGGTGCCAAGGAAATTTGAGAGCCCGGATGCAGAGAGCCTGGAAGAGTGGAGAGAGCTGATGACCCGGTGGTCGCAGTTTGGCGCATTTGTTCCTTTATTCCGCTCCCATGGGCAATCTCCTTACCGGGAAGTATTCAACACAGCTCCTGAAGATCACCCCGCTTATAAAAGTTTCCTTTATTACGATAAACTGCGTTACCGTTTACTGCCATATATCTATGCGCTGGCAGGGTGGACGTACCATGATGACTATACCATCATGCGCGGACTTGCAATGGACTTTGCAAAAGATACCGCCGTGCTGAACATTGCTGATCAATATATGTTTGGCCCTTCACTGCTGGTAAACCCCGTGTATGAATACCGGCAAACAAAACGTGCCTTGTATTTACCCGAGTGCGCAGGATGGTATGATCTCTATTCCGGGAAGTGGTATGCAGGTGGTCAGAAAATTACTGCTGAAGCGCCTTATGAACGGATGCCTTTATTTGTAAAAGCCGGATCTATCCTGCCTTTTGGGCCGGAGTTACAATATGCAGCGGAGAAACAGGCCGACACTGTTACGTTGAACATTTACACTGGTGCGGACGCATCTTTCAACCTGTATGAAGATGAGGGCACCAATTACAATTATGAAGAAGGTGCATTTTCCATCATTCCAATAAAATATACCCAGGCAACAGGAACTGTTACTGTCGGAGAGCGGAAAGGATCGTTCAAAGGCATGTTACAGAAAAGAGCCCTTCGCATTAATATCATTTCGCCCGGAGAACCCAGGCGCCTGGATCCTGATGCCAAATGCGACAAGGAAGTGGTTTACGATGGAAGAAAAATAGATATAAAAAGTAGTCAGTTAAATCCACAATTATGAATTCATTCAAAATCATTTACTTGCGAATATTGCTGCTGTGGGGCATGCTTGGGGCCTTAACCCTTAGCCAGAACGCCTTTGCCCAAACGTCAAAGGTGAGTGGAACGATCACCAGTCAAAGTACGTCCGCTCCGGTTCCTGCAGCATCAGTTACCGTAAAAAGCACCCGTGTATCCACCGTTGCCGATGATGCAGGACGGTTTACTATTGAGGCATCAACGGGGGATGTGATAGTAATTACATCCGTTGGATTTGTTGAAAAGGAGGTAAAAGTTACCTCACGCGAATTGAAAGTTCAATTGCTGGAAGCTGAAAGCCAATTGGAAAATGTAGTAGTAATCGGTTATGGTACCCAGAAGAAAAAACTCGTTACAGGAGCCAACATCCAGGTAAAAGGCGCGGACATCCAGAAACAGAACACTACCAATGCCATGCAGGCTTTGCAAGGCCAGGCGCCGGGTGTACAAATCACTTCCTATTCAGGACAGCCAGGCGCAGGAATGAATGTGATTATTCGTGGTAAGGGTACTGTTGGTAACTTTTCTCCTTTATATATTGTTGACGGTGTTCAAACCAGCGACATTTCATACCTGAACCCCGCAGACATAGCCTCTATCGACATTCTGAAAGATGCTGCCTCTGCTGCTATTTATGGTTCACAGGCGGCCAACGGTGTTATCCTGGTTACCACAAGAACGGGAAAAGTCAACCAGAAACCGCAGGTTACCCTGGATGTTTTTTATGGCGCCCAGCAGCTTGCCCGCAAGGCTAAACTGTTGAATGCAAAAGATTATGCCACCATCATAAACGAAGCTGCTGTCAACTCCGGTAAAGCGCCGTATTTCAGCAACGAGGTAGTTAACAATTTGCCGGTAAGCACAGATTGGCTGGACCAGATGTTCAAAAAGAATGTGCCGACTCAAAACTATGTATTGGGCGTACAGGGAGGCAGTCCCAATTCCACCTATTCCCTGTCACTGGGATACACCAGCCAGGGCGGCATTATAGGAGGATCGGACATTTCTTACCTTGACCGCTACACGTTCAGAATAAACTCCGAACATAACCTGTACCAGAATATTGTTAAGCTGGGAGAACATCTTACGTTCAATTATCAAAACAATCATGGAATTGCGATAGACGGCCAGTATAATAATACATTACGTGCTGCTTTCACTACAAGCCCTTTCCTGCCCACGTATGACACGGACGGTAGTTATTTCAGCAGCGATAAAAAAGGCTGGTACCCGGGAAAACCTGATCAGGCGTGGAACAATACAGAGGCCAATCCTTATGCAGTGATGGACTATACCACGCGGAACCGCAACAGTAACCAGGGTTTATTTGGCGATGTGTACATACAGGCGGAACCCATTAAAGGCTTAAAATTCCGTTCCAGCCTGGGTTTAAACTATTACGCGAATCAAAGTCATGGTTATACACCCGTTTATCATCTTTCTATTTATTCCTTTAATGATACTTCGAAGGTGAGCCAGTCAATGGGTAGTGGGCGTACCATTCAGTTCGACAATTTACTCAGCTACGATTTTGATGTTGCTGCTGATCACCATTTTGGTGTAATGGCAGGTAGCTCTTCGCTGAAAACACAAACTGTTGGTATGAATGGTTCCAACTGGGACCTGCGTGTTGCCGATCTGCAGCATGCCTACCTTTCTGTTGCGCAGAATGTGAACAAGGGTGCGCCATATATGAGTCTTGGCGGTGGCCCGTCTGAGAATGCGTTGATGTCTTACTTCGGACGATTGCAATATAATTTCCGTGAGAAATACCTGCTGAACCTCACCTTCAGGGCTGATGGTTCCTCTAAATTCGCGCCGGATCATCGCTGGGGATATTTCCCTTCCGTGTCCGCCGGATGGGTGACTTCTATGGAGGAGTTTATGGAGGGTGTGCAGTGGTTGAATTTCCTTAAGCTCCGTGGCAGCTGGGGACAGGTAGGTAACCAGAATGTAGCGGCATATCAGTTTGTGTCTCCTGTCAGCTTCAGTAATGCGGGTTATATATTCGGACCGGTGGAAGGAGCCAGTACACAGGGAGCTTATCCAAGCCGTATTGCCAATCCGGATGTAAAATGGGAAACGTCGGAGCAAACAAACATCGGGTTTGATGCTACTGTGTTACAACGGCTGGATATAACCTTTGATTATTATGTCAAAAAAACAAAAGACTGGTTGATTACCGTGCCTATTCTGGCTACTGCCGGCGCAGATGCGCCGCTGATCAATGGCGGTGATGTGAAAAATACCGGCGTTGAACTGGCGCTTAATTATCGAAACAACATCGGCAAAAATTTCCATTATTCAGTGGGCGTAAACGGCGCCTATAATAAAAACAGGATAGGGAATATTCCTACAAACGATCATGTGCTTCATGGTAATACCAATGTGCTGTATGCCAATGCAGGTGAATTTTACCGGGCGGCAAACGGTGAACCGGTAGGCTATTTCTGGGGACTTAAAACCGCAGGCGTGTTCCAATCGGACGATGAGGTAACGGCGTATAAAGGCAAAACGGGTAATCCCATTCAGCCCACCGCCAAGCCTGGCGATGTCCGGTATGTTGATTTAAACAACGATGGTGTTATTGACGCCAACGACAAAACAAATATCGGCGATCCCAATCCTGATTTTACCTATGGGTTTAATATAACGCTTGATTACAAAGGGTTTGATCTCTTAGTACAGGCCTCCGGCGTAACAGGTAATCAAATTGTTCAGTCGTACAGGGGACCGGGCGGGTTTGGTAACTATACCTCAGAAATACTGGACCGCTGGCATGGCCCGGGAACTTCCAATAAAATTCCCAGGGTCACAGAAGATGGCGCCAACTGGGCGCAGTTCTCTGATCTGTACATACATAAAGGAAATTATCTGCGTATCAATACGATTACCCTCGGTTATGATTTCTCAAACCTGATCAAAAAAAATTACCTGGGCAAAGTAAGATTATATGCTTCCGTGCTGAATGCTTTCCTGTTTACCAAATATAATGGTATGGATCCCGAAGTTGGATATAATGAAGGCTTTTCATCGGGAGTGGACTTAGGATATTATCCCAGGCCCAGAACATTTATGGTTGGAGCAAACATCCGGTTTTAAATTAAAAACGAATTGGCGATGAAAAACTTAAAATTTTATATGCTGGTTACTGCGCTGTTGTCGTTGATGGCCTGTAACAAGGACTTTCTGGACTCAGAAGATGTAACGTCTGCTACCGAGCAGAACTTTTATAAAACACCGAACGATGCCTGGAAGGCATTGGTAGGCGTGTATGATGGATTACAGCGTGTGTGGGCAAGCGGCGTTGCTTTTCCTGTTGCGTCTGCCATCATGTCTGACGAAGCATTTGGAGGCACCGGTAATGCCGACGGATTTGGTTATCAGATGATGGACGAATTTGATAAACTCCGTTCGCCTTCTGATGAGAATATGTTTGGAGATACCTGGAACCTGTACTACAAGGCTATCTATCGCGCCAATATGCTTCTGTCGCATCTTGACGGGGTGGATTGGAAAGGCAATGACAGTTTGCGCAGAACGTATGAAGCGGAAACAAGGTTTATACGTGCCTATTGTTATTTTGATATGGTCAGATTATGGGGCAATATTCCGTTGATTACAAAGCCTACTACGGATAATGTACCTCAGGCCAGCCCCGACAGCGTTTATAAACTTATTGCCGACGACCTGGTATTTGCAGCTTCCAATCTTCCTGCTGGCGGCTATGGCGTCCAGGATCCCTCCAGCCGTGGACGGGTAACCAAATGGGCGGCAGAATCGCTGCTTGGCCGTGTGTTCCTTTGCTATACCGGTTATTACAATAAAGCCGACCTGGTGGGAACTGTTTCAAAATCGCAGGCGCTTGCTTACCTGGAGGATGTTATCAGTAATGGAGGATTTGGGTTGGTAGATAAATTTGCCAATTTATGGCCCGCTGCCTCTCTTAACAATTACGTAGGAGAGGATAATAAGGAAACGGTGTTTGCCATCAAATACACTTTTACCAGCGATTGGAATGGAAACGTGGATGGTAACCAATGGATGGTGTTATTCGGTATTCGCGTTCAGAGCATTTATCCGTATGGGATGGGCTGGGGTGGAGCCACTGTAAACCCGAAACTTTGGAATGCTTTCCCTGCCGGTGACAGCCGGAGAAGCGCCTCTATCATTTCAATAGTGGATGAGGGGCTCAATTTTCAGAACATAAAGGATCAACGGGAGTATACAGGCTACTGCATTAAAAAATATACCCCGATGGCGGATGAGGCAGGAAGAAGTCTTGCTGAAAAAATGGGGGGCGCGAGCTTCATGATCAGCCAGTACCAGGATTATGTGTCTATCCGCTACGCGGATGTTTTGTTAATGGCGGCTGAATTAGGCGCCGGTGGGGCACAGAATTACCTGGATGAGGTGCGCAAAAGGGCATTGGGCGCCAGCTTTGTCCAGGTTCCGGTTAGCAAGGCAAATATTATAAATGAAAGAAGACTTGAATTTGCGGGAGAAGGAATCCGTTACTGGGATCTTCTTCGCCAGGGCATCAATGTTGCTGCCTCAGCCATTGCAGAATCGGTGACCGTTCAAAATGGCGGCGTGAATACCACCAAAACCATTTTAGCATCGAAGGTAATCGAAACAAAGGGGCTGGTGCAGATACCTTATACACAAATCACTTTATCGGATAACGTATTGAAACAAAACGCGGGTTGGTAATGAGCCAGGGCCGTTCTAATTAATTATCAGGAGAACCGGGCAGGGAGACAATGCGGATGTTGGATGAATGCAACATAGTGGCCCCGGTTTTCCCTGGTTTATTGACAGTTGCTAGTGATATTCAACGAATTGTAACATTTGGGCCTCCTGGTTGAATCAAATGACCCCCTTGATTCAGAGAACATAACAATAGCTTTACAATATTCAATCCACGTATATGAAACTACAATTGCTGCCACTTAACTTGCCGGCCCATGTCTCGTATGGAGACTTATTGGCAAGTCCTTCTGCCTACGTTGCAGATCCTGACCACCTGTCTACCTTTTCAATCCCTTTACTTAGTCCTTCACCTCAGGCTTTTCAACTTGAGGTCGTCACCAATTACAGTAGAAAGTGACTATTGGAAACAACGAAAGCTGCTGAAAAAGAACTGGCACTTATCGATTGCATGGCTCCTGTCACGAATGTTCCGGCCTTATGAAACATCATCCTCGCTGAAAACAACTGCGAGGATCATCATCTACCCACGTTAAAATTAGAAAAATGAATTCAACCAAAATGATTCGCTTGCGAATACTACCGCTATTGGGTATTCTTTTGGGATTCCTTTCCACCCTAAACCTCTCTGCGCAAACAATAAAAATAAGTGGTAGAATCATCAGTAAAAGTAATTCCCCCATTCCAGGCGCCACTGTTACCTTAAAAAACACCAGCCACTTCACTATTACTGATGGAGCGGGAAAGTTTACGATCGATGCTTCCCCGGGGAGTACATTGGTAATTTCAATGATAGGTTACCAGAAAAAAGAAGTGGTGGCTAAAACTGCTTCCCTTGAAGTAGAAATGGCTGAGAATATTTCACAACTGGAGGATGTGGTGGTAATCGGGTACGGCAAAGTAAAACGGCCGGATGTTACCGGCGCCATATCTTCTGTTTCCGGTGATGAGATCCGTAAAACACAACCGGTAACCTTTGACCAGGCTTTGCAGGGTAAGGTGCCCGGACTAGTGGTTCAGCAAATATCAGGTCAACCAGGCGGAGCTGTATCGATACAGATACGTGGCTTGTCTTCTTTTGGAGGAGGTTCGCCTATGTATGTAATAGATGGGATCATTATTGGCGGCACCGCCACATTGGGCGCAGGTGTGAATCCATTGGCAGGTATCAATCCTTCTGAAATTGAAACCATTGATGTATTGAAAGACGCATCTGCAACAGCGATTTATGGTTCACAGGCAACAAATGGCGTAATAGTAATCACCACCAAAAGGGGGCAGGTCGCTCCGCCAAGCATTTCTTATGAAATGTATACAGGCTACCAGCAAATACCTAAAAGGTTACCTGTAATGAATTTAAGGGAATATGCAACCTTTATAAATGAGAGGAATACAGGGTTAGGATGGGGATTTGACACCCGGCCTGAATTTGTAAATCCAAAATACCTGGGCGAAGGGACCAACTGGCAGAAAGAGCTTTTCAGAAATGCCCCGATGTCTAACCATACCTTATCCATTAGCGGGGGAGACACAAGAACACAATACCTGCTGTCGGGTTCCTATTTTAACCAGGAGGGTATCGCGCTTGGATCCAATTTCCGGAGGATTTCATTAAGGTTGAATCTCGATAATAAAACAACCAATTGGTTAAAGATCGGTACCAGCCTGCAACTGGTGAATATCAAGGAAAATGTAAATTCAACCAGCTCCAATGTAATTAATACCGCATTAAGCCAAACGCCGGACATCGCCGTAAAGAATGAGGATGGCAGCTGGGGCGGAGCCTATAACCCCAATGGCTGGGTGAACAGTACCGTGAACCCGTATGCGATCGCCCTCATTAATAAAGACGAGGCAAAAAGAAACCAGCTTTATGGTAATTTATATGCAGAAATTGCTTTTACCAAAGATCTCACCCTCCGGAATGAAGCAACAGGAAGTTTTTCCATGGCGACGGAAGACCGGTTTAATCCTACCTATACATTTGGTCTTGTAAAAAATAATACCAACAGCGGGTCTTATAATTTTTCGCAAAATTTGTTTACCACCATCAGGAACTTCCTTACCTACTCACATCTGTTTAAAGATAAATACAATGTAAATGTGTTACTGGGTCATGAAGCGCAACTCGGTACAAATGAAGGTTCTTCTGCAGCAAGAACAAATTTCCCTTCAAATAATGTGCAGGTAATCAGCAGCGGTGATCCAACCACCGCCACTAATAGCGGCTCCAAAGGGCAAAGCGCCCAGGAATCGTACTTTGGCCGTATCAATTTTGGCATCAACGATAAGTACCTGTTTACTGCCAATCTCCGGGCAGACGGCTCTTCAAAGTTTGCCCCTGAAAACCGCTGGGTGAATACCTACTCAGGAGCATTTGCCTGGAAATTGAATAAGGAAAATTTTCTGCAGTCTGTTAAAGATATTAATGAATTGAAACTGCGCCTGGGGTATGGGTTAACAAATAACCAGAACATCCGGGATTATGCCTATACCTCCACACTGGCTACGGTGGCTACCGGGCTAACGGGCATCGCCCAGCTTACCCAGAATGTGGGAAACCCTTATGTACAATGGGAAAAAACAAAATATGCCAACATCGGGCTGGAAGGAACACTTTTTAACTGGAGATTGAATTTCTCCGTTGATTTTTATAACCGCAAAACCGATGGTCTTGTTTTGCAGATCCCTTTACCGCTGTATTCCGGAACGGCGATTGGTTACTCGCCAGGCGCCATGGAAGCTCCGTATGTCAATGTAGGTACTGTTAATAACAAGGGCTTTGATTTCAGGATCAGTTCAACCAGTATTAAAACCAAAAATTTTACCTGGAAAACAGATGTGACAGTTTCCCGCAATATCAATGAAGTGCTTAAACTCAATACGGATGGCGCTTCACTGAACAGGCAGTACAGCAAAACTGCAGTGGGCAGATCTATCGGCGAGTTTTACGGTTATGTTATTGACGGAGGTGTGTTTGCTACGAGAAAAGACTTTGAAACCCACGCATTGCCCACTAAAAATGGTGTGCCACTGTCGGTAGGAGCTGCCGGTGGAAGCATCTGGTACGGTGATCTGAAATTCAAGGATTTTAATGGTGACGGCGTTATAAATGAATCTGATCAAACCTACCTCGGTTCCCCCATACCTAAATACCAGATTGGTTTCAACAATACTTTCTCCTATAAGAATGTGGATTTGAATATATTTTTTGCTGCCAACGTTGGCAATAAGGTATTTAACCAGCTTCGCGTAAATGGGGAATTTCCGGGTACCAGCTTTGGTTACTTCAAGGCGTTAAACGACTATGCGAAATTAACCCTGATTGACCCGAAAGGCAGCGCCACTGATATTAATAATATACAGGTAACTAACCCTGAAACAAGAATTGTCGGAATCAGGAATGATAATACCAATGATAATAACAGGAATTCTGACAAGTTTGTAGAAGACGGAAGTTTTTTGAGATGTAAGAATATTTCCCTGGGATATACCTTCCCCGAAAAGCTGATCAGTAAAGCCAGCATCAAATACCTGAGAGTTTATTTCAATGTTTCAAACGCCTTTATCATTACAAACTATAAGGGAATGGACCCGGAGATCGGATCGTGGGACCCGCTGAGCGCTGGTGTTGATGGCGGTTTTTATCCGCAGCCCCGCGTGTTTACCATTGGTGCGAACATTAAACTGACTAAATAAAATATTCATCTGTTAATATAAATAGTTATGAGATCAATATTGGATAAAATAATTGTCTTCCTGATAGCTACGATAGCTATAACAGGATGCTCCAAAAGTTTTTTGGATCGTCCGCCCCTGTCGCAGATAAGTGCGGATAATTTTTATCAATCGGCTGGTGATCTCAGGTTGGCAACAGCTGCATTATATGCTGGTACGCCCTGGGCTGACTGGAACTACAATTGTTATTTGCCTGTTGGCGAAGTGCTGAGTGGAAATATGGCGGTTGGTTACTGGGGAGATGCTGTGCAGTTGAATACTTTCACCGTTACCGGCTTAAACGGCATCATGATTTCCAATTGGAAAGGGATGTATAATGTCATTGCACACTGTAATGTTACGATCAATGCCATCACACAAAAGGCGCCGGCTTCCATTCCTGATAAGGACAAAAATGCGGCTATTGCTGAGGCCCGTTTTATACGTGGATTTGCCTATTATAACCTGGCGGTGTTGTGGGGCGCGGTACCCGTTATTGAAGATAACAGCGAACTGATTGTATCTCCGTTGATCAACCGGGTAAAAACGGAAGACGTATATAAATTCGCAATCAATGACCTCACTTTTGCAGCCAGCCATCTCCCCGCTGCTGATGCTGCAGGAAGGGTAACTACCTGGTCGGCACAAGGCATGTTAAGCAAGGTTTATCTGACGGTAGCCGGGTTAAATCAGCAGGGAGGCACCAGGAACCAGGCTTACCTGGACAGTGCAAAGAAATACGCCGGAAATGTGTGTAAGAAGAGCGGCCTTGCGCTGGTAAAAAATTACGCCGACCTGTTCAAAACCCAGTTTAACGACAATCCGGAGTCATTGTTTGCATTGCAGTGGGCGCCGGGAGGAGGTTGGGTGGAAGGAAATATGTTGCAGGTATATTCTCCGGGAGGTGTGGAAATATCTGCCAATGGCTCAGCAGGCTGGTTTGCTATTAGTCCGACCATTGATATGTACCAGCTTTATCAAACAAAGGATTCCGTAAGGCGTAAAGCCACTTTTATGATTAACGGCGACTATTACCCTGAGTTGAATGCGGCAGGCGGAGGATTTAAATATACAGGTAGCTCCGGGTTGAAGAAGCATATTATCGGCACCAACAAGGATAACAGTGCGCCAACGATGACGCTGACGTCCTCCACCGAGCATAATGCGTTATTAAGACTGGCGGATGTTTACCTCATTTACGCTGAATCAATACTTGGTAACAGTGCCTCAAGTGCCGACGGCGACGCGTTGCTCTACTTTAACCAGGTTCGTACAAGGGCCGGGATGGCTCCTGCTCCCAGAATAGATATGGACTCCGTCATTAATGAGAGAAGAATTGAACTGGCAGGAGAAGGACAATATTGGATCGACCTGGTCAGACTGTCTTATTATAACCCAGTCAAGGCCATCAGCAAATTAAATGGAGAAAAGCGTGCGCCATTTACCATTTCGAATGGTGTTATAACACCCGGAGATCCATATGGTATTATTACGCCTGCCACCATTCAAAGTTTCACATTCCCAATACCTTCTTCTGAGGTAACCGCCAACCCGAAATTGCTGGAACCTCCGGTGTCATATTATTAAGAACCACTAAAAACATTATACCGTGAATAAAATAATATTCAACCAGCGCTATTGGAGGTTACCGTTTTTTGCACTTGCTGCTGTTTTTGCACTAATGCAATCTGCTTGCAAGAAAGATGTAACTGAAGCAGCTCCTGTTATCACCAGCGTTAGAAATTATGCAGCTTCTCCTGCTGATACGCTTGTCAATTCCCTCACTACCGGGCAATGGGTGGTGCTGGTGGGGCATAATCTGCAGGATGCTGTGCAGATCTCTTTCAACGGCGTACCCGCTAATATCAATAGCATCATGTTTTCAGATACCAGTGCTGCCGTGCTGGTACCAGCTGTGATACCATTCCCATCGGTGCCGGCAGAAAGTCTGAATACGATCCGCTATGTGACCCGGCACGGGTCCACCACTTTTACATTCGGCATTGTGGCGCCACCACCTTCTATTACCAGCATTTCCAACGAAAATGCCAACACAGGTGATTCCGTTTATATCTATGGGCTGAATTTATTTTTTATAAGTGAGCTGACTTTTGCCGGTACACCAATTACCGATTATAGTACAGCCGACGATGGTACGGCCATCGGGTTTGTACTGCCAACGCTTTCGCAAGGCGGGCCGGTAGTGATCAACACAAAATCCGGTAACGCTTCCACCACCTTTAATGTAAACGATCCCACAACCGGCGCGCTCTGTAATTTTGATAATGTAAATACTTTCAGCTGGGGTACCGGTACAGATAACAGCAGTGTTAATTTTCCCGGCAACAGGGGCAGTTATGCAGTGTTAAATAATGATGTTCTGCCTGCCGGCGAGGGTAGCTGGTGGAACTGGCAACGGAGTATCAATACCAACGACGTACAGTGGATCCCTGTTGACAGTTTAAGCGTTCCTATTGATCAATATGCCGTTAAGTTTGAGATCAATGTCCCCGCCGCATGGTCAGGCACCTCTATTTATGTACTAAGAGGTAACTCATTCGACTATATGGCCCGATATGAGCCGTGGCAGGGCGCTGATGGCACTGTTGTCCCCTTTAAGACAAAGGGTTGGCATACAGTCACCATTCCGTTATCCACATTCAGGACTAATGAAGGCAAAGGTAGCGCAGCTGCCGATCTGACCACTTTGCTGGGCAGCTCGGCCAAGGGATCTGTAAATATTCATACCAAAAACTTTTCTGCTTCTCCTTCTGCTTCCGGTTTACAAGCTGCGGTAGATAATATCAGGGTAGTGAAAATAAGATAGTACCAATAAATTTTAACCAAATATCATGATTATGAAAACCAGAAATTTGTATGGACTTATCGGATTGATGATTTCCACGGTAATGTTTACATACTGTAGTAAAAAGAGCACGGTTACGCCGGAATTGTCGGTTTCTTTATCTGAAGTTACTTTTCAGCCGGATGGTGGCACTTCCGATGTAACCATTGCCAGTAATGTAAATTGGAATATTAATAATCCCGCTTCTTCCTGGTTGCAGGTAAGTCAGTCGACCGGTAGCAGCAAGGCTGCTATCCGGTTGACTACTGTACCCAATACCACCGGTGCCCCCCGGTCGGTGGTGCTGGAGGTGAATGCCGGAACCAGCCAGACGCGCAGGGTTAAAGTAACGCAAGCCAGCGGCATTTATCCGGGCTACAATGTTTCGCCTGCCCCGGCTAATTCAACCGGCATGGGAAGTAATGCCGTGCAGTTAGCCGCTAAATTTAAACTGGGCTGGAACATTGGCAATACCCTGGAAGCTATTGGCGGGGAAACCGCGTGGGGAAATCCGTTGATCAATGAAAGTTATGTACAGGCCGTAAAACAGCAGGGATTTACTGCCATCCGCCTGCCAGTTTCATGGAATCAGTATTCAGACAAAACTACTGCCAAGATCCAGGATGCCTGGCTGAACCGCGTAAAAGAGGTGGTTCAATATTGTGTTAATAACGACATCTATGTTTTACTCAACATCCACTGGGACGGTGGTTGGCTGGATGCCAATATCAACAGTGCAAAAAAGGATTCTGTCAATGCCAAACAAAAAGCATTCTGGGAGCAAATTGCGACCACCATGCGTGATTTTGATGAGCACGTGATGTTTGCCAGCGCTAATGAGCCTCCTGCTGAAACTGCGGAGCAGATGGACATACTCACCAGCTATCATCAAACCTTCATCAATGCCGTTCGATCCACCGGTGGACGCAACAGCTACAGGGTGTTGGTGGTACAGGGGCCGTCAACGGATATTGATAAAACCAATACCCTGATGAACACACTTCCCACAGACGCCGTGAAAGATCGCATGATGGTGGAAATACATTATTATACACCGTTCCAGTTCTGTTTATTGGAAGGCGATGCATCCTGGGGTAAAATGTTTTACTACTGGGGGGCAGGACATCATTCTACCATTGAACCTGACCGGAATTCCACCTGGGGAGAGGAAGGTGACGTAAACACCGCCTTTGGCAAGATGAAAACCAAGTTCGTCGACAAACAAATCCCTGTTATAATGGGCGAGTACGGCGCTTACAGACGTGGCAGCAGTAGTAATGTTCCCAAAGATCTGGCCACCCACAATGATGCCGTGGATTATTGGTTGACTTATGTAACCAAACAGGCAATTGCCAGTGGTATTAAACCTTTTTTCTGGGATACAGGTGGGGCTTTGGACAGACGAAATAACACAGTACTGGATAAACGCACTATTGATGCCATTGTTGCCGGCGGTAAATAAAATTTAAACGAAGAAATGTTGAATATGAAATTTGCGGTTGTTTCCGTTGTCCTTTTTTCTCTTAGCTCACTGTCGTTATTTGCACAAAGGACAACGGTGCAATCGCCGGATAGGAAAATCAGTGTTGAACTGTTTTCAGTGCAAAATAGTGATATTGGGAGCTGGTACATCAAAGCGTCTTACCATAACAACGGGAAGGTTTCGGAAGTTGTTCCGCATATTGATTTAGGACTGTCGCGCAGTGATCAGGATTTTTCAAAAGAACTGAAATTCCTCAAAGCAGGTAAACCCATTTTGATCCAGGAGCAATACAATGCGTTGCATGGTAAGAAATCCGTTTGTACCAATGCTGCCAATGAAGTGATGGTTTCTTTTGAGAATCCTTCCAAAGCAAAATTGAATATTGTTATCAGGGCGTATAACGATGGCATTGCTTTCCGTTATGAATTTCCGGAGAAGCAGGGGACGTTTGTTGTAAAGGATGAACTGACTGCTTACACCATTCCAAAGGAAACAACCCGCTGGATGGAAAAATGGAATACTGCCAATGAATGGTTATACACTTCCATGAGCGATAACAAAGTGCAGCAACAGGAATGGTGTTACCCGGCACTTTTTAAGTTAAAGGATAATTCCTGCTGGTTCCTGCTGCATGAAGCAGATGTAAACAGTACTTATTGCGGCACTAAACTCAGCAATGCCGCTGATGAAGCAACATACAAACTTACTTTACCGGATCCGCGGGATGGACAGGGACTGGGAGCATCGCAGCCTACGATCACGTTGCCGTGGAAATCGCCCTGGCGTGTGATGATTACAGGTACCCTTGCTGATATAGTAGCCTCTACTTTGGTGGACGATGTGTCTGCGCCGTCTGTCATAAAAAATACCGGCTGGATTAAACCAGGAATCGCCTCCTGGAATTATTGGTCAAGTAACCATGGCACAAAGGACTATAAAATTGTTTGTGCATTTGCCGACCTGGCAGCCGAGATGAACTGGCCTTATACGTTGCTCGATTGGGAATGGGATGCAATGAGCAATGGCGGACGCCTGGAAGATGCCCTTCAATACATTCATTCAAAAGGTGTGAAGCCATTGATGTGGTACAATTCTGGTGGCCCTCATACCGGCGTTACCTCAACTCCCCGCGACAAGTTGTTAACGCATGAAAGCCGGGTGGAAGAATTTACGAAGTTGAGGAAATTGGGCGTTGCAGGCATCAAAGTCGACTTCTTTGAAAGCGAGAAGCAGGACATGATCAAATATTATCTCGACATCCTGGAAGATGCGGCTCAATTTCAAATGATGGTATATTTTCACGGTTGCCTGGTGCCACGGGGCTGGACAAGAACCTATCCGAACCTGATGACATACGAGGCAGTACGCGGTGCTGAATGGTACAACAATGTCCCGGATTTTACACCCGCTGCGCCAGAACATAATACCACGCTGCCTTTTACCCGCAACGTGGTTGGTCCTATGGATTACACACCGGTTACCTTCACCAATTCCCAATACCCGCATATTACTTCATATGGGCATGAGCTGGCACTCAGTGTTGTGTTTGAATCCGGGATTCAGCATCTGGCCGATCGTCCGGAAGGCTATCATGAATTACCGGATGCCGCCAGAACATTTTTAAAGGAAGTTCCGAATGCCTGGGATGATATTCGGTTGCTTAGTGGCTATCCTGGTAAAGATATTATGCTTGCCCGCCGCAAAAACGATGCATGGTATATCGGTGGCATGAATGGCGAGGAGTGGGAGAAGAAGGAAACGATCAGCTTCACTTTCCTGCCGGAAGGAATTAAATACAAGCTGACACTCATTACGGATGGAATACACGATAAAGCGCTGACAACACAGTATTTGGTGGTGGACGGATCCAGTACCGTTGAGGTTAAGATGCTTCGCCGCGGAGGTTTTGCAGCGGTGTTGAAACCAATATAATTTTTCAAAACCGGTAAAAATTTCGGCAGTAAATTAGTAAAACAGATCAACAGATGAATAAACGCTCGCTACTTGTTATTATAACAATCTTAATTTCGGGATTGAATGCCACCTCGCAGGAGGTGAACCACTTCTTTCCTGAAAAAAATCTTATCACCACCGGCATCTATTATTATCCCGAGCATTGGAACGAAAACCAATGGGAGCGGGATATAAAGAAGATTGCCGGCATGGGCTATGAATTTGTGCACCTGGCGGAATTTGCCTGGTTTAAAATGGAACCCGAACAGGGTAAATTTGAGTTTTCGTGGCTCGACAAGGTGATTGGCCTCTGTACCAAATACAACCTGAAAGTGCTGATGTGTACCCCTTCCGCAACTACACCTGCCTGGATGAGGGCAAATTACCCGGAAACTTTTGTGATGGATGGCCATTACATTCGTGGGGAGCAGGGCACACGTGGATTAGGATCAATCGTTAACCCCGCTTACAGGAAGTTTGTAGCCACCATTGTAACAGAAATGGCTAAACGGTATGGAACAAATAAAAACGTGATTGGCTGGCAGCTTGATAATGAGCCTGATGCCAAACCCGATTACAGCCCGTCTTCGCAGGAAGCATTCAGGCAATGGCTGCAACAAAAATACAAAACAATTGAAGCACTGAACAGCGCCTGGGGAACCGCCTTCTGGAGCCAGTGGTACAATAATTTTGACCAGGTGATCATTCCAAATACTAACCTCGTTGGTTGGTGGGGAAATAATCCTCATGCGTTGCTCGACTTTAAACGTTACTGCGCAGATGCCCAGGGTGAATTTCTCGATTTTCAGGCGGGCATACTGCGGAACCACATCTCAAAAGATCAATATATCACTACTAATTATACAGCCGTTTCTACTGGAGCAGATCCCAGGCGTACAGGTAAACTCGACTTTGCTACTTACACCGCCTATCCGAATGGTGGTACCAATAATATAGGAGACCAGGGCTTCCGCTTGGGAAATAGTAAAGTAATTCTTTTTGCTGCTGAATATTATAAATCGGTTGGCGGTGTATCCGGTGTGATGGAAATTCAACCGGGACCTGTGAACTGGGGAAGCTACAACCCGCTGCTTTTGCCGGGTACCGTACGTATGTGGCTCTATCACACCTTCGCAGCAGGCGGAAAGCTGGCCTGCTCCTACCGCTTCCGCCAGATTAATTATAGCGCGGAACAGTATCATGCCGGCGTAATAAAAACAGATGGCGTAACTCCTTCGCAGGGTGGCGAGGAGTACATGCAATTCATGAAGGAAATAAAAGAGTTGAGAAAACAATATAAACCCAATACTGCAATACCTCAGAAACTGGCGGCCCGTTCAACGGCAATCCTTTGGAACCTGGAAAATTACTGGACGATTGACCGGCAAAAACAAACCTGGCAATGGGATACCTGGAATTACCCGGTTAAATTCCTGGAGATAGCAAAATCATTCGGCGCACCGGTAGACGTAATTCCGGAAACCACTGATTTGTCGAAATACAAATTTGTGATTGTTCCTGCCTACGAAATGGCGGATAGTGCGCTGGTATATAAATGGCGGGAATATACAGCCAACGGCGGGCATTTGATTATTACCTGCCGCACGGCCACCAAAGATCGCATGGGCCATTTCTGGGAAGGCGAATGGGCGGCTCCCATATCAGGGTTGATTGGAGCGCAGGTAAAAGCGACCGATATGCTTTCTGGCAGCGCCAAAGGTGATATCCTTATGGGGTCAACCCATTACAACTGGAACAATTGGGCCGACTTACTTGCCCCTGATAAAAATGCAGCAGCCCTTGCGGTATTCGATAACCAGTTTTATAAAGGAAAAGCAGCGGTGGTGAAGCATAAAATCGGCAAAGGCTCTGTTACCTATATCGGAGTAGATACAGATGATGCTAAACTGGAGACAGATATACTGCGGGAGATCTATACCGGCGCGGGCGCTACCACCGAGAATTATCCTCCCGGCGTATTTGTTTATTGGCGCGATGGTTTTTATGTGGCCGTAAATTATTCTTCTGATAATTATGAAATGAAAATGCCAGCCGGAGCCAAAATATTGATCGGGAATAAAGTATTGGAACCAGCAGGCGTATTGGTTTGGAACGAATAAAAATAACATTATAAAAATAAAATGAGTAACAGGTATTTATTTGTTTTGATTGTATTTATTGTTGCCAGTCATATCTGCCTGGCACAAACAGGCAAGGTTTCTTTTAACGCGGACACTGTCCCCTCGTTTCCTGATCCATCGGCCGGATTTAATGTGCAGCGTAATAATGTACCTCACGGAAAATTAACCGTTGTTCAATACGACTCCAAAACGCTTGGGAAACGCCGGGAAATGAGTGTATATACGCCTCCGGGATATTCGGCAGATAAGAAATATCCGGTGCTATATCTGTTGCATGGTTTGGGATCAGACTATCGGCAATGGACGGAATGGTGCCAGGCAGATAACATTGTAGATAACCTGATAGCAGATGATAAAATTCAGCCTGTAATTTTGGTTTTCCCCAACTGCGATTCAAAGCTGACAGTGACAGATACAGCAACAGCAAGCCGTTCCGGAAGGGCCGATGGTTTTGAAGGTTACAGAAAACCATTTGAAGAGGATTTATTGAAAGATATCATTCCTTACATCGATTCACATTATTACACTATCAGTGACCGTGAACATCGTGCTATAGCAGGTTTGTCAATGGGTGGAGGACAGTCGTTAAATATAGGTTTGTATAACCTGGGAACTTTTGCCTATATAGGTGGATTTTCTTCGGCGCCCAATACGAATATGTTCGGTGGTATGTATACAGATGTCAAATTTGTGCCGGATATTAAAACTGCCCAGGAAAAGTTGAAACTGCTATGGGTGGCCTGTGGTAATAAAGACGGCCTTTTCGGGATTAGTGAAAAGGCCCATCAGTATCTTAACGAAATATCTGTCCCGCATGTTTGGAGTGTGGATACTAACGGGCATGACAACACGGAGTGGGATCGTAACCTGTATCTGTTTTCCCAGCATATTTTTAAACGGTAGGAGGAAAGGTAATCTACTTTGAATACCGGTACCGGAATGAATCTATATCAACAAACCCGCTATCCGATTCGGTATTGAAGTTGAAAATACCGATCCTGTCTCCGCGGTAACTACCCCAGGCTAACCGGGATACACCTCCGAAAGGTGAAAATGATTTTCCATCAACGCTGTAAAAATACCTGTTCTCCCCCCGGTAGTTCCAGGCAGATCGAAGCCAGATAGTACGCCCGGCAATGGTTGACCCGGTAGAGTCCTGGTCATTATGTGTATAGGTCAGGTACCGCGAGTTGTTAACCTGCTTTATTCCAATGCAACTCGTACCCGGTGTTGAAAAATGTGTCAGTCCTGCATATTCGCCGTTACGCATTCCATCGATATCCAGCTTAATGGTAACTACATTGGATGTTGTGCGTAGGCTGCGTTGGGTAACGGTATTGCCTGCCTGTAACAGGATATTCTTATTGTCAGCCGTAATGGGTTTGAAAGCGTACAATCGCAAGAATCCCTTACGGTCAGTTAATGACCACTTATCTGATCTCGGCTGGTAATTCCATTCCCATTGTGGAAGAAGGGTAGCAGAATTAAAATTATCGTCGGTTTGTATGGTAAGCAAAGGTGGCTTAAGATGTATCGGTTTGCGACCCGACCAAACCATGGAACCAATGGTATCATTCCCCACCTTTCCAATAATTGGCCAGCCATTTACCCAGGTAACGGGAAGCAGGCTGGCGGCACGGCCTTCCCAATCGCCCGTACCATGATGCGTAAAGAAATACCATGCTCCGCTGGTTAATTGAATAAGCCCTCCCTGGTTAGGTTCTTTATCCAGCGTTTTATTTACATGGTTTAGTTGCTTTATCTCCCATGGTCCATAAATGCTCTTCGAGCGCTCCATCATGATAACCCGGCCTTCTGATTTTACTTCACTGAAAAGATGGTAATAAAGGCCATTTATCTTGTACAATTTATTTGCTTCGCTTCCGTGTGACTGATGGATGATGCTGTCAGTTTCCATCATCAATTTTTTTCCATCCGGTGTCATTTTGAAAACATGGATATTGTATTTTTTATTGTTTTGGGGATCAGTTTCATAGTTGGTGGCAACAAAATACAATTGACCATCATCATCACAGAGGGAGCAGCAATCATCCCAACCAGATACTTTCCACAATTGATGAACCGGCTCCCATGGTCCTGCAGGATTTGCTGCCGTACTCATAAAGAAACCATCATCCGGCGTACCGAAATATACCCGGAATTTATTTTTGTAATATCGTAAAGAACCCGCCCATATGCCTTTGCCATAACAGTTCATCTTATCCCAGTTGAGATTGGGTGAGATGTTTGTAAGATCTGGTACAACATGGCTGATAATTTCCCAATTAACAAGATCCTTTGAATGTAAAACAACCATTCCGGGAGAATACTGCATGGTGGATGAGATAGCATAAAAATCGTTACCCACACGAATCGCGTCCAGGTCGCTGAAGTCGCCTGGCAGCACGGGGTTAATATAGGTTCTATCTCCCCGATCTCCCCATTTCCCGGTTTGCTGACCAAATACATTTATGCATAGCAGCTGGCACGTCCAGAGGGCTATCAATAGCTTGACATTATTCATAATCCCATCTTTTAATAAATATTCCATTCCCAGACACCTTTTATTCCAGTAGTAATTTTAATTCTCAAAAAGCGCGTTTTGATATTGACAGCATCGGAATGAGGGGATTGTATTTTAACATCATTGTGACCGCCACACGACGACCAGTGTGTGGCATCCGTGGAATATTCCAAAACGTAAGCGTGTCCGGCTGTTGGCCGGACAAAGTAAACCTCGCTGCGTTTTATGCTCGTGACTTTACCTAAATCGGCCATGATCCAGGCTGCGGAGTCTTCGGGAGAAGCCATCCAACGAGATCCGTTTGAACCATCAAAAGCAAAGGAGGGCACGAAATATTCAACACGATGAAGCAGGGAATCTTTTGCCGGTTTGATTTTCAAATCAGCCCGGGTGCTCGATGCGGTGGCTTGCATAACTTTTTTGGGAGCGCCCGTTTTCACCGGATGGAGTGCGCCAACACCTGTCATGGTCAGGTCGACCGGCTGAATGGATCCATCTTCATTGAAACGTAACCTGTTGACATACGTTTGCCGGTTGGTACTTCCTCTTCCATATTCGAGATACGCAAAATAGTAATCATCTGTACCCGGAACGTTGAAAACGCATCCATGCCCCGGACCAAAGATCTGGCGCTCGTGATTTGTGGTGGCGATGATGTCGTTGTTTTTGGGAGCATCGAACGGTCCCAGCGGAGATGCCTTGCCTGAAACGTAAGCGTATTGATACTTTTCATCTCCGCCAAGCGTGTAAAGAAAATAGTAAATGCCTTTCCGTTTGAAAAAAATGGGCCCTTCGGAATAGCCGCTGCGGGGTGTTGGTATGGTAACAGTATTGGTATCAACAGTGACCATGTCCACACTAAGCGGGGCTGCATGCCTCATTTGCCAGAACAAATAAGCTTTATGGTCGTCGTCTGTAAAAATCTCCGCATCAATACCAGTGGGACCTTTGGGCGTTTTTAGTTGTAACAGTGTATTGGGTGAGTAGGGCTTTATAAAAGTATCGGCTCCGGTAGCCAAACGGAATGGGCCGTCGGGGGAATCGGCAACTGCTGCATACATGTATCCGTTGACAGTGGGATAAAGATAGTATTTCCCGTTTGCGCTGATCGCCTTACTGGGCGCCCAATATAACTGCCTGGTGGCAGACGGAAAATAAGTCCCCGAAAAGCTCCAGTGAACAAAATCTGTAGATTTCCAAACCACCGGTGGTCCTGATGTGCGGAGGCCATCGTCGTAACCATCCGTAGTTGCATAGCAATAGAATGTGCCGTTTATTTCCTGGATACTTGCATCAGCAATCATGTCGGGGATAAGCGCATTGCCGAAGGGGTTGGCCTGGGATTTTCCGGACAAGGGGTACCACAATATCAGCAAAATGATGATGCATGTCTTCGTAAATAGGAAGAGGAACTTTGTTATCATAAGTGGAACCGCATAACGCTTCTTTTTCTTGAACATACGTGATGTAAGGTGAATCAACAAAATAGTCGTTTTTTTCGGTTTCTTACAGGTTATTTACGTTAATTTAGAGTGAGTAATAACTTACCTGGTTATATGATTTTTGAATTTACAGCGTCGCCAGATTTTGACTTTATAACATTTTTTTCAAAACAGATTAATGTGCCTGTGAGAGATAATGTATTGGAAATCCCAGCGCGACTGGGAGAAGGTTACGTACGTAAAGTTGGGTTTGGGGATGATTTCAGGTTAACCATCCACCGGTATAAATTAAAAGAAGATTTTGTTATTAAACGTAATCCGGCCATCATATACAATAACATACGTACCATTTTCTTTTACAATAATGAAGAAGATTTTGAACTTAAATATAATAACGAGGAAAACATACCGTTCTCACAAAAGAATGATTCCGCCATACAGCTTTCTACAAACGACTTGCGCACAGAAATCCGTTTCCCAGCGGGCAGCAATATTCAGTATGTAGTAGTGGGTGTTGCTGCAGATAGATTGCGCAGCATTCTATCTATCGAAAACCCTAACAGTACAATAAAAACCATTACCGCAGAAAATGCTTCCTTTCTCTTTTTCGAAAGTTTGGATGCTGAAATGCAATTGCTGCTTAAAAATATTGTGTCTGTCGATATGAATAACTCCCTGAACAATTTCTATGTGCAGATTAAGGTACAGGAAGTACTGTACTTGCTTTTTAGTAAGCTGTCGCTCAGGGAGAACACCACATTTAAAAATATTAATAGTACCGACGCCGAGAAACTCCTGGTAATACGCAGCGAGATATTACGAGATCTTAGTACTCCGCCGGTTTTAAAGGAATTAGCTACGATCGCTTCAATGAGTGAAACCAAGCTTAAGCAGCTCTTTAAACAAACTTTTGGCGTTACTATATACAATTACTATCAGCGTGCACGAATGGAAGAAGCAGCCTTTTTATTGAAACAGGCCAAACTCTCCGTTTCTGACGTGGGTTATGAGCTCGGGTTCTCCAATCTGAGCCACTTTAGCAGATTGTTTGAAAGGCAATATGGTATTACCCCCAAAAAGTTTTCCTACAAAGGATAGTCCCCATCTTTACTTCACAACTTTTTTAAGTTTAAATATACCCTTGTCGTATTGGACTATTCTTACGCCCTTTTGGGTTATTTTACCCATAACATAACTTCTAATTTTGTTTGCAGAATTAAATCATCATACAAAATGAAAAAGTTATTTACGCCTTTCGAGAAGGGCCCGCTAAAACTCAAAAACCGTTTGGTAATGGCGCCCATGACCCGCAGCAGGGCCATTGGCAATCTTCCAAATGAACTGATGGCAACGTATTACTCACAACGTTCAGGCGCCGGATTGATTGTAACCGAGGGTACAGCACCGAGCCCCCAGGGACTTGGTTATCCACGTATTCCCGGTATTTATTCTGATGAACAGGTGAAGGAATGGAAAAAAGTTACGGATGCTGTTCATCAAAACGGATCAAAGATTTTTTTGCAGATCATGCACACCGGACGTATTGCGCATGTTGCCAATATACCGGGCGGACAACTGCCCGTAGGTCCTTCGAATATCAGGGCTGCCGGCGAGATTTTACCGACTCGCTTGGTTTACAGCAACACTCTGTTCCGGAAGCTCTTAGCCTGGAGGGGATTACGCGTGTGATAGCGGAATTTGTAAGCGCTTCCAAAAATGCGATCCTTGCAGGTTTTGATGGGGTGGAGCTCCACGGCGCAAATGGTTATTTGCTGGAGCAATTCTTAAATCCAAATGTAAATAACAGGACAGACCAATACGGAGGTAACCTTAAAAACCGGAGCCGCCTCATTGTAGAGATTACCGGGGGCATCGCAGCTGCTATCGGTCCGGATAAAATAGGGATTCGTTTTTCCCCGTTTTCCCAATTAAGCGATCAACAGCCTTACGATACAGAAGAGGTGCATCAAACATACGCCTATCTGAGCAGTGAATTGGATAAGATAGGGATTGCCTATATCCATTTGTCAACCAATCCGGCAATTCCAGAGAAAACATATCATGCAATCCGTACAGGATTTAATAATACTATCATATACTGTAACGGCTTGACAATGGAGACAGCCGAGCAAAAGCTGCAGGACAACTCAGCAGACCTTGTTGCCTTTGGGCGGGGATTCCTTGCTAATCCTGATTTTGTGAGGCGTATCGAAAAAAACGACCCCCTCAATGATGTTGACTTCAACACATTGTATACACCCGGCGAAACAGGTTACATTGATTATCCAATTTACAGTTCACTTCAGTAAAAAAGCTATTTACAATTTTAAAAAATAAAAATAATATGAAAGCAATGCAATACAAAGCCTTTGGTAATTCAGAGGTGATTGAACAGGTAGAGGTTTCGACACCATCTATCCAAAATGAAAATGATGTTTTAATCCAGGTGAAGGCAGCAAGTGTAAACCCGATAGATATGAAAATACGCATGGGATTTATGAAGCAGATCCGTCCGGTGAAAATGCCCTTTATACCAGGTGGGGAAGTGGCGGGAATAGTTGTTGCCACCGGCGAAAAAGTATCAAAATTTAAAACAGGTGATGAAGTCATCGCTATCCCATTAAAAAACGGGTATGCACAATTTGTGGTTGCAAACGAAAATTTCGTTGTGCCAAAGCCGCAAAGCCTGTCTTTCGAAGAGGCAGCATCGATAGGTGTTAATATCGGGACTGCTCAATCTGTTCTTTTTACAGAAGGGAAGTTAGCAAAAGGCCAGAAAGTTTTAATCCAGGGTGGGGGCGGTGCAGTTGGCGGGGCTATGGTGCAAATGGCAAAAGCTGCCGGTGCATATGTGATTGCTACTGCATCCGGAGAAGGTGTGGCCTTAGCTAAGAGCCTCGGCGCCGACGAAGTGATTGATTATAAATTGCAGGATGTGACCAGCATTGTTACAGGCGTTGACCTGGTTGCAGATACGGCTGGCGGCGAAGCCCAGGCCGGGCTTTTCCGGGTATTAAAGCAGGGTGGTAAACTATTGAGTATCGTGGTGCCGCCTTCACAGGAGCTGGCAGAACAGTTCCATGTGGAAGCGCGTTTTATCGCTTCCGACTTATCGTTTCAAACATTGAAAAATGGCCTGGACCTGGTAGCAGCCGGAAAATTCAAACCAATTGTTTCCAGAACATTTAAGCTTGAAGAAGCAGCAAAGGCCCAGGATTTCTTAACGGCTGGCGGCGTAAACGGTAAAGTTATCCTTGTTGTAGCATAGCAATGTATTTGAGAACTGCTGCTCCACCGCGCAAAGCCACTCATTAAGAGTGGCTTTGCGCGGTGGAAGGAAAAGTTTCGAACTTTTTTAATTCAGAGAAGGGTAACTTTACCATAACTAGCCCTACTTATATGCACAAAGGATTTCTTTTTTTTCTACTGTTCTGCCTTGTTGCCTGTCATGCAAACAAACCTGATCACCGCACAAAAGTTGATACTGCAAAAAAAGAAGATAGTAGCCCTAAAATCACAATAGATAGTGACGCTAATCTTGTCTATACTGAAAATGAGCTAAAAGATATCTTAAAACGAAATCCGGTGTTCATGGAGAAATATCCAACCAGCCCGGCAGAAGCTTATGCAAACCTTTGGTGTCATCCAACACCGGAAGATGCCCGTTTTGGTGGTGAAGCAGGGCAGGATGAGTTCTATCTCCTTTATGGTTATTTTTGGAAAAAGAAGAATGTTAACCAGCATCTGAGAAGAGAAAGATTGCTTAGGTTGTATAGATATGTTAATGAGATTTACGGGGAATTACATCACGGAGGAACGTATTTTGGGCATCAATACAAGAGAATACCGGCTTATGTTGAATATGATCTCTATTGTCAGGATCCTGTCGACAGTTTACCGGGCTATAAAAATATCAGGTCATTATATATAGGTTTGTTTAAAGAAGAAATTAAGAGTAAGATATCAGGAGATAATGATATTGATCCTGCAGCGGAGGAAAAATTACTGGAGAAAGTTGATGAGTTAGCGCCTTTGATTACAGATTATATAGATCTGATGTTTGTTCGTAAATTTCAGTATTCGAATTATCATTAAGGGGATAATGTTCGAACTCAAAGCACTATCGAAGTACTTTCGACCCATATTTAGTTGGCGTGCTTTAAATAAATACATTAACTAAAATCAGGTAAGCGTACCAGGAAAAAAAATCTGAATATGAGAAATGAGATTTACAGGTTATGGATGACGGCCTTCATTATCACCCTTGCAGTACCGTGTTTATACGCACAAAAAGCAACTAATCCCATTATTTATGCAGATGTACCGGACATATCAATAGTACGTGTAGGCAATAGCTATTACATGAGCAGCACAACGATGCATATGAGTCCCGGTGTACCGATTATGAAGTCGAACGACCTGGTGAACTGGAAGCTGGTGAATTATGCATATGATACTTTAGCAAATGTTGATGCATTAAATCTCACAAATGGCAAAAACGCATATGGGCATGGTTCGTGGGCAAGTTCTATTCGTTTTCATAATGGCACCTATTATGTAAGCACATTTGCAGAAACCACGGGAAAAACTTATATCTACTCTACAAAAGATATCGAAAAAGGCCAGTGGAAGGCAAGGTCATTTGCCCCCGATCTGGGTGATAACTCTTTGTTTTTTGATGATGACGGGAAGGTTTATATGATTAGTGGAAGCGGGAAATTAAGGTTGGTTGAATTAAATGAGGACCTGTCGGGCATAAAGCCAGGCGGAACAGACCTGCTTATCATTGAGAATGCAAGCCCTCCTTCGGGCGGCCTCGGTCCAGAGGGTTCTCAGCTGTTTAAGATAAACGGCAAATATTATCTTTTCAATATTACATGGCCAAAGGGCAGCATACGTACTGTTATAATACACCGGGCAGATAAAATCACCGGCCCGTACGAAGGACGAATTGGGTTACAGGATCTGGGCGTGGCGCAAGGCGGATTGGTCGAAGCGCCAAATGGAACCTGGTATTCTTATTTGTTCCGTGATTATGGCGCTGTAGGCCGGATACCCTATTTGGTCCCTGTAAAGTGGAAGGATGGATGGCCCGTTTTGGGCACCAACGGCAAAGTGCCCGATACAATCGATCTGCCGGCCGGTAAAGGTTTGATCCCCGGCATTGTTGCTTCGGACGAATTTACCCGTAAAAAAGGCGAACGGGCATTACCACTGGTTTGGCAATGGAACCACAACCCGGATAATAGTTTATGGTCTGTTACAGATCGGAAAGGGTATTTACGACTCACCACCGGCAGGATTGACACCGATTTTGTGATGGCACGAAATTCATTGACACAACGCACTATTGGCCCGGTATGCTCCGGAACAGTTTCGCTTGACATTTCTAATATGAAAGATGGTGATTTTGCGGGTTTGGGCCTTTTGCAAAAAAATTATGGATTGGCTGGTGTCAGAATAACCGGGAATAACAAAGCTGTCGTAATGATCAATGCCAGCACCGGCCAACCTGTAGAAGCACAAAAAATCCCTCTGGACCAAAAGGTAGTATACTTTAAGGCGGAATGCAATTTTACAAACAGAAAAGATGTAGCAGATTTTTTTTATAGTCTCGATGGGAAAACGTGGATACCATTGGGCACACAATTAAAAATGGCCTATACCTTCCCGCATTTCATGGGCTATCGTTTTGCTTTGTTTAATTATGCTACAAAGAATATAGGAGGAGCGGCTGACTTTGACTTTTTTCATATAACAGAATCCATTTCCCCGGAAAAATAACGAATTGTTATGTTATTCGCAATACAGTAAGTCGCCGCTACTCATTTTACCAATTACCTGGTCTGCATATTCCTTCTTAATAATATATATAAATGCTTTCAGATAAGTTTCGTTCTTCCCCTCTTTTATGGTCTGCTGGTCCTTATCAGTACCAACTTTCAAAGCATTGCTATCATTCTCACTTACCACACAATATTTAATGATCCTGTCTTTTAATTGCCAGGAATAAATATCAAATGGTTTAATAAACTCGCTCTTGGTCTTAACTGCCTTCCCATATTTGTCATTCAATAGCTGCACAAATCGTTGGGTTTCTTTCAAAGAAATCTTCCCCGCAACCGCGTTGAAAACCATCAATTTTCCGGTTACCGTTGTGGCAAAATTGATCGCATTAAACTCAAAATCACCGAATCTTGCAATAACATCTTTCTGGGAAAACATTTGCTGTTTATAGTCAATTCTTATGGGCTGCTCACTTCCTATAAATTCACCGTCTAAAACGGTGTCTGCGCCAATTATTTCAGATTTTATTTGATAATAATTAGTATAAGTTTTGTGCTTGTTTTTGGCCGATACAAATGTCGATAAATTGCTGCCCAGGTTAAAATCTTCCAGTTCTATAGCTGGTTCCTTTTTACAACCTATCAGCAAAACTGCTAAAAGTAACAATCGATATTGTTTTATCATTTGAATAGGATTATGTCTGTTATTTGTGTTATTCGTTCCGGTAAGAGACTTTAAATTCATTAGTTGCTGATACCTGTATGTTCATCATGGAACAGAAGAGATCGTCGGCAATTTAGCTATTATTTACCTATTCTATAATAATCAAAGCTTCAGCCTTCTTTTTCCTAACCAAAAGAGAAAGCCGGTAACCGGCAATCTGGTGGCAATCAGGCTGGAAAAGCAAAGTCATGATTTCACGTGGTTGCATGTATTGCTGGTTGCCAATAATGTATATTTCAACAAAAGGGGGGAAGAACCATCTTCGTTGAAATATACATTTCAACAACAAATAGTTATTTTTATTAAATGGAAAACAATCTTATAAAACTCGCAATAGGCGGAAAAATAGAAAAGATAGCAGAATTATTGACCCGATCCTCAGTTGATATCAATATAAAAGATAGCGTAGGTTTTACAGCATTGGCAACTGCTGTGGCGCTTAATCATTATGATGTGGTAAAATTATTGCTTGAAAATGGAGCTGATCCAAATATCCCTGACTATAAAGGGAATACCACACTTCATCATGCAGCCGAAAACAATTTGCTTGATATAGCAGTTTTATTGCTAAATCATCATGCTAATCTTGCCGCAACAAATAGTTTTGGTAACCAACCGCTATGGCCAGCTGTTTTTTACGTTCGGGGTGACAAAAGAAAGCATGCTATTGTAGAACTTTTTTTGAACCATCATGCGGATCCAAACCATAAAAACAACGCTGGTGCAAGCCCTTTATCTTTTGCGGAAAAAGTAGGTAATATGGAACTCGTAAATCTGTTGAATAAAAAGGTTGCATAGCTAAATATGGTTACCCTGGATGGGGAAGTGCATATCCTACTCCACGGTGCAGCTCCTTAGTCTATTTATACCCTTAGTCTTATTTCAGATCGTCAAGAACTTCCCCTATTTGCATATTAATCTGTTGCATTTCTGATGAATAGCTATTTATACCTTGCTCCGGGTCCTGGGCGATTAGTTCACAAGCTTTTATTCTTAGTCTGCAATATTTGATGAGCGTTTGGTTGCGCAGGTGTAACCGGTTAGAGAGGTTCATTTTATCCAATTCGGTGATCAATTCAATACCATGACTCCAGGCTGATTTTCCTTGTTGCAGTGCCCGAAATAATTCTTCGCCCGTACTGTTTTCCTGCCCTCTTAGCACTTTTAATGCATTGGTATCGATTTGGTAAAATTCCTGGATCTGCTTCTGGTAGGTAACCTTGTCGCTTTTGGCAAGGTTAACGTAAATTACCGCTGAAACAAGAATGACACCAGTTATCGACAATATCTGTGTAAGCCATTTTAACAAGACATTCCCGGGTTTTTGCAAAGCGGGGTAATAGGCGTATCCGATCATCACGCCTGCAAGCAGTCCCCCCAGGTGTGCTGCGTTATCTATTCCACTTTTAAAACTGCCGAATACTAAATTGTAAACCACAAAAAGGCCGATGTTTGTGAGCAAACCTTTGCGCATGGAACGCTCGATGTGATTTGTGCTTAACAGTGCAAGGAATACCCCATATAATCCGAAGATAGCGCCTGAGGCGCCGGCACTCACGGTATTGTCATGCCACCAAAGGCTGATCACACTTGCAAAAATGCCAGCCAGAAGGTATGCTGTGACGAATTTTACCCTTCCCAGAAACGGTTCTAAAAATAATCCTACAAAAGCAAGGGCATACATATTTAGCAGCAGGTGGATTATGCCGAAGTGAATAAAGCAGCTCGTAATTAATCTCCACCATTGACCCCCGAGCGTATAAATAGTTGCATTCGCTCCCCATGCGGTCATGCTTACGGCATCAGGCTCGAATACAGCTACACCCGAACATACCATGATGAGGTAGATTAAAATATTGAGTACAATTAGAATAGGGGTAAAAAAGTAGCCTGTTGCCGGTTTAAAAAAAGACAGCAACCCACCTAAGTAAGAAAATTTCGGCCTTACATCGGGCTTTAAAGTATCTTCGTAAGCGGGAACAAAATCTTTTTTGTAGGTTTTATATTTTTCATGCACTTCATCTTCGTTGATCTCTGATTTTATCTTTTCAAATGAGAAAACAAATGCACGTACGGCGGCCTCGCTGCGTCCGTTGTCAGTTAGCAGACTTGATATGGTAACACATTGCACCATAGCACCAGATGCGTCCAGTTTAACAGTGATTTCTCCGTTCCAGGAATGCTCGCCATTATTGGTATAAGCAATGACACCGGCATCTGAGATAAATCTGATACGCCAGCCAAGATATTTAACCGTTTCAAATGCAATCACCAAAAACTGCTTGTCAGTCAACTCATTCTTAGATAAGTGTTGCTCAATTTTCATATTCCGTGATAGTTTTTCTGTCGGTCAGCTTATACTATTGACGAATTTTGCTTATTGAAAGCGTATGCTGTTCCTCCTACATCAGAGCCAAAAATGAAATAATCAGATGCATAGCGATACACCTCATAGTACGTATTTAATTTAACAAGTTCCTCAATACCCCACAATTTCAGATTTTGATTATTTCCGATTGCTCTTTCGTCCCATTATATTTCTTAATAAAATCAAGATAGTCAGCTGGAAGAGTGAAACATTGGGCTAACCGGGGGGCCCAGTTTCGGAAATAAAATAGGTACCCTTTTAGGTACCCTTTCTCTTTGGTAATGTTTGTTTATTACTTAATATGCTTTTCTTGCTAAAACCCTGATTCTAGCGGGTTTTAATAAAAAAAGCCACTCTTTAAGAGTGGCTTTGCGGACCGGACGGGACTCGAACCCGCGACCTCCGCCGTGACAGGGCGGCATTCTAACCAACTGAACTACCGATCCTTCCTACAGGCAAGCCTTTCAGCCATTCTGTATTCCCCGTTTGGGGTTGCAAATATATAAATAATAAAATCATTTCTCCAAATATTTCTATCACCCTTCTTTTTTGTATTCAAGCAGCGCCAGTCGTCCATAATGATCGGATATCCGGGTGGTTTCCGGTAAGCGGTACTGTGTACATAATTTCAGTACGATGTCAGTGGCAGTAGCCAGCGATATTTTATGTCCTGTGGAAACAAATACCGGGTTAATGCCGGTTTGTGTCCGCAGTGCATTACCGATATGCTCACCGGCTTCTGTTAAGGGGGCAACACTGCCTCTTTCTTCTCCGAGGTGATGATATTCACCACATAGCCGTGTTTTACCACAGCCGATCACGGGTTTGTTAACCGTTACCCCAAAGTGACAGGCCATTCCAAAACGGCGCTGATGGGCCAGTCCCTGGCCGTCACAAACGATGAGGTCCGGAAGCAGGGGGAGTTTTTCCCAGGCTTTCAGCAGGGGAGGCATTTCCCGGAAGGAAAATAATCCGGGGATATAGGGAAAGGTGACTTTCATACAATGAGTAGCCACGGCCAGTACCTGCAGCGTGGTGTAATCCAGCAATACAATGCTGCCGGCAATCAGGTTGGAATCTTTGTCGTATTCCACGTCGGTGCCGGCAATAATTTTAATGGTATCCGGCAATTCATCGGTGGTGATTACCTGCCGGCGCAATTCTTCCTGTATGGCGATAGCTGCATCTTCGGTGAGCATAGGCGACTTTTTAAAACAGGCAGAAAGATACTTTTTTTGAGGTAAGATGTACGCTTTATAAATATTCTTTCCCGTTTGAAAAAGTAAATTTATATTTGATTGAGGCCAATCAGTCCACATTAAAATATCAATCAAAGTACAGTAACAACTTTATAATGAACAGCACAGGAGCAACACCACTTCTTCCTGTGAGGATCTGCTAAATCGATTTTCAAAAGAAAAGAAGCCTGGATTCATAACGTTAATATCCACGTAATATTAGACAATTACTTTTGTAGGGACTGTTATATTTCAACTTATGTCTGCGCTTAAGAAAATATCTTTCCATCATGCATCCGGGGTTTCCGGCCAGGCCGACTTTGAAGCGGCTGTAGCTTCCTACTGGGATAAGTTACTCGGTATCGCCGTGGCCAAAACCAATCCGCACGACGCATTTGATATTGTACAGGATGTGCTGCTTTCACTATGGGTGAAATGGGAGGAAGTGCCCAAAGATGAAACGCTGGAGTTTTACCTGCTCCATGCCCTGAAACTGCGCATCTTTAAATATTATCGCACCAATGGCCGTTACCAGGCACACCTGAAAAAGCTGGAAATACTATTAAACGACACCCTGGAGTCACCGGGTGCAATAGCCTCCGACGAACTGCACGGACTAAAAGAAACCATTATCTCTGAAGCGCTGGAAATCCTTTCTCCCAGTCAGCGCCAACTATTTATCCTTCGCGTAAACCACCACTATTCTTATCAGAAAATTGCCCAGCAATTGGGTATAGATGCCGGCTCCGCGCGCGTTTTATACAGCCGTGCCCTTAAACAGGTAAAGGCACATATTAAAGCAAATCCGGCTTTGTCTGCCAGCCTTATCTCCTCTTTTTTACTGTTTACAATTCCTTAACCTTAGATCGAGTTAACATTTTTTGTGTTGCGGGTATTCATTAACAGATGGCAATACAAAAATATCCAAGGGCAGAAGCCCTGTTGAAAAAGTTTCATGCAGGAAAATGTACGCAGGAAGAACTGGCATTACTGGACAACTGGTATGACGGTTTAAACAGCGAAGCAGATTTGTCTGCCCTGGAATCAAACCTTTACCGGCAGCAATTCCTGGCTAATTTTCACAGCATGTTGCCGGCTGCCCCGGTGGCCTGGTGGAAAAAACGTGCTGCCCAATGGGCTGCCGCCGCCAGCATCTTGTTATTTGCCGGTGCAGGATTTATGTGGCTCCGTTATTCACAGCAGCCACCTGTCCGCCTCGCAGATAACAAATCATTCCAGGTCACCAATGAAACCGGCGATATTAAACTGGTCGTACTGCCGGATAGCTCCCGCATCTGGCTGAATACCGCCGCTTCTCTCAAATGGAAGGAGGACTACAATAAACAAAGCCGCAATGTACAACTCACCGGTGAAGGCTTTTTCGAAGTACAGGGCAACAGGAACAAGCCGTTCGTCATCCACACCAGGGATCTCGCGATCCAGGTACTGGGCACGCAGTTCAACGTAGAAGCCTATGCCGGCGAAGGATTAACCCGTGTATCACTGGTACAGGGTAAAGTAAAAGTACATACGGGAAAAGACAGTACCATACTGAAACCTGGCTATGCCGCCGCTTATAATAATGAAGATAAAGCACTGAATATTTCCGCTACAGAAGCCGGCAAAGTGGCCGCCTGGAAAGAAGGCGCATTCAGCGCTACCGATCTGCCTTTCAAAGATGCCGTAATGCGATTGTGCACACGCAACGGTTATCAGGTGAAATGGGAGAACACACAAGGCATCGAAAAAAATGTTTCTGTGCTCTTCCAAAAAGACAGCTTCGTAAAAATGCTGGGGAATCTATGCTACATCAGCCGTAAACAATTCCGTATTTCCGACAAACAGGTGACCATCTATTAAATAACACGTGAACGCTCCTGAAAATTTCAACACATGAAAATGACATTTACTTCCGCTGATCAGCATACCCGCAGCAGCGGGCCTGCTGTATCCCGCATCAAACGTTTCCTGCTAATGGGATGTGCCCTGTTGCCAGCTACCTTCGGATACGCCAGGCAAACCGGGTTGAGCGAAAAAGTGAAACTGGATATTTCCCGTGCCTCCCTTTCCCAGGTGCTGAGCGCACTGGGGCACCAGAGCAGCTTTACATTTAATTATGTAAAACAGGACTTCGACAAAATTATTGTCAGGGATTACAAACCGGATAATATTAGTTTGAACGAAGCCCTCAACATGCTCCGTAGTAAATCAGGTATAGAGTACAGCGTAAGCGACAAAGCAATCCTGCTCAGGAAAGCGGAAAAAGATCCGGAAGTACAAACCAGCCAGGCAGTCGCCCGCAAAATTACCGGCCGCGTAACTACCGAAGATAAAGAACCTATTCCCGGCGTATCTGTTTGGGTAAAGGGCACTAAAACAAGAACCGTTACAGATGCCGATGGCAAATTTGAAATCACCCTGGAAAACGATAAAGCAATTCTCAGCTTCAGTTATGTAGGCTATGAAACCGTGGAAATGCCTGCCGGTAGCTCAGATACGGTGAACCTGACACTGAAAACCAGCAACAACGCACTGAATGAAGTGGTGGTACTTGGTTATGGCACCGCAAAAAAAGGTGACCTCTCCGCTGCCGTAGCAGTAGTGCCAGACATGAAACAGATCAAGGAACGCCCGGTACTGGATGTTGCCAATATGATACAGGGTAAAGTACCTGGTATCACCGTGGTAAGTAATGGTGGTCATACCAGCAATGCCAACAAGGTAACCATTCGCGGCGTGGGTTCGGCCAACAGTGAAAATGTGCTGTATGTGGTGGATGGAGTACCCGGCGCCCCTTACAACCCTGCAGATGTGGAATCGATCACGGTGCTGAAAGATGCGGCTTCCGCAGCTATTTACGGCGCTTTCTCCGGTTCGGCAGGGGTTATCCTCATCACTACCCGCCAGGCAACACAAGGGTTGCCCAGTGTGCAGTATACCGGCTTCGTAGGCGCCAAGCAACCATGGCGTACGTTGCAGTCGCTCACCGCGGAAGAACAGGGCAGGGTATCCAACCTCGCACAAACCAATGCCGGATTGCCCCCGCTCGAAGGATGGAATCCTGCTAAAAACCCGGATGGCCTGGTAAACCGCACCGACTGGATGGACGAAATTTTCCGTACTGGTCTCGTACAACGGCACAATATCAGCGTAAACGCCGGAACAGACAAATTTTCTACCCTCTTCCAGGCACGTTATGAGAAGGAAGAAGGTACGCTGATCAATACCTATAATAAAAATATTTCCCTGAGATTTAATGCAAATTATCAGTTTACTAAGAACGTTAAACTGCGCCAGGATATCTTCTGGAATAACAACGATAACAGGGACGCAGAAACTGCCAGCGGTTACAGCGGCGCTATCCTCTCCGCCCTGTATATGCCCCGTTCTGCTACGCCGTATTACAGCGATGGCACCTTTGGCGGTGTGGGTCCGAGGGGTTCTCAGTATAACGGGATTTATGGAGATGTGATCAACCCGGTAGCTACCCTGTTGAGAAACAAACCCTATAACAAAAGAAACGATCTGCAGTCGGTAACAGAATTAACAGTATCTGATATTATCCCTGGCCTCACTTACCTTTCCCGTTTTTCTTACCGTCAGCAAAATGCACTGTGGAAAAATTTTGAGCCCAGAAGAACAGAACCCGGAAAACCAAATGACCAGAATACGTTAACTTATTCTACAGACAAAGGTTATAACTGGATCTGGGAAAATACCCTTAACTATAATAAGATCATCAACCGGCATAACATCGGTGTGATGGCCTCTATGACCGGCCAGGAAGAATCCAACCGCAATTTCTCCGCTGCTGCAAAAGGATTTGAAAATGAGGCAGACTGGGCGCAGTTTTTTACCAATGCCACCATCTTTGATCAGAATCTGCCGGCTGATGATGAATGGAAAGACCGGACAGTTTCCTACGTAGGAAGATTATCCTATAGCTGGGCAGACCGGTACTTTGTAACCGCCAGTTACCGTAATGACGTAGCCGGCAGGTTAGCAGAAGGTTACCGCTCCAAAGGATTTCCGGGTGTAACCGCCGCATGGAAAATCAGCTCAGAGTCTTTCATGGATAATGTAAAATGGATGGATCTGCTCAAGATCAGGGGAAGCTGGGGCCGAATAGGTAACCTGGGCTCTATCGCACACTATTATGGTTATGCTAAACTCACACCGGATTATACCTTTCAGATCGGCGATGGTGCGCCACGAAGCAATTCCCTGGCAATGACAGCAGCCTTCAATCCTTCACTTTCCTGGGAAACTTCACAGCAAACAGACATCGGTATTGATATCAGCCTGCTGAAACAACGCCTGTCCATTACCGCCGATTACTTTGATAAACTCACCTACGACCTGATCCAACAACAGGCCGCTGCCTGGCCCAATACCTTTGGACTGGATGCGCCCCTGATTAACAAAGGGGAAATCGGCAATAAAGGTGTGGAAGTTGCCGTATCCTGGAATGATCACGTAGGACAGCTGGGATATAGCCTGAGCGCCAATATGGCCACATTAAAAAACAATGTGGAATATATCGATACTGATCCCTCCTCTGTAATGGTACACAATGATGCTTTCAGAGGAGTGCTCACGCCTTTCCGTTCTAAAGTAGGGCAGCCGTTTTATTCTTACTGGTTAATAAAAACCGCCGGTATCTTCCAATCAGACGACGAAGCAAAAGCCTACCAGAAAGATGGTAAGATGATCCAGCCCAGTGCGAAAGCCGGTGACCTGAAATTTGTAGATCAGAATGGTGATGGCGCCATCAATGATGGCGACCGTGTATACATGGGCAATGCATTCCCAAAACTCACTTATGGATTCACGGCCAGCTTCACCTGGAAAAATTTTGACCTGAGCCTGTTTATGCAGGGCGTAGGCGGCGTAAAGCTGTTCAACGCTTTCAAGATGACCACCTTAAGCGGCTCCGAACAGGGGTACAACCGTTGGGATAAAATCCTGGATGCATGGTCTCCAGAAAATAAAGGATCCAACATTCCCCGTATCTCTGCAAATGATCCCAATAAAAATTTTCAGACCAACTCCGACTGGTATCTTGAAAATGGTAACTACCTGAGATTAAAGAACCTGCTGATCGGCTATACCTTTAAGAAAATGAGCTGGAACCAGGGGCTTCGCGTATACTTCAGCGGCGATAACCTGCTCACCATCACCAAATACACCGGCATGGACCCTGAAGTGGGCGGTATCGGTCTGGATGGTGGCCAGTTCCCGGTATCACGTGTGTTTTCCCTGGGTGCAAATATTAAATTCTGATCAAACCAAACGCTTTTATGAAAACAACATTCAAACATATATTTCTCGCGGGATCGCTGATGTTGAGTGCAAGTGCCTGTAACAAATGGGTAGATACAAAACCCAACGGCGCACCTACCACTGCTTACTTCTGGCAAAGTGACAATGATCTCCGCAAGGCTACCAACGACATGTATGTGGCCATGCGTAATGAATCTACCTGGGGGCGCGACCTTTTCTGGGTGCAGGATGCCAGCGACGACCTGATTGTAGGAAGGGCGAAGGCAGACGGTGAAAATATCAAGAACTTTATTCCAAGTGGCCGTGAAGGTTACCTGAAAAGCGGATGGGCGGATCTGTATAAAATGATCAACCGCGCCAACCAGGTGATCCAGAATGTACCCACCTCAAAAAATACCACGGAAGCAGCACGCAACCAGGCATTGGGCGAAGCGTATTTCATGCGCGGATTTGCACATTTCTGGGTGGCTTATCTCTGGGGGCATAAAGACCAGGGCGTTCCTTTCGACGGACCGGAAAATCCTGAATTCGGAAAACGTATTCCGCCTCAGCTACCTTCTGTAACGGACAACTATGCACAAATCGTCAGCGATATGGAAAAGGCAGCCTCCCTGCTGCCCCTCTTTGAAACATATAGCACCTCCGACCAGGGACGCGCGCACAGAGCTGCTGCATGGGGCTATATGGTAAAAGCATACGCTTACTGGGCACAGTACGATGCCTCCAAATGGTCGCTGATCCCGGCACTCGCTGATAAGATCAGGGATGAAGGCCACCGTGCCCTCATCAAAGGAAAAGAAAACAGCCAGCAGAATTACCGCGCTGTTTTCAGTATCGCCAATAACTGGAGCTCTGAATATATGTGGTCTGTTACTTCCGGTGTGCAGGGTGGTTCAGAATTTCCAGGCGTAGTACTGGAAAATACCGGCTGGGCTATTTTCAATGGCTGGGGCTATTTCCAGCCTACAGAAGAACTGTATGATGAATACGAAGCGAATGACCCAAGAAGGGAAGTAACCATCCTGAAATTTGGTGATAAGTTCACTTTCTTTGGCCTGGTGCGTTCTTACTATTCTACCAACAGCTTGTCGGGTTTCCAGATGAATAAGTATATGGAGCCTTACTCTTACGGTAAAGATGGTGTTATTACCACCAATACCAACATCAATCAGAGCCCGGATTATCCAACTACCGCACTCAATTTACCACTGATGCGCTATGCGGAAATACTGCTCTTTAAAGCAGAAGCGCTGATCAAACTGGGCAGGGCAGGCGAAGCCGCTGCACCGCTGAATGAAGTGCGCAGCCGCGTAGGACTGGCAGGTATTGCAAATCCTACGATGGAGGATCTCAAGCATGAACGCCGCGTGGAACTGGCCTGCGAATGGACAGACCGCCTGCAGGATCTCAAGAGATGGGGCGATTATGCAAAGATCAATGCGCCTTTACATGGCCGTATCCACAGCGATAAGGTGAATCCATTATCGTCTTACGAAATAAAACAGGTATGGCCGGCACGTAATTTTGACCCGGCCAAACATATGGCATGGCCCATGAATCCTGATGTAATTGCGCAGAGCAACGGTGTGTACAAACAGGTGCCGGGCTGGAGAAACTAACCGCGAATAGCGAACAATGATACAGGCGGATGGTAAGAGTAAAGATATTTATATATCTTCACCCTTACCATTCGCCGTTTTTGTTTCACTCCTTATGCTCATTGTATTATGCCACGGAAGTATTTGTTTACCACCATCCTCTTCTTTACTGCTCTTATGATAAGCTGTGCAGAACATGGTCCTGCACAAACGAGCCTCGCCACCACCGATTCCATACCGGTTACCAGCCGGCCGCTATTCAGGGATTTTATGGGTGTCAACGGCCATCTTACTTTCAAACCGGATTTATATAAGCAGGTATGCCGGCTGGTGCGCAGTTATCATAATATCAGCTGGGATGTAAAAGCCCCCGGCGATCCCATCACCATCCCTAACACCATCAATAATATTAACTGGAAACGCGATGCTTATGGACCCTGGAAAGAAGCGGGATTTGAAACAGATATCTGTATGCAATTCCTGGGGGTAGGATTGGGAAGTCCTAACTACAAACAGTTATGGGCCGGTAAGGAACAGTGGGCATATGATTACGGCAAAGCAATGGCGGCTTATTACGGGCCATCAGGAGCGGAAAAATTATGTACTTCCCTGGAAATTGATAACGAGCCAGGTACCAGGTTTGATCCGGCGCTTTTCAAAACGCTGTTTACAAAAATGGCCGACGGGGTGCGTGCCGGCGATCCGGCTATGAAAATTGTTACACCGGCAGTAGCCGTAAAGGCAGATCCATATTCACAGGGATTGAATGATTTGTATATAGATAAAAAAATACTTCCCCTTTATGATGTGATCAATGTGCATACTTATCCTACCATAGCACAATCAGCCGGCAATGAAAACAGCTGGAACAGAAGTTATCCTGAAGATAATTCCCTGCAATATCTCAAAGTAATAGAGGATGCCATTACATGGCGCAATCAGCATGCAAAAGACAAAGAAGTATGGGTAACGGAATTCGGGTATGATGCATGTACGCCGGAGGCCATGAAGCACCGGAAAGACTGGGCGCTGAAACTGAACTGGCAGGGAGCCAGCGATCTGCAGCAGGCGCAGTACCTGGTGCGATCTTTTCTGATGTTCGCTACGCTTGACATACGGCGTGCTTACCTGTATTACTATAATGATGAAGATGAAGCTTCTTTTCACGCCGCTTCCGGGCTTACGCGGAATTTTGTTCCGAAGATGTCGTTCTGGGCGGTGAAGCAACTGTACCAGACATTGGGAGACTACCGTTTCCGGCGTGTTGTAAAAAAAGAAACAGATTCCCTGTATGTGTTTGAATTTATAAAGGGAGATGATCCGAAGATGCTGGTATGGGTGGCCTGGTCGCCTACCGGCGCCAAAACCCATCAGCAGAAAGGCTATCAGCCACATGTGGTAAATGCGGTACTGGATAATCTGCCGTCGTTGCCGGTGAGCGCTACCGCTATGACCACCGCAGATGAACCTGCAAAGCAGGTGAAGTGGGAGAAAACCGGGGATACTGCTGTGCGTTTAGAAGTGGGGGAGAGCCCGGTTTATATAATGTTTCAGACTACCCCGTAAAATGCGGAAGGTTTTTTTATATTAGCCGGATGAATGATCAGCAAACCCGCCCATCTGTGAAACGCCCGTTTGTTTTATCCGGTGGTGGCGCCAGGGGATATGCCCACCTGGGCGTTTTAAAAGCATTTTCCGAACAGGATATTTACCCGGAAGCAATTTCGGCTACCAGCGCGGGTTCTATAGCAGCCGCTTTTATTTGTGATGGATACAACACCGATGAGGTGAGGGAAATATTCCGGGCGCATAAGCTTGGGCTGTCGATGCACTGGCGGAACTGGCGTGCCGGTTTTCTGTCTCTCAAAAAAGTAGCAGAAGTACTAAAGCAAACACTCCGGCATCAGACATTTGAAGAACTGAATACGCCTTTGTATATCACCGCCACTGATTTTTTAACGGGCAATCAACGTATTTTCAGTGAAGGTCCCTTGATCCCGGCTATCCTGGCCGCGTCCTCTGTGCCGCTGCTGTTCCCGCCGGTGGAGATAAATGGTGTACAGTATGTAGATGGCGGCCTTTCCGGCAACCTGCCCATAGAACCACTCCTGGCCGAATACCACGATATCATTGGGGTGCATGTAAATCCGCTTACGCCTTACAACCCGGCAGAAGGCTTCCTGGCCAATGTGGAAAGAACCCTTCACCTGGCCATTCGTGAGCCGGTACTGAAAAACAAGTTGCTGTGCAGCTATTTTATTGAACCAACAGACCTGGGTAAATTCGGTATGTTTGACTTCAAGCACCTGGAGGCTATTTATGCAGCCGGGCTTGAATATACCCGCCGTCAATTACAAGAGCAGCCGGTGATGCTGCATGAGTAAACGCATATTATTGATGTGATCCTGGTGATCTGTTAATTTGTAGTACATTTAAACAAAATATCAGCTTGTTTTATGGGAATTGAGAATTTACATATCGATATTGGAAAAGTGAGTTATAAAACGATGGCAGACGAGGTGGAAATGAAGCTGCTGGAATATCTCAAACGAAAATCGTTCAAACCCGGGGATGCCCTGCCAAAAGAAATGGAGTTGACAGAAGCCCTGGGAGTGAGCCGTAATGTATTGCGCGAGGCCCTCAGCCGCTTGAGAATGCTGGGCATGATTGAAACAAAGAAACGGAGAGGCATGGTACTGTCCAGCCCCGATATCCTGGGCTCCATGGAACGTGTGATGGATCCGCTGATCATCGACGATACCACGCTGCAGGATATTTTTGAATTGCGGCTTACCCTGGAAATGGGCCTGGCTGATATTTTATATATCCGCAAAACAAAAAAGGACATTGAAGAACTGGAGAAAATTGCCCTCAGTCAGAAGACAACACCCACCAAACAAAATTTCCGGATTAAACATGAAGTAGAATTTCATGGTAAAATTTACCAGATGACCGGTAACCGCACCATGCAACGTTTTCAGACGATGCTGCTTCCTATTTTCGGACACCTGGTGAACGAAGAAAAAGTGCCGATCGTAGGCAAGGTATCACATATCGATTTGGTAAACCTGTTGAAGAATGGCTCCCGGGAAGAATTCCGCGAAGGCATGCGGAAACATCTTGAACATCATTTCAAAAAGCTGAAAAAGTAAGCACGATAAGTTACGCCAGTCCATTGCTCCAAAAGTGGCTATGGCCTTCGCTTTCATACATCTTTCCATACACCGGCATTTTCTTTTTTTGAAAAATGTTTTGCGGTATGGATTTTTTTAGGCAATTTTAATATGTAGTACATAAGTATTTAAGAATATTAGTACAAGTTAATTGTCTAAACAAATTCCCGTATGAAAATTGCTCTCAACAAACTGATGGGGGTACTCCTTGCCATTGCCATCAGTACAATAGCTGTAGCTCAACCAAAGAAAATCACCGGCAGGATCATCTCTTCAGAAGATCAGCAGCCACTGCCCGGTGTAAGCGTTGTCATCAAAGGAAAGAAAACGGCCACCATCACCAACGCGGAAGGCTACTTCAGCATAGCAGCTGCACCCGAAGATGTGCTACGCATTTCCTATATCGGGTTTACGCCGCAGGAAATCGCAGCAGGAAACCGCACTACGGTAAACATCTCCCTGGTATCCGCTACCTCTAAAATGGATGAAGTAATAGTAGTGGGATATGGTACACAAAAGAAGAGCAGCCTGACCGCATCAGTAGCGCGACTGGACAAACGGATCCTCGAATCTGGTATCCGCGCCAACCCCGCACAGGCGCTGGCCGGCACCATTGCCGGGGTGAGAGTATCCACCAACTCCGGTAAACCCGGCGCTATCCCCAACATCATCCTCCGCGGTGGTACCAACTTCGATGGCTCCGGCAGTCCACTCATCATCATCGACGGACAATTCCGCCCCTCTTTAAGTGATATCAACCCGGAAGATATTGCCAGTATGGAAGTACTGAAAGACGCATCGGCTACAGCCATCTACGGCGCCCGCGCCAGCAACGGCGTCATCATGATCACCACCAAAAGAGGAAAGTCAGGGACATCGGAAATTAACCTGAAAGTAAAAACAGGATTCAACTATTTAAATTCTCCCTACACCTTACTCACCCCGGAAGAATATTTATACTGGGGAAGAAAAGCACTGGTGGAAACCTACAAGGTAAACGGTAACCAAAGCCTGATCAATGCTTCCGGTCCACGTGGTACCGGCAACGTTTATAAAGATGCCGATGGAAATATTGTAGACGGCAACTACAACCTCAATGCCTTATTCAGCCCCATGCGCCTCACCGATCAGAACAGGGAACTGCTCTCTGCCAACGATGGCTGGAAAGTAATGAAAGACGCTATCCCCACCAATGCCGCCGGGCAGTATGATCCCAACGGTACCTATGCAGACCTTATCTATAAAGGCTTCAGTTATGGAGACAATGCCTTTAATAAAAAATCACTCACACAGGATTATAATATCAGTATGACTGGTGGTAACGAAAAAGGCGCCTACTATGCCAACCTCGGTTATTATAACGAAGATGGTATTGCACGCAAATCGTTTTACAAGCGATTGAATTTTACGCTCAACGGCGATTACAAAATAAGAACCTGGCTGAAGTCGGAAAGCAATGTGTCCTTTTCCCGCGCCAACTCCCGGGATCAGGCACAAACCAGCGATGTGAATTACTGGGGGCGTTTGCTGATGGCCGCGCCTACCATGCGTGGCAGCAACACCAACGGGGAACCGCTCCTGGGAAGGAATGCAGGCGATGGTAACCCCGCCGTGAACATGGACAAATATTCCCGGAAAAACCAGGCAGATAAATTTACCCTCGCCCAATCTTTTAAAGTTGACCTGTACAAAGATCTTTACTTCAGAGTGGGCGCTATTCTCATGTACGACGAAAGCTTTAACGAATCATTCAACAAAGATTTCCGTACCGGCGTAATGAGTAAAACCGATCCCAACGCAGGATGGGACCGCACCCGCAACAGCAGTGCAGCCTTTGATCGCACGGTGCGTCAAACCTATAACGCCACCCTTCACTACAACAAAATTATTCACGACGATCACAACATCGACGCCATGATCGGCGGTGAATTTTTTGACGCTTATAATTATGGCTTGTCGGCCAGCGGGAAACTGGCGCCTACAGATGATTTCCCGACGTTGGGATTAACCTCCAGCGACGCCAACACCCGCGGGCAAAATTCGTATCATCTCCGGGAACGTATCTTCTCTGGCTTTGGGCGTATTAACTACGACTGGAAAGGAAAATACCTCGCTACGTTTACCGCCAGAAGGGACGGCTATTCCAGGCTGATAGGCGATAACCAGTATGGCCTGTTTCCCGGTGCTTCCGTGGGCTGGTTGCTGCACAAGGAGAACTTTATGGTGAACACCAGCAAGTGGTTATCCTTCCTGAAATTGCGCGGCAGCTGGGGAAAGAATGGTAACATCGGTGAAGTGGGAAAACGCTCCGACGGCACTATCGATGTATATTCCCTCCAGGGTGGTTACCCGGCTACCACCCGTTATGAAAGTGTGATCGGATTTTCATTGGGTAATATTCCCAATCCCGGCTTGCGGTGGGAGAAAACAAATACCGTTGAAGGCGCCGTGGAATACGGATTATTCAATAACCGCCTGAACGGAAGCATCGCTTATTACAACCGGATCACCACCGATAAAATTGCCAGCGTAAACCTGCCCGGATCCGCCGGTGTAGGCAGCATTCTCACCAACAACGGATCCATGCGGAACAGGGGATTTGAAGCAGACCTGAATTATAAAGTATTGCAGTCGGGCAACTGGAATGTTAGCGTGGGCGCTAATGTGGCGTGGAATAAAAATGTAGTGTTGAAATTGCCGTACAACGGAAATGAAAATAACCGCCAGAACGGGGTGCAGATCTATGATCCATCTACCGGCAGGCTTATATGGGCCGGCGGTTTGCAGGAAGGGCAGGAGCCGGGCGAAGTATTCGGCTATGTAACAGATGGCATCATCAGAACAACCGCTGATTTAGCGGCCTATAATAAAATAGATCTCGCTGCCGGCCAGGTGCAGCTGAACAATGCCGCCGGCCGCCCGGTGGCCAGTCAGCAGCTGATAGATAAAAACGGGCTTACCGGATTCTGGGCTACCAGTTTAGGTGATATGAAATGGAAAGACCTCGACAGGAACGATACGATCGATTTCAGGGACCGTGTATCATTAGGTCACACCATTCCGCGTTGGACCGGCGGGTTCAATGTAGCTGCCGGCTGGAAAGGATTACAGCTGTTTGCCCGTCTTGATTACGCCATCGGTTTTATGCAGATGGATGTAAAACAAATGTGGGCGCTCGGCAGCATGCAGGGAGAATTCAACGGCACCGACCTGGTAAAAGATACCTGGACACCGGAAAATCCCAACGCCAAATACCCGATCTACGTAAACCAGGATCAGCAGCTGAAAAAGAACTATGACCGCCACAGTGATATGTTCTGGAAAAACTCCAGCTATCTCGCTTTCCGCGAAGTAACGCTGAGCTACATAGTGCCGAAGAAGATGCTTAATAACGCAAATATTGCGGGCTTAACGGTGATGGTCACCGGGCAAAACCTTGGATACATCAGCAATAAAATGCTGGCGCTGCCGGAACGCACCGGGCAGCAGGATGGTGTATATACGATTCCCACCTCACTGGTATTCTCCGCTAACCTCACCTTCTAACGCAATCAAATCAGCACTCATGAAAACAACATATATTTTCCTGCTGGCACTGATAGTAACGGCTGCCAGCTCCTGTAAAAAAACATTGCAGTTGTCGCCGGAAGATTCTTTCGGAGATGTTAACTTCTGGAAGAACGAAGCACAGATCAACAGCTTTATGACAGGCTTGCATAATGAGTTTCGCAACGACCAGTTCCAATTCTTCCGGTTGGGGGAAATGCGCGGTGGTGGCTTTACCACGGAAGAAGCTTTTTCATTATCGTTGCAGGAAAGTCCCCTTATTGAGCAACGGTTGGAAGAAAACGTTTCCGGTGTGAACAACTGGGCCGGATTCTACGGACCCATCTTACAAATAAATCTCTTTATACAAAAAGTGGAAGCAGCCAGTTTTTTGGGAGATGATAAAAAGAAATACCTGCTTGGCCAGGCATATGCCATGAGGGCCTATTACTATTTTCACCTGTTACGTACTTATGGTGGTGTGCCGCTGCGGCTAACCCCTGATGTGGCTAACGGTGTAACAGATCCCGTATTACTGCGCATGCCACGGGCTACGGAAGCAGCAGTGCTGGCGTCGGTGAAGTCGGATGTGGATAAGGCGGTCACTAATTTTGGTATGGCAGCGGCAAAATCCAAAGGACAATGGTCGCCGGCGGCGGCATTAATGCTGAAAGGCGAAATATATTTATGGTCAGCCAGGGTGTATGGTAACACGGCGGATCTGGCCACCGCAAAATCTGCGCTCAATGCTGTAACAGGTACCAGTTTGTTGCCAAAGTTCAGCGACGTATTTGCTTATGCCAACAAAAAAAATAACGAAATCATTTTTGCGATTTCTTTCATGGTAAACGAAGCTGAAATGTCCAGCGTATCATTGTTTACTTACGACCTGCCCGGTATGGCGCAGGACTGGTACGCCGATTCACTCGCCTCGGGTCCAAAGCTCACGGATCCGCTGAACATCGGACAGGTAAATTCAAAACAGATCATTCAACGTTACCGTTACAGCTTTAAATTATTCCAGGCTTATGATAACCTGGATCAACGCAAAGCGGCTACCTTTTACGATTTTTATAAAGTAGATAAAACCAGCGGAACCCCCGTGGTGAAAGTGCGGAACACCGTATTACGTAAATTCCTCGGCACTTTTGATGCCGTAACACAAAAGAGATATTTCTCCGACGATTGGCCCGTTTACCGCGAGGCCGACCGGCTGCTGATGCTGGCAGAAATAGTGAATGCAGAAGGGGGCGATCCGTCGCCTTATATCAAAGCCGTGCGCGACCGTGCCTTCGGCGGCCCTGGTATTGATCCGGCTCCTTTCGTAAATTCGTCTAAAGATGCCAATGAACTTGCCATCTTCGCAGAACGCAGTAAAGAGTTTGTACATGAAGGCAAACGCTGGTACGATTTGCGCAGGATGAAATACGGCAATGAACCGCTGGTATTTATCAATGCAGGCCATCCTTTTGGCGTGCTGAATAAAGCCACACAGGCATATAAAATATTATGGCCGATCGATGCCAACGTATGGACCACCGATTTGCTCGTTAACCAAACGCCTGGTTACGCTACTTCGAAACCCGAATAACCCAATATAAAAGTATCATTTCATGAAGCATGAACATATTGAAGGACTGATCGCAGCCGCATTTACTCCCTTTCACGGGGATAGCTCCCTGAACCTGGAGCTGGTACCCGCTTTAACCGATAAGCTGGTAAAAGACGGCTTAAAAGGAATATTTGTTTGCGGCAGTAATGGCGAAGGTCCTAACATGACCACCGAAGAAAGAATGCAGGTAGCAGAAGCATTTGTAAAAGCAGCCGCTAAGCGGTTGCTGATCATTGTGCACGTTGGTCACAGCAGCATCGCCGAATCGCGGAAGCTGGCCGCCCATGCGGCCTCCATAGGAGCAGACGCCTTTTCCTCGGTGGCCGCATTTTATTTTAAACCTACTTCGGTACAAGTGCTCGCCGATGCCATGGCGGATATTGCCGCTGCCGCGCCTGCACTGCCTTTTTATTATTATCATATTCCTACGCTCACCGGTGTAGGCATGGATATGATGGAGTTCCTGGAAATAGCCGGCAACAGGATCCCCAATCTTGCTGGTATCAAATACACCTCTTCCACCATCCAGGAATATCAATCCTGTTTTAATTATCAGAACGGTCGCTTCGATGTGCTGTTCGGATTCGATGAGTTGTTGCTGCCTGCATTGGCTGTAGGCGCCAAAGGTGCTATCGGCAGCACATATACTTTTGCCGCACCGCTGTATCTGCAAACAAAAGCGTATTTTGAAAAGGGCGATATAAAAGCCGCGCAGCAACAGCATTTATTCATGGTAGAGGCGATCAGGATCTTTGCAAAATACCCGCCTATACCGGCGCAGAAGGCGATTATGAAAATGCTGGGCTGGGACCTGGGGCCATGCCGGCTGCCTTTAACCACGTTTACTCCCGCGCAATACGATAAATTGTATAAAGAGCTGGAAGCCATTTCATTTTTTCAGAAAGTACAGCATTCATGAAATACCTGCTTTATTCGATATTTATGATGACAACGGTGAACAATATCAACGCCCAGGTAAGAAATGTGCAATGGTCTGTGGCGGCAGTGCTTCCGCCTGCTGCCGGGCAACCGGTGCAACCCGGCGTAGCCGGGCCGGTAGCAGGCATTAGTAATGATATAATGATCGTGGCCGGTGGCGCCAATTTCCCGGCGGCCATGCCGTGGAACGGCGGTATAAAGAATTATAAACAGGACATTTATATTTTCCGGCAAGATGGAAAAGGAAATGTGCTGCCGGGTGTGGTAAGCCGGCAATCATTGCCGCAACCGCTGGCGTATAGCGCCAATGTGAGCATGCCGGAAGGCCTTATTTACGCAGGTGGTGAAAATGATCACGGTCCCACGGATAAAGTAACGTTGCTAACATGTAACACTGCCGGTGAAATTACTTTCACATCGCTGCCATCATTACCGGTGGCGCTCACCAATTTATCGGGCGCCTGTTATCAGCATACGCTGTATATAGCCGGTGGCGAATCGGTGAACGGTCCCTCCGCTAAATTCTTTTCGCTGGATGTATCCACGCCGGGCGCTGCCTGGCAAACGCTGGCAGATATACCGGTGGCCGTTTCCCATGCTGTAATGGCGGTACAGGATGGCGGCGTGTACCTGGTCGGAGGCAGACGGAAAAACAGTAACAGCATCAGCGATATTTTTAATACCACTTACCGCTATGATCTGCATACAAAAGCATGGACCCGGAAAAATCCGCTGCCTTACCCTGTATCCGCAGGCACGGGGCTCGCCGTGGGGGATCATGAAATCCTGTATTGCAGCGGCGACAAAGGAGCCGTATTCAGTAAGATGGAAGCGCTGAATGCCGCCATCAGTGCGGCTACTGATGCCATCAGGAAAGAAGCGCTGACAAATGAAAAGAAGGCGTTGCTGAATACACATCCGGGATTCACAAAAGAAGTATTACTATATAACACCACCACCGGCCAATGGAAAGCAACAAACGCTTTAACGATGGAAGGACCTGTTACCACCACCGCGTTGCTGTGGAACGGGGTGATCATGATTCCTTCCGGGGAAATAAAAGCGGGAGTGCGCACGCCGGTGATAATTTCGGGTAAATTATTTTTCAACTGATCTGAGTATCATGTCCAATAAAGGAAGTTATCGCTGGGTAGTAGTAGGATTGCTATGGGTAGTAGCATTGCTGAATTACATGGACAGGCAGATGTTGTCGACCATGAAACCCGCCATGCAGGTGGATATTGCAGCTTTGCAATCGGCCACGAATTTTGGCTACCTGATGGCCATCTTCCTATGGATCTATGGATTTATGAGTCCGTTGTCGGGTATTATTGCGGACAGGCTTAACCGGAAATGGCTGATTGTGGGCAGCCTGTTTGTGTGGTCGGGGGTAACATTTGCCATGGGCTATGCTACTACTTTTCAGCAGCTGTATTGGTTACGCGCGGTGATGGGCGTTAGCGAGGCGTTGTATATACCGGCCGGACTGTCGCTCATAGCAGATTTCCATTCCTCTGCCACCCGGTCGCTGGCTGTGGGGATTCATATGACCGGGCTTTACATGGGACAGGCGCTTGGCGGTTTTGGCGCTACTATTGCCGCCAGGTTCTCGTGGCATGCTACCTTTCATACGTTTGGTATCATTGGTATTGTGTACTCGCTGGTGTTGATCGTATGTTTGAGGGAAGCCGTGAAAGGCCCGCCGGATACGGTAAAGGAGCGGCCGCCTTTTCTGAAAGGGTTTGGATTACTGATGACAAATATTTCTTTCTGGATACTCTTGTTTTATTTTGCTATTCCGAGTCTACCTGGCTGGGGGATCAAAAACTGGCTGCCGACTTTATTTTCTGAAAGTTTACAGATAGATATGTCGGCCGCAGGCCCTTTATCTACCATTACTATCGCGGCTTCTTCTTTCCTCGGGGTAATTTTCGGAGGCATATTATCTGACAAGTGGGTACAGCAAAATAACAAGGGAAGAATTTACACCAGCGCCATCGGCTTATCGCTGACCATCCCTGCATTGCTGCTGATAGGGCTGGGACACAGCCTGGCGCACATAATGGGAGCGGCTGTGCTGTTTGGTGTAGGCTTTGGTATGTTTGATGGCAATAACATGCCTATCCTCTGCCAGTTTGTACCATCGGGGTACCGGGCTACTGCCTATGGGATACTGAATATGTCCGGCGTATTTGCCGGCGCTTTTATCACCGATCTGCTGGGACGCTCCACGGATGCGGGCAATCTCGGGCAAAGCTTTGCCATGCTGGCGGGAATTGTACTGGTAGCGATTATTATTCAACTATGTTTTTTGCGTCCGAAAACCAATGATATTGACCTGATAAATAAATAATAATGATTAAAAAGATAATGACTGTGCTGCTGCTGATATGCCTCGGCACTGCGTATGCGCAACAAAAAGAAATACCCGTTTTTATTTCCGGAACAGATGGTTATAAAACATTCCGCATCCCTGCAATTATTGCATTGCCCGGTGGCGATTTGCTGGCTTTTGCAGAAGGCCGTGTAAACGGGATGGACGATTTCGGGGATATTGATATGGTGATGAAACGCAGTAAGGATAAAGGCAAAACCTGGTCGCCCATGCAGGTGGTGGCAGGCGCCGATAACCTGCAACTCTCCAATCCCGCGCCGGTGGTTGATCTTACCGATCCGGCCTATCCGCAGGGCAGGGTCTTTCTTTTTTACAACACGGGTACACATAAGGAGGGAGATATTATTAAAGGCAAAGGAATAAAGCATTGCTATTATATCACCTCTGCGGATGGCGGTCGCACGTGGGCGGCGCCGGTGGATATTACGTTGCAGGTGCATCGTCCTAAGCAACCTGATATTGACCCGGCGTTTAATTTTGCGGAAGACTGGCGCTATTACGCCAATACGCCTGGCCATGTTATGCAGTTTTCTGAGGGGAAATTTAAAGGAAGAATTTTTATTGCTGCCAATCACACTGCTGGTAAAGCATTGCCCGGCGCGCGGCATTATGTGGCACATGGGTACTACACCGATGATCATGGTAAAACATTTCATTTAGGCAACAGTATTAATTTGCCCGGTAGCAATGAATCAATGGCTGCTCAACTCTCCGGCGATAAGCTGATGATGAACAGCCGTAACCAGGCAAAGGATGTGAAGGAGCGGATCGTGTCTGTCAGCAGTGATGGCGGCGCTACCTGGGATACCACTTATTTTGACCAGCAGCTGGTAGACGCCGTATGCCAGGGCAGCATCCTGGACATAGGTACTTCTAAAGGCAAAAAGATACTCGCCTTTTGCAATGCCGCCGATTCACTGGAAAGGGATAACCTCACACTCCGCATCAGTTTCGACGACGGGCGCACCTGGAAGAAAAGCTATGTCATCTATAAAGGGGATGGCTCAAAAAAAGCCGGATATGGCTACGCGGCATACTCTGACATTGTGCAGCTGGGCCGGAAGAAAATAGGTGTGCTGTATGAAAAGGACCACTATTCTTCCATTGTATTTACGGTGGTAAACTGGAAGTAAACCGGTATTGCGGCGGCTGTCGCAAATACGACACTATTTTGTCGTATTCAGCCATGCCGGGAATAAAATACTCATGCTATGTTTGCATTAACAATAACGGTTAACATTTAAATCTTAAAAACATGCAAACAGCTAATAACACAACGAAGATCACGGTAAGCGCAACCATTAATGCACCTGTTGCAAAAGTATGGGAGTTGTGGAATGCACCCGAACATATTGTTAAGTGGAATACTGCTTCAGAGGACTGGCACTCTCCAAAGTCTGTAAATGACCTGCGCCCGGGTGGTAAGTTCGAAACCCGCATGGAAGCTAAAGACGGCAGTTTTGGTTTTGATTTCGGTGGCGTGTACGACGAAGTGACGGAACACGAACTCATTACCTACACCATGGGTGATGGCAGAACAGTACGGGTGACCTTCTCCACTGCCGGCGACACCACCGCTGTTACAGAAACCTTTGACGCAGAAGACACCCATAGCGTTGAAATGCAACAGGGCGGCTGGCAGGCTATCCTGGATAATTTCAAAAAATATACAGAAACACTGGCTTAGTCATCTCGGGAAAGCTATATAACCGCATGGATCCATGCGGTTTTTTTATACCTGTATCCAGGTAGATTTAAATGACTGTTTGCAGGTATTGCTGAATTGCCGTGGTATTCCGTCTTTTGGGGTATAATTTCCCCCATGGTTATCATGTGGCTGGAATATTAAAAACAGAACTTGTTATGAACCGGAAATCACTGCTGATCGGTTGTATGTTATACTTTGCATCGGCTTCCATCACGGCATCTGCGCAAAAAGGAGTGGAATATATTCTCCCTGCTGCTTCCTTCGATGAGGCGGCTACCAACAAGTTACTGGAGCCCGGCACTGCTACCATCCGGGGTAATGCTTCTCTGAAAAAGAAAGGCAAAGTTAATTTTGCCACAAAAGGCCATAATATCATCCTGTTTCCGGTAACCCCTTATTTTACTGAGTTTCTTGAGCTGAAGAAGAAGTACAACAAAGGAAAGAAACAAGCCTCCATGACTAACGACGCCTTCACTTACCGCATAGAAGGCCGCTACCTGGATGACCAGGGTAACTTTGAATTTACAGAACTCAAACCGGGGAAGTATTATCTCGTTACCTGGATTGAGTATGAGCGGAAGAAGAATCTTATCCTCCGCACCGGTACCCGTACCTTTTACAACGTATACAGCGGCAATGAAGTCAGGTCTGAACCTATTTATAATGCCTATTCTTATTATTATCAAGCAGAAGATGAAGTAGCCGGATTTGTAGAAGTAAATAAAGAGGGAGAAGTAGTGAATACCGTTATCAGTAACTAAACAGAGCCATGAAAAAGATATTCTTATTTGCTGTTCTTTTGATGGCATTGCAAGTACAGGCACAAACCGTCAAAATTCCGGATGCCAATTTCAAAGCGGCGCTGATCAACCAGGGCTTTGATACCAACAACGACGGGGAGATACAGGCAGCCGAAGCCCAGAAGGTGACCCGGCTGTATGTAAATGGCGCTGGTATTGCCAATCTTACCGGTATTAAAAATTTTACCAACCTCAAGGAATTTGGTTTTTATGATAACCAGATCAAAACACTGGACCTGGAAGGGATGGCCAGCCTGAGAAGCATTTACGGCGCTAATAACAACATGGAGTATGCACGCGTGAAGGGCCTCACCAACCTGGAAACCATGTACCTCAATGATAACAAGATCCGTGCGCTGGATCTCACCGGGCTTAATAAGCTGAACGACCTGAAGATGTACCGGAACGCTTTATTTAAAGTGAATTTCAGTCACCTGCCGAACCTGGAAAATGTAGAACTGCAGTATAATAGCCTGGTAGAATTCGTGGCGGAAGGATCGGGGGTGAAAAAACTGAATCTGAACAATAATAATATTTCTTCCATTGATCTTACATCTTTGAAAAAACTGGAGAAGGTGGACCTCGATGACAATATGTTTTTGTCGACCCTGAAAATCCGTGGATTACGGTCTCTCAGATCATTGTATTGTAGCCCCAATTTAATAAAGAACCTAAACATGAGTGGTACAGTGAGTTTGACGGAGCTCAGCTGGTAAATCAGTTATAGTTTATATGAGGGGGATGTTATATTTTCATGTAAGATATATTGTCCACGTCATTTAAATTTTTCGTTCATGGGACTAACTTTCCTGCAGATTTTATTGGGAATTACGGCTGTTTCCACTGCATTGATGGGAGGCCTTTTCTACGCCTATTCCTGTTCTGTTAACCCGGGGCTTGGCCGGTTATCTGATATCGGTTATTTGTCGGCCATGCAATCTATCAACCGGGCTATCCTCAATCCGGTATTTTTTGCTTCTTTTTTAGGCTCCCTTGCTTTATTGCCTGTTTGCACCTGGGCATATTTCAGTTATTCAGTGTCGCCTGGAAGCTGGTGTGTATTAGGTGCTACATTCGTTTATTTTATTGGCGTTTTTGGTGTGACGATGGCCGGCAATGTTCCGCTCAATAATGCATTGGACAAAGCGGATCTTACCGCTACTTCTGCGGGGCAGCTGGCGGAGCAGCGGGCAGCGTTCGAGGAACGATGGAACCGGTTGAATATGGTGCGGACGGTGGCGGCTGTAGGTACGGTGGCATTGATGGTGGCGGGGTGTATTGGCTTGAGATGAGTATCAGGAAGGCATCTTCCCCTTTAATGTAATCCGTTTTTCATGTACATAATAATAAAATAATCCTCCTCCAAAGTACATTACTACATCCCACATATCTCCGGTGTAGGCAGCAGAAAACTGTGGCATTACCCATTCAAAAACTACCGACATATATAGTGCGATAAACAGCAGGTAAGAAATTGGATAGCTGTAACTTTCGTCGCGGACAATGTAGCTACGCGTAAAAGCAAGCGCAAGATGCGCTATAGCAGGTACCGCCATGAAATCGGTGAGGTGTCCGTTGAGCAGCGGAACCGGGTGCCCCATATGCCGGAAGATGTGGATGATACTCCATAGTCCGCAGTAACTTAGGAATAATGGATCAAATAAGCGTTTCATTTTACAATACAAACATAATAGCGCCTCCGAGCAGCAGTGTAACAAGTAACGCCATTACGGCAAACAGGTAAAACGCACTGTCTTTCAACAATTTTACGGGTGTGGCATCTGTTGATTTAACAGGAAGAATGCTGTTCCTTAATCTTTGCAGTAAAGGCTGGTCTTCCTCCTGCAGATCATCCGGTTCATTATTCATATTATCGGTATTTAGAACAAATGTACTAAATATTATTATTTTTAGATCAATTGTTCTAAATTTGATTATGGATACGCGGACAAATATTCTCAAAACGGCGCTGGAACTTTACAACAGCCAGGGTGTAAACACAATTACCAGCAGGCATATTGCGGCAAAAATGGGCATCAGCCCGGGGAATCTGCATTATCATTTCAGGCAAACAGATGAAATCATAAAGACGCTTTATGAGCAGTTGGCCGCCGGTTTTGATGCCCTGGTTTCGGAACTGGAATTAATTAATCCCGTTACACTGGATACGCTCCAGGATTTTTCTGTCCGTTCGCTGGAGCTGGCATATAAATACCGTTTTATATTTTTACATTTTGTGGAGATAAGCCTGCGCGTGCCTGCCATCAGGAAAGACTATTATGCGCTCACACGACGCCGGGAAAAAGAATTCTTTATTATTTTCGGCCAGTTGAAAGCAGCGGGGATTTTCCGGACCGATTTTCCGGAAAGTATCTGGGAGTCGTTGGTAACGCAGATATTTATTATGGGAGATTTTTGGTTGTCGAATAATGAATTAACCGGGAAGCTGAGGGGAAGCCAGGCGATAAAACATTACAGTAAAATTTTCTCCGCCATGTTTTATCCTTACCTCACACCGTCAGCGCAGGCACGTATGGCGGAGTAACTCTTTCTCGGCCCTGTTATTCTTTAAGAAATGCTGTAATCATGGTGGTAACCAGCAGCGGTATTTTACTTTGCTTATCTGGTGCACAAATTTCTCCGATATAGTCGCCATGACCGCCCGGCAGAATCGCCAGTTGCGCATGCGGTAACACGCGTGCTAATAATAGCGCATGTTCCGGCAGTATAGGCTCTGCGTAACCATTTATCACCAGCGCTGGCGCCTGGATACTTTTTATATCTTCAGTGCTGATATCTTTAAAATTTTCCATCCTTGCCACATCCCGGTGAAACATCGCTTCAAGTCCTTTGGGATCAGGGTTAGCTTCCAGGTACGCTTCTTTTAGCTGCGGAGGCATATTGTCCAGAGTAGTGTTTTTAAAGCCATCAAAGAAACCGGGAGGTGTACCATCGCGCCTGAAAAGGGCAGAGGCCAGTACCAGTTTATTTACCAGCTCCGGATGCCGTATGGCAATTTGCAGCGCAGTGGTGCCTCCATTACTGAAACCCATAAAGCTGGCCTTGGCAATGTGCAGTTGCCCCAGAAGAGCGGCCACATCATCCGCATCCTGCTCAAAGCTCAGCGGCCGGTCGATGTCGGCCGTATGACCATGCGCCTGCAGTTCTATGGCAATTACCTGGTGTGTTTTTGCCAGCTCCGGAAGGATGGCACCATAGTTGGACTTAATGGTAGAACCTCCGCCATGAAGCAGTACCAGCGGCGCCCCGCTGCCATGGATCTCATAATACATCTTTAAGCCATTCACCGCTGCATAGTGGCCCGTTTGTTTTTGCTGTGCAGTCATCTGCAAATGTGTTACGATTAATAAGAGTATAAAAATAATGGATGTGCGTTGCATATGATATGTATTTTGATAGGGTAAACCTACATCAAAACACGCGATCCTGATGGGTGCAAAAATGCCAATTTGCAGGGCAATTGCGACAATAAAATCAACATACGGGCATGGCTTTTTTCACAACTTGGCTTATATTAGAGCCATTAACCTACTATTCTTATGAGAGCAGAAGAGTACAAACAAAGGTTCAGGGAAGATGATCCCGTTGGATGGCTTTCAATAGACAGTGCCCTGGAAACGGTGTACGGTAAAACCGAACCCCGTCATTACGGACCGCTCTGTGGCATACACTTTATGGCCGGAGGCACTGACCCCATCGATGGCGCAAGCATTTACGATTCGAGCAAACATGAATACCACAGGCATATTATCAGTTATGGCATGTCGGAGCTGTACTACGACCAGGACAAGGCTGGTGGTGAGTTCAGCAAATGGGGCTTTGAATTTACCTTCCGGTTGAAACCATTTGCGGAAGATAAGGATGACCCGCTGTGGGCCGTTCATGTAATGAACAACCTTGCGCGGTATGTATTTAACAGTGGGAAATGGTTTGAAGAAAATCATTTTATACCAGCCAAAGGCCCTATACGGCTCGATACCCAAACGGAGATAACCGCTTTTGTGCTGGCGCTCGACCCCGAACTGGGAAGAATAGAAACGCCACACGGCGAAGTGTCTTTCCTGCAACTGGTGGGCATAACAAATGCTGAACTGGAAAGACTGATGCGGAATCCTACTACTACTGAAGTGGCTACGCTGATCAGTGAACTGAAAAAAGATAACCCTCTGCTGATAACAGATCTGAACAGGAAATCATAAACAAAATTCAATGCCGGGAAATTTCGATAATGATTGATAATGATATAAAGCGGCTGTCGCGACTCACTGCCATCTTAACCCAGTTGCAAACAAAGCGGCTTTTGACGGCAGCAGAATTAGCCGGTAAATTTTCGGTGAGCAACAGAACCATTTACCGGGATATTAAAGCACTGGAACAGGCAGGCGTTCCAATCCTGACAGAAGAAGGAAGAGGTTATTCCCTGATGGAAGGGTACCGGATTCCGCCCGTTATGTTTACGGAGAACCAGGCCAACGCCTTGATTCTTGCAGAACAGTTAGTGCTGAAAAACAAGGATGCTTCTTTCATTAAAGATTATTCAGCAGCCATCGAAAAAATAAAAGCGGTACTAAGACATCATGTAAAAGATAAAGCCAATCTCCTGGCAGAACGGACACAGTTTGACCAGAACCTTAACAGGGAAAGGAACAGTAATAACTTATCTGATCTGCAGTTTGCCCTTACCAATTTTTATGTAACAAGAATTGAATATGCCAATGAAGCCAACAAAGTGACCAACAGGTTGATTGAGCCTTTTGCATTATTAAACACAAAGGAGAACTGGTTATTAGTAGCGTGGTGCCGCTTACGCAAAGAGTTCCGGTATTTTCGCCTGGACAGGATTAAACGACTGGAAACCCTGTCTGAAAAGTTTACCCCTCATAAAATGACCTTGCAGGAATATTTTGACAAATATTACTAACCCCTTCCTACCCTTGACATAGGGCTGTCAATACCCCCACATAATTTTGCTTAAACATTAAATGAATAAAAATGGATTTGCAAAATTTAGTTACAAATTATGCCGGCTATAATTTGTCGGTAAACCACCAGTTTGTGGATTGGTTGTCCAATAAAACAACGGAACAGTTGAACCAGGAGTCGCCGTCAAGTTTTTCCAGCATCCTCAAAACCTTGAATCACATTTGGGGAATGGAAGAATATTGGTATTCCATTATTTGCCAGCAAACAGACTTTATAAATCGTTATGGCATAGAAGACCTCAACGCGGACGAAGTTTTTCAGGGACTTATTAACAGGTCGCAAGTGCTGGCAAATGAGATAAAATCATTCTCCCGGAATGATTTAGTAGAAAAAATAAAAGTGGTAAGTCCCTGGTTTGAAGCCAACCAATCCCGCTATGAGTATATACAACATTTTGTTAATCATGGCACCTATCACAGGGGACAGATAGTTACTATCGGCAGAAGTATCGGGATAACGGATGCCCCGGGAACAGACTATCTCTTCTTTAATGTAAGAAAGGAGCAGCAATAGAAGTGCCTGCCAAAGCGGTGTAGCCCCTGCAATGAAAATTTGCAGGGGCTTTTTATCTTGTTCCCGGCATCGGGCTGTGCGAATCTCTTTGCTTTAAACACTTTTAATTAACTTGCTTCCACACTGATAGCATCTGTTTATGCGTTTTCTTACTTTAATATTACTTTTTATCGCCGGTAGTGTATCTGCCCAGTTTACGGATGGCGAGCAATATGTCCGCTCCCGGGAGTGGAAAATTGTTTGGTCGAAAAGTACGCTGTTCTGGCGTTGCATAAATGGGATGAAAGCGGATGCCTCAAATAAAGAGGCCGTTCAGATCTGTAATTGCCAGGTAGACGCGATCGACGGGTATTTTCCTATGAAAAAGATAAAGGAGTATGAGCGCTTGTATCCTAATTTTTCACTGGCTAAACTTATAGAAAAAGATACCCTGCTTCAGGCTCGCATTGATCAATGTTACAAAGATATTTCCCAGACCAATCTCTTTTTCTCACCCGCTCAGATTTTAGCTTATCGTGATTCTATGGCCGCCTATATTCGCGGGAATCAAAAGGAGAAACTGGATGAAAGCAAGATAAATCCATATTGTGATTGTGCGGTATCTATTATGACAAAGCGGAAAATAAATACGCAAACCATTAAAGATATGAACGATCCCAATTCCATGTTATTTAATGAAATTGCCTATCGTTGCGGTGGGTATCCCTATAAAAAAGTATCCCCTACCACTTCCTGGAGGGCGACCGATAGCTTGGATGTAACCAGTAACAGGAAAATCGATTCTATTGATGTAATTACCGTAAGCGCCATGACGAAGCTGAAAGTAAAAATAGGACCGCTCGTAAATGTGTGGATGCTGGATTGCGGCGCCACTGACATGCTGGTGTCAGATACCATGATCAATAAATTGCTTCAATTAAAACTGGTTTCCGGCAATGATTTCCTGGGGCAGCAAACATATACCCTTGCCAGCGGGAAGGAGATTTTGTGTGATGTGTACAGGATCAACAATGTTCAGGTGGGTAAATTCACCGTTAATAACCTCGTTATTGGTGCCTCTAAAGAAGCAGATACCTTTTTGCTCGGCAAAACTTTTCTTAACAAATTCCGGCGCTGGTCTATTGATAACCAAAGTAATCAATTGATTTTAGAGAAATAGCGCTGTGGTCATGTTCTTCCATATTTATATTTTTTGGAAGAATGCTTACCTTTGAAAAGGTCAAAGCATTAGTAAAAATCACTTATGGAAGCTAAAGAAACGTTGAAAGCTCATATTGGGAAGTTTGTCAGTTTAACCGATGAGCAGTTTGATTATTTCTTTTCACATTTTAAGCCACTGAGCTTTAAAAAAGGGCAGGCTATTATTGTCGAGGGCGATACGGTAGATTGTGAATACTTCGTGATTTCAGGATGCTTAAAATCTTTTTTTATCAATGATGATCTGAAAATGTTCATCCTGCAGTTTGCCATGCCCACATGGTGGGCTTCTGACTACAATGCGTTATATAATCAAACCAAAGCCACCATCAATGTAGATTGTATAACCGATGCGGATGTTCTTGCGCTTACTAGCAGCGACAGGGAAAAGCTATGTAACGAACTGCATACTGTAGAGCATTTTTTCAGATGGAGGACCAACAGGGGATATGTTGCTGCTCAAAAGCGGTTGTTGTCCTTTATGAACAATAATGTGAAATACCGTTACGAGGAGCTGTTAAAACTATATCCGGAACTTTATAACATGGTTCCTAAGAACCTCATTGCCGCATATCTGGGCGTATCAAGGGAAACCCTCAGCAGGCTGTAATCTATAAGCTGGTCTATATCTTTTTCTGGAGCAGGTATTTAAATACCTGCTTTTTTTATTTCCCAATTAAGGTTCGATTAAATGAAAAGTGACCTGGATCACATAAGTAATGCCTCCCTTCAAATGTGATGTAGATCACGCAGCCGTGTTGAAAATGCTACCGTACTTTGGGGTAACATAAAAACATAAAAACATGGAAACAAAAAAATTTGATATCGTAAGCACCCAAAGCAACATCGATTGGGTTGGCAGAAAAGTAACCGGCGCCCACAACGGCACCATCGCCGTTAAAGAAGGCGAACTTCTTTTGAATGACGGAAAACTTGCCGGTGGTAAGTTCGTCATCGACACCACCTCCATTAAAATACTGGATGTAACAGACCCTGCAACAAATGCGCAGTTCTTTGGTCACCTGGCTTCGGATGATTTTTTCTCTACCGATAAATATCCGGAGGCAACATTGGAAATCACCTCCGTGGTGGGCAATCATGTTGAAGGTGATCTGACCATTAAAGGTATTACGCATCCGGTCGGTTTTGATGTGGCGGTTAATATTAACGGCGACCAGGTAACTGCTACCGGCAAGCTGGTGATTGACCGTACCAGGTACGGCATAAAGTTCCGCTCAGGTAATTTCTTTAAAAACCTGGGAGATACCTTAATCTATAACGATTTTGAACTAAACGTAACTGTAACCGCTAAAGCCGCCTGAAAACGGCTTTAGCATAAAAACCTAAGTCATGCCATACGTTAAAATAGAAGTAACCCGTGAAGGCGTTACAAGAGAGCAAAAGCAAATCCTGATTAAAGGTGTCACTGACCTGATCAGTGACACCCTGAATAAAGATCCGCAACTGACCTTTGTGGTCATCCGGGAATATGACCTGGACGACTGGGGTGTTGCCGGGGAACAGGTATCTGTATTAAGAGAGAAAGGGATAACCGCTGAAAAAAAATAAGGCCATGAAAAAGCAAACAGTAATAGTTACCGGCGCCTCATCGGGCATTGGCAAAGAGGTAGCCCGGCACTTTTTAAAAAACGGAGATAATGTAGTAATTAATTCTTTAACTGCCGGGAAACTGGAAGAGGTTTACCAGGAGTTAGGCGCGGGCGAAAACCTGGCTATGGTAGCCGGTAATGTGAAACATAAAAGTACCGGTGAGAAGATACTGGCAACAGCTATGGAGGAATTTGGTTCGGCAGACGTATTGGTAAACAATGCAGGTATTTATGAAACAAAGCCATTTCTTGAAGTGGATGAAGCTTATCTCGACAAATTTCTTGATACCAATCTGAAGGGTACTTTTTTCACTACCCAGGCGGTTATTCCACAAATGCTCCGGCAGCACCACGGCGTGATCATCAACATCGGTACGCCATTGGTAAACCACGCGTTGGGAGGCGCTCCATCTACTGCGCCATTGGCATCAAAAGGGGCGATACACGCACTCACCCTGCAGCTGGCTGCCGAATTCGGCAAGGATAACATCAGGGTCAACACCATTGCCCCGGGTGTAATACGCACACCTATGCGCGGTGATAATGCCGGTCAGAGCGCAGGACTGCATTTACTGAACCGCATTGGAGAAGTGGAAGATATTGCTGAAATGGTTTATACCGTTGCTAAGAGTAACTTTATTACAGGCGCCATCATCGACGTAGACGGCGGAATGGCGGCAGGACATCATCTGAAATAACATGAAAACACTTTTTTTAACCGCTTTTTTGTCCGGCGTCATACTGGTATTAAAAGCACAAAATTCAATGAAAATGGAAACCAGTCAACAGGATTCCCTGGCAATTGCCCAGGCGCTGGAAGAATATTATTTCAAAGGAATTTACGAAGGCGACATCAGCATCCTGAAAAATATCTACCATCCCGGTACCCTATTGTTCGGAGATGTAAAGGGCCAGCCATACGCCAAAACCCTTGATCAGTACCTGGATGGTGTAAAGAACCGACAAAGTGTGAAAGATTCCGGCAAACCTTTTAAAGGAACCATCATCTCGATTGATGTTGTTAATACTATAGCGATGGCAAAAATTCACGTTAAAATGTATGAGTTTAATTATGACGAATTTCTCTCGTTTCATAAAATCAATAACCGGTGGATGATTGTTAATAAAATGCTTACCGATATAGCGGACTAAAATTTAGAAGTTCAGGTAGTATTATAGCAGAGATTTGTTATAAGTTATCAAGCATAATTTTTCCATTAAAGCAAGTAATTAATTAAATAGTTAAATTACCAGGACTATTTAAGAACAGCTTAAAATTAAATTATGACAGCAGATGAAATTTATTTAAGCATAGCAAAAGGCATCGCTAATGCTATCGACGAAAGTAACTGGACAAATGCTAAATTGGATATAGAAGTTGTTGCCAATGGAGTGGTAGGTTACACGGGCGACTACCAGGCTGGTAGTACCGCCGTTGACCTGTCTGTCAGAAAAATTCCCCGGGAGATCAGGAATTGGATAAAAGAATTACACAGTATTACTACTGAGGGAGGGGCGAACAAATGGAACAGGGCCATTTTCAGATTGGAGCCTGATGGTAAGTTCAATATAGAATTTATCTGGGATCAGCAGCTTCATGACCAGGTTGAAAATTTAAGCTAGTTTTTTCGCTGTCAATGGGTCCTAACTATCCGGTTGAACGTCTGTTTTACGGAAGTACCACGTAAACTGAAAACGATCACCCAATTGACCACGTTGAATAGATGAAACAAATAAAGCCTCTCGGATTGTTGATCCTTAGTCTGCTGCTCTGTCATCTCGCCTTCGCGCAGCCCGTAAGAATTATTTTTGATACTGATATGGACTCCGACGTCGATGACGTGGGCGCCCTGGCTATGCTCCATGGTTTCGCCAATCTCGGGGATGCCGAGATACTGGCGGTTATGGTATCCAGCCTTAATCCATGGTCGCCGGGAGCAGCCGATGTGATTAATACCTACTACGGCAGGCCAGATATCCCTATTGGCGCTGTGCAGCGATTTGGCGTGTATCATAAGTCCAAATATGCACGCAGGCTTTGCGAAGAATTTAACCCCAATGTTAAATTAGGAGAAGATATGCCGGAAGCTACGTTGCTGTACCGGAAGATACTGTCGTCACAACCGGATACAAGCGTGGTGGTGGTGACGGTGGGCGACCTGACCAATCTTTCCAAACTGCTGCAAACGGAAGCAGATCAGTTTAGTGAATTGAAGGGTATTGACCTGGTAAAGAAGAAAGTGAAGCGCCTGGTATGCATGGGAGGCAGGTATCCGGCAGATCAGGACCCAAGGCCCTGGGGAAATTTCAAATCCGATCCGCACGCCACCCAACATGTGGTTGCAGCATGGCCTACCCGCATATATTTCACCGGCGGCGGGGCTTTCGCTGACAGTGTGCCAACCGGGAGGATTTTTTTCAGGGAACAATATAAACACACGCCGATGGCGCATGCCTACAAACTGTTCCTGGAAAGCTGGAAAAGGAATTGGCACCACAGCGCCGACCTGATTGCGGTTTATGTGGCGGTGAAAGGGCACCAGCCTTATTTCAGGCTGGAAGAACGCGGATATAACCACATTTTTGAAGACGGAACAAATTTGTGGCGTTTAGCGCCAAACGATGAACGGCATTACCTGGTCAGTGAGTTTGCGGAGGGTATTGATCCAAAAGTGATTGCAGAGAAGTTTGATGCAATGATGGTGATGCAAAAGCAATCCGCCAGCCATTAGCACTATTCGCGGTTTTTTTCTAAATTTGACCAAACGCGAAAGGTTGGGCAATCAGCATTCTAATATCAATACAGCCAGTGATAAAAAGATACCGGATGAAGATGTAAGGCAGTTTTCTATTTTTTATGATAAATATAGTGCTGCAGTATACAACACCGCTATGGTTTTTACCAAAGGAGATCAGTCACTATGTGAAGATATCGTGCAGCTTGTTTTTATGCGTATGTGGGAAACCCGCACAAAGCCGGGAACATTAAAAAAGCCGGAACATTACCTGTACATACTTGCCCGGAATATTATTTTCGACACATTTAAAGCGCGTGCACGCCAGCTACATCACCAGCTACAGCTGGGCGAATTGCTTCACGATGGTCCCGATTCACCTATCAAGATCCTGGCTGCCAAAGAATACGCAGGAATTTTGAAGCAAGCGGTGGAATCCCTTACCCCGCAGCAACGTATTATATTTCAACTGGCAAAAGAATCAGGCATTTCCCATGCCGAAATCGCAGAAAGAATGGAGATCAGCATCCAGACTGTGCGAACCCATCTGAAATTGGCTACCCGGGCAGTTCGCCACTATGTAATGGCCCATATAGAAGACCCTGAAATTTTAATGATTTTGTTGGTGTTGTTGATGCAATAATAGTCAACACCCATTTTTTTTCAATTCAACTACCCACTTTTAGCCTGGTGGTCGTCTTTATATTGTATCGCTTTAAAAACCGTTTATGGATGAGATTTATTTCCAATCCTTACTTGAGAAATACCGTAAGAACGAAATTTCCGCCGGCGAGTTGTCTGAATTTACAGAAGCCATAGGTACGGGCGTTTACGATGAAACCGTGAAAGCGTCCATCCAGGGCTCACTCGAATCAACGGCCCAGCAGTGGGATGAAACGCGGCAACAGGTGGTGTTGAAAGAAATACTCCGGCAAATCGAGGCAGAAACGCCTGTGAAAAGGCTCCTGCCGGAACGGCGGAAATGGTTGTCTGTTGCGGCAGCCGTACTTACTATGCTGGCTATCGGCTGGTACACCGTTAACCGGTTAAAAACAAAGCCGGTCCATGAAAACCAGATCGCGGTTCAGGACATTAGCCCTGGTCGCCCCGGCGCGGTGCTGATACTGGCAAACGGTAATAAAGTAGTGCTGGATACCGCAGGCAACGGAACAGTGGCTTCGCAGGCGGGTGTTGACATAGTGCTGAACAACGGGGGCCTGGCCTATGCACCTGCCACGTCCGGAGAGATGGTTGCAGAGGAGCTGAATACTGTTCTTACTCCACGGGGAAGACAGTTCTCCATTGTTTTACCGGATGGTTCAAAGGTTTGGATTAATGCAGAGTCTTCACTCCGTTTTCCCGTTCGCTTTTCGGGAAAAGAACGCCAGGTGCAGCTGACAGGAGAGGCTTATTTTGAAGTCGCGGAAAATTCATCCCAACCCTTCAGGGTATTGGTGAATGATAAAACCCAGGTGTTGGTGTTAGGTACTTCTTTTAATATCAACGCTTACGGCGATCAGCCACGGGTGAAAGCAACGCTGGTAACAGGTAAGGTAAATATCCGTAGCGGGAAGGCTGAAGCTATCCTGGTACCAGGGCAGGAAGCCAGTATAGCCGGCGATATTACCGTTGCCGATCATGCAGATATCAATAAAGCTATTGCCTGGAAAAACGGTGCTTTTGATTTCAATAATGTAACTATAGAAGAATTAGCTACACAGCTGGAGCGCTGGTACGATATAGAGGTGACCTATGATCATCATATTTCGCAGGTCCCGTTTGGCGGCAAAATAAGCCGGAAGGTCAGCCTGAAAACGTTAGTCAGGTTAATGGATGGTACAGGGCTTAGTTTTCGCCTCGCAGAAGGCCGTAAGCTGATAATAACAGAAAGAAAATAAATTTCAGATAAAAGTATATATGTAAGAAAGAAAGGCCAACCAAAAGAAAACCGGAAGTGATTGGAGCCACTTCCGGTATAAAGCTTAGTTATTAAAGAGCGTGCCGCTCAATTTATCAACCAAACACCTGCAAATTATGCAAAAAACTGCTTATCAGCTAAGCATTTTCGGCGCGTGCCATATGGCGGCGGTCCGGAAAAAAAAGATTATCAACCAAACATTGCTGGTAATGAAACTAACCATTCTCCTTTTAACAGGAGCTCTTCTACAGGTGTCTGCATCCGGGCTGGCGCAATCGGTTACTTTTTCTGCTAAAAAAGTACCACTGATAAAAGCACTCAATGCGCTGGAACAACAGACGGGCTTCTACGCTTTTTTCAAGAGCCGTGAAATTCAGCGGCTGACGGAAACCAGCAATATCACCATTGCTGCGAAGAATATGCCGCTTAAGCAATTCCTGGACGAGCTGCTTAAAGAAACGCCGTTCACCTATGAGCTGGATGATAATACCATCGCATTGCAGATGAAAGGTCCGGCACCGCTAGAGGCAAAGAAGGAGGTAACAGCCCCCGCCGCTTCTCTTTCCGGCCAGGTAACTGATATTGACGGAAACCCGCTGCCGGGAGCAACAGTAATGGTATGGAAAACAACGATTGCTACTTCCACCGATGGACAAGGACGTTTCCTGCTGAATAATATATCGGACAATGCCAGCATTGTCATATCATCTATTGGTTATATGCCAATGGGGCTCCGACTGTCGGCCAATAATACTATTATGTCGGATCCTGTCCGTATTACTACCGGCAACGGGCAACCAGATCAAACCGAAGGCAATGCCCAAAGCAATTTTCGCATGCTGTCTTCCGGTATGGTAAATGTGCGTTTGGCCAGGCTGATCAAAGGCATTGAGGGCGTAGTGGTAACGGGACTTTTCCAGCGTTCGGGCAATAATTTTACCGGCGCATCGAAAACAATTTCCGGTGCAGAACTGAAAAAGGTGAGCGCCAATAATGTATTCGCAGCTATATCTGCACTTGATCCTTCTCTCAGGATTGTGCCCAATAATGTGGCCGGTGGCAACATTAACCAGCTTCCTGAAATCCAGATGCGCGGGCAGAACTCATTTCCCAATCTCACCGGTCAGCTTTCTGCCAATCCTAATGCCCCTTTATTTATCCTTGATGGATTTGAAGTAACGCTTCAGCGTATCGTGGACCTGGACATGAACCTGATCAATAGTATCACCTTGCTGAAAGATGCGTCTGCTACTGCCATTTACGGGTCCCGCGGGGCAAACGGCGTAATGGTGGTTACTACTGTTACACCAAAACCAGGCAGGATACAGGTAACATTCAACAATGATTTCCGGTTTACGACCCCCGACCTGTCCGTGTATCATCTTTTAGACGCTGCGGAAAAACTTGATTTTGAACAGCGCGCCGGCGTTTATACTTCCTCAAGTGCGCAGGCTCAGCACAAGCTGAATGTGCTTCGCAATGAAAGGTACAAAGCCATGAAAAGCGGCGTGAATACCGATTGGCTCAGGATCCCGGTTCAGGATGGCGTCAGTAACCGCAGCTCACTATATCTGCAGGGGGGAGACCAATCAATCCGCTATGGATTACAATTTTCCGCCGATCTGCAATCAGGTGTAATGAAAGGACAAGACCGGAAAAATTATTCCGGGCAGTTTGATCTTAATTATGTAGTCAATAAACTGCAGTTCAAAAACTCTGTCCGCATCTTCCAGAATAAGTCAAACGAATCTCCTTACGGCGACTTCAGTGAATATGTAGCAATGAATCCCTATTGGGCGCCTTATGATGAGAAAGGGAAACCAAAACAAATGCTGGAGGATCTGCTGATCAATTACACTAATTACACGCAAACGAATCCCGCGTATGATGCGAGTCTTCATTCTGTAAACAGCAACCAGTACTTTGGTATTTCCAATAACTTCCAGATGCGTTATACGCCGGTACCATTCCTGTACCTGGAAACAAGCCTGAGTCTTAATAAGCAGAATGCCTCCGGAGACCAGTTTTATTCCGCCCAGGATTCCCGTTTTGCAGAGATAACGGACCTCAGCAGAAAGGGAAGTTATACCGTAAGAAATGAAAATAGTTCTAGCTATGAGAGTCTGACCACCGCTAACCTCAATATCTCACGGGGACCTCACCAGTTGTTTTCAATGCTTGGGTTTAATGTTTCCAACAGTAACAGCAACTATTACTCCGTGGTGACAGAGGGCTTTCCTTTTGATAAGCTGGATAACCTGTTGTTTGCGGCACAATACGAAACAAACGGGCGACCAACCGGTGATGAGAGTACCATCAGGAGAGTGGGTGTGGTGTACAGTGGAAGCTATAGTTATGACAACCGCTTCCTGGCTGATGTTTCCGCCCGCCGGGACGGATCATCACAATATGGAACGGAAAAGAAATTTGGAACATTCTGGTCGGCCGGTATAGGCTGGAATATCCATAATGAAGCATTTTTCAATAAAAGCAGCCTGGTGAACAGGCTTAAACTGAGGGCCAGTTATGGTTCTACCGGTTCACTCAATATTCCGGCTTACAGCGCCCAATCCCGGTATAACTTTGGTGTGAACACCAGCTATTTCGGAGAACTGGGAGCGGTCCTCATCGGGTTGGGCAATGAGTTCCTGAGCTGGCAGAATGTGTATAAGGCGAATGTTGGTATGGATGCGGTATTATTAAGAGAGAAACTGGATCTCCGGCTGGACCTGTATCGTGAGAATACCAAAAACTCGCTGACGCAGATTACCCTTGCTCCCTCCACAGGATTTAGCAGTTATGCAGAGAACTTAGGCCAGATACAGAATACAGGACTCGAATTCTCTGTACGGTATAAAATCCTGGAGAAGAGCGCTAAAGGACTTTTATGGTCAGTGAATGTAAATGGATTCACCAATAAAAATATCCTGAAAGAGTTATCCAATAAATTGAAGGCTTCCAATAACAAACTCAATGTGGCTAATAGTGATCAGGTCACTCCGAATGTACAGTTTGAAGAAGGAGAATCTATTAATACCATTTATGCGGTTCGTTCGCTGGGTGTAGACCCGGCAACCGGTTCGGAAGTCTATCTTACAAAAGACGGAAAAAGAACTTTCACCTGGGATGCAGCAGATAAAGTACCGGTGGGCATTAGTCAGCCTAAATGGAATGGTAATTTCGGCACCAACTTTATGCTGAAGGGCTTTGAGGTCAACCTGATCTTCAATTACCAATGTGGTGGCCAGCTCTATAATCAAACGCTGATAGACCGTGTTGAATCTGTGGATCCCTCGTTTAACGTGGACCGGAGGGCATATGATCTCGGCTGGTCCGGGCCGGGAGATGTAAGTCCGTATACCCGTATCGGTGTTTCCACCCAACCTACCCGCCTGACCTCCCGTTTTGTTCAAAACGATAACAACCTGACGCTTAGTTCGGCTTCCTTCGGATATAACTTTTACAGGAGTCCGTTTATAAAAAGAATTGGTATGCGGAGTTTACAGGTGACAGCCATTACCAATGACTTTTTCCGTGCAAGTAGTATTCAGATAGAACGTGGTACCAGCAATCCATTTGCCCGTACTTATTCCCTTTCACTCAGAGCCGGTTTTTAAAATTATGAATATGAAAAAGAGCTTGACTATAATAATATGCCTGGTCGCATCTTGGGGGTTCAGCAGCTGTAAAAAATTCCTGGACGTAAAGCCTAAATCCGTTATTTCGGAAGATCAGCTGTTCGCTTCTGAAATTGGTTTCCAACAGGCGCTTACCGGCGTATATTCCCAGCTGGCCAGCCGGGCGTTATATGGCGATAACCTGTCAATGGGATTTGTATCGGCACTGGCACAAAACTACGCAGTGTCCGGAGCCGGCGCCCCATTTGTTCAAACACGGGCATTGAACTTTGCATCTGCAGAGGTAATTGGATATACCAACAATATCTGGGATACGGCATATGCTGCCATCGCCGGTGTAAACAAGATCATTGTCAACACTGAAAAAAGAAAGGATGTTCTCTCTGCCAGCAGCTATGCGCTTATACGGGGAGAGGCGCTTGCACTCAGGGCATTCCTTCACTTTGAAGTATTGCGGATGTTTGGTCCTGAGTATACCGCAGGCGCAGCGATTAAGGCCATCCCCTATAAAACCACTGCTGACCAATACGCAAAAATACCTTCCATTACATCAGAAGTAGTGACACTGGCGCTCGCAGATCTTAGCGAGGCAGCAGATCTGATGAAAGATGCTGATCCCATTTTAACAGGTTCACAGAACAGGCGTATCAGGATGAATTATTTTGCTGTAAAGGCCCTGGAGGCAAGGATCCGTATTTACGCAGGAGACAAACAGGGAGCTTTCCAGGCGGCTTCCGTGGTGGTGACCTCCGGTAAATTCCCGTTTGTAACCCCTTATGCCGCTTCATCCACTGCAGGTTACCGGGATCGTCTTTATATTGATGAAGAGATATTTTGTATCCGTGTGCGCAATATAAAGAACTGGGCAGAACAACAATATTTCCGCTTTAACGGAAGCGCCAACATAAAGCTGACAAGAAGTGCCGCCAACTTTAATACACTTTATGAAACTGCAGCAGGCGGGGCCACTGATTTCAGATTTCTTTACCGTATTGAACAGGACGGAGGCGTCCCCTTTCCTTCTAAATTCTGGCAGACATATCAGTTTAATACACTGGATTCAAACAGATTGGATCAGCATGTACCCGCCATTCGTTTATCTGAAATGTACTATATCATGGCAGAAGCGGCTGTAACACCGGAAGAAGGCGCCGGATATCTGAATGAAGTGCGGAGAAACAGGGCGCTGCCTGAGCTTCAGGCGGGTACCATTACCCCGCAAACACTGGAGAAAGAAATCACTAAAGAATATCAGAAAGAGTTTTACGCGGAAGGGCAGCTATTCTTTTACTATAAACGGAAAAAGGTAACCAAAATGCTGTTTATGACTGCTGAGATTCCGCTTAGTAAGTATGCGCTTCCTATACCCGCGTCTGAACTGGAATTTAATCCTAACTACAACTGATAAATCCTGTTTTTATGAAGTACCTGTTATTTCTCAGCATATTGTTTCTGATGGCAGCCTGTAAAAAGGAGAATGTATCAACCTATAAAGGTCCCGACGGGATTACATTTTATGTAGATGAGTATGAAGTAGACAGCCTCAATTATTCTTTTGCGTATTCCCCGGTTCCCAAAAACAGGGATACCGTTTTTCTTAAAATGCGTGTGGTAGGTGCGGCAGCTGACTATCCCCGGGTTATTTCCGTAACAGCGGGCGCGGGGTCAACGGCCAGGCAGGGTAAAGACTATGAGCTACCGGAAATTACGTTGCCGGCCGGCGCTTTAACGGTGCTGTATCCTGTGGTACTGTTGAATTCACCGGAGATGACTACCACCACTTTCCGGCTTGTTGCCCAGGTTGCACCGGGTAAAGATTTCCAGGTAGGCGCTACAGGGCGTGAGATCGGAGGAACAACCAGCCTCGAAAAAATTATCATTGACGTGAGTAACAAGATCATTAAACCTTCTTATTGGGACGACGTGGAGAGTGCATTCGGAGCATTCAGTGAGCGTAAGTTCAGGTTTATGGTGCAGGTTACCGGCCTTTCTGATTTTTCTTACGATGCAATCGGCGTGGATGGTTACTACAATTTGCCGGTTAAATTACAAAATGCCCTTGCTGAATATGAAGCCGTCAATGGGCCAATGATAGATGAATCCGGTAACGAGGTCACCTTTTAGTTCAACTCAAAATTAAATTCATGCGTAATTATATATTCAGAGCATTCCTCGCAATATTGGCGCTGGCCTGGGCTTCCTGTCAGAAGGATAATCAGCGGTTTGTCTATGATAAACTAAATACGGTTTCGATCAAAACAGCTGATTCTTCATTTGTGATAACACAACTGGATACACTCAGTATTCAAACACAACTGACAGAGTCCATGCCTTCAGGAGATAGTTATACTTATGAGTGGAAAGCCTATATGGTAGGGGAAGATGCCGTGATATTATCTGATAAGAAGGACCTGAAAGTGGCAGTTAAACTGTCACCAGGGTCATATGACCTGATATATACTGTAACAAGTGTGAAGACAGGTATATCTTCTTTTATGTTGTATCCGCTTACTGTAAACGGAGCATTTTATGAGGGGTGGCTGGTGGCTGCAAACCAGGACGGGAAGGCGCGGTTGTCTTTTATCCGGGCAAACGATTCCGTGTTTTTTTCTCCGGCGGAAGATGTGAACAAGACCACTTACCCTGGAAAGGCCGTGGGGGTCAGTGCCGGTATTACCAGTATTTATGCAAATCTTGCGCTGGTGATGTTTTTTACCGACCAGGGTGTTTACAGGTTTAATGCCGACGATTTTATTCAGAATGGTACTACAGCAGATATTTTTCCGGAGCCGAAGCAATTTACTGCTTCATGCGCGTATGCCATGAATAAAATACCTTACGATCAGTATATTGTTGCTGACGGAGGACTGTATGCCGGCATCGGACCTGTGTTTTATCCACAGGATGTGTTGAAGCCTTATTCTGAAAGATTAACAGGTGATTATACCCTTTTCCCGGTTGTGATAAACTCCGCCACTTCTGTCACTTTATTCTATGATAATAAGTACAGGCGATTTATGTCTGTTCCGTTGGGCGGCAGAATGTTAAGTCCTGTATCTGCGACTCCGGGTGCTGGTTTCAATATGGCTGATGTTGGAAAGAAGATGATTGGCTGGAGCTATGGAACGCAGTCTGTCATTTCATCTGATGAAATCTACTTTATTATGCAGGATGATGCCGGTATCCGTTACCTGTACTCGCTTAACGGGGCAACCCCGGCATTAAACCAGCAGATCGGCAATAGTCCGGATATAGAGAAAGCTACTGCTTTTGCTGCTTCCGGTGTTGTAAAGCATCTTTATTATGCCGCAGATAATAAAATTTATCTCTATGATATACTGGCGAATTCTTCGAAAATGGTATACACGTTTCCCGATGGCGTAAAAATAAAAGACCTGAAAATGTTGTCCCTTACCAGTAAGAGAATTGTGGTGGCAACTAACACAGGAACCGCGGGGGAAGTATATTATTTCGACCTGGATAACCTGGGAGATATTATCAATCACACCTATGTTAAGAAGTTCACCGGGTTTGGTGAGATTATAAATCTCAGTTATAGATCAGCTAACTGAGATAAGCAATAATTTTTTATTTACTATTATTTACCAGAAGTATGAACAGCAATAGACTATTTTTTTTCCTTGGTTTAATATTATTTTCTCTGACCGTATCCGGACAGCAGGTGAAGAATGCACAGTATACCTTAACCGGTAATATTGAAGGCCTGGTGAGTAAGGCCGGGTATGCTAAAGGGAAGAACTTTACAGCAGGATATATTTACCTTTCAGGAATAGTGCGTAACGGCGCCTACACAACGGATTCCGCCAAACTAACTGATGGCCGTTTTGTTTTCACGGGAAATGTTGATGAACCTTCCATGGCCTATATTTTCTGTATGCCCGGAGAGCGTAATTCCCCTGTCATCCTGGCGATGTTTCTTGAAAATTCAAATATCTCCGTTACCGGCAAATACAGTTGGGATGAAAATTCAGTAAAGGATCCGCAAATAAAAGGATCTGCAGTACAGGATGAATATACCGGGTTATTTGAAAATGCGAACAACATTTCAGGAAGAACTGAAATAAGAAAGCAATATGAAATAGCCATGAAAAAAAATGATACAGCGAAACTTGCCGCCCTCGAAAAGGAAGGAGCAACAGCGATGGAAAAGTATACTGATTATATGAGAGCATACACAAGTACACATCCTGCCAGTTTTGTTAATCTGTACCTTTTAAGTGACTACATACCCCGCGAAGAAAGTGGGCTGACGGGACTGGAGAATGAATTGAAGCAGTTCGATAAACAACTTCAATCATCTTTCATGGCAAAAAATATTATCAGTGCAATAGCTGATCAAAGAAAGCGGTTACAAATAGGGCCCGGTAAGCAGGCCATTGAGTTCAATCAACCCGGTGTTGATGGCAAGATCGTTAAACTGTCCGATTATGCCGGCAAATATGTACTATTGGATTTCTGGGCGTCCTGGTGTGGCCCCTGCCGTGCTGAAAATCCTAATGTGCTCAAAGCTTATAACACTTTTAATAAAAAAGGCCTTGAAATATTATCCGTATCATTGGATGAGAACCGCGCAGCGTGGTTGAAGGCGGTGAAGGCAGACAAGTTACCCTGGTTACAGGTTTCCGATTTGAAGGGCTGGAAGAATGAAGCCGGGAGCAAATATATGATCCAGTCAATTCCGGAAAATTTCCTGATTGACCCCAGTGGAAAAATTATTGCTAAGAGTTTACGTGGGGAGCAGTTATATAAAGAGTTGGAGAAGATTTTTAATTGAAAATGATATAAAAAATACCTGTGAGAAAAGAACTTTTCTCACAGGTAATCATCCGCACATCAGAACACCTTATTCAAAGCAACGTATTTCAAAAATTGCTGCCGGCGTGCTGGCCGAAGGATGCGTGGTTTTGATGGTAAGGCTTGAAGTGACAATGGCGTCGGGAAAATCAATCTCGTTCCTTGTCTGGTAGTTATCCTTTTTTTCATACACCTTGCGACCATTTTCATCAAAGATGGCATAGTTGCGGACGCAAAACGGCATCACATTTTCCGGGTGCGACATCAGCACAGATTCCATCGGGTGATCAAAGTCTGTATCAAAGGAAAGGATCAATTTTTTAATATGCTTGGGCGCTTTCCAGGTCAGGGTCAGCGTAGGATCTGTGTCATTAGGATCGGCCACCCACGCATTGGGTTGTGTGGTAGGCCTTGCAAAGCCATTGCCTATATTGGCAGGGCCAAATGACTGCAAAGGGGTGTCAAACCGGAGCGCAATATTTTGTCCTGCCGGTCTGCGCTGGGCGCACCAAAACTCAAAGCTGTCTATGCCGATGCCGTCAGGCGCCTCCTGTTTGCCATAATTGGAGACAGCGGGATTAACCGTATTAAAAACAGACAGGATACCGGTGATTCTTTTATCTGACCTGCTGATCTTTACCAGCGGGTTTTTGTGAAGCATAATAAATACATACTGCGTTTGTTCAACAGTAGCACCGGATATCAGCTGTATACAATTCCTGCCGGGCTGAATGGCGAACTCAAAAGCAGCAATGGAAGTATCCGGCGTATAACTGCCTGTGCGGGAGCAGGTTCTTATTTCAGCATGCAGGGTAGTTGTTTCATCGCTGTACGCATGCAGCTGAAAGGCCGGCAGTTTTCCTGCGTTTACCGGAATCATTTGCGCTACGGAAACATCAAGCGGTAGCGGCGCCCTATCTTCTTCCAGTCCCGAAAGCAACAGTTCACTGCTGGCTGTAATAGCTGCCTGTTGTACAATATCCTCTTCATCTTTTGACAGCACACCCGGAATATATTGTCCGCTGCGCAGCAGTAATTGCTGCAGTTTCGGAATGCTGCCATTATTATAGAGGGAAGCAGGCGTGCATCCCAGCGAGGTACAAAGCACTGCCGCCATGGCCGATGCCTGCGAAACATATGCGCTGGTGGCCATTACGCGGCTTGAGCCAAATGCCACGTGCGATGCGCTGATAATACGGCCTGCCAGCAAAAGGTTGTGGATATTCCTGGAATAAAGACTGCGGAAAGGTATCTGGTAAATGCCTTTGCTGTGCCACTGGTTGCAACCAGGTCCGGAAGTGTAAATACCGTCCGAGGGATGGAGGTCGAGGCTCCAGCCACCAAAAGCTACGGCATCATCATGCAGGCGTTGTTCTACAACATCCTGCTGTTTTAAAATATAATCGCCTTCAAATCTGCGGCTCTCTCTCTTGCCGGGGATCATGCCTACCCATTCGAGGGTTAAAGTGTCTGCTTCCGGAAAATTGCCTGAGTTCTTGATGTAGTTCCATACGCCATATACTATTTTCCAGAGCTCCCATTTTATTTTCTCTGTGTCGTGTACGGTATCCATACGTCCGCCGTATTCGATCCACCATAGTTTACAGCCGTACTCCTGCGAGTTAAAGCTCCGGAACCTGGGTATCTGTGTAATATCGTTGAGGGCAAAGGAGGGAGGAATAAAGTTTACGGGTTTGCCGGTGTCTTTTGAATAAAAATAAAGCGAATGGCCAAGTAGTTCGCCATAGGTTTTTGTTGGTGCAAACAGTTCATTAAATTCTTCTTTAGGCTCTGCGCCCATCCTGAATGCCGCACCGGAGAGGAAACCAACTACACCATCGCCGGAGGCATCGCAGAACAGCGGCGCCATTAAATTGTATTCCGTTTGATTCTGACTACAATAAGCTTTTAATGAGGAGATAGTTGTACTGTCCTGTTTCTCTACATGATAAACAGCAGTATTCAGCAACAATGTTATATTGGGTTCACTGGTTACTTTGTCGAGTAATATCGCATCCAGGATCACCGGGTTACCTTCCGGGTTCCGGTACAGGTTTTCCACCAGTATTTCGTCTACAATGCCGCCTTCCCTTGCCCAGCGATTGTTGTTGCCCATGTGAGAGGTGGCCCCCAGGATCCATAAACGGATTTCACTACTTGCATTACCACCCAGCACGCTCCTGTCCTGTACAAGCACTACTTGCAGCCCATGCCTTGCAGCGGTAACAGCACAACAAACACCGGACAGTCCGCCGCCCGTTACGATCAGATCGGCCTTTAGTTTTACAAGTGGGAATGTACGTTTATCCGCGCTTTCTGATCTTATCATTATTTAAGGGTTTTTTGGATGATGGTAAAACCGCCTGGTTTTATCAGCGCAACATCGGCTGTTTCCCCGGCCAAGTCAACATTAAGCACCACGCTCTCGCCGGGATGCAGGGTTTTTACAGGTATATAGGTTCCGTTACATTTTAACTGGTAACCTTTCATTGTGTATGAGGGGAAATCTTTTCTTGCAGTAATACGGATGCCTGCCCGCCCCGCGGTTTTATTAACAAGCTCAATGGTTGCCGGAGAAAATTCTTCCTGCCACGCCGTGTACATGCCCCGCAGCGTCCTGTCTGGCGCTACCAGCCCCCATGGCCGGTATCCGTTTGCATTGGTGCCGGGGAAGCGGCTGAAATAATCATTGAAGGTCCACACGGAGGCACCTATTAAATAATCACATTGCCGGAAATCCTGCATCGCTTTTTTGAGATAGGCAATCCGCTCTTCTTCAGATCCAACGGCATCTGTTCTTACGCCAAATTCACTCACATAAACAGGTTTTGAAGGATACAGCGCATGTATATGCTGCAGCACTTTTAAATGATTACCATAAATATTTGCGCTCACAAAGTCAACGTATTGCGATGCTTCATCTTCGGGTTTCCTGATATCCTCACGTCCCAGGAGCATAGTGGCGAAGGTGATAAGGCGTGAGTCATCCAGTGATTTTACATAACTGCTCATATCACGTACCCAGGCTTTGCCTTCTTCCGTTTGTGACTGGAATTCGTTGCCAACACTATAAGCGATGACGCTGGGATGATTCCAGTCGCGCTCCATCATTTCCCTCATCTGTGACCGGAACTTATTGCGCATCAGGGGATCGTTCATTTGTTTGGGTGTCATTTGCCAGTTGCCCGCTTCTACAATAATGAGAAGGCCGTGTTTGTCCGCCCATTCCAGCATGGTTTCCGGTACCGGGTAGTGACTAATACGGGAAAGCTCCATACCACCGCTTTTGATCATCGTCAGGTCCTTTTCCAGTACTTCGTTGGGATCCATGGAGCCATAGCCGGGATAATCCAGCGGCCTGTTACACCCGCCCATTTTTATGGGTTCACCATTTAACAGCAGTTTTGTGCCACTCACTTCTATTTTCCGGATGCCAAATGTTGTTTCAACGGTATCCTTACCGGAAACAATGGCTGCACTATACAATGCAGGGGCGTCGGGGCTCCATAAAGCCACTTCCGATGCGGGCAGGGTGGCGGTCATCTCCACCGAAACAACGCTGTCCGGTTCCACCTTTACCTGCTGCGGCTTAAAACGGATACTGCTTTTTGCACCATTACGATAAACACCGGCATTCACTGCGGAGGTAATGGCGGTTGCACTGTTGTTCCTGATAAATGCTTTTATCCTGATAGTTGCATCTCCCTTATTCAGATCAGGGATGGCAATGATTTTACTGTTGCTGATATATGTAGCAGGCCGTGTAACAAGATGTACCGGCCTGGTAATGCCGCCGTAATTGATCCATGGATAAAACTGGCGGTGATTGGCGGCTGAATAGGGAACAGGGGTTTTAGCGCCGGGAATGGTGGTGGTATCCCAGGAATTATCCACTTGTACTGCCAGCGTATTCCTGCTCTTAAGCAAGGCTGTGATGTCAAACTCAAACGGCGTATAGCCGCCTTCGTGGGTACCCACCAGTGTGCCGTTCAGCCATATTTTTGTTTTATAGAAAACGGCGTCAAATTTCAGGAACACGTGATTGTCGCCCGGTGCAGCGGCTTCAAATTGCTTAAAATACCATGCCGTGCCGGTGTAAAAGAAGTACCGGGTATCTGTAGAAAAACAATGCGGCACTTTTACTTTATCAAAGCTGCCGGTTGCAAATGATGTATCCTGCCAGCGTTCTTTTTCCCCCACTTTTATGGGGTCCGCGGCAAACTTCCATTCACTGTTTAAGCTGTTATCAGTACGGCGTTGTCCAAAGAGTAAGAATGGAATGACCAGTAACAAACAAAATAATATTCCTTTCATGTTTACTTTTTTCCTTTAAGTGCAACCTGTTTTGCAACTGCTGCTCCGATGTTATTTAATGCGGTTTGATTATAGTGTATCTCATCTTTCATCCATCCTTTTTCTTTAAAGCTGTCTGTTTGAGGGTACACAATGAATACATGCTTCATTTTTCGGGCAACATTTTCCTGTGCCTTACGTACGATATCAAAACCCTTAGCCGGATGGTTGAGGTAATGGCCGGTTTGTATCATATAGAAGTTGACCTGGTTACCAAGCGCCGCTTTGAATTGATTGATCAGCCATGTCAGCTGTTGCTCATATTCATCCGGAGAAAGCTGTTGTGCATTAATGGCATTGGCATCCCGTTCTCCCTGGCTCCATAATATTCCGGTAACCGGTAAGCCTGTTTTGCGGGCAGCAGCCCTGGCCTTTACAATGGCGCTGTCGAACAAAGGCAGTCTGCCCCTGTTATCCCAGGTGCCGTAATTATTTAATTCCGCTTTATAGTGGCAGGAGCTTCCGCCCCTTGCCGCCGGCACAATCACCACCTGGCTTCCTGTGAGGTCGTGGTAGGCTTTTGCGAAAGCCGGCCAGGCGCTGCCGCTGTTAGCTTTTTCAAACTGTAGTTCACGATGCCCGGCAGGATCTTTTAAAGCAAGCAGGGTATCTCCCGAGAACCGATATTCAAAAGCAGTTCCGGCGGTGCAGTGTACCGAAGCGGTGCTGTCTCCCTGGCCAACGGCATTACTTTGGCCGGCAGCCAGGAATAGCGTTTTATGCTGTGCCCATGCAGGCTGTAAAGTAAGAAAACAAACAGCGGTTATTATCCATCTCATTTCCAATCAGGATTTTGTTCGAGTTTCGGGTTCGCATTGATCTCATCCAGCGGGATGGGAAAGTAACGGTTTTTTGCCTGTGGTGTCCGGACAGGGAATACATTATTTACAGCTTTTGGAATTACCTGTAAAAAAGTATTGGTCCTGGTCAGGTCATACCAGCGGTCGCCTTCTCCAAAGAGTTCCCAGCTGCGTTCCTGCAATACAGAATCAACAAACGGCGCCTTGCCCAGTCCGGTTGTTAAACCAGGAAGGCCGGCCCTGCTCCTGACGGTATTAATATAGCCATATGCCTCACTGGACGGACCGTTTTGCTGTGCCGATGCTTCTGCAGCAATCAGGTAAACATCTGCGAGGCGCAGAATAGGGATGTTAACGGCCCCATTTCCACCAATAGAGTTAGGGTCCATATATTTTTTAACCAGTACGCCTTGTGGCGTGATAGGTGTAATATCTTTCTGTGCCACTACCTTTCCCTGCCTGTTGATATAATTGGTGTCCAGCAACAACCGCCTGCGGTCTGCCGGGTTAAATGAGTTAAAGAAAGACTGGTAGGCAAATGCAGAGCCAAAAGTGGAGGCAGCATATTGCGGCCCGTCGCTGTTCTTAGGGCCAAACAAGCTGATAATCTGTGTAGAAATACCCGGCGAAGTGCTTTCACATTCAAGCGCCCACATGTTTTCCTGCCTGGCGGCGTCCTCCTTGGTAACGTTATAAACATCCAACACGTCTGGCATCAGGTTGTATTTGCCGGAATTCAGCACCTGCTTTGCTTTATCCAGTGCGGTTGGCCAGTCCTGTGCATACAACGCTGTTTTTGCGTACAGTGCCAGCGCTACTTCTTTTGAAGGCCTGCCTTTCTGGATACTGGCAGAATAGGAAGGCAGTTTGGCAACGGCCTGCTCAAGGTCCTGGTATATCTGTTTAAAGACATCGGCCTGCATGGTTTTGCCAATGATAGCAGTATCAATATTAGTGCTGGGTGTTGTTTTAACCACTATATCACGAAAGTTCTTGGTAAGCATCCATAAATAAAAGGCGCGCATATAATATGCTTCTCCCAGAATAACTGATCTTCTTGCCGTATCCATATTGGTGTCGGGTACGCGCAGCAAAACCCAGTTTGCTTTTTCAATACCCTGATAGCAGGATTGCCAGATTTGCTGAGGAGATTCAAACTGCCTGTTAAAACTTTTTTGAGTAGTATAGTTTGGATCATAACTGAAAAGCGTGTAGGTATCCCTGCCTACTACGGGCCGGGGATAGATCTGGTCTGCGCTGAAGTCTGATGCCCCGGTGCCGGCGGTGCCATATATACCGCCAAGTGGCCCATAAACTGCTGTCAACGCTGCTTCTGCATCTGATGCCGTCTTATAGAAGTTATCAGTAAAAATGGAAGAGTAAGGGCTTTCTGTGAGCTTATTGCAGGATGTTTGCACAAGCATCAGTAATAAACCGGCAAGCAGGAATTGTATATTCTTCTTTGTTTGCATAAGTATCATTTTTTTAGAGACCAACCTGTAAGCCAACGATGAAAGACTTTGCCATGGGATAAACGAGATTGTCAACCCCGATCTGTGTGTTTGAACCGCCAAAGGAATTTACTTCGGGATCATAGCCACTATAGTTGGTGATGGTGAAAAGATTGTTGCAGCTAACATACAGCCTTGCGTTGGTGATATATTTTACAGCAGGAAGTTTATAACCAAGGGTGATATTTTTCATGCGTATATAGGAGCCATCTTCTACAAAACGGTCCGATACCGGTATTCTGCCTCCCTGGAAGCCGCTCGCATATTCATTGCCGGGGTTTGTGGGCGACCACCGGTCCACCATGCCCGACAACACATTTCTTCCCCCCAAACCGTTTTCAAACGTATAGCGGCTGAGGTTAAAGATCTTGTTGCCCTGCACGCCTGAAAGAAAGAACGACAGGTCGAAGTGGCCATAGCTGAAGTTGGAAGAAAATCCGAAAATATAGGAAGGGTTTGCATCGCCGGTGATCCTTTGATCCGCCCCGGTAATTTGCCCGTCTTTGTCCAGATCCGCTACTTTTACACCGCCTGTTCTGCTCCCGCTGCCTGGTATCACGGTTTCGCCGGTTTGATAAATGCCGTTAAATACATAGGTTTTGAAGATGCCAAGGGGCTGCCCTACCTTGAGCACACTGTAGGGACTCAGCACGTATTCATTTGTACCACCCTCCAGGCTTAAAAGCTGGTTGCGGTTTACAGAAACATTTGCATTGACGTTCCATTTGAATTTCCCGGTAAACAGCCTGGCATCGGCGGCAATTTCCACACCTTTGTTCCGGATGCTGGCAAAGTTGCCGGTGATGGCGTTATACCCCGAAGAAAGTGGTAAGTTCTTCACAAACAGCAGGTCCTTTGTTTCCTTATTATAATAATCCACCACAATGGTCAGCCTGTCCTGGAATAGCCCGATGTCAAGACCCGCATTGGCCTGGGTTGATTTCTCCCACCGCAGGTCAGCATTGGGAATACCTGTTGGGCTGATACCTACTGTATAGATATGATTGAACTGGTAATTACTTCCGGAATTTTCAAGTGACAATGACTGGTAGGGTGCAATGGCTCCGGCGTTTCCTGTACGGCCGTAGCTGGCCCTTAATTTCAGATCGCTGAACAAATGGCTGTTTTTCAGGAAAGGTTCTTCAATGATCCGCCAGGCGCCGGCTATGGCCGGGAAGAAACCCCATTTGTGGTTTTCTCCGAACTTGGAGGCGCCGTCATAACGGGCAGTGATGTCGAGGAAGTATTTATTGGCATAGCCATAGTTGATACGTCCCATGTACGAATTGAGTGCTTCTTTGGTACGGCTGCTGAGTACTGTTCTGTTTACCGCCAGCTGAACGGCTTCATTGCTGGTGGCATCATTCGGAAAGCCGTTTGCATTGATGATATTGTCGTTATATAAATTACTTTGAATCGCATACACACCCGTGAACTTGAGCGAATGATCTCCAAAGAGGCGATTATAGGTAAGAATGCTTTCATGCAACCAGTTGGTAGTATTGATGTTTCCTTTGGAAGCAACACCTGAATTGGCATTAACTTCCGCTTTACCAAGAATACTAAGGGGTGAATAATAATCGTTCAGCGTGCTGCCAATATCTGCATTGAAGGAGGCCCGGTAGCTTAACCCGTCGATGATCTGAGCCTCCGCATATACATTGGAGAGCGTGCGTTTAATGGTATTGCGGTTAAGGATATTCGTCAGCCCAACCGGGTTGGCAATTTCCCGGTAACGGCTATTGAACTGGTCTGCAAAAGGATAAAGGCTGCCGTCTTCCCGGTATGGCACCAGGGTAGGAGGTGCGCCAAGGGTGGCGCCTATAATACTTTGGGTTACAAGTGCCCCGTCAATATTATTTATACCCGTTGGAATGTTATTGTTGATGGTGTAGCTGCTAACCAGGCTTGTACCCACTTTAAAGCGTTTGCTGATATTATGATCCAGCGTTGCCCTTAAAGAATAGCGCTTGAAATCCGAAGAAATAATAATACCTTCCTGATTGAAGAAGTTGCCGGATAAAGAGAACTGTGTTTTCTCCGAACCACCGCTTACGGATGCCTGGTAGTTTTGTATGCCGGCCTTGCGGTAAACGACATCCTGCCAGTCGGTTCCTTTTCCCAGGGAAGACGGGTCGGTGTATATCGGGGAATTATAAACGTCATTTTCAAGTTGAGCAAACTGTGTTGCGTTGAGCATTGAGAGTTCTTTGGTAATGTTTTGTACGCCCTGGTAAACATCCAGCTGCACCCGCGTAACGCCGCTCTTCCCGCGTTTGGTGCTGATGAGCACTACGCCGTTGGCGCCCCTGGCGCCGTAAATCGCAGTGGAGGATGCATCTTTTAATATTTCCACCGATTCAATATCATTTGGATTGATGGTGGATAAAGGGCTTACATCATTTACGCCGCCGCTGTTGGAGATCTGGATACCGTCAACAATATAGAGTGGCTCAGAGGAGCCGTTGATGGAATTGGTACCGCGTATACGTACGCTGATATTACCTCCCGGGGCCGCATTATTTTGTGTAATTTGTACGCCAGGTACCCGGGCAGCCAGGCCCTGGGCCACATTCGTAACAGGTGTTTGCGTAATATCCGCCGCTTTAACGGATGCGATGGACCCTGTAGATGCCGCTTTGCGTTGAGTGCCATAGCCAACCACCACTACATCGCTTAGTTTACTAATATCAGGTTTTAAGATCACTGTCAGGTATGACTGGCCGCGGACTGCAATAGCGGTATTTACATACCCCTGGAACGAAACGGTAATGGTGGCGTTGGAGGTTACCTCTTTTAATGTAAACGTGCCGGTGCTGCTGGTGGCCGTTCCTTTTGATGTACCTTTTACCGCAACAGTGGCGCCCGGCAATGCCTGCCCATTCTCATCCGCTACCTTGCCTGAAACGGTTGGCAAAACGGATTGGGCATTTGTTGGCAGCGCAAAAAGGGAAAAAGGTACAAGCAGCAGGATCCTGAAAAGATCCCGTGATTTAAACAAGGAGCTTGTTTTTTTCATAACGTAAGCGTCTTTAACTTTTATAAAACATTAGTCATAAGTGGTAAAGCAATGTTAGAGAAGAATATTAAACAATGAAAGAATTTCCAGCTTCCGGGAAAACAGAATCTACCGGGAACGATACCGCAAACGATACCGGTAGTCACGGAGTAACGGGAGCGTGGCAGACAAACGGGCAAAAGCACTTTATTTAGTACGACCAATTTAAAATTCTTCTGTTTTAATGATAAAATGTATCCGGTGCAGTCAAGTACACACGATCACAAAATCTGGTATTGTAAGAGGGAAACAGCGCTATTATTGTAAGGATTGTAATATCTATTTCACACTTCCCGGGGAAAATTCTGTGGATATGCGGCAGCTTAAAAAGCACATGACCACGATCGTTGACATTGCCAAAGCGCTGAACATATCCAAGTCTACGGTATCCAGGGCACTGCATGAACATGGGGATATCAATCCGCAAACAAAAGCAGCGGTATTAGAAATGGCCAGGCAGCTTGATTATCAGCCCAACCTGCTGGCTCAAAGTCTTGTAAAAAGTAAAAGCAACACCATTGGTATTATCGTACCTGAGTTCCTGACGTATTTTTTTCCTACCATTATCATGGGCGCACAACAGGTTGCTGCGGAGGCGGGCTATAACGTTATCATTTGCCAGTCGCAGGAATCATATAAAACAGAGGTAGCCAATGCCAATGTACTACTGGCAAACCGGGTTGATGGCGTGTTGATTTCCATGACAAGGGAAACCAAAAAATTCGACCATTTTAAGGCATTTGAGCGGCATGGCATTCCCGTGGTTTTCTTTAACCGGATCTGCGATGAGATGAATACCTCCAAGGTGCTTGTTAATGATTACGAGGGAGCGCTTAAAGCCGTGGAGCATCTTATTAAAAACGGCTATCGCAATATTGCACATATAGGCGGTCCGCCTGCATTACTGATAACGCATAACCGGCTAAGAGGATACCGGGATGCACTGGAAAAATATCACCTGCCCTTTAAAGAAGAATTGGTTGTCCATTGCAATCTCTCAAAAAAAGATGCCATCCATTGCGCTGAAAAGTTACTGAACCTGAAACAGCGGCCGGATGCTGTTTTTTGTGTGAACGATCCGGTAGCCATTCAACTGATGCTGGTTGCCAAAAAACGGAAAATAGATATCCCCTCCGAGCTTGGCATTGTTGGTTTCAGTAACGATCCTATATCAGAAGTGATTGAACCGGCGCTCACCACCGTTCAGCAGCCGGTAGCAGATATCGGCAGGTCGGCAGCAGCTATATTGCTGGACACTATAAAAAAGGGAGAAGACTACTCACCAGTGCTGAAATCGTTGAAAACAACGTTGATTGTAAGGGAATCGTCGAAGAGACTCCCGCAATAACATCAACAAAAAAATTATCCGGCAATATCCGTGAATTTGTATTTTGGGTGCAGTAAATAACGCTGGTGCCGTGAATTGTTCCGGCATCCTTCAGTGTTTATAGTGCAACCCACCACGTTATACAATTTTATGAAAGCTATGCTACGAGCCATTATACACACCGGTATATTCCTTATGGCCTTATTGGGTTTGCTAACTGCAGAAGCCATGCATCCTGTCACCGCAACAGACAGCCTGCGGCAGAAAATACTTGCACTAAAAATACCAGGGTTAACTATCACGGATATTCAATACATCAATGAGGACCCTTACCAGCCGGTTGGTTCAACAACAACATTTACCCGGTTGCCGGCATTTTGCCTCGTTGCAATAACACTTAAACCAACACCTGTATCCAATATAAGAATTCAACTGTGGATGCCCCGCAATAGCTGGAACGGCAGGTTTTTAGGGACGGGCAATGGCGGAGGTGGCGGCACCATTATTTATGACAGGCTGGCCAACGGAATAAAAAAGGGCTTTGCAACGGCTAATACAGACATGGGTACCTCACCTGGCGTGGATTCCGCTGTTAATCACCCGGAACGATGGGCGGATTTCGGTTATCGTTCTACTCATTTGATGACGGTTGTTTCCAAACAGATAGTAGAAGCATATTATGGTAAGGCGCCGCATCATACCTACTTTGTGGGCTGTTCAACTGGTGGGCAGCAGGCATTGATGGAGGCGCAGCGGTATCCCGGCGATTATAACGGCATCATTGCAGGAGCGCCGGCAAATAACCGCACGCATTTACATACCGGGTTCCTGTTAAACTATAATGCCATCAATGAAACTCCGGGAAACAGGTATTCACCGGCGGACCTGGCGTATATTACAAAAACGATTGTTTCCGCATATGCCGGTAAGGATGGCGGGGCGCCATCCGACAGCTTCCTTACTGATCCGAGACTTGCCAGATTCGATCCTGGTGAGCTTTTTAAACGCGGAAGAAAGGAGGAAGTCCCACGCCTGACCGAAGCGCAGTTGACCGCCTTAAAAAAAATATATCAGGGCCCGGTGAATCCACGTACAAGGGAGCAGATCTATGCTGCGCCCCCTCCCGGAACTGAAAGCTCCGGAGGCGGACTGGAACTTCAGCAAACCGCAAAAGGAGCTGCGAGCCTGTTGTATCCTTACCGCTGGGCGCTGGGCGCTGATTTTGATTACCGCAGCTTTGATTTTGATAAACACCAGGCGGTGGTAGACTCCATGCTCGCTCCGGTGCTTAACGCCAACAATCCGGATCTGGGCAACTTTAAAAAAGCCGGTGGTAAACTTATTATGTATACCGGAACAGCAGATGCCCTTGTTCCCTATCCGGATGCAATTAACTACTATGAGCGGGTTATACATCTGCAGGGAAGTTTGAAAAAAACGCAGCATTTTTTCAGGTATTTTTTGATACCGGGTATGGGACATTGTGGTGGCGGACCAGGCATCAATGATTTCGGACAAAATCTCCGGACCGCTGTAAAACAGGACAGTGAACACGATATTTTGCTGGCGCTGGTGAAGTGGGTGGAAGAAGGGGTGGCTCCGGCTAAAATTATTGCCGCTGCTTTGGGTTGTTGCGGCGCCGATTCATCATTCAGGTTTCAACGACCGGTTTATCCTTATCCTCAATTTCCTGAATATACCGGAGGAGATCCGGGAGATCCTTCCAGCTACAAAGCCGTGGAGCATCAAAGAGGCGGAGTAGTAATGCCGGCTGAGAAGTATCTCAAATAAGTCTGTTAACACAATCAGGTTTCCGGACAAAAAAAGGGCCGGGAAAAATTTATATCTCCCGGCCTTCCTAAAATTATTTTCTGTCCAACACCGAACGGATCATCAGTTCCAGTGTCCGCTCATTACTTCCGTCTATCCGGAAATCTGTAAACACCAGCTGTCCCTTTTGATCGATGAGAAAATTAGTAGGCTCTCCGCGTACTTTGTATACCTTGGCGGCCCAATCGTCGGTAGCCCGCAGCGGGATAAAGGAATACCCTGTTCCTTTCATGAACGGCAACACATAATCATCCTGGTCCGGTGAAACATTGATACCGATGTAAGCTACTTCCTGTCCTTTAAACTTATCCATCACATTCTGGAAATGAGGGAACTCGCCGCGGCAGGGTCCACAGCCAGGAAACCAGAAGGTGAGCAGTACTACTTTCCCTTTGTAATCTTCCAGGGAAGCAGTTCCGGATGAAGTATACAACCCGAGATTAAAAGGAGGAGCGGGTTTAATCGTCTGCTCTTTTATCTGCCATATGTCTTTATCGATCTGTTGCGGATCCTTTCCCTGCGCCTTTCCGTACACTTCCAGTTCACTCCGTACATCATCTGTTGGGTCCTTTGCATAAATGGCAGCCAGTGCATTGTAAGCATCCTTTGTATTTCCCATACCATGTTCCGCCCTGGCTTTCAGCAGGGTAATGAAAGTCTGCTGCCTTCCATAACGCGGCGATTTCAATCCTGCCAGCAGGTCGGCTGCTTCTCTGAATTGCTGCTGCTGCAAATACGTATTGGTTGCAATAATTTTTCCAGCCAGTGTATCTTTTGTGCCCCAGCCCTCCTGGCCCTTCAACGCGGCAGCTAATGCAGCGGCTTTCCGGGCATCTGTTTTCAGGTAGATGCTAAACAGGTCTTCCATTCCTCCGGCCGACCAGCTGAATTTTGCAGGCGGGTATGCGGCGCGGAGCTGCTCATATACTTTTATTTTTTCCGCTGTATCCCGGCTCCGGGCGCCGAGCCAGTATAAACCCTGGGCGCCGCGTTCATTTTGTGGAAAACGTTTGGCCAGATCATACAACATGGTGCGCCACTTTTGCCCGTCAACATGCTCAAAATCCATGGCATAATAAAAAGCATAGCCGGGATCCGAAGGGTCAGCTGCCGATGCCTTCCCCATGTATTCCCGCGATCCATCCTGATCGCCCCAGCGATCTGCATCAATAGACAGGTCCTTCCACGCCGCGGCCAGTTTGGGATTCAGCTCTACTGCCTTTAACAGGTAGGGTTTGGCCTTCGGGCTTTCCACATCGGCATAAGCCTCTCCGATAGCGAAAGGCACCGTTGCCGACTTCGGAAATCGTTTTGCCCATTGTGCATATTGGTCTTTCAGTAACGATACAACGGAATCGCCGTTGCGGAAAGATGCGTTGGGAATGCTTTTGCGGAATACTTCAATAAACTGGCGATGCGCCCCCAGGCTATCAGGATACTTTGTTATCACCGCTTTTAATTTATCTGCACTCATGGTTGCCTGTTGCGCCGCAACAGGCGTGGCCGCCAGTCCTGAAAGCAGTAAGGCTATGCTGGTAGTCATCATTTTTCTGCAATTCATATAGAAGTGTTTTTAGTATTTGTTTTGTTCAATTAAACCATTACTTGAAATAATCTCAGTTTGTGGGAGAGGTGCTGCAAAACGTCTTCCGTTTTTAGGCAGTGTATAAGTCTGGAGAGGTTGTCCTGTTTGCACCTGTGCATTGGTGTAAGGATAAAAAGTTCTGCTCAGTATTACATCATCGGTTGGGTCGTCATTGTTATTCAACCGCCGGATGTCAAACCAGCGTTGAGTAAAAGGCATTTCACGCCTGCGTTCTTCCAGGATTATTTTTATAGCGGCATCTTTAGCGACAGCTGTTAGATTTACCCAGGGACCGGGTTTCATGCGTTTAGCGCGCAGGGTGTTCACGGCGGTCAGCGCTTCGCCGATGCTGCCGGTCCGTGCCAGGCATTCGGCTTTGATCAGCAGCATCTCGGCAACGGTAGGTCCCGAAGGTATTCTGTCTTTAAAAAAGAAAATATACCCGGGATAGCTATATGCCGGTTTGATCAAACCCCGGTCGTAAGAATAATTTTCTACGATATGATATTCATAGCGAAGGTCATGATCATGATCGTACAGATCCAGTAATGCCTTGCTGGGCATATACCACCACGATTCATGGTTCAGCATCCTGAAATACAGGAATTCCTTCCAGCCTATCATATCGGTCATGTCGGACTGGTTGTTATGCGTGTACGGGTATTTAATAGTCACGGTTTGTGCGCTGGGGGTACCCGCATTGATCGTTATATTTCCGTCGATACCATATCTCATTTCTGTATTATAATCCACCAGCCGGCTGTATTCTGCCAATGCTGCATCGGCGTGCTTTAACGCTTCTGCATAATTGTTCCGGTTTAAGTAATAGCGTGCTGCAAAGCCATTTACCCCTGCTTTGCTGGCCCGCCAATGGCGGGGCGTTCCGCTCGCCGACAAGGATACAGGCGTTTTCAGCGCTTCCGCCAGGTCTGATTCAATCAACTCATATACTTTCTCCAATGGTTGTCTGGCCACGGGTTCTTCAAAACTGGTACTCAGTTTTATAGGTAAACCGGCTTCCTGTTTATTGGCATCTGTGTAAGGCAGGCAATAAGTATTGGCCAGCAGCCAGTAGCTGTAAGCTCTGATGAAATGTGCATCCGCTTTTATCACTGCTTTCTCTTCATCTGTGCCGGTTACTTTATCCACGTAAGAAAGCGCCAGGTTTGCGTTAAAGATTTTACTGAATTCACCACTCCAGAATGATTCCCGGCCATCATCCGGCAGGTTATTGATATCCCACAGCGTAAACTCTACCTGTGCCATGGAAAAGGTGGACGGGCGGGCGTTATACACATCCAGTGGAAGATCCGCATCATCGGTGCTGTAAATAGCAGTCCTGTTCCCTTCCCTGTAAAAGGTGACATAATTATTCAGGAGCGCATTTAGATGGGCAGTAGTGGTAACTACCAGCGACGATGTTTTGGATGGCGGCTCATCCAGGTATTTATCACAGGAGGTAATGAAAGTCAGCATAGCCATAGCCGGCAACAAGCGGTATATTTTATTGATAAACATGATGGCAGATTTAAAGCGTTAATTTAAGTCCGAACGTAAATTTGGGCTGCGGCTTCATCCCACCCAGCGGGTATTCCGGATCTTCCCCGGAGCTGTTGGCCAGGATGGTAAAAAGATCGTTACCCTGTGCATATAACTGCAGCCCGCCAATGTGCATCGCGGATGCTAACCTGTTTTTCAGGTGATACGTAATATTCAGTTCCTGCATGCGGATATGCGAAGCGTTTTCCGCCAGGTAATTCATGTAAGGATAAAACCGGTCCCAGAAATAAAATCTGGGTTCATTATCATTCTGGGGCAGCGGTACTATCTTCATAGGATCGCCATTCATTACTTCACCCAGCTTCTTGTTAGGCAATACCCTCGATCCCCAGAGCACGGGATAGTTAAACGACATCCGGTTAAACACATGACCGAATTTACCGGTAACGATAAACGATACATCAAAGTCATACACTTTGAACGAGTTGATCCAACCCAGTGTATAAGGCGCCACCAATGTTCCCATATCCTGCATGTAATTCCGGCCATCGCCAGGAGTCCAGCCGGTAAAATTGTACATATCTTTTCCTGCACCCTTTACGTAGGGTTGTTTATCATACACCCCGGCATACTGAAAACTCCAGAGCGTATTGGCATCTTTCCCTTCTACATAAGCGCCGCTGCCACCGGAAAAGAGAGAATAGGCAGCATAGTTGGCAACAAACAACTTTGTGATTTTATTTTTATTATAGGCAAAGTTCACATCTCCTCTCCATACAATATCATTGCCTTTTATAGGAACGGTGGTACCAATAGTGAGTTCTATTCCGCGGTTAGTCATCTCTGCATTGTTCAGTTTCTGGGAAGTGGTACCGTTTACTGCAGGAATGGACAATATGGCAATCAGATCCCTTCCACTTTTATTGTAAACATCTACCTTACCATGCAGCAGGTTGTTGAAAAGCGTATAGTCAACCCCGAAGTTCCACATACCTGTTTTTTCCCAGCGAAGCGTAGGATTGCCATAGCTGGAAACGGATGCTTTAAAGTCCTGGGTATAAAGATCCGGTATTGCCGTGGTGGAGATCAATGGACGGAAGGCGGTGGATTTATCCACGTTGCCGTTAAAGCCGTAGGTCACCCGCACATTCAGCCAGTCGATCCAGGAAATGCCGGCCATAAAGCGTTCCTTTTGTAATTGCCACGCCGCACCGGCAGACCAGAAAGGAGCATAGCGGTACTGCGGATCATCGGTAATCAGGTTGGAAGCGTCTGTACGGTAGCTGCCGGACAGGGTGTATTTGTTTTTGAAAGTATAGGCGCCATTGGCATAAAAAGAAAAGTATCTTTCTGTTGCATAGGAAAAAGTATTGGAGTAGGCGAATGACTGGTTGTCGCCCATCCAGTCTTTAATTGGTGCAAAAGTGCCTCCCGGTCCGTTAGGAAACGTGCCCAGGGTAAGGGTTTGGTCATTATAACCATAGGTGGTCGGATTGCCAAAAGTTTGTGTAACGAAACTGGTTACTTCGGAACCGGCGATCACATTTACTTCATGCTGTTTTCCGAACCCGCGGTTGAAGTTAACCTGGTTACGGAAATTATAGGACTCTCCCTTGCTCCGGCTCTGCGTTAGTATGCTGCCCTTTGGCAGGTTCAGGGTAATGGCGCCGGTCGACTGGTCCCAGCTGGCAGCCGTGTTGACTGTGTTTCTTACATAAAAAGTTTTGTCGTTGTATAAGCCGCGGTCAAACGTGTTAAACAACTCATACTGGATCTTGCTATCGAAAGACAGTCCTTTCATTAACCGGAACGTTAGTCCTGCCTGTATGCGGGCATTTAACTGTTTGGAAGTGATATCGCGGTTGGCTACCTCCTGGATCGGATTATAGGTCCAGTCGGCATAAGGAAATTTATTCATCGGTACAGACCGGGTGAGTATAGGCCAGTAGTATTGGCTGATATTGGTATAGGAGCCATCTGTGTTAAGCAGCATATCGTATGGCGATAATCCCTGTATGTCGGCCAGTGATACACCGTTGTTATGCGCATCGTTGTACTGAACCATGGCGGAGGCATTGAAGTCCAGCCATTTAAATACATTGGCATTGGTGCGGTAATTAAACATGTAGTTGTTTCCGCTGGTACCTTTAAAGTTCGACTGCTTTTTCCCGAACATCAGCGACAATACATTGCTCATTCGCTGGGAGCCGCCATAAAGCGTAAGGTTGTACTGCTGATCCGATGGATTTGCCAGCAGGTGCTTGGAGATCTGGGAACGGTTGTCCTGTGTTTTCAGTTTCGTCAGTGCAGCGTCGCGATCGGCATCCGACAGGTAGCCGAGATAATTTTCGCTTAGGGCAACCGTTGCCTGTGACCATTGCATCCAATAGTTGGAAGCAAGATCGCCGGAGTTAACCTGGGCGCCCCACCGGTTAAAAGTGAGTTTCTCGTAATCCACAGTTTCAGCAGACGATGCCAGCGGATTTACATAATCCAGGTCTACTTTACTGCCCACACGGGTAAACGCCGATAACTCCACCCGGAGCGGAATGCCGCGGGCAGATTTTTTACTGGTAACGACAATTACCCCGTTGGCGGAACGCGCACCCCAGATGGAAGCCGCTGCCGCATCTTTCAGGATAGTGATGCTTTCTATATCATTAGGGTTAATGGAATTGAAATCTCCCTGAACAGGGAAGCCATCTACTACTACCAGCGGGGTGGCATTAGCATATAAGCTGGTTTTTCCCCTGATCTCAAAGGTAGGGTTCCCGTCAACATCCAGTTTTGCCTGCATGCCGGCAGTGGTACCAATAAGGCGCTGGGCAATATTAACAGCGGGTTTGTCGAGCTGTGATTTACTGATCACGTCAAATGAACCCGTGGCGCGTTCCTTTGAGATGGTTTGATAGCCTGTTGATACCACCGCCACTGCATCCAGCTGGTTGGTTTTTGTTTTTAATACGATGGTGAGAAATTTTTTGCCGTCCGGTTTTATTTTCCTGGTTTCAAAACCTACGCTGCCCACCATTAATATCGCGTCTTCATCTACGCCTGTCAGCGCAAATTCCCCGTTCTCATCGGTGACAGTGCCCATCGCTTTCCCTTCCACACGCACGCTCACACCGGGCAGGGCTTTCCCGTTTTCGTCCGTAATACGGCCGCGGATAGTAGTGGCCACTAACACCTGCAGCGGAATCGATGGAAACATATTATTCGGCATATGCCTGATAATAATAAGGTGATCTTCTATCCGGTAGGTATAGGGCAGTCCCTTAAAGCAGGCATCCAGCGCCTCTTTCATGGTAACGTTCTTCAGTTGAAGATGACGCACCATATTATTCTCCAGCAAAGTATTATCAGCGATAAAAGAATAACCGGTCTGATTTTTTATTTCACTGAGAATATTTTTTATGGTCAGATGCTCCTGTTTGATAGTAATGTACTGAGAGTAGGTAGTAGCGCTCAGATGCAGTGCGATGGCGAGTAATAATATAGTCAGCCGCATGATCTTCCAGATTAAAAGAGACAATAATGCTCCCCTGCCCACAGGGGCGTTCCCATTAACAATAAGTTTCATAAATTTGGTTTGTTTGGCGGTACTTTAAAAACGAGGTCCTTTAAGCAGATTTGGTTGATAAGGTACCCTGAATATCACGCCGGAGGTGAGTCGTAATCACTTCCGGCTTTTATTTTCAGGCATACCGGTGGCTTACAACTATCCTGTTGTCATATAAATTGGTTTTTGGTTGATAAATAAATTCTACTTAGCGGAAACGATTAGTGTCCGGTTCTCCAGGCGCGCGTTAACGCCGTAAACAGTTAATGCCTTTAATACATCAGATAAATATACATTCCGGTCAATCATACCGATAAAGCCGGTTTCCGGCAATGTTCCCTCGACTTTTATATCTACATTATACCATCGTGCAATTTTCCTTAACAGCGCTTGCAGGTTGTTACTTTCCAGGGAAAGCTGTCCGTTTATCCAGGCCATAGCATCGGCCGGATTCTCCACTTCACTCACGGTTACCTGCTCTTGCCCCGCGCTGGCCTGTGCCTGTTCTCCGGGCTTCATCAGTGTTCCGTTGATGCGTATTAAGCCCTCTATCAGGGTCGTTTTCATGACCGGCTCGTCGGCATAGGCATTGACGTTAAACGCCGTACCAATATCTTCAATCACGTATTTGCCCGTGCGCACTTTAAAGGGCTGTTTCTCATTGTGCACTACTTCAAAATATACTTCACCGGTAATATCGACCAGTCGCTCTTTGCCGTTAAAGCTTAGCGGGTAGCGGATAGAGCTCCCTGCATTGAGCCACACGCCACTTCCATCCGGCAACACCATTCTCCATTGTTTACCCTTATCGGTAACAATCTCGTTATACAATTCTTCCTTTGCTGCTCCCTGGTATTTTATCATCCCGTTCTCCTTTACCACTTTCACCTGTCCCTGTACGGCCACGGTGCCATTACCTGCACTGTCCAGTACTATTGTACTGCCGTCAGAAAGATGTAACACGGCTCCGTTACTTCCGGGGGCTATATCCTTTTTTGCGGCCAGCACCGGGGAAGCTTCCTTCAGATATGGCATCCACCAATGCATGCCGGCGCCCGCCAGCAGCACAGCGATAGCGGCTGCGGCGCTCCATACCCATAGCCGTCGCCGGTGCGATACCACCTTCGGTTTTATAAAGGACATCTCTTTTTTCGTTCCGGGCTGATGAATACTTTTCAACAGCGTTGCTTTTATTTCCTCCTGCAACTCCCTGTCGTCCTCCATATTGTCTGACCCGTTATCCAAGTCATCCAGGCTATCCATATAACTTTCAACAAAACGCACTTCAGCCGGACTCGCCTGCCCTGCATGATACTTTTCAAGTATGGATAGTAAATATTTCTGGTGCCAGTCAGAAAGTTGCATAAAACGCCTTTTTAGTATAGTCACAAAAAAGGACACATCTTCCCGGAAAAAAATTATTTTTTTTTCTTTATCAGATAAAAAAGTGCAGGATAGTTAATAAAGTACCAAAACGGGTACGCAGATGACGGAGGGAAAGACTTAAATTATTCTGTATGGTTTTGGTCGAAAGGTTCATTTCAACGGCTATTTCCTTTACCGACAGCTCTTTCAGGAAATATTGTATAAAGATCCGGCGCTGGGTTTCCGGCAATACGTCCGTCCATCCTTCCAGCAGCTTTATAAAATCCTTCTGTTTCAATAGCTGGTCGGCTTCGTAAGGCGAAAACAGCAGGGTTTCGAATAAATCGAAAAAAGCGGGAATCTTATTGCGATTAATATAATTAATAAGCCTGAAACGGACCGCCTGTTCAAGGTAAGCAGGCAGATGGCTGATGGTTAAGGATTCCCGGCGTTTCCAGATGTCCAGGAATACATCATGTACAATTTCTTTTGCCTGCTCTTTATCTGCTTTCTTACGACAGGCAGATCTGTAAAGCTGGTTCCAGTAGCGATCATAAATTTCAGTAAAAGCCGCTTCATCACTGCATTTAAGCAGTGACATCAATTGCTCATCTGTATATATATCATACTGGGACATAAAAAATAGATACGATGGTTGGTGCTATAAAGATAATCTGTTTTCATTCAGATGTTTAAAAGTTTTTTGGAGGGAGGGGAGATGATAGTGTAATCACCTGGTCGTCAACGCTGGCATAAGAAGATCACCTTTACTAAGCAGATATTAAATCCTGTCTTTTCAGATTTTTATTATAGTTTGCAACTTACGCAGAAAGAGTTTCAGATATTGTCAACCAATCAACCATATAACGAGAAAGAACTGCTTCAATCTGTTTCGGAAGGGGATGAAACGGCCTTTGCCAGGCTTTTTAATGAATGGTATCCACTTCTTTCCACCCTCATTCTCCGTTTAACCCGCTCTGAAATATTAACGGAAGAAATAGTACAGGATGTTTTTTTAAAAGTCTGGATGGGAAGGGAGGCGCTGGTGTATGTGGACCGGTTTAAACCATTTCTCTGGGTCATGGCAAAACACCTGGCCATTGACGCGCTACGCAAAACGGCCGCAAGGCATGCCCGGGAAAGCCAGTACCAGTCCGAGTTTCTCAGGGAAAACAGCGCAGACGACGAGCCTGACTATCATACGCTGATCGACGAAGCGGTTGCCAGGCTCCCTCCGCAACAGCAACGCGTTTACCTGCTGAGCAGGCGAAACCGCCTGAAGCAGGCCGAAATAGCCAAAATGATGGGCATCTCTGTAGCTACCGTAAAATCATATATGCAGTTGTCCGTTCATTCCATCACCCATTATGTAAAAGAAAAAGCCGGGCTGGGAGTAGCTGTTATCATTATTTTGAAAATTTTTTCCTGATTTTTTTATCCGGCTACCTACTTTTTGTCATACTGAATCGTCCTTATATAAATCACCGTTACGCACATGGCAAAACCTGGTTTCCAAGAGCTATTTTCCCGCTACCTCGCTGGCAACACCACTGAGGACGAAACACAGCAGGTATTAGCGCAAATTGCTGCCGGTACAGACGACCAGGAGCTGAACGATTGGATTGCTGCCTATTGGGAGCAATTGGAGCAAACAGATGGCCGGTATACGTCTGAAACAGGACAACCAATATTGAATAGGATATTGGGTTCGCCGGATGGACAGGAGAAAAATACGCCGGTTGTATCATTGCGCAGCCGTTTCTTACATCAGTGGAGATGGATTGCTGCTTCCATTATACTGGTACTGGGCATAGGAAGTTATTTCCTGGTAGCCAGGAAAAGCACGGATCCGGTTACGGTTGCCATCAATGCCGCCGGTATCCAACCAGGAAAAGCGGGTGCTATTTTAACGCTGGCAGACGGTTCCCACGTGTTGCTGGATACCATCCAAAATGGTGTAATACCGCTTCACGGCAGCGCCACCGCAAAAGTGATCAATGGCACGTTACAATATAACAATGCCGGAAAGGAAGCAACTTATAACACGATGTCCACTCCAAAAGGCCGCCAATTTGGGATCACACTTCCCGATGGTACGCAGGTTTGGTTAAATTCGGCCAGCTCTATCCGCTATCCTACGGCATTTACAGGGCACGACAGGAAAGTGGAACTGACAGGGGAGGCTTATTTTGAGGTAGCCCATAACCAGGACAAGCCTTTCCTGGTAAGTATTAATAACAAAGCGGTGCTGCAGGTGCTGGGTACGCATTTCAATGTAAATGCCTATGAAGATGAGCAACATATTGCCACCACGCTCCTGGAAGGATCTGTAGCCGTGAATGTACGTTCTGCATCAAATCACCAACAACACGAAGTATATACAAACACCGTGATATTAAAGCCTGGTCAGCAGGCCCGGGTAATGAACACTGTTACTGATTCCACCGCAGTGAACAGTATTCAAGTCACTAACGCCGATGTAAATAAGGTAATGGCATGGAAAAATGGTCTCTTTAATTTCGAGGACGCGAACCTCGAACAGGTAATGCGCCAACTTTCGCGTTGGTATAACATTGAAGTTGTCTATGAAAAAGGAATCCCTGATATCTATTTTTATGGGGAGATGGGAAGAAATATGCCGCTCATAGATGTGCTTGCCAACCTGCAAACCACCGGCGTCCGTTTTCGCCTGGAAGGCAGGAAACTGATCGTTCTGCCCTTATAAAAAATTTCTGTAAAAAGATAAAACCGGAAGTGATTGAGCCCACTTCCGGTTGAGACTTGATCGGAATAAACGCTGTCATGCAATTTAAATCAACCAAATTAAGTGCAATCTATGCAAAAAAAATCTTATTGGGTTCACGGCTTTCCGTACCTCTTCAAAATCAATCCACCATTTTTAAATTTCAGAGGGTACCGGGAGATGAATCCATCCATCCGTAAAAAATTACTGGTGATGAAGCTCACACTGTATTTATCGATCGCCATCTTTCTTCAGGCAAAAGCTACCAGCTATTCGCAATCCGTAACCATTTCGGGCAACAACCTTTCACTAAAACAGGTGTTTGCTGTTGTGAAGAAACAAACGGGCTATGTCCTGTTTGTAAACCGTGAAGACCTTGCAAAAGGGAAGGCGGTGTCGGTATCAGCCAATAATATGCCCCTGGGTGATTTTATGCAGCTGGTATTGAAAGATCAGCCGCTCAACTTTATCTTCAGAGGCAATACCATTGTACTGTCGGCCAAACCGGTTGCCGGAGAAAACGCTTCCCGTACAGCGGATCCGGGTGAAAACATTTCCCCGCAAATGGCGGTGGAAGGCCGGGTTACAGATGCGGAGAAAAAACCAATGAAAGGCGTTTCAGTAATAGTAAGGGGAACGGATGCCGGTACTCAAACCGATGAAAGCGGTTATTTCAAATTGAATGTAAAGGAAAACGCCGTCCTCGAATTCTCTTTTCTTGGTTATGGTAAACAAACCTACAAAGTAAACGGCACCACCAGGAATATCTTCATTAGCTTAAGTCCCGAGGCAAAGACCCTGAATGAAATGGTAATGGTGGGATATGGCGCCACGCGCCGTAAAGACCTCACGGGATCGGTGGCTTCGGTGGATGTGAACGAAGTGAAAAATACGCCCTTTGTGAGCATTGATCAGGCCCTGGCAGGGAAGGCCACTGGTGTCCAGGTGATACAGGCTGACGGCTCCCCCGGTGGTATGGCAAAAATCCGCATCCGCGGAGGTACTTCCCTGATTGGCGGAAACGATCCGTTGTATATTATTGATGGCGTTCAGGTAACCATACAAAACCGTTATGTACAGAGTGGTGCAGACCTGGTGAACCCGGTTGAAACTTTAGGAGACGACGTCGGCTATGCAAAAAATGCGGTGGGTTCTTCCTTTGCCCGCGGTTTAAATACCCTGGCTGGTTTGAATATCAATGACATTGAATCGATCGATATCCTGAAAGATGCCTCTGCTACCGCTATTTATGGTTCCAGGGCGGCAAACGGGGTAGTTATCATCACTACCAAAAAAGGGAAAAAAAATGAGAAGCCTATACTCGAGGCTAATTATTATACCGGCCTGAGTAAGGCAATCACAGAAAAACTGCTGAACGCCTCGCAGTACAAAAGTGTAATGCTGGAAGGCGCCCAAAACCTGAATGCGCTCCGTGCTTCGCAAAGTAAACCTGCAGACGCCATTGCGACATCCATTATCAATAACCCCGATTTCCTCGGTACCGCCAACACCAACTGGCTCGACCTGGTAACCCGTACCGGCATTACCCACAATGCTGATATCAGCGTGCGGGGTGGCGGAAGCGGTTCCAGGTATTATACTTCTCTTTCGTATACCAAACAAACCGGCACACTGCTCGGCACTGATTTCAGCCGCATTGCCGGTAAAATTAACCTGGACAATGAAATCACCCCGAAACTGCGGGTGATCACCAACCTGGATTATGCCTTTACAAAAAATAATGTAACCAACGGGCTCTATTCCTCCGCAATTTTTGCCCCGCCTACCTTTGCGCCTTTTAACGCAGATGGAACCCCAGCGGTTTTTGATCCCGCTACTTTCGCTATATCCGCCGGCTCGGGTATTCAAAACCCGATGGCGCTCCTCCAGGGGATCAACACCTCGAAAAATGCATTGCTGCTGGGCTCCATTGCTTTGGAATACGACATCTTTAAAACGCTTAAGTTCAGAAGCACCGCATCTGTTAATTATACCAACTACCACCAGTTAAATTATATTCCTTCCTCGCTCAACATTGCTGATCCATCCGGAGTGGTGAGCTCCGACGGAGGCATCGCTTCACAGGCGCAAACACAACAGTCGGATGTGTTCTATGAAAACACCCTTACCTGGGACAAACAATTCAACGACAACAACCGCCTGAACCTGTTGGTAGGAACGTCCTGGCAGAAAACCAATACACAAACATTTTCTGCCTCCGGCCAGGGATTCCCGGATGATCAGTTCCTGAACGGATTGTCATCTGCTGCCCTCGCACTTCCTCCCAAAGCCAGTGAAACACAAAGTTCGCTCCTGAGCTATTATTTAAGGGCAAACTATGCGCTGAATGAAAGGTACCTGTTTACAGTAACTGCCAGGTCTGATGAATCTTCAAAATTTCCTAAAAGCAACCGCGTAAGTTATTTTCCTTCATTCGGAGTAGCGTGGAGAGCAAATGAAGAACCTTTCCTCAAAGGAGCTACCTGGCTCAATGAGCTGAAGTTCCGTGCCAGCGCAGGTTACACCGGTACTCAGAATCTTGGCAATAATTTGTTCTACACCCTGTTTACGCCAGGATCCTACGCATCCACCAATGCGCTGATTCCTACGCAATTGGGGAACGACCACATCAAATGGGAAACAACCCTTCAAAAAGACGCCGGCGTTGATTTTGCCTTGTTCAATTCCAGGCTCCGGGGCGCCATTGGCTATTACCATAAAAAAACTACCGACCTGCTGCTGGCATATAATGTAGCTACCAGCTCCGGGTTTACCTCCGCATTGGTAAATGTCGCCGACATCACCAATAAAGGACTGGAGATAGATCTTCGTGCAGATATTATCCGTAAAAAAGATTGGGGGTGGAGTGTCTCGGCAAATGTTTCGGGGAATAGATCTACCGTTACGCGTATCAACCAGGATCTGCAAAATCCACAAAGCACCGGGTACAGCGATCCTTATTATAACTCCGTATTCTCCATTGGTAATACGGTATTACGCGAAGGCGAGCCAATAGGATTGATTTATGGATACGAGTATAAAGGCGTTATTAAAACAGAAAAAGAGCTGGAAGAATACAAGGCAGAAAGTATTTACGCAAAATTAGGCTTGCTGCAAAACCTGGCGCTGGGTTATCCGAAGTACGGCCTTATAGATACCGGGGTATACAAGGGATATTTTAAACGCGACGTAATTGGCAGCGCCCAGCCTAAGTTCTACGGTGGTGTTTCCAATACTTTCAGCTATAAGCAATTCAGCGTAATCGCCCTGCTGACTTATTCCTGCGGAGGAGATATCCTGTACCTGCCGGATGTAAATGCACTTGGTCTTGGTGACCGCGGAAACCGGAACACACGGATATTGCTTCCTCATTACAGTGCCGGAAATACTGATGCCGACAGGCCCTCGCTTCTTCTTAAAGAAAGCAATACTTACGGAACCGGCAGTTCCAGTGCAACAGTACATGATGCCTCTTATATCAAACTGAAATCTATCTCCATTAATTATCAGCTGCCGGACAAACTCCTCAACAAGCTGCATCTGCGTACCGCGCTGGTATATGTTTCAGGCAGCAATCTGTTCTGCATCACCGGCTATCCCGGGCCAGACCCCGAAGTAAGCAATGATCCCTATAGTTTGATCAGTGGTTATACGGATGCAGCAGCCTATCCTTCTATGCGTCAATACACATTCGGGATGCGAATCGGATTTTAAGCAAGTAAAAATTCAGACAAATGAAACGTTTATCATTATATATAATACTACTCGCCGGCTGTGGAACATTCCTTTCCTGCAACAAGCAATTGAGTGAACCGCCGGCCAATGCCCGCGTGGAAGGCACTGCTATCACCGATCAGAAAACCGCGCAAACCGCGCTGAACGGCGTATACTACCGGTTCGCGAATGTGACCTCCGACAATATTACCTTATGGCGGGAACATCATATTCCTGGCGGAATGCTCTCCGGGTTACTCGCCTATGGATTCGGGAAGTTAGCGGAAGAAAAAAATGACAATGTAGGCGCTGGTTATATACCCGCCGTCTGGACGGAAAGTTACCTGTTGATCAACGCTGCAAACGCTGTCATTGACGGCGTGAATGCAGTTCCTGACAAAGCTTTTACAGACACCCGGAAAAATGAGATCCTTGCTGAGAGCCGCTTCATGCGGGCGTATGGACACTTTACCCTGCTCATTTATTTTGCGGAATGGTTTAAAACAGACAGCCGCTTTGGTGTGCTGATCAGGGATAAGTTTTCTACACTAAGTAATATCCCTAAAGCACGCAGCTCTGTGGCAGAATCTTATTCATTTATCCTGGAAGATCTCGACTTTGCCATTGCTAACGCGCCGGCAGATCATCCCAGCTACTATGTTACCAAATGGGCAGCCATGGCGCTGAAAATGAGAGTGCTGCTATGTCACGGACAGCAGGCCGACTATATAGCCGCCGCGACCCTGGGAAATGATATCATTCAAAACAGCACGTACACCCTGGAAAACAACCTGAAGGATCTCTTTTATGTAAAAGGATTAACCAGCAAGGAAGTAATACTCGGCGTTAAACCACAACCTAACCAGGAGGCATTTTACTATATTCAAAGCCGCGCATATTATCCGGTGCAGTCTTCTCTTTTTACCGCTACACAGCAACTGAAGGACCTGTTGGAAAACGATCCCAGGGGGAGCTGGATGATTGGGCCGAAAACGCCTTACCAGGCTTATTCTCCCAATACCTATTATTTCCTGAAATATATCGCATACGGGAGCAATACTTCTCAGCTTTCTGAAACTTCATATGCCATCCGCTTATCAGAAGTATACCTGTTGCAGGCGGAAGCTATTATCCGGTCTGCCGGAGGAAATCTGCAAACAGCTAAAACGCTGATTAAAACAGTGATGGCTAAGGGCGGTGTGACCGACTTTACGGCCGTCGACAATGCCAATACTGCGGCGGATCTCCTGCTGCAGAATTATTATGAAGTAGCCAGGAACCTGACCGGGGAAGATGGCATTGAATGGCGGGCATTAATGCGGCTTCCTTTCGACGAAGTAAAATTGCTTAAACCAACCATAACATCTACACAGCAGTTCTACTTTCCCATTCCATTGGATGAATTTAATACCAATCCTTTGATTGGCGATCAAAACCCCGGATACGGTAAACAATAATAAAAAAGTAAACCCATCATTAATATGAATATTTTCCATCACAGTAAGCGATTTTTCAAACAGGCCATCGTATTGGCCGGATGTATCTGCCTGGCAACTATTGCCCGGGCCCAGGATGTAACCCTGCATGTCGGCGATGCCGCACCTCCATTAAAATACGCCAAATGGATAAAGGGAACCCCGGTGACTGAATACCAAAAGGACCGGCTCTATGTATTTGAATTCTGGGCTACCTGGTGTGGTCCGTGTAAAGCTGCTATGCCACATTTATCGGAGCTGGCAAAAAAATATGAAGACAAAGCGACGTTTGTTGGTGTGAATGTCTGGGAAAAAACGGGCGACAAACCCTATGAGTCATCTCTTCCGGCTGTTACAAAGTTCGTAAACAGTATCGGCGATAAAATGGCGTACAATGTGATTGCCGACAACAACGATCAGTACATGGGTAATAAATGGATGAAGGCATCGGGCCAGAACGGCATTCCTACCACTTTCCTGCTAAAGGAAGGAAAGATTATCTGGATCGGTCATCCGGTTGTTCTCGACTCTATCATGGGATTGGTTATCTCCGGAAAATTTGATATAGCCGCTTTTGCAAAAGATTTTGAACGGAAAACTGCAAAAAATGCCGCCGTCTCCAAACAGTTCAATAACGTACTACAACCTATTGACTCAGCTATCAAAGCGAAGGAATTTGAGAAAGCGTTTGGTATGATCGATAAGGCCATTCCTGAAAATCCCATCCTGGCCATCTCTCTGAAAAATATGAAGTTCTCTGCATTACTCAGCCATTTCAGCGAAGATACAGCACTTAATTATGCTAAACAGTGGATAAAAGAAAATCAGCACATAAGCACCTTTGTGGCCAGCACTATTTTAGAAAAAGAAGATCTTTCCAAACAGGCTTATACCTATGCTGCAAATCTTTTCAAAACTGCGCTGGAAGCAGAAGGTGGCGTTAAACCGCTCATTTATCACGAGCTGGCCAAAGCCTATGGTAAAGCCGGTGATCCTAAAGGCGCTGTTGCGGCAGAAGAAAAGGCGATAGCTGGTGCGAAAGAGGCTTTAGAGAAAGGTCAGTGGCTAGGAACTATACTTGATTACACCGTTACGGAATACCAGGATGCCCTGGCAGACTATAAAAAGGCGGCAAAGAGCAAGTAAGATAATGCAAAGAGGAAGGGTACCAGTGGTTATAAGAATGACCATTGATACCCTTTTGTTTTGTAAAGATGTTTGTATCCGGCTTTTTAGCACTATCGTCAAAAAAACATTGATATTTATCAGGATAGAAGTTGTTGGTTGGTTCCTTTTTGCCTAATTAGCATTGAGTTTATGTTATCAACATTATCACTGACCATATCAATCAATCTATGAAGAAACTTCTGGTATTCGTGCTTATTACCGCACTTTTTAGCTGTAAAAAAGACAAATCCAAAGACGGTGGACCTGCCCCTGTCGCTACCGCTGAATATTCGTTTGACAGCGATGATAATTCCGGGCTGATGTTCAAAGATGGCGAGTCTATGGAGGTAATGACGTCTGAATCCCGGCGGTATGAAATAGGGAAAGTATTAAGAGTAAAAGCCATTGATTCCGTAACGATAGAAGTGGCCAACTTCGCGCCGGTAGATATACAGGACGCCACTATCCTGTTAACTATAGCAGGCCAGGCCAGGCCCGTCAAACTTTTTAAGATCAGTAAAATAAGGGCGCATGGCATAAAGGCAATCAACTACCCGTTTACCGGAACCACCACAAAGTTCCTTGATACTGACAATAAAGAAGTAGACCTTTCTGCCTATAAAACATCCGGTATTGCTACCAGCAAGGTAATATTTGATTTTACGGGTGAAACAGACCTGATTAAAAAACTGAAGTCACTGGCCAAATTGAAATGGACTATTAAATACCATGATTTTGACCCAACCGATGACCCCAATAATAACTGGAAGGAAAATATCGATGCAAAGGATGTGAGAAGATTTACCGGCTTTATTATTAACCTGGCTTACCTTTTCCAGGCAGATACTACCAGGAGTGTATTTATAAACGAACCAATTACCAGCAACGAGCAGGTATTGATGACAACAGAACAGAAAAGTACCGCGTTTCAAAAAATGATAGACATTCCTAAATTTAATTGCGGGGTGGTGGTTAATGTTTTCGGATTAGGTGGTGGCGCTACTTTTGGGGTAGCCAATCATATACTGAATGACTACCTGACTGCTGATGTTTGTTTTATTGTAGTACATGAAATGGGCCATATGATCGGCTATTCACATAGCTCCACGATGACCTACCCCAGTAACCCGGGAAACAGGGGAGCGGTAGTAGCCACCGGCAATGTTTACAAACAAATGCTGACACAAGGTGCTTTCCCGGTAAAGAAAACCAATTATTATAAAGCGACCGATTTATAGATCTTTAAACCGGACATCAACTGTACAAAACCGGACAGGTTGAAAAATACCAGCAATTTTAATTCATTGATTTTTATAATATTATAAACTGGTATTTTATTAGTGGCGGGATATCAAACCTATCTCCATGTTTAAAAATTATTTTAAGCTCGCCTGGCGCAACCTTATCCACAATAGATTATATAGTCTGCTGAATATATTGGGTCTTGCCACGGGGATGGCAGTGGCATTGATCATTGGTTTGTGGATCTGGTATCAGTATTCTTATGACAGGTTCCTTCCTGATAGTCAGCAGATCTACAAGGCGGGGTTAAAAGGTACCGGGAATAATGGAGAGGTATATGCTTACCTTGTTTCACCTATGCCATTGGCAGAAGCGTTGAGAAGGGACGTTCCGGGTATCAAACATGCGGTCATGACAGACTGGATAAAACCTCACGGACTGGTGGCGGGCGAGAAGAAGATATACCTGCCGGGAATAATAGCGGAGAATGATTTCCTGAAAATATTTCAATATCCATTGTTAAAAGGCCGCGCAGAGCAGGTGTTAAATGATCCTTATTCGATCGTACTTACGGAGTCGACCGCAAAATCATTATTTGGAAATGAAGATCCGCTGAATAAGATTGTCCGCATCGATAATCAGAACAATCTGAAAGTGACTGGTGTGTTAAAAGATATTCCGGACAATTCTACTTTGAAATTTAACTACGTTATCCCTTATGAATATCTTATTCAGAACAGCGATATAAAAGAATACCTCAACATGTGGGGCCAGATTACATCCAATGTGTATGTGTCATTACAGCCAGGAGTATCCTATGCGCAGGTGGAGCCCGCACTGAAGAAGATCATAGCCAGATATAATCCTGAAGAATACAAGCATTCGCATACGGAAGTAATCATGCAGGAAATGAAAGACTGGCATCTCTATACGGAGTTTAAAAATGGGGTTGCTACGGGTGGGATGATCAGCTATGTAAGAGTATTTAGTATCACCGGGATACTTGTGCTGCTGATTGCCTGTATTAATTTTATGAATCTTTCTACAGCGCGGTCTGAAAAAAGAGCAAAGGAAGTAGGCGTGAGGAAAGTCATGGGCTCCCAGCGATATGAACTGATTTTACAATTTCTGGCAGAATCTTTTGTGATCACTTTTGCCGCATTTATCGTATCGCTGCTGTTGGTACAGATTGCATTACCTTCATTTAATACACTAACACAGGCAACTATCCGCATTCCTTATACGAATGTATTCTTCTGGATCATTATGTTCAGCTATCTGCTGCTCACTGGCTTACTGGCGGGTAGCCGCCCTGCTTTTTATCTTTCTTCTTTCAGACCTGTCAAGATATTAAAAGCAGATCGTGGAGCGGTGCGTTCGAGAAAAATGCTGGTATTAATACAATTCTCCTGTTCCATAACTCTCATCATCAGCACCATCATTATTTATCAGCAGATAAAATATGCACAGGAACGTCCTGTAGGCTATGATCAGCAACGGTTGATGATGACTGACGCCAGCAGCGATCTGAAGAAAAATTATCCGGCTTTAAAAAATGATTTGCTGCAGAGTGGTGTGGTAACGGATGTAACCATGTCTTCGGAGACAGTCATTGCACTCAGGAACTTCAGTAGTATCGAAAACTGGCCAGGAAAAACACCCGTGGAGGAAGTGGGCGCCGCAGTTGTGTTTGTTGCGGATAATAATTATTTCAAAACGATGGATATAGATCTGGCTGCGGGCAGGGACTTTACCGGAAACACAAGCGCCGATTCGTTGAATGTAATCGTGAATGAAGCCGCTATTAAACGGATGAAGCTGAAAGACCCGATAGGACAGGTTATTGCTTATAATGGCCGTCATAATTTAAAGATCATAGGTGTGGCCAAGGATGCTATTATGGAATCTCCTTTTTCGTCGCCGACTCCGACAGTCTTTATGTACAACCCTAATGGAGCAAGATTTATTACCTACCGGTTGTCTCCAAAGGTGAGTACAACAAAAGCGGTTGACAGGATTGCCGGGATCTTTGGACAGTATAATACCGCTTATCCCTATATCTATAAATTTGCCGATGAAGCTTATGCAAAGAAATTTGAACTGGAAATGTTGATCGGTAAATTAACCGGTCTGTTCTCCCTGCTGGCAATTTTTATTTCCTGTCTTGGTTTGTTTGGACTGGCCTCCTATATGGCAGAACAGCGAACCAAAGAGATTGGCATACGGAAAGTATTGGGAGCGTCTATCATGCAGTTATGGGCATTATTATCCCGTGAATTTGTTATTCTTGTGATGATCAGTTGTTTGATCGCCTCTCCGCTGGCCTTCTATTTTCTTAATAGCTGGCTGGAGAAATATGTATATCGCATCAGCATAGGACCACTGGTTTTCATCCTGGCGGCCATAATCACTGTCGGTATCACCGTGCTTACGGTGAGTTTCCACGCAGTAAGAGCCGCTATGATCAACCCGGTGCGGAGTTTGAAAACGGAATAGCTTCATTGGCACAATACGAAAAAAGCCTTCAGACTATTCATCTGAAGGCTTTTTTCGTATTGATAAACTTGGAGAAACAAGGATCAAACTAGAATATCGAAAGGCACCTGCCGATTCTTCTGTCTATAAAATTCTAAGAGAAATGGAGAAATCGGTATCAGAGGAACGGAAGAAAGCCTAATTCCCTTATTTAACCTAGCTTATTCCGACTTATTATTTTGTTCTTTAGAGCGATGCTGACCATTCTTGGAAATGATATCCAACCATTGTAAAGCAAAAGAAGTTTCAGCCATTATAGGGAAAGTTATAAATGCTGGTTATTGTCGTTATATTTATATGTAATTGCTGATATTTAATCGGACAGAAATGAACCAGGGTAACACAACTTTTTCTTACCTATAAACGTAGATCAGGCAATGAACCTCCCAGAGAATTATACTACGGACTATGTGGTGTCAAAGGATGGAACAAGAGTCGGTTATAGACAAATTGGGGCCGGGCCTGGAGTTATCCTTGTCCATGGCGGTATGATGACTTCTAAAAATTTCATCAAACTTGCTAGCTTCTTATCAGCTGAATTCACTGTATATATTCCAGACAGGCGGGGTCGCGGTTTAAGTGGCCCGTTTGGCCAGAACTATGGCATTGGATCAGAAAGCGAGGATTTGCTGGCATTAATCCATAAGACGGCAACTGATAAGATATTCGGGCTTAGCTCTGGTGCAATAGGTGTACTTCAAGCGGCCATCATGGAACCAGCGCTTAAAAAAGTGGTCCTCTATGAACCTCCGATCCCGGTTAAAGGAACCGACCCTGCGGCCTGGAGCGGTCGCTATGAATCAGCCCTCTCCCGTGGAAACCTTGGAAAAGCAATGTTCACTGCCATAAAAGGCACCGACGACTCCTCATTGTTTACAGCCCTGCCCGGCTTCTTAATTGCACCATTGCTAAATATGGCTATAAACGCAAATGCTAAGAAACAATCGGGCGATGACGTGTGCTTTAAATCCTTAATTCCAACGATGCATTACGATCTCATATTGGTCCGTGAATCTTCCGGACTGATAGACGGTTGTAAAGAAATTAAAGCTGAAGTGCTACTGATGGGAGGGACAAGGAGCCAACGTTACCTTAAACTTGCACTTGATACATTAAGCACCACTTTGCCAAAGGCAAAGCGTGTAGAATTCCATGGTTTAGGACATACGGCCGCCGACAATGACAACAGCCCGGAAAAAATAGCAAAAGAGTTAATTGCCTTTTTTCAACAAAGCGTTATACATTAATTGTAAGAATAAGTTAGGATAATAAATTTTTAATTTGTCGGATTAAATCGCGCCCAATACAGTTAAAACGTAACCCTGGAAGTAAGTTTAAACTGGACTTACCTCATTGGTATCATCCTGACAGGCTGCCGCCCTGTTGATTTCAAAAAGTTTAGTCCATAAGTAATTCAATAACTTCCTGCGGATCTGTATCATTTTTTTTCCAAATATCCTCAAGCGTTTTTATGTCGCTTATTTTATAGCCCTTTTCTTCTAACTTTCTGATGGCTATTGGATAGTCTATGTTCAGAATTTTGCATGATTCCTTTAAAGGAGCTTTAAATGTTTTGTCGACAATAACAATGTCTAATGGAAGTTGCTTTCGTTCCAGATAAACAAAAGTTAAAGTTAATACTGTTACAGCAATGGCCGCTGGCATAAATACTTGTTTCATAAAATGGACTTTTAAGCCTTTCCAATTTAGTACAATATGTAAAATTGCGGCAAGTACGAACCCGATTCCAATTAATTCATGTGCAACTTCAGTATATCCGTCAAAGAGATGAAATAACATAAAAATCCCCGTAATGGCCAAGACCATAAATAGCAAGGAGATGAATGGTGTTACATATTTTCTGTCTGGTTTCATTTTTTAGAATTCGTTTTTTTTGTTAAAGTCTATTTAAAATCAGTAAACCTTTTTTCTAAATTATTTAACCATTTGACTCTCTTTTCCTGGGTAACCGATTTTACCCTGTTATAACTAATCCAATTTAGGTTCTTATATCCCATCGTTTTGAAAACGCTTCTAAGCATTACTTTCTGAATCAAATTTCCGATGAGCAGCGAATACATTATTTTGGGTTTGTTCATTGTGGTAATAAGCGTAATACTTTTCAGGTTTTTTAAAAGGGGAACGAGCCCGAAACCTCGCGGGTGATGATCATACACAACGGCTGGTGCTAATACTCTGTCTATAAACCCTTTGGTTGTAGCCGGCATAATATCCCACCAGATCGGAAAAATAAAAATCAGATGGTCTGCCTTTTCCAATCTTTTACCGTAATCGATTACCTGTGGGTCTACGGCTTGATGTGCTACAAAGCCTTTTAAATCCTCCGCAGACATTCTGGGGTTAAATTCTTCCCGGTCAAGGTGCATCAGGTCAATTTCGTGGTTGGCTTTTCGAAGCCCATTGGTAACCACGCTAAGTATGGCATTGCAGTAGCTTCCTTCGAAAGGATGGTTATATACGATTACTGTTCTCATTTTTATTGTTCATTTACAATGTAAAATTGAGAAGGATTTAACCGCCGGACGATAACAATTGTTAATAAAGTTTTTTTATCTTCTGTTACGTATCCTGCTTAGGGATACAGAAGTAATGCCTAAGTAAGAAGCTATATAGTGCTGTGGGATGCGTTTTATAATTTCTGGATGCTGTTCCAACAATTCTGCATAGCGTTGTTGAGGCGTATTTTTTAAATAGGAAAAGAAAATCTGTTGACTTTTTATAAGCCGCATAAATAGATGTTCAACCAGATTGTCTTTTAGCTCAGGTGAGTTTTGAATAATATCTTGAAAATCTTTTTGTGAAATGGTCTGTAAGACACAGGGCTCCAAACTTTCAATACTGTATAAACTTGGCCGGTTAGTTCTAAAACTTTCAATGGAAGATACACTGTCACCTTCAAAGAAGAATTGAGTGGTTATTTCTTTGCCGTCATTGTTAACCCAAGTCCGCAAACATCCTTTTTCAATAAAGTACATCGTTTTTGATACTTTCCCTTCTTGCAAGAGGATGAATTTAGCTGGAACCTCTATTTGTTTGAAATAGGGGCTGAATATTTCCCATTTGTTTGGCTGCACATTTTCCTGTTTCATCTTATTTTTAGTGCTATTTTAGGGTTGCCGCTAACGTTAGGCGACCAATTAGCAGATCCGGAGCGGGTTCTCTTTGCCCGACTCGATTAAAGTTATGAAAAAGCTGACTCATGCCGGCCTTAACCAGCGATTTTTTTAAGGTTGCCTTTTTGTTAACACACGACAGTGTAAAAAGCAATGAATAAATCGGGTAGTATTTTTTGACGCAGGGATAGCTCCGCTCTTTTGGAGTCTACAGTCAGGCGGATAGTAATTGGCATCTTTCCGTCTTTAGATGCCTTTGATTTTTCCAGAATTAATAGAATGGAAAGTTTTTCATTAACCTTCATAACACACATTTTAGGTGATCGAATAAAAATTCGCTCGTTCCTAAACCCTTCTCACAAAAACATAGGGTTAACCGAGGGTACCAATTTCGGAAATAAAACAGGTACCCTTTCTCTTTGGTAATGTTTGTTATTACTTAATATGCTTTTCTTGCTTGAACCCTAATTCTAGTGGGTTTTAATAAAAAAAGCCACTCTTTAAGAGTGGCTTTGCGGACCGGACGGGACTCGAACCCGCGACCTCCGCCGTGACAGGGCGGCATTCTAACCAACTGAACTACCGATCCTTAATACAGACGGGCCTTTCAGCCGATCTATATCCCCCTTTGGGGAGTGCAAATGTAGCAACATTATTTTCAAACAACCAAATTTTTTTGAATAAAATCAGAAATTTATTAACCTGTGGATGAAATATACATCGACATAATCCTTTACTGTAAACGGTTTGGAGCATATGACCCTAACGGGAACGGTTATATTTCCTGAAAAGAACCATTACAAGGATTTTGATATATTTAAAGTATTTCACATATTGCAGGGGTGTTTGTAAACGACCCGTAAATAAAATGAGTTATACCGGTATCATCACCCTGTTAATCATTCTCACTAATGTGGTTATTTCCTGGAGAGGATTTAAAAGCCGCACCGTGTTCAATAAGTATGAGTTTGAAGTAGAAAGAATCCTGCTGTACAAGGAATACCGGCGTTTGATCACCTGCGGATTCCTGCATGTCAGCTGGAAACACCTGATCTTTAACATGATTTCCCTCCTGCTTTTCAGCGTCATGCTGGAAGCTAATATGGGTCCCGTCGCTTACGTTTGCATTTACCTCGGAAGCCTTATTGGCGGAAACCTGCTATCCCTGTACATTCACCGGCGTGAGAACGACTATAGTGCAGTAGGCGCTTCCGGCGCCATCTGCGGAATCATTTTCGCTTCTATCGTCCTGTATCCGGGTATGATGGTGAGCTTCTTCGGACTGTTTCCAGTACCCGGATGGGTGTATGGCATCGTATACATATTGTATTCTATTTACGGTATCAGGTCACGCCGCGATAACATAGGCCACGATGCCCACCTGGGCGGCGCTATGGCGGGCATGCTCATCGGGTTAATGATTGAACCGGCAGCGATTACACAAAATATCGCTGTTATTATTTCGCTCACAGTACCCTGTGTATTCTTCATGTATGTAATTATTCACAAGCCGCATATTATCCTGGTCGATAACTACTTTTATAATCAGCATCATGTGCTGGCAGATATCGATGACCTGTACAATGTGGAAAAAGCCAACCGCCAGAAAGAACTGGATGCGATTCTCGATAAAATCCATCATAAGGGGATTAACAGTCTAACCAAAACAGAAAAAGAAAAACTGGAGCGATACTCCCGCCAGATAAGTTAATAAAAAAGGCGCCGGCCTTTGCCCTTACCAGACAACCGGGAACCCGCATCGGTACCTGGTTTATACTGGTAAGGGCAAAGGCCGGACGCCTTTTTTCTTTAGTAGCTCTTAATTTTTATACACCCTTACATAATCTATTTCCAGCGAAGCACTGTTGAACGCCGGATCAATGGCCCCGCCGAAATGCCCTCCCATTGCGAAATTCAGGATCACAAAGAAATCATGATTAAACGGCACATTGCCTGAATTAGGGAAAGTATAAAACAGTTGGTCATCTACATAAAACCTCAGTAATGCAGGTGACCAATCCACGGTATACTTATGAAACACGGTGGTTTCATTCTGCACCATTACCGTACCCCCGTCGGCGTTAGCACCGGCATGATTGGGATGATGCACGGTACCATATATTTTATTGGGCTCGTTACCTTTGTGTTCCATAATATCTATTTCCCCACAGGCAGGCCAGCCGGCGGTAGTAATGTTACTGCCCAGCATCCAGATGGCAGGCCAGGTGCCGCCGCCCGCAGGCAGTTTGGCGCTGACCTCTACTTTACCATAGGTAAAGGCAAACTTATCCCGGGTGAGTATTCTTGCGGAGGTATAAGCACTGCCGGAATAGTTTTCCTTCATGGCGGTAATTTTCAGGATACCATTGGCAATACTCACATTCTTCGACCGGTCGGTGTAGTACTGCGACTCCGCATTGCCCCAGCCATTATCGCCGGTGCCAATGTCGTAGCCCCATTTGGCAGGATCGGGCGCGCCATCGGTGTTAAAATCATCTGACCATACCAGCCCGGAAGCAATAGTAACCGTTACGTCGGCGGACTTACTCAGCGTAAGTCCATCTGCACTTTTAGCTGTTACTTTTACGGTATAGGTGCCGCTGCCGGGATAGGTATAGTTGGTAATACCATTGGCAACGGTTTTATTGATCCCATTTCCAAAATCATAATCATAACTAACCGCGTTATTGGCAGCAGCAGTAAAAGCTACTGCCCCGCTGTTGTCTGTATTTACCACCACATGAAGTGTCAGATTGGTGGGCGCGGTTTTCGCCGGTGGCGCTTTTTCATTTTTTCCGCAGCTGGCAGTACTGATCAGTAATGCCAGCATCATTCCTGTGATATATTTCATACGCTATTGAATTGCTATTATTTTAACATACCATGCACCGGGACTCTGTAAGCAACGCAAGGTCATCTGCGTAGCCGTTCTTTCAAGTACCTGGTATTTATGTACGCCTTTATACATGCCCAGGTGTCCTTTGCTGGAAAAAGTAATATACTCCGCGGTGGCACTGCCGTCGTAACCAAATGTTTCCGTGTAGCCGGCAGCTTTAGGACCTGTTAAGGTAAAGTCACCCTCGCCGGTAAGCGACGGATCAAAATCTTTCAGGTACTCTTTAGATCCAAAAATATCATTGTTGGTTTCATGGGTAAATGCATTGCCGTTCGCAGTGAAGGTATACACGTCGTCATAAATACCCAGGCCCGCTTTTTCATCCGGACCAGCCGCCCACCATGCTGGGGTAAATACCGCCGCATCAGATACACCGAGGTGGCCGGGATTGTCTTTATCCACCCGCCATTTTTTTGTGCCGTTGTTGGTAAGCATGGTCACAAAAGCAGGATCCGGCTCAAATGCCCTGAATACCGTGATCTCCTGTGCATTGGTGCTGAAGTTGCCGGCCTTTCCATAAACGGTTACGCTTACGGTAAGCGTTTTGATGCCCGTATGATCATATTGGTATTGAAAAACAGAGCTGGTAGATGTTTTAGCGGGTTTGCCATCACCAAAATCTACTTTATAGTTGATGGTATTGTCGGCAGCAACATTTACCACTATCGTTCCTGCGCCGCCGCCATTTGGATGTGTGGCGTCTTTACCCGTGATCTCAATATTTAAGACCGGTTTGGATGGTGTGATGATATCGCCGAACCGGAAATCATCTTTATTACAACTGTTCATCACCATCAATACAAACAGCAGCACCGGTGTTAATAGCTTTATATGTATTCTCATAACCGTGGATTAGTTAGTTAAAGTAATATCGTCAAACAAAAGGGTGAAGTTGTTACTGCCATCTCCCGTTACACCGTTGTCCAGGAAAAAGAGGATGTTCTGCAGGCGTTTGCTGTTATCTTTTATTTTTCCGGAGAAATCAAAGGTGAGCTCTTCCCAGGCATTTGCTACAGTGGTGGTCATCTCCACGTTTTCCTGGAAAGTGTTATCGCCGTTTCTTTCCAGTTGCAGTAATACCCGCATGCCGGCGCGCCAGGAATATACTTTTACCCTGAACTTTTTGTGCTGCGTAAAATCAATGGGATCGGTCATTACAATAAAGTTGCCGGCCCATACTTCCGCTTTTGTCTTTACAATTTTACCAACGGTAGCACTGGTATTAATACCGCTCCGCACGGGATTGGCGATCACAGAAGTAGCGCTGCCGCCAAAGTCGCCCCAGGCATAGTTAACGGTCGGCAGCTCAAAGGTCATGGGCAGTGTGAGCGGATCATAAATCGTCACGTCTTTTGTAACAACGGTGGTGGCTTTTCCCCCGCTCAATGCTTCCACTTTAACGGTATACACACCACCTTTGGCATAAGTGTGTTTTATATTGGCGCCGGCGGCAATCAGCACCGGTTCTTCGTTTGGAACTTCGCCGAAAGATACTTTGAAACCACCGGTGGCATACAGCCCAGTGGCAGATAGGGTGAGTTCATGCGCGTTGCCCGTAGTAGTAACGGTTACATTTTCCGGCGCCCGGAAAGTGACGGTCAGCTGTGCGGTGGTATCCGATTTTAACCCGCTCAAACCGGTGGTCACCACCTTCACGGGATATATCCCTTCTTTATATACATGCGTGGTGTTCTTTCCGGGTAACACCGTTACGGGTGCGGTAGTCCCATCTCCAAAATAAATATCATAGCTGGTACCTCCTGCGCTGTTGGGCGTAATGGTTACCTGCCCGGAATTATCATCCGCAATTTTAAACAACAGCGATTCATCGGAAGGCGCTTGTATGGAATTTAAAAACGACAGATCGTCGTCTGTTAACTTGGTGCAACTGCTTAGCGCAAATGCCAGTAGTATATATGAAAGTCTTTTCATGCTTTTTGTTTTACTGATAAGCGATTAATACCCTGGATTCTGTGGTAAGTTGGATATTTCCACTTCCCTTTGTGGCAGTGGGAACAACTCATTTTTACCTGTTTTGAAACCGGTGATGGTGGCAGCAGCTTTACCTGTTCTTACGAGGTCAAAGAAGCGGTCGCCTTCCATGGCCAGCTCCAGCCGGCGTTCTTTCCAGATGGCGTCTGTTAAGGCGCTGCCGGTTAAGGTAATATCGTGCGCATTATCACTGAAAGCACGGCGGCGAACTTTGTTCAGGTAAGTTTGTGCTTTGGCATCATTGGGTGTGGTAGCACGGTTGTTGGCTTCTGCGGCCATCAGTAATACATCGGCATAACGGATAGTTCTGTAGTTATTGAGATAGTTTAGTTCCAGCTGACCGGAAGTTTCTCCTTTTCTTGGTAAATATTTCTGGTTGTATAAACCGGTATTTTTATAAGGTGCTACCTGGTAAGTAATTTTAAAATCCGGGTGTGCATTTTTGTAGGCTTCTATATCCAGTACCGTAACGTCTTTCCGCTGATCGCCTGCAGCGTAGGCGTTGGCAAGGTTCTGGGTAGGTAAGTTGGTACTCCATCCGGAGGCATAGGGACTGCCACCGTTTAATCCCCGTATTCCACACTGCTGTACAGCATAGTTGCCCTGTCCGCGGGTAGCGGCGCCCCAGTTGTAGTAGGGAGAAAGATTGGAATATTGAATTTCAAAAACAGACTCAATACCATTTTCTCCTGACTGCAGAAAAATATCTCCAAATTCAGCTACCAGCGTAAACGGACCATTCACCACATTCTCCAGCATGGCCGCGGCTTCGTTGAACTTGTTCTGATAGAGCAGTACTTTCCCCAGCAATGCCTGTGCGGCGTATTTGGTAATACGTCCGGCCTGTGGCTGCGTAGCAGGTAATACAGCAATGGCATTGTTCAGATCCAGCTCTATCTGTTTATATACATCTGCTTTGGGAGACCTGGGCAATGTCCTGGAATCGGCCAGTGTTAATCTTTTATCAGCAAACAGGGGGACATCTCCAAAAAATTTCACCAGCGTGAAATAATAATACGCCCGCAGGAAATAGGTTTCTCCATACAGCGCTTCTTTGCCGGGAAAATCAACCGTGCCGCCGCCGGGGTTCTTATCCTTAAACTGGGTCAGGTAGTTTACACGGTTAATGCCCTCATAGGAAGCAGACCATATCTCCGTTAAGTAATCATTATTGGTGGTGATGGCATAATCATCCATCTGTTGTAATCCCAATACATCGGAGGCGCTTTCACCGCCGCTTACGGAGTTGTCGGAAGCAATATCACCAATGGGTACCGTCTGGTTCAGCCACTGGATAGGAGAGTAGGTACTCACCGCCATGGTCCGGTAATCGCTTTCACTTTTCAGGTAATCCTGGTCTGTTACGTTAAAGCTGTCGCTCGGTTTGTAATCGACCCACTTTTTGCAGGAGCTCATGGCAATCGTGAAATAAAGTATGCCTGCTATTTTCAGTATGTTTTTCATTTGTTGTCTTTTTACTTTGAACATTACAGTTTTAAATCAATACCTAAAGACCAGGTCCTGGCCTGTGGATAGGCGCCTCTGTCGATGCCCGATTCCATTATACCACCGGCGATTTCAGGATCAAAGCCGGAGTAACGGGTAAACGTATACGCGTTTTTAACCTGGGCAAACACACGTACCTGTTTAAATCCTGCACGGTCCAGCACAGAACGGGGGAAGGTATATCCCAGCTGTATGTTTTTTAGTTTTACGAAAGAACCATCTTCCACGTAGCGGTCGGATACCCGCGCATTATTGTTGGCGTCCGTAAAAGAGTAGCGTGGGTGACGGGCATCATTGGTACTTCCGGGCCCGGTCCAGCGGGCGAGTATATCGCGGAATTTGTTGGTGTATGTAGCATTTCTTTCGTATGCCCGGTAGATGTCGTTGCCAACAGAAGCATACGTGAAAATGTTCAGGTCGAAGTTTTTATAACCCAGAGAAAGGTTCCAGCCCATCGTGAATTTCGGGAAGGGATTGCCGATGTTTGTTTTATCCTTGTCCGTAATTTCTCCATCGCCGTTTACATCCACAAAGCGGATATCGCCGGGCTGCGCGCCACTTTGTTTGGGCGCTTTGTTTACTTCGTCGGCCGACTGGAATAAGCCGGCTGTTTTGAATCCGTAGAAATAGCCGGGCGCTTTGCCGGTTTCAAAAGCAGTAACCGTTTGCGACTGACCATTGAAATAACTGCCACCATACAGTATGAAGGAGTTATCAGAGTTGGTGCCGGTTACTTCGTTTTTGGAAGTGGTGAAAGTCATGTTGGTATTAATGGAAAGGTCGCGGCCTATTTTATCGGTGTAACCGAGGTTGAGATCTATACCACTACTTTTGGTAGAACCGATGTTGGCATCAGGCACTTTAGCCGTTCCCAGGAAAAGGGATACAATAGGTTTGAACAGCAAACCCTTTACGCTTTTCTGGAAGTAATCGGCGCTGAGGTTAAACTTGTTATGGAAGAAGGTAACATCAAAGCCAGCATTAAACTGGGTTTGTTTTTCCCAGCTCAGCGTAGTATTGGCATAAGAACCTACGGTAGATCCCGACAGGAAAGTATTGCCAAAAGTATATCCGTTGTTATTGCCGTCGTCGTAATTAGGACCGCCTGTTACAATCCTGGGGAAAGCCGGGTTGGTGTTTTCATTTCCCACAGTACCATAGCTGCCTCTTATTTTCAGATAGTTGACAAAATCAAAGTGAAAGAAATTTTCTGAAGACGCTACCCAGCCCAGTGAACCGGAAAGGAAGTCTGCGAATTTATTATCTGTACCAAAGGCAAAGGAACCATCCCTGCGCATGGTAACGGAGGCGAGGTATTTATCTTTGTAATCATAGTTGATCCTGCCGAAGTAAGATAAATTTTTACGGAATCCGTTGTATTTGCTGGCTGTTTGTCCGTTCAGGTTGGCGGGAATATCTCCTTTGGAGTTATAGATCTTTACTGGTACATTATTGATCACCGTATCTATAATATAAGGAATAGCGGCGGTATTGATACCGGTGGCGGCGTTGTAATCTGCAAACTGCCACGAGTTGAAAGGTACGTCCTGCCGGGTAACGGTCATGCCGTTGTTAGTAGATTTAAAAAAGGAGATACCGGCTACCGCATCAAAGTGATGATCATTTTTGATATTGAAGTTATAGTTCAGATAGGTCTCTGACGTAAAACTGGCTGCGCTGTTCTTAAACTCGCTCACGCTGTTGTGGGTGGAACCCGCCAGCATGCCCAGTTCATTTTTGAGCGGAATGGCATTGCCATCTGCACCCATGGTGTTTTCCACGTTCAGCGGACCATAAAACACCAGCGGCGTAAAGTTCTTGCCGGTTTGGTCGTAATTGGTATAGCCAAAGCGGGTGGTCGCTTTTAGGTTCTTCAGGATGTCGTACTGTAGTTCTACTTTTCCGAACAGTTTGTTGCCGCTGGAAGTATTGTAGGTATTTTCCAGTTTGGTAAGCGGGTTGAAAATTTCGGAGGTAAGGAGGTTACTGAAGCTATATTTACCGGGTGTATTCGGTATTTCATTATATACCGGCAGGGTAGGATCAAAGTTCAGTGCGCTGCCGATAATGGAATTGAACGAATTTTCCTGTATTCCTTTATTTTTAATATTGGCGAAGCTGGTGTTCACGATCAATTTGAGGCGATTGGTGACATCGGCGGTGATATTGGCAGTACCATTGATCCGGTTGAAATTGGATTTACTGCCGCCGCCAACAATACCATCCTGTCCGAGGTAGCTGCCGGAAATGAAATAGGTGATCTTGTCCCCGCCGCCTCTTGCGCTGGCATTATAATTTTGCATGGGCGCCTGGTGGAAAATCTCTTTCTGCCAGTTGGTACCTACGCCCATTTTGGAAAGGTCTGGAAAGATGATGTTGCCGCCGGAAGCTACGCTGCCTTCATTGATGATGCCGGCGTATTCAGTGGCATTCAGCACTCCTATGGTTTTGAATACTTCCTGTATGCCATAATTGGCGTTCACGGTAATTTCGGGCCGTTGATTCCTTCTGCCGCTGCGGGTGGTGACCATAATCACGCCGTTGCCGCCTTTTACGCCATAAATAGCGGTGGTAGCAGCATCTTTCAGCACGTTGATGGATTCAATGTCTGCTGCGTTCACGGCATTCAGATCGTCCAGCGTTTGAGGCACGCCATCTATTACCACCAGTGGGTCGGAACCGCTGTAAGAGGGGATACCGCGTATCAGCACAGTAGGCTTGGCGCCGGGGGAACCGCTCTGGATAACGCTTACGCCGGAAGCCCTTCCCTGCAGGGCTTCTTCTGCCCTTACGGGCCGGAGATTGGCGATATCCGCTCCCTTCACTGTGGAGATGGCGCCGGATATTTTGGTTACCTTCTGGGTGCCGTAACCCACTACCACTACTTCTCCCAGTTCTTTATTGGAGAGCGCCAGCTGTACTGCTAACGGGGAAGCTCCTACCGCTATATGAAAGGTGGTATATCCGATGGCGGAGATATCCAGTACTTTCTCTTCCGGTGTTACGGATATAGAAAAGGCGCCATTGGCATCTGCTGCTACGGCAGTTTTGGAAAGTTTAGCGATTACAGAAGCGCCGGGTATAGGCGCCCCGGTTTCATCTGTTACCTTACCGGTAACGGTTTTGTTTTGCGCCCACAATGTGGAGGCAAATAATAGCAATAGCGGGATAAGAATGCTTTGTAAGAGTTTTTTCATACGTGAATTTTTTGTTGACGATTTTACATGCGGGGTACTTTCACCAGCATCGGTGTGCTGGCGGTAAACGTGAAATCCCGTTGATGTTTATTTCATTTTATGGCTGCAGGTGATCTTTTTTACAGCATCGTGGTGTTCTGCATTTTTTTAAATGGATGGATGATTTCAGTTGACTAAGTACTATTTTTATACTGTTTTGATTGGGCTAAAATTACACCTTCCACAGAACGAAGCCAATTTTCCGACTACATCTATACTGCATCACAATTGGATAAATGATTGATTATTAATAAATTTAAACTACATCATTACTACATCACCGGAAGTAATCCTATATTTTATGAAAAGATGGTGGCTGTTTTTTTTATGCATCGGGTGTTTCCGGATGGCCGCAGGTCAGAATACGATCGGGTTACCCCGGATCATCAATTATAGTAAAAGCGACTTCCAGGCAGGCATCCAAACCTGGGATATTGAACAGGACAGCAAAGGCATCATGTACTTCGCCAACAACGAAGGAATGCTTACCTATGATGGCAGTCACTGGAAAGCATACCCGCTTCCAAACCGTACTATTGTGCGCGCATTGGCCATTGATACGGTCGACCGGATCTATGCCGGTGGCCAGGGAGAACTCGGCTACTTCGCACCCGGGCCAAACGGTAATCTCGTTTATACCTCCCTGAGGGACCTTGTTCCTGCCTCACATAATAAGTTTGCGGACATCTGGCGGATAGAAATTTATAAAGAAGCTGTTTTCTTCCAGGCCTCCGACCGCATCTTCGAATACCGGAATAACAGTATTAAAGTATATCCCAGCGAGTGGCTGTACCTGAAACAGGCCGGCCATAAACTGTATGCACAGGATAAGTATAATGGATTGATGCTGTTTAAAAATAATGAATGGCAGCCCGTTAATACCGGCCGTAAATTTACAGACGGCCTCATATCCGGCATTATAGGCATCGGGGCTGATACGCTCCTGGTGATAACCCAGGCAAAAGGACAATTCCTTCTGCGCAACGACTCCATCATCCAGCAACACGCAGCCTTTTCCACCGGCAATGTGAATATCTCCGCACAGATCAACGCCATGGAATTTGTGGCAGGCACCTCCACGGAAGGTTGCGTGGTGCTCAACTTCAACGGCGAAGTGGTGCAAAAGATTTCCCGCACGGAAGGACTCCAGAATAATGACGTGATCAGCGTCTTCCTTGATAAACATAATAACCTCTGGGCCGGGCTCAATAATGGTATCAGCTTTATCGCCTACAATGCCGCCATAAAATATATTACACCCAGTAAAAGCAATGAGCTGTCGGGATACTCCACCCGTATCTTTAATAATGAACTGTACATTGCCACATCGGACGGCGCATGGTACGTGCCGCTGGCGGCTGCCTCGGGCGATCTCAGTTTCTCCAAAGGTGATTTTACCCGCGTAAGGAACAGCAAGGCAGAAGTGTGGCGCCTCGATGAGGTGAACAATCATATCCTGCTGGCACAACACACCGGCAGCGCTGTACTGAAAGATCACAGTGCCGTGCCGCTATTTGCTGAACCCGGCGCCTGGCTGTATAAACCGGTATCGGCAGTGTATCCTGCAAAAAACGTTCTGGTAGGCAGTTATACCGGCGTGCAGCTGCTGGAATACAATGCGGGCCAGTTTACCGATAAAGGAAAACTGGAAGGAGTGGGAGAGTCGCTGCGCTTCCTGGAAATAGATAATAACAACACCATCTGGGCGTCGCACCCGTACCGGGGCGTTTATAAGCTGCAGCTGTCCGCCGATAACAAAACCGTTTCTTCCCAACTACTCACGGATAGTGCGGGGCTGCCTTCAGCGCTGAGTAATTATGTTTTTAAGATAAAGAACCGCGTGGTGTTCTGCACGGGTAAAGGGGTGTATGAATTTGATCCGGCCACCAACCGGTTTGTTCCTTCCGCCTTCCTGACGCCCATACTGGGCAACATGGAAATACGGTATATGAATGAAGATGCCGACGGCAATATCTGGTTCTGCAGCGGCAAAGATATTGGGGTGGTGAATTTCAACCAGTCTTCCGGCGATAAACCATTTACCATTACCTGGATACCAGAGCTGAACGGCAAGATATTACTGGGATTTGAAAACATTTATCCCTATAATAAAGAGAATATTTTCATTGGCTCCGAAAAAGGCACTATTCACCTGAACTATGAAAAGTATACCACCAACAAACAGGCGGTGAAGGTTTTACTGGGGCAGGTAAAGGCTTTTGGTAAATCCGACAGTGTTATTTTCGGCGGCTATTTCCATCACCGCGGAGCTGCGGGTTATTTACAGGATGACACCGAAATGGTGGCTTTACCAAAAGGATATAACTCCTTCCATTTTGAATACAGCTCGCCGGCATACGGACTGCAAAGTAATATAGAATACAGCTACCAGCTGGAAGGATACGATCAGCGCTGGTCCGCCTGGTCGCCCAAAACAGAGAAGGATTACACCAACCTTCCGGACGGTAAATATCTTTTTAAAATAAAAGCACACGATAACCTCGGACATGAATCAGAAGTGGTGACCTACAGTTTTGAAGTGCTGCCCGCATGGTATAAAACCACCTGGGCGTATATTGGCTATGTGTTGTTGTTCCTCGCTGTGCTATATCTCCTGAACCGCTGGCAGGAAAGGACCCTGCGCATCCAGCAGCGCCGCTTTGACGAGGAGCAGCAGCGTCTTAAATATATTCACCAGCTGGAGCTGGAAAAAAACGAAAAGGAAATCATCAAACTGCAGAATGAAAAGCTGGCCAATGAAATACATTTTAAAAACAATGCGCTGGCAGATGCATCCATGCACCTGGTGGAGAGAGGCGATGCGCTGGTGAAAGTAAAAGATATCCTGGCATCGGTATATAAAAAGAATGGTAACAACCCGGAAATCAAGAACGCGCTGTTATTGTTAAATGATGTAGAAAAGAATAATGATAACTGGGATCAGTTCGCCGCTCATTTTGATGAGATCAACAATAACTTCCTGAAGAAGCTGAAAAGCAAATTCCCTGCCTTGACGAATACCGATCTGAAGGTTTGTGCTTACCTGCAGCTGAAATTATCTACCAAAGAAATTGCGCAGCTGATGGCCATTTCGGTGCGGGGCGTGGAAATAAAGCGGTACCGCCTCCGGAAGAAACTGAACCTGCTGACGGAGCAGTCGATGACAGACTTCCTGAATGAGATCTGATTTATTCAAATGAGGAGGCAGTGAGGATCCGCTCAATTTTCATTACTTTAGTGGCGATACCACCAACCTTATCAACCATCAGCGTATTCTGCAACGATAATGCACGACAATATCTATATTGACAAATCACTGTTTCAGCGCATTTCTGAGGGCGATGAAGCGGCGTTTGGTATCCTCTTCAATACTTCCCTGACAACGCTGGAACCATTTATCCGGAAAATGATGAAGTCACCCGAGAACGCCAAAGAGGTGATCCAGGCTACTTTCCTGCGGGTATGGCTGAGCCGCGACAAGCTCGCGGACATCGACCATCCGAAAGCCTGGCTGTTTAAAGTGGCCGCCAACGAGTGTTATACTTACCTGAAAAAAGAAGCCAACGAATACCGCCTGCGCGGAACGGCAGTGGTTACCGCCGATGACGCCGATACCGCTACCCGGCGGCTCACACTGAAAGAATTGCATACTGTTATAGAAGAAGCCGTGATGTTGCTGTCGCCGCAACGCCGGCGCATTTACCAGATGAGCCGCAATCGTGGTATGAAGATCCCGGAAATAGCCACGGAGCTGGATTTGTCGCCCAACTCTGTTAAAAATGCCCTGGTGTTTTCCCTGAAAGCCATACGGGAGCACCTGCGTCGCAACGGGCATGCCATCCCGCTTGTTTACCTGATTTTTATTTGCAGGTAAAAATATTTTTAAACAGATAGGTCCTTTAGGTCGTTAGCCTATTCTTAATACCGGGGAGCCGTTTAAATCCCGGTTTTCTTTTTACGCATGCAGGAGCAAAGGGTCATATATTTATTGCAACAGCGACTTTCCGGTAACGAAACGGTCGAAGAGCAGGAAGAGTTGTACACATTGCTGGAAGACGACGGCAACATGGAAATACTCATGGCCGCGCTGACGGACCTGATGTGGCAGGCGCCTGCGGATACCGCCCCCGTCGATACCGCCGCCCGCACCGCTTTGCTGCAAAGTATTACCGGCGCAGACCTTACCACTCCTTTTGTGGAAACCGTGCAACCGGTGAAGTTTATACACCGCCTCTGGTGGGCTGCCGCCATAGTTACCGGCCTGCTGTTAGCCACCGGTTTATATTTCCTGCTCCGGCCGGTAGCCACCATGAAACCCGTTCCTGCACTCGCACAGCGTTATAAAAATGATATCGCCCCCGGCGGCAATAAAGCCATGCTCACCCTGGCAGACGGCTCCCAAATTGTGCTGGATGAAGCCAAAAATGATACGCTCGGCAAACAAGGCAGCACCAGCATCATCAAATTACAAAACGGGCAGGTATTGTACCATGCCACCGGCGCTACCGCCGCGGTTACTTATAATACATTAACTACTCCCCGTGGCGGACAATACCAACTTACCCTGCCAGACGGCACCCAGGTATGGCTCAATGCAGCCAGCTCCCTGCGTTTTCCTACAGCTTTCACAGGTAACAACAGAACCGTGGAACTCACCGGCGAAGGATATTTTGAAGTAGCTAAGGCGCCCGGAAAACCATTTCTGGTAAAGGCCAACGGCGCCGATATCACCGTACTGGGCACCCATTTTAATGTGATGGCATATACGAATGAAAATGCGCTGGCAGTAACCCTGCTGGAAGGCGCTGTGAACGTAGGCCGCAATGGCGTCATAAAAAAACTGCTGCCCGGCCAGCAGGCACGCATCAGCAACAGTAACAACATCACAGTAACAGGTACCGATGTGCAGGAAGCCGTAGCCTGGAAGAATGGCTTTTTTATCTTCGACCGGGCAGACATTACCACCGTGATGCGGCAGCTGGAACGCTGGTACGATATAGAAGTTGTATACGAAGGTACACCGCCCGAAATGCGCTTTGGCGGCGGTATGCAGCGCAGCCTGTCCCTATCGGGCATCCTCAAAATATTAGAAAAAAATGGAGTACTGTTTAAAATAGAAGGAAGAAAAATAACCGTATTACGATCGTAAGCATGCCATATTTTTTAACACTTAAATCTGACCAGCTATTGTACCAGAAGTAATCAAAATCAACTAAAACCAGCGCCATTAAAAAACCAGTGATGGGCAAACATCACTGGTTACAGGCAATAAATTATTCGTGTAAACTCATTTTTATCACCGAAATCAAATGTATGATTTTAACTGCTTTGTTCCAAAACAGAGAAGAGGGATCGTATTCCCTTGTCCGCAGGCCTGATCATCACCACATCAACACTTCCGGAAAGCATCACCACCAATGCAGATCTTACAACCCGGTATTTGCCGGTACAATGAAAAAAAATAATCTGCCAACCAAAATTTGGAGGATCATGAGGTTATCTGCTTTATTACTAATGGCAGGCATGCTGCAGGTCAGCGCCAAAAGCGCTGCACAACGCATAACACTGTCTGTCAGAAACACACCGTTATCAACGGTCTTTACCACCATCAACCGGCAAACGGGCTACATCGTTTTTTATAATTACGATGCACTGCAAAGTACCCGCCCCGTTACGCTGGATATGAAGAACGCCACTATCCAGGAACTACTGCACGTTTCACTCATGGGGCAGAACCTGGAGTATGCCATCGAAGACAAAACCATTACGGTTACACGCATCGTGCCCCGCACGCCGGCATTGCCCGCTGTCCCGGCACAGATCGTAATTACCGGGCGTATTACCGATGAAAATGGTATTCCGCTGCCCGGCGTTTCGGTAGTGGTGAAAGGCACCGGCAAAGGCACACAAACCAATAACAACGGGGAGTATACCGTTGCAGTGAGAGACGAAAATGCCGTGCTGTCGTTCTCTTATGTGGGCTACGAAAAACAGGAACTTGTAGTGGGCAAAAACGGCGTTATCAGCATCACGCTGAAACCATCCAATAATAGGCTCACCGGCATCGATGTGGTGAACACCGGCTACCAGACCATTTCCCGGGAAAGGGCCACCGGTTCTTTTTCGGTCATTGATCCCTATCGCCTCCGCGCTAAACTGAAACCGGATGTGAAATCAGCCCTTGAAGGACAAGCCACCGGGGTGGTGCTCACCAAAGAAGGTAACCTGGAAATCCGTGGCGTGTCTACCTTGCTGGGCACTGCTGCCAGCGCGCCCCTGCTGGTAATCGACGGGTACCCTTCCAGCGCAGGACTGGAATCTCTCAATATCGATAACATAGAATCGATCACCGTGCTCAAGGATGCAGTAGCCGCCTCTATTTACGGCGCCCGCTCCTCCAACGGCGTAATCGTAATCGCTACCCGCACCGGCAGAAAAGGTGCGTTGCAGGTAGAATATAAAGGATCTACCGGCATCACGCTGAAACCCGATCTGTCGAATCTTAACAGGGCATCGTCCGCCGATTACGTGGATGCGGAAATAGAGCTCTATAACCAGGATCCCAACGACTATCTCACTACCTATAATAACTACGGCAGCACTTCCCGTGTTAACTACCTGCTGATCGCAAAGTCACAGGGATGGATGAACGAAAAAGATGTGACCGCGGAGCTGGATGCCCTGAAGAAAAACGACGGACTGGCACAGATGGAGAAATATTATTTCAGAAACCAGTTTACACAGCAACACAATATCTCCTTATCCGGCGGCAGTGAAAAAAGTATGCTCAACGCCGCAGTAAGATATGTATCCAATCAGAATAACACCGTCCGGAATTCAGACAACCGCCTCATCTTTGATGTGAAAAACGACTGGCAGCCCCGCAAAGGTGTGAACATCCGCCTGTTCTCCAATGTGAACTATGCCACTTCCGCTTCACCGGTACGCGGCTGGCAGGATATGCTGGCATTCACCAACACCTCGCTGATACAACCGTACAACCTGCTGGTAGACCCGGCTACAGGAGAAACACTGAATGTGCCATCTAAAAACCAGAAGAAAGAAGACCGGTATGCTGCGTTAACAGGGTTGAAACCACTGTACTATAATCCGCTGGATGATCTTGGTCTGGAAACCTACAACACAAAAGCATTGCAGATCCGGTTGGGCGGCAGCGTGAATGTAAAGATCTTCGACGGGCTGAACATAGAGGCAGGAGGTGCCTGGAGCCGCGGCGATGCACAAACCAGGTCGCTGTACGATAAAACGTCTTACCGGGTGCGGCAATGGTACGATGATAATACTTCCATCTCCAACGGTTCCAAACATTATATCCCGGATGGCGCAGTGGTAAATGAAGCGCGCAATTTTAACCAGAGCTATATGTTCCGCACACAGCTGAACTTTAACCGGGTAATTGCAACCAAACACCGCGTAAGCGCTATCGCCGGTAATGAAATAAGCCGGAACACGGCAGATAACAATGCCCTGCCAACCCGCTTTGGATACAACGATCAGGCAGGTACGTTTTCTACTTTTAACTATGCCGATTATAATGCAGGGTCCTATAATGCAGATATGCTGGGCACCAGCAGACCTACAGCCAGCATAGGCAGTTACGCCTACCAGGATAACCGTTTTGTTTCCTGGTATGCCAACGGTTCCTATGAATATAATAACCGCTTTATTCTCAGTGGAAGTATCCGGCTGGATCAAACCAATTTCTTTGGTACCGATCCGCGCTACCGCTACAAACCGTTGTGGTCTGCCGGGGGCACCTACAAACTGGCGGAGGAAAAATTCTTTCATGTACCATTGATTGATCGCCTGGATCTGCGCGCATCCTATGGTATCAACGGAAATATTTCCCTGAACTCAGGTCCTTTCCTGATCATTACCCCTGGCAGTTATTCCAATTATACCGGAGATGTATCTTACAGTATCTCTTCACCGCCTAATAACTCGCTCCGTTGGGAAAAAACAAAAAGCACCAACTTTGGTGTGGATATCTCCCTGCTGAACAGGCGGATTAATTTGACCGCCGATTATTACCTGCGTAACAGCAGTGACCTGCTGGCATCCGATGCTATTGATCCTACCCGTGGCTTCAGTTCCCTGGTGAAAAATATCGGGGAAGTAAGAAACAAAGGATATGAAATTTCAATAAATGCCGATGTATTACGGAAACGTAATTTCGTTTGGAACACCTTCCTCAACTTCAGCTACAACAATAATACGGTTGTCACCTATAATGTAAATTACCAGTATGCTTCCAGCGTCACCAATGGTGCGATCAAAAAAGCGGGCGATCCGCTGGATGCCCTTTATAGCTACCGGTATGCCGGCCTTGATAATAATGGCGTGTCACAATTCTATACTGCCAAAGGAGAAAAAAGCGGCGGTGGTAACGTGGCTGTAGGCGACCTGATTTACAGCGGTACCCTGCGCCCGAAATATGCGATCAGCTTAACCAACTCTTTCCGTGTGCAAAATTTCGATTTATCTTTTATGTTTATTGCAAAGCTCGGGAATGTATTGAGGAGAGATGCCTTCAGCGGATCTAATATCCTGAATAAACATGTATCGGAAAGATGGAAACAACCGGGCGATGAAGCCAACACTATTTATCCTAAACTCAGCAGCTGGAATATGGATATGTTCTATTTCCCTTATTCAGACATTCTCATAGAAAGCGCCAGCTACATGAAACTCCGGGATGTAACATTAACCTATGATATTAACCCGCGCCTGCTGAAACGTATCGGCTTCACCAGTACCCGGATTTATTTCCAGACAAGGAACCTGTTCATGATCACCGCTAACAGCGATCACCGTGATCCTGAAACATCAGAACTGAACCTGTCCGGTGGTACCGGCGCATTTACAGAACAAGGATTTTCTTCCCTGTCGCTGCGGCCGGAATTTTATGTAGGGTTATCATTCAGTCTTTAACAATTAACTACGGCGATCATGAAACAGCGTATACTCATACTGGTTATTATCATGGCGGGAAGTATCAGCTCCTGCAAAAAATTCCTGGATGTAAAACCAAAAGGAAAACTGATCCCTTCAGAGGTGGCAGACTTTGATCACCTGCTGGATAACAGCAATATTGCCCAGTGGGTGTTTATTGATAACAACACCGGGTGTAACCTCGGCTACCTGACAGATAACCTGTCGCTTTCCGATGGTATCGGTAATATTAGTTACAAAGCCAACAACCATCCTAACATCGACCGTTACTGGGCGTATGTTTTCAGACAGCCTTATAAAAATCCGTCTACATCGGATTATTTCTGGGACTGGGGCACTTACCGCTCTATGGCTTATTTCAACAACGTGATAGATGGCATACGCGCTATTCCCAACCTCAGTGCAGAAAATCAGCAGTATGCAAAAACAGTAGTGGCACAGGCGCTGGTAGATAGAGCCTGGTCGTACTTTATTACTACGCTGGTATATGGTCCGGTGTATAAGCCTGGTTCACCCAACGATACCAAAACCATTCCTTATGTAACCAGTGCTGATATAGGCGCAGCATTACCGGATTTATCCACACAGGAACAGGCCTTTGCACAGGTGAAGAATGATGTGCTCACCGCTTTACCGGATGTGCCGGAAGTAACCAACTGGCCTTCCCGCCCGAATAAAGTGGCAGCGCAGGCATTGCTGGCATACTATCACCTGTTTACCCAGAAGTACGACAGCGTGGTGTATTATGCCAATCTCGCGTGGACGGCGGCCAGCAAAGGGGGCACCGATAAACTGATTTATGACTACAACAGCTTTTCGTGGACGGATCCCACCAACCTTATCAACAGTACCATTAAAGGACCGGATAATTTCCTGAGCGCTGCCAACAGCCGTGAAAACCTGCTGTACCGCAATCTCGATGCCGGCGCCGGCAGGTCTTCCTCCAGCTATCCTTCCGATGAAGTGATTGCGTTGTACGACCAGGCCAATGACCTCCGGTTTAAATATTTCTTTTTAACAGCGCCGGGGTATAAAACCACTTACAATAATGTGGTGTATGATGATGGTAACCGCATCCAGTATTATCGCGGTTCCAAAACCAACATGACCGCCGGGTTCTCATATCCCGAACTGTTGCTGATGCGTGCAGAAGGATATGCCCGCACCAACCAGCTGGCCGCCGCCATCGGCGACCTCAATACCCTGCGCCGCTATCGTTACAAAACCGGAACGCCTACGCTTCCGGTAGGGTCCCAGGATGAAGTGATTCAGCAGGTGCTGGATGAAAGAAGAAGAGAACTGCCGCTAGGTTCATTCAAGCGTTTCCTGGACCTGAAAAGACTTTGCCTCGAAACCGGCAAGCCCTGGTGCAAACCTAAAATACAACATAAGATAGGCACGGAAACGCATGAAGGAACCGTGGATTCAAAAGACTTTATTTTAACCATCTCCAACGTGATATTGAAGTTTAACCCGCAATGGAATATACCGCTGGATGGAAGACCATTTTAAATCATAAAATTAAAAACCAAATGAAACACATCTTAGTATCAATGCTGGCGTTATTGCCGGCAGCGCTCCTGGCGCAGGACGGAACATATGTGCTGAAAGGGAAAATAGGAACATTGGATGCTCCCGCCAAACTGTTTCTCACTTACCGGGCCAACGGCACTGTCGTAAGGGATTCAGCCGCCTTGCAGCAGGGCGTATTTGAATTTAAAGGCAAAGTGGGCGACCCTGTGAAAGCTACGCTGGTACTGCGTCATACCCCGCCTACCAATATGATGTCTTATAAGTCTGATATGTTGGCGGTATACCTTGAAAAAGGTACCATTGTTCTCAGTGGTAAAGATTCTGTGTATAATGCTACCATAAAAGGTTCCCGTCTTAACAACGATCAGCAGCGCCTGCAGGCAAAGCTGAAAGCAACGGCTGCACAAAGAGATCAGCTCACGGAAGATTATATTGCCGCTACAGAAGAAGCCCGTAAATCACCGGAATTCCGGAAAACTTACGATGGAAAAAGTAAGGCTATCCGCGAAGAAGAAAAAAAGATCTACCAGGCGTTTATAAAAGAAAATCCTGCATCCCTGGTAAGCCTGGATGCCCTGCAAAGCAGTGCCGGCTCCATTCCCGAAAACCCTGCGGAGCTGGAAACGGTTTTCAACACTTTATCTGCCGGGGTGAAGGAAAGCAAAAAGGGAAAAGAAGTGGCTGCGCTGATCAATGGCTGGAAGCAAACCGCTATTGGCGCTACTGCGCCCGTGTTTACACAAAATGATACATTGGGCAAGCCGGTAAACCTTACCGATTTCCGCGGCAAATATGTGCTGGTGGATTTCTGGGCCAGCTGGTGTGGCCCCTGCCGTGCAGAAAATCCGCACGTAGTAGCAGCCTATAATAAATACAAAGACCAGTCCTTCACCATCCTGGGCGTATCCTTGGATCAGGCCAACGGGCACGATGCATGGCTGAAAGCCATTCATACCGATCAACTTACCTGGACGCATGTATCTGATCTGAAATACTGGGAAAATGAAGTAGCGAAATTGTACGGCGTTCGTGCAGTACCGCAAAATTTCCTGCTGGATCCTGCCGGGAAAATAGTAGCCAAAAACCTGCGTGGGGAAGACCTGGATAAAAAACTGGCGGAGCTACTACCGCATTAATAACAGCCGGAAATACCCCGGCTGTTATCCATGTTTGTTAAAGGGTTACTACGATCTTTCCTTTCGTAGTGCCCTTTTTCATTTCATCTATGGCCGCCCGCATCTGGTCGAACGGAAACACTTTATCGATGTAAGATTTTATTTTTCCTGACTGCAGCAATACGGCGATGGCGTCAATCGCTTTTTCGTCGGAGGTAACGCCGGTGAAGCGTACATCAAATCCTTTCGACTGGTAGTATTGGGTGGTAGCTGCCGGCAGGCCATGCGGCAGGTAGAACAGGGCGGCGCCCGGAGCGAAGTGTTTTTCATACAGGGAGGCCGGGTATCTTCCGCCAGAATCCAGTACCAGGTTCAGTTGCAGGCTATCAGCCTGTTCAAAATCAAAGTGATGATAGTCGATGATCTCATCGGCGCCCAACTGAAGTACCCAACCAGCATTGGCGGCGGTAGTTACGGCTATTACATAGGCGCCTGCTGCTTTAGCCATTTGCACGGCATAATGACCAACGCCGCCTGCCGGTGCGGTGATGAGCACCCGGTCGCCTTTTTTTACCGTGTAATGCGTATGCAGGTTTTGCCATGCCGTAACCGCTGCCAGTGTTGCTGCAGCCGCTTCTGTAAAGGATATATTCCCCGGTTTTTTAGCAAGATGGATAGCCGGCGCCGCAACGTACTCCGCGAATACGCGGCCATGCCCCGGCATCCTGATCATCCCGAATACTTCGTCGCCTGTTTTGAACTTGGTAACGGCGCTGCCCACTGCCGTTACCACGCCGGCAATATCCGATCCCAGGATCAGCGGCGAAATACCATCCAGGGCAGGGGCCCAGCTGGCCCGTAGTCCGTCGGGTGTGGTATAGTCCTCCAGTGTTTTATAGTCGACCGGGTTAATGCCTGTCGCTTTGTTTTCAATGAGTACTTCGTCCTCAGCAATAGCCGGTATGGCGGTGTGTGACAGGGTGAGGGGGGCGTTTTTATCCAGTCTTTCTAAAATAATTGCTTTCATATGATCTTCATTTTTTATGACAGCAAAGCTAACCAGCCGCCCGCCGGTACGCCCGTACCGTAAAAGGAAACAGCAGTAACAGGATGGGATGCCCCTTATGCAGCGGCAGTTTATTACTTACATTTGCAGTATGGAAAAGGTACACGACCCGTTTAGCATCAGCATCACCACCCTGGAGCGCTGGGAAAAACGCAACCGCAGGAACAACTTTTTTGAACTGGTGTATATCCTCGAAGGCAGCGGGGAACAGCAGGTAGAGCATACCCGTTCCGGTTACAGCAAAGGAAGTATTTTCCTGTTGCCGTCGTCCGACTGCCATACCTACCGGATAGATCAGCCCACTACTTTCCTGTTTATCCAGTTCAACGCCAGTTTTTTTTCAGGAGAACAGGACTGTGTGATAGATTTCGGGAAATGGTTCTGCCGCCTCAATTTCATCATTGGTAATTATAACCGCAGGGCAGGGGAGCTGATCACCGTGGATAGCGACAAACAGCACCTGGTTCGTTTACTGGAGTTACTGATGTATGAGCAGCAGCGTTCCGATAATCATTCCCGGCGCATTATGCAGGGACTGATGGTAGCCGTGCTGGAGCTGATAGCCCGCAATGTGGCGATGGAGCTTCCCGGTGCACAAGGGGTGGAAGGCAAACGTTTTGCAGATGTACTGTTGCACATTCAATATCATTTGCTCGACGAAGAAAAAATTACGTTGTCTTATTTATGCCAGCGGTTCAATATCTCGGCTACTTATTTCAGCGAATATTTCAAACGTAACGCCGGTGAAACCTACCAGGAGTTTGTGCTCCGTTCCAAATTAAAACTGGCGGAGGCGAAGGCGCTGTACACCGACCTGCCCTTTAAGGAAATTGCCTGGGACCTTGGTTTCACGGACAGCAGCCACCTGAATAAAATGATGAAACGGTTTTACCGGAAGGGGATGAGCGATATCCGGCGGCAGGCCATGCATGGCGCCGCATAATGGTTATTTTACCTTTTCAAAATCATAATGCCCTTTGATGTGTTTGTTGAGATAGATGCCCTTTGAACCGGACGACTTCATTGCCAGGTATACCGCTTCAGGCACGTCCTTGTAATCATATATCATCCCCGACACGAATATAATCCGGAGCGTACGCGTTTCTGCGTCATATATCATACGGGCTACCACAGATGAAGGCATACCGGTGCCGGATCAATTATCATACCGGTGCACGGGGCCAACTTGGCCATGATCTGGAACTATTTTGCTTTTTTATAATGCAGAATTAACATTTACTAGATAACTTATCGTATAATTTGGATAATTATCGCCAACTAATTAAAATTTTCATAAAAGTTCTTGCAAAATTTACAGAAGTTTGCCTATCTTGAATCAGCATTTTACTGATAATGTTGTTCACTTGTACCAAATTGATGTAGATTTAAACTGTAAGCAAACAATCATCTAAATGGTGTCTGATCGCCAGGAAATATTTAAAAAAACGTTATTAAAACACCTGTACTTTAGCAAGGAATTATCCTGTGCCGATCTCACGCTGCTCACTGGCAAGAGTCTCCCGCATACCACCAAATCTTTGAATGAACTCGTGAAAAGCGGTTTGGTATTGGAATCGGGGTATGCCATTTCCACTGGCGGAAGGCGCCCGCAGATGTACTCTGTGAAGCCGGACTACATGTACATTTTATCGGTAGCGATGGACCAGTTTGTAACCAGTATCAGTATACTGGATATGCAGAACAGGATAGTGGGAGAAGAACGCCTGGTGTCGCTGGACCTGTCAGCACATCCGGACGCCATCGCACAACTGGGGCAGGAACTGAAAGCATTTATCGATCATTCAGGAATCCCGTTGGAAAAGTTCGCAGGCATTGGTATCGGGATGCCGGGTTTTGTAGATGTAACAAAGGGCATTAATTATTCTTTCTTCGACAAGCAATACGGCAGTATCAATGGATACCTCGAAGCACTTACCGGTTTACCGGTGATCATTGACAACGACTCCAGCTTAATTGCGCTGGCAGAATGGAAGCTTGGAGCAGCCCGGAACAGGCAAAATGCACTGGTCATTAATATAGGCTGGGGTATAGGTTTGGGAATGGTGTTGAACGGGGATCTTTTCAGGGGAGAAAACGGATTTGCAGGAGAGTTCTCACACATCCCGCTTTTTACCAATAATAAGATCTGCAGCTGTGGGAAAATGGGATGCCTGGAAACAGAAACCTCATTGTCGGTGATTGCAGAAAAAGCAGTAGCTGGTATCAGGGAAGGAAGAACTACGGTTATGAAAGATTTGTCGATGGACAACCGCGACGACACGTTTAGAAAAATTATGGATGCAGCGGTAAAGGGCGATAATTACGCAGTGGAATTATTATCACAGGCGGGTTATCATATCGGACGCGGCATCGCCATCCTTATTCACTTGTTGAATCCTAACCTGATCATTTTAAGCGGGAGAGGAACATTAGCCGGAAAGTTATGGCTGGCGCCTGTACAGCATGCGTTAAATGAACATTGTATACCAAAAATCGCTGAAAATATTGAAATAATAATCTCGCCTCTGGGGTATGCGGCGGAAAGACTTGGCGCTGCAGCACTTGTTATGGAACACCTCGATAAAGGCCAACTGTAGTAAAACAAAGCAATAACGTTCACTTGTATCAATCAAAAATGAGGCAGTAACTACCTGCAGCATGCGGGCTTCCCATGCCATCAGAGAAACTATGCCTTGATTATTCATCTTCATCTAAATTCACACTAATGAAAAGGTGGCTAGGCTTCCTGCTGCTAACGTGTTTAGTGGCTACGTGCTATCAAAGCGTTTCCGCACAGGAAAAAAAATGGGTATCCGGTACCCTGAAAGACGCTTCCGGCGCTCCCGTAATCTATGCAACAGTCATTGAAAAAGGTACTACCAATGGCGCAACAACCAATGAAAAAGGGGCATTTAAGCTCCAGGTAGGCCCCGGGGCAACACTGGTTGTTTCCAGCGTAGGATTTACTACCAAAGAAGTGCCGGTAGGTACTTCCATTAATTTTGACCTGGTAATGGAAGAAACTTCCAAAGGGTTAAACGAAGTGGTAGTAACTGCCTTAGGCATCACTCGTCAAAAGAAGTCCCTAGGCTATGCGATGCAGGAGGTGAAAAGCGCCACACTGATCGATGCGCATGAACCCAACCTTACCAACGCGCTCACCGGCGTGGTGGCGGGTTTACAAGTGATTCGCTCCAGCACAGGTCCCGCAGGTTCTTCGAAGATCAATTTGCGTGGAAACAACTCACTGGGAGGTAGCAATCAGCCACTGATTGTGGTAGATGGTGTTCCTATCGATAACTTTGTCGGTGTAACTGATGGCAATAACGATTTCTGGAATCCATCACTGGATATGGGTAATGGTCTTGCAGATCTGAATGCTAACGACATTGCCAGTATCTCTGTGCTGAAAGGTCCGGCTGCAGCTGCATTGTACGGTAGCCGTGCAGGTAATGGTGCCATCCTTGTTACCACTAAAACTGGTAAGAAATCCAACGGTATGGGTATTGCTGTGTCATCTACAGTGGGCTTTGAAAGCGTGTTTACAAACCCCGAGATGCAAAAGAGTTTCGGCCAGGGTTCTGTAGATGCGTTTGATCCTATTGGTGGAAATAGTTGGGGACCAAAAATCAAAGGACAGGATGTAACTAACTGGAACGGCAAAACGGAAAAGCTTAGTTACTTTAATAACATCGACAATTTCTACAAAACGGGAGTTAATCACAACGAAAACATTTCTTTCCAGCAACAATTGGATAAAACGTCTGTGTACACCTCTCTTAACTACATGAATGATAACAGCCTGATTCCTGGTACGAAGCTTTCAAGAGTAAATCTCATGGCCAGGGCAACTACCAAATACGGAGAGGCAGAACGGTTATCTACCGATTTCAAAGTACAATATTCAAATACAGATGCTACTAACAGGCCCACCAGTGGAGTAAACAGCAGGAACTATTCTTCCCTGCTGTATACAATGCCAGTTAGTATGGACATCACTCAGTTTAAAAATCCTTTAAATGAGCTAGGCACCATGCGCTGGTATGGTACCGGTAACCAGGTAAACCCTTATTGGGCCAGCCGTTATAGCCAGAATCAGGATAAACGTAACCGCTTTATCATGAACGGAAGCATTAAGTACCAATTCACCGATTGGTTAAATGCAGAAGTAAAAGCAGGTGCCGATATTTATACAACAAATACGGAAGCTAAAACATATTCAGGTAGTCCACTCTCTACCAATGGTAGTTACAGTGTTGGTAAGTTTACATTCTCTGAATTGAACTATAGTACATTGATCACTGCAAAGAAAGATAACCTGTTTGGCCGTTTAGGCGGCTCCGTTAGCGTAGGTGGTAACCTCATGCAGCAACACTCCTCCAGGCTGAGCAATAATGCAGCCTCCCTGCTGGTGCCAGATTTGTTTAGCATCAAAAATTCACAGGGAAATCCAGGTATTACAGATGATGTAACAGAACAGCGTATTAATTCTGTATATGGTACTGCCGGTTTAAACTGGGATGGTTACTTGTTCCTGGATGCAACCATGCGTAATGATTGGTCTTCTACACTTAGTCCTGACAATCGTTCTTTCTTTTACCCCTCGTTGGGATTCTCCTATGTGTTTACAGAACAATTCAAGAGTCTTCCAAAATGGCTTAGCTATGGCAAACTCCGTGGTTCCTATGCAGCGGTGGGCAACGGCTTATCCCCATATCAGATATTGAATACGTATACCATTGATCGCGATCCAAATGGCAACCCGATTGCCTCCAGGAAAACTACCCTCTTTGATCCAAATGTTCGTAGTGAGCTGATCAAATCTTATGAAGTAGGTGCTGAACTTCGCTTTGTAGATAACAGATTTGGTATAGACTTCAGTTACTATAAATCCAATGCTACTAATCAGCTAATCGACCTGCCAATGGACCCTGCCAGCGGTTATGAGAGAAGAAAGATCAATGCTGGTAATATCCAGAACAAAGGATTTGAAATCATGGCGGATGCAAAGATTCTGGATAATGCCAAAGGACTTATCTGGAATATCTCCGCTAACCTGTCTAAAAATAAAAATGAGATCATTGAAATCTCTGCCGCAAATAATGTAAACAGGTACCAGCTGGGTGGCTTCGATGATGTATCCATCGTAGCAGTTGCAGGTCAATTGTACGGTGAAATTTACGGCAGTAAATTCCTGCGTGTAACAGACGAAAAGAGTGAACACTATGGCCAGCTGCTGCTCACTGCAGAAGGCAGACCACAACGTGGCGAACAGAATGTTCGTTTAGGTAACCAGCAATCCAAAGCATTACTCGGTATTACCAACAGCTTCGGTTACAAAAACTTCACCTTGGCTTTCCTGATTGATGCCCGTTTTGGCGGAGACATGTTCTCTGTAACCCAGGCAATGATGCAGAGAGCCGGAACAGCGGATATCACTGCACCCGGTGGAAAAAGAGATGACATGACACTTGCCGGGGTAGTATCAAATGGCGCCGGCGGTTATACTGCCAATACCAAATCAATCACTACACAGCAATATTGGGAATCAGTGAATACCAACGTAGGTAATCTCGGCGTGTCTGAACTGAACATCTACGACGCTTCCAATATCCGTCTCAGAAATGTTCAGCTGAGCTATAACCTATCAAAAAAATTACTGGGCAGAACACCTATCCAGTCTGCTAAAGTAGGTGTATCCTGTAACAACGTATGGATGATTTCCAGCCGTATGCGCGGCCTGGATCCGGAATCCGTATTTGCGGTAGGTACAAATGCCACTGGTTTTGAAAACGGTGCTCCTCCAACCACCCGTACTTTCCTGGTGAACCTGAGCCTTAGTTTTTAACTTTTAATTGTAACTGAAATGAAGAAGATACTCATAAAATCAGGCTGGGCATTGGCTGCTTTCGCGATGGTGATGTCTGCCTGTAATAAATTTGAAGAGATCAATCAAAATCCGAAAGACGCCAGCCTTAACCAGGTACAGGTGGAATACTTTATCAATAATTCCATTATCGGCGCACAGATGGATCCCAATATTGCTGAACGTTCTTTTGTATTATACTGGAAAACTGCCAGCCGGCAGCACCTCAGCGGAGGCTTGTCTTCCGGCGCAGTAGATGACGGATGGTCTTCCGAATACTATCGCTATAGCTCCGGCTGGTTAAACAGCATTAATACAGCCATCCAGATTGCTGATGAAAAAACACAAGCCGGCGATACCAAACCTTATACAGATAACCTGAAACAGGTGGCCCGTATCTGGCGCGCTTATTTGCTGAGTGAATTGTCCGATAACTTCGGTCCTATTCCCATCAACGCATTCCAGGGTACCAACCCCGAATTCGTAAGCGTGAAAGATGTATACTACTTTGCCCTGGATGAACTGAAGGATGCCAGCTCCAAGCTGAACACCACTATTGTCGCATCTGATGAACTGAAGAAAACCGATCCCGCTTTTGGATATGATTTCATGAAGTGGAAACGTTATGCCAACTCCATGCGTTTACGCCTGGCCATGCGTTTGTCTGAAGTAGATCCCGGTAAAGCTAAAACAGAATTTGAGGCAGCAGCAGCGGGCGACTTGATGACTAACATGACCGATATTTTCCAGGTACAGGAAAAACCAGGATGGGATGCACTTAGCGGCGTAATGAGCCGCGAATGGAATTCCCAGATCCTGTCTACCACCCTGGAAAACATCTATACCGGTTTAGGAAGTGTAAAAACTGCTGACCAGGTAGATGCTTCCCTGCAATCATACATCAGACCAGCCAACTGGGCCGGTTTGCAGCTGACAGACCATTTCTCTACCATGACGAATGATCCGTTTGCAGGTTTCTGGTTCGATGGGTTACCGCAAACGGTTGACCCCCGTGCTTATAAAGCATTTATCCCAGCAGGAGATTTTACAAATCCCAACTTTAGTAAATATCCTTCTTACGACCGGCCCACCTGGGAAACAACTGCCCGTAACCTGCTGGACGGTACCGGCGCCGTGGTGAAAACACTGGACGGTAAATTTGCCTGGAACGGTTCCAATGCAGGCGCATGGGGCGTAAAAGGAACCAGGAACCAGTGGAGGGCTTTCCCTGGCGCTGCTCCCCGTCTTGGTCAGCAGTTCAGGAACAGCGCTAACAAACGCATCTTCTTTGCTCCCTGGGAAACACATTTCCTGCTGGCAGAAGCTGCGGTAAGAGGATGGACGGTGCCACTGGGTGGTAAAGCCGCCTACGAAAAAGGCATCGCCCAGAGTTTCGAATACTGGCAGGTGGATGGTTTCCTGGGTACTTACCTGGCCTCTACCAGCTATAACATGACTGGTACTTCTGTTAGCTGGGATCATACCATAGAGCCCCCTGCTACCCATACCATGGATTTCAAAAATGGTTATACCAATACGGCAGGCACCGTGGCAATCAAGTACCCCGTGAATAACCTGTATAAGAATGGTACCGTTAAAAACGATCTCTTAACAAAGATCATTACCCAGAAATATATAGCACAGGTGCCCTGGCTGCCGCTGGAAGGATGGAATGATAAACGCAGACTTGGTTTGCCTTTCTTCGAGAATCCAAATGTGGAAGAGCCACTGGGTACATTGCCCACACTCAATGCTTCCAATTATATGACCAGCAATGTGAAGTTCTTCCCGCAGCGGCTGAAGTATCCTTCTTCCCTGAAGAATACCAATGCTGCCGGATACAACCAGGCTGTCAGCTTTCTTGGAGCTGGCGGAGACGAAGTATTAACACCATTATGGTGGGCAATTAAGCAATAATTTGCTGTTCACTTATATTTATTAAAAAAAGCTGACCGCGTAAAACCCGGTCAGCTCTTGTTTTAGAGCAAGCCGGACCACTATCAGGAAAAAAACTCTTAGGTGATACGGATATATTAGACTACCTTGTGAGCAAATACAATATAATGCAACAAGGTACAGTTAAATTTTTCAATGAATCCAAAGGATTTGGTTTCATCACTCCATCTAATGGTGGACAGGATATTTTCGTTCATATTTCCGGTACTACTGGCGAACTTCGTGAGAATGACACCGTAACGTATGAAGTTGAAAATGGTAAAAAAGGTCTGAATGCAGTTAACGTAAAAGTTATCTAAGTTTACATATCTTATTTTCTGGGGGGCTGATCAGCAAGATCAGCCCTTTTTTTATGCCCTTAACTATCCCTCGCTTTTCTTGTCACGGAATGCTTTGGGCGTTTGCTGTGTACGCGCCTTAAACACTGTGGAAAAGTAGGCTGGAGAGGAAAATCCGCACTCATAGGCTATTTCCGCTACCGATAACTTTGAATTCGCCAGCAGGTACCTGCCTTTTTTAACCCGCGCATCCAGGATATAGTCGTTCACATTACAATTTAATAACAACTTTACTTTACGGTACAGCTGCATTTTTGAAATAGCCAGCTGCTGACAGATATCTTCCACCCCAAACTGGTCGTTTCCCAGGTTTGCCTCCACGATGGCCGTAAAGTCATTCACAAATTTGCGGTCCGGTTTGCTGGACTGGGTACTGTGTACCCGGGTGTCAGGCTCGGCGATATAGTGATCTTTCAGCAAAGCCCGGTTATTGAGCATGCTGCTGATGCTTTCCGCCAGGTATTTCAGGTGGAAGGGTTTACTGATATAGGCGTCTGCATTGTGCTGCATGCCTTTTATACGTTGTTCCTCGCTGCTGTTAGCGCTGAGCAGGATTACCGGGATGTGCGAGGTACGGATATCTTTTTTTAAAGTCTCCAGCACCTGGATCCCATCCATGCCCGGCATCATAATATCGCAAAGGATCAGGTCCGGTACATGCTCAAAGGCCAGCTTTAACCCATCTGCGCCGTTGCCGGCGTGGAACACTTCATATTGACCGCTGAGAAAATCGGCCAGGAAATGATTCAGGTCCGGGTGGTCTTCAATCAGCAGCACCGAATGAGGATGTGCCTGCAGGGTGAGCGGTATTTCTTCTGCCGGCGTGTCGTCCAGGTCGTCCGTATAGCTGTGCAGCGAGTGATTGATCACATTCATATGTTCATCTTCCTGCTGAATTTCCTCTGGTGCAAAAGGGGCGGAAGTACCCGGCAGGGTAATACTGAAGGTGGTGCCGGCGCCTTTACTGCTTTTTACGGTGATGCTGCCATGATGCAGGGAAATGATTTCGCGGGTGAGCGCCAGCCCTATACCGGTTCCTTTATGTTCATTGTTGCGGCTCTGGTAAAACAGTTCAAAGGCATGTGCCAGGGTGTTTTCATCCATGCCGCTGCCATCATCTTCAATACGTATTACCGCTTCCTGCCCGGCTGCAGGCTGTTCCAGGTAAATATGCACTTTGCCGTAGTCGCTGGTAAATTTGAAAGCGTTGGACAGCAGGTTATATAATACCCGGTCAAACAGGTGTTGGTCGAACCAGGCTTTGATGCCGGGCTGCCGGCTAATAAGCCGGAAATCGATATGCTTTTTAACCGCAATGCCTTTATATGCTTCCATAATATCCAGCATAAAGGCGGGCAGCTCATTTTCTGATACTTTCAGTTGCAGTTTGCCGCTTTCAATCCGGCGGAATTCCAGTAGTTGGTTTACCAGCCGCATCAGGTGGGTCACATTTCTGCGCATCAGTTCCAGCTGCTGTTTCTGCGAGGAAGAGAGCTGCCTGCTGCCCATCAGGTTTTCCAGTGGCGCCTGTATGAGGGTTAAAGGGGTACGGAATTCATGCGAGAGGTTTGTGAAGAAGGTGAACTTGGCCTCTGTGGCCTCCTGCGCGCGGGCGGTCATTTCCACCAGCTGGTCCCGTTGCTGGAGAATTTCATCGCGCTGTTGTTTCAGTTGCTGATTGATCCGGCGGTTGGTGCGTAAAATGAAGATCAGCACAATACCGAGCAGGAAGGCGATGCCCAGCGTGGTGACCACTATCCGCAGCAGGTGCTGCTGGTCCTGGTACAGCGAAAGCTGCTCCTGCAGCAATGATTGCTGCTTTTCTATTTCCTGGTGCTGGGCCTGTATCTTATCTATCTGCAGGCGCATCAACTTTACGTTGCTGCTGTCGATCAGTACGGTTTGAAGCAGCGTATTGCGGGGCACCTTTTTCCCGGCGAGTATATCCGCAGCCATGCTGATGGCTTCTTTGCCGCCACTGGGGTACAGCAGCGACGCGCTCAGGATGTCGCGTGATACCAGGTCTATCCCCGCATCGGGGTAAGGTGAAGCATCTACACCAATAAACCGGGTTTGTTTGAGGCCCTTTTCCCGGCAATAACGGTACATGCTATACGCCATCACGTCGTTTTGTGCGAAGATTACATCCGCCTGCTGCACGGCGGAATCGTTGCGTGCGGCGGCTTCCCGCGTTTTATCTGCCACCCAGCTGCCTTCCAGGGTGGCTATCACTTTCAGGCCGGGGTAGTGTGCGAGGGCATCACGGAACCCCTGGTGCCTTTCCACGGTGGGGGAAGATCCACGAAGCCCGGTCACCTCTATAATACGCCCGTGGCCATTCAGCCGGGCGGCAATATATTCTGCTGCCAGCTTGCCGATATTGTAGTTGTCGCCCCCGATGTAAGCGGTGAAGGAGTCCGTGGCGGCCTTACGATCCAGGATGATCACCGGGATGCCCTTTCCATAGGCGGCGGCTATTACCGGCGCCAGGGGCGCGGCCTCATTAGGGGATACCACCAGGATGTCTATTTTCCCCGCCAGCAGTTCCTCGATCTGCTGTACCTGCCGCTTGCTGTCACTTTCCGCATCCCGGTACAATAACTGCATCTCCGGATGATAAAACAGCTCCCGCTTCATTTCCGTGAGCATGTTCCGGCGCCAGTCGTCGTTGCCGGTACACTGGGAAAAACCGATCCGGTATTTCGGTCCGGTTTCCGGGCGGCATCCTGCGACATACATCAACAGGAAAAGACTTATTAAACAGAGATATCGTTTTAATACTGCTGGCAAGTGGAATAATTTTGGTTTTATTTCGAAAAACAATGATACAAAATTGAAAGACGTTAGCCTGAAATATATCTATCTTAATGTATAAAAATATATATGTCAATATATTAACTGATTTTATGCCCGCTGTTATAATTTCGAAAGAAAGCGGTGCAATACAATAACGGCAGCCTTTAGCAAAGAAGTAGGTTTGACTTATCGATCAAAACTTATTTCTACGTTATGAACAACAAGATTGTTTTCTTCTGGGCTTTTGTGGTAGCACTTGGCGGTTTTCTTTTTGGTTTTGATACCGCTGTCATCTCCGGTGCGGAGCAACATATTCAGCAATACTGGCATTTAACGGAAGTACAACATGGATTTACGGTATCCATTGCATTAATAGGAACGGTGTTTGGCGCCTTGGGAGGCAGCACGCCTTCGGATAAACTAGGACGCCGTGCCACCCTGCTGCTGGTAGCGTTGGTATACCTGGTGTCGGCAGTGGGTACAGCAATGGCTACTAACTGGTACTTTTTCCTGGTATGCCGTTTTATCGGCGGTCTCGGTGTAGGCGCTTCTTCTGTAACGGCCCCGGTATATATTTCAGAGGTATCACCTGCTTCCTACCGCGGACGAATGGTCGCTTTATTCCAGTTTAACGTGGTTTTCGGTATCCTCGTGTCTTATTTATCAAACTATTTCATTGGCGGATATGGAGGTGAAAACTCCTGGCGCCTGATGCTGGGCATCCAGGCATTCCCCGCGGCTATGTTCCTGCTACTGCTCCGCTGGGTACCGGAAAGTCCCCGCTGGCTGCTGTTGCACGGTAAAAAAGAAGCTGCCGCCATCAAAACCCTGCAAATCATCAACCCCGCCGGTTACGAGGACGATATCACCACCATCCGGCAGTCGAGGCACCAGAGCATTGGCGCGCCAAAGGAACGGCTGTTCTCCGGCAAGTACCGCACGCCGGTAGTGCTGGCAGTATTGTTTGCCATCTTCAACCAGGTGTCGGGTATTAATGCTATCATTTATTATGCTCCCCGCATTTTTGAAATGTCCGGTTTAGGCACGGCGTCTTCTTTGCTTTCTACGGTCGGACTGGGCATCGTGAACTTCATTTTTACGTTAACGGCTATACGGTTTATCGACCGCATCGGCCGCCGGCAACTGATGCTGATAGGTACCGTTGGGCTTATTGCCACCCTGGGCCTCACCGCTATTTCCTTTTATATGCATACCGGCGGTATTGCCGTGATTTCCTACCTGCTGGTGTATATGGCATTCTTTGCCTTCTCGCAGGGCGCCGTGATCTGGGTATTTATCTCTGAAATATTTCCAAACGCGGTACGCGCCAAAGGTCAAACGCTGGGCAGCTTTACCCACTGGATCATGGCGGCCGTCATTGCTTTTACCTTTCCCTGGCTCGCCAGCCATATTGGCGGTGGTCACATTTTCGCCTTCTTCTGTGTGATGATGGTATTGCAACTACTCTTTGTATGGCGCTGGATGCCGGAAACAAAAGGACAAACCCTGGAAGAAATTGAAATGACAATGGTCGTGCATTAAACAAACATTTTATGACAACAAAGTATAACATCGCCTGCCTCGGGGAAATATTGTGGGACATATTACCAAACCAGGAACTGCCCGGCGGCGCTCCCATGAACGTAGCGTATCATTTACAGAAACTGTCGCAGTCCGTTGCCATGGTATCGGCTACAGGTGCAGATGATCATGGCAAAAGACTGCTGCAACTGATGAACAACATGCAGCTCTCTACCGCTTACGTACAAACGAATACTACTTACGCCACGGGTAAAGTAAATGCCTGGATGGATGCGCATAACGATATGCAATATGATATCCTGTACCCGGTGGCCTGGGATCATATTGGCTGGAATGCTTCCCTGGAGGCTTTATTAACGGGTGATGACCTGCAGTATATTGTTTTTGGCAGTTTGATGGCCCGGCATGAGGTATCCAGGAATACGCTCCGTAAAGCATTGGAATCAACCGCCACAAAAGTATTGGACATTAACCTGCGCACTCCCTGGTACTCCCGCGAAACGCTGGAATGGCTCATGGACAGCTGTCAGCTGCTAAAGCTGAATATTGCTGAACTGGAGCTGATCAGCGCCTGGTATGGCGCATGGTCTACGCACGAAGAACAGGTAAAGGCATTGTCTTCCCGGTTTAACATCCCGGTAATAGTTGTCACCTTGGGCAGCAAAGGTTGCATGGGATATATAGATGAAGCTTTTTACTACCAGGAAGGACAAACCGTGAAAGTAGCAGATACTATTGGCAGCGGCGACGCTTTCCTTGCCGGCTTTCTCGCATGCCGGCTGCAACAACGTTCCCCTGCCTGGAGCCTGGCCTATGCCAATGCATTGGGCGCACTGGTGGCATCCCGCCCCGGTGGCTGTCCGCCATACGATCCATCCGAGATATACAGCCTGATGAAAATACCACAGCACACTTAGCCAGTTATTACATTTCCACACCACCATTTCACAAATTCCATTATGAAAAAGTTGTTTTACTTATTACCGATGTTGCTGTTCGGCCTCTTCGCCATTGCACAGCAACGAAACATCACCGGTACCGTTATCAGTAAACAAAACAGAACGCCTTTGCCCGGCGTAACCGTACAGTCGGGCAACAGGAACACCATTACCAACGGCAGCGGGCAATTTACATTACCGGCTGCCGTGGGGGAAGTGCTCAACTTCTCCTATATCGGCATGAAGCCAATGTCGCTGAAAGCTTCGGAAGGCAGTATGTCCGTAGAAATGGAAGATAATGCCACCGATCTAAACCAGGTGATCGTAACCGGTTACCAGACACAGAAAAAAGCCGATCTTACCGGCGCCGTATCAGTAGTAAATGTGAGCGAAATAAAAGACATTCCGCTCGGCAACCCGGTGAAAGCCCTGCAGGGCCGCGTTCCCGGCGTATTCATTACTTCCAACGGCGACCCTAACAGCAATGCCACGGTACGTATCCGCGGTATCGGCACGCTGGGCAACAACGATCCGCTGTATGTAGTGGATGGTATTCCAACCAAAAGAGGATTGCAGGAACTGAACCAGAATGATATTGAATCCATCCAGGTATTAAAAGATGCTTCTGCTGCCACCATTTATGGCTCCCGCGCTGCAAACGGCGTCATCATTGTTACCACCAAAAGAGCGAAGAAAGGCTACAGCCGCATCACGGCAGATGTATCTGCTTCTTTGCAGGATTACAGTACCAAGTTAAAAACGCTGAACACGGAAGGCCGCGGCCGCGCCTATTGGCAGGCTGCGGTAAATGACCGCACCGATCCCAACAACAACCAGATTTACCAATACGACTGGAATGGCGATTTCAACAACCCGGTGCTCAACAAAATTAATCTGCCAGAATTTATTGATGCCGCCAAAACCATGAAGCCGGCGGATACTTACTGGTACGACCAGATCGCACAAACGTCCCTGTTGCAAACCTATAACGTGTCTATTGCCAATGGTAACGAAAGAGGTAACTCTTATTTTTCAGTAGGCATGTATAACAATAAAGGCATTGTAAAAGAAACACAGCAACGGAAAATAACCGCCCGCTTTAATACGGATTATTCCTTTTTTAAAGGCAGGCTGAAGATCGGTGAAAACCTGTCGGCTACCTATATCAGGGACGCGCTGGTGCCAGCCACGGATATTCTCTTCGCCGCGCTGGTGCAACAACCGGTAGTGCCGGTACACACCGTCGACGGTGGCTGGGGTGGCCCCGCACCCGGCATGACCGACCGGCAGAATCCTGTGCGCCTCATTGAGGATAACCGGCAGAACAAAAGTAATTTCCTCCGCTTATTTGGTAATGTATATGCCGACCTGGAAATTATTCCAAACCTCCATTTCAAAAGCAGCTATGGTATAGATTATAACGGTACCTATCAGCGTACCCTGCGTAAGTCGTATACTTCCGGGTTCCTTTCTGATCCGTCCAACTTCTCCCAAACCTCACAGGATTATAATGGTAACTGGGTATGGCAAAACACGCTCACTTACAATGTGGCCCTGCAGAAGCACCGGTTCGATTTCCTGCTGGGAGGGGAACAGATTAAATATATCGCGCAGAATTTCTACGCCAGCAGGCAGGGATACGCGCTCGAAAATATTGACTATGCTTACCTGAATGCAGGATCTTCCAATAAAGATAACGGCGGTACCGGCAGCGGCTATACGTTGTTGTCTTATTTTGGTAAAGCAAACTATTCTTACGATAATAAATACCTCGCTTCGGTGACATTGCGCCGCGATGGCTCTTCCCGCTTTGGTAAAGAAAACCGTTTCGGGATGTTTCCTGCGGTATCTCTCGGATGGCGCGTAAGTGAAGAAAATTTCATCAAACAAAACCTGCCTTTCCTGTCGGACCTGAAACTCCGCTATGGCTGGGGCAGATCGGGCAACCAGGAAATTGCCAACAACGCCACCTACACATTATACTCCGCTATTTATGGGATAGATCCCACCTGGGATTTCGACAGCGGCAGTGCGTACGATCTTGGTGGTGCGGGCTCCGGCCAGTTGCCATCGGGATATACACTGATCCAGCAGGGCAATCCCGCATTGAAATGGGAAAGCACCATGGAATCTAATGCCGGGATAGATTTTGGTTTGTTTGATAATCACCTTAGCGGTTCGGTGGATTATTTTATTAAGAAGACATCCGATATCCTTATCAGCCCGGCTTACCTCGCGGTGATCGGCGAAGGCGGTACCAAGTTCGTTAATGGCGCCTCCATGCAAAATAAAGGGCTGGAAGTATTGCTGTCGTATAACGGTAACATTGCACCCGGACTGGCGCTCACCGTTACCGGTAACGTAGCCACCTATCGCAATAAGATCACCAGGCTGCCGCCGGAAGTACTGACTTCCTATCCCGGCAACGGACAGGATAAAACTATTCTTGGCCACTCTATTAATTCCACCTTCGGGTACGTAGCCGATGGATTGTTCCGCTCACAAAAGGAAGTAGATGACTATGCCACGCAAATCGGGAAGGGCGTGGGCCGCATCCGTTATAAAGACCTGAACAGCGACGGGGTGATCGATGACAAGGACCGCGACTATATCGGCAAAGGAGATCCTGATTTTACCTACGGACTGAATGTAACACTGGAGTATAAACACTTTGATCTGACCTTCTTCCTGCAGGGAATACAGGGCATCCAGGTATATAACACTTACAAAACATACACCGACTTCTCTTCCATCTGGCCGGGAACTAACTGGGGCGCACGTACGCTGGACGCATGGACGCCGCAACATCCAGATGCTTCCATACCCGCGCTCACGCTGGTAGACCGTAACAACGAAAACCGGACATCCACCTATTTCCTGGAATCAGGTTCTTATCTCAAACTCAGGAACCTGCAACTGGGGTATAGTTTCCAGCATATGTTAAGCAAGCGTTTACAAACAGCACGGGTATATCTGCAGGGCAGCAATTTGCTCACGTTAAAAAACAAAGGTTTTACTGCCACCGATCCTGAGAATCCTAATAACGCCTATCCCATTCCGGTGATTGGCACGATCGGTTTAAACCTGTCTTTTTAAACACACAACACAGCCACCATGAAGTACACAAAATATATTCTTTTATTCAGCTGCCTGTTGCTCGGCGCATGCAGCAAATTCCTGGATCAAACGCCGCAGGGCGTTATTTCAGGCGACGACCTGAACTCGCCGGCCAACCTGGAAAAAATGGTGACCGCCGCCTATGCTTCACTGGGCAACGATCACTATACCGCTCCTTATTCCAGCATGTGGCCCTATGGTAATATCCGCAGTGGCGATGCATATAAAGGCGGTGATGGCGCCGGCGATATCAGCGATTATCACTTCTATGAAACCTTTTCCCTGAACAGGGTGGATAACGGTTCTTCCGACCTGGTATGGTTTCGCCTGTATGTATGCATTGGCCGCGCAAACGATGCACTGGCACGGTTAAATAAAGTGAATGAAAGCGAATTTCCGGAAAAAACAGTGCGGCAGGCAGAGATGAAGTTTCTGAGAGGACATTATTATTTCCTGCTGAAAACATTATTCAAGTATGTGCCCTACATCGATGAAAATGCGCCAAAGGAAACCTATGATACCATTTCCAACCGTACTTATTCCAACGTGGAGCTATGGACGAAGATCGCAGATGATTTTACTTTTGCCGCTTCCCATCTCCCCGATATACAACCGCAAATAGGAAGGGCCAATAAATTCGCCGCAAAAGCTTACCTGGCCAAAACATTATTGTATGAAGCCTATAAGCAGGATGAGAATAACCATGTAACCGGTATTGATGCGGCTTTGCTGCAACAGGTAAATACCCTGTGCAATGAAGTAATTGCCTCCGGCAAATACCAGCTGGCCGTTGATTATGCGAACAACTTTTTGTCGAAAGGTGAAAACGGCCCGGAATCCCTTTTCGCTATCCAGTATTCAAAGGATGACGGCACGCCTAAAGGCCGCCTCGATTACGGACATGCACTGGATTACCCGATGAACCAGGCCTATGGTTGTTGCGGTTTTCATTCGCCCAGCAGTAACCTGGTGAATGCTTTTCAAACAAGCGCCAGCGGGCTGCCGATGTTTGAAACTTTCAATAATGTGAACATCGTTACGGAAGCGGATTTTCATACGCACACCTTTGATCCGCGCTTAGATCATACCGTGGCTATCCCGGGGCATCCTTACAAATATGATCCTGCTTTTCTGTACCAGCGTGCCTGGGCCCGTGCGCCGGAGGTATATGGCAGCTACCTGAGCCTCAAAGAAGCGGTATTGCCCGGCGATGCTACTTTTCAGAAGGTACCGCCTTTTATGTCGAGCTCCAAAAACTGGGAGATTATCCGTTATGCTGATGTGCTGTTATTTAAAGCAGAAGCATTGATAGAACTTGGACGCGCTGCCGAAGCGCTGCCACTCATCAACCAGGTGCGGCAAAGAGCGGCTGCCAGTACCGGCTTATTAAAACAGGCAAATGGTACCTTTACTTCCAGTTACAAGATGAATACTTATCAGCCGGGCGTTAACTGCACCTGGTCCACCGACTTTGCGCGGCAGGCATTACGCTGGGAACGGCGGCTGGAATTTGCCATGGAAGGTTCCCGTTTCTTCGACCTGGTACGCTGGGGTATTGCAGCAGATTATCTCAATGCTTATTTTGCCGTGGAAAAAACACGCCGGTCACACCTGAATGATGCTTCCTTCAAAAGAGGCAGGGATGAATACCTGCCCATACCGTTAAACCAGATTAACTACAGCAAAGGGTTATACAAACAAAACACCGGCTGGTAAAAATTAAATATCATTGTTATGAAGAAAAAACTCTTTTCCATATTACTGGCAGGATTATTACCCGGATGGCTGCACGCACAGGATAATGCCACACCTACTCCGCAATGGAGACCGGTATATCACTTTACAGCGCCTAAAAACTGGCTGAACGATCCCAATGGACTGATCTACATAGACGGCGTGTATCATTTGTACTACCAGCATAATCCCTTTGAAAACAAGTGGGGGCATATGAGTTGGGGGCATGCTACCAGCAGGGATTTGCTTAACTGGAAACACCTGCCTGTTGCCATTCCGGAAATAGAAAAGAAAGATACCACCACCTGGGCTTTCTCCGGCTCCGCAGTGCTGGACGAACATAACAGCAGCGGCTTTGGTAAAAGCGGGAAGGCTCCTATTGTAGCTATTTACACGGCAGATCAGCCGAAGCAGCAAAAGGAATCACAGTTTATTGCCTATAGTAATGATGGTGGTTTAACCTACACCAACTACAGCGGCAATCCCGTTATAGACATACAGAAAAAAGATTTCCGCGATCCCAGCGTGATCTGGCTGGAAGATCAGCATAAATGGCTCATGACGGTGGCGGTACCTGCCGAGCATAAAGTACAGTTCTACGCATCTGAAAACCTGAAGAACTGGGAGCTGCTGAGTGAGTTCGGCAACCAGGGCGATACCCGTAAAATATGGGAGTGCCCGTCTTTAACGCCGCTGTATGTAGACGGTGACCGGGCGAAAAAGAAATGGTTGCTGATGGTGTCGTCCGGCAACCCTGATGCCGCTACCGGCATGCAGTATTTTACCGGCGATTTCGACGGCAAAACATTCACCAATGACAACAAGCCGGAAAGCCAGTTGTTTGTAGATTACGGCAAAACTTTTTATGCCGCCATTCCTTACAATCATCTGCCGGACAACCGGCAGATGATGATCGGCTGGCTTATGCCATTTGAAACGCCCACTTCACCGTGGCGCGGGCAAATGTCGATTCCACGCGATCTGCAATTGAAAACTACGGCAGCGGGTATACGTTTATTTCAGCAGCCATCTGCTGAGATCAGTACCTATCTCCGGAAATTACCTGCGGCTAAAAAACTGCAGCTAAAAGCACAAACCCTTAACAGCAAGGAACTGCAATTAAGCGGCAAAGGTTTTAATACCAATACTAATTGGGTGGATGCCGAATTTACCATTGGTACCGCGGCTGATTTTGGTTTTAAGATAGCACAGGATGTAGTGGTAGGCTATAATGTACAACGGAATGAGCTCTACATCCGCGATGGAAAAGACGTGCAACAAATGAGCATTCCATCTGCCAACAATAAAATCAGGTTGCAGGTGCTGCTGGATAAATCGTCTGTAGAGGTATTTGTAAACGACGGGGAGAAAGTGCTTACCACTTTAATATTCCCGGATAAAGCGGCTACGGGGCTGGCTGTGTTTGCAGAAAACGGCGATGTGCAGTTGAATGGATTGAAAGCGTGGGACCTGGGTAAGTAAGGGGGAATTATTTATAGACAGGCGCCGGCTCTTTTTTGAGACCGGCGCTTTTTGTGTTAACTTGTATTGATAAAGTTGGTCCCATGGCCTTTAGTAAGCAAAAAAATGTGGTTAACACCGGAATAGCCCTTGTGTGGATGATAAATGGCGTGTACTGTAAAGTGCTGAACTACGTTCCCCGGCACCAGTTAATTGTAGCAAGAATACTTGGCGAAACCCATGCGCCTGTACTGACCCGTATCATCGGTGTCCTGGAAGCCGGAATGGCGATATGGATACTTTCCCGGATAAAATCCCGCTGGTGTGTTATTTTACAAATGCTGCTGGTAGCCGCTATGAACATCATAGAGTTTATAGCAGCACCCGACCTGTTATTGTTTGGGAGAATGAATATTATCATCGCTGCCGCTTTTATATTTATCATTTACCGGAATGAATATAGCACCCATGTTAGCCTTTCTTAAAAATCATCCCTTTGCCGTGGAAGCGTTCTTTGAAAGCTCCCTGGTGCTTACCTATGCGTTGCCGGTATCGGTGTTGGAACCCTTAATACCTCCGCAACTCGAGCTGGATATATTCCAGGATCAGTGGGTCTTCATAGCCATTGCCATTGTGAAAACGAGGAACCTGCGGCCTAAAGGCTTTCCTGCATTTATGGGAAATGATTTTGTGTTAACCGGCTACCGGGTGTTTGTGCGTTATACCAATAGTGAAGGAAAGCGGTTACGCGGGTTATATATTTTAAAATCAGAAACAGACAGTAAGAAGATGGAATTTTTCGGTAACCTGTTTACCCATTACAGTTATACCACTACCGATATCAGTATTACGGGAGAAGATGGTATTGTTACCGTTAGATCGGCGGCATCGGGGTTGAATATCACTGTGAATACGGGTGATGAAGCGGCATTACCAGCAGGATCTCCTTTTGCTGACTGGAAAGAGGCGCGGCGGTTTGCAGGTCCGTTGCCTTTTACATTTACCTGTAACGAACATTCCGGCGAAGTGCTGATTATTGAAGGTGTGCGGGAAAACTGGACGCCTGTACCGGTATCGGTGTTGCATAGCGAAGCCGGTTTTTTGAGCACGCCTGCCTTACAGGGCGCCCGGCTGGCGAACGCATTTATCATCCGGCAAATTCCTTATTACTGGAAAAAAGGAAAAGTGGACCTATGGAAAAGATAAACAGAACGCCGTTTCAGGGCATCGTAAATATTATCCGGTTCAACTGGCACTTTTATGTGTTGTTTTTGCTACTACTGGTAGCAGGGTTGCTATTCACGCAATACCCGTTAACCAGGCTGATGTTGTGGGGAGCTGCCATCGCTACCTTATCGTCGTTAGTTGTTTCCTGGTATATTTACGACCGTTCAGATTTATATACCTTACGGTGGCTGGACGATATAAAGTTTCGGCCACACGGGCGTATAGTAAACATCCACGCAGGGTTTGATGAAACCAGCCAGCTGCTTGCGCATAAATACCCGGGAGCTGATTTACAGGTATTTGATTTTTATAATCCGGAGATGCATACCGAGGTATCTATTGAACGTGCCCGGAAAAGATATGCGCCTTATGCTGGTACGAAAACCATCAGCACGGCCGCTGTTCCGCTGGAAGCTGCATCAGTGGATGTGGTGTTTCTTTTGCTGGCCGCGCATGAAATCAGGGATCCGGGGGAAAGGATTATTTTTTTCAAAGAGTTGCATCGCTGCCTGGCTGCTGATGGAAGAATAGTGGTACTGGAGCATTTACGGGATGCGCCTAACTTCATCGCATATACGATCGGGTTCCTGCATTTCTTTTCGCGTGCTGCCTGGAAGCGGGCATTCAACAACGCAGGCCTGATCGTTGTAAAAGAAAAGAAGATCACCCCTTTTTTGTCGGCCTTTATATTGCAAAAGAATGGAATTGCATCTTAAAATTACCGGTTATATACTGGTGCTATTATCGCTGACACACATTTTCTTTCCGCGGTATTTTAACTGGAAGAAAGAGTTCACGGCGATCAGTCTTTTGAGCAGGCAGATGATGTATGTGCATACTTTTTTTATTGCGCTGATGGTGTTGCTGATGGGACTAGGGTGTATTTATGCAACCCACGACATCCTGCATACGCGCCTGGGGCATCTGCTGGCGTTTGGGTTATTTGTATTCTGGTTATGCCGGCTGCTTTTCCAGTTCTTTGTTTACTCGCCGTTGTTATGGAGAGGTAAACGGTTTGAAACCACGGTGCATATCCTGTTTTCACTGGCGTGGGGATATTTCAGCGTTGTTTTCCTGCTTGTATTCCGTACAGGGGTATAAACCCGTGCCAGTATTCGTTTCCCATCCGAGCCTGCAATGTTATATTCCGGAATACGATACAAAGCTATGGACGTGTGAAACCAGAGAAAAACAAATCCGCCGCTTTTGCCGCTTTTTGCCGGATTATGCCGCCGCACTGTAAACTTTTTCCAGGATTTAAAACTTATATTGTAAACTTTAAACAGGATTATTTCTTCACCTGTATAGCTATTTCAGGACGAGACATAGTGTATTGGGAGTGTATTGGAAGTGTATCATGAGTGTATCGTGAGTGTATTATGAGTATATGGGAAGTGTATGGGGACTATATGGGGAATATATGGGGAATATATGGGGAATACGACACATACACGACTCCTAAGTATCCGAGAAGTATCCAAGAAGTATCCGAGAAGTATCCGAGAAGTATGGGAGAAGTATAGCTGCATTATCATCTCCTGAAAGTGAACATACCCAGTTCATAAACGGACAGTTTAAATAAATACCATATCTATAAAAAAACAAGTAACAATAAATTACTATTTGGCATTTCTTTGGGCATCCCTGTCAATGAGTCTGGAAACCTAATAAAACAGCCATGTTAAAGAACTATTTCAAGATTGCTTTCAGAAACATCGTCCGGCATAAGGCCTTCGCTACAATTAATATTGCAGGGTTGGCCATTGGCATGGCTTGCAGTATTTTCATTTTGCTTTGGGTACAGCATGAGTTGAGTTACGACAAATTCCATCAAAACGCGGGTACTATCTACCGCCTTACTGCGGGTGGTGCAACAAATTCCGGGCCCATGGTTCCCGAACTTAAAGCAAGGATTCCTGCTATAAAAAACTTTGTACGTTTTAGTCAGCCCACTACTACTGTTTTTGAAACGGGTACAAAAAAGTTTGAAGAAAAAGCCGTCTTCTATGCCGATTCTTCCCTGTTGCAGGTATTTTCATTTCCCTTAATAAGCGGGAATGCCGAAACTGCATTAATACGGCCTGATGCTGTTTTAATTACGGAAAATATGGCGAAGAAATATTTTGGCAATGAAGATCCAATTGGGAAAATTTTAAAAAGGGATAATAAAGATAATGTAGAAGTTACAGGTGTGCTCAAAAATATTCCGGCAAACTCACATCTGCAATTTGATTTTATCATGCCGCTGTCTGCCATTGCACAGACGGATTGGCGTTTGCGCCGAAACATCTGGGCTAGTTATGATTTCTATGACTATGTACAACTCGATGAAAATTTCAAGGCTACGCCGGTCGCCCTGGCCGGCCTTAACAGGCAGGTAAATAAAATTTTTGGAGAGCACGTAAAGGAAAGTCAACCTGATATGAAACTGCAGGCTTTAACGGATATTCATCTGCGTTCTGATTACCAGTCTAATTTGCCCGGCCAGGGCAATATCCAATATGTAAACATATTTTTTATCGTCGCGTTGTTTATTTTGGCGGTAGCTTGTATCAACTTTATGAACCTGGCCACCGCAAGATCTGCGCGCCGGGCAAAAGAAGTGGGCTTGCGAAAGGCGGTAGGTGCGGGTCGCAGACAATTGATTGGTCAGTTCATCGGCGAGTCATTATTCATTTCTTTTATGGCCATGTTAATGGCTGTTGGCATTGTATGCCTGTTGCTGCCTGCTTTTAATAACCTGGCAGGAAAGGAACTTTCTATACAATTATTGGATGGAAAATTAATTGCATTGCTGCTCGGCATCGCATTGTTTACCGGGCTTGTTTCCGGCAGCTATCCTGCTTTGTTTCTATCCGGATTTAAGCCAGTGGAGGTGCTAAAGGGAAGCATGAGAATGACAGGAGGGAATCTATATTTCCGTAATGGGTTAGTGGTTATGCAATTTGTTGTTTCGATCGCATTACTCGCCGGTACAGCTGTAGTATATAAACAGTTAAATTTTATCAAAAACAGGGATATTGGGTTTAATAAATCGAACCTGCTTTATATGTCGATAACCGGCGAAATGGGAGACAAGCAACTGGTATTAAATACGGAGCTCAAAGCAAATCCACTTACGGCAAATTTTACTGCTATCACCGACCCGATATCTAACCTGACGAGCAGCACCACAGGGGTAGAATGGGAGGGAATGGCCTTGCAGGATAAGAACATCTGGTTTTCAAAAACATGGGTAACGGACAATTTCTTCGATGTGCTTCAAATGAAAATGGTAAGCGGAAGGGCTTTGTCTGCTACCGAATTTGCTGACTCAGGCAATTATGTGATTAATGAAAAAGCAGCAAAAATTATGGGGATGACCCCGGCAGCCGCCATTGGTAAATCGCTTACGTTTTCGGGCGATAAAGGAACTATTGTAGGCGTAGTAAAAGATTTTAATTATAAACCCGCACAAACAGCCATTGAGCCAATGATCCTTGCGTTCAATAAATGGAATGGAGGAATTGTGTTAGTGCGTACCCAACCCGGCAAAACAGCAGCCACCATTCAGGCATTGGAGAAAATAAGCAAACAGCTTAATCCTGCTTTCCCCTTCTCTTACGGTTTTGTTGACCAGGACATTAATAATTTATACAAAGGGGAGCAACAAATGGGTAGCCTGTTTAATGTATTTGCCATGATTGCCATTTTTATTTCCTGTATGGGTTTGTATGGCTTATCGGCATTTATGGCGGAGCAACGCACCAAGGAAATAGGTGTAAGAAAAGTGTTAGGAGCATCCGTATTCAACGTGGTATATCTGTTATCAACAGGATTTACAAAGCTTATCCTGATTGCCATTGTAATTGCAATACCCATTGCCTGGTTTGCCACCAATAAGTGGCTCGGCGGTTTCGCTTATCGTGTAAATGTTGGTTGGGCTATTTTCCTGATGGCTTCATTAGCGGCATTAACGATAGCATGGATAACGGTGAGTTATGAGTCTGTAAAAGCAGCTGTTGTGAATCCTGTAAAGAGTTTGAGAAGTGAGTAGATAGATGACAAGAAGAATGGATTTAATACTAAGTCCTGCCCTGAATTGACTTAATATATTAAATGTCGTAAATAACATGCGTAAAAGTTGACACTATCTCCAAACTATATTTTAATTAAAATATAGTTTGGAGATAGTGTCACGCAATTAAATATTATTTATTTAATGCTTGTTGATATTGATAATCAATCAACTTTAGAATCTTCCCATTTTGATCTTTTATTAACTTCAATCTTCCGAATCCGTCATACTCATAATAGATGTTTCTTCCGGCTTCATCTTTTGTACCTGATAATCCCAACAAAGGAGTATAAGAATAGGTACTAATGAGACTGTTACTTAAAGTGGTACTGTTGCGTAGCTTGTCAAGTTCTGCCTGTAATACAATATCACTAACCGGATTTTGCGTTATAGAGGGATTGATTAGAGATTTTACGACTGGGTAGCTACTGTTCAAAACTTTAGCTACAGGATAAAGGTCATTATAACCCCAAAGATATACTTCATGTATGTTATTACTGTTAGATTGTTCCAGAATATTTCCAAATTTATCATAATCAATTATTTCAAAACGATCTTCAGAAGAGGCGCTACCTAGCTTTAGCTTGAATTTCTTCAATGCAACTAAGTATTTGGCGCTACCCCAAATACTATATTCGTAATGTGCTTTTTGGACCAATATATTATTTTCGTATTCCTCTTTTTCGACTAATTTCTCTATCATGTTTTTGCTTACCAATGAATCTACTGCGACGGATTCCTGAGCAGACATACCTATTATGCCCGCTTTATCCTGGGGATATTTGAAAATGCTTTTTAATGCGACTCCCTTGCTGTTTAACGTTTCGATAGTGGTGGGCAGCAGGTGTATTAAGTTCTGATAGCCATAGAGGATGGTCGAGGATAAACTATCATTGTTATCCGTAAAAGTTTTACTGACAGAGGTCAGTAATTTCTTGACACCGGAAACGACGGGATATTCAAAATAGCCAAAATCATCGTTGAATCTGTATCCACCGGGCAATCCTTCATTAATGCAATTCCTTCCGGCTGTGTATATTATTTTCTGTCTTACTTTAAGACCATATGTAGTATCAAAAAAATATGTTTGGTAAGTGTTTTTTGTTTCTGATATTAATTGATATCCATCATCTTTTTTCTTATAGGTACTTTCAGATATTAGATTACCGCTCTTCCAGCCAGCGCTGACAAGTAACTGAGGGTCCGGGTAATGAGCATCGATTTTTTCGTCTAATTCATAATCATACCTATAAATCGTTTTCCCATTGTCGCTTCCTTCGCCTATTTCGTATTTAGTAACAACAGGGTAAAATATACTGCTACCTCCAATGTCGGAGTATGAAAAGATTGGTTTGCTAAGTATTTCCAACCTGGAATATGGTTGGGAATTTATCTTCGGATCAGATCCTGAAGCTGTCCAGCAAAAATTATAATTTTGTTCATAAGTACGGCTTTGAAATAAAGAGGTAATAAAACTAACGTTGCCATTGCCCGATTCATTTTCTCCATATTTATAATCTTCTTGTTTTGCTAATTTATTTTCGGCAGTATATGATTTAATACTTTTTACTCTCAGACCGGGCCCTTTTTGCACTACTGTTACTTGGTGAGTCCCTCTGCCAGCCCAGGTAAGTGTCACTAAAACTTCGTCATCAGTATCATCGTTGGGGTCTGATGGATCAGGATAAATATTCGCTGTTATTTTGTATTTCTGACCGGCTGTTAAGGCGACTCTAATTGTCCGGGAAACCTGCTCCCCAGCCACAGTGGTATATCTTATAGACGCGCCGGTTGTTAAATTCTCAAATAGGACATAAGGTTGCGTGGCATTTGTCCATAAGGGAATAATCAATCTTAATTCTGCGGGCAATGGATCGTTTATGCCAATTGTAGCGGAGGATATAAATTCAACTGTTCTGTAAGTGACATTAGGAGGATCGTCCTTCTTTGCTGCTATAAAATAGCTTCCACCGGGATCGCTCTCTGTTTTAGGTGCCAGAATGCGGTTGGCTTCAAACTCGAAATCTGTATATCCGCCTGTCGGGTAATAAATCTTTTTTAATATACCCGCCCGCATATTATTTTCATCCGGCTCGCGATTGGCGGCCGGATTTATTACAGAGGTTGTGGTATAACCTATAATATCTGAATAACTATACTGTCTTCCCATCTCATCGAGAGAGATTAGTTGTTGATTTTCAGGATGACCATTACTATATCCCCACCAGTCAATGCCACAATTCATTCTAGGGGGTAGTTTGTATTGTTCTTCGTACTCCATTTTATGACGCAATATCGAATCCTGATTGTTACCCACTTCGTTTATTCCAGTTAGTTTTAATCGGTATTTATCCCGGATGGAGGCAAAGAAATTGTAGCCTTCATCTGAATAAAAATAATCGTGCGTCAACGCCATTTTCTTTACTGGTTTCGTATTGTTTTCCACAATAATGGAATCTAGTACTAGTCCCCCGAAATCCAGGCGTTCATTTTTTCCAGCAACGAACCTGACCTTTCCGCCCGGGAAGGTAATCTTATCGAGATAGTAATCTTCAAACTCTTGATAATTAATATTTCTTACAGGAATAAACGAAGAGCTAAAGCTTACATATTGGCAGCCAGAGGTCCCATCTGGACAAGACCTGGGTACCAGTTTAGGCATTCTTCCCAATGAAAGACTGTAATCAATTGTCTGCCTTCGTCCCTGACTATATCCTACATAATCAAATGAAATGGTGTCTACTTTGTTATCAAGAATAATTTTGGTTAACAGCCAGCTTGTAACAGGCCAATATTTAATTCCACCGAATTCAGGATATGAACTGCTAATGGCTTTTTTCTCAAACCAGTAGGTAGTGCCATTATGATCAACTATAGAGAAAATGCCGCCACTGTAGTTAATCTTCAGATTATTGTGCGGTATGGACCTTATTTCCTTATTGGGGCCAAATACAAATTTTCCAGACAGACCGGCAACGTTATAATAAAAGATATCGGGTTCACTATCCCTCTTCCCATCAGTGATATCAATCAGATTGTTGTAGTCATCGCCTGTAATGGCATTTTCCCTTTTAATCGGATAGTAAAATGAACCATTGGAGTCATCATCCGGAACTCCCATTACAGTTCTGGTGATGGCGCCGCCAGCGTTTAAACTCCAGCCTATTCCTACCCAGCTTGCGTAGTCATCTACTTTTATACCAGCGGCGTGGTAATCAAATGAGATGGGCAGTGTGAAATTCCGGACTGCGATATTGTAGACGGGAATACCGATTGAGGGAAGACCGGTGAATAGGCTGACTGGATATATGCCGTACTTTGTGATGGAAGCAGCTTCGGGTGATGGAGTAATCAACTTAGGTAAAGTTACAGCTTCAGATTGTGCTTTCAGTAAAAATGGGAAAAGTAAACAACTAAATAAATTCGTGAGAATCTTCTTCATAGATATATAAGTATGATATTATTATTTCATGATAAATTTGCTGTGCTAACATTCAGGTTTGTGAAAAGAACATGAATGCTTTAGAAGGCTTTTAATTATTTAGCCCAAAGAACAGGGGGGAAATGTTGGTTAACGCGTATTTATATTTCATAATTAGTATAGGTTAACGGTTAGGATTATAATTCGTGTGAAAATAGTTATTTCCTTTCAAAGAATCCAAGTTCATATAAATTTAATATTCAGTGTAGCGTTGGTAACTTGCTAATACGCTTGCAAATTTGTATACTGGCTGCTTTGAATCGTGAAATATTTTATTTTTCAACTGCTGTTTGAGAATATGATGAATTGTATGTACTTTTATTTTGAATTTTTATCGCCGAATTAAACAATTTTTTAGCCCTTTAGTAAACTTTCTGTACCCATGAAGATGTTCAATGTATTGTTAACGCAACCCTTCGTAATCCACTGGCCCTAATCGAACTAAATGGTTTTTTATCCCGTTCAGGAATATGAGACTGACATTTCGATAATGGAACCAGGGCAATCGTGGTTTAGTAATAGTGTATTGTAGATCAACTTAGACGAAGTAACTCTAAACACTAAAGGTGCCTGTAATATCGCTGTATCGAATCAAGAGAGACAAGTTTGAATTTTGTTTGTAATTGCAATAAATATATATATCTATGAAATTATTTTTTCTGAACATTGTTATGTTGTTCCTGTGTGTGTTAACCGCAACCTCCCAAAATTTATTTCCATCAACAGGCAATGTGGGGATTGGTACTTCTTCACCATCAGCGTTGTTGCATGTAAATGCAGGAAATATTAAGCTTACTAATCCTACTGGTTATCCAAATGGAATCAACGTGGATGTTAACTTCACCGGCACCTGGGCAAGAGAATTTGGAATATCGTACAACGGTACCGGAAAACTCGCCTCTTTTGGTGTTCTGGGGCTTAATGGCACCGTTACCTATACTTACATAGGGGGAAATACATCTGCAGCTGCCGCCAATGAATCTCCCTGGATGGTCTTTAAGCCCAATGGCTATGTTGGGATTGGGACAATAGCCCCAGGCGCGCGATTAAGCGTGGAAACTCCCGATAGTACTACAGATAATTTTGTCAGGTTGGAAAATAAGGGTGTGACGAATTCATTATTGTATATCGGAAGCGCGAGTACTGTATTTCCTGTGATTGAATATCGTAAGAAGAACGTGATTGAAAGTTACAGCGATTTGCATATTTCAGCAGCAAATGCCAGCAGTAACCTCTATTTTGAAACAGGACGATTGAGTGCTGCCGCTACCATCAGGATGACTATCAATAGCGCCGGTAATGTTGGAATTGGTACTACGACTCCCGGTAGTTATAAGCTTGCAGTGGAAGGTACTATTGGCGCAAAAAGGATGAAGGTAACCCAGGGAAGCTGGGCAGATTTTGTGTTTCATCCGGACTATGAGCTACCTGCATTACAGGAAGTAGAGCGTTTTATCCAGACCAACAGGCATTTACCGGAGATACCTTCGGCCAGAGAGATAGAAAGCGAGGGGTTAGATTTGGGAGAGATGAATAAGAAACTGTTGCAGAAGATCGAAGAGCTGACCTTGTATATGATTGAAATGAAGAAAGAGAGTATTATGCAGCGCGCCGAATTGGAGACGTTAAAGAAGGAAATGAAGAAGAAAAATTAGTTGTTATCCCTATTGAACTGAGTAATATTATGCATAAATTTTATCTCATTATAGTGTTGTTGGGTTTTGCTGTAACACTGCATGCACAGCAGAATAAGCCGGATGTCACAGCCCGGCCAGCTGGTGCCCCGGCTACGGTACCGGGAGCCTATACCAATACCACTATTAATTATGTACGTATCTGGGAGCCAGCTGCGCCGCTTACTGATACATCATATGTAGTGTCGCCCAGTCGACCTGTAACAGAGGTACGGCAGACCACACAATATTTTGATGGACTTGGGCGTCCGTTACAAACTGTGTCAAAGAGTATGAGCGTTTCTGGCAAAGACCTGGTGAGCCCTGTTGTATATGACGCTTTTGGCCGGGAGCAGTTTAAATATTTGCCCTACGTGCAGCAGAGCGGGAATACCAGCGATGGTAAATTCAAAACAGACCCTTTTAATGCGCAGAAAGCTTTTTACCAGAACGCTACCCTGGCGCCCGGTGTGATAGGAGAAAGTGTGTATTATAATCGTGTTGACTATGAAGCTTCGCCGCTGAATCGTGTAATGAAAACATACGCTCCGGGTAACAGTTGGGCCAAGAATGATGCGGCTACCGTGGAGAGAGGTGGTAACCACCCGCTTGCTAATCAGTACCTGATAAATGCGCTGTCAGATTCTGTACGTATCTGGGATTTTGCTGTGGGTGGCATTATTCCTACCAGTGGTGCTGGCCGTATATACGCTGCAGGGCAACTATTCAAGACCATCACTACCGATGAGGCCGGCAGCCAGGTTGTGGAATACAAGGACAAGGAGGGGCGGGTTGTATTAAAAAAAATACAGTTAGCTGCCACACCTGGTACCGGGCATGTGGGCTGGTTATGTACTTATTATGTTTATGATGAATTGGGTAATCTGCGTTTTGTGATTCCTCCGAAAGCGGTGGAAGCTATCATCAGTAACTGGACTATTAGTACTGGCATTGCGGCAGAGCTTTGTTTTATTTATCGTTATGATGGTCGCAGCCGTATGATAGTCAAGAAAGTACCCGGCGCTGATTCCACTGAGATGGTGTATGATGTGAGGGACAGGCTGGCCTTTTCCCGGGATGGCAACATGAAAGGGATAAATTGGCTTGTCACGTTCTACGATGTGCTGAACCGGCCTACCATGACGGCACTGTATAACAACGCCAGCACCAGGGAAGGGCTTCAGGCCACTATGAATACCGCCATCAGTAATACACAATCTATCCCTTATACTTTTCCTGGTACTGCTGATTTGGTGTTGGCTGCTCATGATGGTAGTTTACTGTACCAGGCTACCAATAGCATTACCTTGGAAGATGGTTTCGATTCCGGAACCGGAACAGAAATAACAGCTGAGATCAATGCGGCTGCTACCAATGGTAATACCAGTGTTACAGTTTCCAACCCGCTACCAAATATCCCGGTAAGCGCGCTAACCCCATTGACCTATGCTTTTTATGAAGATTATAGCTTCACGGGTAAGCAAAGCTATGTCAGCGGGGATATCACCAAACCACAAGCGGGTAATAATCCATATGCAGAAGCTTTGCCGCCGGTGGCCAGCTCGATGATAAAAGGACTGGTTACAGGAACCAAAGTAAAGGTACTGGGCACTAATCAATGGCTTACCACGACCAATCACTATAACGATAAAGGGCGTTTAATCCAGTCAATATCGGATAACATAAGTGGTGGACTAGATGTCATCACTAATTTGTATGACTTTAATGGTATGCTGCTGAGCAGTTATCTACGTCACCGCAATAAGCGCAGTGGAACAGCGTCACAGACTTCTGTACTGACCATGATAGCATATGATGCGGGCGGGCGCCTGCTCAATATAAAGAAACGGCTAAATGATGATGTCGCATCGGAAAGGACCATTGTTGCCAATGAATATGATGAGTTAGGACAGCTAAAGAAAAAGCGTTTGGGTGTTACAGGAATCAGCACCCAATTGGAAACGCTGAATTATGAATACAATATTCGTGGCTGGCTTAAGAGCATCAATAAAGATTTCATTTCAACCGCAGGAAGCACTGCTAATTGGTTTGGGCAGGACCTGAGTTATGATTATGGGTTCACCAATTCCCAGTTCAATGGTAATATTGCTGGTGCTAAATGGAAAAGCCGTGGGGATGGAACAGCCAGGGCTTATGGATATGGCTATGACAAAGTGAACCGCTTAACAAAAGCCGATTTTACCCAGCAAAACACTGGCAGCACCGGTTGGACAAGCGACCAGAAGAATTTTTCTGTAGGCGGACTTGCGTATGATGCTAATGGTAATATCCAGTTCATGAATCAGATGGGCATGAATGGGGTGACGATACTCACCCTGGATAGCCTGAAGTATGGTTACAATACCGGCAGTAATAAATTATCATTTGTTACCGACCGCAAGAATAACACCCAGACCCAGTTGGGTGATTTTAAAGAAATTACCAATAATGAAACTGCAGATTATACTTACGATGCGAACGGTAACCTGACAAAAGACAATAATAAAAATATTACTGTCATCAGTTATAATCACCTGAACCTGCCTGAGAGTATTACTATTACCGGAAAGGGATTGATTAAATACCAGTATGATGCTATGGGGAGCAAGCTCAAAAAAATCGTTACCGATAATACAGTTACTCCGGCCAAAGTTACTACCACAGACTATATAGATGGTTTTGTGTATCAGAATGACACCTTGCAGTTTTTGGGTCATGAGGAAGGACGGGTACGTGCTGTTTTTGCGGCTGGACAACCACTGGCGTTCAAGTATGATTATTTTGTAAAGGATCACCTGGGAAATACCCGCATGGTGTTAACGGAGCAAACGGACTTTTCTATGTATGCTGCCACAATGGAAGCGCCGGCTGCTGCCACTGAAACAGCGTTGTTCAGCAATGTTGACAATACACGCGCCGATAAGCCTGCCGGCTATCCGGTAGATGAAAGCGCCGGAAAGAATGCGTCTGTCGCAAAACTCACCGCTACCGGTGTTGGCAAGAAAATAGGCCCCTCCATTGTGTTACGTGTCATGGCAGGGGATACTATTCAGCTCAGCGCCAAAGCGTTTTATAAATCCGGTGGCCCTAAGGAGAAGGAGGATGGAACAACCAATGCGGAAAACATATTGGCAGACCTGGTTCAGGCCTTTAATGGAGGATCGGGAGAGGCAGGTGCACATGGTATAAGTGCCACAGCCCGGCAGACACCAATTAACAGCAATTTTTATAATAATGATTACCAGCGGCTGAAAGAAAAAGACGCCGACCAACCAAATACTGACAGGCCAAAAGCCTATCTTAATTTTGTGCTATTCGATGATCAGTTTAAATTAGTGGACGCGAATAGTGGGGTAAAGCAGATGAAGGCAGAGCCGGATGAGTTGCAGACGCTCAGCCAGGATAAGATGGTGATCGATAAATCCGGCTTTCTGTACGTATATACCAGCAATGAGGGTAGCCAGGAAGTGTTCTTTGATAATGTGATTTTAGCGGTTAATTCAGGACCACTGCTGGAGGAGACACATTATTATCCGTTTGGGTTGACAATGGCGGGGATTAGTTCGAATGCGTTGAAGGGGAGTAATTATGCGGAAAATAGGAAGAAATATAACGGAAATGAGTTGCAATCAGGGGAGTTCAGTGATGGATCAGGGTTGGATTTGTATGATTTTAATGCTCGTACCTACAATGCTCAAATAGGAAGATTCTTACAAATAGATCCTGAAATTGAGAATAATCAGGAAGATTTAACACCATATCATTTTGCATTTAATAATCCGGTTAGATATGGTGACCCAGATGGAAGAAACCCTATTGTACTTGTTCCAATAGTAATTGAGGCAATTGAAGTTGCACTTTTTAGTTATCGAACCTATGCTACGGTAAATACAGCTATTAATTTGTTATCAGAGGGAGTGGGAAAAGATGGAGCTAAGCCTAAGGGGAAAGAAGTGACCCCTGCGGCTAAAGATGAGACAGCAGTTCCATTGCCAGCCCCAGAAAAAGTCATTGATGAAAAATCAAAGCCTCAGGTATCTCCGGAAGTTGCTGATAAACTGGAGAAAATGGAATCCATAACAATACCTGAAAAACATGGTGGAGGTAAGAATGGGCAACATGCTAATCAAAAAGCTAGAGAATCAGCAAAAGATAGATATGAGGCGGCAAAAAAAGAATACGAGGCATTAAAAAGCAAGCCCAACAAGACAAAGGATGACAAGGCCTCATTGGATAAATTAAAGAGAACTGTAGATCATGAAAAGAAGAAAATGGACAATACAGGAGAAAATCATAGTAGAAAAGCTAAGGGAAGTAATTAATAAATTAGGGTATGGATATATATACATTTATTATGGAATTTAGAGGCGGGACATATATTAGTCAGGTTAATGGATCTAATATAAATGCTGCTATGATTTTGTGGGGTAAAAGTTTGGATTTGTCTCAGGTGAAGTTTTTAGGTGAGAAAGGGAAATCGGAATTACAAATTGAGCTTAATAATGAACGTCCAGCTAAAGTTGAAGGAGTTGAGAATGTTTGGTTCTTTTGTTTAAGGATAAAGCCTGGTCTTATTATGGTAAATGTGATAAAAACAGCAGAAACATAAAGACTTATGTTATTGTCGTAACTGGATCCGCTAAACAGCGAAGCCGCAGGCAATGCCTGCGGCTTCGCTGTTTAGCGGGAGTATGCTTTTTTAGTTTTGTTATAGGTGATAGCCATATCAATGAAGTAATAAATTTTTTCTTTCTCCTCTTCCGGTAGGGCCTCAATATCTTCTATTCGTTTAAGTAATTTTTTGTCCAGTACCATGCTGGTAGAACCGCCAATCAGGTAGTCCACGGTCACACCCAGTTCATCTGCAATTTTTTTAGCCATCTCAATAGAAGGCTTGATCTCACCACGCTCATAGCGTCCAATAATGGGTGCTGATGTTCCCACTCTTTTAGCCAGTTCGTCCTGGGATATTTTAAGCTGCTTACGTTGCGTAGCAATGTGTTCGCCAAAAGTCATAAAAAGGTACTTTAAATACCCTGTAAATGCAGGGGGTTAACAAATTTAGTTACTTATTTAGGCTAGTCAAAATAAATAAGTATTGGTTAATTGAAACCAATCCATTACTTTTGTTACCAATTAGTACTATAAAATATTTTTCCACATGGCAACAAAACAAATCCGACTAGTAAAGCTGCATGGCAAATATCAGGAATTAAAAGATTGCTACAATCCGGGCGGGCGCTATGTTGCGTGGCTCAATGTCAGTGGGCTATGGTTAGAGAAAGCAGGTTTTAATGTGGGGGATCAGGTGGAGATTACAGTGGGAGAAGAAACACTGATAATAAAAAGAAAGCCTGGTCATGGAAATCAAGGACATTAAGCAGCAGTTGTCTATCGGTCAGGTGCTTATCCACTATGGTTTACAGCCTGATAAGCATCATCGGGTATTGTGTCCGTTCCATCCTGATAAAACACCTTCATTACAGCTTTACCCTAAAACAGACACCTATCATTGCTTTAGTAGTAACTGTAATGCAGGTACCGGTGATGTAATCAGGTTTATACAGCTGATAGAAAAGTGTAGCACACATGAAGCTATTATGAAAGCTAAGTCCTTGTTGGGTGCAGGTAATGTAGCACCTCTAATGCGAGTATCTGAAATCCCGTCATCATTAAGTAATGAAGCGGATCTGTTAGAGCGGGAAGCGTTAATGGCAAAGGTGTTCAGTTCTTTTAAAAAAGCATTACCCGCCAGTAAAAAAGCCACCCAGTACCTGCAATGTCGTAGTATAGATTACGGGCTGCATGATATGGGTTATAACAGTGGCGGATTACATATTGAAAGTAAAAACCACCACCTGGTTAATAGCATGGTAAAGTATGGGCTGCTGAAAGCTAATGCAGTACATGGTTACAGCGTATGGGCAAAGGAGTGCATAATCTTCCCTTTACGTAATCATGAAAATAAGATAGTATGCCTATATGGTCGTAGCATCAATAATAATGAAGATCAGCGGCATTTTTATTTAACCGGACGGTCTGGCCTATATCCCTGTTACCCTACACCCGCTGCCACAAGGTTAATACTTACAGAAAGTGTAATAGATGCTGCCAGTCTGTTACAGCAAGCGGAAATCAGTACAGCGTATGAAGTATTAGCCTTGTATGGCACTAATGGTCTTACTACGGAACATCAGCAGGCCATCATTGCCAGCACCGGTTTACAGGAGATTATCTTTATGCTGGATGGTGATGATGCAGGAAAAGTAGCTACTATAAAACACAGTAACACGTTATTGCAGTTGCTTCCCCGTGTAAAGATCACTACAGTAAACCTTCCGGATGGTGAGGATATAAACAGCGTGCTGCAATCCCATGATGATAGCCGTGTCCTGGTAGAACTGATCGAAGGCAGGCAGCCCGTGTCTTTTTATACTGTACCAGAAACCGTACCTGCTGAAAGTCTTACTACACCTGTATTGGTAGAGGGTGATACCAGACTAAATACAGTTAATCCGGAGTTGTTAATTTATGATGGTGGTGTATTGCTTATTACTGTTTTAGGTGGTATTAAAATAACCGGTTTAGACCGGTTGCGGGTGACGCTGAAAATAGAGCATAAGCAAAAACAGTTATTGCCGTTACGCCATCATCTGGACCTTTATAACCATAGCCATACACAAGGGTTAATCAGCCAGGTATCAGTGTCCTATGACATGAGCCAGCAGGTAGTTACGGCCGTTATTGCGCAGCTTACAAATGGGCTTGAAGGTTACCGGGTACAGCGTATGGAAAGTATGCAACCTAAGCCAGCAGCTAAACCGGAGTTGTCACCCGCACAGCGTGAAGCAGCTATTAATTACCTGAAAGCGCCTGATCTGTTAAAACGCACTGGTGAAGATATAGGCAGGTCGGGCCTTGTAGGGGAAGAAGTAAACCGTATGATTGCTTACCTGGTGTACAGCAGCCGCAAACAACATACCCCGCTGCATATTATGTTTTTGGGCAGCAGTGGCAGCGGTAAAACCTATCTGCAGGAACGGGTATCAGACCTGATCCCTGCAGGAGAGAAAATAGAGATTACCCAAATCACGGAAAATGCGTTTTACTACTTTAAGCAGGACGAGTTAAAACATAAGCTGCTGCTGATCGAGGATCTGGACGGGGCGGAAACCTCCCTGTATCCCTTGCGGGAGCTGCAAAGTAAAAAGCGTATCACTAAAACGGTTACACTAAAAGACAATAAAGGCAACCTGAAAACGGTTACTGTTACGGTAGACGGCCCGGTAAGTGTGAGTGGTTGTACGACGCGGGAAAAGCTATACGAAGATAATGCCAACCGTTGCCTGCTGTTATATGTGGATGCTAGTAAGGAACAGGACCGCCGTATAATGGAATACCAGACCCGCCAGAGTGCGGGAGCCGTTAACTACAGCCAGGAACAGGCTATTAAACAGCTTTTTAAGAATGTACAGCAGGTGCTGCAACCGGTACGGGTGGTGAATCCTTATGCAGGTTGTATCCAGCTACCGGAGCAAATTTTTAAGCCACGCAGAACTATGACGCTGTTATTATCGTTTATAGAAACGATTACCTTTTATCATCAGTATCAGCGGGAAGTAAAGCGGGATAGTAACGGGCAGCCCTATATTGAAACTACGCCGGATGATATTGCGTCAGCGTTCGAGTTGTTAAAGGAGGTGATGTTTAGTAAGGGTGATGAACTGGCAAAGGCTACAAGAATCTTTTTAGAGCAGCTAAAAGATTATCTTCATAATAAAGGGGAGGATAGTTTTACTCCCCAGCAGGTAAGAAAGCAGTTCCGGTTACAACCCCGTACCGTACAGCGTTACATCAGGGAGTTACATCAATACGGTTATATCCGTCAAGTAAGCGGTTATAAACACCGTCAGGGTTTTGAATATGTTATCTTAGATGGCAATGAATATAAGGAGCTTACCCGCCTTATAGATGATCAATTACAAGTAATACTCTCCGGGTTAAAATCTACTACGTCTACTGCGACAGTACTACGACAGTGAGTTACTGTCGTAGTAAGAGGTGCCACAGTAAAGGTTTTAGTCCACTGCGACAACTACGACAGTGAAAAAGACTATAGTAGTAATTTTTATCTTCTCTTTTACCCCGTTAGTCCCTCCCTTATTATTAAAATTTATTGTTTATGGAAACAGTGTACGTACTGCACAGTAATGAGCATGTATTACTATGTGCAGGCTTTAAGCAGTGGCTTGAAACGGTTAATTATGCGGAGTGTAGCGTATATAACCTGCCGCGTTATGTAGGTGGGTTCCTGTATTATCAGGAGCAGCGCGGTAAGATGGGGCTGCAGCAGCTAATGGCAGCCGATGCCACCAGCTATATAGATCACCTGAAAATGCAAACCGGTATCCGTACTGGCCGTGGATATAGTGCAGGACATATTAATAAGTACGTGCAGGCTTTACAACTGTTTAGCCGTTACCTGCGTGAAACCAGTAAAAGCGGGATAGGCTTTAATCTGGAATGGTTGGAGGATAGCAGAAATAAACCTGTATGGTTAACCGTGCAGGAAATCCAGCAACTATATGAGGCTACAGATGATAGTGTGTTAGGTCTGCGTGACCAAGCTATACTGGCGGTGTTCTATGGTTGTGGGCTGCGACTGAATGAGGGAGCCGGTCTTGAGGTAGGCGATGTTGTTACAGATCGTCGGTTATTGTATGTACGTAAAGGTAAGGGGTACAAGGAAAGGTATGTACCTATGGCTGGTGGCAGTTACGAACAGTTGCGGTTATACATAGAACATGGCCGCCCTCAGTTGTTGCAAACATCTTCACAAATGCTGTTTATAGGCGCAAATAAGGGCAGAGGGCTCACGAAGCAGAGTTTATATGTACGTATTAAGGGACTGGCTAAAAAGGCCGGATTAATCAAAAATATAGGCACACATACGCTGCGGCACAGCATAGCCACCCACTTGTTACAATCAGGTATGAGCCTTGAACAGATACAGGATTTTTTAGGACATGAGGTATTAGACAGCACACAGATTTATACTCACCTTGTAAATGATATGCTATGATGTTCACTGATTATCTAAAGCAGAAGGGGCACAGTGGCTCTACCATCAGCACTTACAACAAGTACCTGGCCTACCTTACAGAGTGGTTACAACAGGAGCAGTTATCAGCTGATGTTATCAGTTATACGGAACTGCTGGATTTTATCCGTCATCTGCAATCCATGAATAAAAGTAAAGCCCTGATAAATGCTATCTTATGCCCGGTGCGACATTACTTTAATTACCTGGTGGCGGAAAGTAAACGTACCGATAACCCCGCTACAGGCTTGTTTATGAAAGGCATTATCCGGCGGTTGCCTAATAGCCTGTTAAGCCATGATGAAATGATCCATCTATATGAATGTTACAGGTTGCAATTACTGGTAGATGCCTCAAAGAAAATTATGTTAGGTCTGATAATCCATCAGGGAGTAACGGTGGAGGAACTGAAACGGCTATATGTAACGGATATTTACCTAAAGGAAGGTAAGGTTTTTATTAGTGGCAGCAGTCATAGTAATGAAAGGTGGCTAAGGCTGGAAGCTACGCAGGTGCTGGAACTACAAGCCTATATAAAAGCTAATAAGTTTAAAACCGGTCCGTTGCTACAGGAAAATAAGAAACGCAAAGCGAGTGCTAATAACATCGTAAATCAGGTGGGTGGTATGATGCGGCAGTTACGGCAGCTTAATGCTAAAGTGATCGATGCAAAGCAGATCAGGAGCAGTGTAATAACAAATTGGTTAAAACAATACAACCTGCGACAGGTGCAGTATATGGCTGGTCACCGGTATGTGAGTAGTACGCAGCGTTATAAACTCAGCAACATGGATGATCTTCAAAATGCCTTGCAACGGTACCATCCGTTGAAATAGTGCGGGTTCTATCTAAAATGATATATCCCTACCCGTTATTATAAAGCCTTTATGTTGAAGGAAAAGCGGTCTCACTGCGGGCTTAGTCGGCAAAAAGGCGCGCCAGTCCTACGCTTGCCCCTTGCGCTGCGCTCCAGGGGCTGCGCTGTGGCCTGTCACGCTTTTTGCGCTCCCTCGCCCTCCGTTCGTCCAGCTCCCGGTCTGGCTAAGGGCTGTTTTTAATCGTGGTTGCCTTAATGCCCGCCATCCCTTCGCTGTCCATTTTTGTCCGCCCCCCGCTATCCCCCCTGGCCTTCCATTTTTGATTTTGCCGTCCGCTGGCGCTCCCGGCGAGATAAAGGACGAAGGCGCGGCCTGCTGCGGCTCGCCCTCGCTAGGCCCTTCCGCTGCGCTTCAGGGCCTGCGCTCTGGCTGCCGCCGCAGCGGCCAGGGGGGAATGGCGGTGTGGGGCGGAAGACCGTTTTGTTAGGGCGACAGAATATAGCCATCAGCGTTATACCGCTGGCCCGGCGGCGGAAGAATAAGCTGCGTGAACATCAGCAGTAGTACCCTGATCAGCTTTTGTACAATCGCGCTTCCGTCCGGGGATGGATGATGTGGGGGACAGCAGAATATAGGCTGAACGATAAATCTATGATCAACATGAGAATATAAAACCAGCAGCAGTAACACATTATCCATCCCCGGACGGTGACCGCGTTTTATGACCGATCAGATTTTTTTCTTTCATATGAAAAAATAAAATCCGTTATTTTTAGGCGGTAGGAGTTCTTTGAGACCGGTATTGGAGGAGACGCTATTATTATCCGTTTGGGTTGACAATGGCGGGGATTAGTTCGAATGCGTTGAAGGGGAGTAATTATGCGGAAAATAGGAAGAAATATAACGGAAATGAGTTGCAATCAGGGGAGTTCAGTGATGGATCAGGGTTGGATTTGTATGATTTTAATGCTCGTACCTACAATGCTCAAATAGGAAGATTCTTACAAATAGATCCTGAAATTGAGAATAATCAGGAAGATTTAACACCATATCATTTTGCATTTAATAATCCGGTTAGATATGGTGACCCAGATGGAAGAAACCCTATTGTACTTGTTCCAATAGTAATTGAGGCAATTGAAGTTGCACTTTTTAGTTATCGAACCTATGCTACGGTAAATACAGCTATTAATTTGTTATCAGAGGGAGTGGGAAAAGATGGAGCTAAGCCTAAGGGGAAAGAAGTGACCCCTGCGGCTAAAGATGAGACAGCAGTTCCATTGCCAGCCCCAGAAAAAGTCATTGATGAAAAATCAAAGCCTCAGGTATCTCCGGAAGTTGCTGATAAACTGGAGAAAATGGAATCCATAACAATACCTGAAAAACATGGTGGAGGTAAGAATGGGCAACATGCTAATCAAAAAGCTAGAGAATCAGCAAAAGATAGATATGAGGCGGCAAAAAAAGAATACGAGGCATTAAAAAGCAAGCCCAACAAGACAAAGGATGACAAGGCCTCATTGGATAAATTAAAGAGAACTGTAGATCATGAAAAGAAGAAAATGGACAATACAGGAGAAAATCATAGTAGAAAAGCTAAGGGAAGTAATTAATAAATTAGGGTATGGATATATATACATTTATTATGGAATTTAGAGGCGGGACATATATTAGTCAGGTTAATGGATCTAATATAAATGCTGCTATGATTTTGTGGGGTAAAAGTTTGGATTTGTCTCAGGTGAAGTTTTTAGGTGAGAAAGGGAAATCGGAATTACAAATTGAGCTTAATAATGAACGTCCAGCTAAAGTTGAAGGAGTTGAGAATGTTTGGTTCTTTTGTTTAAGGATAAAGCCTGGTCTTATTATGGTAAATGTGATAAAAACAGCAGAAACATAAAGACTTATGTTATTGTCGTAACTGGATCCGCTAAACAGCGAAGCCGCAGGCAATGCCTGCGGCTTCGCTGTTTAGCGGGAGTATGCTTTTTTAGTTTTGTTATAGGTGATAGCCATATCAATGAAGTAATAAATTTTTTCTTTCTCCTCTTCCGGTAGGGCCTCAATATCTTCTATTCGTTTAAGTAATTTTTTGTCCAGTACCATGCTGGTAGAACCGCCAATCAGGTAGTCCACGGTCACACCCAGTTCATCTGCAATTTTTTTAGCCATCTCAATAGAAGGCTTGATCTCACCACGCTCATAGCGTCCAATAATGGGTGCTGATGTTCCCACTCTTTTAGCCAGTTCGTCCTGGGATATTTTAAGCTGCTTACGTTGCGTAGCAATGTGTTCGCCAAAAGTCATAAAAAGGTACTTTAAATACCCTGTAAATGCAGGGGGTTAACAAATTTAGTTACTTATTTAGGCTAGTCAAAATAAATAAGTATTGGTTAATTGAAACCAATCCATTACTTTTGTTACCAATTAGTACTATAAAATATTTTTCCACATGGCAACAAAACAAATCCGACTAGTAAAGCTGCATGGCAAATATCAGGAATTAAAAGATTGCTACAATCCGGGCGGGCGCTATGTTGCGTGGCTCAATGTCAGTGGGCTATGGTTAGAGAAAGCAGGTTTTAATGTGGGGGATCAGGTGGAGATTACAGTGGGAGAAGAAACACTGATAATAAAAAGAAAGCCTGGTCATGGAAATCAAGGACATTAAGCAGCAGTTGTCTATCGGTCAGGTGCTTATCCACTATGGTTTACAGCCTGATAAGCATCATCGGGTATTGTGTCCGTTCCATCCTGATAAAACACCTTCATTACAGCTTTACCCTAAAACAGACACCTATCATTGCTTTAGTAGTAACTGTAATGCAGGTACCGGTGATGTAATCAGGTTTATACAGCTGATAGAAAAGTGTAGCACACATGAAGCTATTATGAAAGCTAAGTCCTTGTTGGGTGCAGGTAATGTAGCACCTCTAATGCGAGTATCTGAAATCCCGTCATCATTAAGTAATGAAGCGGATCTGTTAGAGCGGGAAGCGTTAATGGCAAAGGTGTTCAGTTCTTTTAAAAAAGCATTACCCGCCAGTAAAAAAGCCACCCAGTACCTGCAATGTCGTAGTATAGATTACGGGCTGCATGATATGGGTTATAACAGTGGCGGATTACATATTGAAAGTAAAAACCACCACCTGGTTAATAGCATGGTAAAGTATGGGCTGCTGAAAGCTAATGCAGTACATGGTTACAGCGTATGGGCAAAGGAGTGCATAATCTTCCCTTTACGTAATCATGAAAATAAGATAGTATGCCTATATGGTCGTAGCATCAATAATAATGAAGATCAGCGGCATTTTTATTTAACCGGACGGTCTGGCCTATATCCCTGTTACCCTACACCCGCTGCCACAAGGTTAATACTTACAGAAAGTGTAATAGATGCTGCCAGTCTGTTACAGCAAGCGGAAATCAGTACAGCGTATGAAGTATTAGCCTTGTATGGCACTAATGGTCTTACTACGGAACATCAGCAGGCCATCATTGCCAGCACCGGTTTACAGGAGATTATCTTTATGCTGGATGGTGATGATGCAGGAAAAGTAGCTACTATAAAACACAGTAACACGTTATTGCAGTTGCTTCCCCGTGTAAAGATCACTACAGTAAACCTTCCGGATGGTGAGGATATAAACAGCGTGCTGCAATCCCATGATGATAGCCGTGTCCTGGTAGAACTGATCGAAGGCAGGCAGCCCGTGTCTTTTTATACTGTACCAGAAACCGTACCTGCTGAAAGTCTTACTACACCTGTATTGGTAGAGGGTGATACCAGACTAAATACAGTTAATCCGGAGTTGTTAATTTATGATGGTGGTGTATTGCTTATTACTGTTTTAGGTGGTATTAAAATAACCGGTTTAGACCGGTTGCGGGTGACGCTGAAAATAGAGCATAAGCAAAAACAGTTATTGCCGTTACGCCATCATCTGGACCTTTATAACCATAGCCATACACAAGGGTTAATCAGCCAGGTATCAGTGTCCTATGACATGAGCCAGCAGGTAGTTACGGCCGTTATTGCGCAGCTTACAAATGGGCTTGAAGGTTACCGGGTACAGCGTATGGAAAGTATGCAACCTAAGCCAGCAGCTAAACCGGAGTTGTCACCCGCACAGCGTGAAGCAGCTATTAATTACCTGAAAGCGCCTGATCTGTTAAAACGCACTGGTGAAGATATAGGCAGGTCGGGCCTTGTAGGGGAAGAAGTAAACCGTATGATTGCTTACCTGGTGTACAGCAGCCGCAAACAACATACCCCGCTGCATATTATGTTTTTGGGCAGCAGTGGCAGCGGTAAAACCTATCTGCAGGAACGGGTATCAGACCTGATCCCTGCAGGAGAGAAAATAGAGATTACCCAAATCACGGAAAATGCGTTTTACTACTTTAAGCAGGACGAGTTAAAACATAAGCTGCTGCTGATCGAGGATCTGGACGGGGCGGAAACCTCCCTGTATCCCTTGCGGGAGCTGCAAAGTAAAAAGCGTATCACTAAAACGGTTACACTAAAAGACAATAAAGGCAACCTGAAAACGGTTACTGTTACGGTAGACGGCCCGGTAAGTGTGAGTGGTTGTACGACGCGGGAAAAGCTATACGAAGATAATGCCAACCGTTGCCTGCTGTTATATGTGGATGCTAGTAAGGAACAGGACCGCCGTATAATGGAATACCAGACCCGCCAGAGTGCGGGAGCCGTTAACTACAGCCAGGAACAGGCTATTAAACAGCTTTTTAAGAATGTACAGCAGGTGCTGCAACCGGTACGGGTGGTGAATCCTTATGCAGGTTGTATCCAGCTACCGGAGCAAATTTTTAAGCCACGCAGAACTATGACGCTGTTATTATCGTTTATAGAAACGATTACCTTTTATCATCAGTATCAGCGGGAAGTAAAGCGGGATAGTAACGGGCAGCCCTATATTGAAACTACGCCGGATGATATTGCGTCAGCGTTCGAGTTGTTAAAGGAGGTGATGTTTAGTAAGGGTGATGAACTGGCAAAGGCTACAAGAATCTTTTTAGAGCAGCTAAAAGATTATCTTCATAATAAAGGGGAGGATAGTTTTACTCCCCAGCAGGTAAGAAAGCAGTTCCGGTTACAACCCCGTACCGTACAGCGTTACATCAGGGAGTTACATCAATACGGTTATATCCGTCAAGTAAGCGGTTATAAACACCGTCAGGGTTTTGAATATGTTATCTTAGATGGCAATGAATATAAGGAGCTTACCCGCCTTATAGATGATCAATTACAAGTAATACTCTCCGGGTTAAAATCTACTACGTCTACTGCGACAGTACTACGACAGTGAGTTACTGTCGTAGTAAGAGGTGCCACAGTAAAGGTTTTAGTCCACTGCGACAACTACGACAGTGAAAAAGACTATAGTAGTAATTTTTATCTTCTCTTTTACCCCGTTAGTCCCTCCCTTATTATTAAAATTTATTGTTTATGGAAACAGTGTACGTACTGCACAGTAATGAGCATGTATTACTATGTGCAGGCTTTAAGCAGTGGCTTGAAACGGTTAATTATGCGGAGTGTAGCGTATATAACCTGCCGCGTTATGTAGGTGGGTTCCTGTATTATCAGGAGCAGCGCGGTAAGATGGGGCTGCAGCAGCTAATGGCAGCCGATGCCACCAGCTATATAGATCACCTGAAAATGCAAACCGGTATCCGTACTGGCCGTGGATATAGTGCAGGACATATTAATAAGTACGTGCAGGCTTTACAACTGTTTAGCCGTTACCTGCGTGAAACCAGTAAAAGCGGGATAGGCTTTAATCTGGAATGGTTGGAGGATAGCAGAAATAAACCTGTATGGTTAACCGTGCAGGAAATCCAGCAACTATATGAGGCTACAGATGATAGTGTGTTAGGTCTGCGTGACCAAGCTATACTGGCGGTGTTCTATGGTTGTGGGCTGCGACTGAATGAGGGAGCCGGTCTTGAGGTAGGCGATGTTGTTACAGATCGTCGGTTATTGTATGTACGTAAAGGTAAGGGGTACAAGGAAAGGTATGTACCTATGGCTGGTGGCAGTTACGAACAGTTGCGGTTATACATAGAACATGGCCGCCCTCAGTTGTTGCAAACATCTTCACAAATGCTGTTTATAGGCGCAAATAAGGGCAGAGGGCTCACGAAGCAGAGTTTATATGTACGTATTAAGGGACTGGCTAAAAAGGCCGGATTAATCAAAAATATAGGCACACATACGCTGCGGCACAGCATAGCCACCCACTTGTTACAATCAGGTATGAGCCTTGAACAGATACAGGATTTTTTAGGACATGAGGTATTAGACAGCACACAGATTTATACTCACCTTGTAAATGATATGCTATGATGTTCACTGATTATCTAAAGCAGAAGGGGCACAGTGGCTCTACCATCAGCACTTACAACAAGTACCTGGCCTACCTTACAGAGTGGTTACAACAGGAGCAGTTATCAGCTGATGTTATCAGTTATACGGAACTGCTGGATTTTATCCGTCATCTGCAATCCATGAATAAAAGTAAAGCCCTGATAAATGCTATCTTATGCCCGGTGCGACATTACTTTAATTACCTGGTGGCGGAAAGTAAACGTACCGATAACCCCGCTACAGGCTTGTTTATGAAAGGCATTATCCGGCGGTTGCCTAATAGCCTGTTAAGCCATGATGAAATGATCCATCTATATGAATGTTACAGGTTGCAATTACTGGTAGATGCCTCAAAGAAAATTATGTTAGGTCTGATAATCCATCAGGGAGTAACGGTGGAGGAACTGAAACGGCTATATGTAACGGATATTTACCTAAAGGAAGGTAAGGTTTTTATTAGTGGCAGCAGTCATAGTAATGAAAGGTGGCTAAGGCTGGAAGCTACGCAGGTGCTGGAACTACAAGCCTATATAAAAGCTAATAAGTTTAAAACCGGTCCGTTGCTACAGGAAAATAAGAAACGCAAAGCGAGTGCTAATAACATCGTAAATCAGGTGGGTGGTATGATGCGGCAGTTACGGCAGCTTAATGCTAAAGTGATCGATGCAAAGCAGATCAGGAGCAGTGTAATAACAAATTGGTTAAAACAATACAACCTGCGACAGGTGCAGTATATGGCTGGTCACCGGTATGTGAGTAGTACGCAGCGTTATAAACTCAGCAACATGGATGATCTTCAAAATGCCTTGCAACGGTACCATCCGTTGAAATAGTGCGGGTTCTATCTAAAATGATATATCCCTACCCGTTATTATAAAGCCTTTATGTTGAAGGAAAAGCGGTCTCACTGCGGGCTTAGTCGGCAAAAAGGCGCGCCAGTCCTACGCTTGCCCCTTGCGCTGCGCTCCAGGGGCTGCGCTGTGGCCTGTCACGCTTTTTGCGCTCCCTCGCCCTCCGTTCGTCCAGCTCCCGGTCTGGCTAAGGGCTGTTTTTAATCGTGGTTGCCTTAATGCCCGCCATCCCTTCGCTGTCCATTTTTGTCCGCCCCCCGCTATCCCCCCTGGCCTTCCATTTTTGATTTTGCCGTCCGCTGGCGCTCCCGGCGAGATAAAGGACGAAGGCGCGGCCTGCTGCGGCTCGCCCTCGCTAGGCCCTTCCGCTGCGCTTCAGGGCCTGCGCTCTGGCTGCCGCCGCAGCGGCCAGGGGGGAATGGCGGTGTGGGGCGGAAGACCGTTTTGTTAGGGCGACAGAATATAGCCATCAGCGTTATACCGCTGGCCCGGCGGCGGAAGAATAAGCTGCGTGAACATCAGCAGTAGTACCCTGATCAGCTTTTGTACAATCGCGCTTCCGTCCGGGGATGGATGATGTGGGGGACAGCAGAATATAGGCTGAACGATAAATCTATGATCAACATGAGAATATAAAACCAGCAGCAGTAACACATTATCCATCCCCGGACGGTGACCGCGTTTTATGACCGATCAGATTTTTTTCTTTCATATGAAAAAATAAAATCCGTTATTTTTAGGCGGTAGGAGTTCTTTGAGACCGGTATTGGAGGAGACGCTATTATTATCCGTTTGGGTTGACGATGGCGGGGATTAGTTCCAATGCGTTGAAAGGAGTGAATTATCCGGAAAATCGAATGAAATATAACGGGATGGAGTTGCAGAGTAGGGAGTTTGGAGATGGCTTCGGGTTGGAGTTATATGATTATGGAGCAAGGATGTATGATATACAGATAGGAAGATGGCACGTGTTAGATCCTTTAGCAGATAAGATGCGTCGACACTCACCATATAATTATGCTTTTGATAATCCGATAAGGTTTATTGATCCGGATGGAATGGGACCCGAAGATATCATTTTGAAAGGAGATAAGGATTTTAAGGACAAGGCGCTAGCTAGCCTACAAAAGCTGACAAGTGCAACTTTGGTAATGAGGGAAGATGGAAAAGTAGAAGAAACAAATGCTGGTGATGGCACAAAACCAGAAGGAACTGCCTTAGTTAGTGGGCTAATTGCATCCAAACATATTACGACTATTTCTGAAGGGAAAGGTGATGAATCAAATGAAACAGACCCGACGGATTCTAAAGGTGCTGTAGATCCTAAAGTAGGGTCTGGATCTATAGTGCGTTTTAACCCGGAAGACAATGGAGGGAGAATACTTAATGAAGATGGAACAACGGGTAGACCTCCTCAGGTGGGACTCGCTCATGAGTTGATACATGCCGAGAATAATAAAAATGGACAACATGATCCGTCGGAAATGCCTAAGATAATTGATCCTGATAATGCTAATTTGCCAATAAATTTACCTATGTCTAGAGAAGAAGTAAAAACCAGGCAAAAGGACTCAAGGATTCGGGGAGAGCAGGGCGCTAAACCAAGGATGCAGCCATTTTATCCAATTCCTCCGAAGCTCAAGCCATTGGAGTATAAGTTTGATCTGAAATTAAGTCCGATTAGAAAAAAATCACTATTATGATTATTTTATTCAATTTTTACTTATTTATATTAGGGGTCTTTAACAATATGCAAGAGCCAAATATTTATAACTTATTTTATCATTGGAATAAGACCAGTCTTGCAGCTTTGGATATGACAACAAGATCAGCTAATAATGACCAAGAGAGGAATTTATATCAAAGTAAGCTTGATGCAATGTCTGATATTTGGAAAATTAAGCCTGGCAGTATTAATAACGAATCTTTAAGGTGGCTTTTTTTAGAACAGATCAGCCCTGATTTTGATTGGAAGGATAAGGACTGGGCGGTTATTGAAGTGAAGAAGAGTGGAGAAAGGATAAGCCTAATGAACTATCTAATCTATTATCATGAGAATGAAACTAAAATTATAGTTTATGACTACAATAGAGGGAAATGGATTAAGCTCAAAGAGAGTATCGAGCACTTTAGAATTAATGATCTTATTCGCTCAGACATAAAAGTGCCAATTAACGAAGGGCGAAATTTCTGCGATATTGTTGTTACAGATTTTAGGTCCACAACACCTTTACATTCAATGTTCTTCGTTGAAAATACACTCGCACAAAGCAGTGTGATTGCTGCGATTATTGCACGATAGAAGATTGAAGGCGATATACATAAAGTCTGAATAAAGAATAAAAGTTTTATGAGGGCGTCTTCTGACCGGAAGGCGCCTTTTGATTTGGTGGTATTGAAATAAAGCAGAGCTCAGCCAATTACCGATATTGACCTAGGTCAATATCGGTGATGGAGAAGAGTCGGCCCGCTTTGTTTTCTTCACAATTTTGTTTTGTTTTTTTTGATTGGCTATAAAGTTCTGTGAAGCACAGCTGGAGGATGAGAAAATAACAATGAGAATAGTAAATCCTATTGCTTTCATGATGATTTAACAGTAAAAGGAATTATTTTCTTATTCAACTTTCTATAGCTGGTTTCCTTTCTTTGAAATGTATCAGGAAAGAAGACAATTTATAGGGACGCATATCTAAAAAAAATCAGCTAGCAAAAAATAGGAAAACAAGTACTTAAATATAGTAAAACCCTATTTCTTTCTGGTAAAACTTTTTCAACAGTTCCCGGTATCAGCCCTCGTAAATTTAAAAATCAGTTCCTTATTGTCTACTTGCATAAACGCAAAAACCTTTTTATGCCCCCATTTGCCCCGCGCCGCATTGTTTTTTTTCTTTACTTTGTCCATAGAAGCAGCTAATCACTTTCACTTTATGTTCCACGCAAACGAAATAAAGGAATGGCAGCGTCGTATCAGCTCATACGACGACGAAGTGGCGTATAGGGAACTGTTCCTGCGCTTCTATAAGCCGCTGCTGAAGTTTGCCACCTCTTTTGTGAAGTCTGCCGAAACAGCCGAAGAAGTAGTATCCGATGTGTTCATCAGCCTGTGGGAGCGCCGCCAGCAGCTGGAAAATGTGAATAACCTGCAGGTATACCTTTATGTAAGCGTAAAAAACACCTCGCTGAAATACCTGCTCAAACAAAGGAAGCAGTCTGCGATTACCATTGATGAATTATCTGTAGAGCTGGCAAGCCCGCACCAGAACCCGGAGCAAATGCTGCTGACGGCAGAGATGCTCTCGCGCATTGAGGCCGCCATCGAAGGACTGCCGCCCCGTTGCAAGATCATTTTTAAGCTGATCCGTGAAGATGGCCTGAAATATAAAGAGATAGCAGAAATCCTGAATGTATCCGTTAAAACCATTGATAACCAGCTGGCCGTTGCCCTCGCTAAAATAGCCAGGGTATTGAATGTGCAGTTGAAGAAATCCTCCCGCTGATACCCCGCCCGGAAAATATTTTTGTTTCCTTTAGTAGATATTGATTTCAAATGGTACCTATATACAGAGTAGCTATCGAAACGTTATGAATAATAAGCGCGTATGGGAATTGATTGGCAGAAAACTGGCCGGAGAAGCATCTGCAGAAGAACTGCAGGAGCTGGAAGGTTTATTGCGTGCCTACCCTGATCTTCACTTTCCCGTGGAAGCCATTACAGATATCTGGAAAACCACGCCTGATCCGGCCGACAGGGCAGAAGGAGAGGACGCGCATACCCGTCTTATTGGCCGTATGCAGGAGAAGGGGATAGCTATTGGTTTATCTGCAGAAGAACAACAGTCTGCCATTTTCCAGCTGGAAACCCGGACAAGAAGTCCATGGCTGCGTTACCTGGCTGCCGCTGCAGTTGCCGGCATCCTCATTGCAGCAGCCACCTGGTGGTGGCCTGCGGGAAAAGCGGTACATGCACCGGCCATCAGCGAAGTATCCACCCGCAACGGTTCCCGCACTTCTATACAATTGCCCGATGGCTCACATGTATGGCTCAACGCCGGCAGTAAACTTACCTACAGCAAAGATTTTGGCAACAGCAACCGCGAAGTAAACCTTAGCGGCGAAGCTTTTTTTGATATCGCTAAAAACGCAGATTATCCTTTTATTATCCATACTGCCCGCATGGATGTGAGAGTATTGGGTACCCGGTTTAACCTGAAGGCTTATCCGGGAGATAAAATGACAGAAGCCACACTGCTGCAGGGCAGCATTGAAGCTTCCCTCGCCAGCCGCCCCGGTGAACGGATCATCCTGAAACCCACAGAGAAAATCCTGGTATCAGATGACTCTTTACACACGGTAAAAACCAATGATCCGGTGATGGCGGTAAAACATCTTACTTACTATGCTGAAAAAGAAGATGCCATTGTAGAAACTTCCTGGATGGAAAATAAACTCGTATTCCGTGATGAGTCATTTGCATCGCTGGCCGCCCGCATGGAACGCTGGTATGGGGTAACTATTCAGTTTGCAGATAAAAAGAAAGAAGAGCTGCGGTTCACCGGCGTATTTGCACAGGAAAATATTCAACAGGCGTTGCAGGCATTACAAATGACTGCCGCATTTAATTATACCATCCACGGTACTGAAATTATTATTAACCAGTAATATTTCCGTTATGAAAAAAGGAAACAGATTTAATTCGTCTTGAGCTGCTGGTAACTAAAAAGGGAAATGCGCCAACATTTCCCCCTGAAGCATAACAGGAAGCTTCGCCAATCGTGAAAAACAGCTGGCTTCCATTTTATTACCTCTAGATCTAAAAGTATGAAAAAATCGCTAACAACTGCGAAGCGACCTTCCCATGCCTTCAAAAAAGTCTTATTAATTATGAATTGGACCGCCGTACTGCTGCTGGCAGGTGTGCTCCAGGTATCTGCCAATGCGAAGGGGCAGGGAACGATAACCCTCCGGCTCAAAGAAACGGAGATCGCCAAGGTACTCAGTAGTATTGAGAAACAAGGCGAATACCGGTTCCTCTATAACAACGCATTGAAGGATATCAGGAAGAAAGTGGATGTGGATGTGACCAACACACGTCTGGCTGATCTCATGAGCGAAATACTCAACGATACCGGCCTGAAATATAAAGTGATAGAGAACAACCTGGTGGTCATCATGGCTAACACAGGGGAGTTGCAGGATATCAAAATTACCGGTAAAGTAACCAGTAAAGATGGCAATACACCGGTGCCCGGCGCTACTATCAGCATCAAGGGAACCTCCCGCGGAACCGTTACAGGGCCGGATGGCACATATACGCTTACGGTGCCGGAAAACGCTACGCTCCTGGTGTCTTTTATCGGCTTCACCAGCCAGGAAATACCGGTCAACAGCCGCTCTGTGATCAACGTAACCCTGGCAGAATCGGTGAGTATGGTGGAACAGGTGGTAGTAGTGGGTTATGGTGTGCAACGCAAGGTAGATGTTACCGGCGCTATCAGCCAGATCAAAGGAGAAGAAATCAATAAACAGCCTATCAATAACGCAGTAAGCGCCCTCCAGGGAAAAGTGCCCGGCGTAACCATTACCAATATGGGTAAACCCGGCGCAGCACCGGAAATCAAGATCCGTGGTACAGGTACCATCTATGGCAGCGCCAACCCATTATATGTGGTAGACGGTGTGTGGTATGATGATATCAACTTCCTCAACCCTGCCGATATCGAAAATATGAGTATCCTGAAAGATGCTTCCAGCGAAGCTATTTACGGGATACGCGCAGCAAACGGCGTGGTGCTCGTCACCACTAAAAAAGGAAAATCCGGAAAACCAGTCGTGAATTATAACGGCTATGTGGGCTATCAGAAAGTAACCAACGAGGTGAAAATGGCGGATGCCAGCCAGTATGCCACCCTGGTAAATGAACTGCAGGAACGTAATGATAAAGCCCCGTTGTTCGATGATCCTTCCCAGTTTGGAAGAGGCACCGACTGGTACCATCAAACCCTGCGGAATGCAATGGTAACCAATCACCAGTTGTCCGTAAGCGGCGGGTCAGAAAAATCTACCTATAATTTCTCCATAGGTTATCTGCACCAGCAAGGTTTGGTAAATACAAACGACTTTACCCGCTACACTGCCCGGTTACAAAACGACTTCCAGGTATTTGAACCCCTGAAGATTGGTTATACTATTACTGCGTCTGCCAATAAATCAAATGACGTTCCCGACTTTATCTGGCGCCAGTTGTACAGTGCAGGTCCGGTGGTGCCGGTACATTACGCCGATGGTGCTTACGGAGATCCGAACGATTATAACCTCGGTGAAGGCGCGAACTTCAACCCACAGGCAACCCTCGACTTTTTCAACCAGTTCACTAAAAAACAAACCGTTACAGGTAGTTTATATGCCGACCTGCGGTTTGCCAAACACTTTACTTTTCATACAAGCATCGGCGGCGAATATGGCGAAAACCTGATGCGCAATTATGTGCCCGTGTTTGTGGCTACCATTGCGCAACGCGCCAACAACAGTAAACTCACCCGTGAAAATACTGATACCCGCAACTGGATCGTGGAAAATACACTGACCTATCAGAATAAATTTAAAGACCACGACCTGAGAGTACTGCTGGGCCAGGGTGCGCAACGCTATCAAACTTATAAGCTCACTGCCAGCGCACCAAATGTGCCGAATAACAGTGAGGGAGATATGTACCTGAAACTGGGCAGCACTGATGGCAGGCAAATAACAGATGAAGGAGACATCTACACGGTATCTTCTTACTTCGGAAGGATTAACTATTCCTTTAAAAACAGGTACCTCCTCAATGCTTCACTGCGTGCCGACGGCGCCTCCCGGTTCTACGGCGATCAACGTTGGGGTTATTTCCCTTCTTTAGGGGTGGGCTGGATTATCAGCGAGGAAAGCTTTATGAAGCAACAGCACTTCTTCGATAACCTGAAACTGCGTGGCAGCTGGGGCCAGATAGGCAATGCCTCTGTTACTTCCAATATCTCCGTATTGAGAGTAGCCCAGGATCCTTATCTCACTGCAGTTTTTGGTGGTAATGTATACACCGGCGCGAGCATCAACTCCGTAGTGCCGCCTACTACCTATTGGGAAAAAGGCGTAGGTACGGATGTTGGATTGGAAGCCAGTATGCTTAATAACCGCTTGTACCTGGAAGCAGGTTACTATAACCGGAAAACAGTACGCGCCATTTTTGATGTAAACATTCCAGGTTCTGTGGGTACCAATTCAGGTACTATCATCGCTAACCAGGCCGATCTTCAGAACCGCGGTTTTGAATTTGCAGTAAGCTGGAAAAGCCAGATAAAGAAAGACTTTACCTACTCCGTTGGAGGTAACCTCGGCTATAATGAAAACAAAGTATTAAGCGTGGTATCCGGTAAAAATCCTATTTATGGCGGCGGCGGCGGGCTCACCAGTGGCGCACTGAGCACCCGTACTATGCTCGACAGGCCCATAGGTGAGTTTATAGGTTATATGGTAGATGGAATTTTCCAGACAGATGCGGAAGCATTGAACTCCGCACAACCGAAAGCAAGAGCAGGGGACTTTAAATACAGGGATGTAAGCGGACCTAAAGGCGTACCCGATGGCGTTATTGATGCGAACGACCGCGTGCCGCTGGGTAACCCTAATCCTCGCTTCAGCTATGGTATTAACACCTCCTTCACCTGGAAACAATTTGATCTTGCCCTCGATTTCCAGGGCGTTGCAGGTGTAGATGTTTACAATGTAAACCTCGGTGCGCGCTTTGGTAATGAAAATTTCACAAAAGATTTTTATGATAAACGCTGGCATGGACAAGGTACTTCCAATACCTATCCTTCTGCTTTCATCGGCGGCCGCGATAACTACCTGCCCAATTCTTTCTTCGTGGAAAACGGCAGCTACTTCAGGATCAGGAACATCCAGCTGGGATATAACTTCCCCGCTACTATGACGGAAAAATGGGGAATGAAAAACCTGCGCGTATTTGCAAACGCACAGAATGCGTTCAACTTCTTCCAATACCGGGGATTCACACCGGAAATTGGCGGTAAGCCCAGGGAAGCCGGTATCGACAACAACGTATACCCACTCTACGCAACCTACAATTTTGGTGTAAATGTTACTTTCTGATAATAAAGCAGACTTGTTATGAAACGAAATATTCAACTTAATATACAACGTTTAGCCGGTGGTGTTATATTACCGGTAGTACTGGCTATCGCAGGTTGCGGAAAATCATTTCTGGATGTGCCGCCACAGGGACAACAACCCAGTGAGCAGTTCTGGAAAAATGAAGCAGATGCCACCAAAGCGGTAAATGCCATTTATGCTAACCTCCGGGAATGGAAACAGTTAGGATTTGCCGCGATAGCGATAGAAAGCCTGGGTTCCGATGACGCGGAAAAGGGAAGTAACGCATCCGATGCCAGCTTCCTCACTAAGTACGACGATTTTTCAGTAACCGCCACAGAAGGCCAGATCCTTGATTTCTGGAAAGGGCAATACCAGGAAATTAATTTCTGTAACCAGGTACTGGATAATATTCCTGCCATCAGTATGGACGATGCCCTGAAAAATCGCTACCTCGCGGAAGCAAAATTCGTACGTGCATATGCGTATTTCCGGCTGGTACGCGCCTTTGGCGATGTGCCCCTGCGTCTGAAAATACCCGTTGACGCCAGCGAGTATAATTTACCAAGAACGCCAAAGGCAGAAGTATGGGCGGCTATTGAAAAAGACCTCACGGAAGCTGCAGCTGTGCTGCCGCCGGCATATCCCGCCTCCGATGCAGGACGTGCCACTAAAGGCGCTGCACTCGCCCTGCATGCAAAGGTGGCTTTATATCTCAAAAAATGGCCGGATGTGCTCAACTATACCAACCAGGTAATGGGACTGGGTTATACCCTGTATCCCAACTATGAGCAACTGTTCCGCATCGCCAATGAAAATTCGAAAGAATCCGTTTTTGAAATCCAGTGTCAGCTGATCCTGAACAGTAAAGACGCCTCTAACTCCCAGTACTCACAAATACAGGGCGTAAAAGGTGTTGTAGGCGGCGGATGGGGCTTCAACGTACCTACGCAAAGCCTCGTAAGCGAGTATGAACCCGGTGATCCGCGGAGAGATGCCACCATCATTTTCAGAGGGGAAACCACACCGCAGGGGGATCTCATTCCACCTACCGGCGATAACCCAATGTTCAACCAGAAAGCGTATGTGCCTTTCCGTTTGTTTGTAACCGGCTACAATGAAGGCGCCGATCAGAACTTTCGTGCAATCCGCTACGCGGAAGTGCTGCTGATGAATGCAGAAGCAGCTAATGAGCAGGGCAATACCGCCCTGGCACTCAGCTCGCTGAACGCAGTAAGGGCCCGTGCCCGCGGCGGCAATACCGTCATTCTCCCGGATGTAACCACTACCGATAAAGTAGCATTGCGCAATGCAATCTGGCATGAGAGAAGAGTAGAACTGGCAATGGAAAACGATCGCTACTTCGATGTGATCCGCCAGGGAAGAGGCGCTGCCCTGTTTAGCGCCAAAGGCTTCGTGGCCGGGAAAAATGAGCTATGGCCTGTTCCGCAGAATGAAATTGATATCAGCGCAGGAACACTGACACAAAATCCGGGTTACTAATCTCTAATAAAACTATTATGAACTTCAGATATCAATCATACGCACTGCTGGCAGCCATCACGCTGTTCACGTCGTCCTGCTATAAAAAGTTTGATGCCGACAGCTATAAACCGGCATTGTCTATCGGTGGTTATACCAGTGCCTCTGAAATTGCGCCGGGCAACCTGGTGGCCTACTGGGGATTTAATGACAACCTCACCGACAGCGTCTCTAAAACAAACTGCGACAACAACGGTACCTCTTTCACAACAGGCATCAAAGGCCGCGCCCTTAAAGGCGCAGAAAAAGCATACGCGCTGTTCACACCGGGAACTGCTATCACCGGCCTCAAAGCATTTACGATCACGCTATGGGTAAACAACCCGCAGAATACCAAAGGTATTGTAGGACTGCTGAGCCTCAGCAATACCAAAAGCTTTTGGGGCAACATCGATATCTTTTTTGAAAATGGCAGTACCGATACGAAGGCGGTGCTGAAAATGCACGTAGCCAGTGCGCAGGGCGAAGCATGGCTTGGCAACTATGATGTGCAGAATGTATGGGACAGGTGGACCAACCTCGCCCTGTCATATAACGGTGTGGATTCTTTTAAGGTATATGTAAATGGAATAAGGATCGCCACACACGTGATGAGCGGGGCAGGCCCGATCCAGTTCCTCAATCCCGGCAAAATGGTATTTGGTACTTCACAGTTCCAGACCGTTCCCAGTCTCACTTCTGAAGCCACCGCACAGGACTGGGCCAGCTACCTCACCGGCGGTCTCGATGAAGTAAGGATCTATAATAAAGCATTGGAAGAAGCGGATGTCAGCGCCCTCGTTAAACTGGAAGGGCGGGGTAAATAGTTTTTTTATGAAATGGATAGCTTGTTTATTATTGATAATAACAGCAGGTTGCAGTAAGGGCGGGGGCGACAATACGTCGCCTCCGCCCGTTACGCCGCCCTCCTTCAGCTTTCAGGCCCTGAGCGTGGATAGCGTGTCTGCGGGGTTTTCCTATTATGGTACCGGTACACAACCCGCCATCAGGATTTCTTTTTCAGACGCCGTATTGCGCAGTGCTGTGGCCGCCGCCTGTTCTTTCACCAGTAAAAGCGGTGGCAACGTGCCTTACAATGTAGCGTGGGAGCATGGCGACAGTACCCTTGTGCTGAAACCGGTAGCGCCATTGTCTAACCTCACCGCCTATACGGTTAGTGTAGGCACAAGTTTATTGTCGGTAAAAAATGCGAAGCTCCAATCGGCCGTTTCATTGTCGCTGGTAACCGCTATCGATACCACTGATAAGTTTCCACGCATCTCTGATGATGCCCTGCTCACACTGGTGCAGCAACAAACATTCAAATACTTCTGGGACTTCGGTCACCCGGTTAGCGGCCTCGCACGCGAAAGAAACACCAGCGGTGAAACCGTTACCTCCGGCGGCTCCGGCTTCGGTATCATGGCCATCATCACCGGGATAGAACGCGGCTTTATTACCCGCAGCGAAGGACTGGCACGCATACAGAAAATAACCACTTTCCTGGGCACAAAGGCAGCACGCTTTCACGGCGCTTTCCCGCATTGGCTCAACGGCAGCACCGGCGCAGCTATTCCTTTCAGCACAAAGGATAATGGCGCCGACCTGGTGGAAACATCCTATCTCATCCAGGGACTTTTAACCGCACGCCAATACTTTAAAAATGCCGATGTAACGGAAACGCAGCTACGAAATGATATCAATGCTGTTTGTAATGCAGTAGAATGGAACTGGTTCCGGAAAGATAATGCAAACGCGCTGTACTGGCACTGGAGCAACGAGTATAAATGGGACATGAACCTGCCGGTAAAAGGATGGAACGAATGTCTTATTACCTATATTCTCGCTGCCTCCGCAAAAACGCCGGTACCAAAAGCTACTTACGACAGCGGCTGGGCAAATAACGGCGCCATGCGCAACAACAATCTTTACTATAATATCAAACTGCCGCTGGGTCCTGCTATGGGCGGCCCGCTGTTTTTCTCGCATTACTCGTTCCTGGGCATCAATCCCAAAGGATTGAAAGATACTTATGCGGATTATGAAGAACAGGTGGTGAATCATACCCGCATTAACTACGCCTATTGCGTTGCCAACCCGGAAAAGAATTATGGCTACGGCGCCAGTTGCTGGGGGCTTACCGCCAGTGATATCCCCAACGGCTATACGGCCAGTTCACCCACCAATGATGTGGGTGTAATTGCTCCTACTGCTGCGTTGTCGTCTTTCCCGTATACGCCGCAGGAATCCATGCAGGCGCTGAAATTCTTTTATTACAAACTGGGCGATAAGATCTGGAAAGAATACGGCTTTACAGACGCTTTCTCCCTTCAGCACATTTGGTTTGCCAACTCATTCCTGGCCATCGATCAGGGGCCGGTAATAGTGATGATAGAAAATTACCGCAGCGGATTATTGTGGAACCTGTTCATGAGCTGCCCGGAAATAAAAACGGGTATGCATAACCTCGGCTTTACCAGCCCACATCTCTAAAAAAGAAAAAGAATGAAGTATATACTGTTTATTGGCTGTTTGTTTTTCCTGCTGCAGCCGGCAATGGCACAAAAGAAGATCAAAGTTAACCGGCAAAAAATGTCGGACGAACAATTATTGGAACTGGTACAAAAACAAACGTTCCGCTACTTCTGGGATTTTGGTCACCCGGTGTCAGGTATGGCGCGCGAACGCAGCAACAAATCCTTTGACTATGGCGATGAAGTGGTTACCACCGGTGGCACCGGCTTCGGCGTAATGGCGATCATTGTAGCTGCTGAACGTAAATGGATCACCCGCGAAGCTGCCGCACAACGGCTGCTGAAAATAGTGAACTTCCTCCGGAAGGCAGACAGCTACCATGGTGTTTTTCCACACTGGCTGAATGGTAACACAGGCAAAACGATTCCCTTCAGCCGTAAAGATGATGGCGGCGACCTGGTGGAAACATCCTTCCTGTTCCAGGGACTCCTTTGCGCCCGCCAGTATTTCAGCAACGACAATCCAGCGGAAACGGAGCTACGAAATAAGATCAACTGGACCTGGAATGAAACAGAATGGAACTGGTATACGCAGGGCGGACGCAATGTACTGTACTGGCACTGGAGCCCCAACAACGGCTGGAGCATGAACCACGAAATCAAAGGATGGAACGAATGTCTTATCACATATGTACTGGCCGCTTCATCTCCCAGCTATGCCATCAACCCGGAAGTATATCACCAGGGCTGGGTGAATAATATTTATTTCAGGAACGACCGTACCTTTTATGGGATCAAACTCCCGCTGGGATTTGATTACGGCGGACCGTTATTTTTCTCGCACTATTCTTTCCTGGGCTTAAACCCACACGGCTTAAAAGACCGTTACGCCGATTACTGGGAACAAAACCTGCATCATACGCTTATCAACCGCGAACACTGTGTTCGTAATCCAAAAGGATTTAAAGGCTATGGCGCCAATTGCTGGGGACTCACCGCCAGCGACACCTACGACGGATATAATGCACATTCGCCGGAAAACGACCTGGGTACGATCACACCCACGGCGGCATTATCGGCGTTCCCATACACGCCTGAATATTCTATGCAGGCGTTGAAACATTTTTACTACGACCTGGGCGATAAAATCTGGACGGAGTATGGCTTTACTGACGCTTTCAACGAAACAAAGCAATGGTATGCATCCTCGCACCTGGCCATTGACCAGGGACCCATTGTCGTAATGATAGAAAACTACCGCACCGGGTTGTTGTGGAAGTTGTTCATGAGTTGCCCGGAGATTAAGCAGGGACTAAAGAAACTTGATTTTGAAACAACGGAAAAATAGTGATGATGAAAAGATGGATATATGCACTGGTGATCCTGTTCATAAGTATGGATACAACTGCGCAAACTACCTATTGTAACCCGGTGAATATCGACTACGGCTATTGTCCTATTCCCAACTTCACCACCTGGGGGAAACACCGTGCTACCGCCGATCCGGTAATTGTAAATTACAAAGGCGACTACTACCTGTTTTCCACCAATCAATGGGGATATTGGTGGAGCCCGGACCTGCTCAACTGGCATTTTGTGGAAAGGAAATTCCTGAAGCCGTATCATCATGTGTACGATGAACTGTGTGCGCCCGCAGCATGGGTAATGGGCGATACGTTGCTCGTATTCGGATCTACCTATACCAGCGACTTCCCCATCTGGATGAGCACTAATCCCAAAGGAAATGAATGGAAAGAAGCGATCGACTCGCTGCAGATAGGCGGTTGGGATCCTGCTTTCTTTGCAGATGACGATGGCCGTTTGTATATGTACAACGGCAGCAGCAACCGTTATCCACTGTATGGCGTGGAAATGAATCGCAGCACCCTGCAACCGAAAGGCACGAGGAAAGAAATGTACCTGCTGGAGCCCGACCGCTATGGCTGGCAACGGTTTGGCGAAAACCTGGATAATACTTTCCTGGACCCCTTCATTGAAGGCGCGTGGATGACAAAGCACCACGGGAAATATTACCTGCAATACGGCGCTCCGGGAACAGAGTTCAGCGGCTATGCCGATGGAGTAGTGGTAGGCGATCATCCGCTGGGGCCTTTTACGCCGCAGTCAGACCCCGTTTCGTATAAGCCCGGGGGTTATGCCCGTGGTGCGGGTCATGGCGCTACGTTCCAGGATAATAAAGGATTTTGGTGGCATGTATCTACCATGGTAATTGCGGTAAAAAACAGCTTCGAGCGCCGTATCGGCTACTGGCCAGCCGGATTCGATAAAGAAGACGTGATGTTTTGTAATACCTCTTTCGGCGACTATCCGCATTATATTTCAAGGGGCGCTGATACCAGCGCTTTCGATAACGCGGGGTTTACCGGTTGGATGCTGCTGAACTATAACAAACCAGTTGCTGTATCTTCCACATATGGTGGCTATGTACCCAATAATGCCGTAGATGAAAGCATAAAAACCTATTGGAGCGCCGCCACCGGCAACAAAGGCGAATGGATACAAACAGACCTTGGGAAAGTAAGCCGCGTAAATGCAGTGCAGGTAAACTATGCCGATCAGGATGCTCCTTTCCTGGGTAAGCAAACAGCTATTTATCACCAGTATATACTTTGGTTTTCGGAAGATGGAAAACACTGGAAGATGTTGGCCGATAAAAGCAAACAACGCAAGGATGTGCCGCACGATTATATTGAGTTAGCAAAGCCGGTGCAGGCGCGTTATATCAAAATGGAGAACATCCATATGCCCGGCGGAAAATTTGCACTCAGTGGGCTAAGGGTATTTGGCAACGGCAACGGCGCAGTGCCCGATACGGTGAAAGACCTGCTGGTGCTTCGCACGGAGAAGGATAAACGAAGTGCATGGATTAAATGGTCGCCCGTAAATAATGCATACGCATACAATATTTATACCGGCACCTCCCCGGATAAATTGTATAGCTGCATCATGGTGCATAACAACAATGATTACTACTTCAAAGGCATGGACAAAGATCGCCCCTATTATTTTTGTATAGAAGCCATTAATGAAAACGGCGTATCTACCAGAACAAAGGTGATAAAAGCAGAATAAAACAAACAGTATGAAAGATATACATACCCTTTTGAAAAGTACGCTGGTGGCGCTGATACTGTTGGTTGCCGGCCAGGTACAGGCGCAAACAACCAACGCGAAAATGAATACTTTCGTGAGTGCGCTGATGGGAAAAATGACGCTGGAAGAAAAGATCGGGCAGTTGAATTTACTTACACCCGGCGGTGGCGTAGCTACCGGCTCAGTGGTAAGCAGTGATGTGGAGACAAAGATCAGCAAAGGAAATGTAGGCGGTTTGTTTGGTGTAATTGGTGTGGAAAAGATCCGGCAGGCGCAGGAACTGGCCGTTACTAAAAGCAGGCTTAAAATTCCGTTGATTTTTGGATCCGATGTAATCCACGGCTACAAAACCACTTTTCCTATTCCACTGGGATTATCCTGCAGCTGGGATTTACCGCTGATTGAACACAGCGCGCGGCTGGCGGCAACAGAAGCCAGCGCCGATGGTCTTTGCTGGGTGTATTCGCCGATGGTGGACATTGCCCGCGACCCGCGATGGGGCCGCGTAGCAGAAGGCTCGGGGGAAGATACGTACCTGGGTTCAAAAATCGCCGCCGCCATGGTGCGTGGATACCAGGGTAACCGCCTCGACGATAAAAACAGTGTGATGGCATGTGTAAAACACTTCGCCCTATATGGCGCGGCTGAAGCAGGCAGGGATTACAATACCACTGATATGAGCCGCATCAAAATGTATGAATACTACCTGCCACCGTATAAAGCAGCCATAGATGCCGGCGCCGGCAGCGTCATGACTTCCTTCAACGAAATTGATGGCATCCCGGCTACGGCCAATAAATGGCTGCTGACAGACCTGCTCCGCAAACAATGGGGCTTTAACGGCTTTGTGGTAACGGATTATACCGCTATCAATGAAATGATGGCCCATGGCCTGGGCAACCTGCAAACGGTATCGGCGCTGGCATTAAAAGCGGGTGTGGATATGGACATGGTAGGCGAAGGTTTTGTGACCACCCTACAGCAATCACTGAAAGAGCGTAAAGTAACACTGAACGACATCAATGATGCCTGCCGCCGGGTGCTGGAAGCAAAATATAAACTCGGCCTGTTTGAAGATCCCTACCGCTACTGCAATACCGCTTCCGCTGCCAAAGAAGTGCTGAGCGCAGATAAAAGGCAGGCTGCTAGGGAGCTGGGCGCCCGTTCCTGCGTATTACTGAAAAATGACCGGCAAACATTGCCGCTGAAAAAATCAGGCACCATCGCGCTGATAGGACCGTTGGCCAATAACAAAAGCAATATGCTCGGCACCTGGGCCGTAAGTGGCGACGCGCAATTATCAGTGCCTGTACTCGACGGCATGAAACAGGTAGCCGGCAGCAGCGTGAATATCCTCTATGCCAAAGGCGCTAACATCAGCGATGATACCAGCTTTGCCAAAAAAGTAAATGTATTTGGCGAAAGAATAGACATCGATACCCGCACACCGGAGCAGTTACTCACAGAGGCAATTACCACAGCTGCCAAGGCAGATGTGGTAGTGGCCGTGGTGGGAGAAGCATCTGAAATGAGCGGCGAAGCCGCCAGCAGGTCGGATATAGGCATCCCGGAAAGTCAGCGTAAACTCCTGACCGCACTGGCACAAACCGGCAAACCACTGGTAGTAGTGGTAATGAGCGGACGGCCATTAACCCTTACCACCGAAAATGAACAGGCTACTTCCTTACTGGAAGTATGGTTCCAGGGCCACGAAGCCGGCAACTCCATCGCGGATGTACTCTTCGGGAATTATAATCCTTCCGGAAAACTCACCATGAGCTTCCCCCGGAACGTAGGCCAGATCCCTATCTACTACAATTATAAAAATACCGGCCGGCCGCAACCGGAAGGCCCCACCCAAAAATTTCATTCCAACTACCTCGATGTGCCCAATGACCCGCTGTTTCCATTCGGATACGGGCTCAGTTACACCACTTTTAAATATGAAGGACTTACACTGAGCACCAATAAAATAAATGGCAGTCAGACCATCGATGTAGCGTTTAAACTCACCAACACCGGCGCTTATGCCGGCGAGGAAATAGTACAGTTGTACCTGAGAGACCGGGAAGCTTCCGTTACCCGGCCCGTGAAAGAACTGAAAGATTTTCAGAAGATAAAGCTGCAGCCGGGAGAAAGCAAAACCATTCACTTCACCATTAACAAGGAGAAGCTGTCGTTTTTCAACAGCCAGTTGCAATGGGTAGCCGAACCGGGTACATTCGATCTCATGATTGGCGCCTCTTCCGCCGATATCAGGCTGAAAAATACGGTTGAATTATTGTAAAGCCGCATATCTTTATTACTGGTTAAAAGAAGCAAGGTCGCCCGGAAGGACGGCCTTTTGCTTTTGGGATGCTGAAAGCTTATATTTGAGAACTGACCATTAGCGCTAATTATATGGAACCTATCACTGCGATACAACTAAAAAGTATTCCTGCTCTCAAAGAAGTGCCGCTGGAACAACTGCAGTGGCTGATATCCCAGTCGGAGGAAAAGCTGGTGCCGGAAGGCGAACTGATGTTTAAAGCCGGTGACCCGGTGGTGGCCACCATCATTGTGATTTCAGGAAAGATACGCATCTCCGCCACCATCAACGGGCATTACCGGGAAATAGTGGAACTGAACGACGATAATATCACTGGCTGGCTGCCTTTTTCCCGCGTGAAAAATGCCATGGGAAATGGCCTGTGTCTGAAAGATACCCGGCTGCTGATTTGCCCGTCGGAAAAGATTAAAGCACATATTGAACAACATTACGAACTGACGGAAGCACTGGTGCATATCATGACGAGCCGCGTGCGGGAAACCACTTCCTCGCAGCAGCAGAACGAGAAAATGATGGCGCTGGGAAAATTATCCGCTGGCCTGGCCCATGAACTGAATAACCCGGTAGCCGCCATTTGCAGAAGCTCGGATAAACTGTTTGAGAATATCAGCCATATTCCCGCCATATTTAAAGAGATGGCAGCGCTGTGTTTATCACAGGAGCAGGCCACTGCTATTGTTGATAACCTCCAGCAATGGTGGAGCAACAAGCCGGTGAAAGCACCTACGGTGCTGGAGTTGTCTGATAAAACGACTGCTATCGAAGACTGGATGGACAGCAAAAATATCTCCCGGATAGAAATAGCAGAAATACTGGCGGAGTATGGGGTAGAAACCACGGTGCTGGAAGATTTCAGCCGGCTGTTTGACCCCGCGCACCTGGATGTGATCTTCAGCTGGATACATGGCGCACTGGAAGCCAACCGGATGGTAGGCGACCTGCAGATCTCTTCAAAAAGAATATTCGACCTGGTAAGCGCCGTGAAAAGATATACCTACATGGACCAGGAGCCGGATAAACAATTTATTGATATCCATAGCGGTATCCACAACACGCTGGCCATGCTGGATTACCGGTTCAGAAAAGGAAACGTGGAGCTGGTAGAAAATTATGATGCCTCACTGCCAAAAATAAAAGCGCTGCCCGGAGAGCTGAACCAGGTATGGACCAACCTCGTGGATAATGCGCTGGATGCCATGGAGCCTGCTAAAAAAGGACGGCTGGAAATAGCCACCACAAAGGACCGCCAGTGTGTGCATATCACCATTACCGATAACGGTCCGGGCATCCCCGAAGAAATACAATCACGCATATTTGAACCTTTTTTTACCACCAAAGATTTGGGAAAAGGAACAGGACTGGGACTGGATGTAGTATCACAAATTGTGCAGCGTCATCGCGGATCAGTGAAACAAACTTCTGTACCCGGTAAAACCATTTTTACCATTTCATTTCCCATAGAGAATAATTAATGTAGAAGATATGAGTCTGCCCATAATATTTGTTATAGATGATGATAGACAGGTGCTGAACGCCATCACGCAGGACCTGAAATCGTATTACCGGAAATCATACCGCATTTTGAGTACCCTTTCCGCCAACGAAGCGCTGCAAAGCCTGGTGGAACTGAAAAACAGGAATGATACTGTGGCCATCTTTATTTCCGATCAGCGGATGCCGGAAATGGAAGGTGTTGATTTTCTGCAGCAGGCGATGGAAATATTTCCTGCCGCCAAACGTGTGTTACTCACCGCTTATTCAGATACTAACGCTGCTATAAAAGCTATCAATGAATTGCGGCTGGATTACTATCTCCAGAAGCCCTGGGACCCGCCGGAAGAAAAGCTGTACCCTGTTATCAATGATCTGCTCGACGACTGGCAAACCAATTACCGCCCGGAATTCCAGGGGATTAAAGTAGTAGGTTATCCTTTTTCGTCAGATGCCTACCGCATTAAGGAATTTTTGGCCAGCAACCTGATTCCCTATCATTCCATTGATGCTAACAGCGACGAAGGAAAATTGCTGTTGCAGCTGAATAACCTGGATACATCCGCTTTACCTGTTGTAATACTGGAGCATGGAGAAGTGATGACGGCTCCTGCGATCATTGATATTGCAGCGAAAATCGGACTGAATCCTACCTTAAAAAATGAGATCTATGATGTAGTGATCATCGGCGCCGGTCCGGCAGGATTGGCCGCCTCTGTATACGGTGCTTCTGAAGGATTAAAAACCCTGCTGATAGAACGTCATGCGCCCGGCGGACAGGCAGGTACCAGTTCCCGTATTGAAAACTACCTGGGCTTTCCTTCGGGATTGAGCGGGGCAGAACTCACACGGCGCGCGATTACGCAAGCCACCAGGTTTGGTACGGAGTTTTTATCGCCGCAGTCGGTGAAAGAAATCAAGCTCAAAGCAGATTATAAAATTGTTTGCCTGGAAAATGGTACGGAAATAAATGCACGCGCCGTTGTGATTACCACCGGCGTGGATTACCGCAAGCTGGATACCGTTGGCATAGAAAAGTTCACCGGGGCAGGCATCTATTATGGCGCTGCTACCACGGAAGCCGCCTCGTGCCGCGACCGGAGCGTGTACATCCTGGGAGGTGGTAACTCCGCCGGCCAGGCAGCGGTGTACCTGTCAAAGTTCGCAAAGGAGGTATTCATTCTTATCCGGAAAGAAAATCTGAATGCAACTATGTCGTCCTACCTGATAGACCAGATCCGGGATATTCCCAATATCAGTATTCTGAACAACAGTGAAATAGTAGAGGCTTCGGGCACCGACCGGCTGGAAAAGCTGAAGATAGAAAACCTGCAAACACAGGAAGTAAAAGAAGTGCCTGCGGATGCGTTATATATTTTTATCGGCGCAAGGCCCTACACCGATTGGCTGGGAGATCTCATCATCAAAGATGAAAAAGGCTATGTGCAAACCGGCAGGGAAATGAAATCATTTGATTATTTTGGTAAGCTCTGGAAGCTCAACCGCGAACCGTATCTGCTGGAAACCAGCTGTCCTGGTATCTTTGCAGCCGGCGACGTACGGTCCGGCGCTATGAGCCGCGTGGCCTCCGCCGTAGGGGAGGGCTCCATGAGTATTAGCCTGGTGCATAAGTACCTGGCAGAAGTTTAAAATATTTTTTATGGCTTTATGTTCACACCTTGAAGCAATAACCGAAGTAAAGGTTAGTGCCGAGCATGTTTGCGAAGAATGCATCAAACAACATGGTAAATGGCTGCACCTGCGTACCTGTCAAACCTGTGGTGTTACGCTTTGCTGCGATGATTCACCGTCAAAGCACATGACGCAGCATTATCATCAAACGGACCATCCCGTGATATCGTCCGCGGAGCCGGGCGAGCAGTGGTTATGGTGTTATAAAGACGGAACGTTTGCAGAATATTAAATAAAAAAAAGAGGAAGACAACGGTCTTCCTCTTACACTACCGTTACTTTCACACCCATATCTTCCATTTTCCTGACGATATGTTCGGAAATACCGCTGTCGGTAATCACTTCATCTATTTCTTCGAGGGCACAAATGCGACCGAAGCCCCGCTTTCCGAATTTGGTGGAATCCGCGAGTACAATGGTTTTCTGCGCAGTGGCCATCATTTTCTGGTTCAGGTGCGCTTCCATAATATTGGTGGTAGTAAGACCAAACTCCAGGTCGATACCATCTACCCCGAGGAATAGTTTACTACAGGAGAAATCTTCCAGTATTTTTTCTGCATAAGACCCGGTAACAGAAGTAGAGCTGTTACGGAGATGCCCGCCAAGCTGGATCACTTCAATCTCCGGCCGGCGCAATAATTCCAGCGCTACGTTCAGCGCGCCGGTGATAACGGTAAGATGCCCTTTGGGTTGAATATTTTTTGCCAATGCCTGCACAGAGGTACCCGAGGCGATGATGATCGCATCGTTCGGTACGATGAGTGCAGCGGCAGCCTGCCCTATCAGTTGCTTTTCCTCCCGGCGTATATTCTCCTTTTCATTCACCGGTTTGTCCATGGTATATGGATTATGCACCGTAGCGCCTCCGTGTGAGCGGAATAGCAGCGACTTATCCTCCAGCAGCTTGAGATCTTTTCGTATAGTCACGCCCGATACATCCAGCTCCTTACATAGCTCCAGTACATTAACATATCCCTTCTCGTGCAGTTTGCCGAGAATAAACTTATGACGTTCCGCAATATTGATCATAGACATATCAGATAAAAATAACGTATTAAAGTGTGTTGACACGGGATAATCTGAAAAAAGATGCTCCTTACAAATATCCGGCAATTTTGTTTCATTTGGTTAAATATGATTACGTATTAAGTAGTTAATATCCTTCATTCTGATCTTTTAAATTTGAAATATGAAATCAAATGAATATATAGTGATATTATATTTATATCTATCTACTTGATTAATATGATATTATATTTTTCTTTTTATTTCTTTTCCATTCATCAATAACTTTTTCACCTTTTTCATTTTATTTTATACTTTGGTTTCAAATTATTTCTTTTTGTTTTTATTACTATTGCAAAGAAAACAAATGAAACAAATTAAAAGTTATAGGGGAATAAAATGAAAAGAACTGAATCAATCAGGCAATTAAAGGAAGCCGGTGAACAACCCTGGGATCTTATCATTATAGGTGGCGGAGCTACGGGTCTTGGTATAGCAATGGATGCCGCTACCAGGAACTACCGGACATTATTACTGGAGCAGGCGGACTTTGCCAAAGGCACTTCCAGCCGCAGTACCAAACTGGTACACGGCGGGGTAAGATACCTGGCGCAGGGCGATATTGCCCTCGTACGGGAAGCCCTGTACGAAAGAGGACTGCTGCTTAACAATGCTCCTCATCTGGCACACAACCAGCAATTCATCATCCCGCAGTATAACTGGTGGCAAGGCCCCTTTTATACCATCGGTCTCAAGATCTATGATTTGTTGTCCGGGAAACTCAGCCTCGGACGCTCCCGGCATATCAGCAGATCGGAAGTGATCAACAGGCTCCCTACCATCCGGAAGGAAGGACTGAAAGGTGGAATCGTTTATCACGACGGTCAGTTTGATGATGCCCGTCTCGCGGTTGATATCGCGCAAACCGCTGCTGAAAACGGCGCCGTACTGCTCAACTATTTCAAGGTAAACGGCCTCGTTAAAAACAGCGCCGGCAAAATAAGCGGCGTTCGCACACAGGACCTGGAAACCAATGAAATCTATACGCTCCGGGCCAAAACAGTGATCAACGCCACCGGCGTATTTGTAGATGAAGTACTGCAACTGGATAACCCGGCGGCGCCCAATATGGTAAAGCCGAGCCAGGGCGTGCACCTGGTGCTGGACCCTTCTTTCCTCAACAGTAAAAGCGCTATCATGATCCCGAAAACGGATGATGGCCGCGTACTGTTTGCCGTACCCTGGAACAACAAAGTACTGCTGGGAACAACCGACACACCGCTCGATGAACACAGTATGGAACCCATAGCACTGGAAGAAGAGATCAGCTTTATTTTAAATACCGCAGGTAAATATCTTGACCGTCCGCCTGCACGGGAAGATGTGCTCAGCGTGTTTGCCGGATTACGGCCACTGGCAGCACCGCAAAAAGAAACGGGCAGTACGAAGGAAATTTCCCGCAGCCATAAAATACTGGTAGCGCCCTCCGGACTGATCACCATCACCGGCGGTAAATGGACCACCTTCCGCAAAATGGCAGAAGATACGGTGGACCAGGCCATCAAAACCGGCGGACTGGTACCGGTGGGATGCAAAACAAAATCACTGCATATCCACGGGTATCAGCAACAACCATCCGCGCCCGCACCGCTGGATATATATGGCAGCGATGCCGCCAGGATACAGGCATTTATTTCACTGCATCCCGATATGAAAGAACAGCTGCATCCACGCCTGCCATACATCAAAGCACAGGTGATATGGGCAGTGAAACATGAAATGGCCCAAACCGTGGAAGACGTGCTGGCGAGGCGCCTGCGCGCACTCTTCCTGGATGCGCAGGCCGCTATAGACATGGCGCCCGTAACAGCCGCCATTATGGCCGCAGAAATGAACAGGGATATGAACTGGCAACAAAAACAAGTGAAGGATTTTATACAGGTGGCACAACACTACCTCCTGAAAAATGGCACTACCTATAAACAACTGAAGGTTACGGCATAGACTAAACGAAATCAACATCCACGTAAAAATCCACGGGAAAAAAGAAAAACATGATCAGATACATTATGGCAATGGATCAGGGCACGACCAGCTCAAGGGCCATTATCTTCGACAAAGCAGGCGCAATTATTTCCACGGCGCAGAAAGAATTTACACAACTGTTCCCGCAACCGGGATGGGTGGAACACGATCCCGCTGAAATATGGAGCAGCCAGATCGGCGTAGCCACCGAAGCAATGGCGAAAGTGGGCCTGGAAGGTGGTAACATTGCCGCTATCGGTATCACCAACCAACGCGAAACCACATTGGTATGGGATCGCGAAACCGGTAAGCCCGTGTACAATGCCATCGTATGGCAGGACAGGCGTACGGCCGGTTTCTGCGACGATCTCAAAGCAGCAGGTAAAGAAACCCTGGTACGCGAAAAAACAGGATTGGTCATTGACGCTTACTTCTCCGGCACAAAAATCAGGTGGATCCTGGACAATGTACCCGGGGCACGGGAACGCGCCAACGAAGGCAAGCTGGCTTTCGGAACAGTAGACTCCTGGCTGATCTGGAACCTCACCCATGGCGCAGTGCATGCTACCGATATCACCAATGCTTCCCGCACCATGCTGTTTAATATCCACACCCAGGCATGGGACAATGAACTGCTGGCTATGCTGGATATTCCTGCATCTATGCTGCCGGAAGTAAAACAATCGAGTGAAGTATGTGGCGAAACCGCTCCCGGCATCTTTGCCGTACAGATCCCGATTGCAGGCGTGGCAGGCGATCAGCACGCGGCGCTCTTCGGGCAAATGTGCACCGCTCCCGGCATGGTGAAAAATACCTACGGCACCGGCTGTTTTATGCTGATGAACATCGGCGACACACCCATCATCAGTAAAAATAATCTCCTCACCACGGTGGCCTGGAAAGTAAACGGACAGGTACAATACGCACTGGAAGGCAGCATCTTTATCGCCGGCGCTATTGTGCAATGGCTGCGCGACGGTCTCGGTATCATCCGGGCCTCCTCTGAAGTGGAAGTACTCGCTGCCAGCGTGGAACAAAACGATGGCGTATACCTGGTACCGGCCTTTGCAGGACTCGGCGCTCCGCACTGGGACCAGCACGCACGCGGTACACTCGTAGGCATGACACGTGGTACCAACGCCGCGCATATCGCACGCGCTGCATTGGAAAGCATTGCCTATCAAACAATGGAAGTGCTGAAAGCGATGGAAGCAGATGCCAATATCAGCATAAAGGAATTGAGAGTAGATGGCGGTGCTACCGGTAACAACCTGCTGATGCAGTTCCAGGCAGATATCCTGCAAACGAAAGTAGTGCGGCCAGGTATTACAGAAACAACTGCGCTGGGCGCCGCGTATCTCGCCGGACTGGCCACAGGCTACTGGCAGAACCTGGAAGAAATTGCCAGCCAGTGGAAAATGGACAAATGTTTCTCTCCCAACCTGGAACAGGAACAACGCCAGCAATGGATCAATGGATGGAACCGCGCAGTAAATGCCGCAAAAGCATGGGCTCACCAATAAAATTATAAACTATGTATCCTTTTTTAGCTGAATTCATAGGTACTGCCTTATTGCTGCTGCTGGGAAACGGCGTGGTAGCCAACGTGGTACTGCATCAAACCAAAGGTAACAACAGCGGCTGGATCGTGATCACCACCGGTTGGGCGCTGGCGGTGTATATAGGCGTAGTGTTCGCCGGCCCTTACAGCGGCGCACACCTTAATCCCGCTGTTACCATTGCACTGGCTGCCGCGGGCAAATTCAACTGGGCAGATGTGCCTTTGTTTATTGCCATGCAAATGCTGGGCGCTATGCTGGGTACTTCACTGGTATGGCTCAATTACAAAGATCATCTTAATAATACGCCCGACAAAGGTTTGCAGCGTGCCGTGTTTTGCACGGAGCCGGCTATACGAAATACCTGGCGCAACTTCATCTGTGAAGCTACCGGCACTTTTGTATTGCTGTTTACCATTTTCTATTTCACCAACGCAGAAGTAGGACCGGAGAAAACACCGGTGGGCCTGGGTTCGCTCGGCGCCATGCCGGTAATGTTGCTGGTATGGTCTATCGGGTTGTCGCTTGGTGGCACTACCGGCTACGCCATCAACCCTGCCAGGGATCTGGGTCCGCGCATCATGTACGCACTGCTGCCCATAAAAGGAAAAGGACACAGCGACTGGAGTTATTCCTGGGTACCTGTTTTCGGGCCACTGGCCGGCGCTGTAATCGCCGCTTCACTGTACCTGTTACTGAAGTAGATAACGTTTACCTATATACGCAATTAATAACACGTTAGAACCACGCGCAATGAAAACAAAGTTTAATATCAGTCTCATAGGCTGCGCCATGGCGGTAGCCGCTGTATGCACCTTTAATGCATGTAAAACAACTAAAACAACCACTGCTGCAAAAAATGGGTATCCTTCCTTTTATAAAGTAGGACATCGCGGCACAAGAGGTTTAATGCCGGAGAATACCATTCCTGCCATGTACCGCGGGTTAACGGAAGGCGCCAATACCATTGAGTTTGATGTGCATATCACGAAAGACGGCCAGGTAATGGTGTACCACGACGCGTCGTTTACGCCATCATACACTACTACACCGGATGGAAAAGATATCCCGGCAGAAAAGCGCACGGACTATATTTTTTACCAGATGAACTATGCCGATATCCGGCCGTTTATCATCGGGGAAAAACCATACCCGGCCTATCCGGAACAACAGCGCATGCGTTCTTACGCACCACTGCTCTCTGAAATGATCGACTCCGTGGAAGCCTATACGAAAGCGCATCATATGCCGGCGCCTTACTATCTGCTGGAAATAAAATCTTCCGAAAAATCAGATGGTAAAGAACAACCCGCGCCGGAAGAGTATATGGATAAACTAATGGCGGTAAAACAATTACAGCCACTTGGAAAACGCTTGCTGGTGCAGTCTTTCGATATGCGCCCGCTGCAGGTACTGCACCGCAGGTATCCTGATATGGCACTGGGATTTCTGACAGATGATAAAAAGAACGGGTTCGATCAGCACCTGGAGCAACTGGGCTTCACACCATTTTTCTATAATCCTAACTATAAGCTGGTAACACCGGAACTGGTGAGTAAATGCCATGCTAAACATATTAAGATTGTTCCGTGGACAGTGGACGACGTTAACGAAATGAAAAAGCTGAAAGCACTGGGCGTTGATGGTATTATTACCGATTACCCAAACAGATTACGCGAAGCAGGGCTCTGACCATTATTTATCTACCAGTATACTAACAAAAAAAAACAAACACACTTATGAAATTCTTTTCACGATTCCGCCTGTTAAAACCGGCCACGTTCCTGTTGCTGTGTATCGGGATCATCGGCGCCGGCAGCTTATCCCTGCAGGCGCAGGACATTCCCGTTACCGGTAAGGTAACTGCCGCCAATGGCACGCCGCTGATCGGGGTGAACGTACAGGTGGCAGGTACCAGCCGCGGCGCCGCCACCGATGTAAACGGTGCTTTTAAACTCACCGCGCCTAAAGACGCTACCTTGAAATTTACCTTCATAGGTTACCTGCCTAAAGAGGTGAAAGTAAAATCTTCCAATGTACTGGTAGTGTTACAGGAAGATATCCAGAAACTAAACGATGTAGTGGTGGTCGGTTACGGCACACAGAAAAAAGCCACGCTCACCGGCGCCATCACCACCGTGAATATGGTGGATAAGGAAGGCCAGCCACTTACCAACGTAAGTAACGCATTGCATGGCGTGCCCGGCGTATTCGCCAACCTGAGCAACAGTCAGCCAGGTGTGGATCGCAGCACCATCCGTATCAGGGGACTGAATACTTTTGGCAGCACCGATGCAAGAGCCAATGAGCCGATGGTATTGGTAGACGGTATCGAGTACTCCATGGATGAACTCAATCCAAACGATATTGAAACCGTTACAGTACTGAAAGATGCTGCTGCCGCCATTTATGGCTCCCGCGGCTCCAACGGCGTTATCCTCGTTACCACTAAAAAAGGAAGAGGCAGTTCCCGCGTTAACTATAGCTATTACTACGGTCAGCAAAAAGCAACCTACCTGCCGGATGTGATCAGCGATCCTATCGCGTATATGAAACTGAAAAATCAGGCGCTCATCAATGAAGGAAAAGCCATTGAATACGCAGAAGCGGATATAGAGGAGTACCAGAAAGGAATGGCTACAGATCCTTTCACCTATCCCGCAAATAATTGGTATGATATTGCCCTGAAAAACGGTGTGATCCAGAAACATGACCTGGCTATTTCCGGCAGCGGCGAAAAATATAATTACCGTTTATCACTCGGTTACCTCGACAGGGACGGTATCCTCTTCGGACCTGGTAACCATGAAAAGAAATATTCCGTTGGATTGAATGCTTCCATGGAAGTATCCAAACGCCTGCGCGCCGGGATCACCATGGATGGTTACTACAGAACCTACACCACGCCGTTTTATACAGATACCTGGACTTACCTGGCCCGTACATTGCCTATCCTCACAGATACGCTGCCGGATGGCCGCTATGGCAACTCCTGGCTCAGAACAGCCGGCCGCAACAACTGGGAGAATCCGCGTATGCTGGCATACAATGGTTTACAGACCAAACAGATCCAGCGCTTCCTGACCACCGTTTTCGCAGAATATAAACTGCCTTTCGATATCAACTATAACATCAAGTTTGGTGTGGATAAATATGATGGTTTGCTCAGCGGCTTTACACCACGTATGCAAACTTTTAATCCGAAAACAGGCGCGGCTATCAACTGGAACAGTCCCGCTACTGCGCCCCGGTCAGCCAAAACGGATTATAATGATATGAATATCCATTTCTATAACACGCTCGACTGGAAACACCAGTTCAAAGGGAAACACAATCTCTCTGCCATGCTGGGCGCCAGTTATGACAATTTCGATTCCGACTCATGGGCCACCAGTATGTATGGTTACCTGGATGGACGACTGGATGCATTAAGCGCGGGCACTACCTGGAACGCTACCTCCGGAAATCTTACCCGCGATGTGCTGGAATCTTATTTTGGCCGTTTGAACTACGACTATGACGGCAAATACCTGCTGGAGGCTACCTTCCGTTATGATGGTTCCAGCCGCCTGGGAAGACACAGCCGCTGGGCGTTTTTCCCTTCTGTATCTGCCGGCTGGCGTATTGATAAAGAAGCCTTCTTTCATTCTGATTTCATCAACGTGCTGAAGCTGCGTGCTTCCGCCGGTAAATTAGGTAGCCAGGCCATTGCATTGTACACGACAGAAGCAACCGTAAATCTCGGTGAAGACTATAGTTTCGGCGGCATATTAAATTCCGGCGGCGCAAAAACTGCGGATGCGGATTCTACACTCAGATGGGAAATCACCAATACTTACAATGTGGGCGTTGATGTAAATTTCTGGAATAATCGTATTGGCCTTACCGTTGATGCTTATAAGAAACGCACCAATGGTATCCTTCGTGAAGTAGGTATGCCTTCCCAGGTAGGTAACCTGGCCGGCGCCAAACAGAATGTAGGTACGGTAGATAATACGGGTCTTGAAGTAGTAGCACAATACCGTGATCATATTGGCGAAGTGGATCTGAATGTGTATGGAAGTGTGGCCTACAATAAAAATGAAGTAGTGGACCTGCATGGTGAAATTATTTATGGTACAGGTACCATTACTCAGGCAGGATCGCCCATTGAGTCTTTTTATATTTTACAGGCAGAAGGCATTTTCCAGAGCCAGGCTGAAATAGATGCCAGCGCAAAACAATCTGCCAATACAAAACCCGGCTATATCAAATTTAAGGATGTTAATAAAGATGGCATCATCAATGGCGACGATCGTGTAATTGTGAACAGCTCTTCATCCGTACCGAAGTACACTTATGGTTTCGGGTTCAATGTAGGCTATAAAGGCATCAGCCTGAGTGCTTCATTTCAGGGAATTGGCGGTGTAAAAGTGCTGCCTACCGCTAACCTGGCTTACCCCTTTAACAACGGCGCCAATGCTACCTGGGAATGGACAAGGGATGCCTGGACACCGGAAAAAAGAGATGCGCGCCTGCCTATTGTAACCACCAGCACCGGCAGCATTGATAATTTCCAGCGCTCTACTTTCTGGTTAAGGGATAACTCTTACCTGAGAATGAAGAACATTCAGCTGGGTTACGCACTGCCACAGCAATGGTTGTCGAAAGCAAGGATCCAGAAAGTGAGTGTGTTTATCAACGCCGAAAACCTGCTCACCTTCTCCCGTTACAAGGATTTTGATCCGGAATCTATCCTGGATCAAACAACATTGTATACTTATCCAATGCTGAAAACCTTTAATGGTGGTATCAACGTTACCTTCTAAACATCCAAATTATGACTAGTATGAAAAAGATATATCTCTTACTTTCCTGCACAGGTCTTCTTGCTGCAGGTTGCAACAAAAGCCTGCTCGATACTTCTCCGCACGACCGTTACCCGGAATCAACATTCTGGCAAACGCCGGAAGCAGCCAACGCCGGCCTCGTAGGCTGCTACTCTGTATTGCGCAACCAGGGCATATTTGGTGGTAAAACCTCCAACAATGCCACCGCGCTTTGGGAAGAAACCCTTTCTCCCAACGCCTACAACCAAACGGATGCCATGAGCTTTAATTCCATTGCCCGTGGTACCCAGATGTCGAGTACCGGTGGTATCGTTACTGCCCGTTACTCCGATTGTTACAGCGGCATTGGCCGTTGCAATACTTTTTTGAAGAAGGTAGATGAAGTAACTGCAATTGAGGCGGACATCCGGAAGAGGATGAAAGGGGAAGCATATTTTCTGAGAGGGCTTTATTACTTTATACTTGAAAATTATTATGGTGCAGTGCCGTTAATCCTCGATCCGCCGGATAGAACCGCCCAGGCTAAGTTACCGCGTACGCCACGTGCAGAAGTGGTAGCCAATGTGTTGAAAGACCTGGATATGGCTGCTACGCTTCTGCCAGTGAAATACACAGGAGCGGATGTAGGCAGGGCTACCAAAGGCGCAGCCATGGCGCTGAAAGCCAGGGTGCTGTTGTATGAAGCCAGCCCGTTGCTGAATCCATCCAACGACCTGACGAAATGGAAGGCAGCAGCCGATGCCGCCTATAGCGTTATGGGGCTGGCCGGCACCGGCTATGGACTCTTTGCCGATTACCGCGGATTGTTTTTGCAGCCCAATGAAAATAACAAGGAAGTTATTTTTGATGTGCAGTATATTTTCCCGCAGCAGGGCAGCTCATTCGACCTGATCTGTACGCAATACAACACCAACGCACCGTTGCTGGACCTGGCGAAAACCTATTACATGAATAATGGATTGCCCATCACTGATCCGGCTTCAGGATATAAAGCAGATAGTCCGTATCTCCGCCGTGATCCGCGCTTATACGGTACCTTCACCTATCCGACCGATATGTACCGCGGCGCCATTATTCCTGCCAGCCGTTTTGCTATTACGGGTTATGGCATGAAGAAGTATAGCCTTTATGATAGTATTGCACCGCCAAAAGATAAGTCGGATCTGAAAGACGGCCAGTCTGATATCAACTTTATCGTATTGAGATATGCCGACATCCTGATGATGTACGCAGAAGCACAAAACGAAGTAAGCGGACCGGATGCTACCATCTTCGCTGCGCTCGACAAGATCCGCGACAGGGTGAAAATGCCGCATATTTCCACTTCTTTATCCAAAGACGCGCTGCGCGCAGAAATCCGTCATGAAAGACGCGTGGAATTTGCCGGGGAAGGATTGTATTACAACGATATCCGCCGCTGGAAAACCGCTGAAACCGTGATGAATGCACCTATTGAAAACTACAATGGTAAGAAGATTGAAACCCGCACGTTTGATAAACTGCGCGACTACCTGTGGCCGATCCCGGTAGGGGAAAAAGATCTGAACCCTAACCTGGAACAGAACCCGGGATACTAATTGCCGGATATGTTATGCAGATATGCAGTTACCTGGTAACTGCATATCTGCATTTTTTATTTAGTCATAAATGGATACGTCGTCAATAGAGAAATCCTCCTCCAGCTGTACTTTGATCTCTGACCCCGGAAAGATCTTTTCAGCGATGAAATTAAGCATGAAACCCTCCGGAAATACTTCAATGCCCATTAAGGTGAGATCATTAATTAGGGCGGTTAACTCATCAGCCGAAGGCGGTACATCCTGCTGCCCATAGGCGCTTTCGTTGATTTTCTTTGCAACGGCGTCAACAATTTCTCCAAACTTCCCACCATCCAGGTAGGCCACCAGTTTCTTTGTTGCTTCCACCAGGGAGGTAAAGTCGTCCGGCTCCGTACTAACCGTTTCCGGGTCTATCATCAGGGAAACAGGTTCGGGAATAGCCGCCAGCTTCACTTTGGCGGTAAGCATATTTTCGTCGATATGGCCTTCTATAATTTCAGGGCCAAAACTGTGTTTTTTTGCCATCTTGTTGAAATTGACCGAATATAACAAATCGATGGGAATATAAAGCCAGGCTTTTAACGGATTTTTTCTTCAGGAGATATAAAAAGGGAATGCTATTTTTGTTGGTATAGGATAGGACAGCAGCATTGCTTTCCGGAAATACATATTCAACAGTGACAATTTAATTAACCCGGTATGAACCACGTATTTGAACAGGTTTATGAAATGGAGGCAGTGAGCGGATTATCCAAGCATGAACAATTGGTGAATGGTATTTTAAATGCTATCCAAAATAAAGGACTGGCACAGGGGGATATGCTGCCTTCTGTGAATGAACTGATCAATGAGTTTGGTTTCGCCCGGGAAACAATTGCGAAAGCCTATAAGGAGCTGGTAAGCAGGGGAATTGTAGAGCCGAGGAACCGGGTTGGTTTTTTCGTGGCCAATGTGAATATCAAACAGCACCTGCGCATTGCCCTGGTATTGTTTGCCTTCGATGCCTTCCAGGAAATGTTCTATAAAACCTTTCGCGCTGGTTTAGGCAAGGATGTGCATATCGATATTTTCTTCCATCATAATAATATAGAAGTACTGCAAAGTATCGTTAACAGTATAAAAGGCAAGTATGGCATGTACGTGGTGGCGCCTATCCCGCACAATAAAACCGCCGGTATCCTCGGCGCATTGCCGATGGATAAGTTCCTGATGATAGACCGCTATGAGCCTATTCCCGGTGACTACTCCTATGTGGCGCAGGAGTTTAAGCAGTCGTCCTACAAAGCCTTTTCTGCCCTGGCAGGAGTGATCAAGCAATATAGAGGCATGGTGTATTATCACCGGCCCGTAGCCGATACCCCCATAGAGATCCTGCAGGCATTTAAGAAGTTTGTAAAAGATTTTAATATCAAAAGCGAAATAAAACCGGAATACCTGCCAGGCACCCTCGAAAAAGGGAAGGTCTATTTCACTATCAACAATGCCGAGCTGTGGACCATGCTCAAGGATTGCAAACAAATGAAACTCAAGCCCGGTAAAGATATTGGCATCCTCTCGCACAACGATGATATTGTAAAAGAACTGATTTTCGACGGCATTACCACTTATACCACCGACTTCAAACTCATGGCTGAAAAGGCTGCTGCCTTTGTTTTAACCCGCGAAAAGATCCGGGAAATAATCCCCACTGTACTTATCAGGAGGAAATCGTTATAATCTATTTATAAAGTTTTTAAGCGAGAGGATACGTGTTAAACGTATCCTTTACGCTTCTTATGATATTGTTTTATCCTAACCTGATTGCGGTTTAACCCTCCTGTGCCTTTTTTGCGGCACTGCAAAAAATAATTGCCCATTTCTTTTGGCGGTTATGAAAAAAATATATATTTGCTATAGGATAGTATAGGATAGTACAGAATCACATTCCTATTTCGCGAGATACCAACATCAATCATTAATTACGATAGAATTACAGGTTTCCAGGTTATGACGGAATGAATGAAGTAAACGTTATGAAATAAACTTTTTTTCTCCCTTTACATTAGTTACTGAGTGCCACGTATAACTATGATGGCCGTTTGTCCTGCAGGATATCCGGAAGCATCGCTATGCATTTTATACACGTTATGTTTTTTATACTTCCAATAATTGCTCTTAATATGTTCAGGAAATTTACTTGCTACAAGAAGAGATTTACTGCCGTTTTGCCAACGGCATTATCCGCTCCCCGCTACCTTTTGATCCTGCTGTTATTGATACTGGCAGGCAGCGCTCACGCGCAAACACCGGCCCGGGTAACGATTACCGGATCGGTGTCCGACACCGCCGGCAGATCCCTGGAAGGCGCCACCATCTCGGTAAACGGCAAAAGTTCCAGTGGAACCGCCACCGACCGGAATGGTAAATTTATCCTCGACGTACCCGTCGGTGCCACCATCCAGGTAACCTTCGTAGGCTTTATCGAACACCGGTTTGTGGTAAGCGCCACACAAAAAGATTATCACATCCGGTTAAAAAGTGTGATCGCCTCGGTAGATGAAGTAGTGGTAACTGCCTTCGGCCGCAAGCAAAGAAAGGAAGCCGTGGTTGGCTCGGTCACCAGCGTCAACCCGGAGGACCTGAAAATCCCCACCAGTAACTTAACCAACGCCCTGGCCGGTCAGATGGCCGGCGTAATCGCCTTCCAGCGCGGCGGTCAGCCGGGAGCAGATAACTCCCAGTTCTTTATCCGCGGGGTTACTACCCTGGGATACAGCGCCAGCCCGCTCATCCTCGTTGATAACGTGGAACTGAGCGCCAACGACCTGGCCCGTTTACAGGTAGATGACATCGCCAGCTTTTCTATCCTGAAAGATGCCAGCGCTGCAGCCCTGTACGGCGCCAGGGGCGCCAACGGCGTAATCCTCGTTACTACCAAGGAAGGCAAACCAGGTAAAGCCAGGGTAAGCGTACGCCTGGAAGATGCCATTTCAACACCCACGCAAAACCTGAAACTGGCAGACCCGATTACTTTCATGAATCAATACAATGAAGCAGTAACTACCAGGAACCCATTGGCTACGCCATACTTCACCCCCAACGCCATACTCGCTACCAAAGCTACTATCGATAAAGCGCCAGGGAGCAATCCGTATGTATACCCGGCGGTCGACTGGATGAAAACATTGTTCAAAGATCAAACGACCACCAAGCGCGCCAACTTCAGCGTACAAGGCGGATCAGATGTAACCAAATATTATATCGCCGGATCCTATGCCCGCGACAATGGTATCTTACAGGTAAATCCCGTGAACAACTTCAACTCCGGCATGAAGTTCGAAAACTACCAGCTGCGCTCCAATGTAAACGTAAAGATTACCAAAACAACCGAAGCAGTGGTACGCCTCTGGGGTAACTTCAACGACTATACGGGACCTATCACCGGCGATGCCTCCGGGTTAGCCACCGACCTGTATTCCAGGGCGCTGCACACCAGCCCGGTGGCATTCCCTGCCTATTACGAACCGGATGCGGCAAATGCGAACACCAATCATATCTTATTCGGCAGCGCCTATGGCAACGATGGCTCCCTGCTGAATAATCCCTATGCCAGCCTGATGTACGGGTATAAAAACTTTTCGGAATCCAGGATGTCGGCACAGTTTGAGCTGAACCAGGACTTCAACTTCATCACAGAAGGACTTACCTTCAGAGGTATTTTCAGCACCAACCGCTATTCCTATTTTGACCTGAGCCGCTCCTATAAACCCTTCTATTATGGAGTGGGAAGCTATGACCCCGATGCCAATACTTATGTGCTCAACTGGCTGAACAGCTCACCCGGACAAGCACAGGAATTCCTCGGTTATTCAGAAGGGGCTAAAAATATCTATAGCTACATCTATTTACAGGGCGCAGTGGATTATAACCGCGACTTTGGAAAAAGTAACCTGAGCGGTACCGTGATAGGTACCCGCCAGCAAACGCTTTACGGTAACGCCGGTAGTTTGTTAGGATCACTACCTTACAGGAACCTCGGCTTTTCAGGAAGAGCTACCTATTCATTCGATAAAAAGTATTTTGTTGAATTTAACTTTGGTTACAATGGATCAGAAAGATTTGCACCGCAACATCGCTGGGGCTTCTTTCCCACCATCGGCGGCGCCTGGGTGGTATCCAATGAATCTTTCTGGGAAGGCGGCATCGCCAAAATTGTTTCCCGCCTGAAAATCCGCGGAAGCTACGGCCTGGTAGGAAATGATAATATTGGCAGCCAGCGTTTCTTCTATCTCTCCAGCGTAACGCCTGATGACGCGAATGGTCCGGGCGCTACCTTCGGTACCAACAATAGCTTCACACTCAAAGGTACTACCATACAGGCTTACCCCAATCCGGACGTAACCTGGGAAACCTCCAAAAAAGGTAACCTCGCTGTGGAAATGACGATCGCCAACAAACTCAATGTAACCGCAGAAGTATATAACGAGAACCGGTACAATATCCTGATCAAACGTGGATATATCCCCGTTACTGCTGGTATTGAAGGTTCCGCCTCCAACAATCTCCAGGCAAACCTGGGTAAAGTAGATTCAAAAGGGTTCGATCTTCATCTCGATTACAAACAGAATTTTTCAAAAGATATGTGGTTGTCTGTTATGGGCAATCTCACGGTAACAGACAATAAAGTCCGCTATTACGAAGAACCGGAGTATAAATATGCATACCGCTTTTCCACCGGCAACCCCGTTAACCAGCAGTTCGGATATGTGGCAGAACGGCTTTTTGTAGATGATAAAGAAGCCGCTAATTCTCCTGTACAAAACTTTGGCAGCGAGTTCCCTAAAGGCGGCGACATCAAGTATAGAGACATTAACGGGGATGGCGTAATTAACCAGGACGACCAGGTGCCCATCGGTTTGCCTACCACGCCACAGATTATTTATGGCTTTGGTTTTTCCTTCGGGTATAAGAGTTTCGATGTGAGCGCATTTTTCCAGGGACTGGCAAGGGAATCATTCTTTATTGATCCGAAAGCCACCGCACCATTTGCAGATAACGCGCAATTGCTGCAGGTATACGCCGACAATCACTGGTCCGAGGAAAACCAGAACCTGTACGCCCTCTGGCCGCGGTTATCCACCTCGCATATTGCCAACAACGAACAAAGCAGCACCTGGTGGTTGCGCGATGGAAGTTTCGTAAGGTTAAAGTCTGTTGAAATGGGTTATTCATTACCGAAAAGATGGATCGCACCATTACGGTTAACCAACTTCCGGGTATACTTCAGTGGCCTGAACCTGCTCACCTTCAGCAAATTCAAACTGTGGGATCCGGAGCAGGCTGGCAACGGCTTCGCATATCCCATCCAGAAAGTATTCAACCTGGGTGTAAATCTTAATTTCTAAGTATAAAAAATATAAAACAATGAGATTTTTTAAAAGAACATTGTTGGTAGTATTGCCGGTCATCTTATCAGTATCCTGTAAAAAATACTTAGATGTAACACCGGACAATGTCGCTACGCTGAACAGTTCATTTGCCAACGCAAATGAAACACAGGCTTACCTGTTTGGTTGTTATTCCAACATGCAGGGCCTGGCGGATGTGAGGCGTAACGCGGGTTTTACCAGCTCCGGCGAAGTGATCTTCCCGATTGACCTGCTGGATAAGAACACACTCGGTGGTGCAGGCGGCGACAACGGATTTAACGTAATGCGCGGTTTGCAGAACAGCCCCAATCCATTATTAAATTACTGGGATGGTTATAATATGGGGTTGAACCTGTGGCAGTCGATCCGCATGTGTAACACCTTTCTCGATAACGTAGATCAGCCGCTGGACCTTCCGGAATACCAGCGCAACAGGTGGGTGGCAGAAGCAAAATTCCTGAAAGCGTACTATCACTACTGGCTCATCAGGATGTATGGCCCCATTCCTATTTCGGATGTAGCCTTGCCCGTGAATACGCCTACAGATGAAACCAGGTTGAAGCAACAATCCGTTGACTCCTGCTTTGGTTATGTAGTAAGCCTGCTGGATCAGGCCATTCCCAACCTGCCGGATGTAATACAGAATGCCGGTGCAGAAGCAGGCCGTATTACGGCCGTAATTGCCAAAGCAGTAAAGGCAGAAGTGCTGGCTACACAGGCAAGCCCGTTGTTTAACGGGAATCCTGATTACGCATCTATCAAAGGAAAAGAAGGGCAAAACCTTTTCCCGGTGGCGTATGATGCCACTAAATGGCAACGCGCAGCCACCGCCTGCAAAGTAGCTATTGATGCTGCTGTAGCTACGGGTGCCGCCATCTACCAGTTCAGGGCCAGCGGAGGTATCGTGCATATGTCCGACACTACCAAACAACTGGTAACCTTGCAGGGTGCACTCACCGATCCGTGGAATACAGAACAGATATGGACCCTCAACCCGCAATTCGGCTGGCAGTATATGGCTTCCCCAAGAGTAACTGCTGATGCAGCTTCCAATGGTTTTGCCGTGTATTCCAATTTCTCCGTTCCAATGGCGCAGTCGGAATTGTTTTATACACAAAACGGCGTACCTATCAACGAAGACCGTACCTGGGATTATGCCAACCGTTACAAAGTGCAAACCGGCGATGATGCGCACCGGTATTATATCCGCAAAGGCTACACCACTGCCCGCGGTAACTTTTACCGCGAAGCCCGGTACTATGCCGACGTAGCCTTCGACGGCAGCATCTGGTTTGGCTCTGCCAACACAGACGATAACAACGCCAATTATGTAAATGCGGTAAATGGATTTGCTGCGTATACACCTACCCGTTATAACGCTACCGGCTATTGGCCAAAGAAACTGGTGCCATGGCAAACTGCCTTCGGACAAACATCCGTGCAAACCAATTACTCCTGGCCATTCATGCGTTTACCAGCGCTGTGGCTGTTGTACGCAGAATGCCTGAACGAAGCCAATGCTCCGGGTGCAGAAGTATACAGCTATATCGACAAGGTAAGGGAAAGAGCCGGCTTGCCGGGAGTGGTGCAGGCATGGTCCAACTTCTCCCGTAATCCCACCAAATACGGTTCTAAAGAAGGATTAAGAGCGATCATCCACCAGGAAAGAAGAATAGAACTGGCCTTTGAAGGACAGGCAGGATGGGACCTGAGAAGATGGAAAGAACTGCAGGCAGTACTCAACGGTCCTTTCCAGGGTTGGAACGCGAAACAACGTACCACGCAGGGATTCTACCAGCTCACCAACGTATACCAGCCGGTATTCGGGCTAAGGGATTACCTGTTTCCTATCCAGGACTACGACATGCTCACCAATCCCAACCTGGTACAAACACCTTATTGGTGATAACAGGCATGCGTAAACGAAATCATTTCAAACCAGTTTTTAATTTTTTATATGGATGCTATATATAAAATATTCCGCGTGCTGATACCGGTGGTTACATTACTGATGATCCAGTATTCCTGCAAGAAGAATGATGGATACAACGATGTAATTTCGGATGATAAAACAAAACCACAGCCGGTTTCTAATATCAGGGTGATCAATAAAAACGGTGGCGCTTATATCACCTACACCTTACCCGACTCAAAAAATGTACTCTATGTGCAGGCAGAATACATGATCAACGATACCAAAAGCAGGCAAACCAAGTCTTCCTTTTATTCCGATACCATCGCAGTAGGCGGTTTTGCAAAAAGCCAGGATTATACGGTAACGCTGTACACCGTTACCCGTGCGGATGTGAAATCTGATCCTGTAAAAGTAACGGTGCATCCCGGCACCCCCACATATCTTCAGGCGCTGCCCACCGTGGTTATGCGTGCAGATTTTGGCGGCATCAACATCAGTGTTACCAACACCGCTAAAGATAATATCGGGGTGGTGACTATCACGGAAGATGCCACCACAAAGAAGATGGAGATCAAAAACCAGAACTACACCAACCTGGAAAATATCAACTACAGCATCAGGGGATATGATACCATCCCCAGGAAGTTTGGAATATACCTGGCAGATGAATTCGGGAATATCTCCGACACGGTGTATGCCACTATCAAGCCCATCTACGAAACAATCATGGATAAATCGAAGTTCAATGTTTACAAGCTCAATTCCGATGATGGATCGAGCTTTGGATGGGAACTGCGTTACATGTGGGATAATAACCTCGGCCGGCCCGGCTATCACTCTACTTATCCTACCACGGCGCCATTACCTAAATGGGTAACATTCGACATGGGACAGGTAGCTAAACTGAGCCGGTTTACACTCTGGGGCAGGGGCCTGGATGATGGTAATTATCTCTGGGGATACGGTAATCCGGATACCTGGGTGATGTGGGGCCGGGCAGATGAACCGGTGGATGAAATATTACCGGATACCACCAATCTTCCTGCATTGGGACAGGCAACGCCCGGCGGATGGATTAATATGGGCGTTTATCATTTGCCTGCACAACCATCCGGACTGGTATCACCGGCGTATAACAATGCCGATCTGGCTTTCTGGAATGCCGGCTTTGGATATAACTTTTCGCTGAACCTGCCTAAAGTAAGGTATATGCGGTTTGAATGTGTTACCAATGCAGCGCATAGCAATGAATTCTTTCACATCATGGAACTCAGTATTTGGGGCGATAACAGGTAGCGTATCTTACCTGATCCCCTTTACCGGTATTGTTTAAAGTTATTTTATTAAAAATATAAAGAGATGAGAAAGTATCCTATAACTGCAAAACTCCTCTTACCACTTTGCGGTTTATTCTTCTTCATAGCCTGTACACGGAAGGCAACTGACTTCCGCGACTTCCTCGGCAATACAGAGGTGCAGTACCCTGGTACCGTATCAGGGATCACGTTGTTTCCCGGCAACGGCCGCCTGGCTATAGGATGGAAGCCCAGCCCCGATCCCAGCATCAGCAAGTATGTGTTGTTCTGGAACAACCGGCAGGATTCCGTAACCATCAATGCTACCTCGCATAATCCTTCAGATACGGTACGTTGCCTTATCACCGGGTTAAACGAATACGCCTATACGTTTTTCCTGTATTCCTATGATGCCGCCGGTAACCGGTCTATTGTAACGGAAATTGATAATGCGCATGTATACGGCAATATTTATAAAAGCTCATTACACAACCGTCTCCCTGATGCGACTACGCCTTATAAGGTTCGTGACGACGGCTCCGTAACGTTGTTCTTCTCCATACCTGATACTATTAATATCAGCACCAGTATCAGGTATACCAATGCCGCCGGTGTGGCTGCTGTAGCCTCCATTGCCGGCGATCAGGATTCTGTTAATTTACCCGGTTACAAAGCGGGTCAGGCGGTCACTTACCAGTCGTCCTACATCCCTTCAAAAAGCGCACTGGATACTTTTTATACCAACAGCTACGATACCTTCCCCGATATTTACAAACTGGTGGCCTGCGATAAAAGCCTGTTCCAGGAACACGACCTGCCAAATGATATGGGCATCTACCAGTCGGACACCCGCGTCAGCAAATTATGGGATGGCAGCGTAGGTCCGCAGGGATATCCCAACATTTTCCATAGCGACGACAATGGTTCCAACGACCCACTGCCACGTACCCTCACTTTCGACATGGGCAAATTATATAACCTGGGCCAGATAGAGGAAACGGGCAGAAACTGTTGTAATAATCCTTCCGAATTTGAAGTATGGGGTATTGCGGATATTTCCAACGCAGCCACGTCGCTGAAAAGCACGGATCCCGGATGGGCTGCTGAAATGAGCAGTAAAGGATGGACATTATTAACCACTGCCATAAGAGGAGACGACGGAAATGAAGCGATGAAATTTAATTTCATCCCACAGGCCCCGCCGGCACGTTACATCCGCATAAGAGTGTTGCATACGGTGAATAATTCCAATTCCATCAACATGAGTGAAATCACGATGTACAGCAAACAGTAAACAATTATCTTTTATAAGAAAGCGGCAGATGGAATATCGGTTAATCTTGAACCGGTGAGCAAAGGAATAAAAAAAGGAGAACGCCTGTTAACAGGCGTTCTCCTTTTTAAAAGAAAAACAAAATTATTGTTTCACCACCTTCATCGTTTTGCTTTGTGTACCCTGACTAATATTTATATAATAAATACCTGGTTGCAGGTTTTCACCAACCTGGTAATTCACGCCGGCATTTATTTTTGTAGAATAAATGATGGTGCCGGAGTTATTAACAATCCTGAGTAGCGTCGGCGCTTTCGAGGAAGAAGTCATTTTTACATTAAACACGCCACCGGAAGGATTCGGATATACATCCGTTGTAAAATCCAGTTTAGCGCCGCTGCTTAATTTATTGCCAGTCACTGCGACCATGCTTTGATTTTGATTTACACTTTGCAGTGAATCTGCCGCTGTTAAGTTCCGTACTTCGATACCGGCAATTGAACCACTGTAAGGATCATACAATCCTGTTTTAGGGTAAAACATCACCGTTATCAAACCTGCGCTGTTGGCTGTTGCCCTGATGGTTTTTATTACGGCGGTATTCAACCTGTTGCCTGCGGCCTGGTATATATTAAAGTCTGTAAGACTGTCCAGTCCATTAGAGGCTCTGATGCTGAATATCCGCTTATTTTTCTCTGCGTCCTGTGCCTCAACGAAGTGCATCCGGATAGCATACACCGTGTTAGGGGTGAGGCCACGCAGGTAATAACGCATCTGGGAAACATTGCTTTTGAACACACGTATATACTCGTATACCTGCGGAGGAGCGGGATCGGTTACATATGACACATCTACGGGAGAACTCACTCTTTGTATCCAGGTATAACCTGCATGCCATAGTTTATCGGTTCCGGTAGGTCCTTCGGGAACATATTGCGCAAAGGTGGTGTTTGCATACGGGCCGGGAGGCGTGTTCGTAGTACCCGCGTTTATGCCATAAACAGCCGATTGATTTGTTTTTAAAACTTCTATACAATAGTCATCCACCCATACCGTACCGAATCCTACCTTGGAAACCCAATAAGTAAGCCCTGTGGCACTATCAGGCACGTTAATGGTATCTCTTATCTGAGCCCAGTTCTCGCGGTATGCGGTCACATTATCTATTTGTTTTTGGTAAGCGGTACCGGTAGCAGCGCCCTGGTTATTTACAAACCCAACACCATATCCTGACCACCAGGGATAACCCGTAGCATCTTTTTCTACTTTAACCCATTGACTGAGTACGATGACGCTGCCGCCTCTCACAGGTATGGAATCTTTTATGTTCAAAGCGGTGCTTGCTGTAGTGGAACCCAGGGTGGCGGCTTTGTCGCCCGAATGGCCTTTACCACTAACGGCGTACACGGCGCCCACTGTAGCGACAGACTCTTTATAAGCTATCCAGTTAATAACACCGCTTTCAAAACCATAATTGGATATTCCTCCACAGGAATCAAACGGCACCACGGTTACCGGCAAAACTGCTGAAGCCCCTGAGCCATCTTGTGTATTGACGGTAATGGTAACGGTACCTTGTTTAATGGCGGTGATAAGGCCTGTACTGTCAACTGTAGCAAAGCTTGTATTAGAACTGCTCCAGCTTACTTTTTTAATGGAGGTATTAGCCGGCACGAAATTAACTTTCACGCGCAGTGTATCCCTTTCCCCGATAGTAGCGGTGGCCGGTTGTAACGTAAGACCGGTGGCCAGTACATTGGCTACATGAATATTGGCCTGTGCTTTAATAGCCGGGTTATCTGCCGAGGTGGCGGTGATGATTGCATCGCCTTGTTTGATACCGCTGATGGTGCCATTGGTACTAACTTTGGCCACGGTGGTATCTGAGGATGTCCACACTACTCCTTTATTGCTGGCTTTGGCCGGGCTGATGCTGGCGTTCAGTTGTAAAGTTGATCCTACAAATACGTTGGCCGAAGTGCTATCCAGCGTTAAGGATGTAACAGGTATGTAGATAACAGTATAGGTTTTTGCAGCCGTAAATTTACTTTCCGCAGAGGTAGCGGTGATAGTAACCGTGCCGGCGCCTTTTCCTGTTACCACACCGTTCAGATCTACTGTAGCGATAGCGTCGTTGGAAGATTTGTAGACCAGGTTCCGGTTGGTGGCATTTGCCGGTGTAGTGGTCAGCTTCAGCGTGTCTTTATAGCTTACATAGAGATTACTGCTGTCTGAATTGATGCTGATTCCCTGGAGCGGGATGATAGATACCTCAAGGGCGGATATAGAAGCACTGTAAGGATCGTTGGTACCCGTTTTCGGAATGAACATCACCGTTATTACACCAGCGTTGTCAGCTTTTGCCTGAAGCGTGCGTGTGATCACGGTATTCAGCTTATTGCCTGCCGCCTGGTAAATGTTGAAGTTGATGAGACTGTCGCCGCTGGTCTTCACATTAAACACCCGGTTAGCTTTGTCTCCATCGCTCGGCTCAACAAAATGCAGGCGCACCGAATAGTTGGCATTGGGAATCAGGTCGCGGAAAAAGTAACGCAGCTGGCTCGACGAATATTTGCCGATGCGCATATACTCATATACGGGACGGGGAGCAGGCGATGTTACCTGGCTCAGGTCCATCGTTGCGGTATTGCGACCACTCCAGGTATATCCTGCATGCCATAGTTTATCGGTTCCGGTGGGCCCTTCAGGTATGTATTGACCGACTGCCGTATTCTGAAGTGGCGTTGCCGGGCTTCCCGTGGTGGCCGTTGTACCTGCATTGATGGCTGTTACAATGGTGTTCACGACCAGCTGTACGGTTTTAGTAGCACCTCCGTCCGCTGTGGAAATGGTGAGGGTAGTAGTGCCCAGCTTTAAGCCGGTAACCACGCCGTTGGCATCCACTTTTGCAATGGTGCTATCTGCTACGGACCAGTTCAGCGTTTTATTAGTGGTATTTGAGGGCACAAGAGTAGCGATAAGCTGCTTGGGCGTATTCATAGTACCATACGTCACACTGTCTATCGTAATACCGGTGGATATAGTGGGAGGAACGACGACAATCTGTCTTGTATCCGTTTTCCCTCCATCGACCGATGTAACGGTAATAGTGGCGGTACCTGCATTAATGCCGCTCACCTTCCCGACCTGATCTACTTTAGCGATGGCGGTATCCGAGGAGCTCCAGGTAATGGCAGGATTGGTGGGATAGGTGGGCGTGAGCTTTGCACCCAGTTTCACGGAGAATCCTCTTACAATAGTGTCTGATGCGGGATTGACTATTTCTACCGACTGAACAGGACCGGCTACCGGGGAGCCGAAGAAGATGCCATTCCCGCTGATGGCAAGAAACATTCTTCCTTTATTGTCTGCCGTAATATTCTGCACCACGCCTGGAACCCGGTCTAAGATGGTGGTCCAGGTACGGCCGGTATCATCTGAGCGGAAGGCGCCGTAGGTAATGCCATTGATGGGAAGGATCTGGGCGGTGGCGTACAAAGCCAGGTGCGCATTGGCCGTGGTGTCCGACATGGCAGCAGCTATCCATTTGGGCTTGAAATTTTCGCCACCTACCTTACTGAATGTTTTACCAGTGTCTGAGGTATGGTAAAGGGCGGCGTATTGAGGATAGGCGTCATCATAAAATGCGATCCATACATCCCCTGTTTTTCCTGGCGTTGCTTCAATGTTGGAGGTAGTGGCATAAGAAGAGCCATTGGTGTTGTTGCCGGCGTTTGCAGTAAGACCAGTGGCAGTTGTTTTCTGGAATGATTTTCCGCCATTGGTGCTTACATAAAAAGAACCGCGGTCCCAGATATAGAAATAATCGCCGTTTACCTTATCCGCTACGAGATGGTTTTGCCCGGGATACAGGTTGAACTGCGGACCAGCGGGTAAGATGCCCGAAGAAGTACCGGTGGATTTGGTCCAGGTAGTGCCCAGGTCTTCCGACCAGTAAACGTTACCGGGAGCATCATTAACATCTATTTGGGTGAGCCAGAGGATATTTCTCCGATTAGCGGATACGGCTACACGCCCACGCAAACCGGGCGATTTCCCAAAAAGGGTGTAGGTATCACCACCATCGGTGGAGTAACCCGCGCGTGATGCTTCAATCTTATTAGCCGCAGGGCCGTCGCAGCCTACGCGGACAACAAAATTAGGGTCGGTATACTGGAAAGTTACTCCCTGCATGTTAAACGCTGAGCCGATGCCGTAATGCAGAGCGGTGCCGGAAACAGCGCCCTGGTTCAATGGTTCTGTAAGGGAACGGTGATGGGCGCCTCCCACATCTGCAGTAGCGGTGAGCAACAGGTTCTTGCCGCTCGGAGGAGCTGCCATAGGGCCTGTTACCACAATTTCTTCCAGGCCCACTACGCGGATCTTCCAGTTGGAAATCGGGTCAAAGATATTATCTGTGGAAAGCACGTCCAGCATATCGTTCAGCCATATCCGGTTCGGGTAAAAAGGATCCCAGGTAAAAGCAGCAGCATTATGCCCGGGTGAATTATAATATAACCCGTCGTTTGCCGAATGCGGCGCTTCCGAATTATCGCGGGTGATCTTTCCCTGGGTATAGGAGCCCGGGGCGCCGCCCTGCCTTGAAATATAATAAGGATCTTTTTGCCAGCTGCCGCGGGTGCTTACAACAATATCATTTGAATTGGCGGGGTTTACCGCCACTTTAGAGAAGTATCTGTCGCTATTAACCGGATCTGGATCTAAAGTTACAGGAGACACGTCCTGCCAGCTGCCACTCTTATACTTGTAGACGCCTTTTTTTTGATTCTCGGTTCCGGCAGATACGTACAGGGTGCCATCGCCGTGAATAACGGCCCGGAGAGGGTACAGGGGGCTGTTTGTCATCAGCGTAAAAGAAACACCGCCGTCATCTGATGCCCAAACGCCTGTAGGCCGGCCGATGTAAATGCGCTTGCTAACATTCTGGCCGTTTATGGAAACGGTGCCGGCGCTTTTGTCGAAAAGAATAAAGGAGCAGTTACCAGGCGTGGTGATGGCGCTTACCTGCGACCAGCTGGCGCCGGCATTATCCGTTTTCAGGGCGCCATTCTGGTCGGTAACAACCCATACCGTATTGCTATTGGAGGGATCCACCTGTATACGATCCCCGTAAGTCTGCGTGCTGTTAGGGTGTACAACAATAGGAACCTGCAGGTCAGTCCAGGAGTCGCCCCTGTCGGTACTCTTCATGATAGTACCCATTGAGCTCGACCCTTTGCCCGGCGCCGAACCGGCGCCGTTTTCCACGGTAGCATAAAGAATGTTGCCGGTGGCATCACTGGGATCTACGCCAATGCTGCCGCAACGCTGGTTAACTTCCCAGTTCCAGTAGTTGACTGGTATTTTTTTGAACAGCATTAAATGCTCCCATTTCTGCAGGTTCTTATTCCATCGGTAAGGAGTGCCTACATCAGTGGTGATGAAATAAAGATCGGGTACCATAGGGTGCGCCACAAAAGAGGGCAACGAACCGGACCCGCCTATCCGGACCTGGTTCCAGGTGTACGCTTGCGCATGTACTCCCTGCGAAGCAGTCAGATAAAAAATTGTTAGTAGTAAAGTGTAAATCGCTCTCATGTTCATAGTGGAATTTATTAGGCTTGTTTTAAATTTATCCTGGTCTGTTTGTTTGGATATACCTGTTGTCCGGAGGCTGGACACGATACATGTTTCAAAAACGCGGCTATAAAATAATTGTATCAGGTTTTAATAATGGCGACTATGGCTGATCTTAAAGACAACGGTGAGCTCCCGGCGGAATCGCCCTGAGGACAAATTTTTCGTCAAAAAAAATTGCCCCTTTTCCTTTTCTTACTAAATACTGCTTCAACGCATGTATTAAAATTGAAGGGTGAAAGAATAGTAAATTGGTTGATAAATAACTAATACGTTTGTGAGCGACAAACTACGTAGCCGGAATGAAGAAATATTTTTACGGACCGGACGGAACCACACCTGGGGGTAACAAACTTACTGCTTTCTCAATGGGTTTTATTTTAAGGCATTGATTTTCAGAACTTAAACTTTATACCCCAAAAAGGTAAAAGTGCTGAGTAGAAAATTTATCTTTAAGCAAGACATCTACTTTCAATACAATGGAAGAATTCTTTCTAAAAATAAACAGTTATCAGAAACTAACTCCCGAAGCAGAATTTGCATGGATGCAAATTCTTAAACGAAAAGAATATAAAAAAGGCAGTTTCCTGGTGAAAGCGGGGGATATTGCAAGGAATGTTTCTTTTGTTTCCCGGGGTTTATTTTCTCAGTACTGGTCAGATGAAAATGGAAAAATTTATATCAAACGTTTCTTTTCTGAAGGTTATTTTGCGGCATCAACAACTTCTCTTTTGAGCAAAACCCCAAGTGTGACCACTATCCAGGCATTGGAAAACTCAATAGTTTGGGAATATGACTTTGGATTATTTAAAGCACTTACGCTGAAATATCCGGATATCGCGGCATTTTACATCCACTATATGGAACGTCATTGGATAATCGAAAAAGAACCGGAAGAAATTGGTTTCAGGCAACATGCGTCGCAAGATCTGTATGAAGACTTCATTAAAAAATATGCCCACCTGACTAAGCGCATCAAAAAACACCACATTGCTTCATATCTGGGAATTACTCCAACCCAGGTGAGCAGGATCTTTTCGGCTAAAAAATAGTTTAACGCGCTGATTTTTGTGCATCCTCAACATTTGTTGAGGATGCACAAAAACGTTTTCATTTCCTCAACAAATGTAAATGTTTAAAAAAAACAAGCGCCTCATATTTGTGGTACCAGTTAATCAACTCATCGATAACAGGTATTGTTTTTAGCACATTATTTCATTTTTACCAGATCGAAAAACTAATAATCATGAACAAAGCAAACAAAATTGACGAATTTTTAAGTAAGCTTAACCATCCTTTAAAAGCTGAAATAGCATCGGTAGTAAAAATAATCCGCGAAGTCAGTCCGGGGATAGAAGAAGATGTAAAATGGGGCGGCCCGAGTTTCGACTACAAAGAGCCCATGGCAACACTAAATCCAAGGATAACTGATTTTGTAGCAGTGATTTTTCACAAAGGAGAGTTGTTAAATGATAATACCGGTCTTCTCGAACCCGGACCTAAAGGTAAGGCATATGCCAAATTCCGGTCAATGGAGGAGGTGAAAAAGCAGAAGGCAAATCTTCAGAAAGTAGTCAAAGACTGGATAAAAATAATGAACAGTTGAGGTGTCCAGATGTGTTGAGACTGAAAGGACTTTAGCCTCCTATCATTTTATGAAATTAATTTTCCTTAACCATTTTACCACTTCAGTTTCAGCTTCCACTGCTTTATTGCCTGCAATAACAGCAACTTACCATCGCGTTCAGATCCGCTGGTCATCGTAAGGCCTTCGGGCACTTTACTATCAGGGCAAAGTTCTTTCACTTTGTCAAAACTGCTCCCGATACCATCACCCCCGTTCGTATTAAAGGGAATCACCTGCTTACCTTTCAGGTGATAACTTTTCAGTGATGGCCTGGTACTGGCCGGATGGAATCCCGGAGAAGGAAGAACATTGCCACCTGTTAGCCACGAAGAATTTAAGAGAGCCTGGCTTGCCTGGATCCAGAATGGCGCATTTGCCCCGGCGCCATAGCAATGAGGCAATTTGATGGACTAAATAAGAGTTTATTCAAAAATTATTACTTTTATGTAGATATTAACCCCATAAAACATCCTATCATGAAACTTTATATTTTAGTAGCATTAGGATTATTTAGCCTCACTACCAACATTGCCTGCAAAAAAAGTAAAAAGGAAGATAAGCCTGTTATCAACGCCTTCGCAACAAGCGGAAACAACCTGCTGTCATTTAACCTGCATTCACCTGGTACCGCTTCTGCCATGCCAATCACCGGGCTTCTGCCTGGAGAAACAATCGTTGGCATGGATATCCGCCCTGCCAACAACCAGCTGTATGCAGTAGGAAGCACCAGCCGTCTTTACCGGATTAATACTTCCACCGGAGCGGCTACTCCGGTGAACGCGAGCCCCTTCGCCGAAGTACTAAGTGGTACTGCTTTTGGAGTGGACTTCAATCCATCCGTAGACCGGTTAAGAATCGTCAGCAACACAGGCCAGAACCTGCGCATACATCCGGAAAACGGCACATTAGTCGCTAAAGACACTGATATTAATCCTCCTGGCAGTGGTATATCTGCTGTGGCTTATAGCAATAATACCGCCGGATCGGCAAGCACTGTATTGTACGACATAGGCTACGCGAGCAACTCACTTTACAGGCAGGATCCACCAAACGGAGGAGCTGTTATTTTACTAGGGCGACTTGGTATAGGAGCGAGTGAAGCCAATGGTTTTGACATCAGCGGCGCTTCAAATAAAGCATACGCGTTATTTACAGAGGGTGGCACAACAAAGCTCTATATGATTAACCTGGAAACAGGCGCCGCAACGGCAGTGGGCGATTTTCCGGCACCAGTAAAAGGGCTTGCTATAGCGCTGAATCTTTGAGTTTTTCTTTAAAAGAACTTAATGTGAAGATATAAATTACATCAAACAGGATCAGGTAAAAACCCGATAATCGATTCGTGGATGCTGTCATTTATTTTACAGCTGTTTAATTCAGCGTGTTCAACTAAACTAATTGGAATCGTCAGAGGCGCCTACCCTTCCGGTACTCCGGAGCTTTGTTAATTCTCTTCATTTCTAAATCTTACAGCCGGAATTTAAGTCGTACAATCACTACTTCGTTCTGCCATTCCTGCAGGGAATGCAGTGACTTATTCATACAATTACCAGTCTGCATAGCCACGCTGATGGGAGGCGTTTTGTGTTGAATTGTTAGTAAAGATTTTCACTGAAATATCTACATTATTCCCAGCATCTCCGAAATGTATAAAACCTGTCCGGAAATGTATAAGTAGCCTTACGCCGCGCTGTTGAACTTTGCTATATAAATTAAAACTTTAAAAAGATGAAAACAACAGCATCAAAAATTGTCCTTGTAACTGGCGGAAGCCGTGGAATAGGAAAAAGTATTGCGTTAAATGCCGCTCAACGTGGTATTGACGTTATCCTCACTTACAACAGCAACTCCGATCAGGGGAAAGCTGTTGCTGATACCATCAACAGCAGCGGAGGTAAGGCCGTTGCCTTGCAATTAGACACATCCAAAACCAGCTCCTTTAATGGCTTTGCCAATCAGATTTCGCAGGTGCTAAAGCAGGAATGGAACCGGGAGAACTTCGATTATCTTGTAAACAACGCAGGGATATCCCAGCGAACCCTCATCAAGGATACAACCGAAGAACAGTTCGACGAACTTGTGGACGTAAATTTTAAAGGCGTGTTTTTCCTTACGCAAAAACTGATTCCATTGATCGTTGATGGTGGCCAGGTTATTAATATTTCCTCCGGGCTTGCCCGCTTCGCCTTTCCTGGTGTTGCCGTATATGGTGCTCTTAAGTCCGCGATAGAAGGCTTGACACGGTATTTTGCCAAAGAATATGCCGGAAGGAAGATCCGTGTAAATAGTGTTGCACCAGGGGCAATTGATACAGAATTTGGTGGTGGAAAAGGTGATGACAGCCATCGCGAGCAAATTGCCGGCATGACCGCGCTTGGACGTCTTGGAAATGCGGACGATGTGGGCATGTTTGTCGCATCAATGCTATCCGAAGACAGCCGCTTTGTAAATGCCCAACGCATCGAGATATCGGGTGGGATGTTTATTTAGCTCCCGGGAGGAACATGCTTTGCGTTTGTTCCTCAATTTTTCAAACTCAAAAACATATTTATGAATCCGTTAAAAAATAAAGTGGCACTGGTTACTGGCGCTTCAAGAGGCATCGGTAAAGCAATTGCTTTGAGGTATGCCCAACTGGGCGCACATATCGTAGTTAACTATGCAAGTAACAGCGTGGCCGCCGATGCAGTAGTTAAACAGATTGAAAGTTACCAGGTAAAAGCTATTGCAGTGAAAGCGGATGTTTCAAAGCCCGCTGAAATAAACCGGCTATTTGAAGTTGCCATCCAGGAATTTGGGAAAATTGACATTGTTGTGGTAAATGCAGGATTGGAATTGGTAGGCGTGCCGGTTACTGCGTTTAGCGAAGAGCAATTTGATAGCCTGTTTGACACCAATACAAAGGGCGCATTCTTCACTATGCAGGCGGCAGCCAGGCATGTTGCCGACAATGGCCGGATTATTTATATCGGTTCCAGCACTACCGGACTGCCCAACGCCGGCTATGCGCTGCATGGTGGAAGCAAAACCGCTGCTTTGTACCTGGTGCAGGTATTGGCCAAAGAGTTAGGTAAAAGGGGCATAACTGTAAACGCCATACTGCCCACGGCAACCGAAGGTGCAGGAATCCATACTGTTGTTGACGCAGAAGCGCCTATCAGGGCCATCGTACCAACATTTTATCCCATGGGAAGGATGGGCACACCGGAGGATGTTGCAAATGTTGCAGAATTTTTCGCTGGTGAACTGTCTGGATTTGTAAGCGGCCAGCAGCTTCTGGTCAGTGGAGGTGCTATCGCCTGAAGGAGAAAATTACCTCTGCTTCATTGTTTAACACCTGACAATAAAAAAATCATTATAAGAAATACAATTATGAAACGTACAATCATCGTTACAGAAGCCTGGCGGTACAGGTGGCAGCCTTGAAAATGGTCAGCACTTTTTAGTAAATTTACTTGGCTCCCTAATCTGTTACTGCATGCAAAAATCATTCGTCGATATCAATACCATACATGAGCTGCATAAGCTCTACAGCTGCCCTCCACCGAAGCATCCATTAGTTTCCTTCCTTCCGTTGCAGCAGGTCAGCAGGAATAACTTTCCGGAAAAGGAAACCGTGTTCCGCCTGGGGTTTTATGCGGTGTATCTTAAACAGTTAAAAGGATCAATGGGCTATGGGCGTTCCCATTATGATTTTGATCAGGGCACATTGGTATTTACCGCACCAGGGCAGGCTGTTTCTACACAGCGTTACATTTCTTATGATGATGGCTGGGGATTATTCTTCCACCCTGATTTGCTGTACCGGACCGCACTGGGCAAAAAGATCCATGGATACTCATTTTTTCAGTACGATGCCAATGAAGCGCTGCATGTGTCAGGTGATGAAAAGAAGACGTTGCGTAACTGCGCGGATAACGTGACGCAGGAGTATTCGCAAAACATAGACAAACATTCACAGGAATTGATCGTAAATAACCTTGAATTGCTGCTCAACTACTGTAGCCGTTTTTACGACCGGCAGTTCCTCACACGTTCCAAACCCAGTCAGGACCTGGTTCAGCAGTTTGAAAGCTTGCTGCTGGACTATTTTTCAAAGGATTCGCTGATCGATGACGGACTTCCCGATGTAAAATACTTCGCATCCCGGCTGAACCTCTCTGCTGATTATCTTTCGGATCTGCTGAACAGGTATACCGGTAAAACCACCCTGGAACATATTCACCTGCAACTGGTGGACAAAGCGAAATCCCTGCTGTGGAGCACAGAGAAAAACATCAGTGAAATTGCATTTGAACTGGGCTTTGAACACCCCTCTCATTTTACAAAGATATTTAAAAACAAAACCGGTAAATCACCGTCGGATTTCCGGCAACAGAATTGAAAACTGACGGCACTCTGTCATTTTATAAACAAATTTTTAAAAAAGTATACTATGAACCTACATTCCAATCGTGGCATTCGCACATTTAAAATGCTGGTTATTTGTATTATGACGATTTTCGTCGCAAAGTTACAAGCCCAGGTTTCCCCAAAGGTCCAAAACATTGTGCTTGTTCATGGCGCATTTGTAGATGGCTCGGGGTGGGAACAGGTCTATGAAATCCTCACCAAAAAAGGTTATAAGGTCAGCATTGCCCAGCCTACACTGACTACCTTCGACGGCGATGTAGCTGCGGTAAAACGGGTAATTGACCTGCAGGACGGGCCTTGTATTTTGGTAGGGCATAGCTACGGAGGCGCCGTAATAACAACGGCGGGTAATGATTCCCTCGTTAGCGGACTGGTATATATTGCTGCGCATGCACCGGATCATGGTGAATCTGAAGCTGACAACGGCAAAATTTTCCCGGCTGCCTATAAATCACTGATCAAGGGAAATGGCGGCTGGGACTACATCAACCCAAAGATGTTTGCCGCTGATTTCTCAGGTGACCTGCAAAAATCAAAAGCAGAGTTTATGGCAAATTCGCAAACGCCTACTGCTGACGTGGTATTCCATGCCATCATTCAAAATCCGGCCTGGAAAACGAAACCGGTTTGGTATATGGTAGCAAAATCCGATAGGATTATTAACCCTGATTTAGAACGGATGTATGCAAAAAGGGCTAATAGTAAGAAAATAGTTGAAGTAGAAGGTGCAAGCCATAGTGTCTATATAAGCCATCCCAAAGAGGTTGCAGACTTAATAATTTCCGCAACTCACCTTTAAAAGAGTAGGGTAGGCAGGTCTGATTACTGACATGGTTTCAACAAAAAAGCCACTCTTAAAGAGTGGCTTTGCGGGGTGGAGGAGATCCCCGTCATTAATATATGATTTCCCCTTGAAATATGAACGAGGGCGAAAATTACCTCTGTTTATTTAACGAGGGCGAAAATTACGTATATTTGCCCTTGTTCTTCTTTTGAGGACAAAATTTACTCGCGTTTTTAAATGGAAAAATATGCCATATAATTCATCTATTCCTTATAATGATCTGCCTTTGTTACCTCCGACCGCAGTAATAGAGGATACTACTATCCTTAAAAAGACCATCGCAGCTAGTCGGTCTTTATCAGAGCTAAAAGGTGCAATTACCAATCTCCCTAATCCTACTTTATTTATTGATACTATAAATTTGCAGGAAGCTCAGGCAAGTTCTGCTATTGAGAATATTATCACAACACAGGATGAGTTATTCAGAGCGTCAATTAATGAAAAAGGAAGAGGTTCCTCTGCTACTAAAGAAGTAATACATTATAAAGATGCACTTTGGTATGGGATAAAGCAAATTCAGAAAAAGCCCGTTCTGACTACTAATCTCTTTATTTCCATCATGCAGATTATAAAAGAGAATAATTCGGGTATTCGCAATGTACCTGGAACACAATTGAAAAACCCGGCAACAGAAAAGATCATCTATACGCCCCCGGAAGGAGAATCTATAATTCGGGAAAAATTAAAGAATCTTGAAGATTTTATCCATGCTGAAGACGGAATAGATCCGTTGATAAAAATGGCTGTTATTCATTACCAGTTCGAAGCTATACATCCATTTTTTGATGGCAATGGCCGTACGGGAAGAATTATCATATTACTGTATCTCCAGCTGACAGGGTTATTAGACCTACCTGCATTGTATTTAAGTGATTATATCATCCGGCATAAAAATGAATATTATGCAAATTTAAGGAGAGTAACGGAAGAGAAAGATTGGGCTTCGTGGATTTTATATATGCTGGATATGATTGAGCAGACATCCTCAAAAGGACGTCATCAGATTATTGAAATTGAAAGGCTAATGGAACAGATGAGCGTTGAAATTCAGGAAAAGTTACCGAGGATATATTCTAAAGATCTCATTGAAGTCCTTTTCAAATTACCATATACTAAACGTTCTCAATTGGAATTAGCTGGGCTTGGGAATCTAAAAACAGTTGGTGGTTATTTAAAGGTATTAGAAGAAAACGGATTTCTGAAGAGCGAGCAAGTTGGGAAAGAAAAGTTATATTTAAATTATCGGTTATTAGAACTACTTCAACATACAAGCCGTAATTAAATAATTGTCGGTTGTCTTTTGCACGTACTTCTATCAGGAGATCTTCTATAGTTTATTGAGTAATAGGTTACCTGCCTTTTCTGACTTTATATAGACATGTACAATGGAATTATCGATTAAGAATTATAAAAATATACTGCCTAAAGATCTGATAAAAAGAGCAGGAAAGTGCAGTGTAAGAGAATATCTGTATGAAAATAAGGAGAGTGTTAGAAATAAAAAATTATTATTAGCTATCCAAACAGAATGTTCGTGATTTGCCTCCTTCTTAATGGGTGTTTTAACAATGCGGATAGGATTTGCAGACGTTGTATTGATTGAGAAATAAGGCTAATTGTTATGAAAGATGGAGCAGCTCATGGTTTCAATTATCAAGCGATCCGCAGAAGAATAAGGTATTTAATATTAGCTTTAAGCGGTCTTGAAAATTTGTCTGTTAAATTCTATAGTGGCACCCGTGAAGTGAATATTGAGAGTTGGTAAAAATATTTAAACCCCACTCTTTTATTCTTTACCTGTAAACTAAAAATGGTTGTTAGCTAATCACCAACAACCATTTTTAGTTTAACGGGCGTTAGAGTTGCAGGGAGCTAATTTTTGACGCATTTGTAATATCCCCATAGAGTAATCCTGTAATACCCAATTTATTGCTCTAACTTTAGCAAAGTTGCATTGGCTTCTTCTGATTTAGCTTGGGCTTCTTTTTCTTTTTTAGTCCCTATTTTTCAGTAATATGTATATTTAATTAAAATTATATTTGTGAATATTTTTGTAGGTAATATAAGTGATAGAACAACTGAAGATGAGATTTGGTCTTTATTTGACCCGTTTGGAGTTGTATATAGTATTAATGTAGCTTATGATAAGTACAGTGGCCGTTCTAAAGGCTTTGCATTCGTTGAAATGCCAGACGATTCTAATGCAGTACAGGCAATTAAGCAATTAAATAATTCAGTAGTTGCTGGCCAGACAATAGTAGTGTATGAGGCTCGGCCAAAACCTGAAGGACGAGAAAATAATCGTTTCTCCAGATCTGGCCCACGCCCTGGATTTAAACCCAGATACTAATAGTTGGATGTTTTAAAACGTCGGTTACCTTTATCTGTTAGGAGAACAAAAGAGCAAAGCCACAGAATACGTTAAGTAGTTTGTAGCTTTGCTTTTACTTTTCTATGTACCGGATGGCAGCACCGTTTTTATCACTTTCTCTCACTATTATTGACTCGTCAAATGCCCTCCCCCAAAAAATTGCCTGGCATTCGATTAACATATGCCATTGGGTGAATCACTAAGAAATAAATAAGAAGTATTTTATTTAAGGAAATTAAAGGGAAATCGACTAACTAATCGACCATAAAAGAAAAACCCGCGACTAGCGCGGGTTCCTTCGAGATTTTGCGGACCGGACGGGACTCGAACCCGCGACCTCCGCCGTGACAGGGCGGCATTCTAACCAACTGAACTACCGATCCATTCCTTTTTTGTCCTAAGAACTTGTGTCCCAATCCGTTGTGTTCCTCCGTTTTGGGATTGCAAAGATAGCAACAAAGTTCCCAATTAAGCAAATCTTTTTTAAAAAATATTTTCAGCATTATCTTTACATCCGATCTTTAACCAATTTAATCAAATTATGCAATTCCTGGATTTCGAGAAACCTATCGCTGACTTATACGATCAGCTGGAGAAGCTGAAGGAAAATGGTGAAAAATCAGGTGTGGATGTTTCTGCTACTGTTAGCGAGTATGAGCAAAAAATTGCTGATACCCGCCAGAATATCTACGACCACCTCACCGCATTCCAGCGCGTACAGCTGAGCCGTCATCCGGATAGGCCCTATACACTGGCGTACATCGAAAAAATGTCCACCAATTTTACGGAACTGCATGGCGACCGGAATGTAAAAGACGATAAAGCCATGGTAGGCGGTTTCGCCGACCTGGATGGCGAAACTGTCATGTTTATTGGTCAGCAGAAAGGCGTAAACACCAAAATGCGCCAGCTCAGGAACTTTGGTATGGCCAACCCCGAAGGGTACCGCAAGGCCCTGCGCCTGATGAAACTGGCCGAAAGATTCAATAAGCCCATTGTTACCCTCATCGATACCCCCGGCGCTTATCCCGGCCTGGAAGCGGAAGAAAGAGGCCAGGCAGAAGCCATTGCCCGCAACCTCTTTGAAATGGTAAAACTCCGCGTCCCCGTCATCTGTATCGTAATCGGGGAAGGCGCTTCCGGTGGTGCACTCGGCATCGGTATCGGCGACCGCGTATTTATGCTTGAAAACAGCTGGTACACGGTAATTTCTCCCGAAAACTGCTCCACAATCCTCTGGCGTAGCTGGAATTTCAAGGAAAAAGCGGCAGAAGAGCTGAAGCTGACCTCGGATTATATGAGCCAGTTTGGCCTGGTAGACGGCATCGTACGTGAACCACTCGGCGGCGCTCACGTAAATCCCGATGAAATGGCCCACCTGCTGAAGGTCCGCATCAAGGAAACACTCGCAGAATTAAAGAAAATTGATCCGGATACCCGCATCGAACAAAGGATCGATAAGTTCTCCCGCATGGGTTTCTACGAAGAGAAATAAAAAATATTTAGAGATAACAATAAAAATTTCGAATTTCGGCCTTCGAAGTTCGAAATTTTTATTTTCCCGTAAACGCAATATGGAACAACTAAAAGGCACCGGGGTGGCATTGGTAACACCCTTTAAAGCAGATGAAAGCATAGATTGGAATGCTTTGGAAAAGTTGATCAACTACGTGATCGATGGCGGCGTGAACTATGTTGTGTCTTTAGGCACAACTGGCGAAACACCTACTCTTTCTGCAGATGAAAAGCTGGATTTGATAAAATTCACTTTCGAAAAGGTGTCGAAGCGGGTGCCTGTAGTGATTGGCGTTGGCGATTATAACACAAGGGATGTGGTAAAACGGCTGGAGAAATGCCCGCTCGATGAAGCGGCTGCCATTCTCAGCGTGGCGCCTTACTACAGTAAACCTACCCAGGAAGGGATCTTCCAGCACTATAAAACCATTGCTGAAGCCTCTCCCAAACCGGTGATCCTGTACAATGTTCCCGCCCGTACCGGCCGGAATATGACTGCAGAAACCACCCTGCGCCTGGCGCATGAGGTGGAAAACATCGTGGCCATGAAGGAAGCTTCCGGCGATATCATGCAGTGCATGCAGATTATTCGCGATAAACCAAAGGATTTCCTCGTTATCAGCGGCGACGACGCACTGGCACTGGGTCAGCTGGCCTGCGGCATGGACGGCGTTATTTCGGTAGCAGCCAACTATTTTGCGACCGATTTTTCCAGCATGGTACACGCGGCCCTGTTAAACGATTATCCCGCTGCACGGACGCTCAATTACAAAATGCTGGAAGGATTTGAACTGATGTTCTCCGAAAATAATCCTGCCGGTATCAAGGCATTCCTGCATTACGCAGGGATTATGGAAAATACTTTCCGCCTGCCTGTGCTGCCCGTTACCGACGGACTGTATAGCAAGATAGCAGCCTATCTGAAGAACTACTAACAGTAAAATGTAAATAAAAAAAGCAGCAGCCATCCACCAGGGATGGCTGCTGCTTTCATTTTATAAACCTAGATAATATAGGTTACGCCCTCTTCCGCAATCTCCGTATTCAGGAAAACTGGCCTGGATTCATCCAGGAAAGGTTGTAATTCGGTGTATTTGGAAGAAAAATGGCCGATCAGCAGCCGTTTTACCGCCGCTGCAGCTGCGAGGGAGGCCGCCTGCACAGAAGTGCTGTGAAAGCGCTCTGCCGCCCGCTGCTCTAAATCGTGCAGGTAGGTGGTTTCATGATACATGAGGTCCGCATCCTTCAGCACCGGCAACAAGTTTACATCATACAGGGTGTCGGCACAATACACATACCGCTTGCCGGGAGGCGGGGGTAAAGTTACCCAGTCATTTTTTACCACGGTGCCGTCTTTCCGCTGATAATCGGCGCCATCCTGCAATTTGCTGAAATAAGCAGCCGGAATCTCATAAGCCCTGGCCTGTTCGGGGATCAGCTTGCGCTTGCGTTTCTGCATCTCAAAAGAAAAACCAAAACAGGTGATCCGGTGCTGGGTAGGAAAACAGCTTACCGTAAGGTCCTTATCCTCCAGGATAATACCGCTGTATCCCGGTTGAAGCGGCACAAAGGTCAGTTCAAACTTCAGCACAGTGCCAGAGCAATCCAGCTGTAGCTGGATAATTTGTTCCAGCTCCGGTGGCGCATATACGCTGATCGGGTCGGTACGGCCCATAAGGCTGAGCGTATTCAACAGGCCGATCAGCCCGAAGTAATGATCGCCGTGAAGATGGCTGATGAAAATATATCTCAGCTTACTGCGCCTGATCCGGTACCGCGCGATCTGTAATTGTGTGCCTTCTCCGCAATCTACCAGCAGGAGCTGCTCATTGCAGGTAACTACCTGGGCAGTGGGGTGCCTGTCCAGGGTGGGGATAGCAGAATTGTTACCTAATATCGTGACTGCGAACATGTAAATAGCTTTAATCGTTCAATTGCCTCTTTTTTTAAATCACCCTTACGTGGGAGTAAAAAAGAGCTGCAATCCATCCTTATTCCAATCCATTCAGTAATTCTCTTTCCAGCTCTTCCATCATTACGAGGTCTATTGCCTCTGCCATGGTGGGCGCCAGATTGAGCATATCATCTCCCGCAGATTTCAACTCAGCTGTTAAAGTGTTGTTAAGACCGGTGATTGCGCAGGAAAAATTAGTGTCATACATACGCTGATAAACTGTTAAAATGGCTTCAACGCCCTTTGCATCAATTTTTTGTACCAATGTCATATCCAGTATGAGATTGCGTCCTTCCAGCTCCGGCAATCCTGTTGCAGTAGCCACAAAGTCGTCTGACAAATTAGCATCCAATGCTGCTTCTTCCGGACAAAAAACGACTATTTTTTCTTTGGTATCAATTTTGAATTTCATGCGTTGGACGTTGTTTTATACTTTTAGTAAAAATAAATTTTGAACAGAGGGACCCGCCTATAAAATATAACCGCAAGAGATTGAAAACAAAAACCTCTTTTTCTTCGTAGATATTTTTAAACGAACGTACCCGCATCACCACAAAAATAATCTTATACTATTAAAGTGTAAGTTGTTTAAGTTTAAAAAGGAATAACTTCATTTCCGCATAAAGCGTGATAATCTTAAGTCAGAATTATTCGTTATTATTGTATAAGCAAGCCCCCGTAAGGGTTTTTGATAATTTAATAATCTCACAATGGACCAGAATTTTTCACCGCAAGTTAAGGAGATCATTTCGTTCAGCAGAGAGGAAGCTTTACGCCTGGGCAATGACTTCATAGGTACTGAACACCTGCTGTTAGGTATTATTCGAGAAGGCGAGGGCACGGCCGTAAAGATTCTGCAGGCTTTGAACGTAGATCTGTATGAGTTACGCAAGGAAGTAGAGCTGGCTGTTAAAGATAAGACAGGAAAGAATATCGCTAACATCAATAGTCTCCCGCTTACCAGACAGGCAGAGAAAGTTATACGGGTTACCGTACTGGAAGCCAAAGCACTGAAAAGCGCTACGGTGGAAACGGAACACCTCATGCTTTCTATACTCAAGAATAAGGAAAACGTTTGTACACAAATCTTACAACAATTTGACGTGGACTACGATACTTTTAAAAACGAACTGGGCTTTGTAAAATCTGCGGACCCTAAATCTGAATTCGACGATCCGGGCGAAGAAGAGTTTGAGGACGAAAGAAAGAGTTACGCAAGCAAAGCCAAACAGACAAATACCAAATCCAAGACGCCCGTACTGGATAACTTTGGTAGAGATATTACCAAGCTGGCCGAGAGTGGCAGCTTAGACCCGATTGTTGGCCGCGAGCAGGAAATTGAAAGGGTATCCCAGATACTTTCCCGCCGTAAAAAGAACAATCCGATCCTTATTGGTGAACCCGGTGTGGGTAAAACCGCCATCGTGGAAGGTTTGGCGCTGCGTATCGTGCAGCGTAAAGTTTCCCGCGTGCTTTTCGATAAGCGCGTGGTAAGCCTCGACCTCGCCGCACTGGTGGCCGGTACCAAATACCGCGGCCAGTTTGAGGAAAGGATGAAGGCCATCATGAATGAACTCGAGAAAAACAGGGACGTAATCCTGTTTATCGATGAAATTCATACAATCGTGGGCGCTGGTGGCGCTTCCGGTTCACTGGACGCTTCCAACATATTTAAACCGGCACTCGCAAGGGGCGAACTCCAATGCATTGGCGCTTCCACCCTCGATGAGTACCGCATGTACATCGAAAAAGATGGCGCACTCGACCGCAGGTTCCAGAAAGTAATGGTTGAACCACCAAGCGTGGATGAAACCATCATGATCCTCAATAACATCAAGCCGCGTTATGAAGAATACCATAACGTAAGCTATACAGATGCAGCCATTGATGCCTGCGTGAAACTGAGCGACCGCTACATGACCGACCGCCTCCTGCCCGACAAGGCAATTGACGTACTCGATGAAGTAGGCGCCCGCGTTCACCTGAAAAACATCAATGTTCCTCAGAATATCCTCGACCTGGAAAAACAGATAGAAGATATCAAACAGGAAAAGAATAAGGTAGTGAAAAGCCAACGCTTCGAAGAAGCAGCTGCTTTACGCGATACTGAAAAGAAACTGGGTGAAGACCTGGAACGCGCAAAAGCAATGTGGGAAGAAGAAGTGAAGCATAAACGCTACCCGATCGACGAGGAAGCTATCGCAGAAGTGGTAAGCATGATGACCGGTATCCCCGTTAAAAGGATGGTACAGGCCGAAACTGAAAAACTCCGCCGCATGGGTGAAGACCTTAAAGGCGCCGTGGTTGGACAGGACGAAGCCATCAGCAAAGTTACCAAAGCCATTCAGCGTAACCGCGTAGGTCTGAAAGATCCGAAAAAACCAATAGGTACCTTCATATTCCTCGGTCCTACCGGGGTAGGTAAAACAGAGCTCGCCAAATCACTGGCCCGCTATATGTTCGACTCCGACGAAGCGCTTATCCGCATCGACATGAGCGAATACATGGAGAAATTCTCTGTTAGCCGCCTCATTGGCGCCCCTCCGGGATATGTTGGATACGAAGAAGGTGGTCAGCTGACTGAAAAAGTTCGCCGCAAACCTTACTCCGTAATCCTCCTGGATGAAATTGAAAAAGCACATCCGGATATTTATAACCTCCTGCTGCAGGTACTGGATGATGGTATCCTCACCGATGGTCTCGGCCGTAAAGTGGATTTCAAAAATACCCTCATCATCATGACCTCCAACATCGGAGCCCGTCAGCTGAAAGATTTCGGCGCCGGCGTAGGTTTTACCACCAGCGCTAGAGCCGTAAATGAAGAAGAGAATACCAAGTCAGTGATCGAAAAAGCACTGAAACGTACCTTCTCTCCCGAATTCCTGAACAGGATCGATGACGTGATCATCTTTAACTCCCTGGCGAAAGAGCACATCTACACCATCATTGATATCACAATGAAAAGTGTACTGAAACGCCTGAACAACCTCGGATTCAGCCTGGAACTGACAGACGAAGCCAAAGGCTTCCTGGCAGATAAAGGTTACGACCAGCAGTTCGGCGCCAGACCGCTCCACAGAGCCATCCAGAAATACCTGGAAGATCCGCTGGCAGAAGAAATCCTCAACATGAACATTCATGATGGAGATATCCTCGTAGCTGACCTGGATAAGGAAAATCAAAAGCTGATCTTTACCCTGAAAAACAACTCTTCCAAGAGTAAATCAGAGAAATCAGAAGCGTAATAACACGCAAAACATAACCAAAGCAGCCCATCAGAAATGATGGGCTGCTTTTTTTATAACATGAACATGTTAACCTCCCTGCCCGCACTAGATTATTTTAAGCACCCCCATCCCATAACAGCATATATTTCTTCCGATACCATATTTTACGACCCACATATAGTGAGTCCTTACCCCGTCAGTGAATAATTATCGGAACTAAAATGGTATGATCATGTCATTTTTTAAAAAGATTTAATATGTCACATTTGCAGCATAGTTTTTTATATGATCTATGTAATCCAAATTATGTCAAACTATAACAGTTTAATATTTTTACTATTATTTAGATTATATAGAAACATGAATCCCTTATACCACGATAATTGAATCTATTTATCCTTATTACTGTCATACCGGCAAAGACCAAATGCCGGAGATGGGCTTGACATTTAATATTTATCCCTATATCTATGAGAAAATCTCTACGCATTGTAGTACGGGTGATGCTGGTTGGCGGTGTGGGCATGATCGCCTCAAAGGCAAATGCACAGCTGAAAGTCGGTAAAAATCCAACTACGATAGAAAAATCCGCTATCCTGGATCTGGACGCAGACAAACAAGGCTTATTACTCCCACGTTTAACCGACACAGTGGGCATCACAGGCTTAACTCCACCGGATGGGATGGTCATCTACCTCAAAAAAGCCGGTGAAGAAGGCTTCTATGTAAGAAATCACGGCTACTGGCAAAGAATGGCTAACACAGGCGATGTAGCCAACACCTGGGGCCTCAGGGGTAACCCCGGCACCACCGGCGATTTTATCGGAACCACCACCAACGTACCGTTTTCCCTCAAAGGAAACAATGTGGAAGGTTTTGTGATCGACAACGGTTATGCCTTCCTGAAAAAGCTGGACCTGGTAACCGCCGGCGTGGATGTGCTACTGATTGATCCCGTTACCGGCAAAATCAACAAACGCACCATCTCGGAAACAGCCTTTACCACAGCGATCAATAAGATCAACGGTTTAACCGCAGCCGATCAGAAACTGACCACTGCCGCGCCTACGGCCACACCCAATGATTACGCTTTCACTACTACCGGAACAGATACACACGTACTCACTATCGCCACACAAAAAGGTGTAACCGGCGCCGGTGAAGTAACCGCAGGTTTACTGAGCCTGGCCGACTACAAGCGCTTTGATAAAGCCACACTGGCAATGATCATCGGCGCATTCGATGCCACACCGGTGAACGACGGTTTAACTATCGACAACACCAACCCGGCGGTAGCGCCTAAACTGATCCTGCACGCCGCGGATGCCACCCATCCCGGTGCGGTTTCTACGGGCGCGCAGTCGTTCGACGGTTTAAAAACCTTCCTGCAATCTGTTACAGGCAATGAAGATCTGACCATCCTCAAGAAAGGTCAGTTCGGAACAGGATTAACCGTATTGGCTAATGGCGCCACTATCACCGGCAACTCTACTATCACCGGTAACTTAACATTACCTGGCGCTGCCAGCAATCTCTCTGTAGGAGGAAATTCCACCCTGAGCGGTACCCTGAATGTAACCGGCGCCACTGCACTGGCCGGCACCCTCGGTGTTACTGGTAAAGCTACCCTGGATAACGATCTCCAGGTAAAAGGAAATACACAGCTCGACAATAACGTGGTGCTCACCAATATCGCAGACGGAACCACGCAGGATGTAGTATTACTCCGTGACGGTACTTCAGGCAATGTGGTGAAAAGAAAACTTTCCGCCAGCGCATTTAAAGACCTGACCTTCAAATCAAGTCACGCCGGTCTCGATCTGGCAGTAGCCCAGGTGGCAGATGAAGTGACCGTGAGCATTCCCGTAGCCTCACCCGCTACCACCGGTGGCCTGGTAAGCAACGCTGCACAAAGCTTCGCAGGGGCCAAGAAATTTGGCGATGAAGTTTCCATAAAGAAAAATGTACACATCGGCGATACCAATAACATCGGCAACTCTACCTTGCAGGTAACCGGTTCTGTATCCATGTCTATTACCACCGTTACTGCCGGCGGCACTTACACGGTAGCTGCAACAGATAATACCATCCTCGTAAGCGCAAACGCTGTTTGCAGCGTGGTATTACCAGATGCTACCACCTGTACCGGACGTATCTATACAGTTAAAAAGATACCCGCTGCCTCCGCACCGGACGATACCAAAATTGATAATGATGTACAGATAACCTCCGCCGGCGGCACGCTGGAAGGTGGAGCTAAACTGACCATCTACAACGACTGGACCTTCTACACACTCCAGTCTAATGGAACAAACTGGTACGTAATTAAGAAATAAGCTGAGAAAATAATAGGAACGGCTATGTGCAAATCATAGCCGTTCTATTCCTTTGGGTACATTCCTTAAATGTTGATGTATGAAGCTGCAAGGGCTTATAAAAGTATGTGCTGCAATGCTGTTTTGCCTGGGCAATCAACAGCTGACGGCACAACAATTAAAGCTGGGAACTAATCCTTCTCTGATAAAACAATCTGCTTTACTTGAACTGGAAAGCAAAAAGCAGGCACTCCTCCTTACCCGCATTGCAGATACCAATCAGATCGTTACCCCGGTAAACGGGATGATCATCTACCTGGAATCTGATAATACTTTCCGCGTCCGGGCCAATAACTACTGGACAAAACTGATAGCAGATGGCGCCGCCATCAAATCCATTAACAACGACTTTTCCCCCGCACAGCAAATTAAAGCCACGTACACGCCAGGCGGCACTTTTGGCTTTGCCTCTGCCGGCGGTATTCATAACCTTACCATTCCGGACGCTTCTCTCACAGCGCCTGGATTTGTTAATTACAGCGCCCAGTCGTTTAAAGGATTAAAGAACTTTACAGAAGGACTGCAAACCTACTTACTGCGTGTAACCAACGACGTTAGTACACCCATAAAAATATTAGGAAAGGATGCCAGCGGAGATGTTGCTTCCATGACCATCGATAATAACTTATCCATCACAGCCGGACAGCTGACGGTGAAAAACGGTATCAAATTATGGAACGCTAATAAAATAGCTGACTATGATGTATTGTTTGGTACCACCCCTGTTAATAACGATGTACTTACTTTTAATGGAACGCAGTGGATGGCTAAAGCGGGTGCAGCTACTTTTATTCAGAATACCACTACTACACAGGCATCTTCAAATTTTAATATATCCGGAAGTGGTGTGATCGGCACAACGCTTACCGTGAAAGGGTTAACACCCGGTTCCATTCCCTATGTGGGCACTGGAAATGTTATTACTGAAAATAACGGACAGCTATTCTGGGATGCTACAAAGTTGTTGTTAGGAATAGGCACCAGCGCTCCCGTGAATAAAGTGGAAATAGCAGGGCCACCGTCTACTTCAGCTCCTTTCTCAGCAAATACTTCCGGGTTGCGCTTAACAAACCTGGCCACTGCTACGCCGGCAGCAGCTACTTCTAAAGTGCTTTCAATAAACAGTACCGGCGACGTTATTTTAACAGATAACCCTGCTACCACCAATTGGCTTACCGGCGGTAACGCAGCCACTGCCACGCAATTCCTCGGAACCACCAATGCCATTGATATGGTGGTGAAGTATAACAATAAAGAACTTTTCAGGGGAAGCAGGGGACAAACCGCTGCCGAAAGCGGCGGCGTTGATTTTTCCGCCTCTACTTTAACCTTGTTCAACGGCGCCGTGAAATTTAACGGGCACCCGTTAATTGTACGTGCAAATGGAAATGATGTGCTGGCATTTGAAGATGCCGCGGGTACCCCAAAATGGCACTGGAATCTGTTAAGCAACGGATTGAACTTTGTGGAAACCAACGTGCAGGATTACCGTTTGTTCCTGCAGAACGGCGGAAACGTGGGTATAGGAACCAGCGCTCCCGGCGCTCTGCTGGATGTAAATGGTACGGCCATACTTGGCGCTGACGGTACGGTGCTAAACGGTGTATACAGGGTGTCAAATGTGAATTGTACTGGTGTAAACGGTGTTACCGGTGCAACCAGCATTCCTAACAGCACAACAGCAACTGCCACCGTAACATTCGCCGTAACGGGTGCTAGGCTTGCGCTGGGCGGCAATGTTATCATCAATCCGAGGTTTGATTTTCCCTTTACTTTACGCTTAATTTCTTCAAGGGTATCCGCTGATAACACCGTAACAGCAGTTTTTGTCAATACTGGTGTTGCTGCCTACTCTTTGTCAGGAACCACCAGGCTTTTCGATATTACTGTAATCCAATAAAAACATTGGTGAAGAAACTATTGCTGATATTATCCCTTTTGTTTTTGGTGGGTTTCACATCCGCCCAGCAAGGCGTTTACATCCCCGCCGGCGCTACCGTATGGCTCGCCGGCAATACCAACGTAGGTATCTTCGCTGATATGACAAACAACGGTGTCCTCGGCTCTAATCCCAATGCCACCTTTTATTTCCTCAGCAAATTATGGACTAACGGAAACGGTGCTACGCTGCCCGATGAAAGTGCAGACGGTACTTCCGGTACCGGCGGCACCTTCCTCTTTTCCGGCGCCGGTCAGCAAAGGATATTTGGCGCTTACAGCTTTATTGCCGGAACAGGCGCCAGCTTTCCCAACCTGCAGCTCAATAACCCGGCGGGCTTACTGCTGGAAGACTTCAGCGATCTGAAGATCAGGAATAACCTTCATTTTGCGGGCGGACGCATTTATCTGAACGGCTGGAACCTCCAGGTAGGCGATAAAACACCCGGTACCATTACCGGCTACAGCGACTACCGCTATGTGGTTACCGGGAAAGGAATAGCAGGCGGATTACTGTACCGTGCCGCTATCACCAACGCAAGTGGAAAAGTGGTGTTCCCCGTAGGAACGGATGATGATAGCTATTCACCCGCCGCTGTGCTCATTACCGGCGCAAAAGATATGATAGGCGCACGTGTATACGACAGCGTATTTACCGTGGCGGCTGGTGGCAGGGCTTACCCCGACAGCTTCGTGAACAAATCCTGGAATATCCGCCGGGTAGATAACAGCGGGGGAGAAGTATATGTGATCCTGCAACACATGGACGTCAGCGAACTGCCGGCCTATGCTACATCGCGCGACAGCAGCTTCATTACCCGCTTCGTTGGCGGCGTATGGGACGCCGTACCGGTAATCACCAACAGGCCGCTGCCTGGTACACTAACCACCACGACGATGGTACAACCGTCAACCATGCACCTCCGGCATTTCGACGCATTAGGCGCCAGCGAATACTTTACAAAAACAGCATTGATCGGCTCCGCCAAACCAGCCATGTTCCTCAGCTTTGAAGCCTACAGGATTGCCCCGTTATTGGTGCAGCTGAACTGGACTACCAGCCGTGAAATTTATAATGCCACATTTGAAGTGGAACGCCGCTACGAAAGACAGGAAGCATTCGTGAAAATCGGCGTGCTGCCAACAAAAGCCGTCAATGGCAATAGCAGCGTACCTTTGAGCTATACCTTCCCGGATGTGAATGATTACGACGACTGGACCTATTACCGCATCAAGGCAATAGGCAGGAACGGCAAAATCACCTATTCTGAAATACGGGCGGTGCCTCCATTTGTACAGATCAAGGTATTCCCGAATCCGAATAACGGTAACTTCAAGGTCACTATCCGCGGTATCCGCGGCGATATGCTGATGCAGCTGCACGATACCTGGAGCCAGGTAATGCGCCAGTACGAGGTAAGAAGGGACGCCGAAGTGAATATCTCAGATCTGCCGTCAGGCGTTTACTTCCTCGTGATCTACCATAAAGACACCATGAAAGTGGCTTATACCTGCAAGGTAGTAGTAGCCCAATAAAAGGCCGGAATTTCCCCCTACCGGAAATTCCAGCCTTTTGTTTTGATTTTCTCAGAGATTTGCCCCAATTTTGTAGGGTTCTTCCCTATAGGCGATTCATTTAAACAGATAGTTTTGAAAAAAATAATCATCACGATAGATGGCTACTCTTCATGTGGCAAAAGCACTTTGGCCAAGCAACTGGCTAAAAAGCTGAACTATACCTATATAGACAGTGGTGCCATGTATCGTGCGATTACCCTTTACTTTATTCAAAACCGGATCGACTGGACGTCGCATGAAGCCGTGGCCACTGCACTGGAAGATGTACACCTGGATTTTGTTCCTAACTCACTCACCGGCATCAGCGAAATGTATCTCAACAATGAAAACGTGGAACACCTGATCCGCGAAATGATCGTAGCTGAAAAAGTGAGCGAGGTAGCCGCTGTAAAGGAAGTCCGTGATCTGGCCGTAGCCCAGCAAAAGAAGATGGGCGCCCGTAAAGGCATCGTGATGGATGGCCGCGACATCGGTACCGTAGTATTTCCCCATGCGGAACTCAAAATCTTCATGACCGCCGACATCGCGATCCGCGTGCAGCGCCGGTTTAAGGAACTGTATGAGAAAAATAAGAACATCACCCTCGAAGAAGTAAAACAAAACCTCGAACTGAGAGATTATATTGATGCCAACCGGGAAATAAGCCCGCTGCGCAAAGCAGAAGATGCTATCATCCTGGATAACAGCTACTTGAACCTCGATGACCAGCTTCAACTGGTGATGCAATGGGTGGAAGATGCTATTATGGCGCACTCCTCATAAAATATTATTTCCTTTTATTAAAACTCTTTTATACATTTGTTATGTGGCCTGTTGGTCACCAACCCGATAATTTTTCCACATCCTCCCGAATTTCCAGTAGAATTTTATTTTCATGCCCAAATGATGTCAACTTTTATTGACCATTTCTGCATAGCCAACCTGATCCTCCCTGAAAAATACTGCTTAGGTAATTTTTGTATGGAAAAGTCCGTGCTGTTGATGTAGTGCTGTCGACTGTATAAGACATTAAGAACAAGTGCGTAAGACGCGTTATCATATATCGTGCTCCCGGAAAGGTCTTATCCTAGCTATATCCACAAGGACCCTTTGCTATTAACCGATTATAATGTTGCTATAATATAAAATTTGGTCTGCGTGAGCATAACCGCTGCCAGCAGGCATTTAAAGGTAATGTGGGATGGCGTGGTACGCCATGGCCGTTCCATGTTTTCAGTAGGTGTATTCGGTTAATAGGAAGAAGGGGCGAATTCTTTCGCCCTTTCGCTTTTTTAAACACTTTGATTGTCAGTGAAAGGGTAACGCTATCCCGTTTAACCGGATATCTTTAGATCGCTATGCGTTATTCGTAATTCTTTTTTAAATTGTGTAGTCACACAGACCAGCCAATGTCTATAAAAGGTGTATGTTTTTTATGCTTGCTCCTGCTGGGGGCCTGTTTTGAGGCGATAGCCCAGGACTCCCTGCGGATATACAACCTGCTCGACTCTGTTCGCCGGCTCCCCTCCGATACCGGGAAAGTGTCTTTACTGCTGAAAAAGGGCGGAGTAAACAACCGCTTTTTTGAATCGCATAAAATAGAAAATCCCTTCTGGCAGGAAGCGCTCACTTTATCGCTACAGCTCAAATATCCCAAAGGAGTATCGCAGGCATACAACGAATTAGGAACCGCCAAAAGAAATAAGTCGCAGTATATCGTTGCGGAAGATTATCACGAAAAAGCACTCAAAGCTGCGGAGGAAGCGAAAGACACTTCCCTCATCGTATTTTCCCTGAATAATGCCGGGGTAGATTGCCGGCGGCAGGATAAACTGCAGAAGGGATTCGACTACCACGTAAAAGCCCTCATACTGGCCGAAAAGATCAACGACATCCGCAATGTTTGCGTGGCCACCAACAGTATCGGGAATATACAGCTCACTACAGAAAAATATGCGGATGCCATCACCCACTTTAACCACGCCCTCGAACTCGAAGAGAAAAGTGATAACCAACTGGGCGTAGCCATTAACCTCGGCAATCTCGGTTACGCATACCAGGGCCAGAATAAACTGGACCTGGCCATCCAATACTATAAACGTTCCCTGGCCATCAACCAGAAAATGGACCGCCCCATCGGTATGGCAATATGTTATAATGCCCTCGGCGCCGCCTATAAGGAAAAGAAAGATTATACGGCCGCCATGGACTACCTGAAAAAAGCACTGGAAGTAAACGACCGGGTAGACGATAAGGTACATGTGGCGGAAAGCTATCTCAGTATCGGTAAACTGCTGGGCGCACAAGGGAAACACGAGGAAGCGAGGAAAAATATGCTGCAATCGATCGAGATCAGCACCTTCTGGGGCTTCAAAGCCATGCTGATGGACGCATATAAAGCACTCGCAGCAGACTTTAAAGAAAGCGGGGACTTTAAAAAATCACTGGAAGCGACCGATAAATCACTGTTGTATAAAGACAGTATCCTGGATGAGAAGTCGGCAATGGCCCTCGCCCAGATGCAAACCATTTACGAAGTAGACCGGAAAGATAACCAGATCCGTAACCTGGAACATGATAAAGTGATAGCGGCCCTACGCACCAAACGCAATGTGGTGGTCACCTTTTTCCTGGCGGCATTCCTGTTAATGGCCATCGTGGGCGGTTTGTTCTATATCCGTCACCGTAACCTGAAGGCAAATAAACGAACCTTACAGCTGGAACTGCGGTCGCTCCGCTCCCAGATGAATCCGCACTTTATCTTTAACTCCCTCAGCTCCATTCACCGGTACATCTGGAGCAATAACCAGGAAGAGGCATCCGACTATCTGACCAAGTTTTCCCGGCTCATGCGCCTCATCCTCGATAACACCCAACACACTTTTGTTACCCTGAATAAAGAACTGGAATCATTAAGGTTGTATCTTGACCTGGAATCATTACGCTGTAACGGCATCTTTGAATACCGGTTCCTCATCGATGCGGAGATTAATGATGATGAAGTACTGATACCCCCCATGATATTACAACCATATGTGGAAAACGCTATCTGGCATGGACTCGTGCATAAACACCCGGATGAAAAAGGAATCCTTGATATTGAAATTGTACTGGAAAAAAGAAGCCTGGTATGTACGATCACCGATAACGGCATAGGCAGAAAAAAAGCAATGGAAATAAAAGAAAAGAAAGGACGGCTACATAATTCTGTAGGCATGAAAGTAACGGAAGGCAGGATAGACCTGATCCGTAAGATTAATAACAAGGAAGCAAAAGTAACGGTAACAGACCTGGAAGATGAAGCCGGAAAGGCCACCGGAACAAAGGTGACTATAATTTTACCTGCGGAATTTATATTTTAGCTTACTCACTGATAAACCATAAAAACAGCTGATAGCTAACAGCTAACAAAAGCTACTTGTATGAGCGAAATAAAAGCTATCATCGTTGATGATGAGCAACACTGCATTGATGCACTACAAACGATGCTGCAAAAAAAATGTCCCGGTGTACAGGTGATTGGTTGGGCTAAAAGTGTAAGGGAAGCGAAGGAAATGATTGATGAACTGCAGCCGGATCTGGTATTTCTCGACGTGGAAATGCCGTACCAGAACGGCTTTGAGCTGTTGAAGCTATTTGAAAAGGTGTACTTCGACGTCATCTTCACAACAGCCTACGAACAGTATGCTTTAAAAGCAATTAAGTTCAATGCGCTCGACTACCTGCTGAAACCCTTTAGTGTAAAGGAATTACAGGATGCTCTGGAAAAATGCAGGGAGAAGAAATTGAACCGGCCAAAGGACCAGGGCATTTCTCCGATGGAAGTGTTTTTGCAGAACATGAAAACAATACAGCAAACACACAAGAAAATTGCATTACCCACTATCAACGGCCTGGTGTTTATGCCCGTGCAGAACATTGTCCGTTGCGAATCTACCGGTAACTATACCCGCATCTTTTTTACGGATAAGAAAAATCTCATGGTATCCCGCCCCCTGAAAGAGTTTGAGGAGCTGTTGTCTGACGTGGATTTCTTCCGGGTACATAATTCCCACCTGATAAATATGCAGCAAATGCAATCGTATATCCAGGGAGAAGGAGGCTTTGCACTGATGAGCGATGGTACACAGGTAGAAGTGTCCAGAAGACGCAAAGCAGAGTTCCTGAAAAAGGCGATGCAGTTCTAAATGAGGATGTACAGCGTATTTGCAGAAGTGCGTATTCCGATTTTATTCGTTTTTATGCCAGTTATAATTAATTACCTACCATATAATAAATGGCTATTGCAGGCATATTGGAGATAAACTACTTTTGAATTACGATTTCAATATAAACGCAATATAAAGATTTTATACTCTGCATTACTAGCGTGATTAGCCCCAAAGAAAAAAGACACCACGTGGTGTCTTTTTTGCTTTTATGACATTTTAATCAGTTTTGTACAGATAGATACTTTTAATCAATTATAGCCATTTCATCTGCCTTGTGCTCCAGCTGGTAAAACGAAAGCAGCCGGCGTATCACGCCTTCCACAAGGGCATCCGGACAGGAAGCGCCGCTGGTAAGCAGGATGGTTACTTTTTCCTTTTCCGGTAAAAAGCTGTCAGCAATAATCTCTTCTTTATGGTGAAAGTCCCAGTGGTTAATCGCCTTTGCGGATAGTATTTTTTCGGGAGATGAGATAAAATAGGTAGGCAGCTTTTCTTCACACAGTTCCACGAGGTGCGAAGTATTAGAGCTGTTATAGCCTCCCACTACAATGGCCAGGTCAGCAGGTTCCTGCAGCATGCCGGTAACGGCCGTCTGGTTATCATTGGTGGCGTAACAGAGCGTATCGCGGGTATCGGCAAACCTTTCGCCGGCGGTAGCCTCTGTAAGCCCGAAATGAGTGATCATCACCTGCCGGATGTAATCGGCAATGGCCTGCGTTTCGGTAGCCAGCATCGTGGTTTGGTTCACTACGCCTACCCGTTGAAGATCGGTAGCCGGGTTAAAACCGGGTGAATATTGTCCTTTGAACAAGGTGTTAAATTCCTCCGGAGTACGCCGGCCGGTAATAAACTCTGCCAGCAGCTCCGCTTCCTTAATATCTTTTACTACCACGGTAGGCGTGCCGGAGGCGCTATGGGAAAAGGTAGCCCTGGTTTCTTCGTGCTTTGGCTTGCCGTGTACAATTACCGTATAGTTTTTCTTACCAATCTGTTCCGCCTTGTTCCATACGCGTTCCACAAAAGGACAGGTGGTATTGTATTTCAGTGGTTCAATGCCCAGGGTGGCCAGCTGCCGCTCGGTTTCCAGGGTAGTGCCAAATGCAGGGATGATCACAATATCATCTGTTTGCAGGCTTTCCCAGGGAACCAGCTGATGGCCGGCGGTATCCATAATAAACTGCACGCCGCGGTCAAGCAGGTCGTTGTTTACATGCGGGTTGTGAATCATTTCACTGAGCAGGAAGATCCGTTTGCCCGGGTTTTCGTCCACGGTTTTGAAGGCAATTTCAATGGCGTTTTCCACACCATAACAGAACCCGAAGTGCCGGGCCAGTAAAATCCGGAGCGGACCAAAATCCAGCTCGGTAGGCGTGAAGTCCTTTTTCATGCGGTCCTGCTGCTTGCGCTGGTTTTTAATGGCGCTGATCAGCGGACTGCGATATATAACCGGAACGTTAAATGTTTTCATGTGTTAAATGGCAGAAAATTGAAGGACAAAGTTAATCAGTTTTCTTTGCTCACTTTGTCCAGCCATGCTTTTTCTTCGGCGCTGAGGCTATTATAACCTTTTTCATTGATTTTATCCAAGAGCTGGTCTAACCTGGAAGGGTCCCTGTCTTCGGCTTTTTTCACCACTTTCAGCGGCGACTTCTTGGGTTTGAATTTACGGGTCGGCCGTTGCTGGCGGCGGTTGTTGAAATCAAATAACCATATCAGGGGCTGGCAGAGGTCAGTCCCTGCCTGCAGGGTGCGTATATAGAGGAAGCCCAGCAGGGAACCGCCCATGTGGGAAATCAGGCCGCCGATGTTACCATCCGGGATAGAGATCAATCCCAGTATCACCAGGGCCATCGCCAGCCATTTCAGTTTCACGCTGCCCAGGAACATCAGGCCAATTTCAAAATTGGGCATCAGGGTTGCCGCTGCCACCAGGATACACATGATGGCAGCTGAAGCGCCCACCATAGTGGTACCTACGAAGCCCGGAAAAAGACTGGCACTCAGCAGGTACAATAAACCGCCCGCAATACCTCCCAGCAAATAAAGGGGGAGTACCCGCTTATTTCCCAGGAAATCCCGGAACAGGTTACCAAACCAGTAAAGATTGATCATATTGAAGAGGGCGTGGAAGATGCCAACATGTGTAAACATGTAAGTGATCAGCCCCCAGGGCTTTAGGATAAATGCGCTGAGCGGAACATTCATGGCCAGCTGGTCATAGGTCCATTCAAAAGGAGTGGGCTGCTTGGTCAGAAACGCAATAAGACGCAGTATATTTAATCCCAGGAAGATGACGATATTCCAGAAAAGCAAATAGTTAACTGTGTTTCCCTGCCTGAGCCAGTAGCGAATATCCGATTGAAATGAGGTCCCGTTCATATACACAAATTAAAATAAAATCCGGGATTAAATAATAGTAATTAACATTTTGAAAGCACGAAAAGTAAGCCTGTTCACTGCTAATGAATATCATCTCTCCTGCACCTGTTAACAACAATTAATCCGGATACTGGTTCTTCCTGCGGCAAAAAAAATGCCGTTTACGCAGTTTAATTTTTTGTCGTAGTAAGATTATTAATAATGCAATTAAAAAATATCTGAGAAGACCAGCCAATACCGCAGCGGAAGGTGATTTTCTTCAATAAAAATACGTATAAACGGGTATTTTTTCGTATTTTTGCCGTCCCATAAAACAGGGTATCCGGGTATTCCGGGTAAAATTTTAATTTTTTATGAGCGAAAACAACATTTCTAACGAACAAAACGCTGAACAACAGGCTCCACAAGCAGAAGCTGCTGTGGTTGAAACAGCGACACCAAAGGCACCTGTAGCAAAAGTTGAAACGGCACACGACGATTTTGACTGGAGCGTTGACAAACGTAACGTTTCTTCTTACAGCAAAGAGGAAAAAGAAAAGTACGATGTTACTTACGACAGCACTTTCAAGGTGTTTGAAGAAAACAGCCTGCTGACAGGTACTGTTGTAGGTTTAACCAACACAGATGTAGTGATCAACATCGGATTCAAATCTGATGGTTTGATTTCTCTGAACGAATTCCGTGATTTACCAGGTCTGAAGATCGGTGATGAAGTGGAAGTGCTGGTAGTAGAAAAAGAAGACCGCGATGGTAACCTGCACCTGAGCCGTAAACAGGCTCGCCAGAAACGTGCATGGGAAAAAATCGTGGAAGTTTACAAAACAGGCGAAGTGGTTACTGGTACCGTTACCAGCAAAACCAAAGGCGGCCTGATCGTAGATGTATATGGTATGGAAACATTCCTGCCGGGTTCTCAGATCGATGTGAAACCAGTTACAGATTACGACCAGTTTGTAGGCAAAACAATGGAATTCAAGGTGGTGAAAGTAAACGAAACCATCCGCAACGCCGTTGTTTCCCACAAAGCGCTCATCGAAAGCGATATCGAACAACAGAGAGTGGATATCATCAGCAAACTGGAAAAAGGCCAGGTGCTGGAAGGTACCATCAAAAATATCACCGACTTCGGTGCGTTCATCGACCTGGGTGGTCTGGACGGCTTGCTGTATATCACAGATATCAGCTGGGGCCGTATCTCCCATCCGAGCGAAGTACTGCAGATGGATCAGAAAATCAACGTTGTTGTGCTTGACTTCGATGACGAAAAACGTCGCATAAGCCTCGGCTACAAACAATTGACCCCGCATCCGTGGGATACTTTGCCAGCTACTATCACCGAAGGTGCTAAAGTAAAAGGTAAAGTTGTAAACATTGAAGACTACGGTGCATTCCTGGAAATCATGCCAGGTGTGGAAGGTCTGGTTCACGTATCTGAAATCTCATGGGCTTCTACGCCAATCAACGCTAAAGAATTCTTCAAATTAGGAGAAGAATACGAAGCCGTTGTAGTTACCCTGAGCAAGGAAGAACGCAAAATGAGCCTGTCTATCAAGCAACTGACAGAAGATCCATGGTCTACTATCGAAACTAAATTCCCGGTTGAAAGCCGTCACAAAGGTATCGTGAAAAACATCACTCCTTATGGCGTATTCGTTGAACTGGAAACTGGTATCGGTGGAATGATCCACATCTCTGACCTGAGCTGGATCAAACGTTTCAACCACCCATCTGAATACACTAAAGTAGGTAACGAAATAGATGTAGTAATCCTGGGTATTGATAAAGACAACCGTAAACTGAGCCTCGGTCACAAACAGATCGAAGAAGATCCATGGAACACTTTTGAAACTATCTTCCCGATCAACTCCGTACACGAAGGTACCGTTGTGAAGAAAGATGATAAAGGTGCTACGGTTCAACTGCAGTACGGTCTGGAAGCTTACGCTCCTGCACGTCACCTCAGAACTGAAGATGAAAAACCAATCAACGTGGAAGATGTGAAAGAATTCATGATCATCGAATTCGATCGCAGCGAAAAACGTATCCTGGTTTCTCATACCAGGGTTTGGGAAAAAGCACAGGCGGAAGAAAAACAGGCTGTAGTGAAAGAGAAGAGAGAAGAAGCTGATAAAACCCGTAAGGCTGTGAAAAACATCCAGGGTAAAGTTGAGAAAGCCACTTTAGGTGATCTCGGCGCTTTAGCTGAACTGAGAGAAAAACTGAAACAATCTGAAGGCGGCGAAGAAAAAAGCGCGCAATAAGATCCGGTTTCATTAAATAATAAATCCCGCTTCGAGTAACATCGGAGCGGGATTTTTTTTATAATAGTTACCGGTCTTTACTTCATCAGCAAGGACAGCTTCGCATCATTGAATTCCAGCAAACTGTCCAGTTTCATATTAGCCAACGCATACCGCGGATCATGCCGGTTATGCGCCTCCGGTACCACCACGGTAGTCATCCGCGCCGCCTTGGCAGCAGTCATACCCGTTACAGAATCCTCAAAAGCGATGCAATTCAACGGATCACTGCCCAATGCTTTGGCGCAGGCCAGGTACACAGCCGGATGCGGCTTCCCATAATCCTCAAACTCAGCAGAATACACCGCCTGGAAAGCGTCTTTTATCTGCAAATGCTCCAGTGCCGCATTAATCAGGCGCAGCGGGGAAGAAGATGCCAGCCCCATTTTGAACCCTTTCTCCCGGAAATATTGAAGGATATATGATAACCCCTCCATAGGATGGCCCTCCGCTATAATTTTTTGTATTACGCTGTCAATAATTTCATTTACTACCTGCTCTGCACTCTTCCCTTCCCATTTATAGTAATTATGCCAGTAACTCACCACTTCCTTGGTGCGAAGCCCCGTGGTCAGATGCGTCAGCTCCGGCGAAAGGTTTACTCCCACCGTTGCAAACACCTCCCGCATGGCGATGCCCCACAAAGGTTCTGAATCGATCAACAGGCCATCCATATCAAATATTACCGTATCTATCATATGTTTTCCATTTATGCGCGGCAAAGATAAGAAGTTATGCGGGGAGATCGCAGTACACCGGCAACTGTTTGCCAGCCTGCATTTGGGCTTCAAGTCCACCTTTGCTTCCGGTATACTTCCGGTTTAACCCGTACCAGGGTGCCGGTACTCCTTATCCCATAACAATAAGTTATACGCCATAAACTTTGGTTATCGCACTGCTGCGGTAACCAGGCAGGCTGTTCTCCGCCAATCCGTCCCAGACCGGCGTTTAGGCCGCCTGCCCGCTGCAGACCTGCGGCCTCTGCTAATTTCCCCCCTTTTTGGAGCCTTATTGAATGTTGAAAAAAGTTTTGGAAAGATGCCCTGCATTTATATCTTTGTATTACTCTACTAAAATTATAGGGAATATGGGTAATGATAGAAGGAATTGTCGTAGAAACAGTTGTTGTTCATCAACACCCATGAGGCGCGTGTAATATGGAAAATCAGTGATCATCTTGCTGTAAATCAACATTATACGAGGCCTCCGCTAACAATCCGGGGGCTTTTTTATTTAAAAAACGACCAACACCCCCAAACCAGAATTAAATAATTGCTTTACCACCACTGAAAATACTTTTTATGCAAAGCTTCAGAACAGAACTAGAAAATCCAATCGTTGAACAAGATATTATAGACCTGGAGAAGAAGATCCGCCTGTTCCGCGAAGGCGCCGTGTCAGACGAAAAGTTCCGCAGCCTCCGCCTGGCCAGAGGTATTTACGGTCAGCGTCAGCCCGGTGTGCAAATGATCCGCATCAAATTGCCATACGGTAAAATGACCCTGAAACAATGGCACCGCATTACCGAAATTTCAGATGAATATGCCACCAGTAATCTGCACCTGACTACCCGCCAGGACGTACAGATCCACTACGTGAGCCTCGACAGAACCCCCGAATTATGGTCTAAACTGGAACAGGATGGCATCACCATCCGCGAAGCCTGCGGTAACACCGTTCGCAACGTCACCGCATCAGACCGCGCCGGTATCGATCCGGATGAACCATTTGACGTTACGCCATACGCCGATGCCACCTTCCGCTACTTCCTGCGTAACCCGGTGAGCCAGGAAATGGGCCGCAAAATAAAGATCTCTTTCTCCTCTTCTGAAAAAGATACAGCCTGGTCATTTATGCACGACTTTGGCATGATCCCCAAAGTAAAGATCATCGATGGTAAAGAAGTACGTGGCTTCAAAGTATTGGTAGGCGGCGGTTTGGGCGCACAACCCTTTCTCGCTAAAGTAGTATACGAGTTCCTCGAAACAGATCAGCTTATTCCATATATCGAAAACGTACTGCGCGTGTTCGACCGCTACGGTGAAAGAACCAGCAGGAACAAAGCCCGCATGAAATTCCTCATCCAGAAAATTGGAATGGAAGAATTTGAGCGCCTCATTAAAGAAGAATACAAAGCCATAAAAGTAAAAAGCGTACCGGTAGATGCAGACGCATGGCAGGCAACAACACCGCCTCCCGCAGCGCCAACACCGGCTTACAGCATAAAAGATCCAAAGAAATACGAAGCCTGGAAAGCTACCAACACCTTTGAGCAAAAACAAAAAGGATACTTCGCGGCTTACGTTAAAATAACACTGGGTAACATCGGTTCAGCGATCAGCCGCAAACTTATCGAAGCGCTGCGCCCCGTAATAGCCGACGATGTACGTGTAACCGCCAACCAGGGCCTGTTACTGAAATACATCCTGCCGGCAAATCTCCCGTATGTTTTCAGCGTACTGGAAGAAGCAGGCTTTGCAGATCCCGGATTCGACAGCATCGCAGATATCACGGCATGCCCCGGTACCGATACCTGCAACCTCGGCATCTCCAGCAGCACCGGCATCGCCAAAGTACTGGAAGATGTGATCACCGATGAATTCCCGGATCTCGTTTATAACAAAGACATCAAAATAAAGATCAGCGGATGTATGAACTCCTGCGGTCAGCACGGTATTGCCAGCATCGGTTTCCACGGCAGCTCCATGAAGAGCGCCGGTAAAGTACTTCCCGCCCTGCAGGTACTACTCGGTGGCGGTATTGTAGGCGATGGCGCAGGCCGCGTTGCCGATAAAGTAATTAAGGTACCAAGTCGCCGCGGCCCGGATGTATTACGCAGCCTGCTGCACGACTATGAAATCAATGCCCAGGAAAATGAACTGTTCAACGAGTACTACGACCGTAAAGGTGAAAAGTATTTCTACGAATTGCTGAAACCATTGGCAGATCTCAGTTCCCTCACCGCGGGCGACTTTATCGACTGGGGACAGGCACAGGACTACGCTACAGCGATCGGTGTGGGCGAGTGCGCCGGTGTAATCATCGACCTGGTGGCTACGCTGCTGCTGGAAGCAGAAGAAAAACTGGAACTGAGCAGTGCCGCCATTATTAAAGGCGCCTATTCAGATGGAATTTATCACGCTTATTCTTCCTTTGTGCAGGGCGCAAAAGCACTGTTACTCGGCGAAGCCATCAGCGGTAATACGCAGATCGGTATCATGAACGATTTCGATAAACATTTTGTGGCTACCGGTAAATTCAGCTTTGAGCCTGATTTTAAAACAGTAGTGCTGCAGATTAACGGTAACGAGCCTACGGAAAGTTTTGCAAAAACTTATTTCCAGCAGGCGCAGTCATTTTATAATGCTGCACAGGTATACCGTCAGAGAGCCAGCGAACTGGTGCAGGCTTAATTATTTATTTATCAAAAACACGACCACTCATGCAAAAGATACAACCCAAACTCACATTGATAGGTGCAGGCCCAGGTGATCCGGAATTGATCACTGTTAAAGGGTTAAAGGCTATTCAAAACGCCAGGGTAATCCTTTATGACGCATTGTCCAGCAATGAACTGCTGGACCATGCGCCGGCTAACTGCCTCCGTCGTTTTGTGGGTAAACGTGCAGGAATGCATGTATATTCACAGGACGAAATAAACAGGATGATTGTAAAATATGCATTAACTTATGGCAGCGTTGTCCGCTTAAAAGGAGGCGACTCCTTTGTTTTCGGCCGTGGCCAGGAGGAAATTGCCTTTGCTCAGCAGTTTGGAATTACCGCGGAAGTGATTCCCGGTATTTCCAGCGCGATCTCTGTACCAGGCGTCAACAAAATTCCGGTCACTGCACGAAACGTAAGTGAAGGGTTTTGGGTGATCACCGGTAACACACAGAACGGGAATTTATCCCGCGATCTGGATCACGCCATCAGGGCCAATACCACGGTCATCATACTGATGGGGATGAGCAAACTCGCAGAAATTGCAGGGATCTACAGCGCAGCAGGAAAAGGGGAAACCCCCGCCGCTATCATCCAGAATGGTACTTTGCCAACCCAGAAAATGGGAGTGGGCAACGTGGCCGATCTGCTGGAAATAGCCGCTACGCACGATCTGCATAATCCTGCCGTTCTGGTGATAGGCGAAGTGGTGAGCTTCCATGAAGCTTTCCAGGCCTTGAAGAACAAGGTGTCAGAGGAACTAAAAATTGCCGTATAATGGAAGAAAATCATTTATTCCCGGTGTTTTTCAAATTACACCGCCTGCATGTACTCGTTGTGGGTGGTGGTAATATCGGACTGGAAAAAGCCAATGCCATGCTGGACAATTGCGCAGATGCAACCATTACAGTAGTGTCATTGGATTTTTTGCCTGAACTGGAGGCGTTAACACACCAGTATCCCAATATTACCCTTGTTCAGAAATCATTTTCATGTGGCGACCTGCTGGGGAAAGACCTGGTAATAGCAGCCACCAACAACAAGGACTTTAATTATTATGTGTGGGAAAAAGCCAAAGGCAGCAAAGTGCTGATCAATGTAGCTGATACCCCTGAGCTTTGTGATTTTTACCTGGGCTCTATCGTAAAAAAGGGAAATCTGAAGATCGCTATTTCTACCAATGGTAAATCACCCACCATTGCCAAACGCCTGAAACAGGTGCTGCAGGAAGCCATCCCGGATACCCTCGATGAAGTATTGAACAAATTATCGCTGATCCGCGAAAAACTGACCGGTGATTTTGCCAGCAAAGTAAAAAAGCTGAACAGCATCACAGAGGTACTGGTGAAGCCCGAAAGTGAAGGTGTGTAATTATTTTTTCAACAACTCCAGCAGCACCTGTGCCTGGTTGTGTGTTTCGTCTTTAGCCCCGTACAGCAATGTTACCCGCTGATGTTGCGCCTTCTTTTTAATACCGGCCAGCAACTCTTTTTTCTCCTGTAATTCATGTTTATATTTTGTTTTGAACTCAGCAAACCGCGCCGGGTCATGGTTAAACCATTCGCGCAGTTCGTTGCTGGGAGCGATTTCTTTTGCCCATTCATCAACATGGGCCCGCTCTTTTGAAATACCCCTCGGCCAGAGGCGGTCTACCAGGATGCGGTAGCCATCGGTATCTGCATAATCTTCGTATATCCGTTTAACCTGTAACATATTTACATAACGTTCACAGGAACCGTATTGTTTTCCTCCATCGTCTTCCCAAAAATTAATATCATTGCACCTATGATAACTCACGGTCAGATCATCACCGCAACGGTGGATTTTGTAAAAACGGAATTAGCAGGAGCAGAAGGGGGCCACGACTGGTGGCATATTTACAGGGTATGGCAACAGGCAAAACATATTGCCGCCACCGAAACAGCCGATATGCTGGTAGTAGAACTGGGCGCCTTGCTACACGATATTGCAGACTCAAAATTTCATAACGGCGATGAAAATATAGGCCCGGCAAAAGCAGTGGCTTTCCTGCAATCATTGGAAGTGCCGGCCGGTATCATCACACAGGTGGAGAATATTATCCGTCACATTTCTTTTAAAGGAGGCAACCAGGAAAAAACATTTTTCTCTGCAGAGTTAGCCGTGGTACAGGACGCCGACCGGCTCGACGCTATCGGCGCCATCGGCATCGCCAGGGCTTTTAATTACGGCGGTTTCAAAAACAGGTCGCTCTACGATCCTGCCATAAAGCCCAATATGCAAATGACAAAAGAGGAATATAAAAACAGCAGCGCTCCTACCATCACACATTTCTACGAGAAATTACTGCTGCTGAAAGACCGGATGAATACCGCTACCGGTAAAAAACTGGCCGAAGAAAGACACGCATTTATGGAAGCATTCCTGGAGCGGTTTTACAAAGAGTGGGAGGGGGAAGCGTAGGTTGTCTTACTCAGGATTACACTGATTTTATTGATTTAAAGGATTTGAATACTTTGGATTTTAAATGATTTGGGGAGATATAAGCGGATATTTTCGCCTATATCTCCCCAATCCTTTTTAAAAATCTAAAAAAAAATAAAATCAACTTAATCAATAAAATCAGTGTAATCCTGAGTAAGACAACCTACGCTTATATCTCCCCAAATCATTTAAAATCCAAAGTGTTCAAATCCTTTAAATCAATAAAATCAGTGTAATCCTGAGTAAGACAACCTACGCGCTATATCTTCTCGAAGAACAGTGCTTTCAGCTCATCCGCATCTTCGGGTTTCATTTTGCCTCCCAGGATCAGGCGCAGCTGACGGCGGCGTAAAGCGCCTTCATATAACTTTTTTTCTTCTTCTGTGTCGGTCAGGATGCCAGGTACCGGCCGGGAGTTGCCGTTGGGGTCCAGGGCTACAAAGGTCATGAAAGCTTCGTTGGATTTATAGCGGTACTGTTGTACCGGGTCTTCTCCCCAAACTCTCATGTGTACTTCCATGGAAGTATTGAAGGCCCGGCTTACTTTAGATTCAATATGTACCACGTTTCCCAGTTTAATGGGATTTTCGAAAGATATATTATCTACAGAAGCGGTTACTACGGGTGCGCTGCAGTGTTTCATGCAGGCCAGTGCCGCGGCAATGTCCATCCAGTACATCAAACGGCCTCCCATGAGGTTACCGAATGTATTGGTATCATTCGGTAAAACCAGTTCGGTCATCTGTATCAGCGAGTCTTGGGCTCTCTTTGGCGTTAAAGTCATCTTTTATGTATTTCGGACGCAAATTTACTGTTTATATATTTATAGTCGCGTACGCATTTACAGAACAGCGTTGGCAGATAAAGGTTTTTAACAAATAATTTCCGGTACTTGAAAATTCTTTAAAACGCCCTGTAGATAAGTGATGAGAGCTGAATATTATCTCCAAAAAATTAACAAACAAATAAAGCGCTGCCGTAAAAAACTTGGGAGCGACGCAAATTTGTGTAACTTTGCATGACCTTCGGAAGTAGTTTACTTGATCGGTTTTACACCAAACGCAGTCCGGCACTTCCCCGTTTATAGGTCAAGTATTCTTAGCAGAATTTTAGTTTTATGGCAAAATATATCTTCGTTACAGGAGGTGTTACATCTTCTTTGGGTAAAGGAATTATAGCAGCTTCCCTTGCAAAATTATTGCAGGCACGCGGCTTTAGAGTGACTATTCAGAAATTTGATCCATATATCAATGTGGATCCGGGTACATTAAACCCTTATGAACATGGTGAATGTTATGTAACGGAAGATGGCGCAGAAACCGATCTGGATCTCGGACACTACGAACGTTTTTTGAATACGCCCACGTCTCAGGCCAATAATGTTACCACCGGCCGTATTTACCAGACAGTAATTAATAAGGAAAGGGAAGGAGCTTATCTCGGTAAAACCGTACAGGTAATCCCTCACATTACGGACGAAATCAAACGCCGTATCCTCCTGCTTGGTAAGGATGGCAAATTCGATATCGTTATTACAGAACTTGGTGGTACCGTGGGTGATATTGAATCACTCCCTTACATTGAGGCGGTTCGCCAGTTGCAATGGGAGCTGGGTGAAGAAGATTGCCTGGTAGTGCATCTTACACTGATCCCGTACCTGCGTGCAGCTAAAGAGCTGAAAACCAAACCTACGCAACACTCTGTACGCCTGCTGAGCGAATATGGCGTGCACCCGGATATTATCGTTTGCCGTACAGAAGAACCATTGTACCGCGATCTGAAAAAGAAAATCGCCCTGTTCTGTAATGTACAGGTAGATGCCGTGATCGAAGCAAACGACGTTCCTACCATCTATGAAGTACCGCTGGAAATGATGCGCGAGAAACTCGATGTTTCTGTACTGAAAAGACTGGGATTACCTGTGGAAAAAGAACCGGAACTGGTTAAATGGCGTGAATTCCTGGATAAACTGAAATATCCTAAATCCAAAGTTACCATCGGTTTGATCGGTAAATACGTGGAATTACAGGATGCTTACAAATCTATCCTGGAGTCATTTATACATGCCGGCTCCCTGAACGAATGCAAAGTAGTGGTACAAAATATCCACTCAGAACATATTACACCTGAAAATGTATGTGAAAAGCTGAAGAACCTCGACGGGCTCCTGGTAGCTCCGGGCTTCGGTCATCGCGGCATTGAAGGAAAGATCATCGCCATCCAGTATGCCCGTGAAAATCAGCTGCCTTTCTTTGGTATCTGCCTGGGAATGCAGATGAGCGTAGTGGAATATGCCCGTAACGTACTCGGCTGGAAAGATGCACACTCCGTGGAAATGAATCCTGACACCGCTCACCCGGTGATCAACCTCATGGAAGAGCAGAAGAAAGTGACAGCTAAAGGCGGTACCATGCGTCTGGGCGCTTATGCCTGTGAACTCACACCAGGCAGCAAAGCAGCCGAAATATACGGTGGCACCAACATCAGTGAAAGACACCGCCATCGCTACGAGTTTAATAACGACTTCCTCCAGCAGTTTGAAGACGCCGGCCTCGTTCTTTCCGGTAAAAACCCGGAAAGCGGTCTTGTTGAAATCATCGAACTGCCTACCCATCCGTTCTTCGTGGGCGTACAATTCCACCCGGAACTGAAAAGTACCGTGGAAAGCCCGGCGCCTGTTTTCGTGTCTTTTATTAAGGCCGCCAAACAGTACGCAGAAGCCAAAAACGGCAAAGCCAAAATGGAAGAAACCATCGCGAAGTAACCTGCGCGGAGGTTGTCTTTCCCGCTGATTACGCTGATTATACTGATTAACCGGATTTTTACTTTTTGGATTTTATAAAGGATTAAGGGAGATAGAAGCGGATACATCGCTCTTATCTCCCTTATACTTACCGGTGATTTTAAAAGATTTGGGGAGACATAAGCATATCCGCTTATATCTCCCCAAATCTTTTAAAATCAAAAGTGTTCAAATCCCTTAATCAGTATAATCAGCGTAATCAGCGAGAAAGACAAAATCCGCTCTGATCCTCAACATAATACGCATTTTCTTTACTTATTTATTATTTTAACCGCATTTAACAGGGGTTTCACCTAAAAAGCATGGTCAATTCATAAAATCCTGCTTACCTTTGCTGCCTAAATTTTAATTGCATTTCATGGATAGAAATTCGGTCATTGGGTTTTTACTGTTGGGCGTTTTGTTGGTAGGATATATATTCTTCAACCAGAAACAACAGGCAGGAGCCGCAAGGGAAAAAGCCAGGCAAGATTCCATCGCAGAGCTTAACAAGCCTAAAACACCTTTAGCAGATACTGTCAGCCTTGCTGCAGCCGCCGCAGGAGGCCAGCTGGATTCAGCCCACCAGGCGCTGTTAAACGGCGAATTTGGCGTATTTGCCGCTGCTGCCACCGGCAACATGCAGAACACAGTACTGGAAAACGATGTGGTAAAGATCACTTTTTCCAATAAAGGTGGCCAACCGGCAAGTGTACAACTGAAAAAATACAAAACTTATGATGGTGGTCCGCTGATGCTCGTGGAAGGCTCTTTTAACCGCCTTTCAGTAGAAGTGCCTGCCAGCTTAACAAAAATGCTGAACAGCGCGGATCTGTTCTTCACCGCCGGCCAACCCCAGGAAGGCGCTGGTGGCGTAAAAACAATCGCATACCGTCTTAATACCAATAACCCTGCTTCTTACCTGGAATTTATCTATTCCCTGAAACCAGGCAGCTATGTAGTGGATTATACCATTCACGCGGTTGGTATGCAAGGCTTACTGCCAGGCAACCAGAATTATCTGAGCCTCCAGTGGAACAGCCAGGAAGATAAACAGGAACACGATCTTGAAAATGAGCGCCTGAACAACCAGGTGCATTATATGCTGGAAAATGATAAACATGATTACTTCACCCTCAGCCGCACCAGTCATGAAAAACTGGAAAACAAACTGAAATGGGTGAGCGTAAAACAGCAGTTCTTCAATACCACCCTGATTGCTAAAAAGGAACTGTTCACTAACGTGGATGTAAACACGAAAGTGCCGGTAAGCCCTAATATCGTAGGACAAACATTCAGCACTATACAGATTCCGTATAGCCGCACCAATGATTTCTCCTTCCCGGTTGAGATCTATTATGGTCCCAACCACTATAAAACACTGAAATCTTTTGATATCGGCCTGCAGAAGATCATTCCGCTGGGTACCGGTATCTTTGCTTTTGTGAAGTATGTGAACATCTTTATCATTATCCCGGTGTTTAACTTCCTCAGCGGATTTATCAGCAACTACGGTATCATCATTATCCTGCTCACCCTCTTCATTCGCCTGTTGATAGCTCCTTTTACCTACCAGAGCTATGTTTCCCAGGCTAAAATGAAAGTGCTGAAACCTGAAATTGATGAGCTGAAAGCAAAACATGGCGACGACCAGCAGGCATTCGGTGTGGAACAAATGAAACTGTTCAAGAGTGCAGGCGTAAACCCGCTGGGCGGATGTTTACCCGCATTGCTGCAGCTGCCTATCCTGGTGGCGATGTACAGCTTCTTCCCGTCTTCCATTGAGCTGCGCCAGGAAAGCTTCCTATGGGCAAAGGATTTGTCTACTTATGATTCTATCCTGAACCTTGGCTTCAACATACCGTTCTATGGCAACCACGTGAGCTTGTTCACCATCCTCATGACCATCACCAGCTTGATCCTGGCGTTCTACAATCGTGGAATGACCGACCAGAGCAACCCGGTAATGAAATACATGCCTTACGTAATGCCGGTAATGTTGCTGGGTATCTTCAACCGCCTTGCTGCGGCACTTACCTTCTACTACTTCCTGTCTAACGTGATCAGTATTCTGTTACAGTTTGTGATCCAGAAGTTTATCATCAACCATGATAAAATTCACGCACAGATCCAGGAAAATAAAAAGAAACCAAAGAGCAAATCCAAATGGCAGGAGAAACTGGAAGAAGTCCAGAAACGCCAGCAGGACATACAGAAGAAAAAGTAGGATTAATACAATCTGAACATTTCAATAATATTTTTTCGCAGAAGGCTTCCCGTTAAGGAAGCCTTCTCTATTTTTGAACGGATATGATAAAGAGATGGTTTTTATTGATGTGCGCCGCCGGTACAATCACCGCCGCACAGGCACAGGACACTATTCCTGATGCCGCACGCATTCAGGGAATAGTGAATTACCTGGCGTCAGACAAACTGAAAGGCAGGGGCACCGCAGAAAAGGGCGGGAAAACAGCCAGCCACTACGTGGCAAAACAGTTTAAAAAACTGGGACTGAAGCCGGTAAATGGCAACAGCTTCTTCCAGGATTTTATATTCACCCGGAAAGAACATAAGGATATTCCCAGCAGGAACGTAATCGGGTATCTTGATAACGGCGCCGCACGTACGATTATCATTGGCGCCCATTATGATCACCTCGGAACGGCCGCTTTATTCGATGGAAAGTATCCCATCGGTGAAATCCACAACGGTGCAGATGATAATGCTTCCGGCGTGGCAGGCCTGCTGGAACTGGCGCGGCACTATGTAAAGAACCAGGGCCGCGAGCCCTTTAACTTCCTCTTTATCGCTTTCGGTGGGGAAGAGATGGGGTTGCAGGGTTCAAAATATTACACGGCACATCCGCTGATGCCGCTGGATAAAGTGCATTTCATGCTCAATATGGATATGATTGGCCGCTACAACCCGGAAAGGGGCATCGGGATTGGTGGCTATGGCAGCGCAGAAGAGTGGCCTGCGGTGTTCAAAGATGTACAGCAACCGGGCATTAAATACTTTACAGATGCAGCGGGGAAAGGCGCTTCTGATCATCATAATTTCTATATAAGCGGGGTACCGGTGATGTTTTTCCATACCGGTGGTCACGACGATTATCATAAACCTACCGATGATGCGCCTAAGTTACAGGCCAAAGCAGAAGCCGGCATCGTGCAGCTGGAAATTCAGCTGATCAACCGTGCCATGGCTTTCCCGGTATTGCATTATGTAGGGGAGAAGAGTTAGGAAATAAGTTCTACTTCGTATACCGGGCTAAAAAGAAACCATTTATTAGACGCTACCTCTTCACAGCGGTAGCGTTTTCTTATTTTATCCCCTCTGCGGAATACGCGTCCGTCTTTGGTTTTAAACAGTCCGTTTAAGGGAACCTGTTCCACGAAGAAATGGTTTTCTTTCTGCAGGTCGTAGTTTTTCAATACCCGCATCAGGTTTTCATCTGCGCAGGAGCTGGCAGCGGGATTGGCCATGCTCTGGCGCACCGCAGTTTCCACATCGGGTGGCAACAGGCTTTTACCTACAAAGTCGCGCAAAATAAAGGAGAACTCCTGCTTCCATTCCTTGCCATGCGACGCCACGCGGTTGGCGTATTTATTAAAGGTGGTGAGATGTGCAATTTCATGCAGCAGGGTGAGCAGGAAAGCGTATTTATTCAGGGAGCCATTTACACTGATCCGGTGTCCTTTGCCCTGCCCATCGGGATGACGGTAGTCGCCGAGTATACTCGACCGTTCGCGTGTAACCGTCAGGTGTACCTTATAGGTACTCAGAAAATCCATTACCTGTCCGAAAGTTCCTTCCGGTAAGTAGGACGCTAGTGCATTTAAGGGCGCCTCTTTTTTCAAATAGATTATTTTTTTAGCCTTGTCAGCCGGAAAAGGCTGATTGTTTCAAATACAGTATACACCAGGTACAGGAACAACAGCATGAAAATGGTGAGCTTACTCACATTGGGCTTATAAATAAGCACGTAAGCAGCTATACCAATGACGCAAAGAAAAAGTTTGCTGAGCGTAGAGCCATAAACGGCCCTGATAAATGCATTGTGGTTGGAAGAAGCGAGTCCCCGGCGGCTCATAATATAAGACACCAGGGAGATAATAGCCATGATCAGGTTACCGGCCATCAGCACATTCACATGTGTGCCAAGGTCCAGCAACCTGGGTTTGAATATGATAACAAGTCCGTTTAGAATTCCAAAAACTGCGAATAACCGTATAAAAAATCTATCACTCATGCCGTCGGGTGTCTTTTATAATTTGCCACAAAAGTATGGCTAAAGCAAGTAAAGAAAAAATGATCAGGAATACCGGGAACCGCCAGCCAATCCATTGGTCTAGTTTATATCCCGCAAATACTCCCAAACCCAGTGTAGCCATCATCTGGAAGGCTAATCCGGCATATCGTAAGAGGAGATTTCGGTTATTCGGCTTCCTGGAGGACGGTTTTTCCATGTTTCTGGTTATCAGCCGGCTGCTGATCGTCCATGTAGCAACGGCCATTGAACTTAGCAGAAGGCTCCATTTCAAAATGAGCGGTGTATACATCGCCCTTTACTAATGCATTCCCTTTCAGAAATAATAATTCTTCTACCTTGATAATTCCTGTTACCCTGCCCAGGATGTCAGCGCTCTGGCATACCAGGTCACCGGTGATTTCACCCTCAGGTCCTACCACTATCTTAGCTTTGGTAGATACCAGGCCATTCACCTGTCCGTCAATTCTGATATCGCCTTCACATACAATGTCGCCCTGGATAGAAGTGCCATTGCCTATAATATTAACCGTTGATGTTGGCAACATGGACTTGCTGTCACCTTTCGATTTTTGATTGCTATTAAACATAGGGAGTTAGGTTTTTCAAGTTTAGTGTGTAATATAAATAAATATATATAAAATTTTTGTATTTATATATTAATAGGTGCTGTTATCTACGGCAGGCACTTTTAACATCGTGGTGTCCACTTTCCCGGTAAAATCGCCGTTAATTACCTTTTTGATATTGTTCAGATACTGGTCGCGGGCATTGATAGCCGTTTCCAGCGAATCAGCCCTCATTTTCAGATGGATAAACTCTTTTCGTTGTTTCAGATCTCCATAACCTGGGATGTAATAACGCAGCGGCGTAAATACCACCGTAGCTACTGTAATGGCTACCAGTAATACAAAAAGGGTGCTGAAGGCAATGTACACGCTCATCCGGGAGAGTTTGAACGAGGTCACTTCTTCATAGGTATCGTCATTCATAATTACCAGACGGTATTTATGACTTAGTTTTTCCAGGTTTCGTCTGCTGTTTTTATTCCCCTTCTTGGCCATGTTTTGCGGTACTTCTTAAAGAATGCTATTTCTTTTAAGGCGGGCTAAAGTTAATCATTATTGTAAAATAGGAAACAGTGTTTTGAGGATTGCCGGCAGAAAGAAGTCTTTTTATCTGAAAACCAGCCGATTAAAATGTATCTGCTACCGGAAAAAGTCTGCATCACTTCTTCCAGACGCATATTCAATCAACTATTTTATCCTATCTTTAAAATATTTTTTCAAACTGTAAGTTATATATATTTAGCCTATACACCCTGGCATCCATGAATTGCATCATCAAACTGCTACCAAAATATTCGGGAATAATAATTTTGTCATGTTGCCTGGTTTTGCAGGCTGCCCGGGCACAAAATAACCCTCAAAATCAGCCTCCGCAAACAAATTCCCAGGGCCAGGCCCCCGGTAAACAGCAACAGCAGCAAAAGCCTGCCGTCAAGCCCCTTTTTAAACCGCGCGAACAACGCGTGCAGGACCGCCGTCCCCCTTCTGAAGTAATGCTGGAGAAAAAGAAATGGACCTGGAAAAGACAATTCTTCCAGAACATGGCTACCCGCTTCAACTATTACTTTCATGCCAGGGTTAAACTCGACCGGGTAGTGAAAACCGCTAACCGCGACGGCCAGGATAATTATAATATCCTCCTGCCGTTTTATCCCTTCAGTCTTCAGAGCCAGGGCTTCAGCAAAGGTGAACTGGACTCCGTGATCGATAAAACAAACATGGCCATCCAGCTCCACGACCCCCGCGGTAAATGGATCGACGATTGCTTCCTGCTCATGGGACGCGCCTACTTTTATGAAGGCGACCTCGAAAATGCCAATAAAACATTCCAGTACATCAATATTGCCTTCGCACCCAAAACGAAGTCGGAATACAAAACAGTAGTGGGAGCGCATGAAAATGACCAGATCTCCATCGCCACAAAAGAAAAAAGAAAAGGTGTCTTCGGCCGCCTCAAACATACCAAAGCACGTAACGACGCTTTCCTGTGGAGGGCCCGTACCCTGCTGGAACAACAGGAATACGATGAAGTACAGGCGCTGCTCAATATCCTGAACAATGATCCTAACTTCCCCCACCGCCTCGACGGCGACCTGGCGGAAGTACGTGCCTACAGCCACTATATCCAGAAAAGGTACCCCGAAACAATAGAACCGCTGAAAGTGGCCATCGATAAAAGTCATGATAAAGTGGCCAAAGCCAGGATGTCGTACATCCTCGGCCAGCTCTACCTGCAGCAGCAGCACCCGGATTCCGCCCTCGACCAGTTCCGCAACGTGATCAGCATGAAACCCGATCCTATGATGGATTTCCAGGCCCGGTTACAGATTGCCAGAACCAACGCGGAAACCACCGGTAACATAGCCGGCAGCATAGCAGGCCTCCGCCGCATGCTCAAAAAGCAACGGTTCGAACGGTTCCGCGACGGGATCTATTATACCATGGGCGTGCTCGAATATCCCGATCACCCGGAAGCGGCGCTTAACTATATGAAACAATCACTGAAAATACCCAGTGACAACCTCATGCAGCGCACCATCACCTACAAAGGCATGGCGGATATTTACTACGACCAGCGCAATTATACCGATGCAAAAAAATATTACGACAGCACCGCGGGCGTAATGACAAAGGATTTTGCAGACGCCCCTACCGTGGAAACCCGCAAAGAAGTGCTCACGGAAGTGGTGGCGCGGCTGGAAACCATTCACCGGGAAGACAGTCTCCAGAAATTAGCCGCCATGTCCCCGTCCGACCGGAACATTGTGTTATCGAAAATGGTGGCCGTCATGGAAAGTGAAGCCGCCGAAAAGAGAAAGAAAGATAAACTGGCCGCCGCCAATCCGCAGGAAAGTGCGTCTTCCTTCAGCATGACCGGAGCAGGCACCGCCTATTCACCAAAAGAAGAAAAAGGCGACTGGTATTTTTATAATGCAGGCAGTAAATCAGCCGGCTATTCCGAATTCAAACGCAGATGGGGCAGCCGGCAGCCGGTAGACAACTGGCGCCGCAGCCAGAACGGCGTGGTAAATGCTACCAACAGCGCCGGCCCGATAGAAATTACAGAGGAAACAAAGTCCGTCATCCTGGGCGACGTGCCGGCAGACACGATCAGCACGGCATCCCTTGCCGCAGGCTTGCCGCTGACACCGGAAAAACTGGCCGCCTCACAAAAAGCAGTACACGAAGCCTGGTTCGATCTCGGCAAATTATATCACGATAAACTGGAGAACTATTCACTGGGCATAGAAACCTACGACTCCCTGCTGATCCTCTACCCGGATCATCCAAAGAAACCGGAGGTATTGTATTCCCTGTATGTATGGCATAGCAAACTCAATCATACCGCCCAGGCTAATCACTATAAATCAATGGTGCTGAACCAGTACGGTAATACCAATTTTGCGGACATCATCCGCTCAGGCGGATTAAGGGATATCGACAGCCAGAAAAAGAAAGAGATCAGCGCCGCTTACGACGCCGCTTATGAAGCCTTCCGCCACGGTAACTATGCGGAATCGATGGCTATGAAAAAACAGGCCGACAGCACCTTCGGCGTTAACTTCCTCCAGTCCAAATTCGATCTGCTGGAAGCAATGCTGATCGTGAAAACAGATACCCTGTACGCCACCGATACTCTGCAGTTGTCGCGTAAAGCAGTACAGGCAGTACTTACCAAGTACGCCGCGGATGAGCCGGTACGCGCTCAGGCACAGGCTCTTATGGATGCCCTGAACCACCGCGCAGAGCTTTCCGACTATCTCGCCAAGCTGGAAGTAAGGAAGAAAGACGCCAACGGCGTATTGCTGGATGAAGATGTTTCTATGCGATACCCCTGGCAAAATCCACAACCGGTACTGGCCGACAGGATCAACGGCGCCAAAACACCGGCCGATTCGGCTAAAATAGCCGCCGGTATGGCTGGCACACTGCCTGCGCCCATAGTGCCTATCGCACCGCCAAAACCGGTAACGCCCTATAAAATATCGCCCGACAACCCGTTTTTTGTAGTGCTTTCCTTCCAGCGCGTGTCTAAGGAGCTCATGGATGAGGGCCTTAACCAGTTTACACGTTATAACGCCGCCAAACATGCCACTGATAAAATTGAAGTCGGCAGTTTTGTGCTCACCCCTAACGACGTGATGCTGATTTTCCGGCTTTTCCCCAACGAAGACAAAGCCCTGGCCTACTTCGATGAGATCCGAGATGAGGCTGCTGCGAATATCATTCCCCGGATAAGACCCACAGAGTACAATTTCTTTGTGATTTCCAGGGATAATTTCATCTTATTAAACAGCACCAAAGACCTGGCCGGTTACCGTAAGTTTTTTACAGATAATTATGTGACCCAGTAAGTATTTTTGGAATTTTAAATAGCTTTGTCGGTCGGGCCGCCATAAACAGGCTTGTTTATTGCATATAAACTTTATTGAAAAAATTATATATATAGCCAACAGATAGTGATAAATTGTCTTTCATATAAAGAAATCGGGCAAAATCTGGCCATAAAACAAATTAAATAAGCGCATGAAAAAATCGGTGAAAATATTGTGGCGGGTGGCTTTTGGTATCTTAGCATTAATTGTTCTCTTAGTTTTACTCATTAACTTCCGGATCATTGGCAGCATGCCGTCGATGGAAGAACTGGAAAATCCGCGGGCAGCACTGGCCGCAGAGGTAATTGCCGACGACGGTACCATTCTCGGTAAGTACTACCAGGTGGATCGTTCCAGCAGTGATTATAATGAGATCTCCAAAAACGTGATCAACGCGCTGATAGCAACAGAAGAAACCCGTTTTTATGATAACTCCGGTATCGACCCCAAGGGCACACTGGCTATCCCTTTTTACCTGCTCATCGGTAAAAAACGTGGTTCCAGTACCATCACCCAGCAGCTGGCTCTGAACCTGCAAACGGATAACCTGGGAAAACAACGCTCCGGTAACCCGATTGGCAGGGCGTTTCAGAAAGTGCAGGAGTGGATCATTGCCGTAAAACTGGAAAGGAACTTCACCAAACAGGAAATCCTTACCCTCTACCTGAACACCGTTGCCTTCGGCGATAACGTATATGGTATTGAAAACGGGGCCAGAACATTCTTCAGCAAAGATGCCGGCCATTTATCTATCGAAGAAGCTGCTATCCTTGTGGGAATGCTTAAAGGCAACACCCTGTATAACCCGCGCCGGAATCCGCAAAACGCCCTCCAGCGCCGTAACACCGTGATCAGCAATATGCAGGAAGCCGGCTTTATTACGCCAGCGGAGGCCGCATCCGCGAAAAGCAAACCGATTGTACTGCACTATAATAAAATTGATCACAACAAAGGATTGGCCCCTTATTTCAGGGAAGTGCTGCGCGATGAACTGAAGAGCTGGTGCAAAGTGCATAAGAAAGCCGATGGATCAGAGTATAACCTCTACCGCGACGGGCTCAAAATATATACGACCATCAACCCGAGAATGCAGTTGTATGCAGAAGAAGCGGTGGCCAAGCACCTTGCGGTGCTGCAAAAATCACTCTCTGCACAAAACGATATCAAAACTGGCAATGTTTGGAAGAAATGGCCCAAATTCCTGGATCAGTACATGAAGGAATCTGACAGGTATAAATCCATGAAAGAGGACGAAGCAGACGATTCTACCATTGCCAGGGCATTTAATACGCCGGTACGCATGAAGGTATTTGGCTGGAGAAGTTCTACCGAACCAGACCTGAATGAAATAGATACCACCATGACCCCGCTGGATTCCATTAAATATATGCGTGCCATTTTACAGGCAGGCTTTATGGCAATGGACCCTGAAAGTGGTGAAGTAAAGGCCTGGGTAGGCGGACCGGATTTCCGCTACTTCAAAAATGATCACGTGGCAAAAACACGCCGCCAGGTGGGTTCTACATTTAAACCCTTCCTGTACTGCTTCGCCATTATGAATGGCATGTCGCCAAATACTATTTTGCCAAACGAACCGATTACCATCAACGGCTGGACGCCGCATAATTCGGAAGGCAGCACCGGTGGCAGCATTACGATGGCGGGCGCACTGGCAAAATCACTGAACCTGGTGGCCGCCTACCTAATCAAACAGATAGGGGCCAAGCCGTTTGCTGATTTCGCTAAAAATAAAGTAGGCTTTACCAGCGATATCCCTGCCTATCCAGCCATTGCGCTGGGCGCCGTGGAGCTGTCGCTGTATGAACTCCTGCAGGGGTACACCATGTTCCCCGCCAGGGGTATTAATACCAAACCTATTTACATCACCCGCATAGAAGACAGGAATGGTAACATCCTGGAAACCTTCGCGCCGGTGAAACGCGAGGTGATCAGCGAAAGGGAATCTTATACCATGGTGAAAATGATGGAAGGCGTGGTAGCACCAGGTGGTACCGGCGCCCGTGTCCGTTCCCGCTTTAACATTCAGGGTGAAATAGCCGGTAAAACCGGTACCACCAACGATAACACCGATGGTTGGTTCATGGGCTATACGCCTAAAATACTGGCCGGCGCATGGGTAGGTTGCGAAAACAACTTTATCCACTTCAGCACCACCGCCATTGGTCAGGGCGCCAATACCGGCTTACCCATCTGGGCGTATTTCATGCAGAAAGTGTATGCCGATCCAACCCTGAAAGTAAGCTCCAACGATCATTTCCCGGTACCGCCCAATATGAGCGAAGACGATATTTACATGAATTACGATTCCAATGTAAAACCGGGCGCTGAATCTGAAAACGTAGGCAACGGTTCAGCCGACGATTACGGCTCCGGCGATGCCAGCGATTACGCCACCCCTGGCGCCGACAGCCAGGAACCCGCGCCCGCAAAGCCAAAAGAAGAACACAAAGACAATAAAGAAAACAAGCCGAAAGCTACCATGCCGCCCGCGCCCAAGAAAGGCGAGTAAGCGAAGGTTGTCTTTCTCAGGATTACACTGATTTTATTGATTTACTTTTTTGGATTTTATAAATGATTTGGGGAGATACAAGCGAAAATATCCGCTTATATCTCCCCAAATCATTTAAAATCCAAAATGATCAAATCCTTAAAATCAATAAAATCAGTGTAATCCTGAGAAAGACAAAATCCGCACTTATTTATTAGCTTCGCCCCACCAAACCATTAAAAAAACAGTACAATGAAAAATGCAATCAAAGCACTGCTGCTGGCAGGCCTGTTGCCATTGGCATCGGCTGCGCAGGACAGCACCCAGTTTATCAAGGGAAGCTGGAAAGAACTCACCGCCAAAGCAAAAAAGGAACACAAACCCATTTTCATCGACACGTATTTTGAAGGATGCCATGCCTGTAAAGACATGGAAGTAAAAGTATTTCCACGACCGGAAGTAAAGAAGTACATGAACGAGCACTTCATTTGCACCGGCTATGATGTATTTAAAGAGGAGTTTGGGAAGGAACTCTGCGCCAAGTACTTCATGACCGGATTTCCTACTTACCTGATCATTTCCGGGGAAGGAAAGCTGATCAATACCGGTATGGGTTACCAGGAACCACCGCAGTTCCTGCAATTCCTGGAAAATAATATTGCCAGATATAAAGCGGGTGAGTACCTGGGCGGTTTTGGCAACAGCCTGAAAACCGATGACCCGGAATTTTATCGAACCTTCTTTTTTGCAAAGGACAGGAAGTATCCGGATAGCGCCGTGGTAAAGGAATACCTGTTAAAACAAAAAGACCTGTTTAAGGAATCCGTATTCAAGGTAATGCTGGTATGCCGCAACCTGCCAGCTAACTACAGGGAGTTCTATATAAAAAACAGGACTGCTTACCAGGATCGTTTTGGCGTGGAGCTGAATAAGAACATATTAAACGGCCTGCTCAGGCAGGACCTGGCTGCCCTGCCCAAACAACTGGATACGACGGCATTTGAGGCATTCCTGGCAAAACAGCAGCAGGTATACAGTGCGGCCGACTGGCACGAAATAGAGATGTACTACGCAGAAAATTATCTTTTAAAAACCTGCAAAAACGCAAAGGCATTTCTGGAGTTTGCCATCGCCCATAAGGATCTGAACGATAACCGGGTGCGTTACATGCGCTTTTATATGGCGGGGGAGCTGGAAAAACAACCGGAACTGAAAGATTTATATGTGCGTTGGGCGGCGCCGGCTCTTACAGAAAACTCCAGCCTGGAAGCCATCTCCATGATGGCGTATATGTGCAGGGAAGGGTATAAGGAGCAGGCAAAGAAATACTTTACCTGGGCGGTATCCAAAGCTACTGCTATGGGACAGCCGGCAGACAATTACAGGAAAGAACTGGAAAAGCTGGGAAGCTGATCTCCGGGAGATAACATAAAAAAGGAGCACAGATGACCTGTGCTCCTTTTTTTATATCTTCTGACAATTATTATCAGCTAACGGCTTTATTTACCAGCGCAGCTGCTTCGCTGAGCAGGATGGCTGACTGTACTTTCAGACCGCTTTCTTCTATCAGTACTTTTGCTTCAGCAGCATTGGTACCCTGTAAACGTACAATGATAGGCACGGTGATGTTGCCGATAGATTTGTAAGCATCAATAACACCCTGGGCAACCCTGTCGCAACGAACAATACCACCAAAGATATTGATCAGGATAGCTTTTACCTTAGGATCTTTCAGGATGATACGGAAACCTGCTTCCACGGTTTGTGCGTTGGCGGTACCGCCTACGTCCAGGAAGTTAGCGGGTTCACCGCCGCTCAGTTTGATCATATCCATAGTAGCCATGGCCAAACCGGCGCCATTTACCATACAGCCTACGTTACCGTCCAGTTTCACGAAGTTCAGGTTGTATTTGCTGGCTTCTACTTCGGTAGGATCTTCTTCAGAAATATCACGCAGGGCTTCCAGGTCCGGATGACGCATCAGGGAGTTGTCGTCCAGGTTTACTTTGGCATCCACAGCAATGATCTTCTCATCACTGGTTTTGAACAGCGGGTTAATTTCCAGCATGCTGCAATCCAGTCCTACGTATGCGTTATAGAGGTTGGTTACAAATTTCACCATGTTTTTGAACGCTTCGCCGCTCAAACCGAAGTTGAAAGCGATGTTACGCGCCTGGAACGGCTGCAGGGTCATATTTGGTTTTACCCACTCTTTGTATATTTTTTCAGGAGTGCTGTGTGCTACCTCTTCGATATCCATACCACCTTCAGTGGAATACATGATAACGTTCTGGCTTTTAGCACGGTCCAGCAGGATGGACAGGTAGAATTCCTTTACAGGGTTAGCGCCCGGATAATAAACATCCTGTGCTACCAGTACTTTATTTACCAGTTTACCAGCATCGCCGGTTTGAATGGTAACCAGGGTGCCTCCCAGGATATTTCCTGCTATATTTTTAATATCTTCTGCATTTTTTCCTACTGCCACACCTCTCTGTTCCGTACCACGGATCTTACCTTTTCCACGTCCGCCCGCATGAATCTGGGCTTTTACAACGGCAAATTCATTACCAAATTGCACTTTCAGCTGCTTGTATGCTTCCGCAGCCGCTTCAGGGGTATCCACCGGGATACCTTCCTGTACCGGTACATTATATTTTTTCAACAGTTCTTTAGCCTGGTACTCGTGTAAGTTCATCGGAATAAAATTTGCCGCTAAAATAGGTCATTATGATTTAAATATAAAACTGCAGTCATTTGTGAATTAAAAAATAACTTTGCGCGGGTTTGTTTTTTAAATCCGGCTTTTATTAATGTATAAACAGATGAGTGAATTAACAGCAAAGATCACGGCAGCGGGGGAGTATATCAGCAAATTCTGGCAAAACAAGCCAGTGGCGGGCATTATCCTGGGCAGCGGCCTGGGTAACCTGACAGGGGAAATTGAGGATAGCATTGAAATTCCATACAGCGACATACCCCATTTCCCCGAATCTACGGTGGAAGGGCATTCCGGCAAATTGATCCTCGGATTCATGCAGGGTAAGCCGGTAGTGGCTATGGCAGGGCGTTTTCACTTTTATGAAGGATTTTCCATGCAGCAGGTAACTTTTCCTGTACGGGTCATGAAAGCCTTGGGAATCCATACTTTATTTATTTCCAACGCCGCCGGGGGGATGAACCCATCTTTCCAGGTAGGCGATCTGATGATCATCCGGGATCATATCAACCTGCAGCCGGAACACCCGCTGCGGGGCAAAAATGAGGACACGCTGGGTCCACGTTTCCCGGATATGAGTGAACCCTATGCCAGAACACTGATCGATGCAGCGAATAAAATTGCTGCGGCCAACAATATATCTTTACATAGCGGCGTATATGTAGGCGTTCAGGGGCCTACCTTTGAAACACGGGCAGAGTACAAATATATGCACATTATCGGCGGCGATGCCGTTGGGATGAGTACCGTACCCGAAGTAATTGTAGCGGCACATGCCGGTTTGAAAGTATTTGCCATGAGTGTGATCACCGATATCGGTATCCGTGAAGAAGAAAATGTGATCACCCACGAAGAAGTACTGGCAGCTGCAAAAGCAGCAGAACCTAAGCTTACGCTGATATTTAGTGAATTAATCCGGCAACTATAAACGCTTTTGTTACTTTCGGATGAGGCAAATTTTCATTTTCATAGCCCTGCTGTTATTGTGCGGGAATCAATTAATGGCCCAGTTTAACTCGGGACGCATCAACAATATGGGCGGTGGCGGCGGCACCAGCAAAATGCAGCGGGATACAGGGAAACATGAACACGAGCCGGATACGCTGACATTAACCTACCGTATCCTCGGTGAACCCACCGATTATAAGCTCGACTCCTCCGTGGCCGATTTTCAGACCAATTATCTGAAAGTACCTTCCTCGTACACCACGCTCGGTAACACCGGCAGCGCAGCTTATAACATGATTTATACACCACGCATGAAACCCGGTTTTGACGCCGGCTTTCACGCGTACGATGTATATTCCAATTCCCATAAGGATGCCCGCTTTTACTATACTACACGCCCTTACACAGAGCTGCAGTACCTGGTAGGCAGCAAACAGGAACAGATTATCGGGCTTTCCCATACCCAAAACCGGACGGAGCGCTTCAACTTTGCATTCGACTACCGCAAAATAAACGCCCCCGGCTATTTTCGCTCACAAAATACCAATCACGATATCTACCGCTTTACGGCCCGGTACCAGAGCAAGAATAAACGTGCCCATACCTACCTGAGCTTTTACTTTAATAAGATCAACGGCGGGGAGAACGGGGGGATCAGGAACGATTCCTTCATGAACATCAGCACTTACAAACAACGCAAAACCATCCCGGTAAACCTGGGTAATGATGCGTCAACAACATATGCTTTCTTTGGAGGCAGCATACCGGTGAAATCCAACTACCGCGAAACAGGGTTCCTGATCCAGCAGCAGTACGACTGGGGCCGCGGCGACAGTATCCACGTAAACGATACCACCGATTATTATAAGTATGATCCGATATTCCGTGTACAATACACGTTCAATTATCAGAGTAATAACTACGAATTCCTGGATAGCAGCCCTGATACCGCTTTTTATTCGGGTCACTATAACTTTTTACCCGGCGATACGGTAGCATCCAAGCACCAGTGGAAAATGATTTCCAACGACCTGTCGCTGATCCAGTTCCCTGTACTCGGTAACCAGGGACACTTTATTAACATTGGCGCTCGTTTCGAAAGTCTCACCGGTACCTTCCTGGACGCAGATATTAATTTTACCAACCTGGCCGTGCATGGAGAATACCGCAATAAAACGCGCAACCAGAAATGGGATTTCTCTGCAAGAGGTGAGTTTTATGTAGTAGGACAGAATATCGGGGATTATGGTTTTTATGGAATGTTAAGGAGACATATTAACGACTTCCTTGGGGATGTCCGCCTGTCGGTCAGCAACGTAAATAAGGAACCCTCTTACGTCTTCAAATATTTTAACAGTACAAATGATGCCTGGTATAATACGAGCCTGTCGAAGGAAAATATTACCCAGCTGCAGTTTGCCACCGAAAACAAAAAGCTGAATTATAGCCTGGCAGCCAATTATTTCCTGTTTACCAATTACACCTATTTTAAAGATTATTATCACAGCGAGCAGTATAACTCGCTGTTTAACCTGTTACAAATAACGTTTAGCAAGAAGTTTAACATCAAGCCGTTTGCCTGGTATGTAGATATCGCCTTCCAGCAGCTGCATGGCAACGGCCCGTTGAACGTGCCCACCTTCTGGACCCGTAACCGGTTTGCCTTCGAAAAAAGACTGTATACAAACCTGAACCTCATGACGGGGATTGAACTGCGCTATAACACCGGTTATTATGCAGATGATTATTCCCCGCTCACCGGTCAGTTTATTTACCAGAATGCCACCAAGATCAGTAACGCTTTACCGGATATTGCAGCATTCGCCAACTTCCGGATCAAATCTTTCTCCGCATATGTGCGCGCAGAAAACCTGAATACCTTCCTGGGGGATAACAATTATGCCGGACCATTATACCCGTATAATAACTTCGCCTTCAGGTTGGCGCTCAGGTGGTGGTTTATTAACTAGCTATTACATATAACTATATGATGACCGGTATTGTGGCGACGCAATCCCGGTCATTTTTTTTCTTATCTTTGTAATTCATCATGAAGCAATTTTTCGCCATATTATTTGCAGTACTGTATATCACGCTTACCAGCGGGTTTGCAGTAAACGTGCATTATTGCATGGGCAAACTGGCCTCTGTAGATCTGCAGGAAGCTCCGGCTGACCACTGCGGAAAATGCGGAAAGCCTTCAAAAGGCATGGATTGCTGTAAAGATGAGTTTAAGTTCTGTAAGGTTACTGAATCGCACCAGGCCGCCAAAGCGCTGCAAGCCGGTTTCAGCCCTGCCACAGATATGCAGCTGCCCGTAACGATTTTACCTGTTTCCGCTTTGCCGGCGCAGGAACTATTTTTCGTGAGCCGCCCCCACGATCCGCCAGACATTCCGTCTGCGCCTATTTTCCTCCGCAATTGTACTTTCCTGATCTGATGCAGTTTTTAATGTAGTGTTGGTTGCTGTAAGGCAGCACCGCTATTGCTTTGACTGTTATTCATCTTATTATTCAATTTTATTTCATCAGATCATGAAAATAGTATCCATTATATTGCTCGCACTGGGCATGTCTTTCGGCGCAAACGCGCAATTTAAAAAAGCCAGCGTACACGCCACCGGCCTTACCTGCGCTATGTGTTCAAAAGCTACTTACGAGGCCCTGGAATCACTTCCTTTTGTTGAAAAAATTGATACCGACCTCGATAACACCACTTTCATTCTTACCTTCAAAACCGGTGCACCGGTGAGCATTGATGCTATTAAAGGTAAAGTGGAAGATGCCGGTTTTTCTGTAGGTAAGCTGGTGATGACTGCCAATTTCGATGCTGTAAGCGTGCAAAACGATGCGCACGTAGCATTTGCCGGCAGCACCCTCCATTTTATGGATGTAAAGAACCAGGTATTATCCGGGGATAAGGACATCACCGTAATTGACAAAGACTTTATTTCTTCCAAACAATTTAAAAAATTCAGTACTGAAACCACTATGCCCTGTTATAAAACAGGTATGATGGGCGACTGCTGTAAGACTGATGGCGCTGCTGCTTCCAAAAGAATTTATCACGTCACCATTTAATAGCTGGCCGGTATATGAAAAGAATTTTAATAATAGCCACGATCGTCATGGCTGGTAACGGCATAGCAGCTGCCCAGGAATTGTATGTAAATACAGAACCGGCGAGCAATATGCCCGCCAACTCACTGGGGATCAGGCTCACCAATAAGTTTTTCAACATGAAGCATTCCGGCGACAATGGAATGCGCTTTGAGCCGGAAGTGATGTGGGGCGCTAATAAAAAGCTCATGCTGCATGTGCTGGGATATGCGTCCAATATGATGCAGAACTCTGTAAAACTCGAAGGTGGTGGTGTATACGCCAAATACCGTTTCCTGTCGCTGGACCAGCAGCACGCGCATTTCCGCATGGCTGCCTATGTAAGAGGCGCCGTGATCAACAATCCATATTACCCGGAAATGCCCGACGGCTCACATGCCATGCGACCGTACGACAATAAGGAGCTGGATCTGGAAGGAGCTACTTCGGGTGTAAACGGGGGTATTATTGCTACGCAACTGTTACATAAACTGGCGTTGTCCACAACGTTGGGCTACTCCCGTTATATGAACAATGTGAAGGATGAAATCCCGGACGACTTCTCCCGGAGTTCCGTAAATTATAGTCTCTCTGCAGGGTGCCTGGTTTTGCCGGTGAAGTATAAAAGCTTCCAGCAAACCAATTTAAACCTTTACGTGGAACTGTTGGGCAAAACCAATACAGACGCGGTGGGCAGAGGTTCCTATCTGGACATAGCGCCCGCAGTGCAGTTTATTTTTAACAGCACCACCAGGCTGGACTTGTCTTACCGCACCCAGTTAACCGGAGATATGGCTAGGAATACCTCCAACTCTTTTTTAATCAGGGTGGAGCATAACATTTTTAATATCAAAAAGTAACCGATGGCAACAACAGATCTGTTTATAAAGAATATGGTTTGTCCGCGCTGCATCAAAGTGGTTACTACCACCATTGCCGCGCAGCAACTGGACGTTGAGGATATACAATTGGGCAAGGTAACCGTTGCAGGTACTGTTTCAGAGAAACAGCTGCAGCAGTTGTCCGAAGCGCTTCAGCAGGAAGGATTTTTACTGATAGATGATAAAAAACAGCAGCTGATTGCCGGCATAAAAAGTATTATTGTACAGGCGGTGCATCATTCAGAGCTGGATGAAATGAAAGAAAACTTTTCCACCTTACTGGCAGGAAAGTTGCAGAAGGACTATCACTATCTGAGTAATCTTTTCTCTGAAACGGAAGGCACTACCATTGAACAGTATATTATTCAGCAGAAAATAGAACGGGTAAAAGAGTTGCTGGTATACAATGAATTAAGCTTAAGTGAAATTAGTTACAAGCTGGGATACAGCAGCGTGGCCCATCTTTCAGCACAGTTCAAAAAAGTAACGGGTCTCACGCCAAGTAAATTCAAACAATTGAAAGCGCCTGAGCGTATACCATTAGATAAGATATAGAAGTTAGTTGTTTTAGTTTTAGTTTAAAGAGAAGCTGCTGCACATCGTGGCTTCTCTTTTTAAAAAATCCGGACATGAAGAAAGTTGTTATAAGCATATTGAAATTTGTTCAGTCGCTTTTTGTGAAGAAGGATTGTTGCAGATAGATAGCAGGGGGAATGATTTTTAAAGCCGCAGATGTAGTGTCTGCGGCTTTTGTATTTTGGCGCGTTGTTATTTCGCAGATGCCTCAGCCATGCTTCAGACATGCGTATGTTATGGGGAATCCATGGACTCTTCATGCACTCCTCATGCACTCCCCATGCACTCCCCATGCACTCTCCATGCACTCCCAATACACTATGTCCCGTTTCAGATGGCGAATAAATGGTATGTGTGTTGTCTGCGTAGGTAAATTAAAGCGGGCATTATGATTTACTGGTAGCGAATGCAAGCAAAATAAAAGGGAGGATAAAGCAAAGTCAGCTAAATATACTAGTAGAATACCAACCCGGTCGCTTTTTGTGAAGAAGGATTGTTGCAGAAAGGGTTTTGTGGGAGACTATCCTCCTGCTTCATCATGCCGTTTATACGGATGCTCACCTGTATAGCCCTTTCGCTGCGTAATACATTTGCCAGCATTAACACACCATGTTCAGTAAAAACATATGGAAGATAGCCACCAAGGTGTTTTTTGGATGGTATCGCATTTTGCGATACCATGCTTTCCACTTCCTCCTCTGTCAACTGGAACATGAAATTTTCCGGGAACCTGTTTATATTACGTTTTACCTGTTCCCTTAACCGTATTGGTTTTACATCATATAACTCCGCAAGATCGCGGTCCAACATTACTTTATGTCCCTTGATATAATAGATTTTATTGATTAATACCTCATCATGTAAAACCATTTCTTTTCTTTCTTTACTCATGATTAAAATATAAGATTATAGTGTAAAACTTTGATCCGGATTACCATTTCCGGTAAAAGTTGGTTTTCTCACTTTATGCAGAAGAATCCAATACTCATACACCAGCAAACCCTTCAACGTCATATTCCTCACTGCAATTTTTTATGTAACATGCTTCATGATTCATAGTTGTAAACCGGAAAACATTCATTTTCTATAGTGGCAGCCGTAGTAGAAGGCTAACCGCTTCCATTTCCCGTTCTCCAAAAATTTTCAGCACAGTATTTGTAAATTCCTATCTTTACCATAGCGATTTACTGCAGATGAAGAACAAAATTTTTATTATCAGTTTGTTATGCGGATCTGGAATGTGCTTGTTGTTAGCCTGTGTAAATAAAAAAAAGCATACCGCCCCCAAACAAAAACAGATTGTAGCAAACATCAAACAATTGGATGAAGTGATCACGGAGAGTATCACCGAACGATTGTCGGCCCTGAAAGATAATGATGGCGAACTGGAAGACAGTTTGCAGTCTTTCCGTGCTTCAGCCATACAGGATTTTTACGGAGCCGATAAACCGTCCAGCCAATGGTCAAAGAACGGGATTACCAATCCCGCAGCCGATTCCATGCTGTATATGATCCAGCACGCGGAAGACGTGGGGCTGTTGCCTGCGCAATATCATGAGCCCGCGCTAACAGCTGCCTGGGAACAGATTACCAACGATGCTACCGCAAAAAAAGATGCCGCCCTGTGGGCAAAAGTCGATGTGCTGATGACAGACGCCTTCATGAAAATGGCGTCCGATCTCCGCTACGGCGTTGCTCCGCGTGACAGCATCACCCTTAAAAAGGATTCAGCGTTTACCGACGAACAACTGATCACACAATTGCGGCAGGCATTGAACGAAAAAAATGTAGCAAACATCCTGCATTCACTGGAGCCTACGCATGAAGGGTATATCGCCCTGAAAGAAGGGATCCAGTCTTTCAAAGCCAAATACGAAAACTATCACTGGGATACCTTACCGCTCAATTATACCGACACGCTTGGATTCCGGCAACTGGTGATCAACCGGCTGGTACAAAGCGGTCATCTCGATACCACGGGCCGGGAGCTGGATTCAGCCTTACTGAAAACCGGCGTAAAAGCTTTCCAGAAAGAATTTAATATTTATGCCGATGGCGTAGCAGGAAAGAGAACAGTGATGGCAATGAACCGCTCTATGCACGACTGGATTATGCAGGCCGCTGTAAACCTCGACCGATGGCGTAAGCTGCCCGATACATTGCCGTCCCGGTATATCATGGTAAACTTGCCCGGCTACAATCTGAAGGTAGTGGATAGCGGAGAAGTGGTGCTGGAATCGCGCGTAATTGTGGGTACACCCCGTACCCGCACGCCGTTGCTCAATTCCTATATGACCAACTTCATGATGTTCCCTTACTGGCGGGTACCTTACAGTATTGTATTTAAGGAAATGCTGCCGGCTATTAAAAAGAATGTCGGCTATCTTGCGGCTAAGAACCTGGAAGTAATAGATAGAGATGGCAATGCAGTTGATCCTTATACCATCGACTGGTCGAAACTCGGTAAAGGGCATTTTCCTTATGTGTTACGCCAGATGGATGGAATAGATAATTCACTGGGCATCATGAAATTTAACTTCAGGAATAAGTACAGTGTATACCTGCATGATACCAATAACCGCGGACTGTTTAAAAATTCCATGCGCGCCATGAGTCATGGTTGTGTGCGGGTGCAGCAATGGGATAGCCTGGCGCAGTACCTGGTGCGGGCGGATAGCTTACGGCATGTTGGAGACAGTGTTCGCGTATGGCTGGCGAGAGAGGAAAAGAAACAGGTAGATCTGCCTAAACATATTCCTATTTACCTGCGGTATTTTACTGCAGAAGGACAAAATGGTAATCTTGTTTTTTACGATGATATTTATGGAGAAGATAAAATATTAAGAAAGAGGATGAAGTTGTAAGCAACCCATCTGGTTAAATAAAAAAGCAGCGGATACTTTATCCGCTGCTTTTTTTATTGTCTTTATGAATTTACGCCAGTTTTGCTTTCAGCGCAGTATCCAGTGCTTCCAGGAATTCTTCTGTATACAGGTAGTGTTTACCATGTTCTACTTTGTTACCGTGGATACAAACAGCCAGATCTTTGGTCATTTTACCACTTTCAACGGTTTCAATACAAACCTGTTCCAGTGCCTGGCAGAATTTGATCAGTTGCTCGTTGTTGTCCAGTTTACCACGGAATTCCAGACCGCGGGTCCATGCAAAGATGGAAGCGATGGGATTGGTGGAGGTAGGTTTACCTGCCTGGTGATCGCGGTAGTGACGGGTTACAGTACCATGTGCGGCTTCTGCTTCCATTGTTTTACCATCGGGGGTAATGAGGGTAGAAGTCATCAGGCCGAGAGAGCCAAAGCCTTGTGCAACGGTATCAGATTGTACGTCGCCATCGTAGTTTTTACAGGCCCATACAAAGTTACCATGCCATTTCAGTGCGCTGGCCACCATGTCATCGATTAAACGATGTTCATAAGTTAAGCCGTTTGCCTGGAATTCAGCTTTAAACTCCTGTTGATAGATTTCTTCGAAGATATCTTTGAAACGGCCATCATATTTTTTCAGGATGGTGTTCTTGGTGCTCAGGTATAAAGGCCATTTTTTCATCAGTGCCTGGTTGAAACATGCACGGGCAAAGCCTTTGATAGATTCGTCGGTGTTATACATGGCTAATGCAACGCCATCGCCTTTGAAGTTGTATACTTCGTGTTCGATCACTTCGCCATTTTCACCTTCAAACTTAATAGTAAGTTTACCCTTTCCTTTTGTAACGAAATCGGTAGCGCGGTACTGATCACCGAAAGCATGACGACCAATACAGATCGGGGCAGTCCAGTTAGGCACCAGGCGGGGAACATTGCTCATTACAATTGGTTCACGGAATACAGTGCCATCCAGGATATTACGGATGGTGCCGTTGGGGGACTTCCACATCTGCTTCAGGTTGAATTCCTTTACGCGATCTTCATCGGGTGTAATGGTAGCGCATTTGATACCTACGCCTACTTCCCTGATAGCATTGGCGGCATCAATGGTAACCTGGTCGTTGGTAGCATCGCGGTGCTCCATGCCAAGGTCGTAATATTTAATTTCAACATCCAGGTATGGAAGTATCAGTTTATCCTTGATGAATTTCCAGATGATTCGTGTCATTTCATCACCATCCAGTTCAACTACCGGATTAGCAACTTTAATTTTTTCTGCCATTTCGGGTTTTTTAAAATTAAATTAAAAGCATTTCACAACAATTATTCAAGCGAGTCCCAATTGGGATAATCACGAAAAATACGAATAGCTGTGAAAAAAACAAAATTTCGCGAATTTTGTCTTTTTCAGGATTACGCTGATTTTACTGATTACCCGGATTTGATCATTTTAGATTTAAAATGATTTGGGGAGATATAAGCGGATATATCCGTTTACATCTCCCCAAAAAGTTTATCGCTTATATCCCGGAATTATTTTAAATCCACTCGCTGATATCTCCCCAAATCCTTTTTAAAATCCAAAAAGTAAAAATCCGGGTAATCAGTAAAATCAGCGTAATCCTGAAAAAGACAAAATTCGCGAAAGACAAAATTCGCGCTTAGTGCAGCATCTGCTTGATCACTTCATCCGCAAATTCGCTGGTTTTCACCAGGGTGGCATCGTCCATCAGGTTGTAGAAGTCGATGGTAACACGTTTGCGCATGATGGCGGTGCTGAGGCCGTGAACAATGATTTCAGCCGCTTCTTTCCAGCCCATGTATTCCAGCATCATTACGCCGCTCAGGATCACGGAGGATGGGTTCATGGTGTTGGTGTTGGCGAAGCGGGGTGCAGTACCGTGTGTGGCTTCAAATACAGCATAGCCGGTCAGGTAGTTGATGTTGGCGCCTGGGGCAATACCAATACCGCCTACCGCAGCTGCCAGTGCATCAGAAATGTAGTCGCCGTTCAGGTTCAGTGTGGCTACTACAGAATAATCCTGTGGCGCCAGCAGGATCTGTTGCAGGAAGTTATCCGCAATTACATCCTTGATCAGCAGCTTTCCTTTTGCCAGGGCTACTTTCAGTTCTTTGTTGGCTTCTTCTTCGCCCAGGTCTTTCTTGGTTTTTTCCCAATGTTCCCAGGTATATACTTTATCACCGAATTCTCTTTCTGCCAGTGCATAGCCCCAGTTTTTGAAACCACCTTCGGTGAATTTCATGATGTTGCCTTTGTGCACCAGGGTGAGCGACGGACGTTTGTGCTCCAGCGCATAGCTGATAGCGGCGCGTACCAGTCTTTCCGTACCTTCAATAGATACCGGTTTAATACCCAGGGAAGAGGTTTCCGGGAACCGGATCTTTTTAACGCCCATTTCATTTTGCAGGAAATCGAGCAGTTTCTTTGCTTCCGGCGTACCCGTCATATATTCAATGCCGGCATAGATGTCTTCCGTATTTTCGCGGAAAATCACCATGTCCACTTTCTCCGGGTGTTTCACCGGGGAAGGTACTTTGTTGAACCAGCGTACAGGCCTTACACAGGCGTAGAGGTCGAGCTCCTGGCGCATGGCAACGTTCAGGGAGCGGATACCACCACCAACGGGAGTAGACAGGGGACCTTTGATAGATACCAGGTATTCTTTCAGCGCATCCAGTGTAGCCTTTGGCAGCCATTCACCTGTTTGCTGGAAGGCTTTCTCACCTGCCAGTACTTCTTTCCATTCAATTTTCCTGTCACCGCCATAAGCCTTTTCTACAGCTGCGTCGAATACGCGTACACTGGCTCTCCAGATGTCCGGACCTATTCCGTCGCCTTCTATAAATGGAATGATGGGGTGTGCAGGGACCTGTAACAGGCCATTGTTCATCGATATTTTTTCTGCCGGCATAAAACGGTTTCTTATGCGTTACGTAATTGTTGTAATCGCGGGCAAAGGTAAGGCTTTTCCGTTTACGCAGGGGAACATTTGCCCTTTATTCCCCAAATTTAACACCTACATATAACTTTTTGCTTATGTTAGGATTAATGTTATTTTGCTGGTCATTTTTCGCAGCAACAAAATCTTACATACCATCATGATTCCTGTTACGTACCTCGCCCTCGGCGATAGTTATACTATAGGTGAACAAGTTTCCCCCTCCGAACGTTTTCCTGTGCAGGCGGCCGCTTTGTTGCGGGAACAAGGCTTTGACGTATCAGATCCGCAGATCATCGCCACCACCGGGTGGACCACCGACGAACTGGAAGCCGGCATTGCCGCAGCACATATAAGTAAAACCTACGATATAGTAACACTGTTGATAGGTGTAAATAACCAATACCGTGGCCGTTCCGAGGAAGAGTATGAAACAGCATTTACCGCCCTTTTGCAAAAGGCCATCGTTTTTGCCGGCAACAATCCTTCACATGTGGTAGTGCTGTCTATTCCCGACTGGGGCGTAACGCCATTTGCCACCGGCGGCGACCGGGAACTGATTCACCGGGAAATTGATGCGTATAACGCGGTCAATAAAGCCATTGCGGAAGAGTGGCTGGTGCCTTACCTGGATATCACGCACTTTACCAGGGAAGCCGCTCAGGATCCCGAACTGCTGGCAGGCGACGGATTGCACCCTTCCGGAAAGGACTACAGCCGCTGGGCCAAAGCCCTGCTGCCTTTGTTGCTACAAGCGTTGCACTGAGAAAAAAAATATCCTACATTCATCTTAAAGAAAACCTGAACCAATGGAAAGCCATATTGTAAAAATCCTGGCCGTTACCCCCGTAACACACAACGTCCGTCAATTCACCGTGGAAAAGCCCGCCGGATATACCTTTGTACCCGGTCAGGCTACAGAAGTAGCCGTTAATAAACCCGGATGGGAAGAAGAAAGACGCCCCTTTACCTTTACCAGTCTCACCGAATGGGATCACCTGGAATTCACGATCAAGAGCTACGACGACCATAACAGCGTTACCCGCGAACTCGGGCACCTGAAAGCCGGCGATCAACTTATCCTGCACGATGTATGGGGGACCATTCAGTATAAAGGAGAAGGCACCTTTATCGCCGGCGGCGCAGGCGTTACCCCTTTCATCGCCATCCTGCGTGACCTGCAGCACAAAGGCCAACTGGGCAGCAACCAGCTGATCTGCTCTAATAAAACCCTGTCGGATATTATTCTGAAAGATGAATTTGAAGCCATGCTGGGCAACCGCTTTATTAATACGCTGACAGCACAGGAAGTGCCGGGCTACGACCACCACACCATCGATGAAAGTTACCTGAAAGAGAAGATCAGTGATTTCAACCAGCATTTCTATATCTGTGGCCCCGATCCTATGGTACAGCAGTTGAAAGCCATCCTGGTAAAACTGGCCGGAAACGATGCACTGGTAACGGTAGAAATATAGCCCGCCGTTTTCACCGGCGATTTCCTGCTTTTTACCGGTAAGGGTACTTTATTAGCCTAAACCCTGTTTCCAATAACAGTGCGCCGTTCTACATTTGTATCATAAATAGTAAAACAAATGAAAAACGAGGATATCGAAGCATCAAAAAGAAAAGGCCGCTTTATAGGCGGTGCAGTTTTCATCATCGTTGGTGCCTGCCTGTTATTGCAACGCCTGGATCTTAATCTGCCCCACTGGCTGTTCTCCTGGCAAATGATCCTGATCGCTATCGGTATCGTTGTAGGGGCAAAACATAAATTCAGGTTCGGGGGATGGATTGTGATGGTCCTGGTAGGCGGAATTTTCATGGCAAACGAAATACTCGAGCTGCCATACGCCACCGCCCAGTTTATATGGCCGGTAGTGCTGATCCTGGTAGGTGTGGTGCTGATCTTTAAAAAGAGTTATCAGGGTACGGACTGGACATTCAAAAAACACGCCTTCGGCTCCAGCCAGGAATTTGCCAGTGGCGAGGATACGCTGAGTGCCAACGCTATCTTTGGCAGTGTGAATAAAATGGTGATGTCTAAAAACTTTAAAGGAGGCGATGTAAGCGCTGTCTTTGGAGGCGCCGTTATCAACTTCATGAATGCAGATATCAATGGCACCGCTGTGATGGATGTTTCAGCCGTTTTCGGTGGTTGTGAAATCATTGTACCGGCCCACTGGAAAGTTCAGGTGGATATTGATGTTGTGCTCGGCGGGGTGGAAGACAAACGTCACACCGGCATGATGTCTAACGGATCCATTGAGAAACTGCTGGTCCTGAAAGGATCCTGTGTATTCGGTGGTGTAGAAATAAAAAGTTACTGATCATAAAACATCCATATCTCTCAACCTGTATTCTATCTTCTCCAACTTTTAAATTTTAATTTTATGCATTGGTTTGTTGCGAAAGTTGTATACCAGATCATCTGCGGTGAAGGCAATCATACCCCGCAATTTGATGAACAATTAAGATTAATCAGCGCTGTTACCAAGAAAGACGCCTGCGATAAAGCCCGCGAAATTGGTATGCAGGAACAATATGCTTTTAAAAATCAACAACAGGAACTGGTACAATGGAAGTTCATCAACGTACCGGAAGTATATACCCTGGATCAGCTGACAGACGGCATGGAACTGTACTCCCGCATTGAAGAACCGGGAGACCCCAATTCCTACATCGCCTGGTTGCAGATGAAATCTGCCCAGTTACAGGGACAACAATACTTTGAGCTTAACGTATAACTGATAAATCACCTTCTTTGGTAAAACAAATGATTAAAGGTAACGCCTGGTGGGCTTTCCTCGCATCCTTCGCCATCTGGATGTTCCTTTATGGCGGGCTGCTGTGGTACTGGTTCGACCTTCCCATCTGGCTATCGGCCACAGACAGTGCAGTGCACGTTATACTCCTGGGGGCCGCCGGTATTGTAATAAGCCATAACGTGGCTTACTACCGCCCGGCAGACGGCACCATGAAGTTTGGCTACGTAGCCATAGTAAGCTTTGCCCTGTCTGTTTTGTGGGTATGCCTGAGCCGCTGGATACTGGTATCCGCATTTCCCGCTGATCCGCTGTATCTCAATTGGCTGAACAACGCCATCCCCGTTCACGCCATCGTAGGGTGCATGCTGATTGCAGGTATCGGCTTCAGAAGCCAGATGTGGTACGATGCGGAAGAACAACAGGAATACCGCCAGCGCCAGGAGGCTACGGAAAAGATAGTGAGAGAAGCAGAGCTCTTTAAACTGCGGCAGCAACTGCAGCCGCATTTCCTGTTTAACAGCCTCAACTCCATCAACGCGCTCATCATGCTGCGGCCAAAAGAGGCCCGCGAGATGGTATTGAAGCTCTCCGATTTTTTAAGAGGGTCATTGAAGCGCGAGGATGATCAATGGATCACACTCGCCGACGAACTAAACTATTTGCAGCTGTACCTGGATATAGAGAAAGTGCGTTTCGGGCATCGTTTAACCACCAACGTTATCCCTTACGAAGAAGCGGATAAAATGATGATGCCACCAATGCTGCTGCAGCCCGTAGTAGAAAATGCAATTAAATTCGGACTATACGATACCACCGGTGATATCACCATCAGCATAAGGTCATGGTTGCAGGATAACATGTTGTATATCGCCATACAAAATCCGTTCGACAACGAACTGCAACAGCCAAACAAAGGAACCGGTTTCGGCTTAACTTCCATACAACGCAGGCTGTACCTGCTGTTTGCACGGCAAGACCTGCTGGAAACCACCGCCATTGACAATATTTTTACTACCATTATTAAAGTACCACAATCGCATGATAAAAGCAGTATTAATTGATGATGAACCATTGGCCCGTGAAGTGGTGAAGGAATACCTGTTAAGCTTCCCGCAAATAGAAGTGGTGCAGGAATGCAATGATGGGTTTGAAGGACTAAAGGCCATACAACAGCATCAGCCGGATATCATCTTCCTGGATATACAGATGCCAAAGATCACCGGTTTTGAAATGCTGGAACTCGTGGAAAATATGCCCGCAGTGATCTTTACCACGGCCTTTGAAGAACATGCCATCAGGGCCTTTGAAGTACATGCGGTCGACTATCTGCTGAAACCTTTTTCCAGTGATCGCTTTGATAAGGCCGTACAAAAATGGCTGGATCATTTTCAAACACCCGCCGCCACCAACACAGAAGCCCTGCTGGAAACCGCCGCCACCACCCCTTTGCAAAGCAACCGCGTGGTAATAAAGCTCAATGGTAAAATTAAAATTATCCCGGTACAGGATATCCACTACCTGGAAGCAGCAGACGACTACGTAAAAATAGTAACTCAGGAAGGCAGCTTCCTGAAAAATAAAACCATGTCGTTCTTCGAAAAAATGCTGGACCCGCAACAATTCACACGGGTACACCGCTCTTACATACTCAACGTAAACCAGGTAACCCGTATAGATCCCTACGAGAAAGAAAACCACCTGGCCATTCTCCGCAGTGGCGCGAGGGTATTGGTGAGCAAAACCGGTTATCCGCGCCTGAAGGCAGCGCTGGGATTGTAGCGAATTTTGTCTTGGCTCAGGATTACGTTGATTATACTGATTAGCTGGATTTTTACTTTTGGATTTTTTTAGATTTTTGGATTAATAATATTTAAGGGAGATAAAAGCGAATATATCCGCTTATATCTCCCTTAATCCTTTATAAATCAAAAAAGTAAAAATCCAGCTAATCAGTATAATCAGCGTAATCCTGAGCCAAGACAAAACTCGCTACAATCCAGCAAACAACCGATCCAGCTTTGCTTTGGGAAGAATTTTCTGCACCTGTATGCCTGTAGCAATCACGCGGCCATTGCAAACGGCCTCGTAGCTGCAGGTGATTTCGTGGTGTTGTATTCCGGTGATCACTGCGGTGAAGTCCACCTGGCTGCCGGCTAAAGCGGGGGAGAGGTGTTCCACGGTAAGGCGGGTGCCAATGCCTTCTTCTTGTGCTTCCTTCATTTCCATCACAAACAGGCGGCAACACCATTCTGCATCCCGCGCCAGTGCGAAGGTGGCGTATACGGGATGAACCTGGCCGCTGTCAAAAGAGGCACAGTCTTCCTGCCGCACGGTGCGGCTGAAATGTTTGGTATCACCGGGTTTGAATAACGGAAGCATACTTTTTAAATTTTATTGCACTACCAGTACCGGGATCCTTACCTGGTGTCTTACCTGGTTAGCTGTTTCACCATACAGCCAGTCTTTAAAGCCCCTGTGGCCGTGGCCGCCCAATACCAGGAAGTCTGCTTTTTCTTCGTGTACGATGCGGGCAATTTCACGTGCGCGCCTGCGGAAGCCGAGCACGCCTCTGGCGCTGATGTTGCGGCTTTTCAGCAGCGCAATGTAGGTGTCCAGCTGTTCCTGGTCGCGGCGTGTTTCCAGGTCGTCCGACTCTTTTCCAAAGTATTTGGCGGAAGCGCTTTCCACGATATGAATGAGGATATATTGCGTGTGTTCGTTACCGTGAGCGATAGCGTTGGTTACAATATCTTTATCGCGTTGCGAAAAATCGAGGGCCATGGCAATACACTGATAGGTGGGCTTTTCCATTTCTCCCAGTGTAACCTGGGTGGTATGGATGCCTGCCGCAGCATCTTCGCGGTAACGGCGGCGCAGCGGGTATACAATGGTGATAAGTAGCAACACCACGAAGCCGAGGCAGCCGGCCATAATTAATCCGTCTACAAAAATATTCCCGGTACCGGACATATAATCAAAGGCTTCTGATAATACCATCCGCATATTAAGGTACACCAATAAACTGGTGACCAGCCAGCTGAAAATTTTGGTAACAGGTTTAATGGCAAACGTGCCCATCGTTTTTTTATCGCTTACAAAATGGATAAGGGGGATGATGGCAAAGCCCAGTTGCAGGCTGAGCAATACCTGGCTGAACACCAGGAGCGCACCTACCTCTTCGTCGCCGGCAATAAGGATTACCAGCAGGGCAGGGATGATGGCCAGCAGCCGGGTGATCAATCGCCGCAGCCAGGGGTTGATACGCAGGCGGAGATAGCCTTCCATTACAATTTGCCCGGCCAGGGTGCCGGTTACAGTGGAACTCTGACCGGCAGCAATCAATGCCACGGCAAACAGGATGGGAGCCAGTTTGCTTCCCAGCAGCTGATCCAGCAGGCGGTGTGCATCCTGGATCTCCGCCACATCTGTTCTGCCACTTTTGAAAAATACGGCGGCAGCAAGGATCAGGATAGCAGCATTTACCAGGAACGCCAGGTTCAGTGCAATGGTGCTGTCGATAAAGTTCATTTTAATGGCCTGCCTGATACCCGCATCATCCCTTTTTATTTTCCGTGTTTGTACCAATGCCGAATGGAGGTACAAGTTGTGCGGCATTACGGTGGCGCCGATAATACCGATGGCAATATACAACGCGGTGTTATCGGGGATGCCGGGGATAAAGCCCCGTATTACTTCATGCATTTGCGGCTTCACGAGGATCAGCTCCACGAGGAAAGAAGCGCCCACAATGGCAACGAGACTGATAATAAATCCTTCCATTTTGCGGATGCCATAACGTTGCAATATGAGGAGCAGAAAGGTGTCGAGTACGGTTAAGCTTACGCCCCATACAAGCGGCAGCCCCGTCAGCAGTTGAATACCAATGGCCATCCCCAGTACTTCTGCCAGGTCGGTAGCTGCTATGGCGATTTCCGCCAGCACATATAAGATGAAATTCACTACCGGCGGATAGGTTTCCCGGTTAGCCTGTGCCAGGTCGCGGCCGCGCACAATGCCCAGCCGGGCACTCAGGCTTTGCAGCAGCAGGGCCATGAGGTTACTCATGAGTAATACCCACAATAATTTGTAGCCGTATTGGCTGCCGCCGGCCAGATCGGTGGCCCAGTTGCCAGGGTCCATATAACCAACGCTTACGAGATAGGCGGGGCCGAAGAAGGCGAAGATCTTTTTCCACCTGGATTTTCCACTCGTTTCTACACTCTGATGTACCTCACTTAACGATGCTGATGAATGTGTATGCTCGATGCTCATAGTATATTGCTGATAATTAAACGGGTCTGACCATAATGTTTTTTGCAACCTGTTCACTGATGGTGATGGCCGGTTGTCCTTTTACTTTTATTTCAATAGAATTGTCGTACTCGTAATGCGCCACTATTTCCAGCTGAGTACCCAGCTTAATCCCTTTGGCGTTGAGAAAGGCCAGCAGCGCGGTCGATTGATCTGATACGGCTGTTACCACCAGCCGTTTGGCGTTGGCCTGATCCAGCGAAGTTTGGGGGCGAGGTTTTGCCAGTTTGCCATTGGCGTCGGGAATCGGGTCGCCGTGCGGGTCTATCACGGGATTGCCCAGGAATTCGCTGAGCCGGTTGGTGAGCTTTTCACTGCGCACATGTTCCAGTTCTTCCGCCAGCTCGTGCACTTCTTCCCAGCTGAAGGAGAGCTTATCTACCAGGAAACACTCCCACAGGCGGTGTCGCCGCACAATTTGCAGGGCTGCTTTCCTGCCGTCTGCCGACAGCGTGATGCCTTTGTACTTTTCATATTCAATCAGCTTTTTCTCTTTCAGCTTCTTGGCCATGTCTGTTACCGATGCAGGCTTGGTTTCCAGTTCATAAGCCAGCGCGTTGGTGGTTACAACAGCGTCGCCTTCCTGCAGCTTATATATCGACTTAATATGGTTTTCCTCTGCGATAGATAAATTCATGCTATCTAAAATATTATTTAGACAAATCTAAATAATAATTCTGAACATTTCTCTATCCGGTATGTTTTTTGATTTTTAACGCGCACATATAAAAATTATATCTAACTTTTCGCCCAGAATTAACTTTTCTAATGAAGCGTTTCCTTTTATTATTACTGGCAATCGGAGTTTTAGCAGCCTGCAAATCGAAGAAGAAATCAGGCAGCGGCACTGAGCCCATGACATTTGAAGACTTCCAGGCATTGTTTACACCTGGTACCCTGCCATACCGGCTTACACCGGATACGCTCCAACTGAAACAACCGGATTCACTGCGACTGGATACAGCCGCCATGCGGTTTTTAACAGATACGCTGACGAAAGGTGATTTCGGTAAAAACGAACCGGTGAAATATTTCCCGCTGCAGCGGATTCCCGGCAACACTGTGAACTATATGACTATAAAAGCTGCCGGCAGGTCACAATCGGTAGGTTATCTCTGCTTCCTGGATAAAAAAGGCAAGTATCTCAACCGGATCCGTGTAGCCAACACAGGTAGTGCGGACGGTACGGTTACCTCCCTGCTGATAGACAGTAAAAATGTAGTGAAGATCAGCAGCGAAACAAAATTGTCGGGCAGCCGGAGCGCATTGAAAGAAGATTTTTACATGGTGAATCCTGATGGATCGGTAACACTTATCATGACTAACTCCAACGGACCTACGAACGCCGGCCAGATCTTCAACCCGATTGATACATTACCCCGCAAACACAAATTTTCCGGCGATTATACAGCCGGCGACATGAGCATTGTATCCATCAGGGATGGTGATGATCCAAAATCCTTCCAGTTCTTCATCACCTTCTCAAAAGATAACGGTAACTGCAAGGGAGAACTGAGCGGCCGGGGACATTATATTGGTGGCAACCGGGGCGAATACAAAGACAAGGAATCTTCCTGTGGTATCGCCTTCCAGTTCACCGGCAACCGGGTGAGTATCCGCGAAATAGGCGGCTGCGGCGCTTATCGCGGCATCAAATGCTTCTTTGAAGGCGGCTTCGCGAAGAAGGCGGAGAAGAAAAAGAAGAAGTAGGATCGCCTTCGGCGATTGTAAATTGTCTTGGAGCAGGATTACGCTGATTATACTGATTTTTTGGATTTGATCATTTTTGATTTCTAAAGATTAAGAGAGATATAAGCAGATAAGATTCGCTTGTATCTCTCTTAATTTTTTAAGAATCATTTAAAAAAATCCAAAAAATCCAATGAACAAAAATCAAGCTAATCAGTATAATCAGCGTAATCAGCGCTCAAGACAAACTCCGCATCGCCGAAGGCGATCCCCGCGTTTTTTTAAAAAATATTTGGTAGAATAAAAATAGTTTATACCTTTGCGATCCAATCGAACGAAAGGGACGATAGGAAAGAAACAAAAGAGGGAGCTTAGCTCAGCTGGTTCAGAGCATCTGCCTTACAAGCAGAGGGTCACTGGTTCGAATCCAGTAGCTCCCACACAATAGTAATTTGACATATTTCCAAAGATCTTAAAGAGGGAGCTTAGCTCAGCTGGTTCAGAGCATCTGCCTTACAAGCAGAGGGTCACTGGTTCGAATCCAGTAGCTCCCACACTACACCTACCTCCAAAAGATCTTTACGGGAGCTTAGCTCAGCTGGTTCAGAGCATCTGCCTTACAAGCAGAGGGTCACTGGTTCGAATCCAGTAGCTCCCACACTACACACAAATAAAAAGGTCCTGCAGCAATGCGGGACCTTTTTGCGTTTAGCCACTAAGGACTGTAATAGTTATTTCTTAAATATCCGTTTTACCGCTTTACCCAGTTTATTCAGGTTGGCAATTTGTTCCTGTATAGGCGCCAGCGTCAGATCTTCCGATTGAAGGCCCGCTTCCAGTGAATCAAACTCTCTTTGCTCCGGGTACAGCAGGATTACATTATTGTCCTTAAAATGCCGCTCTAATTTAGCAGGAATACCATCCATATATGCATGATAGGAGAGCGTGCTTTTACGCGCGGTAACCACCACTACCAGGTCGTCCCGGGTAATTTCCCTGGAAAGAACCAGGAAGTCCTCGATGGTATCAAACTGGCGGAAACCCAGGTCCACGCTCATCTTCGTTTGCTCTGCAAAAGCGGTGGTGATCGTTTGTGTTTTCTCATTACAAAAAACCAGTAACCTGGCGCCTGCCTGCTTGGCCAGCATAAACATTTTCTGCATGTAATGCAGGAAGCCCAGCTCGTATTCGGCGTTGGGCGGCATTACCAGCACCATTTTTTTGGTGGTATTCAGCGGTGAATGGAAGTTGCACACATACACGGTTTCCCATACCCGCTGTAACACGTTATCGAGAGTGGTACCAAAAATGTTGCCCAGCCAGCGGTCGGTGGTACTTGTTTTATCCGTCCAGCCCAATATCACATCGCTGATCAGCAGCTCCTTGGTGGCACGCGTAATGCCATCGGAAACGTTGAGGTCTATGCGGGTTACCACCTGCACGTCACTTTCCGTGGCAGCGGCATGTATTACCGCTTTTTCCAGCATCTTGTTGGTGAGATGGATCTTCTCTTTCGCCTCTTCATTATCCTGAACTACCGCCAGCGGGTAAATGGGAGTAGGGGCGTTACTGTCTTTGATCATTACTGCAAAGTCAAGCAGGGCCTCAATACGGTCGGGGTTGGAAACCGGCACCAGTATGCGCTCTGGCTGATCGTCCACTTCCGGTTTGCCTTCAGCTTCCTGTATGGCCAGCCGGCGGCCGGCATTTTCGGTTACAAAAGAGCCCACCAGGCAGGTAATGAGAATGAGTATCACGGTGCCATTCAGCACATGCTCATCTACAATATGCATATTGTACCCAATCAGTATTACCGCAATAGTAGCCGCGGCGTGTGCGCTGCTGAGCCCAAAGATCACTTTGCGCTGGTTGGCGCTGTACTTGAAAACCAGTTGTGTAAACAGGGCGGCCAGCCATTTGCTGCTAAGCGCCATCAGGGTAAGCGCGCCGGCAATGATCAGGGCTTCAGGGCCTTTCAGTAATACCCGCAAATCTACCAGCATACCCACGCTGATGAGGAAAAACGGGATGAAAATAGCGTTGCCCACAAACTCAATCCGGTTCATCAGCGGGGAAGTATGCGGGATCAGCTGGTTAAGCGCAAGCCCCGCCAGGAAGGCGCCGATAATACCTTCTACGCCGGCCAGCTCGGCCAGGAATGCGGATGCAAATACCAGCGCCAGCACAAAAATGAAATGTGAAGTTTTATCGTCTTTAATCTTCTTAAAAAACCACCGGCCAAGCATGGGCATCAGCCAGAGGATGATGGCGGCAAAAATGGCCAGTGAAATGCCAAGCCGCACCCAGAAATAAGTATTCAGGTTACCGGCCTGCGCACCGGTGATCACGGCCAGTATCAGCAACACCGCAGTGTCGGTGATAATGGTACCACCCACGGCTACGGTAACGGCCTCGTTTTTTGTAATACCCAGCCGGCTTGCCAGCGGATATGCCACCAGCGTATGAGTAGCAAACATGCTGGATACCAGCAGGGTAGCCATGAAGTTAAATTGCAGCACATAGGTGCATACCACAAACCCCATTGTAAGGGGAATAAAGAAGGTAAAAGCGCCGAAAACCATGCTGCGGTAGCGGTTCTTACGGAATTCTGTCATGTCCAGCTCCAACCCCGCGAGAAACATAATATACAATAGCCCGGCTTTGGCAAAGAGGTCAATACTGTCTTTCTGTATAATTTTAAAACCATGATCGCCGATCAGCATACCGGCAATAATCAGCCCTATGATACTCGGTATCCGCAGTTTACGTAACAGGATGGGCGCCAGCAATATTATAAACAACACCAGCGAAAAGATAGGCACCGGATCTTTCAGCGGTAAATTTGTATTCATCAATAAAACCAGTCCGTTCATCATAACCATTTTTTAAATTCGGAAGTATCCTGAAATCAACAGATCTCTGCTAAATATGGATAAATTAACGAATAATCCATGTAATTTTGCATAAAGCTTTTATTAAAGATGAGCGATCGTACAAGTACAAAAGGATTACCGGAGGAAGAGGTAGATGTGCTGGTGGCGGAAGATGAACAGTTTCCGTTCAGCCTGGTAGTCTGGAATGACGAGGTGAATACATTCGACTGGGTCATTGCTTCACTGATGGAGGTATGTGGTCACACGCATGAACAGGCAGAGCAGTGCGCGCTGATCATTCATTTTAATGGAAAGTATGCCGTAAAACAGGGAGAATACCTGAAACTGCGTCCCCTGTGTGAAGCCCTGCAGGAGCGGGGACTAAGCGTTACTATTGAAGAAATGGCAGGCAGCTGATTCCTGATATGTCCGTTTTCCGTCTTAACAAACAACTGATTTTCCCCCCTGTTCAGCTTTCGGAGCCGGACGGACTACTCGCCGTGGGCGGTGATCTGTCGGTAGAAAGATTGCTGCTCGCTTACCGTTCCGGGATCTTTCCGTGGTACGATGAACCGCCTATCCAATGGTGGAGCCCTGATCCCCGCTTCGTATTATTTCCGGATGAATTAAAGATATCCGCCAGCATGAAACAGGTACTGCGCAAAAAACAGTTCCGGATTACCTTCAATGAAGATTTTGCAGGCGTAATTGCCCGGTGCAGCAGCATTCCCAGGGAGGGGCAAACCGGTACCTGGATCACGCCCGAAATGCAGGAAGCCTACATCCGGCTGCACCACGCCGGCTACGCGATGTCGGTGGAGTGCTGGCAAAACGACGAACTGGTGGGCGGTCTTTATGGTGTTAAAACAGGTCCCTTCTTTTTTGGCGAGTCGATGTTTGCCACTGTGAGCAACGCCTCCAAAGCAGCTTTTATCACCTTTGTGCAAACTTATGCACACGAACTGGAAATGATCGACTGCCAGGTGCATACCGACCACCTGGCCTCGCTGGGCGCAGGTTTTATTACCCGCGAGGAATTTCTGGAGATCATTGGTTTTTCGTAACTTACCTATCTTCTTTTTAACTCCTAAATGTAATCCACGATGAAAAAGCTATCGCTGCTGTTTGCTATTGCAGTCTTTTCTGCTGTTACCGCATTCCAGCCTGTAACCAGCGCCAGGGAAGACAGGTCCCTTCTGCTCAATCAACTGCAACAAACAAAGGAACAGCTCCTCAAAGATGTGCAGGGACTTACTGATGCACAGCTGGAATATAAGCCCGCCGCCGATCGCTGGTCAGTGATTGAGTGCGTGGAGCATATTACCCTGATTGAAAAAGCAATTATGGAAGGGGAACAACACCTCATACAACAACCTGCCAATCCTGAAAGAAAAAAGGATATTAAAGCCACCGACGAACAGATTATTAAGAATGTGGAAGACCGCAGCCATAAAGTAAAGGCGCCCGAATATGGTGTTCCAAAACACACTTATTCCTCTAATGCAGAAACTATAAAAGCTTTTACAGACCAGCGGGATAAACTGATTGAATATGTCACCAACACAAAAGATGCGTTGCGGGATCATATTATGGATCACCCGGCACTGGGACCAGTAGATGCTTACCAGTTACTATTGCTGGATGCGGCGCATACTAACCGGCACACGCAACAGCTGGAAGAAGTAAAAGCTGATCCCGGTTTTCCGAAGTAATATAGCCATCCCTGCTGTTGGCATGGTATAATCATTGCCGGTGCACGTGTATCTGTTTATACTGAAATACAAAAGTATGAATCTGAGACCGCGCACCGACATTACTGAACCCGAAAGGAAAATTGGGATGAGGCTGATCATAGGCGACGGGCTGGCGGCGGAAGCCATGATCACACTCACCGGCGGCGCCTTCCTGATTGCAATGGCACTGCTCATGGGCGCCAATAATCTGCAGATAGGATTGTTGTCTGCCTTACCCACTTTCACCAACGTGTTTCAATTAATATCCATTTGGCTGGTGCGGCGCACCAACAACCGGAGAATGGTAACAGTGCTGTGTTCCCTGCTGGCCAGGATACCGCTGTTGCTGATAGGCGCTATTCCTCTGATGTTCCCGCAAACAGGCAATATCAATTTCCTCATCTTCTTTCTTTTCTTTTTCTACTTCTTTGGCTCTATCGCCGGCCCCAGCTGGAACGCCTGGATAAAAGACCTTATCCCGGAACAGATCATGGGCACCTATTTTGCCAAACGAAGCAGCTATACGCAGGGACTAAACGTAGTACTGAGCCTGGCAGCCGCTTTTGGCGTGGATTATATCCGCAGGCATTACCCCGCATATGAACTTACTACCTATTACTGTATGTTTATTGCTGCCGGTGTTGCCGGCATAGCGGGGGCTTTTATACTGGCCGGAGCGCCGGAACCACAGTCGTATATGGACAAGGAAAATTTTTTCAAATTATTGCTGCGCCCGTTGCGCGACAATAATTTTCTCCGGCTGCTCGTTTTCAATTCAGCCTGGGTGTTTGCCCTGAATATTGCCACACCTTTTTTTACGGTATTCATGATGCAGGGAATGCATTTGTCCCTGTCTGTTATCACTATATTGCTGATGGTAAGCCAGCTCACAGGAGTATTTACATTCCGGATGTGGGGCGTGTTTGCAGACAGGTACAGCAATAAAACCATTCTGGCCATCAGCGGTCCGTTATACATTTTTTGCGTAATCGGGTGGTGTTTTGTTGGAATTTATTCGGAGATGTATGCCAATATAATCCTGCTGGTGCTCATCCATATTTTCACTGGTATTGCCAATGCAGGTATCAATCTCTCGTTAACCAATATCGGGCTTAAACTGGCCCCGGTAAAGGATGCGGTGGTATACTTATCCGCCAGGAACATCATTACCGCCGTTTTTTCCGCCCTGGCGCCGCTGGTTGGTGGTATCCTGGCCGACTTTTTTGAGTCAAGACATATACAGATTGATGCAACATTCACGGGGCCACACAAATCAAAGGTGCTGCACCTGCTGGCCCTGCATCAATGGAATTTCCTGTTCCTCATTAGCGCCATCCTGTCGTTGATATCACTGGAACTGCTGCTGCTGGTGCAGGAAAAGGGAGAAGTGGGCAAAAGTATAGTCGTACGCATTATGCGCAGCAGTATTAAAAATAACCTGAAAGATTATTACCTGATCGGCAACCTGATTTCGTGGCATGACCATTTCCGCGGATTTTTACTCCGCAGAAAATCCGGTTAGCGCAGATCCCAGTCGATCAGCTGATTGTGCCATTCCTGGCGGAAAGGAGTCGTTACTTTGATGTAATTATCGGTGTAACCTTCCATCATACCATCTTTTCCCAGCGATTCAAACAGCACCTTCCTGGTTTGATGCAGGTGTTGCTCATTAAAGTATTGCTGTTTTTTGTGGCTGAGGTTACGCAGCATTTTATTGCGTTCGTTCCGGATATGCACAGGTACTACCGGTTTAATATCCAGTGCACCAGTGTTGGCGCGTTCTGAGTAGGTAAATACGTGCAGATAAGATACATCCAGTTCATGCAGAAAGTCGTACGTTTCACGGAAATGCGCATCGCTTTCAGACGGGAAGCCTACGATCACATCTACACCGATGGCGCAATGTGGCATAAATTGTTTGATCAGCGCTACTTTCTCTGCATACAACTCACGGCGGTAACGGCGGCGCATCAGGCCAAGGATCTCATTACTGCCGCTTTGCAGTGGAATATGAAAATGAGGCATAAACCTGCGGCTGTTGGCCACAAATTCAATGATCTCGTTAGTGAGCAGGTTAGGTTCTATAGAAGAAATGCGATACCGGGAAATACCTTCCACTTTATCCAGCTCCTGTGCCAGTTCAAAAAAGGTTTCTTCCCTTTTCTTGCCGCCTTCAAAGCCTTTTCCAAAATCGCCCAGGTTTACACCCGTGAGCACAATTTCCTTTACGCCGGTAGCGGCCAGGTCGTGTGCATGTTTTACTACATTGGCAACACTGTCGCTGCGGCTTTTGCCCCGCGCCATTGGGATGGTGCAAAAGGCACAGGTATAATCACAGCCATCCTGTACTTTCAGGAAGGTGCGGGTACGGTCGTTAAGAGAATAGGAAGCATGAAAACTATTCACCTCGTCAATATCGCAGGAGCAGATTTTAGCGCTGTCGCCTTTGGTGAGCGTTTTCAGGTGTTCGGCGATGTTGAACTTTTCAGCGGCGCCGAGTACCAGGTCCACCCCTTCAATAGAAGCAATTTCCTCAGGTTTCAGCTGGGCATAGCAGCCGGTGATTACTACCATGCTGCCGGGTGCGCGGCGCTGTATGCGGCGCACCAGCATACGGCACTCTTTATCAGCATTATCTGTTACAGAGCAGGTGTTGATTACATACACATCTGCTGTTCCGTCAAAATCCGTTTTTACAAACCCATCCTGTTCCAGCAACCTGCTTATTGAGGAGGTTTCTGAAAAATTCAGCTTACAGCCGAGAGTATGAAATGCTACTGTTTTTACCTGTTCCATAAAGGGAGGCAAAGGTAGGAACTTTTTATGTCATAGTTAGGTAAGGAATTTTTGACTATTTTGCGCGGCGTTCTATTGTTTTATGAAATCAATGCAAAAATACCTGCCCGTCTTCCTGTTGTCCATCTTACTGCTTGCCGGCTGGCAGCAGAAGTGGTGGAAAAGCGCGCCCGCAGCTCCTTCCCCGGGCAGCCGCCCTGTAGTGGTTCGCAATAACTCCAGCAGTCCCGCTATCGCCAATGAGGTAATTAACAGGCATGCCCATCTTGAATATACCAAACATGCCATTTGTCGGATGGATTGCCGTCAGGTGACAACCGCAGAAGTGGAGGAGATCCTGGCGGAAGGCAAGATCAACGCGGAAAAGTCTAACCCGGAAGACCGCCCCTGCCCAACGTATGCCCTGGAAGGTTATTCCAGTGAAGGCCAGCACCTGCGGATCGTTTTTGCGCCCTGCGATTCACAGCACGCCAAAGTAATTACCTGCATCGACCTGGATAAGGACTGGGTCTGCCACTGCGATTAAATCGGCCACCGGTTCGGTGTAATTAGTAATTTTCTTCGTAGTTTTCCGCCATATTAAACCTTTCGAGGCGTTTATGAATTTTTTACTGAAACCGTTGCGTGTTATTTATGTGATATACGCCGCCGCTACTTTCCTGGGCATCATGTTCCTGATACTGCCCCCCATTTTCCTGGCCTCTTTACTGGGCCGGCAAAAAGGAGGTAACATCATATTTTATTTCCTGCGCTTCTGGGCACATACCTGGTTCCCGCTGGTAGGCATGTGGGTTACCCGCAAATATTTATGCGAACGCGACAATGAACCCTGCATCTATGTGGTAAACCACCGCTCTTATCTTGATGCAGCCATCGCCGTAAAAGTAATGCGCCTCCCTTTCCGCCCGCTGGGAAAAGTAGAAATGTCTAAAATTCCTTTCTTCGGTTTTATCTATAAAAATTCAGTAGTACCGGTGGACCGTTCCAGCGCAGCCGCCAGGGCCCGCAGCGTACGGGAAATGATGACCGCCCTCAAAGCAGGCATCTCCATCCTCGTGTTCCCGGAAGGCACCACCAACGATACCGATCAGCCATTACGCCCCTTTCATAACGGTGCATTCCGTATGGCCATCGAATTGCAAAAACCAATCAAACCGGTGCTCTACCTCGATGCAGGCCACCGCTTACCACATAAAGGACCTATGCACATCTCCCCCGGCAAATGCCGCGTGGTATTCCTGCCACCAATACCCGTAACAGGAATGACACTCGATGATATCAACACCCTCAAACAACAGGTGTTTGATGCAATGGACACCGAATTACGCAAGTATCACAAATATCCAACCCTGCAGCCAATAGGATGAAGTACGCAGACGTAATATTGCCATTGGCGTTACCAAAAAATTATACTTACGCGGTTCCCGAAAATATGTCCACCCTCAAGGTAGGAAGCCGGGTAGCCGTTCAGCTAGGGAAACAAAAGAAGTACGCCGGTATCGTGAAAGCCATTCACGAACAGGCCCCCCTGTATAAAACCAAGCCGCTGCTGGATATGCTGGATGCAGAACCTATCGTGTATCCCACACAGTTAGCCTTCTGGACATGGGTGGCCGCTTACTATATGTGCACGGAAGGGGAAGTGCTGAATGCCGCCCTGCCAGCCCATCTCAAGCTGTCCAGCGAAACACTCCTGCTCTTCAACGATGCCTTCGGTGACGACTTCACTTCCCTCAACGATGATGAATACCTCATCGCGGAAGCCCTCCTCATCCGCAAGGAACTGCGCATCGAAGAAGTACAGCTGATTCTCGATAAATCAGAAGTTTACTCTGTTATCAAATCCCTGATAGAGAAAAAAGTACTGCTGGTATATGAAGAGCTGAAAGAAGTATACCGCGAGAAACAGGAGAATTATGTGCAGCTGCATGCGGACTACCAGGAAGAAAAACAACTGGCCGCATTGTTCAACGATATGGGCCGCGCACCCAAGCAAATGGAACTGCTGCTCGCTTATCTCCACCTGCTCAAAACACAGGGCGTGGTACTGCAGAAAGAACTGCTGAAAAAATCCGGCGCCACCACCGCCCAGTTAAAAGGACTGGTAGATAAAAATATCCTTTGGATAGAAAAACGCACGGTAGACCGGATTCCTACCGGTAAGGTAGATACACAGATCGATTTTGACCTGAGCCCTGCACAGGAAGCTGCCTTCGCAGAAGTACAAACACACTTCAAAGATAAACAGGTAACCCTGCTTCACGGCGTTACCTCCAGTGGTAAAACACAGGTATACGTGAAGATGATGGAAGAATGCCTGGCTGCGGGCAAACAGGTGCTGTACCTGTTGCCCGAAATAGGACTCACCGCGCAGATCATCCGCCGCCTGCAGAAGCATTTCGGCACCAGCATTGGTATCTATCACTCCCGGTTCAATAACAACGAACGCGTGGAAATATGGAACAAGGTGAAAACAGGGGAGCTGCAAATCATACTGGGCGCCCGTTCCAGCCTGTTGCTGCCTTTCCGCGACCTGGGCCTTATTATCCTCGATGAAGAGCACGATGCCTCCTATAAACAACAGGACCCGGCTCCCCGTTACCATGCAAGGGATGCCGCTATTTATTATGCCGGCCTCTTTAAGGCCAAAGTGCTCCTCGGCTCCGCCACACCTTCCCTGGAATCGTATTTTAACGCCCAACAGGGAAAATATGGGCTTGTTGAACTGAAAGAACGCTTCGGCGGCGTGGAAATGCCGGCGATAGAAATAGTGGATATCAAAAAGGAAATGGCGGAAAAAACAATGGACGGCCATTTTACCTCCGCCCTGAAAGCAGCCATCACACAAACTATAGCCGATGGCAAACAGGTGATCCTGTTCCAGAACCGCCGTGGTTATGCACCTTTCCTGCTATGTACTACCTGCGGATGGATCCCGCATTGCAAACAATGCGATGTTTCCCTCACCTATCATAAAAACCAGGATAAACTGCATTGCCACTATTGCGGCACCAGGTATCCATACGTACATACCTGCGCAGCCTGCGGCTCGCAAACCATTGAACCCAAAAGCTTTGGTACCGAGAAAATAGAAGACGACCTCCAGGTGGCCTTCCCGGAAGCCCGCATCGCCCGTATGGACGTGGATACGGTGAGGAACAAAGACAGCCACAATAAACTCATCCAGCTGCTGGAGGATCGCAGTATAGACATACTCGTAGGCACGCAGATGGTGGTAAAAGGGCTGGACTTTGAAAACGTGAACCTGGTAGGCATCCTCAGCGCCGACAACCTCCTGGGCTTCCCCGATTTCAGGGTGAATGAAAGGGCCTTCCAGATGATGGAACAGGTAAGCGGCCGTGCCGGCCGTAAAAACGGGCTGGGAAAAGTATTGATCCAGGCCAGCAACACCCGGCACCCGGTATTGCACTATGTGATGGCGCACGACTATAAAGGCATGTTTGAAGCAGAAATCGCTGAACGGCAGGTATTTGGTTACCCGCCCTTTTTCCGTTTACTGAAGCTTACTATCCGGCATAAAAACCAGCAAACAGCTGAACAGGCAGCACAGATCCTGGCCAGCTGGCTGCAGCCGCATATCGGTGCACAACTGGTAGGACCAGCAGCTCCGCTGGTAGCAAGGGTACGTAATAATTATTTACAGGAAATGCTGATCAAATTGCCACGTGAAGCCAGGCTGATCACTCATATCAAAAGGGTGTTACAGGAGTTTATTATTCAACTGAAAACGGAAAAAAAGTTCCGTTCGGTAGTGATCATACCGGATGTAGACGGCGTATAAAATTATTCTTTCACCAGTATCAGGTCCTGCTGCTGGAGTGTATGGATCCTTTCCAGCAATTGACCGAATACCGCTTTACTGCTTCCGGAGAAATCAGTTTGTTTGTACCACTCCAGTACAAAAATGCGCAGCTGGTTGCCGTCCTGTTCACACCGCATTTTAAAACCCAGTGCAGGATCGGCTCCTTTATCACTTATTTCTGCCGAAAAATCTCCCTTATTCGCTACTTTATAACCCGCCGGCACCGGCACAATCACGCGTTTTTCCTGGTAATAGGGAAATGTGATCTGCACAGGCAGATCGCCCGGCGGAAGCGGGATGTCAACCGGCATATTACCACCCAGTAAAGGACCCACGTGGATAACAATGCTGTTGTTTTTATTTTCTACGGAAGATGTGGTAAGCAACGTACTGTTCAGCAATACAGGTTTATCCAGGGAGCGGTTATTAAACACTTCGTTTTCTGCTTTCACTTCCGTGGGTTTCCTGATACTAGGTTCAAAAGGAAGGATGGCATTATATACCTGCAGCCTGCCATCCGGCGTACTGCCGGTACCGCCAAAAGCTGTTTTCAGATTAGATGCGGGATAACCACCAAAAGATTGCTTCACCTCCCAGGTAGGATCTGTTACTGACCGGAGCGTGGCCTCGGTGGTAATGTTACTGAGTGTGTATGGCGGCGCCGGCGTTTGAATAAAATCGGTCAGCACCTTGCTCTCCCCCGCCACCAGCGTATCACGGCAGCGCAGCGCAGGAATGCCGGTCCATAACGACGGGTAACACGGAAAGCGTGTATTCATTTCCGTTGGGGCCAGCGCCTGTTGCAATCCCGGGAAATACAGTAGTACATTGGTTGGCAGCTGCCGGTATACCAGCTGGCTGTCCATCAGCAAACTGTCGCGTGAAGTAGTAAATAATATCTGCGTGGGAATATTCAGCATATAATACACCGCATTCAGCAAACGGGTAAAGCCTGCTTTTTCTGCCTGCTTATTACGGATGATGGAAATGATATCCACCGTTTCACCGGTTTCAGAAGTCTCTACCAGCCGGTAATTGGATTTTATAAATTGTTCTACCAGGTAGATCATCTGCGGAACAGGAATCCGTTGTTTCAGGAAAGGCCATTTCTGCAATTCTTTTTCCAGTTGTTTATATTCTGCTTTTGATACCGCCACAAAAGGGATATAATTATCTTCCCCAAACTTCTGCCACGTCATGTGTACTGTATCTTTTCCTTCTATTGCCTGCTTCAATCCGAAATCAATCCGCTTTAGTTGTGGCAGGTAAAAATACAGGTCGCTGCTGGGCAGGGCCGGCATATTTTGCATATTCAGCTGATAGTAGTGGTTGGTATCCGTAATACTGTCCTTCAGTGCTGGCAAACCGGCGCTGGGCTTCACCACAAAATCCAAAGTTTTGGGCGCTATCAGTACAAAGCTAAGCTGGTCGCACGGGATACCGGATTGCAGGTAATCGGTGCCTGCATAATCGTACTGCACTTTCAGGCTCAGCTCATATTCAATTTCACAGCCGGCTTCCAGTACGAGGTTGTTGGCTACTATTGCTTTCCGCTCGCGATCCATTTCAATCATCCGTACCTGCTCGTTGAGACTGGTCACGCTGCCGCCCGGATGTATTACGCGGATGCGCAGGCCACGCAAAGCTTCGCTGGGCTCCATCGACATTACCAGGCGGGTGAGGCTGTCGGCTGCACGCTGGGTGTTGACTTTTATATTTTTGTAGAGTGTTTTATAGTGGGAAGTGGCTTGTGCTTTATCACGCGGACTAACATTAAAATCCCTGACCATTCTGTAATCCACGATCGTGTAAGGAGCATCGGTAGCTGGAGTGGTATGCAGCTGTGGATTGTCTTTCCATATTTCAGGAAAGTAGCTGTTTACCTGCGCCTGCATAGATAGCGGCAGTATTGCAATAACTGCAACAGCCAGAAGAAGGACCCATTTTTTCATACGGGTTAAAGATAAGACTCAAATTCCGGATTTTCATGACTCGCCCATGCTCTGGATAGCATCTGATTCAAAGATGCTCACACCTTCATCATTCTCTTTTGCTGCTATGATCATGGCATTGGCAACAGTTGCCGCTTTAATGCCCCGGTATTTTTTCCATCTTCCCTGTAATAAAAAATAAAAAAGCTGGATAAGATATCTGCTGATCCATTCGCCTAACCTGAATTCTTTCCGCTGCCCGATCAGTACCGAAGGACGGAAGATATTAACACTGTGGAAACCCACCTGTTGAATGGCATCTTCGGTTGCTCCTTTGGTACGCAGATAAAAGTTGCGCGAGTGCGGATTGGCGCCAATGGACGACATCAGCAGGAATTGTGTGATGCCTTGCTGTTTGGCGATCCTGGCGCATTTTACAGGAATACCGTAATCCACCGCCCTGAAATTTTCCTGGCTGCCGGCTTTTTTGATGGTGGTACCGATACAGCAAAAAAGAACATCTCCCTGCAGCGCTGCCGCCAGGCTCTCATCCGATTCAAAGTCTGCAATAATGCTTTCCAGTTTCGGCCGGTCATGGGCCCAGGGCTGCCGGACCAGCACCTTTACTTTGCTGAAGGCCGGGTCATGCAGCAGGGCCGCCACCAGGTGGGTGCCTGTGAGTCCTGTTGCACCTATTACAATCGCCGTTTTATTCATGAAACTCGATTTATGATTTCTAAATGATTTGCGGCTATCTTTGCTCACCATAAATTTAAGTTATTATGCAGGTATCAGAAAATGTTCTGCTCAAATCATATAATACTTTTGGTATCAACGCCACTGCACGTTATTTCGCGTCCTTTTCCTCAGCAGAAGAGCTGAAGTCATTCACAGAACAACCGCAGAGCGACGGCCTGCCCCGGATGATCCTGGGTGGTGGCAGCAATATCCTGTTCACACAGGACTTCAATGGCTGGCTGCTGAAAAACGAGATCAAAGGTATCACCGTTACCGGGGAAGATAACGACTACGTATATGTGAAAGCAGGCGCGGGAGAGAACTGGCACGGGTTTGTGCAGCACTGCATCGCGCAAAATCTCGCCGGCCTGGAAAACCTTTCCCTGATACCGGGTAACGTAGGCGCCAGTCCCATGCAAAATATCGGCGCTTATGGCGTGGAAATAAAAGATGTATTTCATGAGCTGGAAGCGCTCCACCTGAAGGATCACAGCATCGTTACCTTCAACAATGCCGATTGCCATTTTGGTTATCGCGAAAGCATCTTTAAAAAAGAATATAAAAACCAGTTTGCTATTTTATCTGTTACCTACCGGTTAAGCAAGCAGCCACATTTCAATACCAGCTATGGCGCTATCAATGAGGAACTCCAGCGGATGAATGTGCAGGAGCTGTCTATCCAGGCCATCAGCCAGGCAGTGATAAACATCCGTTCTTCCAAACTGCCCAACCCCGCAGAAATAGGTAATGCAGGCAGCTTCTTTAAAAACCCAACCATCACCAAAGCGGAATACGAAAAGCTGCACGCCGAATTTCCTGCCATGGTAGCCTACCCCGTAGCGGACAACCATTTCAAACTGGCCGCCGGCTGGCTTATCGAGCAATGCGGCTGGAAAGGATACCGTAACGGCGATGCAGGCGTACACGCCCGCCAGGCATTGGTACTCGTAAATTACGGCCACGCCAAAGGCGCCGATATTTACCACCTGTCCCAACAGGTACTGGACAGCGTAAAGGACAAGTTCGGAGTGGAACTGGAGCGCGAGGTGAACATTGTTTGATGCGGAGGAGCGCCTTCGGCGCTCATAAATTGTCTTGGAGCAGGATTACGCTGATTATACTGATTGGCTTGATTTTGATTATGTTTGATTTTACTTTTTGATTTTACTTTTTGATTTTATTTTGATTTTATTTTGATTTTTTCTTTGAGATTTTAAAATAGCTAAGGGAGATACATGCGGACCTATTCGCTTATATCTCCCTTCATCCTTTATAAAATCAAAAAAGTAAAATCAAAACAAAATCAAAATCAAGCCAATCAGTATAATCAGCGTAATCCTGCTCCAAGACAATTTACCAGCGCCGAAGGCGCCCTCCGCTCTACGCGTTCGCACGCACATGCGCCATAATCTTCTCCGCATGATCCCGCGAGTTTTCGATGAACCACACGTGGGTATTCATCCCCCCGCAAACCACGCCGGCCAGGTAGATGCGCGGCATATTGGTTTCCATGGTGATAGGGTTGTATGTTGGGAGTTTGAGATTGTCATCAGACAGCGCAATGCCTGCCTTTTGCAGCAGGCTGAAATTAGGCTGGTAGCCAGTCATAGCGATCACAAAATCATTGGCAATGGTAACGGGGCCGTCAGGCGTTGCGATATCCACTTCCTTATCCCGGATGGCGGTAAGTGAAGAATTAAACCATGCTTTAATAGATCCCTCTTTGATGCGGTTTTCAATATCCGGCCGTACCCAGTATTTTACGCGGGAGCCAATGTCTTCCTGGCGGATCACCATGGTTACACGGGCGCCTTTGCGGTAAGTTTCCAGGGCGGCATCTACGGCGGAGTTATGAGCGCCTATCACTACTACATCCTGTGTGGCGTAGAAGTGGGGATCTTTATAATAGTGTGTTACTTTGGGAAGATCTTCGCCGGGTATGTTCAGCAGGTTGGGAATGTCGTAAAAGCCGGTAGCAATAACTACGTGCCGTGCATGATATCTACTCTTTTTGGTTATAACCGTATATTCGTTGGCGTTAGGTATTACCTGCTCCGCTTCTTCAAACAGTTTTATGTTCAGTTCATGTGAAGTGGCTACCCTCCTGTAATATTCCAGGGCTTCCGGCCGGGTAGGCTTCGGATTGATGGACACAAAGGGAACGTTGCCAATTTCCAGCCGCTCGGAGGTAGAGAAAAAAGTCATGTACAGCGGGTAGTTGTAGAGGGAGTTCACCACACAGCCTTTTTCGAGGATGATGTAACTAAGCCCCGCTTTTTTAGCTTCCAGTCCGCAGGCAAGACCAATAGGTCCTCCGCCGATAATCAATACGTCAAACGCAGCAGTCATACAATCATATTTTATTTACAGCGCTGCCATATAATCCAGCAGGCGGTACATGTTTTCAGTATTTTGTGTCAGCAGGTTCATATGCTGGCGGATTTTTTCTTCGTTTTGCACAAATGGTCCACCGGCTGCAATGGCGCCGGCGCCGTACAGGATCATTTCCTGCAAACTTTCTGCCGTTAATTCCATATGAAACTGGAGGCCAATTACGCGGTCGCCGTAAATGAATGCCTGGTGACTGCAGGCTGCGGACGCCGCGAAGCGGGTTGCGCCTACCGGCACATCAAAGGTATCGCCGTGAAAATGAAAGGTGTTAAAGTGATGCGGCAGTACTGTTTCCAGTGGAGCCGCCTGGCCCTGAAAGCTCAGGTCCAGCGGGAACCAGCCGATTTCCGGCTGCGTGTGCGGGTATACGTTAGCACCAAGCGCCGCAGCAATCAGTTGTGATCCCAGGCAGATGCCCAATACTTTTTTATTTTGTTGGATAGCATCCCGGATAAGGGCTATTTCTGTAGTCATCCACGGATGATGATCCTGTTCGTATACGCCCATCGGTCCGCCCATGATGATGAGCCAGTCGGCTGCCGCAACGGAGCTGGTATCGGTGTTTTCATACCAGCGGGTATAGGTTACCTGGTGTTGATGACGGTTGGCCCAGTCGGCGATGCAGCTTAATCCTTCAAAAGGCACATGTTGAAAGTAGTGAATATGCATATGCAGAACGCTAAAATGATGCACCGAAGATACGGCTGCTATTTCACTTCTGCTCTTACTACCCTTAAATATTCATAGCCTTTCATCTGCTTACTCTTTTCTCCGAAATATTTCGCGCGGTAATCCCCGCCGCCGCCATCATAGTGCAGCTTCAGGTGATGTAATTCCAGGAAGGCATACAATTCTTCCGGGCGGATACCGAAGTCCCAGTTCTCACCGGCGCGGCTCAGCAGCTTGTTGATACGCACAAATCCATAGAATGCCGAGGGGTTTTCCAGTACTGCTTTTTCTACATAGGTAAAGATGATCTGTGTACCCGGGCTAAAATTTTTCACATGATGGAAAATCGTTTCCGCTTGTTTGGCTTCCTGCTTGGTGGTGATTCCTTCCCAGAGAAACAATGTTTTGTAATGCGCCCCGTAGAAGAGTTCCGGGAATACTTCCGAGATCTGCTGCGTGTTTAAATCCAGCTGCACATAATCCACGTGAATGGTTGGTAGTCCTACCAGGTCAGACAGTATTTTCTTTTTTGTATACTGGAGCGATGGATGATCCATTTCCACGTAATGCAGTGGTACTCCTACGTTGAGGCGGTGCGCCCTGGTATCAAAAGTAGCATTGAGGATGATCACCTGGTTAATGCCCTGCGATCTTACGGCATGCAGGATCATGTCGTCAATCAGCCTTGTTCTGGCAACAGCCGCGGTGAAGCTGCCAGGCCAGCGGAACTGGATGCAGGCTGTCACTATTCTCCGGATGAAGGCGATGGTGCAACCTGCCAGTAAGATCTGATAGAATTTTGACAGGAATGCACTGGCAAACGGATCATACAACAAACGCTCTTTTTCAGGTTTCGTACTTTCTATTGCCCGGAATGCAGCCATATAAGTGCCGGATTTTGTGGCTGGGGACCGGCTCATAAATTACGTGTAGTCATCTTGGTTATTATGATAAATGCTGCCAGTATCACAAATGCTCGATGATCAAATATATGTAAAAATGATAATTGGGTTATCACGGGGTTTTCCCCGGTATCAGGCCAGGCAGCAGATGGCCAGTAAGGTACCGGTACTGATCAATACCCATAGTACTACCCCGTGAATCAATGGTTTACGCCCGATTCCCCGCAACGCCTCGCGGCTGAGATTGGTGCCTATCAGGAAAAGGGTGAGCGACAACCCTGTTTTGGCGCTTTTTACCAGGAAGGGGCCCGCGTGCTGGAATAGCGGTACCCAGGTATTCAGCAGCATGGCAGCAATGAACACCGCAATAAACCACGGGATCTTTATGTTGCCTGCACCTGTTTTAAACAGCAGGGTGGTCATAAATGCTACGGGAACAATCCAGAGGGCGCGCGACAGCTTCACCGTGGTGGCTACCTGCAGTGCTTCTTCGCCGTATTTGCTGGCGGCGCCTATCACGGAGCTGGTATCATGAATGGCGATGGCGCTCCACAGGCCAAACTGTTGCTGGGATAAATGTAACCCGTGGCCTACCGCCGGAAAAATAAAAAGAGCGAGTGCATTCAGCAGGAAGATGATTCCCAGCGCAACAGATATCTGTTTCTCACCGGCTTTCATTACCGGGGCAATGGCGGCAATAGCGCTGCCGCCGCAGATGGCGGTGCCACAGGAAATAAGATGAGCGGTTTTTTTATCGATGCCCAACAGCTTACCCAGCACCGCCCCTGTTAACAGGGTACCTGCAATGGCAGTAACCGTAAAGAGAAAACCTTCACCGCCGGCTTTCAGCGCGCTGTGTACATTCATGCCAAAGCCCATTCCTATAATCGACAGCTGCAACAACCAGTGCGTGATGCGCGGCGTTACCGCAGTGAAAGGGTTCCCGCTGGTTTGCGCCAGTGCAAATCCCAGCAACAGCGCCACCGGTGGGGTTACTACGGGCAACAGGGTAATGGCTGCTGCGGTAAGGAATATAATTTTCTGCGTGTTCTCCGGCAGCCAGGTAGCTATTGTCTTCTCTTGTTGCATACACGAACGTTTGTAATTGGATACAAAGGTCCGTATCGCTGCCGCGGAAGTCAAATGTCTATATGTGATAGGTGATAACCAAAAGTTATGGGATTAATCAACAGAAAGAATGAACTTATTGAACTTCACGGCGAAATCTTCTTTCAGGCTTTTATCGATGCCACTGAGGTAGTTCACCGTAAAGCCACGTTGCAACCTGCGCGGAGTGCCGCCATCCAGTTGAATGGGCCGGGAGTGCAGCACGCCTATCAGCTGTTTCCCCTGGAAAACAAGGGCGAGGCGATACAAGGGGCTGGGATCATCGATACCGCTTTCATAATTGAAATACAGTAGGTAAGGCTTGAGGGTGGTTTCTTCTTCCAGTTTGAAATTGTGGATAAAAGGCTCCATATCGGCGGTACTGCGACCGGTATGTTGCTTCAGGTAACTGCTTAAAGCAGATTCAATGATAGTGCCGCTGCGGATACTTTTCTTTTGCGTATAGCCGTCAATGGTAGCCCACATCTTTTCCCCGTTGGTGGCTACGGGCAGTTTGATATCGCGTTGCAGTACGCCTGCATCCACGCCGTTTACTTTTATTTTGCGGCCTTTGTGAAAAATGGGTTTGCTGTATTCTTCTTTCGTAATATCAAAATCTACGCTTACAGGGTACCAATCTTTTTTCACCGGCGCACAACGTAACGGGATATAATCCACGAGGGTAACCAGTGGTTCTCCGCCGGGATTATTCAGTATGGTAGCAGCGCCGTTGATTCTTTCGCCAACAATGGGAGCCTTGCTGCGTGCTGGTTTGGCGGCAGTGGTGGTAGCAGTTTTTTTATTGTTTTTTTCGGCGTTTTCTTCGTTATCGTATTTACTTGGTTTGTTATTCAGGTTGCACGATACCAGTAATACTGCCAGTGAGAGGCAGGATAAATATTTATTGAGATGCATATGAAAGTTACTGTTTTATGCGGATGGAAGGACTCCGGCTTCCACCCGCATGGCATCTGCACAAAGATTAGGCCTAGAATTCCGTGAATATAACGGTGTCGCCTATCTGCAGCCGGTGAACCTGTTTCATGGTGGAAAACGGGTCCAGCGGCGACCAGTCCTGCGCAGTATAAAGTTGTATGTTTTTACCTGTCAGTTCTTTTTCCAGTGTTTTTAAAGATAGGCTGGTATTAGTTTTACGGGAGATGTAATAGATCCTGGGATTCTGCTTCAGGTGAATAATAATGCCAGGAGGACCCGCTTTGATTTCTTTTACCACCCCGGTGGTTGGCGTGCAATTCTTTTTATCAGCCTTACGGGCAGAGGGAATACCGGAAATAAGCAATACCAGTATTAAAGAGGCCACCAGCAATAATGCGGTGGTACCTTTTTTGTTGGCTTGTTTTTTCATGATCCGTTGGCGTAAATCAGGTTATTTATTTTTTATCACCAGCTTCTTCCTCCCATTCGTCGTCTTCTTCCCAGTCTTCATCCTCTTCCCAGTCATCGTCTGCATCATCATCGTCAATCAGTAAACTTTGTTCTGAACCGGGTTCTATATGGTTTTCCCGCCAGTGAGCCACAATCTCGTCTGCTTTCTTTTGCACGGGGCTAAAGTCGGCAATAGGCGATCCTTCAAATTCAACTTCTACCTCAGGTAAGGCCTGGAGGGCATTGAAGCAATCCTGCAGTAAAGTGATAGTTGCGGGAGCATTGCGTAATGCGCTGTAAGATAGCCGGATAGCGTCGAACGGACCGCTGTTATGAAATACTTCTTCCCCGTTGATCATGGGGAAAAGCCATATCAGTACATCGTCGCCTGATTCTTCGCTGTTAAGGATACCAAAAAAATCATCGAGTTGTTCAAAACCCAATGGGGCCAATTGTGCGAATGCTTTGTTCCTGGCCGGAAATTTAGGATTCTCTTCTCCTGTAATTAAGAATAATTCACCGAACCTGGGCTTCTCTTTTGCAGCGAACCTAAAGTCAATGAGGATATCGTTTTCCATTGATGGCTATTCTGTTTTCTACTGTAATTTAATAGTTTAATCGGAAGGCGTTGAAAAAATATTCTACTGGATAACGGCGGCCGCTATCCGGCGGTAAGCGTGCAGGTATTTGTTCAGGCGGGCAATATCTTTTTCCTTTACATCGGTCATACGCCTGATATCCATGTTATCCGTCAGGTCGTTGAGTTTAACCATACAGGCCAACCGGTTCTGGAGGGTACGGTCCACGAAGTGGTGGTAGTCTTCGTCTTCATCCAGTTTGGTCACACAGTAAAGTGCCGCCAGCAGGTGAGGGGCCAGTCCTTCTTTTTCGAGGGCTTCAAAGGTCCAGTCGGTGTCTTCTACCACATCATGCAGTACACCCACTATCTTTTCATCTTCGGTACGGCCCATTTGCATTACCCGGAATACATGCCCTATATAAGGCTGTCCGTATTTATCCACCTGGTCTTTATGCGCGGTGGTGGCTATTTCTATGGCTCTGCTCAGATTCATATAAAAAAATAAAGGGACTGCGATGGTTATCACAGTCCCCCAAAATTATGATTTATTTACATAAAATGATAACGTACAAATGCTTCCATGGCGGCATACTTCTGTAAGCCCAGGCGGTCGTACAGGTCGGCCGTGTTGGCGTTACGGTCTTCCGCACGCTGCCAGAATTCGCGGAGATCGGTTCCCTGGAAAGGCACCACATCTTTCTGACTCTGGTGAATGAAGATACCCAAACGCTTCTGCATTACCTGGTCAGGACTCATTGGAACAGCCATTTCAATTTCATGTACTTCCCATTCCTGCCATGCGCCTTTATACAGCCATACCCAGCAATCTTTCGCCCAGTCCTCTGTTTTCACAATTTCCAGTGCGGCAAAGATTACATCCAGGCACACCTTATGCGTTCCATGCGGATCGGCAAGGTCACCGGCACAGAAAATCTGTTGCGGCTTCAGCTTACGAAGCAACTCTACGGTCAGCGCCACGTCTTCTGGTCCCATGGGTTTCTTTTCCACCAAACCGGTTTCATAGAAAGGCAGGTTCATGAAGTGGGCGTTTTCTTCCGCAATACCTACATAACGGCAGGTAGCTTTTGCTTCGCAGCGGCGGATCAAACCTTTGATAGCGCGGATCTCAGGAGTATCTTTCTGGCTCGGCTTCTTGGTGCGGATGAAGGCTTTCGCTTCATCCAGGATCAGGGAGCTTTTGCTTTTATCAATATCGAACATGCCTTCAAAACCTACGGCAAAGTCGATGAAACGCAGCAGGAACTCATCTGTTACGGCTATGTTGCCGGAAGTCTGGTAAGCTACATGTACATCGTGGCCCTGCTCATGCAGGCGGATGAAAGTACCGCCCATAGAAATGATGTCATCATCGGGATGCGGAGAGAAGATCAGCGCGCGCTTTTTAGCGGGTTCTGAACGTTCGGGGTGATTCGGTAACTGCGGACCGGGCTTGCCGCCAGGCCAGCCGGTAATGGTATCACGAATGGCGTTAAATTCTTCGATATTCAGCTCATAGGCAGAACCATACTGTACGATCAGGTCGTTCAAACCGTTTTCGTTATAGTCCTTATCGGTGAGCATCAGGATAGGCTTGTTCAGCTTCAGCGCCAGGCTGGTTACTGCTTTGCGGATCAGACCGGGCGTCCATTCGCAATCGCCGGTAAGCCACGGTTCGTTGAAACGGGTCAGCTCTGCAGCTGCCTGTTCGTCGATCACAAACTTGCAGTTTGAATGCTGTTGCAGCAGGGAAGCAGGCACCTGGTCGGTACTGTGTCCTTCTACCGAACGGCGAACGATTTTGGATTTATGGGAACCCCATGCCATCAGTAAGATACGTTTTGCCTTAAAGATGCTGCTGAGACCCATGGTGATAGCCAAACGGGGCACCTGGCTCATATTCGGAAACTCGTACGCATTGGCCAAACGGGTGCTGTTGTCCAGTGTAACGAGACGGGTGTGTGAATTAATATTGGCGCCTGGTTCGTTAAAACCAATGTGGCCGTTGTTGCCAATACCCAGCACCTGGATATCGATACCGCCTAATTCTTCAATACGTTTGTCGTAAGCCTCACAATATTTCTTGATCTGGTCCTTTGGAATAGTACCATCCGGAATGTTGTACTGGCCTTCAGGGATATCAACATGATTGAACAGGTGCTCTTTCATAAAGCGGTTATAGCTCTGTAAAGCATCCGGCTCTATAGGATAATATTCATCCAGGTTAAAGGTGATGACGTTTTTAAAGCTGAGTCCTTCTTCTTTGTGCAGACGTACCAATTCTGCATACAGATATTTAGGAGTAGAGCCGGTGGCCAATCCTAAAATACATTTTTGGCCGGCAGCCTGCCTTTCGCGGATCAGCGCGGCAATTTCCTGTGCTACTGCTTTGGAACCTTCTTTGGCAGAAGGGTGAATTTCCACAGCAATTTGTTCAAAGCTGTCGATCAGTTCGATTTCCTGATGATTAATCGTCATTTGTAAACGTTTTTGATTAGATGCGGTTTAAAAACGAGCCGGAAAATTAAAGAATTTACTGCTAATGCGCATTATTATTTAGCAATATTTAAATTATATTTCTTTTAGCTTGTAATAAACCAATTAATATTTGATCTCGTTAATATGTTTAGCATACAGCGGTTGAAGGCCGTATCATATATTTTGGTGTAGGAGTCATAAAATGAAAACCGTTCCGCATTTGCCGGGACGGTTTTCGATTTTAGTCTATAATAAGTTCATCTGCAAACAACCATGCGCCGTTGCCTGCTCCTGCTGCACCGGCAGGGATCTTACCAAAGTTCTGCATCTGCACCTTCACAAAGCGGCCGCGAACAGCCTGCAAATGGCCCCTGATCTTGTTGATGCCCTGCTGCGCAAAGGTGTTTTGCTTGTATTCTTCTTTAAATGTTTTACCATCGTCAGATACAGAAAACACTACCTGCTTCGGTGGGTAGATCCAGTCGCCCTTTACATTGATTGTATTAATGCCTACCAGGTGAATATCCTGCACACTGTCCAACTCCACTACTGCTTCCATATCCGTTCCTTTAAAGCCAAACCACTCGTTGTCGTTATAAGCAGCATTGCCTTCCACTCCATTTACCAGCGTAAAGGTCGTGGCAGGACGGTGAGCAGCATCTGCTGCGGAAGCCATGCTTACCTTTTTAGCCAATCCTTTGTGAAACAGGAACGTCTGGCTGTATTCGTTGCCAAAAGGTTTGCCATCCAGGAATACCTGCGCACGGAGCGTGCCGTTGCGGGTAATCTGTACCGGCGCTGTATAAGGAGTCGCCTGAGGGGTAGGGGCAGTACTATCGATGGTGAAAAATATTTTACCGCCATCCAGTTTTGTATTCAGTACTACTGCTACACCGCCTTTGCTATTATCGGTTACTTTACCGGTAACTTCAAAAACATGCTTGGCATAATTTACCTTTTTCAGGTCGAGCCTTTTTACATGTACTTTTAAACGGTCCACGAAGTTGTCGTAGTTGCGTTTATCCTTGGGCGACCACAATACTTCTGATAATGCAGCTGCGCGCGGGTATACCATGTATTCCAGGTAGTTGGTATTGTTGATGTATTCTGTCCATACGTTAGCCTGTGCACCTTTAATGTATTTAGCCTCCTCGCTGCTCAGCTCTGCAGGTATGGGTTCGTAGGAATATACCTGGCTTACCGGCAGGAATCCGCCTATTGCCAGTGGTTCATTCGTGCCTTTGGACTGGTAGTGGTCAAAGTAGCAGAATTCGCCCGGCGTCATAATCACATCGTGCTTTTGTTTGGCTGCTGCAATGCCGCCCTCAATGCCTCTCCAGCTCATCACCGTAGCGTTGGGTGCCAAACCGCCTTCCAGGATTTCATCCCAGCCGATGATCTGCCGGCCTTTGCTGTTCAGGTATTTCTCCATCCGCTGGATGAAATAGCTCTGCAACGCATGCTCATCTTTCAAACCTTCCTGCTTCATGCGCGCCTGGCATTTAGGACATTTTTCCCAGCGTACTTTGGGAGATTCATCACCGCCGATGTGGATATACTTGCTGGGGAACAACGCCATCACTTCATCCAGTACATCCTGCAGGAAAAGATAAACGCTGTCGTTGCCGGCGCAGTATACATCGTCGTACACGCCCCATCGGGTGCCTACTTCATACGGGCCGCCGGTGCAGCCCAGGTTGGGATATGCAGTAAGCGCTGCCAGCGAATGACCCGGCATTTCAATTTCAGGAATCACCGTGATGAAATGATCGGTAGCATACTGCACTACTTCTTTCACCTGCTCCTGTGTATAATAGCCGCCATAAGGCTTGCCATCGTATTTATTGTCGGCATAACGGCCGGCCATGGTTTCTTTTCTTTTGGAAGCCACTTCCTGCAGGCGCGGATATTTCTTTATTTCAATACGCCAGCCCTGGTCTTCTGTCAGGTGCCAGTGAAACGTATTCAATTTGTGCATCGCCATCAGGTCGATGTACTTCTTAATAAAATCAACAGAAAAAAAATGGCGGCCAACATCCAGGTGCAGCCCGCGGTAAGCGAAACGCGGCGCATCGGTAATATTCACACCCGGTACAAACATGGCGCGCGCTTTTTCTACCGGCAGTAACTGGATCAGCGTCTGTACGCCATAAAAAGTGCCGGCGCTGCTGTTACCTTTAATGGTGATGTTGTTGTGAGTCGCAGCAAGCGTATAGCCTTCTGCGTTAGCACTGTCATTGCCGGTCTGTAACAGGATTGCATTTTTATCTCCCTGGTCTTTTACCGCCAGTTCATACCCGGTCAGTTCTTTGAGCCAGGCATTAAATAAAGCGGCTGTTTTTTTGTCGCTTTCATTATTGGCAACAATCACCGTTTGCTTGTCCAGTAAAAAAGAATCAGCTGTTTCGCTGACACTGGCAGGCATAGGAATGATGCTCACACTGCCTTTGGGTGCGGAGGGCTGCTGAGTGGTACAACTCCACAGTCCTGCTGCTGCCATCAGTAAGCACAGGTGAATTACTCTTTTCATTGTCATATAATGGATTGTTTTTTCTCTTATTTCATTTCAAGTTCGCACAACACCGGGCGATGATCAGATGCTACTGTTTCTTCAATGACACGTGCGCCGGTGATCGTCCACCGTTGTTTGGGAGCAATCATGATATAGTCCAGTTTTATGGTCGGTGAATCGGCAGGAAAGGTTGGTCCCATCAGGCTGCTGGCATCCGTAAATACCTGTTTCAGTACTTTTAGTTCCTTTGAGGCCGGCAGGGCGTTGAAATCGCCGGCAATAATCACCGGAGTAGCCGTGGCCCTGAAATAGTCTGCCAGTGCATTTGCCTGGGCAATACGGTCGGTAGCCTTTCTGCCTGCATCCAGGTGAGTGGTCACAAACTGCAGTGAACTATCTCCCGGCAGCTGAACGGTAACAATACCGGCGGCCCTGGGCTCATTGCCTTTTGCAGAAGGTAACACCATGGTAGTATTACTGCTGATAGGGAAACGGGATAGAATGCCGGTGCCGTAACCGCCGCCATCAAAATCCATTGATTTGGCAAAATAAGTGTACATGCCGGTGATGGAAGCCAGTTCTTTCAGCTGATCGCTCTGGCTGGTACGGCCGGTAACACTGTCTACTTCCTGCAACGCCACCAGATCGGGATTAGTGGCCAGTATTACATTGGCAATTCCCTGAAGATCCAGTACCTGTTTCATGTTTTCCCCGTGATGAATGTTGTAGGTAAGCACCTTTACTTTTTGTGTTTGCGCAAAAAGGGTGCAACCTGCAAAACATACCACCGTTAAAAGCAGCATTTTTTTCATATCAATATCATTTGAACGCTTCCGTCACTGGCCTTCCGGTCCACACCTGCGGTGTTTTCAACCCAAAGATCCAGGCAAGAGTAGCAGCGGTATCGTAGGTCACCACACTGCTTTTGATCTCTTTATTTTTTGCCACGCCAGGGCCACGGATGATCCAGGGAATCTGCATTTCTTCCATCGTTTTGCCGCCATGTCCTTTCTTGATGCCGCCATGATCGGCCGTCAGCAGGATGATGGTATTATCCCACATCCCTGCATCTTTCACTGCCTGCAGAATTTTTCCCAGCAACACATCATTCTTTGCTACCTGGTCGAAGTAAGGCTGTATATTATGACCAATATTATGCCCGGTTCCATCGGGTTCATCAAAATGGATGAACAGGAAGTCCGGTTTCTTTTCTTTGATATATGCTACAGCCGCCGCAGTAGCGAGGCTGTCGTTGTCGTGTGTGCCAAGCTCTTTGTTGACCGCTGCTTTTGGAAACAAATAACCGATACCCTCCCAGCTGTAAATAACGCCTATCTCTGCCTTTGGTTTTTGTTCACGTAAAATCGTGTATATAGATGGAAACATACCATACTGATCCAGCTCGCGGGAAGGCAATTCCGGTTTCCGGCTGTCCCATTCTGTATAACCGTGTACTTCAGGACCGGCGCCCATCACCATAGAGGCCCAGTTAACCGCACTTGAGGAAGGCAATACACTGCGGGCCTGTAAGGTCCACGCACCGTCCTGCATCATTTGTTTCATGTTGGGGTTGTCCACTTTCGGAAAACAGTAAGCGCCGAAGCCATCCATGCCTATCAGGATAACATGCTTTACCCCTTTGATCTGTGCCTGCGCGAAGAATCCGCCAAGCAACAAACCTGTTGCAATGATCAGTTTTTTCATTTTCGTTGTTCACTTTTAGGCTGACACACGTCAGCCTGCAATTAATAATGGGTTTTCAATAAATCTTTAGCTAAACAGAGCGACTAAGATAGTAATGTTTTCTCTCCTATTTCACGTATTAATGTTACTTCTTTTTTCTGTGTGGCAGAGATGCCATACTCAGGAACGCCGGGAATGCCGCCCATGCTCACATTGGGATTGCGATAGATCATCCCGCTTTCTTCATAGGCTTTTGCGGAAGTATGATATTCCGTAACACCCGTAGCGGTAATCAGCTGGGCAATATTGCTGGCACGAACACCGGAACCGGCCATAATAGCGATGCGGTCGTTCGCCCTTTCCACCAGCTCTTTCAATAGGGACGCGCCTTCCAGCGCAGTATTGCGCGCACCGGAAGTAAGGATCCGTTCACAACCGATGGAAATGATATCTTCCAGGGCTTCAAACGGGTTGTCTGTCATGTCAAAGGCGCGGTGAAAAGTAACACCCATCGGCCATGCCAGGTCAACAAGTATTTTGCATCGTTGTTTATCTACCCGGCCATCAGGCAGGAGGATACCAATTACCACACCATTGCAGCCCAGTTGCTTGCTAAGCTCAATATCACGTTTCATTACTTCAAACTCCAGGTCGGAGTAAAGGAAATCACCACCACGCGGGCGGATAATAGGGTAGAGGTCTATTTTTACTTTTTCTCTGGCCAGCGCAATGGCACCATAGCTGGGCGTAGTACCGCCTTCCAGCAGGTTGTCACACAGTTCTATCCGGTTTGCGCCGCCTTCTTCCGCTGCAATGCAGGATGCTACTGATCCTGCACATATTTCGAGGGTGAAAGACATAAAAAATAGCTTTTGAGAATGAGGTATCAGTACAGGGATCAGCCACAACGGCTGATCCCTGTCTGCTAAAAATGATGTTTCCCGTCAATTAGCACATTGCTGGTATCACTGGTGCACACCGCATAGCTAAAGCCTTTCTGGAGGCAATAAGCGCCATGCTCTCCTTTTTTATTGAGGGCCAGGAAACCAACCTGGATTTCTTTTGCTTTGGAAGGACTTCTTTTCACAATACGGTCTACCGCTTCTTTACAGGCTTTTTCCGGCGGATATCCCTGACGCATCAGTTCCACCACCAGGTGGCTGCCTACTATTTTGATCACTTCTTCGCCAACACCAGTGCTGGTAGCAGCGCCAATTTCATTGTCTACATACAATCCTGCGCCGATGATGGGAGAATCGCCCAGGCGGCCATGCAGCTTAAAGGCCATGCCACTGGTAGTGCAGGCGCCGGACAGGTTACCGTCGGCGTCCATTGCCACCATGCCTATTGTATCGTGGTTGTATACATTCCCCGGCAGCATCAGCGGATTAAACGCGGTGGCGCCGTTGGTGGGCGTATACGATTTGTTTTCTATGTTGATGACAGGCTTATATTCCGATGTTTTCAACCACTCTTTCCATGCTTTTTCTGATTCAGGCGTCAGCAGGTTCTCCTTCTGGAAGCCATTGGCCAGTGCAAACTGTAAGGCGCCATCGCCTACCAGCATCACATGTGGCGTTTTTTCCATCACCAGGCGGGCTACAGAAATAGCGTGGGTTACATGTTCCAGTGCGCCTACAGAGCCGCAGTTGCCATGTTCATCCATGATACAGGCATCGAGCGTAACACGGCCATCGCGGTCGGGGTAACCGGAGAAACCAACGGTGTGGTTGTTGGGATCTGCTTCCGGGATCTTTACGCCTGCTTCCACAGCATCCAGTGCGCGGCCGCCTTTCTTCAGTACCTCCCACGCAGCAGCATTGGCTGCACGGCCAAAGTCCCACGTAGATACCACAATCGGCTTTCCTTTTACCAGTCCGCGTTTTCCCTGTGAACGTGCAGGCGTTCCCGTTACTCCGTCCAAAGAGAAAACAGCGGCGCTGAGGGCCGCTGTTTTCAGGAATGATCTTCTATTACTCATATAAAGCATTTTATACTTTTCTGCTTCCGCTGAAAGCTAGTCTTTCATTTCCCATGCCAGTGCACTGGCGCCCAGAATGGCTGCATCGCTTTCTTTCAGTTCAGAGAACAGCAATTTAACCTTATTCTGGAAAATAGGAAGCAGGTTCTTCTCCATATGTTCCCGTACCGGTTTCATGATGAGGTCTCCGGCTTTGGTTAAGCCGCCGAACAGCACAATCGCTTCCGGGCTGGAGAACATCACGAAATTGGCGAGGGCTTCACCGAGTATTTTGCCGGTGAACTCATATACTTCCCTGGCAAGCGGATCGCCTTCCATGGCTGCTTCGTAGATGAGCTTGGAATTGATTTCTTCGTTGGTATGCTCCCGCATAATGCTGGGCGTATCCGGGCGGTTAGCCAGGAATTCTATGGCGGTATTGGTAACGCCGGTGGCAGAAGCATACGCTTCCAGCGAACCATGTGCTCCGGTACCGGCATGCAGCCTGCCGCCAGGGATCACGATACAGTGACCCAGCTCTCCGGCAAAACCATCATGGCCATAAATCAGCTGCCCGTTGGCTACAATACCGCTTCCTACACCTGTACCCAGGGTGATCACGATAAAGTCTTTCATACCCCTGGCAGCACCATAAATCAGTTCTCCCAAAGCTGCCGCATTGGCGTCGTTGGTGAGTACGGTAGGCAAACCGAATTTCTGCTCCAGCAAACTGGCCAGCGGTACTACGCCTTTCCAGCGCAGGTTGGGCGCATATTCTATATTGCCGGTGTAGTAGTTGCCATTAGGAGCGCCTACCCCGATACCTTTCATGTTTTCGATGCCTCCCGCTTGTTCAATAAGCGCGGACAGGTGTTCGTGCAATTCATCCAGGAAGCCGGTTACATCTTCGTGCTGATTGGTTAACATCCGACCATCACATATAATATTACCCCTGCGGTCTACAATACCAAATTTGGTGTTAGTACCCCCGATATCAATGCCCACCGCTAACTGCTGACTCATAATCAATTCCTTGAGATTTTAAAATGGTTTTAACTCTAAATGCGAAGAACGCGAGATAAGCAAAGCACAGCGCCGGAATAACATAAGAGGCGTGGATACCAATGCTTGCAATGTCTGCCAGACCGCCCTGTACAGGAGGAATGAGCGAGCCACCGAGGATCATCATTACCAGGAACGCAGAACCCTGACCGGTATATTTACCCAGGCCTGCGATAGATAATGCGAAAATGCTTGGCCACATCACAGAGCAGAATAATCCGCCGCTGATAAATGCAAATGTAGCCAGCTGACCGGTGGTAAATAGCCCGATCAGAACAGAACCAACACCCAGCAAACCAAAGATGGTGAGGGTTTTGGCAGGTTTGTCCTGGCCGGCGAAGAAGCCAATGATCTGTACCACTATACAGATGACATATGGATATAAAACACTGATATCATTGCCCTTGATGCTGTTGGCGCCGAGAATAACACCATAAGCCACAAAAGGAACAATTACACAGAGAATATTACGGGTGGTTTTAGATACATTAAATACGCTGATAGCACCGGTCCAGCGGCCAATCATCATACTTCCCCAGAACAGCGATACATAAGGATCCAGTTCTGATTCTGCCAAACCTTTTACAGTCAGGAAACCAGGATGCTTCAGTAATGCGCCGAGATTACTGGCAATGGATACTTCCACACCCACATATATAAAGATGGCCAGCATGCCCAGGATCAGCTGCGGATATTTCATGGCACCCCAGCCTTCACTATTGTTGGCAGATGCCATCTTGGTATAGAAGAGGATACCGATAATACCCACAATACCGGCAATGAACATAGGCAATTCAAATTTCAGCACCAGCCCCATGAGGATCAGGATGAACATAAAGGTGATAGCCAGTAATGACTTAGTAGCCTTGGGAGAAGATTCAAAACCTTCTGTATCCTGGCTTTCCGGCATCTTCACAAAAGCAAAAATAGCAGCTGCAATCAGGAACAACGCAATGAGCAGGAAATATAAAGTATTGATCTTGCTGATATCCGTACTTACTTCGCCGCCCTTAATATTACCAAACAGCAACATGCTCACGATGATGGGTCCGATGGTAGTACCGAAGGAGTTGATACCTCCCGCGAGATTCAGGCGGTGTGTACCTTTGGCAGGATCTCCCAGTAAAATAGCAAATGGATTGGCAGCAGTTTGCTGCAGTGAAAATCCTAAGGCCACTATAAATAAAGCCATGAGGATAAGGGCAAAATATCCGAATGTAACCGTTTGTTTATAATCTGTATCCAGTACCGTAACTATCTTTTCCAGGTTGGCTTTTGTGAAGCTGGCAGCATATTGTTTATGCTCCTCATCTTTTGTAAAACCACCGGAAACTGCAGAAATTAACTGTGGATTCGTGGTGTACTTTTCAGCGGATTCATTGCTGCTGATCAGGAGCGAATAAGTGTCAGGGTCTTTCTCACGGCGGATCTTCACCTGCCTGTCGGAAGTCTGTAACTGCTGCTCTACCTGGAAACCGCTGATGTCAGCAATGGTTTCTTTAATAGGAACAATCTTTTCCTTATTCACACATGGAATCATAATCACCGAGCCAAGCACCGAAATCAGCAATCCGTAAATAATACCCTTCTTGTACCCGATCTTGTTGAGGATATCCACTTTTCTAGCAGTGGAAGCCAGGTACAGGATCAGTGAACCTATAAAATAGGCACTGTAAAAAGAGAAGTCGATCAGCTGCGACTCCAGCTGGGTAAGGTTAAAGTGAGATTTGCAAAATGGGATAAAGATACTGTTGGAGGCAGCCAGAAATCCCCAGAAAAAGAAAACCAGAATAAGCACAAAGAACGAAGGATGGGTGCTTTGTGCGTTTTGTTTTGATTGCTCAGTCATAAACGTGTTAAGTTACGGTGAAATTTTGCCGGTTAAATGTATAATTATTTTTTTAAAATTTTTTAAAAAGTCAAAATATTCTTGCAATTTAGTGATTGGGTAAAACGTTTTAGCAAAAATAATTGCGAAATATACAAGAAATATAAGAGAAGTTTAATTATGTTCGTGTTTATCAAAAAAAAATAATTCTGACAGCTTATGTCCAACCAAACAGTAACAATGAAAGTCCCTTCCAAACAGGCCGGGTATGCGCAATCAATGGCCATCATCGGCATATTGTTTTTCGTATTCGGGTTTGTTACCTGGCTCAATGGAACACTGATCCAGTTTTTCCAGATCGTATGTGAACTGAACGTTTCCCAGGCGCTGCTGGTAACCATGGCCTTTTATATGGCCTACTTCTTCCTCTCTATTCCTTCTTCCTTTATCCTGAACAAAACAGGTTTCAAGAATGGGATGGCCTTAGGACTCCTCATCATAGCCATCGGCTCCCTGGTATTTATTCCTGCCGCCAACGCACGCAGCTTTGCCATGTTCCTCACCGGCCTGTTCATCCAGGGCGCGGGATTATCATTGCTGCAAACCGCTTCCAACCCTTACGCCAGCATCATCGGACCAAAGGAAAGTGCAGCCAAACGTATCAGTATCCTCGGTATCTGTAACAAAAGTGCAGGCGCCCTGGCACCACTGATCCTCAGCTCTATTGTACTGAAAGGAGCCGACAAGCTGGAAAAAGATATCGCCGCTGCGGTAGATGCAGTTCAGAAAAATGCTTTACTCGATAGCCTGGCTTCCCGCGTAATCGGACCCTATGTAGCTATCGCTATCATATTAACTATACTGGCGTTTCTCCTGAAACGTTCTTCTTTACCGGAAATAGATACCAATTCGGAAGATGCTGCCACCGCCGCAGCTACCACCGGTAAAACAAGCGTATTCCAGTTCCCTCAGCTGTTGCTGGGCGTACTCTGCATCTTTGTTTATGTAGGCGTGGAAGTAATGGCCGGCGACGTAATCGGTCAGTACGGAAAAGCCCTCGGCATGAGCGTAGACGATACCAAGTACTTCACCACCTTCACCCTCGTAGCCATGCTGGCAGGTTATGTAATAGGTATCGCCACCATCCCGAAATACCTTTCGGGTAAAAAAGGATTGCAGATCTCTGCTATACTGGGCGTACTGTTTACCATAGCCGCCTATTTCGCTACCGGCTTCTCTGCGGTAACATTCATCGCTTTACTCGGACTGGCAAACGCACTCATGTGGCCGGCCATTTTCCCAATGGCGATCGACGGACTCGGACGCTTTACCAAAATAGGCTCCGCCTTACTGGTAATGGGTATCGCCGGTGGTGGCGTAATCCCGCAGATCTACAGCGGTATGTTCGACCAGCACAGCATGTTCAGCTTCCTTTACAGCAGCAGCATCGATTTCAGACACGCATTCCTGTACTGCATGGTGCCCTGCTACCTGTACATCCTGTTTTATGCCCTGGTAGGCGATAAAGTAGGCAAGAATTAACTACTCCTGATATTTTTTGAAAGGTTGTTCCGAAAATCGGAACAACCTTTTTTTATTCTCAATCATTTTTATATTTTTAGGTGTAAATTTTACGTTTAATAATCTTTTAATGATACAAGAAACCAGGGAGCAGTTTATCCACTTATTTGAAAAAGAGCCACTGATGGTCGTTTCCCCCGGACGAATCAACCTGATCGGTGAACATACAGATTATAATGATGGTTTTGTTTTACCCGCAGCTATCGATAAAAAAATTGTATATGCCATCGCGCTCAACAATACTCAGCAATGTAATGTACACGCCGTTTTTACCAACGAAACCGTGTCGTTCAGCCTGGACGAGGTGAAGCCAACCCCCGGATGGATCAACTATCTCATGGGAGTAGTGTATCAGCTGCAGGAACGCGGACTACCAGTACAGGGTTTCGATTGTGTACTGGCCGGCGATATTCCCGTAGGCGCAGGCATGTCGTCCTCCGCGGCAGTGGAAGGTGGCCTCGTAGCCGCACTGGACCACATCTTCGCATACGGATTGGATCGCATGCAAATGGCCCTCATCGGTCAGAAAGCGGAACATACTTTCCCCGGCGTAAAATGCGGCATCATGGACCAGTTTGCAAACTTGCATGGTAAAAAAGACCAGGTAATGCGCCTCGACTGCCGCAGCCTGGAATTTGAATATTTCCCTTTCAGCTTCCCCGATTACAAAATAGTGCTGTGCAATTCCATGGTACACCACTCACTCGCCTCCTCGGAATATAATGTACGTAGGCAGCAGTGTGAGGAAGGGGTAAAGGCCATCCAGGCAAATCACCCCGTCGTGAAATCCCTGCGCGATGCAGATATGAATATGCTCAACGAAGTACGCGCACAGCTTTCTTCCAAAGTATACGACCGCTGTAATTACGTGATCGCTGAAATACAACGCGTACAGGATGCTACCGCACTGCTCAGGAAAGGCGACCTGCAACAGTTTGGAGAATTGATGTATGCCACCCACGAAGGACTGAGCAAACTCTATGAAGTAAGTTGCCCGGAACTGGACTTCCTCGTATCTCTTGCCAGGGAAAGAAAAGAAGTGGCCGGCGCCCGCGTAATGGGCGGAGGTTTTGGTGGCTGCACCATCAACCTCGTAAAATCCGATCAGGTAGATGAATACGTCTCCTTCATCAAATCCCGGTACCAGGATCAATATGGCAAGGAGCCGGAAGTATATGTAACTATTATAGAGGAAGGGGTTTCTATTATTGACTAGGCGCCTCCGGCGCTGCGGATTTTGTCTTGGCTCAGGATTACGCTGATTTTACTGATTAGCTGGATTTTTACTTTTTGATTTATAAAGGATTAAGGGAGATAGAAGCGGATATATTCGCTTTTATCTCCCTTAATTATTATTAAAAAATCTAAAAAATCTAAAAAAATCCAAAAGTAAAAATCCAGCTAATCAGTAAAATCAGCGTAATCCTGAGCCAAGACAAAATCCGCAGCGCCGAAGGCGCTCCCTCCGCTTAGTACTGGTCGTCCAGTGCGAAGATCGGCGTTCTGTTCATCCAGCGGCCACGGGTGAAGTCCGGAATGAACTGTACACTGCCGCTTTCTGCCACGGATTGCTCACTCAGTGGAGTGATAGCGTACCAGGTAGCCATGTCGTATACATCCAGCGGGTAAGGTGCGCCACGTTTGATACACTCCAGGAAAGAGTTGAGTACAAACCAGTCCATACCACCATGACCTGCGCCTGCGGCATCGTTAGCATACTTTTTCCACAATGGGTGGTCGTATTTTCCAAAGTAGCTGTTGGCGTCTTTAAAGTCGCCGGTCTTTTCCCACTCGTCGTACTTACTTTTCTTTTCCACGTAAATAGATTCCTGGTCATCCATCCACAGGCCATTGGTACCCTGAACACGGAAGTTCAGTGAGTAAGGACGCGGGGAGTTGGTGTCGTGCGACAACATGATCGTTTCACCATTGTTGGTTTTGATCAGGGTAGACACGATATCGCCCAGTTTGAATTCTACTTTTGCATTTGGATGGTTTTCACCGCCATTGTCTACAATGTATTTATGCAGACCGCGGGATTTGGTAGCCACGGATGTCAGCGACAATAAACGGTTACCACGGTTAATATTGATATAGTTGTTGATAGGACCGAGGCCATGGGAAGGGTACAGGTCACCGTTGCGATGCACAGAGTGGTTAGTTCTCCACTTGGCTTCCGACAGCGCCTTTTCTCCGAATTCCACACCACCGCCGTAATACTGCTTGCCGTTGTTAAACTTAACGCCACGCAGATCATGCTGGTAGCCACCCTGTAAGTGGATAAGCTCACCAAATAAACCCTGGCGTACCATATTCAGTACCGCCATCACATCCCTGCGGTAACATACGTTCTCCATACCAAATACGGGGATGCCGGTTTCTTCACTGGTGTTTACCAGCTCCCAGCATTCCTGGATATCTGATGCGCCGCAAACTTCCACCGCCGGTGTTTTTCCTGCTTTCATACAGGCCACCGCCATGATAGAATGCCATTCCCAGGGAGTAGCAATAATCACTGCGTCGATGTCGTCGCGTTTCAGCATGTTGCGGAAATCTTCCGGACCATTCGTGTATTCAGCTACTTTTCTTTTGCCGCCGTATACCTTTTCGATCATGGCACGTACCTTCGGGAGGGTGTAGGCGGTGTCAGGATCTGCGAAAGCAACTACTTCCGCATCTTCGCGATGGAGACAGAAATTCAGATGACCGAGTCCGCGGGCGCCAACACCAATCAGACCAATTCTAACTTTTGGTTTCTTTTCGTTGGCAAATAATTTGGCAGAAGAGCCGAGCATAGAAAGTCCTACGCCAGCTGCTACCGTGTTTTTCAGAAAACTTCTGCGATGCAGTGGATTTTTATTCATTGTTCAAAGTTTATCAGCGTATACATTATACGTCTTAGGAGGGACTAAATTTATAAAAATTGATTTATCTAAACCAACCCAATAGGGAATAATCTTACATTTTTGTGATAAACGGCGAAGAATTGTGGCTTATTTCGCGCTACAGACGGGCGAAAGCGGATCAAGTCCACCTCAAAGGCGTATCAAAGGCGTATCAGCCTCGTGTCAAAGGCCGGTTTAAGCTAAAATTGAATTAATAATAGGGAATTTGAGATTGAATGATTCTGATTATCTGCTATATCTTCGCTCACATCGTAATCTGTAACTTTTATTTCCGGCAATGAAGAAAAACACGTTACTCCTCGCGGGGCTGCTAGGCTTTAATATGGCAATGGCCCAGGAAATCAAGCCCTATGGCGCCCTGCCTTCCAAAGCGCAGGTGTCCTGGAATGACATGGAATATTACATGTTCATTCATTTTGGTCCAAACACTTTCACCAACAAAGAATGGGGACATGGAGATGAAGATCCTAAAGTATTCAATCCTACCCACCTGGATGCCCGTCAGTGGGCACGCACCGCCAAAGCGGCCGGTATGAAGGGAATTGTGATCACCGCCAAACACCATGATGGCTTCTGCCTCTGGCCCAGCAAGTACAGCACCCACACTGTCCGCGAAAGCGCATGGAAAGATGGTAAAGGAGATGTGCTGGCAGAATTGTCTGCCGCCTGTAAAGAGTACGGTCTGAAGTTTGGCGTGTACCTCTCTCCGTGGGACCGCAACCATCCTGAATATGGCAAGCCCGGTTATAACCAGGTGTTCGCCAATACGCTCAATGAAGTGCTTTCCAGCTACGGCCCTGTGTTTGAGCAGTGGTTCGATGGCGCCAATGGCGGTAATATCAAACAGCCGTACGACTGGAACCTGTTCCACAGCGTGGTATATAAGAATCAACCCAATGCTGTCATCTTCAGTGATGTAGGCCCGGGTTGCCGCTGGGTAGGTAATGAGAATGGTATTGCCGGCACCACCAACTGGAGCACGCTGAATGTAAAAGGTTTTGCACCGGGCGCCAACGGCCCGGCCACCAAATCACTCAATGAAGGTAATGAGGATGGCGAACAATGGATTCCCGCAGAATGCGATGTATCCATCCGGCCGGGATGGTTTTACAGCCCGGAAACAAACGATAAGGTGAAGTCCGTGTCCTCCCTGCTCGATATTTATTACGGCTCCGTGGGCCGCAACGGTAACCTGATCCTCAATGTGCCGGTTGACCGCGATGGTCTTATCCACCCCAACGACTCCACCCGCCTGATGGAACTGCGCCGTGTACTGGATGTATCTTTTAAAACCAACCTGGCAAAGCAGGCCGTAGTAACGGCTACTCATACACGCAGCAATAATAAAGCGGTGAAAGTGTCGCACCTGAATGATGGTACCAACAACACCTACTGGGCCACCACCGACGATGCCACTGCTACCACTATTACGCTTACGTATAAACAGCCGGTTACGTTCAACAGGCTGGTGCTGCAGGAATATATTGCACTGGGGCAGCGTGTGAAAGCCTTCAACGTGGAAGTGCTGGAACAGGGCGCCTGGAAGCAAATTGCCAATGAAACCACCATCGGCCACAAACGTATATTGCGTTTGAAAGATTACACCACCACCCAGGTGCGTATCAATATCATGGATGCCAAGGCGGCGCCGGTGATCAGCGAAGTGCAGCTCTATAAGGCGCCGGGATTGCTCACTCTGCCACAGATAGGACGTACCGCCGACGGAAAAGTATGGATACACAGCGAATCCGGCGATACCGATATTCACTATACCCTGGATGGCAGCGAACCTACCGTGAAGTCGCCGAAGTATATATCTGCAGAAAGTACGGTTATCAACCTGCCCCTGGGCGGTGTGGTACACGCCAAAGCGTTCCTCGACAACGGCAAAACTGCCAGCGAAACCGTTACCGCTACCTTTGATATCGCTTCTGCCAAATGGAAAGTAATTTCCCCGGAAGCGGCCACCAAAGATAATGACCCTGCTAAAGCAATAGACGGCAATACCGCTACTATTTATGTGGCAGGCAATAAAGGATACCCGCATGAGTTGCAGGTGGATCTGGGCGAAACCCTCTCCCTGAAAGGATTTACCTACACTCCGCCCACCGGCGAAGGTATTATTTATGGTTACGGATTTTACACCAGCACCGATGGCAAAAACTGGGGCAGCCCGGTAGCCAGTGGTCAGTTTGCCAATATCAAAAACAACCCGGTACAGCAAACAGTGGCTTTCAAAAAGACTACCGCCCGCTATATCCGCTTTGTGGCCACTTCGCCCGCAGACGAAAAGCAGGCGCAGGCCGCAATTGCCGAGTTGGGCGTAATCACGCGGTAACACCGACGCGGATTTTGTCTTTCTCAGGATTACGCTGATTATACTGATTATAAGGATTGATCACTTGGATTTTTAAAGGATTTGGGGAGATAGAATTGGATATTCCATTTTTATCTCTCTATATACATTATTATAATTAATATATTTTCTTATTAAAATCAGCATAATCAGCATAATCAGCGTAATCAGCGTAATCCCGGGAAAGACAACCTCCGCTTATATCTCCCCAAATCCTTTAAAAATCCAAGTGATCATCCTTATAATCAGTATAATCAGCGTAATCCCGAAAAAGACAACCTCCGCTTATATCTCCCCAAATCCTTTAAAAATCCAAGTGATCAATCCTTATAATCAGTATAATCAGCGTAATCCTGAGAAAGACAACCTCCGCGTTTGTTAAAATTCTTCTCTACCCAAAAAAAATTCGACTATTTAAAAGGATATTGTTATAACTTTGCGGATAATCTAAAACTAAAGACAATATTTATAACAATTTAACGCTGAACTGAAGTTGGAAAAAACCGCAACTCATACCAACATTTCTGCATATCATCCCGCTTTCATCGAGGGGGTATATTCTGTTGGGTTCAATGTCTTTAGATTTCTTTCCCGACGACCTAGAATTTGATAGCGCTTGTCTGAATATGACCGCTATCGCACCGCGATTCCCCAATCCTCCGGTGAACCTTTCCAGCAATGGAATTTCAAGTTAGTTTATTGATTCACGATTTCAATTTAAAAAGTTGGAAAATCAACATATCATCGTTAGGGTAGCCACTCCTGACGACGTTCACTATTCAAATACCATCACAAACGAGATGGAGTCGTCTGCAAAAGCAAGAGGAACAGGCATTGCCAAGCGTTCTCCTGACTATGTAGAACTGAAAATGAAGGAAGGCAAAGCGGTAATTGCTGTTACCGACAAAGACGAATGGGTAGGCTTCTGCTATATAGAAGCCTGGGGTCATGAGAAATTTGTGGCAAATTCAGGTCTGATCGTTAATCCCGCCTTCAGAGGCCACGGTGTGGCTAAATCAATTAAAAAGAGAATATTCGAGCTGTCGAGAGAGAAATACCCAGATGCCAAGATCTTCGGCTTAACCACCGGGCTGGCAGTAATGAAAATCAACTCCGAACTCGGATACGAGCCGGTAACCTATTCCGAACTCACCGACGACGAAGAGTTCTGGAAAGGCTGCAGAAGCTGCGTAAACTTCGATATCCTTACGGCAAAAGACAGGAAAAACTGCCTGTGTACCGCCATGCTGTACAACCCGCTGGAAAAACTGAAGGAAGCAGAAGAGAAAGCAATGTCCGAAAAAGCCACTGCTGCTGCACCACAACCAGAGCCACAATTCTCCGTAAGCGCCAGCGGTCACATACACCACGCCAGACGCCGCCGCAGATTTAAAGGAAACATAAAGCTCTACGAGCGATGGTTACGTTTTAAAAGATTTGTTTTGCTGAAAAGTAAAAAAGAAGGTGGCGCCACCGGATCTAAAAAGAAATTTTTCCTGTTCTGACTACAGGGTCGTCAATATTGTTATCTGGATTTATAAAAAAAGATGTCATAATGAAAAAAGTAGTACTGGGATTTAGCGGAGGACTTGATACTTCCTATTGCGTTAAATATCTGACCGAAGAAAAAGGATATGAAGTGCATTCAGTGATCGTAAACACTGGCGGTTTCTCTGAAGAAGAACTGCAGGAAATAGAAAAGCGCGCTTACAGCCTGGGCGTTAAAAGTCATAAAACTGTTAATGCAATACGTTCTTATTATGATGGTGTGATCAAATACCTCATCTTCGGTAATGTACTGAAAAATAATACTTACCCGCTGAGCGTAAGTGCGGAGCGCATGAGCCAGGCATTAGCCATCGCGGAATATGTGAAGGAAGTAGGTGCCGATGCGGTAGCGCACGGCAGCACCGGCGCCGGTAACGACCAGGTACGTTTTGATATGGTGTTCCATATCATGATCCCCGGCGTGGAAATCATTACCCCCATCCGTGACCTGAAACTGAGCCGTGAAGAAGAGATCTCCTACCTCAAATCCAAAGGAGTAGAAGTGAACTTTGAAAAAGCCATGTACTCTATCAACAAAGGTATGTGGGGAACTTCAGTGGGCGGTAAGGAAACACTGACCTCCAACGGTATGCTGCCGGAAGCGGCATGGCCTACCCAGCTCACAAAGCAGGGTGAAGAACCCGTGAAATTAACTTTTGAAAAAGGTGAGCTTACAGGTGTGAACGATAAAACTTTTGGTCATCCATCTGAAGCGATTCAATATTTACAAACCATCGCCGGTCCTTTTGCCATTGGCCGCGATATTCACGTAGGCGATACCATCATCGGTATCAAAGGACGTGTAGGGTTTGAGGCTGCTGCACCAATGGTGATCATCAAAGCGCACCACGCACTGGAAAAACACGTGTTAACAAAATGGCAGCTGAGCTGGAAAGATCAACTGGCGCAGTTCTACGGTAACTACATGCACGAAGGTCAGATCATGGACCCCGTGATGCGTGACATCGAAGCCTTCCTGCAAAACACCCAGGAAAATGTTTCCGGCGAAGTATTTGTTACCCTGATGCCTTACCGTTTCCAGGTTACCGGTATCAGCTCGCCTTACGATCTGATGAGCAGCAAGTTTGGTAAATACGGTGAAATGAACACCGGCTGGAGCGGAGATGATGTAAGAGGATTCAGCAAAATTTTTGGTAACCAGACAATGATCTGGCATCAGGTTAAAAATTCTATCTAAATCAGCAGGCAATGGCAAATGATAAAAAGATAAGAGCAGGAATTGTAGGCGGGGCAGGTTATACAGGCGGTGAAATGATCCGGCTTTTATTGAATCACCCGGATGTTACCATTTCGTTTGTACATAGCCGTAGTAATGCAGGCAATCCTTTGTATGCAGTACATGCAGATCTGCTGGGTGAAACAGAACAACTGTTTACCGGCGATCTCAGCAATGATATCGATGTGATGTTCCTTTGCCTGGGCCATGGCGAATCTAAAAAATTCCTCGAAGCAACCGATGTGGCTGCCCATGTAAAAGTGATTGACCTGAGCCAGGATTTTCGTTTAGGCGAAACCGTGAAGGACCGCACTTTTGTATACGGCCTGCCGGAAATGCAGCGCGATCTCATAAAAACAGCAAAGAACATTGCCAATCCCGGCTGCTTTGCTACCGGTATCCAGCTGGGCCTGTTACCACTGGCAAAAGCAGGTTTGCTCACAGAAGTGCATACCACCGGTATCACCGGTTCTACCGGAGCGGGGCAAAGCTTACAGTCGACCTCCCACTTTACCTGGAGAGCCAATAATATATCTACCTATAAAGTGCTGAATCATCAGCACCTGAAAGAAATACGACGAAGCCTGCAGCTGTTGCAGCCAGGCTTCAATGGTGAGGTGAACTTTGTGCCGGTACGCGGCGATTATCCAAGAGGGATCTGGGTAACCTCGTACCTGCAAACCGACTTATCGCTGGAAGACGCTGTGAAGCTGTACAAGGACTTCTACACCGGTCATCCGTTTACACATGTAAGCGATAAACAGATCGATCTGAAGCAGGTGGTAAATACCAACAAGTGTTTGATTCAACTGGAAAAAACCGGCAACAAACTGGTGATCCATTCCATTGAAGATAACCTGCTGAAAGGCGCCTCTGGTCAGGCAGTGCAAAACATGAACCTGATGTGCGGATTGGATGAAACCGCCGGACTGAAACTGAAGTCCATCGTGTTCTAAGTGTTTTTATCATTTTCAATTTATTGCCGACATGAAACTTTTCGACGTATATCCCGTTAACGATATCATTATAGAAAAAGCCCTGGGCTCCCATGTTTGGGATGACAAGGGCACACAATATCTCGACCTGTATGGCGGGCATGCCGTGATCTCTATTGGTCACACGCATCCACATTATGTAAAACGCCTTACAGATCAGCTGCATAAAGTAGGCTTCTATTCCAATTCTGTAAAGATGCCTTTACAGGAAGAGCTGGCCGCCTTGCTGGGCAAGGTGTCCGGTAAGGAAGACTATCAGCTGTTCCTGTGCAACTCCGGAGCAGAAGCCAATGAAAATGCCCTGAAGCTGGCTTCTTTTTACAACGGCAAAAAGAAAATCATCGCTTTTAAGAAAGCTTTTCATGGCAGAACATCCCTGGCAGTAGCAGCTACCGACAATCCGAAGATTGTTGCGCCGGTAAATGAAACAGAGAACGTAGTGTTTTTACCCTGGGAAGATGAAGCCGCACTGGATCAGGCTTTCCAGCAGTATGAAGTGTCATCTGTTATCATTGAAGGTATCCAGGGCGTAGGTGGTATCAACGTAGCCAGCGAATCGTTCCTGCGGAAGATCAGGAGCCTGTGTGATGCGCACAACGCGGTGTTCATTGCAGACTCCGTTCAGTGTGGATATGGCCGCAGCGGTAAGTTTTATTCGCACGATTTTGCAGGCGTAAACGCAGATATCTACAGCATGGCGAAAGGAATGGGAAATGGTTTTCCGATCGGCGCCATCATCATTGCACCTAAATTTCAGGCGGTGTATGGTATGCTGGGCACTACTTTCGGTGGTAATCACCTGGCCTGCGCAGCAGCGCTGGCAGTACTGGAAACCATCCAGGCTGAAAAACTGATAGAGAACGCAGCAACAGTAGGTAACTATCTCATGGAACAGCTACGCACCTTTGATAAGGTAAAAGAAGTCAGAGGCCGTGGTTTGATGATCGGTATAGATCTCCCGGAAGAATTATCACATGTGAAAAAAGAACTGCTGCATACCCATAAGATCTTCACCGGTGAAGCCAAGCCAAACGTGATCCGTTTGCTGCCTTCCCTGGCGCTTACACAAGCCCATGCAGATCAGTTCCTGGAAGCATTCGGAAAAGCATTAAACAAATAAGTAAACAACCATGTACGGCAGGCAGTGTGCCTTTAACATCTTTCCACTGCCTGTTTAAAGCCTATAAGCGAAATGAAACAATTTATTTCTACAGCAGATGTTCCCAGTGTCCCGCGGTTAGTGGACATTGCGCTGAACTACAAGAAAGATCCTTTCAGGGATAAGGAATTAGGTAAGAACAAAACAGTGGGAATGATATTCCTGAATCCCAGTTTGCGAACACGTTTAAGTACACAGATCGCTGCAAAGAACCTGGGTATGGAAGCAATTGTGTTTAATATCGACAAGGAAGGATGGGCGCTGGAAATGAATGACGGTGTGGTGATGAACGGCAACACCACCGAACACGTGAAGGAAGCGGCGGCAGTAATGGGGCAGTACTTCGACATACTGGCCATCCGTACTTTTCCGGGGTTGAAGAATAAAGAAGAAGATTATACCGAGAAATATATTAACCAGTTCATTAAGTATGCCGGCGTGCCGGTAGTAAGTCTAGAAAGCGCTACCCTGCACCCTTTGCAGAGTTTAACAGACGTCATTACCATTAAGGAAAACTGGCAGCAAACCCGTAAGCCTAAAGTGGTAATGACCTGGGCGCCTCACGTAAAAGCGCTGCCACAGGCTGTTCCCAACTCTTTTGCACAATGGATGAACGCATGGGGAGAAGCCGATTTTGTAATCACCCATCCGGAAGGCTACGAACTGGACGAAAAATTTTCCGGTAACGCACAAATTGAATACGATCAGGATAAAGCCCTGCAGGACGCGGATTTTGTATATGTGAAAAACTGGTCTTCTTACAAAGACTATGGTAAGATCACCTGCACAGACCCTTCCTGGATGTTTACCAACGAAAAACTCAAGCTCACCAATGCTGCCAAGGTAATGCACTGTCTCCCGGTAAGAAGGAATGTAGTGATTGCAGATGAAGTACTGGACGGTCCCCAATCCATCGTTATCCGGGAAGCCGGTAACCGGGTATGGGCTGCCCAGGCAGTTTTGAGTGAAATACTCAAAGGATAATTATGATCGACTTATTCATTATCAAAGTAGGCGGAAACGTAATCGATAACCCGGCATTGCTGCAAACCTTCGTGGAGAAGTTTGCAGCAATTCCCGGTAAGAAAATCCTGATACACGGCGGCGGCAAAATCGCTACCCGTATCGGTGATAAGCTGGGTATCGAATCGAAGTATGTAGACGGCAGGCGGATCACAGATGCAGACACCATCGACGTGGTGACAATGGTATACGGCGGTTTAGTAAACAAACAGCTGGTAGCCAAACTGCAGGCTAATGGCTGCAATGCCATCGGTTTAACCGGTGCAGACGCCAACATCATCCCCGCTGTAAAAAGACCCGTAAAGGAAATCGACTACGGATTTGTAGGAGATGTACGCACGGATATCTTGCACACCGGTCCGCTGAAAGCATTACTGGATACAGGCATCACACCGGTGTTTGCCCCGCTTACGCACGATGGTAAAGGCCAGATCCTGAATACCAATGCAGATACCATCGCTTCTTCCCTGGCCATTGCTTTATCGCAGCACTACAGCGTGCGGCTGATCTACTGCTTTGAAAAGAAAGGCGTATTGCGTGATCCTGCAGATGATGAATCCGTTATAAATCTTATCAACAAAGAAATTTACCAGCAACTGCTGGAAGAAAAAATACTGACAGAAGGGATATTGCCTAAACTGCAAAACGCTTTCGGGGCAATTGACAATGGTGTAAAAGAAGTGCTGATAGGGCATGCAGACGATGTTCTGAGCAATACAACCCCGAAAGTGGCAGGCACTCTAATATGCTAACCTATGTGGAACGAAAAACTATATGATGTGGCGGTGGCCCTGCTCAAACAGATGATCGCCACCCCTTCATTAAGCCGCGAAGAAGACGGTACCGCGCAACTGATCAGTGAATTCCTGACGGCAATGGATATTCCGCATGAGCGGCATCTCAATAATATCTGGGCCCTCAACAAACATTACGATCCCTCCAAACGTAATATACTCCTGAATTCCCATCATGATACCGTAAAACCCAATCCGCAATATACCCGCGATCCTTTTAGTCCGGATGTGGAAGACGGAAAGCTCTACGGACTCGGTAGTAATGATGCCGGCGGTTGCCTGGTGAGCCTGATCGCAACGTTCCTGCATTTTTATCATCGTAGTGACCTGGGCTATAACATCATCCTCACGGCTACCGCAGAAGAAGAAATCAGCGGCCCCAACGGGATAGAAAGTATCCTGCCAAAACTGCCCGCTATCGAGTTTGCTATTGTGGGAGAACCTACTTTAACACAACTGGCCATCGCGGAAAAAGGCCTGATGGTACTGGATTGTACCAGCTATGGCAAAGCAGGACACGCTGCAAGGGAAGAAGGTGAGAATGCACTGTATAAAGCATTGTCTGATCTTAACTGGTTCAAAGATTTCCGGTTCCCGAAAGTATCGGAAACACTGGGCCCGGTGAAGATGAGCGCTACAGTGATCAACACTTCCAATAAAGCACATAACGTAGTACCGGCCGACTGCTCCTTTGTAGTGGATGTACGGGCCAACGATCAATATACACTCGAGGAGCTGCTGGAAATCATCCGGGCCAATGTATCCTGCGAAGTAAAGCCACGGTCCATGAGAATGCGGCCTTCCTTTATTCCAATGGATCATCCGTTTGTACAGGCAGGCATAAGCGTGGGCAAAACCTGCTATGGATCGCCTACTACCTCTGACCAGGCGCTGATCCCGGCTACCTCTGTGAAAATGGGTCCCGGCGATTCCGCCCGTTCACACACCGCAGATGAATATATTCACCTGCATGAAATCAAAGAGGGTATACAGAGTTATATCCAGTTACTTGAAATGATCCAGTAGTATGGAAGGGCAGCGTATCTTTGGTAAATATGATTTTTAATTTCATGCTCCAACACAGCGTGGAAAAACTATAGTATTATGAAATTGTGGCAAAAAGATAAAGCCTCCTTAGCGGCGGTGGAAACATTCACCGTAGGAAAAGACCGTGAAATGGACGCCTTCCTGGCGCCGTTTGATGTGCTGGGTTCTATGGCACATATCACCATGCTGCAAAGTATAGGATTGCTGGAAGCAGAAGAACTCACTATATTAAAACAGGAACTCAAAAACATCTACCAGGAAATTCAGTCCGGTGATTTTAAACTGGAAGAAGGAGTGGAAGATATCCACTCACAGGTAGAACTGTTGCTGACCCGCCGGTTGGGGGAAGTAGGCAAAAAGATCCACAGCGGCCGTTCCCGCAACGACCAGGTTTTGGTAGATCTGAAGCTGTTCCTGCGTCATGAGCTGCAAACCATGACAGAAGAAGTACTTGCGTTGTTCCACCTGTTACAGCAAAAAAGTGAGGAATACAAAGCACACCTGATACCAGGTTACACCCATCTGCAAATTGCCATGCCCTCTTCTTTCGGATTATGGTTTGGCGCTTATGCGGAAAGCCTGGTAGACGACCTCACTATGTTGCAGGGCGCTTATAAAGTAGTGAATAAAAACCCGCTCGGCTCCGCCGCGGGTTACGGATCTTCCTTCCCCCTCGACCGTGAGCTTACCACTGCCTTGCTGGGTTTTGATTCGCTCAACTACAACGTGGTATACGCACAGATGGGACGCGGTAAAACGGAAAAAATAGTGGCTTTTGCACTGGCCGGCATTGCCGCCACCATTGCTAAAATGGCCATGGATGCCTGTTTGTTCATGAACCAGAACTTCGGCTTCATTAGCTTCCCGGATGAACTCACCACCGGCTCCAGCATCATGCCGCATAAAAAGAACCCGGATGTATGGGAACTGATCCGCTCTCATGGTAATAAGCTCCAGGCATTGCCGAACGAAATTGCTATGATGATCACCAACCTGCCTTCCGGCTATCACCGCGATTTGCAGCTGCTGAAAGAGAATTTATTCCCCGCCTTCCAAACGTTGAAAGACTGTATCCGCATGAGCCGCCTGATGCTGGAAAATGTGCGCATAAAGGAAAACATACTGGACGATGATAAGTACCAGTATCTCTTCAGCGTGGAAGTGGTAAACAACCTGGTGCTGCAAGGTACTCCGTTCCGCGAAGCTTATAAAAAAGTAGGCATGGACATTGAAAACGGCACCTTCTCCCCTGATAAAGAAGTAAAACATACCCACGCAGGCAGCATCGGTAATTTAGGTACACAGCAAATTGCCGCACAAATGGATGCAGTGATAAAAAGTTTCCCTTTTGAATCGGTAGATAAAGCGTTGGAGAAATTACTGAATAGCTGAGCGGATTTTGTCTTGGCTCAGGATTACGCTGATTTTACTGATTAGCTGGATTTTTACTTTTGGATTTTATAAAGGATTAAGGGAGATAGAAGCGGATATTCGCTCTTATCTCCCTTAATTATTATTTAAGAAAATCTAAAAAATCAAAAAAAAATCCAAAAGTAAAAATCCAGCTAATCAGTAAAATCAGCGTAATCCTGAGCCAAGACAAAATCCGCTTTGATCAACCGCCTATGCTTTAGAATCCTATCGTCACTCCGGCAAAGAAGTTAATCCCCGCCATCGGGTAATAATAATTGTCGTACACCACACGGTTACTAGCCTGATCATAGCTGCTGTAGGTACTTCCGTTAGGTTCATACTTCACGTTGAAGATATTGTTCAGCATGAATTGCAGCCCAAGTTCACGGAATAACGGTTGCGGCACTACGTAGTTGATACGCAGGTTGTTTACAAAGTAAGCATCCAGGCTGCCGGCTACATTGGAGGTGTTATCCATATACTGACGGCTTGCATATTTACCCAGCACATCGATGTTCAGGTTTTTAACCGGTTTCACGGTTAAGGTTAACCCACCTACAAAAGAAGGGGAGAAGGAGATATCTGTTTTGTTGAACACCTGGGTATGTGATGCGTAGTCGGCATCGTAAGTAACGGCATGATAGTCCAGTACTTTGTTTTGGCTCAAAGCTGCATTGGCGGCCACACTCACGATACTGCCCAGTTTTACATTTCCATTTACTTCAATACCCATGCGGTAGCTTTTAGGAATGTTGGTACGGATGTATGCACCCACATCATTGAGCATACCGGTTTGCACCAGTTGGTTTTTGTAGTTCATGTAATACACGTTGGCCTGGATGGCAGCGATGTTGTTGTTCCATGAATAACCGGCTTCCACGTCACGGAGCACTTCCGGTTTGGGTGTTGCTGTACCAAAGTTATTTTCAAAGTCTACGCGGTTGGGCTCTTTGTGTGCAATAGCCACAGAAGCGAATATACGGTTGGTAGGGTTGATGTTATAGGAGATACCTGCTTTCGGATTAAAGAAATTATAGTTCACATGTGCAATGTATGCGGGTGCGGCTTCAAAGCCATCCATATTGTACATGATGTTGCGGTATTGCATATCTGCGAAAATGCTGAGGGCAGAAGTGAGTTTATATTCTCCTTTCCAGTAGATATTGAAATCGTTTTTAGCAGCAGGATAATTATAATATTCATGGTCTTTATCGATGCCTGTTTGTGCCCAGATGATTTTGCCGTAGTGGTCGCCGGTATAGCGGTTCCAGCCGCCGCCGAGGCTCCAGTTGAACTTGTCACCGGTGCGGTTTACCGAAAATACCGAGCCATAGAAGTAGTTGTCCAGCCACAGCTGGCGAACGAGATCAGTGGTATCAACCTGTTTGCCGTTGATCACTGGTCCTTGCAGGCCGTATTCAGAGAAAGGTTGTTGAGCTTTGTACTGTTCGTAGTAGCCGCGTCCGCGGGTGAGGTGGAAGGCCACGTTGAAGTTGAGATGTGAATTTACTTCCTGGTTCAGGAATAGCTGGTAATGATCCTGTTGGTAGTTATCCGTTTCATTATCGTACGGGGTGCCTGGTTTATCGGTGCCTGCAGAATTGTAGGTGCGGTCTGTTTCCAGAAGTGCCTGTGGTACGCCGTTCCATGCCTGGTATGTTTTTTCTTTCCCGGAGAAGACGTTCAGTCGGATGGCTGTTTTGGCAGAAACGTAGGCGGCGGAAGTATAGAAAGAGCGCAGGTCTGAAGTAGCGCGATCGATATACCCGTCTGATGAAATTTTGGAAAGGCGTGCGTCGATGGTGAAGTGATCGTTGATGAGGCCGGAACCTGCTTTCACCGTATGTTTCCAGCTATTGAAAGAACCGTAGCTGTTGCTGATTTCGCCGTATGCTTTTTCATTGAATTCGTTGGTGCTGAGGTTCAGCGTGGCGCCAAAAGCAGCGGCGCCGTTGGTAGAGGTGCCTACGCCGCGTTGCAGCTGAATGCTGCTCACAGAGGACGCAAAGTCGGGCATATTCACAAAAAATGTTCCCTGCGATTCCGCATCGTTTACCGGGATACCATTTACCGTAACGTTGATGCGGGTGATATCGGAACCGCGCACGCGCATGCCCGTGTAGCCGATACCGGTACCTGCGTCTGAGTTAGTAACTACGCCTGGTTGCTGATCCAGCAGTATGGGCAGGTCCTGGCCAAGGTTTTCTTTCTTAAGGTCTGCCGCGGTTAAAGTGGTGTTTACGAAAGGCGAATTTTTACCGGCGCGTAAACTGCTGATCTCTACCGGTTTTACAAACAGTGCTGTTGTTTCCAGCGAAATGTCTGCCAGCTGTGTAGTGTTATTCGCTGTAATGGTAGTGGTAAATGTTTTGAAGCCAATGTAGCTGGCGGTTAAGGGATAACTTCCTTTTTTAGGAAGATGAATACTGTAGTGGCCTCTGCTGTCGGTAACAGCGCCGGTTTGGTTGATGGAGATGGTAACACCCTCCAGTGGCTGGCCGCTGGCTTTACTGGTAACGGTACCGGTAACCAGGGATTGTGCATGTAAAGTGCCTGCTACAGATAGCAGCACTAATAACATTAGCTGTTTCATTTTAAATATCCTGTTTTCTGTTAGTTCATTCCTAACCAGCATTACCTGGTCCAGGTTCATTGGGTGTGATCTCAGCCTGAAAGTAAGGCACCCCATGTATTGTGTTAATGCAAAGGTATACTTGTATCTATAATAAATCAGAAATTATTTTTTGGGAGAAGGAAAAATGCGTAATTTTCGGGGATACTTCTCTCAGTCATCTTTTATAAATTTTTAATCATTTAAATCTTTATTTCTGATGATCAAACTTCAGTTTATCGGGCATCTTGGCCGCGATGTAGTGAAAAAAGAAGTCAACGGCGCCACTGTTTTCAATTTTCCGGTAGCGGTAAATGAGCGTTTTAAAAACGCGCAGGGCATACTGGAAGAAAGAACCACCTGGGTGGATTGCTCGCTCTGGGACAAGGCCAATGTAGCTCCTTATTTAACGCAGGGTGTAATGGTGTATGTAGAAGGCGCTCCAAAACTGGAGGCCTATGTAAGTACAGCTACCGGTGCGTTATGCGGGGCCATCCGGCTCCGGGTGTTTTCACTGCAGTTACTCGGCCGTAAGGACGAGGAAAAGCGGAAAATGCCGGTCGCCGAGATGACCGTACCCGAGGCAGAGCCCGTTCAGGAGCAGCCGGCTGACGATCTTCCATTTTAACAATGTATGAAGCATTCCAATATGAAAGCCAACCAGTTACGGTTGGCTTTTTGTTTTTCTTTTAAAAAAGATTTGGAGCGGATTGAAATATTTGTATCTTTGCACCCTCATTGCGAGGTAGAGCAGAGGTAGCTCGTCGGGCTCATAACCCGAAGGTCAGTGGTTCGAATCCGCTCCTCGCTACAAAATAGGTACGTCAGCGTCCATAAAAAAGATTAAGAGCCGAAGAAATTCGGCTTTTTTTATTTCGGTAAGTTTGAGTTGTGAAAGCAACATCACCAGGTTTTAAATGTCATCATGCATAAGGCAGGTTTTGTAAATATTTTTGGTAAGCCCAATGCGGGAAAAAGCACCTTGCTGAACGCCATTATCGGCGAGAAGCTGGCTATTATTTCCCCCAAAGTGCAAACCACGCGGCACCGTATTACAGGCGTATTAACGGACCCCGCGTATCAGATCGTTTTTTCTGACACGCCGGGTATCATTGATCCCAAATACAAGCTGCATGAGAAAATGATGGGTGCGGTTAAATCCGCCCTCGAGGATGCCGATGTGGCTTTGCTGATCATGGATTCGAAAGATTCTATGGAAGAAAACCTGGAATTATTTGATTCACTGAAACTGAAAGTGCCGATCGTTCTCATCCTTAATAAAATGGATAATATCCTCAAAGAGGATATGGAAGTTCTGGTAGAACGCGCCAAAGCCTGGGGCAAAGCAGCAGCGGTAGTACCGGTGTCTGCAATGCAGAAGAAAGGTATTAAAGAGTTGCTGGCTGAAATTATAAAGCTGTTACCTGATGGCAACCCGTTCTATCCGGATGATACACTAACGGATAAGTCTACACGTTTTTTAGTGGCAGAAATGATCCGTGAAAAAGTATTTCAGTTGTTTGAAGAAGAGATTCCTTATCACACCACGGTAATTGTTACACAATTCCAGGAAAAGGAAACACTGACAAAGATCACCGCTGAAATCATCGTCACCCGCGACACCCAGAAAGGAATTATCCTCGGTGAAAAGGGTAAATCCATCCGCGAGCTGGGAACATTAGCCCGGCAGGAGATAGAGAAATTTATTGAGCGGAAAGTATTCCTGGAACTGTTTGTGAAAGTACGCGGCAAATGGCGCGACAACGACACTTTCCTGAAGGAATACGGATATTAATCATTGCAAAATTCCTGGATGTATTATCCAGGTTAGTACGACAAAATATAATAAAAAAATGGCAGGATTTACAGCAGCTATAGTGGGTCGCCCCAACGTAGGCAAGTCAACGTTGTTCAATCGTTTACTGGAACAACGGAAGGCCATCGTGGATGACCAAAGCGGTGTAACCCGCGATCGTCAATACGGTATTGCCGACTGGAACGGCAAAACCTTCAACGTAATCGATACTGGCGGATTTGTAACCAACAGTGATGATGTATTTGAGCGGGAGATTCGCAAGCAGGCAAAAGTGGCTATGGAAGAGGCCAATGTAATCATCTTCATGTGTGATGTAACCACCGGTATTACCGACCTGGATGCAGACGTGGCAAACATTCTGCGTCGCACCTCCAAACCGGTTTTCCTCGTAGTAAATAAAGTAGATAACAGTCAGCGTCAGCTGGAAGCCACTGAATTCTACAGTATGGGCTTCGAACATATCCACTTCCTTTCGTCCATGACCGGTAGCGGTACCGGCGAATTGCTGGATGATGTGGTAAGCTTTATTACCCCGGAAATGGAAGACGCCAGACTGGACACAGATATTCCTAAAATAGCGATCATTGGTCAGCCTAACGTAGGGAAATCATCCCTGCTGAATGCATTGGTAGGCGTAGAGCGTAATATCGTTTCCGAAATTGCCGGCACTACCCGCGATACCATTCACACCCGCTATAATATGTTCCAGAAAGATTTCATGCTGATAGATACCGCTGGTATCCGTCGTAAAACAAAAGTGCATGAAGACCTGGAATTTTATTCCGTGATCCGCGCCATCAAGGCCGTAGATGAATCTGATGTGGTAATGCTGCTGCTGGATGCCGAAAAAGGTATCACTGCACAGGATCTCAGCATTTTCAGTCTCGCTGCCCGCAAAGGTAAAGGCGTAGTAGTACTGGTGAACAAATGGGACCTCGTGGAAAAAGGTACCAACACCGCCAGGGATTATGAAAAAACACTGAAAGAGCGACTGGCGCCATTCTCCGATGTGCCCATCATCTTCACTTCCGTAACTGAAAAGCAACGTATTTTCAAGGCGATTGAAACAGCCCTGGACGTATACGAAAACCGTAAACGCCGTATCCAGACTTCCGTGTTAAACGATGTACTGCTGAAAGCTATTGAAGCGTATCATCCACCGGTGGTAAGAGGTATTCCTATCCGTATCAAGTACGTAACGCAGATCCCTACGCATACACCTGCATTTGCGTTTTTCTGTAATCTCCCGGATGATGTGAAAACACCATACCGTAACTACCTGGAGAACCAGATCCGCACGAAATTCAACTTTACAGGCGTTCCGTTGAAGATCTTCTTCAGAAAAAAATAAATACTTACCGAAAAAGCAGGCCGCAGATTTTGTATTTTATAAATTTTGCATACCTTTGCGGCGGTTTTAAAAATAAAACAACCTAAAAAATGAAAAAATTATTCGTATTCGCTGTTGCCGCTGGCATGTTCTTCGTTGCTTGTAACGGTGGTAGCACTCCTGCTGCTGATTCTGCTGCAACTGCACCAGTAGACACTATGAACGCTGCTCCAGTAGCAACTGCTCCAGTTGATTCTGCTGCTCACGTTGATTCTGCTGCTGTAACTGCTCCTGTTGATTCTGCTGCTGCTGCAACTCCAGCTAAGTAAGAGATTATTATAACAATAATATCTTTTCTTGCAAGAAATTAAGAAGCCCATCGCTTGTGCGGTGGGCTTTTTCGTGTGTGGGCCTTCGCGCCTTCGGCGCTGCGGAAATTGTCTTGGCTCAGGATTACGCTGATTATACTGATTTGTTTGATTTTGTTTTTTTGGATTTTTATAAATGATTAAGAGAGATATAAGCGGATATATTCGCTTTTATCTCTCTTAATCATTTATAAAATCTATGAAAAATCAAAAAAGTAAAAATCAAACAAATCAGTATAATCAGCGTAATCCTGAGCCAAGACAATTTAAAAGCGCCGAAGGCGCGCGCTAATCCTCGAGTATACTCGCCAGGTTGATCAGTTCATCCTGTTTGTAGGCGTCTTTGTCGTCGCGGAAGCATTTGGATAATTCTTCCAGTAAGAATTGTATAATGCGTTTGTTGGATTGTGGTTTGAAGTAAGAAGGCACCGGTGGCACAGAAACCCTTTTCAGATAAGTGTCTACATCCTGCTGGGTATATATCTGGCCCTGTATGGGATCTATAAAGAACAGGATCCGGTGGTCATCAGGTTCTATCGGGGTGGAAAAATCGATGTAGCTGTCGAAATACGCCAGGATAAACTGCCGGGGAATATTCACTGCATACACCGGTAAATCCAGCATTGTGCACAGGCTCTGGTAAATGATTCCATTGGTAACAGGGTTACCTTTTTTGGATTCTACCACCTGGTTAATAAAAAACTGATTTTTACGCTGGTAAGAAACTTCTTCTCCTTTAAGGCCAAAGTAGTTATAGATCATGCTGTTCAGCACATTGATCTGTTCCAGCGGTGTAAGATAATTATTGAGTTCCAGCCATATATTACGTTTGATCCGGTCTATTTCCGCAATGATCTGCGCATCCATGAGATCGGGAAACTGGTACCGGGCCGCCAGTATGGCGCCCTGCATCAGGTCCTGTCTTTCTGAAAGCCCCCATACACGCAACGCCGCCTGCAAATCCTGGTAATGTACCCGGTGAATGAGCAGTTCTATCCTTTCCTGAATAGCCTCGTCAATTGTATTCTCCCACAAATTCTCCAGGTTCGGAATGATATCTTTACCGTACAGTAATATTTTACTGGCAACCGTATCAAATACCTCCAGATCCGGATCATCCAACAGGTGGAACAAAGCGTTTATTTCTCTGTTTTCGTTCATACCATTATTATGATCATGTGGTAATCATTAAATAATGTGATCCTGTCGGCAAATTAAATAATAAGCATACCATTCACACTGCAGTTATTATCATTGCCCCATTTTTCAGCATATTCTTACCACAGCGTTAAGCTTTTTTCTTTCTGGGAGGCGCCTTTTTCTTAGGTGGATTTGCTTTAACGTCTTCAATGATCGCTTTGGCATCTTCCACTGTCAGATCAGCTGCGTTATCTATTTTCTCCTTCGGTATCTTATAGTTCTTCAGGCCTTGCTTAATATAAGGACCATATGGGCCCTTCAGGATCTGAATTTTCTCCTTTTCAAATATCTTGATAGTCCGTTCGTCTTTGGCGGTGCGTTTCTCCGCAATCAGCGGCGCTACTTCATCCAGTTCCACCGTATAAGGGTCCATTTCCTTTTTCAGGGAATAAAACTTCTTATCGTGCTGTGCATACGGACCAAAACGGCCAATGTTTACAATAACCTCGGAGTCCTCGAACTGACCCAGGTTACGCGGCAATTTAAACAATTCCATGGCTTCATCCATGGTGATGGTTTCAATGCTCTGGGTAGATTTCAATTTGGCAAAGCGCGGCTTTTCCTCATCTTCCACACTGCCTATCTGGATCATCGGGCCATAACGGCCCATGCGGGCTACAATGGGTTTACCGGTAGCGGCATCGGTGCCAAGCGGACGTTCTCCTTTTACACGCTCTGCATTTTCCAGGGTGTTTTCCACATCTTTGTGGAAAGGAGAATAAAATTCGCTGATCATCGTGTTCCATACCTTCTTACCGCTGGCAATTTCATCAAACTCCCCTTCAATCTTGGCGGTAAAACCGTAGTCCATTACATTATTAAAATACTGGTTCAGGAAGTCGGTCACAATCATTCCCAGATCGGTCGGGAATAATTTTGATTTTTCTGCACCGGTATTTTCCGCATCGGTTTGTTTAGTGATCTTATCGTCCTTGAGGCTCAGGATACGGAAATCTCTTTTTATTCCTTCTTTATCCCTTTTTTCTACATAGTTACGCTTCTGGATAGTGGTAATGGTAGGTGCATAGGTAGACGGACGGCCAATGCCCAGTTCTTCCAGTTTCTTTACCAGGCTGGCTTCCGTATAACGGGGAGCCGGGCGGGAGAATCTTTCAGTGGCTTTCATCTCTTTCAGATCCAGCGACTGTTTTACTGCCAGTGGCGGTAAAGAGCCTTCCTGTTCTTCTTCTGTTTCATCCTCATCGTCATGGCTCTCCATATATACTTTCAGGAAGCCGTCGAATTTCAATACTTCCCCGCTGGCGCTCAGCTCTTCGTGGTTGGTAGAGATATCGATCTTGGCGGTGGTTTTTTCCAGTTCCGCATCTGCCATCTGGCTGGCGATAGTACGTTTCCAGATCAGTTCGTACAGTTTGCGGGTATCGCTGTCATCTACCGTGGTGTTTTCCATGTAGGTAGGACGGATGGCCTCATGCGCTTCCTGTGCGGACTCATTCTTATTTTTAAATTTCCGGTGCTGATGGTATTTATCACCGAAACTGGTTTTGATCGCTTTTTCAATTTCACCGATAGCGGTATCCGACAGGTTTACGGAGTCGGTACGCATATAGGTGATATTACCGCTTTCATACAGCTTCTGAGCCAGCAACATGGTTTTGGAAACGCTGTAGCCTAATTTGCGGCTGGCTTCCTGCTGCAGGGTGGAAGTGGTAAAAGGCGCTGCAGGTGATTTCTTACCTGGTTTAACCTGTATGTCTTTTACGGTATAAGCCGCTCCAACACATTGTTCCAGGAATTTCTCCGCATCTTCCGCGGTTTTGAACTTACCGGGACCATCTGCCTTGAAGGAAATGTTCTTACCATTAATATCCTTGCCGGTGAAATAAGCTTCCACTTTGAAGGTACTCACCGAATTAAAGGTATTGATCTCTCTTTCCCTTTCTACAATCAGCCGTACCGCTACGGATTGTACGCGTCCGGCCGACAGGGAGTTGCGCATGCTCATTTTGCGCCACAGTACCGGGGAAATTTCAAAACCTACGATGCGATCCAGGATACGGCGGGCCTGCTGTGCATTTACACGGTCCATATCCAGGTGACGCGGATGTTGTACCGCAGCCTCAATAGCAGGCTTGGTGATTTCATGGAAAACGATACGTTTGGTCGTCTTTGGGTCCAGGTTCAACACCTCACACAGATGCCAGGAAATGGCCTCCCCCTCACGGTCCTCATCCGTTGCCAGCCATACCTCATCGGTATCCTTCGCCATCTTCTTCAGCTCTTTCACCACCTTTTCCTTATCTTCCGGGATCACATACTTAGGCTTGAAGTTATTTTCAATGTCTATCCCCATGTCATCCTTCTCCAGGTCACGTATGTGACCGAAGCAGGACCTGACTTCGAAGTCTTTGCCCAATATTTTTTCTATGGTCTTGGCTTTCGCCGGGGACTCAACTATAACTAAATTTTTTGCCATGTATGCTTCTTTATTGTGCTGCTAAATACGCAAATTCTATAAAATAATTACTGCAATGAATTCCGCAATAATATAAAAGTACCATCAAATTAAAAAATAAGGCACTCTTAAACGTTAAAATACGTTGTAATGTAATGAAAAAAACGGGGACCCGCTAAAACCCGTATATTAGAAAGCACGAATCAGACGGATACCGGCGGTTTGTTATTTTAAAATTAATTATAATGGATGTAGTTATCGTTGGCACTGGCAATGTTGCGCATTGTTTCGGACACCTCTTAAAAATTCATGGGCACCAGGTAAAACAGGTGGTGAGCCGGAACAAGGAACACGCCAGGGAACTGGGAGAGATGCTCCACGCAAATTATACAGACGATCTGCAGGATATAAATATGGACGCAGACGTATACCTGCTCGCGGTAAGTGATGCAGCCATCCCCGAACTGAACGACCAGCTTCGCTTAGGGAAGCGTATGGTGGCGCATACCGCAGGGGCTGTACCCCTGGCGGCGATCTCCCGGATATCGTCTAATACGGGGGTTGTATACCCGTTACAGTCGATCCGCAAGGAAGTGAAGAGCTATCCGCCCATCCCGGTGATGCTGGAGGCCAGCAACGACGAGGTGCTCCGGCGACTGCAATCTCTCGCCCAGAGTATTTCCGGCAGCGTTACCATTACTTCCTCGGAACAACGGCTGAAATATCACCTCACGGCGGTATTATGTAATAATTTTACCAATCACCTGATCGCACAGGCAAAAGCCTATTGTGAAAAAGAACAGCTGGACTTTAACCTGTTACAACCTATTATAAAGGAAACTTTCGACCGGCTGGAGAAGTTTGCACCAGAGTCGGTACAAACCGGTCCGGCGCTGCGCCAGGACGAAACCACCATGAGCCTCCACCGCGAATTGCTGGCCGGTGACCCCTATCTGCAACTGGTTTACCAGGTGATGTCTGACGCCATTTACCAGTTCCATAATAAATAGAGAATAAGCGATTCTTAATGCGTAATTGGCTATTTTTGGCCCCATGAACGTATTGGCTTTATTTAAATCTATCACCACCTTTGTGCTGGACGTAGATGGTGTACTCACCGATGGCACCCTGCAATTGCTGCCGGGAGGTGAAATGTCCCGCAGGATGAACATCAAGGATGGTTATGCTTTACAACTGGCGGTAAAAAAAGGTTATCGTGTGGTGATCATCTCCGGGGGAAAATCAGAAAGTGTGGTGAGCAGGTTACAGGGACTCGGTATAAAAGATATTTTCACCGGCATACATGATAAGCAGGAGAAGCTGCAGGATTATGTTTTTGAAAATGATCTTCGCTGGGAAGAGATATTATATATGGGAGATGATATCCCGGATTATCTGCCTATGCAACTGGTGGCTTTGCCCACCTGCCCCGCAGATGCGGCAGCCGAAATAAAAAGTATTTCCAGGTATGTGTCCCCATTGCCCGGAGGCCACGGTTGCGTGAGGGAAGTCATGGAAAAAGTATTGAAACTGAATGGACATTGGTTAATGGATGAAGGAATAGCATCGAAATAATAAAAGAAAAACTATGAAGCTCTGGGCTGCATTTTTTAAACTGATCAGGTACCCAAACCTGATATATATTGGCCTAACCCAGTTTTTACTGCAATATTGCGTAGTAGAGCCGGTTTTACGCAGCTCCGGCGAAGAGCCGTCACTGCCGGTTCCTCAATTTATTTTATTAAGCCTGTCTACTATATTGGTAGCAGCTGCGGGTTATATCATCAACGACTATTTTGATATTAACATAGATATTGTCAACAAGCCCGATAAAATGGTGCTGGACAAAATTATCAGCCGCCGCTGGGCTATGGCCTGGCACACCATGCTTAACCTGGCCGGCGTGTCGCTGGGTTTCCTGGTAGCCTGGAAAACAGAGCAGTTTTACCTCGGCTTCACCCAGGTAATCTGTTCCCTGCTGCTCTGGTTTTACTCCACTTCTTTTAAAAGACAGGTACTCATCGGGAATGTGGTCATTTCATTACTAACTGCCCTGGCAGTAGTGGTGGTAGGTTTTTACGAAAAACAGATCTATCATAGCTTTGAAGCCATCTTGTCGCCCACCGGACGGAAGCTGATCCAGATCATCGGGGTGTATGCGTTATTTGCATTCCTCATTTCTATGGTCAGGGAAATTGTGAAGGACCTGGAAGATATGATGGGCGACAGCAAAGACGGGTGCCGCACCCTGCCCATTGCCTGGGGAGTGCTGGCGGCCAAACGCTTTTGCAATGCGCTGTTGCTGGCATTGATCATTATTATCCTCCTGGTGGAAATCCGGGTGTGGATACTTGGCTGGTATATTGCCATCGGCTATTTGTTCCTGTTTGTGCAGGTGCCCTGCGCCTATATCTACCTGAGATTAAAAAAAGCAAGCCTGCCGGAACACTATCACAAGGTGAGTTCCCTGGTGAAGGTAATTATGCTCACCGGTATTTTATCAATGATATTTTTTAAACTTTATTTATAGAGATGTATAACCGCGCGCCCGTTATCCTGGCTTCCCAGTCGCCACGCAGAAAGCAGCTGCTGGAGCAGGCCGGAATCCCTTTCCAGGTGAAGGTGGTAGAAACCGCAGAAACTTTTCCTCCCGGGCTGGCCATACCCGATATCCCGGTTCATATTGCCCGGCAGAAAGCGGCCGCTGTGCAGCACCTGTGTGAGGCCAGCGATATCATTATCGCTGCAGACACAGTGGTGGTACTGGATAACAACATTATCGGCAAGCCAAAGGACCGTGAAGATGCCATTGATATTTTGTCGCGCCTCAGCGGGCGTGAACATCGTGTAGTCACCGGCGTTATTATTCAACAGGGAGAAAAAGAAGTCGCTTTTTCCAAAACAACGGCCGTGCATTTCAAGCCGTTAACCACCGGGCAGATCACTTATTATGTGGATAAGTATAAACCTTTTGATAAAGCCGGGGCTTATGCGATCCAGGAATGGATCGGCGCTGTGGGCATAGACAGTATAAACGGTTGCTTCTATAATGTAATGGGGCTACCGGTGAGCAGGGTAGTGGAAGAACTGGAAAATTTTTAAGCAAGAGGAACGGCGCAGGGAACTGCGCCGTTTTCATGATTGGTTTTTGCTTATTACTATCTTTATTCCAATACGAGAATATTCACATCTTTATTTTTCAGCCAGCCGGCTTCTCTCAGTTTTTGTAAGTTAATAGTACCTACCACATAGCGCCATTCAGTAGATTCATATTTCTCAGAGATATTGAAGAACTCTGCCAGGTCCACCTGGTCCGGTGTTTTGTAGCGCAGGTATACTTTCAGGTTTACGTCGTTGGTAAAGTTGGGCTGATTGTTTTGTTTGATCTTTTTGTATTCGTAGCGGTAGTTGTATAACAGGGCAGAGATATCGGATAATACCGCGCTGCCGGTAGCCGTACCGCCTGCGCCTTTGCCTACAAAAAATTGTTTATCGGTGAATGCGCTTTCCAGCAGGATACCATTGTATTCGTTATACACATCATAAAGCAGGTTGTGTTCCCTGATCAGGTGTGGCAGCACATACGCAAATACGTGACCGTTCTGGCGGCGGCATTGCGCAATCAGTTTGATGGTACAATTTCTTTGTTTGGCAAATTGTATATCAAAATCATTGAGGTGATGGATCCCGAAATTGAACACTTCTTCCGGTTTCACAAAGGTGCCGAATGCGTGCAGCAGCAGGATCACTATTTTAAATTTCGGATCATATCCTTCGATATCAAGTGTAGGATCTGTTTCCGCGAAACCCAGGTCCTGTGCCTGTTGCAGGGCAGTGGCAAAGCTGAGGTTCTCTTCAAATATTTTGGTAAGAATATAATTCGTAGATCCGTTACAGATACCTTCTACAGCATTGAGCAGGTCGTTATCATAATATTCTTCCAGGTTGCGGATAATGGGAATACTCGCACAGCTGGACGCTTCATACAGGAATGGCACTTTGTTTTCTGCCTGCAGCTGGTATAGTGCGGGCAGGTTTTCAGCGATCATACGTTTGCTGGCGCTTACTACGGCTTTGCCGTTGCGGAGTGCTTTGCTTACTATTTCGAAGGCTGCTTCGGTGTCGTTGATCAGTTCCACTACTACGTCAATGGTAGGATCTTCGAGGATGTCGTTTTTATCTGTCGTAAAGTAGCTGCTATCGATAGGTCTTGATTTATTGGGGTCTTTAATACAGATTTTTTTGATCCGTGCATTAATACCTTTTGTTCTGTTCAAAACTTCATAGAGTCCTTGTCCTACGACGCCAAATCCGAAAATGCCTAAATTGATGATCTTGTTTTCCATACTTTTTTTTGAGCTTTCCGCCGTAGGGGTCAGTCTTTCGCTGCACAGAGATGATCAGGTTCTGAACATTGAAAGTGGTGTGCTAACCGCTGACGGCTATTGTAAAACAGTAATTTGCTTGCCGGCCGGATGGTTTAATTTATCCAGCGCCTGTTTCAGGTCGTTGATCAGGTCATCAGCATCTTCGATGCCTACTGATAAACGGATGCAGGAGTCCTGCAGACCTGTTTTTCTCCGGAATTCTTCCGGTATGGTACGATGCGTCATGGTGGCCGGATGGGCCAGCATGCTTTTCACGCCGCCAAAGCTTTCTGCCAGCTTAAATAATTTGGTGGCGTTTACGATACGTATAGCGTTTTTGATATTGTCGCTTTTCAGGGAAAAGCTTACCAGTGCGCCGTAATTTTTTTGTTGTTTACGGGCAATGTGATGATTTTTATGAGTAGCCAGTCCGGGATAAAATACTTTATCCACAGCGGGATGTGTGGCCAGCCAATTGGCGATGGCGTTGGCGTTGCTGCATTGTTTTTCCAGGCGCAGGTATAATGTTTCAATACCGCGTATGGTGAGCCATGCTTCAAACGGGCTGAGGATACTGCCGGAAATATTCTGGTTATACCGGATCTGGTCTGCCAGTGTTTTTGAGTTTACGACTACGAGGCCGGCAATTACGTCACAGTGTCCTGCGAGGTATTTGGAAGCGCTGTGGATAACGAGGTCGGCGCCCAGTGTCAGCGGCTGTTGCAGTAATGGTGTGCTGAAGGTATTGTCTACCGCCAGCAGGATGTTATGTTGTTTAGCAATTTTGCTGATAGATTTAATATCAGATACGCGCAAAGTAGGATTGGTAGGGGATTCCAGCCAGATGATCCTTGTATTGGGCGTGATGGCGGCCAGTACTTTATCGAGGTTGCTGGTATCTACAAAATTCACTTTGATGCCAAAGCGTTCAAACATGTGATTAAAGATCTGGAAGATGCCACCGTAGGTGTCTTCCACGGCCATGATCTCATCGCCGGTCTTTAACAGCTTCAGCACCGCATCTATGGCCGACATACCGCTGGCAAACGCAAATCCGGCAAACCCTTCTTCCAGGTTGCAGATAAGGTCTTCCAGCACTTTTCTCGTGGGGTTGTTCGCCCGCGAAAACTCAAAGCCTTTATTGATGCCGGGTGATTCCTGCACAAAGGTGGACGTTTGATAGATAGGCACAGAAATGGCGCCTGTCAGTTCGTCTACCGGGATGCTATGAATCAGTTGTGTAGCTGTTTTCATGTTATAAATTATTTTTAATGATGTTCAATGTGCACAATTGCCAACTGCAACGATATCATTAAAGATCAACTTAAACAACAACAAATCCATGAAAAGGGTGGGGAAGGGGCATAAAAAAAGCTCTCCCGTTTGTTGGAAGAGCTCCTTTAGAAAGTTATATATCTCTGTGAAGTATTATCTCTGCCAACTTATCTTTCCCCGATTCGCACCGGGGCAGGAATTAGCACCTTTTTCCTGATCATAATAATCAGGAAAGGTTGCTAAGGCATCGCAGGGCCAAGTCCCTCCGCCTTTCTGGATAAGTGATGTGTAAGAACTGGCGCAAAGGTAATATGACTTTGAGCAGATTTCCAAATTGGAGTTGAATTTTATTTATTAATCGATGTTTTATTACCTTTGGATGATATTATTTTGTACCCAACCATATCTCTTATGTTTGTTAACCCGTTGCTCTCAGAAGAGCTGTTCCAGCATATCTGGGCATTCCGGCTATTTAAGCAGGATCATCTAACCACTACCGGCGGAGAATCAGTACAGGTCTTGTTTCCCGGTAGTCACAACCACAATGGCGGGCCGGATTTTTCGGCCGCAAAAATCAGGATCGGGGCTACTTTATGGGTAGGCCAGGTGGAGCTGCACCTGCGTACATCCGACTGGTTCCGGCATGGGCACCAGCATAATCCGCAATACGGGCGAATTATCCTGCATGTGGTGTTTGTACACGATATGCCCGCCGTAGGAATGGGCGAGGCGCCCTGCCTGGAATTGCAACAGCATATTCCCAAGTTGCTCCTGCAGCGGTATGAGGAGCTTCGGCGGTTGTCGCCTTTTGTTCCCTGTGCCCCGCATGCTGCGCGGGTGCCGCCCCTCATCTGGCTCAGCTGGAAGGAACGCTTGCTGGCAGAGCGCTGGGAACGTAAGATCGGCAGCCTGCGGGCCTGGCTGCAGCATAATCGCTACAACTGGGAAGAGGTGTGTTACTGGGCGGTAGCGCAAAGTTATGGCACGCCCGTAAATACCTTACCATTCCTGCAGGTGGCACAGTCGCTGCCCTACAAAATGCTGATGCGGTACCGGCACCTGTTGCTTCAGCTGGAGGCCCTGCTGTTTGGCCAGGCAGGTATGCTGGAAGCGCCCCAAACAGACGGATATGCGTTGCAGTTACAGGATGTTTACGGGCACCTGCAACACAAGTTCCGGCTAAGCCCTATGGCCGCTCACCAATGGAACTGGCTGCGGATGCGGCCTGCCGCCTTTCCTACCATGCGGCTGGCCACTTTTGCGGCGCTTTTGCAGCAATCTCCCCACCTGTTTTCCCGCATACTGGAAGCCCCCGACGTAACAGCGCTGGAACAGCTGTTCTTCGTACAGCCGTCGGCGTACTGGCATACGCACTACCGCTTCGGACACTCCGTGGCCCGCACACAACGGCCGGGAAAACAGGCGGTGCAGGGCATCCTGATCAACACGGTATTGCCATTGCTGTTCCTGTACGGACAGGATAAGAACGGGAAATATTACCAGGAAAAAGCGTTGCATTTCCTGCAACAGCTGCCGCCGGAAAAGAACCACATCACCAACAGCTGGAGCCGGCTGGGCGTAACCCAGGAAAGCGCTATGGAATCGCAAGCCCTGTTGCAGCTGAAGCAACACTACTGCGACGAGAAGAAGTGCCTGCATTGCGCCATAGGAGCGAAGATCATCGCGGGGGTGTGAGGAGGGCGCCTCGCCTTCGGCGATGCGGAAATTGTCTTGGAGCAGGATTACGCTGATTATACTGATTGGCTTGATTTTTACTTTTTGGATTTTTTTGGATTTTAAAAAGATGAAGGGAGATAAAAGCGGGTATATCCGTTTCTATCTCCCTTTAATCTTTTTAAAATCTAAAAGTAAAAATCAAGCCAATCAGTATAATCAGCGTAATCCTGCTCCAAGACAATTTACAATCGCCGAAGGCGATTCTCCGCTTTACCAGTTAAAGGTTACGTCCTGCACAATATCCGGGTGCACGCTCTTGGCCACCGGGCAGGTGAGGGCAGCTCTTTCCAGGATGGTTCTTTCCTTTTCACCGAAGCCATGGCCGGCGGGGAAGTCGAATACGATGGTTACGCCGGTAATGCGGCGGGGATCTGAGCCCATTATTTTCTGAACGCTTACTTTGGTGCCTTCAATAGCCCAGTTATTATCCAGCGCCTTAATGCCCATGATGCTGAGCATGCAGGAACCGAGGGCGGTAGCCACCAGGTCGGTCGGGGAAAATCTTTCTCCTTTACCACGGTTATCAACAGGGGCATCTGTTTCGATAACAGTGCCTGATTGCAGGTGGGTGGCGGTTGTACGAAGTTCGCCGGTATAGATAATAGATGCTGTTTGCATGATATCTTTTTAAATGATCAATCCGTAAAATTAAATGTATTTTTATTATAAGTGTATTCCCTGGCAGTGAAGGCCCTGGTAAACTAAAAAAAAATTAGCTACGTTTGTAATATATACATAACAATACCTTTGTTCAAGCGTTTAATTATTATAACAATAGCCCACTGTGAAAAAAATATACTTAATCCTGTTTTTGGCAACAATATCCGGCGGCTTGTTTGCGCAATCCACCTCACGGCAGCAGCAAAGCACTAATAAGAAGAGCGACAAGGAACAGCGTAAGCTGAAGAAGATCTCCATTTTCCGTGAACAGGAAGAAGGGGAAAACGTTTTCCAGCGCGACTTTTCCGCGGGTGCCCGGCTGAATACCGACGGCTGGTCCGGCTTTGCGGAACTGGGATACCGGAAAACCAGGAAAAAGGTGAATTATTTCCAGTTTGAGTTTGGAGAGAAGAAAAGTCACAAGGAAGTAAAGAACAACAGCGGTTATGCCTTTACCCAGCGTCCATTTATATACGGTAAACAGAATAATTTCTACCAGGCTAAGCTGGGCGTGGGTCAGCGGTATCTGATCGGTGGCAAAGCCAATAAAAACGGGGTAGAAGTAGACGCCATCTATTACGGAGGCGTATCCCTGGGGCTGTTGAAACCTTATTACCTGAACGTACAGGACGAAAACGGCGAGAATGTGGATATCAAATACAGCCCGGAAACGGCAGACCTTTTCCTGCATAAGGAACAGATCAATGGCGCCGGCGGCTTTGGTAAGGGCTGGAATAACCTCAGTGTGGTACCGGGTTTACATGCCAAATTGGGCATGCGGTTCGACTGGGCCCATTTTAACGAGGTGGTGAGCGCCCTGGAAGTAGGGGTAAATGCTGAATATTACACAAAAAAGATCCCTATTATGGTGATAGTGGATGGCGTTGACCCAAATAAACAGTTCTTTTTTAATGCATATATCAGCATCCAATTCGGGAAGCGCTGGAATAAGAGATAAGTATTAACTTTGCTCTTCTAAAGAAAGGAATAAGCGATGCAAGAACTACCCGTAATAGCCGCCGAACCGGCTACAACAAGAGTAAAAAAGCCAGACTGGCTGCGCGTTAAATTACCCATAGGCGAGAATTATAAACAGGTTAGAAACCTGGTAGATACCCATAAATTACATACGATCTGCGAAAGTGGTAACTGCCCTAATATGGGCGAGTGCTGGGGAGCCGGTACCGCTACTTTCATGATCCTGGGAAATATCTGTACCCGTAGCTGCGGTTTTTGCGCCGTAGCCACCGGTCGGCCGGAGGCAGTGGATTTTGATGAACCACAGCGTGTGGCCGAAGCCATTTACCTGATGAAAGTAAAACATGCCGTTATCACCTCTGTGGACAGGGATGAACTGAAAGATGGCGGTTCCATTATCTGGGCCAACACCATCAATGCCGTAAGGGCATTGAACCCGGAAACCACCATGGAAACCCTTATCCCGGACTTCCGCGGCCAATGGGAAAATCTCCAGCGCATTATCGATGTGGCGCCCGAAATTGTATCACATAACCTGGAAACTGTAGAACGTTTAACCAAACAGGTAAGGATACAAGCCAAATATCACCGTAGCCTGGAAGTGATCCGTCGCCTGAAAGAAGGTGGCATGCGCACGAAAAGCGGTATCATGCTCGGTTTGGGCGAAACAAAAGAAGAAGTGGTACAGGCCATGCAGGACCTGTACGACAACGGTTGTGATGTGGTAACGCTGGGCCAGTATCTCCAGCCTACTCCAAAACACCTGCCTGTTGCCCGCTTCGTGCATCCTGATGAATTTGCCGAATTACGTGAGATAGGTTACAATATGGGACTTGACTACGTAGAGTCAGGACCGTTAGTAAGATCATCTTATCACGCAGAGAAACATATTGTCAGCGGTCGTAATAAAGGATGACCGGAACTGATTTTCACTTAATTGTTAAAATCCACCCAAAAGGGTGGATTTTCGTTTTCATAGCGTTATCTTAGCGCCCGAATTCGTTTTACCTAAGCAACAGAATCATTTTGTTGTTCACCTACTTCGCTGTTATACGTTGTATTCAGATACCTGAAACCATCCTGGAAACCGTGCTGATAAAGTTTCAGATGATTTTGAATTCGCAACTCTCTTATCGACCTACCTGTTTGCTGTAATGATTACAGCTTAACATGTTTTTGCGGCAATTAAAAATGTTGGAGTGCGTACAGCGCTGCAACAAATACGGGATGATAATGCCATGCCATGAAAGAAATCAACCGCTTGCTGGTATACATTATTTTCTTTCGATTGGTACAATGATGAACTGAATGTCAAAAGCCTTTTATGAAAAGAGCATTTTATTTGTTAGCTGTGGCGTGCGGATTATTTATATCCCCGCAGGTATTTGCACAGCAATCTACGGACTCTCTGTTAACCAGCGCTACCCTGCAGGAATGTGTGCGGTATGCCCTTTCCCATCAGCCGGTCATCAGGCAATCGCGCATCGATGAAGCGATTACCGACAGAACAGTGAAAAGTAAGCTGGCCGACTGGTATCCACAGATCAACCTGGATTATAATATCCAGCATTACCTGGAACTGCCCACTTCCATTTTTGGTGGTAATCCTACCAAAGTAGGCGTGGCCAATACTTCTACCGCGCAGTTCGGACTGAATCAGAACCTCTTTACCCGCGATCTCTTACTGGCCACCAATACGGCAAGGGATGTACGGAAACAAAGCCATCAGACCACAGCACGCAACCAGATAGACCTGGTGGCAGATGTGAGCAAGGCTTACTACGACGTACTCCTCACTACACAGCAGATCAAGGTATTGAGTGAAGACATTATCCGCCTGGAACGCAGCCTCAGAGACGCGAATAACCAATACGCCAGCGGTATTGTGGATAAAACGGATGCCAAGCGCGCTACCATTTCACTGAACAATGCCCGCGCACAACAAAAGGCCGCGCGTGAACTGCTCATCTCCAAACAGGCTTACCTGAAGGAACTGATGGGATATCCGCTGAACGGCGGCGATGTGCCGCTGACGGAGGATTCCGCTTCCGTAGCAGCAGAGGTAACCGGCGCGGACACCCTGTTGACGGCCGATTATAAAAACCGCATTGAATACCAGTTACTCGAAACACAGCAAAGCTTACTGCAGGCTAACCTGAAATACAATAAATGGAGTTACCTGCCCACCGTATCTGCTTTTATTAACTACTCTTTTGCTTACCAGAATGAGCAATTTGGCAAGTTATACAGTGAGAATTTCCCCAACTCTTTACTTGGATTGAAATTATCCTTACCCATTTTCCAGGGAGGAAAAAGAGTGCATAACATTCGCATGGCAGAACTCCAGATCCAGCGTACACAATGGGATTTCGCGGCTTTAAGAAGCCAGATCAATTCGCAGTACGCACAGGCAATGGCTGCATATAAAAGTAATTATAACGACTATCTCACATTGAAAGAAAATGTACAGATGGCACAGGATGTATACGATATGTTACAACTGCAGTATAAAGAAGGAATTAAAACTTACCTCGATGTACTGGTGTCTGAAACAGAACTGCGCACTGCGCAACTGAATTTTTATAATTCCATGTACCAGGTGCTGTCCAGCCGGATAGACCTGCAAAAAGCATTAGGAACCTTAACCGCTAATTATTAAATGGTAACCGGAACGGATATGAAAAAAATGAACAACATTGTCTTAATCAGCGCTGCCAGTATCCTGGGCTTTACTGCCTGTAAAGGTCCTGCCCAGAAAGGAGCGCCTGCTGTGCCCCCTACACCGGTAAATATTGCGGAGGCATCCGTAGCACCGGCCGTTTATTACGATAAATATCCCGCCACAGTAGTAGCGTTGAACCAGGTGGAACTGCGTTCCCAGGTGTCAGGGTTTATTACCGGGATCTTTTTTAAAGAAGGTGAAGTGGTGCAGAAAGGAAAGACCCTGTATGAAATAGACCGCCGTAAATATGAAGCGGCTTATCTGCAGGCGCAGGCAAATGTGGCCAGCGCAAGAGCCACCTTTGAGAGAGCAAAAAAAGATGACGACCGTTACCAGCGACTGGCAGAGCAGGATGCGGTGGCCCGTCAGATACTCGATAACGCGAAAGCGACGCTGGAAACTTCCCGCAGCCAGCTGGCTGCCGCAGAAGCCAACCTGTCTGCTGTGCGTACCGACCTGGATTATTCCCTGATCAAAGCGCCGTTTACCGGGCGTATCGGTATCTCACAGGTAAAGCTGGGCGCACAGGTGAGCCCCGGTACAACCCTCCTGAATACCATCTCCAGCGAAAACCCGATAGGTGTTGATTTCGTGGTAACAGAAAATGATATCTCCCGTTTTGCCGCCATGCAGGGCAGTAAAGCCAGCGACTCCACCTTCCGGTTGCAATTGTCCGATGGCACAGAGTTCGTTCATGCCGGTAAGATCCTGGCTATCGACCGCGGCGTGGATAACCAGACCGGTACTATTCGCGTGCGTATCGAATTCAGTAACCCCGACGACCGCCTGAAAGATGGTATGAGCTGCGTGTTGCGTGTGTTGAACGAACAATCCGGCGAAAGGCTGATCATTCCTTACAAAGCGATCACCGAGCAGATGGGTGAATACTTTGTATTCATCGCAAAAGATTCTGTGGCAGCCCAGCAAAAAGTACATCTCGGACCAAGAATCGGCGACAGGATCGTGATCATGGACGGTATACAGGCCGGCGATAAAGTGATTACAGAAGGCTTCCAGCGTTTACGTGATGGCGGCAAGATACAGATAGGAATACCAGCCGCACCAACAGGCGCGCCTGCGAAGAAATAGTTTATCAGTAGAATCAACAGCAGAAGATCATGATTGCAGATACTTTTATAAAACGACCCGTAACGGCTATAGTAATATCTATAGTACTGGTGCTGGTGGGGATATTGGCGATGATGAACCTGGCCATTGGCCAGTATCCGGAAATTTCACCCCCCACTGTGCAGGTAACAGGTACCTATACCGGTGCGGATGCGCAAACGGTAGAACAAACCGTGGCCACGCCCGTGGAAGTACAGGTAAATGGTACGCCGGGCATGACCTATATCAACACCAACAACACCAGCAGTGGTCAGATGAGTATGACGGTAAACTTTGAAGTAGGTACCGACATCAACATCGCCGCACTGGATGTGCAAAACCGCGTGGGTATTGCGCAGCCTACCCTGCCACAGGAAGTACAGCGTTTGGGCTTAACCGTTAGAAAGCGTAATCCCAGCATTCTCATGCTGGTAGCTTTGTACTCACCCAAAGGCACACACGATATTACCTTCCTGGATAACTACACCAACGTATATGTAAAAGATGCGTTGCTCAGGGCCAAAGGTGTGGGTGATATCTTTACCCGTGCAGATGATTTCAGTATGCGTATCTGGCTGAAGCCCGATAAGCTCGCAGAAATGGGCGTAACTGCCGAGGATATACGCGCAGCGCTGGCAGAACAGAATGCGCAGATCACCGCAGGTTCCGTGGGTGCGCCGCCGCAACAAACCGGGCAAACCTTTGAATACAACATCTTCACCAAAGGACGTTTATCCACCCCTGAGGAATTTGGAAATGTGATCATTAAAACACGTCCGTCAGACGGAACGCTGGTATACCTGAAAGATGTAGCCCGTGTGCAGTTAGGCAAATTCAACTACGCGGGTAACAACTTTGTGGATGGCAAGCGTGCAGCCTACCTGCTGGTTTACCAGGCGCCGGGAAGCAATGCGATTGAAACAGCGAAGAATGTTACGGCAGCAATGGAAGAACTGAAGAAGCAGTTTCCAAACGATGTGGAATATGTAGTGCCATTTGAATCCGTATCTGTAGTAAAAGTATCCATAGAGGAAGTATTGCACACACTCGTGGAAGCGCTGATACTGGTAGTGATCGTGGTGTTCCTGTTCTTACAGAGCTGGCGCGCTACCCTGATCCCGGTATTGGCTATCCCGGTATCCATTATCGCCACATTTATCTTCTTCATCCCGCTTGGATTTACCATCAACACCCTTACTTTGTTCGGTTTCGTACTGGCCATTGGTATCGTGGTGGATGATGCCATTGTGGTGGTGGAAGCAGTGCAGCATAATATTGACCATGAGAAAATGTCGCCGAGAGACGCTACTGCAATGGCCATGAAGGAAATATCCGGGCCGGTAATTGCGATTGCACTGATCCTCGCGGCGGTGTTTGTGCCGGTAGGGTTTATACCTGGTATCGTAGGCCGCCTGTATCAGCAGTTTGCGATCACCATCGCCATCTCGGTAATGATCTCTGCTTTTGTAGCCTTGTCATTAACACCGGCGTTGTGTATCCTGTTGCTGAAACCAATGCACCTGGATAAAGATTCAAAAGGTCTGAACAAGTTCTTCTTTAAATTCAACCGCTGGTTCGGGCATACTACTTCCCGTTATTCCATGGGGGTTAAGAAAAGTATCCGCTACTTCCGCTTTGTAGTTGTCATCCTGATCTGCATTTTTGTGGGAACAATGATGTTATTCAAAGCGAAGCCCACCGGGTTCATTCCTACAGAAGATGACGGACGTATTTACATCACCTTCGATTTGCCCGAATCTTCTTCTACAGAACGTACGCTGGCTGTCATGCAGCAAATGATGAAAGACCTGGACAACACCGAAGGTATTGCCCACTATGCAGCGCTCGGCGGTTTGAACGTGGTAAACTTTGCCACTAAATCAAACAGTGCGACTATCTTTTGTCAGCTGAAGCCCTGGGATGAACGCAAGCCGGATTCCCTGCAGGTTTTCGGACTGGTAGCTGCACTGCAGAAAAAGCTATCGAAATACAAAGAAGCAAACGTAGTGGTAATTCCGCCTCCGGCCATTCCGGGTCTGGGATCTACCGCAGGGTTCTCATTTATACTGGAGCAAAAAGGAAGCGGCGAAGTGAAAGCGTTTGAAGGGGTATTACAGAACTTCCTGGCTGCCGCCAACAAACGCCCTGAAATAGCCAAGGCATTCTCCTTCTTCACCGCACGCACGCCCGGCTACCAGCTGGACATCGACCGTGAGAAGGCGAAGAAAATGGGGGTGAAGATATCTGATATTGCTACTGCATTGCAAACATACATGGGTAGTGCTTATATCAACGACTTCACCATCTATGGCCGTAACTTCCGCGTGGTAACGCAGGCGGATTCCAGTTATCGTGGAGATATCAAAAACCTGAGCCAGTTATTTGTACGCAATGCAGCCGGTTCTATGGTGCCACTGAGTTCTCTTACTTCTTATAAGGTGATAGAAAGTGCCCCGGTAATTTCACACTATAACCTGTTCCGCTCTGCGGAAATAAATGGTAACCCGGCTCCGGGATACAGTAGTGGTGACGCCATCAATGCGCTGAAAGAAGTGGCGGCGCAAACCCTGCCGGATGGATATGGTTATGAGTTCTCCGGTTTGAGCCGCGAGGAACTCCTGTCGGGTTCCAAAACGGTGTACATCTTTGCGCTGTCTATCATCTTTGTGTTCCTGTTCCTGGCCGCATTGTATGAGAGCTGGTCGGTACCATTCTCGGTACTCCTGGCGGTGCCTATTGGCGCCTTTGGGGCCATTACGGTGCTTACCTTCCTGCCGAAGCTGAGCAACAACGTATACGCACAGATCGGTTTGATCACGCTGATCGGTTTGTCGGCCAAGAATGCGATCCTGATCGTGGAATTTGCGAAGGAGCGTGTGGATAAGGGCATGGACCTGGTAACAGCGGCGGTGGAAGCAGCGAAGCTGCGTTTACGCCCTATTATCATGACTTCCCTGGCCTTCCTGCTGGGTATCCTGCCGCTGGTATTTTCATCCGGCGCAGGTGCGGAAGCGCGTAAAACAATGGGCTGGACCGTATTGGGTGGTATGTTTACCGCCACCTTCCTGGCTATCTTTATAGTGCCGGTGCTGTACGTGGTGATCACCCGTTTGGCTTACGGCAAAGAGAAGCTCCGTAAGATGAAAGAGAATTATCAGTCTGTACCGGAGCACGATGTGCAGGGCAGATTGTAATAAAAAGAGAAGGGTTTATAATTGTACATACACGAAGAGGCGTTGCGAAAGCAGCGCCTTCTTTGTTTTATTCCGGAAGGATACGTTTGCCGTCTTTGTCGAAGTGACGGGTTAATTCCCATTCAGTATCTCCTACCAGGTACATAGTCCCTGCTACTACAGCGCCCACCGTGATATACCAGAACCAATCGGACTGACGCTGAAAAAGAAGCGCGCATGCAACGCCGCTAACCACCAGTATCACGCCCACACGCCGCGAAATATATGCGGCATATTCATTGGCAGAGCGCCACATTTCAGGCGTTTTGGTAGACAATACGCTGCGGTAACCATACCAGGATTTGGGGCTTTTAGGCGGGAAACGGTGTATGAAATACCCCATGAGATAAAAGATGATGCCCGCAAAAATAGCTGGATTACAATAAGTGGAATGTAAGAAACGTAACCACATGGTCCGGGGTTTTGGTTACCATAAGTTACGTAAAAAAGGCGGATTTTGTCTTTCCCGCTGATTACGCTGATTTTGTTGATTACTTTGATTTTACTTTTTTGATTTTATAAAGGATTTTACTTTTTTGATTTTATAAAGGATTTGGGGAGATATAAGCGAAAATATCCGCTTACATCTCCCCAAATCCTTTATAAAATCCAAAAAGTAAAATCAAAGTAATCAGTAAAATCAGCGTAATCAGCGGGAAAGACAACCTCCGCGTCAGTGCTTCGTGGTATCCGCCGCCGGTTTCTTCTTGCCGAACAGGCCGTTCAGCGTGTTTTTCACGGATTCGCCGGCTTGTTTGCCTACGTTGTCCAGTGGTTTGCCCGTGGCGGGTTTGGTAGAATCCTTCTTTCCGCTGAGTTGATCTTTGAGTTGATTTTTCAGGGAATTGACAGCGGTATTTTTGATCTGGTTAAGACTATCCTTTACCGTATTTTTTACGGTGTCGATCTTGTTCTTTACCAGTTCTGTTGCCTGTGATTTGAGGTTGTTAGCCGTTTCACGCAGGTCGGTTTTTACGCTCGGCTTGAGAATGTTTCCGGCCATTAATACCTGCAGGTGAACGCTGTCGCCCAGGTTAATGGGGATGCCTTTGCTTTGTGCCTGCGACGCCAGGTTGTTCACCAGCGTGTTGCCGGCAGTGCCCATCATGCTGCGTGGCAGTGCCAGCTGCAGTGTGTAATCGAGCGACTGGTCAAAGCCGTGCGAACCGGCGATATCCATTCGTATACCATTCACCGTTACTTTGAACGGGTTTACTTTAACACGTCCGTTTTCAAAAGAGAAATAGTTTTTAATGTCACGCAGCGAAAGATCTTTCAGCTGTGTTACATTAAGGGTGTTGGCCAGCTGGTCAATTGGGGCAAACTGTTTCAGGAATCCTTGTACAAGCAGCAGGTTGCCATCTCCCGTAAGCGTACTCAGATCGGGCGACATATCCTTTCCCAGTTTACCATGCATCGTTAACTGCGAGGTAATTTTACCGGAAAGGAATTTGCCGATTGGCATTAATTTCTGTACGGTATTGAAGGTGTTGAATGTTTGTTGCACATCCAGGTTTTGCACGTCGTAGGCCAGGTTGATATCGGGATTTGTTTTGCTGGCTTTGGTGCTGTAGCTGCCGTTTATTTCCATAGTACCCTGCAGGGCATTGGCTTTCAACTGCTGCATGGTTACTGTTTCATCTTTTACCAGCAGCTTGCCGGATACATTGGTAAGATCGGCTTTATCGTAGTGGATCTTATTCACATTGGCCTGCAATCCTAAGTTCAGGTTAGCTGGTACGGCAAATGGGGTAGCGGCAGCGGAATCCTTTTTTGCAGTGGCGGGATCGGTGGAAGTGGTGCTGGTGGTACCCATCCATTTGTCGAGGTTGATTTCATCTGCTTTGAAATTCATTTGTCCGTCCAGCGGCTCGTTTTTAAACGTATAGGCGAGCAGGTTATTCACTTCTCCGTTGGCTTCAAAGTTGGTACCCAGGTATTGACCGTTAAGGTCTTTCACCGTTACGTTTTTAGGGTTGAACTGCAAGAAGAGATTATTCACTTTTACACCATCGGGGTAATCTTTGCTTTTGTAGAGCATATTGCTCAGTTGCAGTGTGCCGGCGGCATAGAAGCGATCGTACTGTTGTTTTTCGATAGCGCTCATGTTGCCTTTGGCGCTGATGTCGGCATCCAGCAGGCCGGATAAATTGGTGCCGGCTTCGAGTTTTACAAACTGGGTGATTTTAGAAAGATCCAGTTTGCCTTTGGCAGCAGCGTCTACATACATATCAGATACCGGTGTTTTAATGAGCATGCGCAGGTCCAGCGGCGTGTTATCCATTTCCAGGTGGCCGGTGGGCATATCTATCACGGTATGATCCGGTACACCATCGGGATTGCTGATCTTCATGGCAATCTGGATATTTTTTACCGGTTTTGGAAGATCAGGATATTGGAAGAAACCATCTTTTACGGCCAGGTCCAGTCCAAACGCAGGCATTTGCACAGGAGAATAATTGCCTTTTACGAACCCGCCAAAAGCGGCGGTACCACTGGTTTTTATCTTATCGAAATCTGTTTTATATACCGCAGGTATTAAAGACAACAGGTCTTTAAAATTGGTGGAAGGCGCTTTAAAGCTCATATCCATACCATAGGTGGAATCATTTACCAGCTTAAAGAACCCTTGCAGCGCCAGTTCCAGGTTGTTGAGAGAGGCTTTGCCATCTTTAAACGTATAGGTGTTGGTGTTATTATCCACCTGGATAGCGGCATCCAGGGTGGTTTTTACCTGCGACAAATAAGGAACGAGGCCATACCGGAAGGTAATGCCGCCGGCTGTGGTACTGGTTTGCAGGAGGAACTGGTCTTGTGTAAAGTCGCCCTTGCCCTGGTGGTTCAGGCCTGTAACGAGTAATTCCATGTTGCCCTGGCGGTCGTCGTAATTCACCCAGGCATCTTCAATTTTATATTGCTGTAAACTGAGGGAGAAGCTGCTTTTGCCGGTGTCGGCAGGACTTACGGCGGCGGTATCAGGCTTCATGATATCCCAGTTGGGTACGCCATCTTTATTAACAATAGCGTGTATGCGTGGCTGTAAGAGTGCAATGTTGTAGATGTCCATTTTATCTCCCTTGATCACACTCATCAGGTTGAGGGCTATGTCTATCTGTTTTACAGAAAGAAGGGTATCGGCAGCAAATTCGCCGGTGCCGATCACCTGCAGGTCTTCCAGACCAACGGCCAGCCGGGGGAAGTGGCGGAATAAGCTGATATCCACATCTTTAAAATCTACTTTGGCGGTCAGCTTTTTATTCAGTTCTGTTTTTACTTTCGCTATTATTTTGTCTTTAAAGAAATAGGGGATGGCAATAGCGGCCAGTATCAAGACCACCATTGTGATACCCACAATTTTCAGGATCTTTTTGAGCATAGGTTATCTATATTTTGGGGGTGAAGATAAGCATAATGTGTAAACGAGGAAATGTGGGTGCAGGACCATCTCTGCACTATTTCGTATTTTAGCGGCAATAATCAGCGTATGACACCGGAAAGAAGAGAAAAATTATTATCTGTATTGGGCAAACGGCAGGCTAATTTAACCGTAGTGCTGGAGGATGTACAGGACCCTCATAATGTGTCGGCGGTGATGCGTACATGCGATGCCGTAGGAATACAGGATATTTATATCATCACATCAAAAGCGCCGCGGATAAAGAACTGGGGCCACAGAAGCAGTAGCAGTGCCAAACAGTGGCTCACCATACATGATTTTGATAATGCGGCAGATTGTTTTGCCGTATTGCGCAGCAAATATGACAAAATATTAACGACACATCTCGCCGCAGATGCGGTGAGTCTTTATGATATTGATTTCAGTGGCTCTGTAGCATTGGTTTTTGGGAATGAACAGAACGGCGTGAGCGATGCCACCAGGGCAATGGCAGACGGGAATTTTATTATTCCCCAGATGGGTATTATCCGCTCCCTGAATATTTCGGTAGCCTGCGCAGTGAGTATTTATGAGGCCATGCGTCAGAAAACCATTGCAGGGCATTACAATAAACAGGGATTGCCGGAAGAACAGTATCAGACTTTACTGACGGAATGGGGATTCAAGGCACACGATCTGGATGAAGAAAATTAACCGCTCCTTATGGCATTAGCAGGTACACATTTCGAAGTTTCGCCGCCATTGTCGGATATCGTGAAGCATTTTTACGTGATGCAATCCGGCCGGGATTTCGTTACCACTACCGCGCACCTGTCGCCCAACTATGAAATGATGTGGCTGTTCAATTTTGGCGCCCCTGTCAGGTTCTCTTTTGCCGCCGCCGAGCTGGATGATATGCAGATAGATAAAGTGGCTGTTTTAGGCCCTTTAAGGAAGATGTTGAACTACGAATTGCTGCCGGAAACAGACCTGTTGGCCGTGGTATTCAACCTGGATGGTTTTTACCGGCTGTTCCAGGTGCCGGTAGATGCACTGAATAGTGAACAGCTCCATCACCCCGGTGATTTTATGGAGCAGGCATCTGCACATGAATTATGGGAAGTATTGAAAAGAACGCCTTCTTCAGCAGAAAGAGTAGACATTCTAAAGGATTATATCTCCACCGCTACGCATGCGGCGGAGGAAGGGGCGCTGCCGCTTTTAAACGGCGCTGATTATTTTAATGATCCGCTTATCCAGCCGGCGAAAGCCATTGCTGCAGATGCAGACCTCTCCGAACGTACGGTGCAGATGCGGTTTAAGAAATATGTTGGTTATTCCCCCAAAGAAATGCTGCGGTTTCTGCGCTTCAAGCAGGTGATCAGCAGCATAGAACATAATACTGCGGATTCGATCGACTGGTTTGATCTGATCCACGACTTTGGGTATCATGATCAGAGTCACCTGATCAAAGATTTTCAGTACTACCTGGGAACCACGCCTGAAACGTTTATTAAACAAATTGCGCGTAAGGAGTTTTGTACCACGAAGCCGGGGAAAAGGTATTAGGTAAAGTTATTGCACAAAAAAATCCCTGGCCATTTGACCAGGGATTCGCATTTATACTTACATAAACCCTTATGCACTGCAGGTAACGCAACCTTCTTCCATGGTGCAAACTGCACCCACCACCATTTCTTCTGCCGCGCTGTCGCCGCCGGTAGCAACTACTGGCTGGATTTGCTGACCGCCTTGTTTCTCTACAGTAAACTGAACGGCCTGAGTGGCTGCCTGAGTACGCAGGTAATACATACCGGTTTTCAGACCTTTCTTCCAGGCGTAGAAGTGCATGGAGGTAAGTTTACCGGTAGTAGGTGTGTCAACGAACAGGTTCAGTGATTGTGACTGGCAGATGAAAGCTCCGCGGTCAGCCGCCATATCAATGAGGTTACGTTGTTTGATTTCCCAAACTGTTTTGTACAGTTCTTTAATATTTGCAGGTATTTCAGCAATGTTCTGGATAGAACCATTGTGTGAAATAATCTTTGTTTTCATATCATTATCCCACAGTCCCAGTTCTACCAGGTCTTTTAGCAGGTGTTTGTTTACCACCACAAACTCACCGCTCAGTACACGACGGGTGTAGATGTTGGAAGTGTATGGTTCAAAGCACTCGTTGTTACCGAGGATTTGTGAAGTGGAAGCGGTAGGCATTGGCGCCAGCAACAGGGAGTTGCGGATACCATCTTTCACGATAGATTTTTTCAGGCTTTCCCAGTCCCAGCGTGCGGAAGGTTTCACATCCCACATATCAAACTGGAGGATACCTTTGGAGGCAGGGGAGCCTTTAAAGGTTTCGTAGGCGCCGTCTACTTTTGCGAGATCGTTGGAAGCGGTTAACCCTGCGAAGTAAATAGTTTCAAATATTTCGCTGTTCAGTTTTTTAGCTTCGTCGCTTTCAAATGGATAACGCATCAGGATAAACGCATCAGCAAGACCTTGTACACCCAGTCCTACAGGGCGGTGGCGCATGTTGCTGCGTCTGGCCTCTTCGATAGGGTAGTAGTTGTTATCGATGATCTTGTTGAGGTTCAGGGTAGCCTGGTAGGTTACCTCGAATAATTTCTGGTGATCAAATTTACCATCAATTACAAAGCGGGGCAGCGCCAGGGAGGCCAGGTTACAAACGGCCACTTCATCTGCATCAGTATACTCGATGATTTCCGTGCAGAGGTTGGAACTCTTGATGGTACCCAGGTTTTGCTGGTTGGATTTGCGGTTGGCAGCATCTTTATACAGCAGGTAGGGGTTACCGGTTTCTATTTGCGCATCGAGGATGGCAAACCAGAGATCCTGTGCCTTTACTGTTTTACGGGCGCGTCCTTCCTGTTCGTATTTGGCGTACAGGGCTTCAAATTCATCACCCCAGCATTCGTGCAGTCCTGGTGCTTCGTGCGGGCAGAACAACGACCAGTCGCCGTTGGATTCCACGCGTTTCATAAACAGGTCTGGCATCCAGAGGGCGTAGAACAGGTCGCGGGCGCGCATTTCTTCTTTACCGTGGTTCTTGCGCAGATCCAGGAATTCGTAGATGTCGGCGTGCCATGGTTCCAGGTAGATAGCGAAAGCGCCTTTGCGTTTGCCACCACCCTGATCCACGTAGCGTGCTGTATCGTTGAATACGCGCAGCATCGGGATAATACCATTGGAAGTACCGTTGGTACCGCTGATGTAAGATCCTGTAGCGCGGATATTATGAATGCTTAAACCGATACCACCGGCGCTCTGTGAAATTTTGGCCGTTTGTTTCAGGGTATCGTAAATGCCTTCGATGCTGTCGTCCTGCATGGTGAGCAGGAAGCAGGAAGACATCTGTGGTTTTGGAGTGCCTGCGTTGAACAGGGTAGGCGTGGCATGTGTAAACCAGCGCTCACTCATCAGATTGTATGTTTTGATGGCAGACTCAATGTCTTCTTTGTGAATGCCAACAGATACGCGCATCAGCATATGCTGGGGGCGTTCCTGCACTTTACCGTCTGTTTTCAGCAGGTAAGAACGTTCCAGTGTTTTGAACCCGAAATAGTCAAAGGCAAAGTCGCGGTCGTAGATGATGCTGGAATCCAGGATTTCTGCATTCTTCCGGATGATTTCCCAAACGTCGTCAGACAGCAGCGCTGCGTTTTTGCCGGTTTTGGGATCAATATAATCATACAGTTTCTTCATCGTTTTGGAAAACGACTTGATGGTATTCTTATGCAGGTTGCTTACTGCTATGCGGGAAGCCAGCAGTGCATAGTCAGGGTGCTTTGTAGTAAGGGAAGCGGCCGTTTCGGCAGCCAGGTTGTCGAGTTCGCTGGTGGTTACACCATCATACAAACCTTGTATCACTTTTTTCGCTACATCTATGGCATCTACATATTCTGTATTGAAACCATAGCATAGTTTTTCAATACGCGCAGTGATTTTATCGAACTTCACTGCTTCTTTCCTTCCATCTCTTTTGATTACGAACATGGGTTTGCGAATTTAAGAGGTTAGTAATTCAAAATGTTTTAAAAATCTTCTTCCAGGCTGAATGTCTGTGATTCTTTTGTACCACCCATTACGCCGGATTTCTGGTAATCTCCCACACGTTTTTCAAAGAAGTTGGTCTTACCCTGTAAGGAAATCATTTCCATGAAGTCAAAAGGATTAGACGCATTAAATATCTTGTTGTAGCCCAGTTCACCGATCCATCTGTCTGCCACAAATTCAATGTATTGCGACATCAGTTCGGCATTCATGCCGATCAGTCCAACCGGCAGGGCTTCTGTGATAAATTCTTTTTCATAGCTCACTGCATCGCGGATGATGCCGTGTACCTGTTCTTCACTCAGTTTGTTTTCCAGCATGCTGTAAAGCAGGCACGCGAATTCGCAGTGCAGGCCCTCATCGCGGCTGATCAGTTCGTTGGAGAAGGTTAATCCCGGCATCAGGCCTCTTTTCTTCAACCAGAAAATGGAGCAGAAACTACCGCTGAAGAAGATACCTTCTACAGCAGCAAATGCCACCAGGCGTTCGGCGAAGTTGCCATTTTCAATCCAGCGCAATGCCCATTCCGCTTTTTTCTTTACCGCAGGTACGGTATCGATGGCGTGGAACAAACGGTCTTTTTCTGTGCCGTCTTTTACGTAGGTGTCTATCAGCAATGCATATGTTTCAGAGTGGATGTTTTCCATCATGATCTGGAAGCCGTAAAAACACCGGGCTTCCGGGATCTGTACTTCACTCATAAAGTTTACTGCCAGGTTCTCATTTACGATCCCGTCACTGGCGGCGAAAAATGCCAGTACGTGAGAGATAAAATGACGTTCGCCATCATTCAGGCCTGCCCAATCCTTAAGATCACTGCTTAAATCTATTTCTTCTGCTGTCCAGAAACTGGCCTCATGCTTTTTGTATTGCTCCCAGATTTTTGGGTATTTGATCGGCAATAGCACAAAACGGTCCTTGTTCTCTTTTAAAAGAATTTCATTCTCGTTACTCATCTTTAATTATTTTATGGGTACTGTCGAAGGTTTTTGGTTTTTCTTTTGGGGTCAGCATACCGAAATCTTCACTTCTCTTTCCCACAATCCGATTTCAACATCTCTGCTTCCTAAAATCCATACGCTCAGGATTACAAATGTAAGCATCCGGGTAAGGCATGCCCGATATAGTTTTCAACAGGTGTGGAAAAGATATACAACTTTAATGAAAGTATAGTGGCAATGCGTGTTTCACGCGTTTTGCACTTTGTGCATATGTAATATGATTAGCATGTGAAAAGGGCCATGCAAAAATCTGGCTTATATGATTATTTTTTTAACTGTTACGGCTAAATGAATGATGATCAGTATAAAAATGTACCCGGAAAATTTTTGTTAAAAAGAGGACCTTCCGTAGATATATATGCGATAATTTTTCATATTTACACTTTTAAGTCTTTTCATATGCCCGAACCGGTTATAGCCCTTCATGCGGTTAAGAAGAACTACCAGGATGTACCTGTCCTGGATATTGCCCGGCTGGAGCTGCCCGCCGGCATTTACTGGCTGCAGGGGGAGAACGGCGCCGGCAAAACCACCTGCATGAAGGTCATGGCAGGCTTAATCCCCTTCAAAGGGGAAATACTGCTGCAGGGAAAGGTGAGCAGCCGGGAACACCCGGTACAGTTCCGCCGCCTGATCAACTACGCGGAAGCGGAACCGCTTTACCCTTCTTTCCTCACCGGCCGCGATTTACTGGAGCTTTACCTCAACACCAAAGGAGGGAACCCCGGAGACATCCGGGCCATCAGTGAAAAACTGGGTGTGCATATCTTTGTGAATAACCCGGTAAGCAGCTATTCGAGCGGCATGCTAAAGAAATTATCCCTGCTGCTGGCCTTTACCGGTAACCCGGCCCTCATCCTGCTGGATGAACCCCTTATCACCATCGATACCCGCGCATTGGCCGTTTTGTACGACCTGATCCGGGAGTACAGCGCCAAAGGCGTTTCTTTTTGTATCACTTCCCACCAGCCGCTGGATGAGGAAGAATTAACGGTAACGGGCACACTGAAAGTAGCTCATAAAAACATTACGCTCAGCTGATATGCGTACCACCACGGCAATACTTAGCAAAATATTCACACAACGGTTCTATATTCAGAATACGGGCTTTTTCCTGGTACTGTTTTATTTGCTGTTCGGCGTGGTAAACGGCGCCAACCTGCTCGCCTATCACAAAGGATTGATGCTGGGCTTCCTGGGCAATTATACGTTCCTGTTCCTGGTACTCCTGCTGTGGACGTCCTACGCGCTCAAATGCGTGGGCTTCATGCTGAAAACATTTCAGCTGCAGGGATATGATTTCCTGTATCCCACCATGGGCAGTATCGATAAACCAACCCGCCGCGTTATCTGGCTGCGGCTCCATACGGCCATTTATATGCCGGTACTGGTATATGTGGCCATTGCCCTTGTTATTGCGATCCGACAGGGATATTATGTACAGGCGGTGATCATCACGGTTGTTAATATTGCCAATTGCATATGGCCGTTAACGTTATATGAAAGAAAACTGGAACAACCGGATGTCATCTTTTTTACAGGCCACCTGCAACGCTGGATCAACCGGCACTTCACAAAGCCGCCGGTATTGTTTTTCCTGTATGAACTGTTTACTAATTTTCCACGCCGGATTGTGAGCACCAAACTGTTTTCCGCAGGAGTGCTGTGGCTCACATTTCTCATTATGACGAGAGGTGATTATTTCGATCTCCGCGGACTACAGCTGGGTGTTATGATCAGCGTGCTTACACATATGCAGCTGATGGTGCATCATCGCGCGTTTGATGATACGTACCTCAATTTCATGGAGAATCTTCCTGTTAATTTATTCAGCCACTATATGCGGCTGGTGGGGGTATATGTGATTACTTTTTTACCGGAGATGATCATCATTACCGTTAATGCATATACGAAAACAACGCCATGGGGACTGATAACGGTATTCTGCACGGCATTATCATTAATGATCCTGTTCCGTACCCTATTGTTTTTCCCTAAAATGAATCCGGAGGTGCATGTACGTTATACCATGCTCACTTCTTTCATTGTGCTGTTCATGGTGCTCGGACATTATGAATGGCCGGCTGTACTGTTGTTACAGACAGCATCGGCCATTATCTTTTTTACAAAATACCGCAGCTATGAACCTTATATAGAAGCAGGATCATGACCCATTTTGTCGCTCAGCCGTGCCAGTGAAAGCAACAACTGAGGGATTTGCTTAATCACCAGTTCATCTGTCAGGTTACCATCGGTATCAAACTTATGCTGGGCATTGCCAATCATGATCTCCGGTTTGTTGATCACAAACGCATTCAGGAATACCATCACCTGCCGTAAATGATACTGCATCCTGGCAGTACCGATCTGGCCCTGCGAGGCGCCCATAATAGCCACTGCCTTTTCGCTGAAGGGTTTATCGGGGTGCCTGGAAACCACGTCTATCGCGTTTTTCAGGGCGCCGGGTATAGAGTAGTTGTATTCCGGTGAAACGATGATCACGCCATCCGATTCCTTAATTTTATGCACCAGCGGCACTACTTCTTCCGGCAATTGCTCGGTATGCAGGTCGGCATTGTACATCGGGATCTTGTCGAAAAATACCTGCTCCACCCTGATGTTTGAAGGACACAGTTTTTGCAGCGCTTTCAGCGCCATCGTGTTGTAAGAGCCTTTCCGTAAACTGCCGGAAATGGCAGTGAAATGATACTGTTTGTCAGCAGACATATGCTCGTCGGTTTTATTTAAATGCGTTTTTCTTTATTCACAAATTTCCGGTGAATAACTTCCTGCACCGGTATGCTCTCAATCTTACTTTCCAGCCAGGAAATAATGTCCAGGTAAAGGAAGGATCGGCGTTCATACGGATCTTCCGAGATCTGCTCCAGCCGGTCTTTCAGGTCTACGAACGCATTACGTAATGCTTTGGGATTGGCATAAATATAACGGCGGAGGAATTTCATGATTTCTTCCATCACCAAACCAAGATCCTTGTGTTTTGAAATGAAATGGTAAACAGATTTGATCAGGTATTCCACCAGGCTGTAATTCTCCAGTTCGTAATGTGCAATGAGGTGCAGGATACGGGCAAAACACTGGATATCTGCCCGCAGGTTACCAATTTTTAAATTGATAATTTTATTAAGATAAACAATGGCTTTGTTGTTGTCACCGCTACCAAAATATAAACAGGCAATCTTATAGTAAAATACCAGCACCCGGTGCTGGTCTATTTTCAGGGTATGCCTGGTGATCTCTGTTTCGAGTTCCGGCACCATTTCCAAACCCTGGCTGAACGTGCCTTCCAGGAAATAACGGTTTATTTTGGCGGTATACAGGTATACAAAAGCAGAGGTGCGGGTGTTTTCGTGGAAATTATCCTGGTTGTCCCGGATAAATTCTTCCAGGTCCTGCAGAGCTGTTTTGAACTTTTCAAAATTCGAAGTATAAAAATGCGCGGTCAGCAAATTATGCTGCGCTTTAATATACAGGTCCATATCCGTTTGCTGCAGGGACGGGTATTTGCGAAACAGGTCCACCCATTTCTGCGTATATCGGTAATACATCACGAAGTCCTGCAGAATATAGTAGTACCAGCTCGATGCCTGGTACATGTACACTTTTTCGTAAAAGCTCATATGCACATGCTGCAAGGGCGGCAGCTGGCTTTCAAAAAAAGACTTTACCATTTCGGCATCCCGCTCATTGCGCGCGTGGCCCAGCTTGAGGTAAAGGCCATACATCCGCAGGGAAAGGGTCGACAGGCGGCTGATATTGGTAAGCTGCTGTTCTATCTGCCTGGACTCGGCACTCAGCACTTCCGCCCGGTTTTCCAGGCTTCGCGTAATATGCCGCGATTCAATCAGCTTTTCAAACTCCACAATTTCATAGGTCAGCATTACCTCTTCCTGTTCCTGCGCCATCGTTTTGGCTTTGGCCAGTATCTTCAGGCTCTGGTTGTACAACCCTTTATTATACAGCACCCGCGCATGGTCCAGCTGCTCGCGCAGGTCGATCAACGGGTCCTTTTGTTTATATAGCTGCCGCAAACTGGATAACAGGTGCTTGTAAAGATGTGCTTTTACATTCGATAGCTGCTGCTTTTTAATATCCGTTATTTTCTTCAGTATCTGCTCTTCATCGTACTCTTTCATTTTGTCCAGCGTGGTGAACAATTGGATAAAAAGTACATCTTCCTTGGTGTTGTTTTTGTTAAACGCCAACTGAAAATTGCGTTTTTCGGCTTTTGTTAAGGTTTTTATTAATATGAATAAAGCATCACTTTGACTGTTGGGCATCGTTATTAAAATCTTGTAATTTATTGATAAACAGTATATTAACGTGTATCAGTGGTGTTTAAAGGTTGTAATTAAAGCAAATTTAGCGATATGGCAATTAATTAAGGACCATTAGATTTGAAGGTATAAACAATTATAAAAGGAAGCAAAAGGATGGGAAAAACGTTATTTGATAAAATCTGGGATGGCCATATAGTGGTTAGCAAGCCGGGGCATCCCGATGCGGTGTACATCAACACGCACTTTATTCACGAGGTGACGAGCCCCCAGGCATTTGACGGGCTGCGTAAGCGTGGCATCCCGGTATTCCGCCCGGCTAAAACCAGGGCTACCGCCGATCACAACGTACCTACCTTACACCAGGACCAGCCTATCAAAGAAGCATTGAGCCGCCGCCAGGTGGAAATGTTGACAAAAAATACTACTGAATTCGGTGTAGAGCTTTACGGACTGGGCCACCGGTTCCAGGGCATTGTGCACGTGATAGGACCGGAGCTGGGCATCACCCTGCCGGGCATGACCATCGTTTGCGGCGACAGCCACACCAGCACCCACGGAGCTTTTGGCGCTGTTGCCTTTGGTATCGGTACCTCCGAAGTAGAACAGGTACTGGCTACCCAGTGTATCCTGCAATACAAGCCCAAGCGGATGAAGATCGAAGTGAACGGACAACTGGGCAAGGGCGTACTTTCTAAAGACATCATTCTTTATATCATCTCTAAAATATCCGCTTCCGGCGCTACCGGTTACTTTGTGGAATATGCAGGGGAAGCCATCCGCAGTCTCAGTATGGAGGCCCGCATGACCATCTGTAACATGAGTATTGAAATGGGCGCCCGCGGAGGCCTTATCGCGCCGGACGATATCACTTTCGATTATATCAAAGGCCGCGAGTTCGCGCCTAAGGGAGCCGACTGGGATAAATCCCTGGAATACTGGAAAACACTGTATTCCGACAGCGACGCCGTATTTGACCAGGTGCTTACCTTTGACGCCGCCGATATAGAACCACAGATTACTTATGGTACCAACCCCGGTATGGGCATGGGCGTTACCCGTCACATTCCTTCTCTGGAGCAGCTCGACGAGAAAGAAAGGCCTTCTTTCAAAAAATCGCTTGAGTATATGGACCTCCAACCCGGCGCCGAACTGCTGGGCAAAAAAGTGGATTATGTATTCATCGGCAGCTGCACCAACTCCCGCATTGAAGATTTACGCCTCGTAGCAGATTTTGTGAAAGGCAAACATAAAGCAGACGATGTAGTGGTATGGATCGTTCCCGGCTCCAAACAGGTGGAGGCCCAGGCCATGGAAGAAGGCATCGACAAAATATTTGCCGAAGCCGGTTTCCAGCTGCGTGAACCAGGTTGCTCCGCCTGCCTGGCCATGAACGAAGATAAAGTGCCTGCCGGCATGTACTGCATTTCCACCTCCAACCGTAACTTTGAAGGTCGTCAGGGTCCCAATGCCCGCACCTTCCTGGCCAGTCCGCTCACCGCGGCGGCAGCAGCCATTACGGGCAGGGTAACAGATGTAAGGGAATTGTTGGCGTAATAGTTAACAAAAAGAACAAGTAAAGCCGAAAGCTATGGATCAATGGAACGCTGACTTATACAAAGAAAAACACGCCTTCGTGTTTGAATATGGCAACAGCCTGATCGACTGGCTGCAGCCACAATCGGGGGAAAATATCCTGGACCTGGGGTGCGGCACCGGTGAACTCACCGCGCAGCTGGCGCAAAAAGGCGCCACCGTAACAGGAATAGATGCTTCCGCCGCTATGATCAGCAGCGCCCGTGAACATTTTCCCGGCATTTCCTTTGAAGTGGGCGACGCTACTACTTTTTCCCTGCCACAACAGTTTGATGGCATCTTTTCCAATGCTACCCTCCACTGGGTGCGGGAGAAGGAAAAAGCCATCAGCCGGATGTACGCCCAACTTAAAAAAGGCGGCCGGCTGGTGATAGAAATGGGCGGCAAAGGCAATGTGCAGCAGATCCTTACTTACCTGGAAAAGGCCATGCAGCAACGGGGTTATACCTACGAACCGTTCTGGTATTTTCCATCTCCGGCAGAATATACTACCCTGCTGGAAAAGGAAGGCTTTAAAATAGACAGGGTGCATTTTTTTGACCGCCCTTCAAAACTGGTGGATCCGGAAACAGGCATCAGCGACTGGCTGGAGATGTTTGGCGCTCACTTTTTTGCCGGTGTGCCGGAACAGGACAAAGGCGCCATCCTGCAGCAGGTGCAATACGAACTGGCGCCACAGCTGATGCGGAACGGCGAATTGTATGCGGATTATGTGCGCCTGAGAGTAGCCGCCACAAAAATTTAAACTGTAAAATCATCATGAGTAAAATATTTCAACACCTCGTTTCATCTGCGGTACCTGTACCCATCGAGAATATAGATACAGACCAGATCATCCCCGCACGCTTCCTGAAAGCTACCACCCGGGAAGGTTTCGGCGAAAACCTGTTCCGCGACTGGCGCTATGAAGCCGATAATACGCCAAAGGCGGATTTTGTGATGAACAATCCCATCTACAGTGGCCAGATCCTCGTAGGCGGTAAAAACTTCGGTTGTGGTTCCTCCCGTGAACACGCTGCCTGGGCGATTGCGGATGCCGGTTTTAAAGTAGTGGTGAGTAGCTTCTTTGCAGACATCTTTAAAAATAACGCCCTCAACACCTTCATTTTACCCATCCAGGTATCAGAAGATTTCCTGGACCGGATCTTTAAAGCCATAGAAGCCGATCCTAAAGCCGAACTGGAAGTAGACCTGGAAAACCAGTTCATAAAAATTGTGAGCACCGGCGAAAAAGAAAACTTCGATATCAACCAGTATAAAAAAACATGCCTGCTCAACGGCTATGATGATATCGATTACCTGCTGAGCCTCCGTAAAGAAATTGAACAATACGAAACCACAAGAACATATAATTTCTAATCATCAAAAAGCTAAATACTAAAAGCTAAACACATATATGGGCGTTGAGAAGAAAATACTAGTTATACCCGGGGATGGGATCGGACAGGAAGTGACCGCATGGGGACAAAAAGTGCTGACAACAATAGCCAAAAATTATCACCACACTTTTACCTTCGAAGAAGGGATCATGGGCCACGTAGCCATTGAAGCTACCGGTGATCCGCTGCCTGAAGAAACGCTGCAGAAAGCACGGAACGCCGATGCTATCCTGTTCGGCGCTATCGGTCATGCTAAATATGACAACGATCCTACCCTGAAAGTAAGACCAGAACAAGGTTTGCTGAAGATCAGGAAAGAACTGGGATTGTATGCCAACCTCCGCCCGATAAAGTTGTTTGATGAACTGCTGGAAGCATCCAGCATTAAACCGGAAATTTTACGCGGTTCAGATATCCTCTTTTTCCGTGAGCTGACCGGCGACGTGTATTTCGGTGAAAAGACCCGGACTGCCGACCGCAACACCGCTTCGGACCTCATGATCTACCACCGTTATGAAGTAGAACGCATTGCCCGCAAAGCTTATGAAGCAGCGCGTACCCGCCGCAAAAAGCTGTGCTCTGTGGATAAAGCAAACGTGCTGGAAGCAAGCCGTCTCTGGAGAGAAGTGGTGCAGGAAGTAGCAAAAGAATACCCTGATGTGGAAACAGAACATATGTTCATCGACAACGCGGCCATGCAGCTGATCAAAGATCCTAAACGCTTTGATGTAGTGGTTACCGGTAACCTGTTTGGAGATATCCTTACGGATGAAGCCTCCCAGATCGCTGGTTCCATGGGTATGCTGGCATCTGCCTCCATCGGTGACAGCACCGGTTTCTTTGAACCGATCCACGGATCTGCACATGATATTGCCGGTAAAGGCATTGCCAATCCGCTGGCTTCTATCTTATCCGCTGCCCTCATGCTGGATATTTCCTTCGGCCTGAAAACAGAATCACAACGGGTGATCAAAGCCGTGGAAGCTACTCTCAGACAGGGTTACAGAACAATGGACATCGCCAACAAACACACCGTGAACGATTTCATTATGGGCACCGATGCGATGGGCGCCAAAGTATTAGAGAATCTGAATTAATCATTCAATAAAATTATTACACTATCATGGATAAAAATCGTGTATACGTCTTTGATACCACCTTGCGTGATGGAGAACAGGTCCCCGGCTGTCAACTGACAACCGTTGAAAAAATTGAAGTAGCTAAAAAACTCGAAGCACTAGGCGTAGATATCATTGAAGCAGGTTTCCCGATTTCAAGTCCGGGCGACTTCCAGAGCGTGGTGGAAATTTCCAAAGCGGTTACAGAGCCCGTGATCTGCGCACTTACCCGTGCCAATAACAAAGACATTGATGCTGCCGCAGATGCTTTACGCTTCGCAAAACGCAAACGTATCCATACCGGTATCGGTTCTTCCGATATGCACATCAAATATAAATTCAACAGCACCCGCGATGAAATTTTACAACGTGCCGTAGCCGCTGTAACCTATGCCCGCAAGTTTACCGACGATGTGGAATTTTATGCAGAAGATGCCGGCCGCGCAGACAATGAATACCTGGCCCGCATGATCGAAGCCGTGATTGCAGCCGGTGCTACCACCGTTAACATCCCCGATACCAACGGTTACTGCCTGCCCGATCAGTATGGCGCAAAAATCAAGTACCTCGTAGATCACGTTTCCAATATCGATAAAGCGATCATTTCCGTTCACTGTCATAACGACCTCGGTTTGGCTACCGCCAATACCATTGCAGGTATTATCAACGGCGCGCGCCAGGTGGAATGTACTATCAATGGTATCGGTGAACGTGCCGGTAACACTTCGCTGGAAGAAGTAGCCATGATCCTGAAAACGCATCATGCCCTGGGTTATCATACCCAGATCAACTCAAAAGGGATCTATGAAATCAGTAATCTCGTGGAAACCATGATGCACATGCCGGTACAGCCCAACAAAGCCATTGTAGGCCGTAACGCATTTGCACACAGCTCCGGCATCCACCAGGATGGCGTGCTGAAACACCGCGAGAACTACGAGATCCTGAACCCTGAAGATGTAGGGATCAACTCCAACTCCATTATCCTCACTGCCCGCAGCGGCCGTCATGCGCTGAAGCATCACCTGTCGCGCCTGGGATACAACCTGGAAAGAGTAAACATCGACGAAGTGTACCAACGCTTCCTGCTGATGGCGGATACCAAAAAGGAAATCAATGATGCCGATCTGCTGGAACTGATGGGCGACGGCGACGCTAAAACCTACGGTGACAATGCCATCAAAGTAATCTTACTGCAGGTGGTTTGCGGCGATCCGCTCCGCCCCATGGCTACCGTTAAACTGCGTATCAATGGCGAAGAAAAAGAAGCCAGTGCTGCCGGTAATGGTCCCGTTAATGCTACCATCAATGCGATCCACGATATTATTAAAGACGATATTGAACTGGATGAATTTAATATTCAATCCATGCGCGGCGGCAGCGATGATGTGAGTAAAGTAAACATGCGCGTAAAACATAACGGCCAGTCGTACTACGGTTTCGGTATCTCCACCGATATCGTGAACGCTTCCGTGCACGCCTACGTGGACGCGCTGAACAAGATATACTAGCCGCGGATTTTGTCTTTCTCAGGATTACGCTGATTTTACTGATTAACTGGATTTTTACTTTTTTGATTTTATAAAGGATTAAGGGAGATAGAAGCGGATATATTCGCTTTTATCTCCCTTACTTATTATTAAAAAAAATCAAAGAAATCTAAAAAAAATCCAAAAGTAAAAATCCGGTTAATCAGTAAAATCAGCGTAATCCTGAGAAAGACAAAATCCGCGTGCTGTAACTTTTCCCGCGCCACCCCGTTCTACGGGTGAAATATTTGCCTGATGAAAACAATTCCCTTACTCCTTGCCTTTTTACTCTTTGCCGGTTGCAGCAAAGAAGGAGATAATTGCTCCCAGTACGGATGGGTGAATATTGTGGGCGCGAAATACATGGGTAAATCCACCAGCGATGCAAGAGGTCAGAACGGTGCTTTTTATGATGTAAGCTGTACCTTCCCCAATTCCTGCTACGCCATCAACAAAATTGTGGAGATGAGGGACAAGGATACCGTACTGCTAAAGGCGGAATATATATACAATACCTGCACCGTATGTACACAGGCATTTACTACACAAACCAAAACGTATTCTTTTATACCTGCCGATAACGGCACCTATTATTTAAAGTGGGAGGGGATTCCCAACCGGGTGGATACCGTGAAGATTCCATGATCTTAAAAGAAGATATCCATCAGCGGGTATTTTTTATAATCCGGCAGATAGAAGTGCCACCATTCTGTAGAACTTCCTTTAAAGCCATGTTGCATCATGGTATCTTTTAACAATTTGCGGTTGGCCGCCATTGCCGGGTCCGGCGGGGTGTAGTTTTCATGCGCTTTCAGGGTAAAATCATCAAAGTCCGTAGGCATTGCCACGGGCTTATTTGTTTTCAGGCTTACCATACTCAGGTCTATGGCCACGCCGCGGTTGTGCCCCGATCCTTTGCGGGGATCGGCCGCATAGAGATCGTTTGGTACTATTTTAAACATCGTTTCCGTTACATGATAAGGACGGTATGCATCGTAAATAAGCAGGCCGTATCCCTTTTTGCGCAGGGCTTCCTGTACTGCTTTGAGGGCTTTGGCTGCCGGCAGCCGGAGGTAAATATCGGTGCGGGTATAAAGCTTTTGTTTGGTGAAGTTATTGGTGGTGGCATAGCGCACATCTTTTTTGATGCCCGGGATATACTTTTCCAGGTTTACGAGCAGCTGGTTGCTGTCGGCTTTCACCAGCTGATCATATTGCTGCCGGGTGCTCAATACGGCGAGTCCGTATTTATTCACCGGTATTTTCTGGGCGGATAGCTGGCCGGAAATGGTCCACAGGAGCGCCGCTAACAGTATTATTTTCATGTGCTTAAAATTGCAGAAAAAGCCCCGTATTTGGACCTGATTATTGAATTTTGCGAAAATTAGGCAAGAAAGTATGAAATACAGTGAAAATACAATTGCAATCACCTTATATTAATAGGTATTTTAGAACCCTTAAATTTTTTAATGATGGAACTGTTCAGACTAGACAATAAAGTAGCGGTTATCACAGGTGGTGGTAGCGGCATAGGACAGGCAATAGCAAAAACATTCGGGGCCCAGGGTGCGCAGGTGCATATCCTGGAGCTGAATGAAGATGGTGGTAAAGCTACAGCAGAGGAAATCAAGGCAGCAGGTGGCCAGGCAAGTGTGCATGCGTGCAATGTAGCCGACCAGGCAGCCGTGATAGGCGTTATGGACGGTATTGTACAAACGGCCGGTAAACTGGATATCCTGGTGAACTGTGCAGGCATTGCGCATGTGGGTAACCTCGAAAATACGGCGGAACAGGACTTCGACAGGGTGTACCAGGTAAATGTGAAGGGCACCTATAACTGCATGTATGCAGTCATTAAACAAATGAAAGCACAGGGCGGCGGTGTGATCCTCAATGTGGCATCCATTGCTTCCAGTGTAGGTATACCGGACAGGCTGGCCTACTCTATGAGTAAGGGCGCGGTGCTGACTATGACATTATCCGTGGCGAAAGATTACCTCGGCGCTAATATCCGTTGCAACTGCGTGTCGCCCGCAAGAGTACACACGCCGTTTGTGGATGGATTTATTGCCAAGAATTACCCGGGCAGGGAAGCTGAAATGTTTGATAAGCTGAGTAAAACACAACCCATCGGCCGCATGGCTAAACCAGTGGAAGTGGGTAACCTGGCGTTATTCCTGTGTTCCGACGAAGCAGGCTTTATTACCGGAACCGACTATCCCATCGATGGCGGTTTTATCAGGCTTAATAATTAATAATTAATATGATGTGTGTTTTAAAGTGCGGACGATTACCCGTATCTTTCAAGTTATTCATTCATTAATTTTTAGTTATATCATGCAACATTTTCGAATAGGGCTGGCAATAGCAATAGCCGTATTATCTGCCTGTAATTCCGGTACCAACAAGGAAACTGCTACCGGGGATTCCGCCACAGCGGTTAAACCGGCTACACCGGGTGGTACCGTATCTGTTACTTTTTCTGATAAGGAAAAAGATACTTCGCTGGTCACGATTAAATTTCAGCTGAAAGAAGGAACAAAGGAAAAAACTTTTGAACAAACAATCCTGAAAGACGCACCGGAACAAGACCTTTATAAGGTGTTGTGGAATGAGCCCAACAGCTGTTATATCGGCGTTATGAAAGCGAATCATCAGCCACGTTATTACCACGCTTTTGTAGACAGTAAAAAAGACATGAAAATATTATGGGCTGCCACGCCGCCTGAGCCAATCTGGGCATACATGGAAGGTACGCTGGGTCTTGGTAAGGTATCTGCCGGCGGCGAAATGTTGCAGCAATATAAAAAGAGTATCCAGTCCGGAAACATCCTGGCAGATTTTATTGCAGAGATCAAGCCGGATGCCTCACCCGACAGCCTGGAGCTGTATGTGGAATTTGGCGGTCTCCGTAAAAGTATGTTCATGCCCGTGCCCAGTGGCAGTAAAGGTGTGATCCAGCCAACAGGACAAAATGATCATGTGTATTTCTCTTTTGTAAAAGATGGTAAAGCAGAACCGGTGATTGACCTGCATGTGGAAAACGGAAGATTACAGATTAAAACACTGAAAGAAATTAAGTAAGACTAATAAATAAATAATATCGATATGAAACTGATCAGGTTTGGTTTACCGGGAGAAGAAAAACCGGGTGTTGCAACCGCAGCGGGAATGTTTGACGTGAGTGCTTTTGGTGAAGATTTTGGAGAGAAATTCTTTGAAACCAACGGGCTGGCGCGGTTATCAGAATGGTATGGCGCACATGCTGCAGAATGCCCGCAGGTGCCTGCCGGTACACGTTTGGGCTCACCTATCCTCCGTCCTTCCAAAATTATCTGTATCGGTCTTAACTACGCAGATCATGCGCGTGAAACCAACGCAGCCATTCCTACAGAACCTATCGTGTTCTTTAAAAGTACCAGCGCACTGGTGGGTCCAAACGACGACCTGGTGATTCCGCGCAACAGTCAGAAAACCGACTGGGAAGTGGAATTGGCAGTAGTAATTGGCAAAAAGGCCACTTATGTGGAAGAAAAAGACGCAATGGACTACGTAGCGGGTTACTGCCTGCATAACGACTACAGCGAAAGAGCTTTCCAGATTGAAAGAAACGGACAGTGGGTAAAAGGAAAGAGCTGCGATACATTCGCTCCGTTAGGCCCATGGCTGGCTACCAAAGATGAAATTGCCGATGTGAATAATCTTCGTTTATGGCTCACCGTTAACGGTCAGAAAATGCAGGATGGCAATACTTCCAACTTTATATTCAACGTAGCTTATGTAGTGGCTTACCTGAGCCAGTTCATGACCCTGCTCCCGGGAGATGTGATTTCCACCGGTACGCCTGCTGGTGTGGGTCTGGGCATGAATCCGCAGGTATACCTCAAAGCAGGGGATGTGATTGAACTGGGTATTGATGGTTTGGGTACTTCCAAACAAACTGCTGTAGCCTGTAAATAATAATTATGAAAAGATATTGTCTGGCGCTGGATCTGGTAGATGATCCGCAATTGATCAGCGAATATGAAGCGCATCACCGCAACGTATCCGCTGAAATAAAAAAGAGTATCACGGACGCCGGCATTACCGTAATGGATATTTACCGTGCCGGTAACCGCCTGTTTATGATCATGGAAGTAGACGATACTTTCTCCTTTGAACGTAAAGATGCGATGGACGCTGCCAATCCCGCCGTAAAGGTGTGGGAACAGCTGATGTGGAAATACCAGCAGTCATTGCCGGTAGCAAAGGAAGGTGAGAAGTGGGTGATTATGGATCAGATTTTTGCATTGTAAAGTATACCGGCCGCCGGAACTTCCGGCGACCGGTATGCAAAAAATATCTACATGGTTATTGACGCACATCAGCATTTCTGGCAATACGATCCTGTCCGCGACGCATGGATCGATGAATCTATGGAAGTGATCCGCCGCGACTTTTACCCGGAAGACCTGGCCCCCGTATTGGCTGAAAACGGCGTTCACGGCTGTGTGGCGGTACAGGCGGATCAGTCGCCGGATGAAACGGCCTTTTTACTGGCGCTGGCGGATAAGCATGATTTTATTAAAGGCGTGGTGGGCTGGACAGACCTCCGCGCTGAAAATATCAGTGAACAACTGGAACAGTACGCTGCACATCCGAAGCTGAAAGGCTTCCGCCATATTGTACAGGGTGAGGCGGATAACCGGTTTATTCTCGGGGAACATTTCTGCCGCGGTATCAAAGCGCTGGCGAAGCACCGGTTCACGTATGATATTCTCGTATATCCGAAACAGTTACCTGCGGTAGAAGAATTTGTACAGCAGTTCCCTGACCAGCCACTGATCATTGATCACCTGGCCAAGCCCGATATTAAAGCCGGTGAACTGGACGCATGGGCGGCACATATGCGCCGCATTGCACAGTCGCCAAACGTATACTGCAAACTAAGCGGCATGGTTACCGAAGCCGACTGGCAGCAGTGGGAGCCGGCACACTTCCGGCCTTTCCTGGAAGTAGCGCTGGAAGCCTTTGGTGCAAACAGGCTGGTGTATGGCTCCGACTGGCCCGTGTGCCTGGTAGCCGCCAGGTACCACGAAGTGAAAGGCATCGTGACAGATTTCATCAGCACCTTATCAACAAGTGAACAGGAACAGATAATGGGAGGCAATGCCCGCTCATTTTATCATCTATAAAAAATAATATCATACATACTATGGATTTAGGATTACAGGAGAAAGTGATTATCGTTACCGGTGGTGCAAAAGGAATCGGGGAAGCTATCGCAAAGCTGATAGCAGCAGAAGGTGGTATTACCGTGATTGCCGGCCGCAGTACTGCCGATAATGAAAAAACCGTAAACGAAATTATCGCGGTGGGTGGTAAGGCGATCGCCGTTACCGCAGAACTGGGTAAAGTGGAAGATTGTAAAAAAGTGATCTCTGAAACGATAGCAAAGTATGGCAGAATAGACGGCCTGGTAAACAATGCCGGCGCCAATGATGGCGTAGGACTGGAAAATGGCAGCCCCGAGCGGTTTATGCAGTCGCTGCAAAATAATTTATCACACTACTACAACCTGGCGCATTTTGCATTGCCGTACCTGAAGGTCACCAAAGGAAATATTGTGAACATCGGATCTAAAGTAGCCGATACCGGCCAGGGGAACACCAGTGGTTATGCTGCCTCCAAAGGCGCTATCAACGCGCTTACCCGTGAGTGGGCAGTGGAATTGCTGCCATACTCCATTCGTGTAAACACGGTTATCCCAGCTGAAGTATGGACGCCGCTGTATGAAACCTGGATTAATTCGTTGCCCAATCCAAAAGAAAAACTGGCGTCTATCACGGCTAACATTCCATTTGAAAAAAGGATGACCACTTCAACAGAAATCGCCAACAGCACCGTATTCCTGCTGTCGTCACGTTCATCTCACACAACCGGACAAATCGTATACGTAGATGGTGGTTACACGCATCTCGACAGATCCATCAGCTAAGGATAAAGAGCCAACACACGTTATCAACATTTAATCACCTGAAACATTAAATTCTTCGTTATGGCCGGAGGCGCAGTAAGTAATTCCACCTATACCACCAGTAAAGATACAGGCGCAAAGCCTGGCAGCTACCTGTTCCCGCTGATCCTGGTTACCAGCCTGTTCTTCCTATGGGGACTGGCATACGGGCTGCTGGATGTATTAAATAAACATTTCCAGGAAGTATTGAGCATTACTACGAAACGTTCTACTTTATTACAGGGCGCTTATTTCGGCGCTTATTTCCTCATGGCATTTCCTGCGGGAATGTTTATGAACAAATTTGGCTACAAGAAGGGGATCATACTGGGTTTGCTGTTGTATGCTACCGGTGCATTTCTTTTTTATCCAGCGGCCAACGCACTCAATTTTGATTTCTTCTTGCTGGCATTGTTTATACTTGCTTGCGGATTGGCCTGCCTGGAAACGGCTGCCAATCCATATGTAACCGTGTTGGGAGATAAAGCTACTTCCGAGCAACGGTTGAATTTATCACAGTGTTTTAACGGGCTGGGGTCTTTCCTGGGACCTATTATTGGTGCCTGGCTATTTCTCGGCACTGGTAAAGGAGATCTCACCACGGTAAAGATTACTTATGTTGCTATTGCTGTTGTAGTATTGCTAATAGCAGCTTTTTTCGTAAGAACTCCCTTGCCAGAAATTGAAGAAGCAAAACAGGAAGGTGAAGAGGTGATGGCGGATACCCGCCCGCTTTTTGCTCACCGGCATTTTGTATTAGGAGTGGTAGCACAATTCTTTTATGTGGCGGCTCAGGTAGGTGTAGGCGCTTTGTTTATTAACTATGTAACTGAATACTGGCATGGCACCTCTGCTAAAAATGCATCACTTCTGCTCTCTATTGGTATGGCACTGTTCACAGGAGGTCGCTTTGTGGGCACAGCACTTATGCGCAAAATCGCTCCGAATCAATTGCTTGCTGTTTATGCGTTTATAAATGTCCTACTCTGCGCTTTTGTAATGACTGGTAACGGGGCTCCTTCTGTATACGCGCTTATCGCTATCTTCTTCTTCATGTCTATTATGTTCCCTACCATTTTTGCATTGGGCGTAAAAGACCTGGGTGTACATACCAAACGCGGCGCTTCTTTCCAGGTAATGTCTATCGTAGGTGGTGCATCCGTCCCTTACCTGATGGGGATTGTAACGGAATGGCAGTCGCTGGCTATTTCTTACGGCATTCCTACTTTCTGCTTTGTTGTTGTGTTTTTGTACGGCTGGAAAGGATATAAAAGAGTTTAATCAGCAGATTTCTTTTTAATATTTAATCCGCAAAATCATTGTAACTTTCTTTAACAAAAGAGGATACCATGATTTTGCGGATTTTTGCTTCCTATGCTTGCTGGTTCCTGGTTGTAACCATGTTGTTTGCCGGGGCGCCTGCTGATCCCGGGCCTGTACCTTCCCTGCAATTGTCTTTCACCCACCTGATGGGGCAGCAGCCGCTGGTAAGGAAAGAGATCACTTACACCAATGCTTCAGGAGAGGCTTTTACCATCAGCCGTTTCCGTTATTTCCTCAGCAACTTTTCACTGGAAGCCGTCAATGGCAATGTGGTTACTTTGCCACCGGCTTATTTCCTGGTAGATGATGCGATCGACAGTTCAAAAAATATCCTGCTGGATAGTATTCCTGCCGGCGAATATAAGAGTATCCGTTTCCTGATCGGGGTAGATAGTATCCGTAATGTGAGCGGGGTGCAATCCGGCGCGCTGGCTGTAGAATCCGGCATGTTCTGGACGTGGAACAGCGGTTATATTATGGCGCAGATAGAAGGTCATTCTGCTGCGGTTAACACGCCTATGCAGGAATTTTTATTTCATTGCGGCGGTTATAAAACAAAAGATGGTGTGCTGAAATATGTGACGCTGCCGCTTCCGCAGCCGGTAACAATTGCAGCAGGTAAACAACCCCGTATTAATCTTACTGCCGATGTGGAAAAGTGGTTTTTACCGGATACTGTAAGTTTTAAAAAGATAACCGTGATCATGGCGCCGGGCGTAAAAGCAAGACAGGTAGCCGGCAATTATCAGCATATGTTTAACATAACAGGTATTTCCAATTAGCCGCTGCGTGAATCATAAGGTCATATACATCATTGGGGCGTTTTGCCTTTTGCTGGCGCTGGTGCAGGCGGGCACAAAGAAGCGCGCGGTAAAAGGGCCGGAGCCTTTTTTACTGCAGCTGCCCGCGCATTTTCCGCGGCCGGTATACGACTTCACCCGTAACCCGCTCACCAAACCAGGTGTGGCATTGGGCCGGTTTATGTTTTATGATTACCGCCTGTCGCAGGACAGCACCGTGTCCTGTGGTTTTTGTCACCAGCAGTTTGCGGCTTTCGGCCATTTTGATCACGCATTGGCGCATGGCGTGGCCGGTCAGCAGGGCATCCGCTCTGTACCGGTACTGTTTAACATGATCTGGCAAAAAGCGTTTATGTGGGATGGCGGCGTGAATCATCTCGAAATACAGGCGCTCACTCCCTTAACAGACCACAACGAAATGGCGGTGGACCTGAAGGAGCTGATGCAAAAAATGCGGACAGACTCCCAATACAGGAGTATGTTCGAAGCTGCTTTTGGTACGGAAGAAATCACCAGTGAGCGCATGTTCAAAGCCTTCACCCAGTTTATTGCCACCATGGTATCGGCCGGTTCCAAATACGACAGCGTAATGCTCAAAGTCCCCGGCGTTGCCTTCACTGCTGAAGAAAACGCAGGATACACCGTTTTCCAGGAGAAGTGCGCGGCCTGTCATAAGGAACCATTGTTCACAGATCTCACCTACCGCAGTAATGGGCTGCCTTATTTACCGGCATTGAATGACATCGGCCGGATGAAGATCACCGGGAGCACAGATGATAATCTTCGTTTTAAGGTACCTTCCCTGCGCAATATTCTCAAAAGCGCCCCTTATATGCACGATGGGCGTTTCTTCGATATTTTCCAGGTTTTCGACTTCTACGACCACGGTGTGAAAGTCACTCCCACCACCGACCCGCTGGTAAAGCAGGGCATCCCGTTGTCGGACCAGGAAAAGCGGCAGCTGTATTTCTTTCTGAACACGCTCACGGACTACTCTTTTCTCGGCAATGCTTCCCTTAGTGAGGTACGGATCGAGTAGGATCGCCGCGAGTTTTGTCTTGCTCAGGATTACGCTGATTATACTGATTACCGGGATTTTTACTTTTGGATTTTTTGGATTTCTTTGATTTTTTAATTTTTTTAATAATAAGTAAGGGAGATAAAAGCGAATATCTCCGCTGCTATCTCCCTTAATCCTTTATAAAATCAAGAAAGTAAAAATCCAGCTAATCAGTATAATCAGCGTAATCCTGAGCAAGACAAAATCCGCATTATCCGCGCTTCTTCCAGCACTCCTCCATGTGGTCGTCTACCATGCCGGTGGCCTGCATGTAGGCGTAGCAGATGGTGGAGCCCACGAATTTGAATCCCCGTTTCAGCAGGTCCTTGCTCATGGCGTCGGAAATGGCTGTTTTGGCGGGAACGCCGGCCATGCCTTTGCGGTAGTGATTAACGATGGGTTTGTGGTTGACAAATGACCATATGTATTTGTCAAAGCTGCCGAATTCCTTTTGGACTGCGAGGTAGGCTTTTGCGTTGCCGATCACAGATTTTATTTTCAGACGGTTGCGGATGATGCCCTCGTTTTGCATCAGTTCTTCCACTTTTTTCTCGTCGTATTTCGCTATTTTTTTAGCGTCCCAGTTATCAAAGGCTTTGCGGTAATTTTCTCTTTTGGTAAGTACGGTATACCAGCTGAGACCCGCCTGCGCACCTTCCAGGCATAACATTTCAAAGAGATGTTTATCGTCATGACTGGGCGTGCCCCATTCTTTGTCGTGGTAGTCCTGGTAAAGCTTATCTTTCTCCGACCAGTGGCATCTTACTTTTTCTATAGCTCCCATTCGCTGATGGTTTTGTTTACCTGCAATTTATACTTTTCCAGGTCTTCAGCAGTTTGTTTAATGAAACTATTGTCTTCCAGGCTGCCAACTACTGCATTCATTTCTTTTTCACTTTCATAGGCCAGCTGGCGGAACGGATTTTTGTAGTCCTTCTCCCTGGAGCGTTTAATTTGTGCGGTGATCCACTCCATCGTTACAACAGAATCGTTCATCCATTGCGCGAGATCGGCGGTGGTCATATTTTTCAGGGAGCTGTCTTTTATTTCCAGCAGGCAGGCTACGGCATGTTGTAATTTGTCGGCTGCATATTCATTGCCTATTTCTTCATAGGCCGTGTGCAGTTGCGGCCAGCTGCTGATCTTATTTTTCCGGATCTTTGTTTTGAGCGTGGCTACCGTTTCCGCTTTCATCAGTTGTCCGCCGATGTTTTGCCAGTCGCCGCGTTTAGCGGTGCTTACTGCGGCCTGTAAAGCCAGGAATGATGGTTTTTCTGCGGCGAGAATATTTTTAACAGCATACAGTACTACCATTTCCACGAACAATGGATAAGCCTTGTGTACTTTCAGCAGTTCTACTTCACGCGAGCTGTTTTCAAATCCTTTGGAGAGAATGGTGAGCTTGGCTACTTCTTCCGGACTATTTTTTAACAGGTCCTTTCCTTTTTTACGGAGGTCCTTTTCCGTTAGTTCTTTTTTGGAGGCATTTTCCGGCAGGGCGTACCATGCTTTCCCGGTGGCAGTTTCCATGATCGCCAGCGCCTGGAATATTTCCTCTACAGAATCCGGCGCCAGGTAATCGTATTCAATGAGTTGTTGTTTATCGGTGCGTTTGTCGCGGTCTACATATTTCCAGGAGTTCCTGGCAATGGCGTACATGTTGTACAGGAACCAGTAGCCGGGCATTATTTTCAGGCGGTTTTCATGTTCATCATTTACCACCAGGCTGAATGGAATGGAGATATTCAGCTCCGACATATAGTTGCCTTTGGAAATAAGGGTGAAGCTGGCGAAGCGGGAATTATGTTTCAGGCTTACGCACAGGCCCGGCCAGAACCCTCTGCCGGCAATGATTTCACCGTCGGCGCCGCGTGAGTTGTGATTGGAGCCGATGGTGGCGCCTGCTGCCATGTTGCTCTGACCCATGATCAGCGCTGCACACAGGAACGAGTTGTTATGGTGTTGTTCATGTGCCGGGAAGATGAGTGAGTTCAATACTTCGCAGCAGGAGATAGTGGCGTTGTTGCCGAGATAGGAGTTGATCAGCCTGGCGCCGTATTTCAACTGCGAGTGCGAGGCCATTACAAAACGAACGGCTTTCACGCCGTAGAATACGCGGCAGCCGTAGCCGATGATACCGTTTACCATTTCGCAGCCTTCTCCTATTTGTGAAGAAGCTTCGCTGCTGCTGTTGATGGTAAGGTTTTTCAGTTTGTTGGCGCCTTTCAGGTATGCGTCGGTACCAATGGTAACATCTTTGATCATCTTACAGTTTTTGATCACTGTACGATCGCCAACCATACCGTAGTAGCCACGTTTTTTATCGAATTGTTTTTCTGTGAACGATTTGAATTGCTGTTGCAGTTGTTCATCATCGCGGTAGCGTGTCCACAGGTAGGCATCTCCGGGGAGCATGCCATCAAAGGGCATTACGCTTCTGCCACCGTTTTCATTGCACAGTTCCATCCAGATGCGGCCGTTTTCGTTTTCGCCTTCTTTCAGGATACCGTTTCCGAACTTAGCATAATCGGTAGTAGCCATTTCGTTTACGTTGGCTACAATTACCTCGTTGCCGAGGATATAATGCGATAGGTAATTTACGTTGTGTACTACTACATTGTCGCCGAAGTCGCAGGCGCAGATGGTACTGTTGTACAATCCCACCGGCATCCGAAGGTTATGGAACTCCAGGTAGTAGGGTTCCAGTTTCCCGATACGTACCATCCCGAAAAAGTGGCAGTGCTGTACCAGTTGTGGATCAAATTCGTTGGAAACAAAAATAATATTCCAGTCGTCGGAGGTGTTATCATTACGTACCAGCGATTCTATTTCGTATGCTGTTAATTTCCTGTACTGGTCCTGCCTGCTCCATTGTTCATTACGGAGATAATATTCGTCTTTGCCTTTCGGTAACGTGGTTTCAATGAAATTATACCCCAGATCGGAAAGGGGTCTTTTTTGGATATTATTCATGAGGATACATCATTTGAGGAGAAATGACTATCTGGTTATTTTATTATGCGTGCAGATAATAAAATAACCAGATGAGTATCTCCATTGTCTTTATTCTACTGTAACTGATTTCGCAAGGTTCCGGGGTTTGTCAACGTCCAGACCTTTGAGCACGCCTATATGATAAGCGAGCAGTTGTAACGGTACTACAGAAATGATAGGGGCTACCATTTCATCTGCCGCAGGCACAAAAATTACATCATCCGCCATGGGAGGAATGGTGTTGTCGCCTTCTGTTACTACTGCGATCACTTTACCTTTACGGGCTTTAATTTCCTGAATGTTAGACACTACTTTTTCGTAGTAGCTGTCTTTCGTGGCTACAATTACTACCGGCAGGTTTTCATCTACCAGTGCAATGGGACCGTGTTTCATTTCCGCAGCAGGATAGCCTTCCGCGTGGATATAGGAAATTTCTTTCAGTTTGAGCGCTCCTTCCAGGGCTACCGGGAAGTTGTATCCGCGGCCCAGGTAGAGAAAATCACGTGCGTCTTTATATTTGGCGGCTACCTGTTTGATCTGGTTATCCAGTTTAAGGGCCGTTGCTACTTTTTCAGGAACCTGCTCCAGTTCATCCAGCAGGTGCTGGAACCTTTGCGGGGTGATGGTGCCTTTATCGGCCGCCAGTTTTAAGCCTACCAGGCAAAGCACTGCCAGCTGGGCAGTAAAGGCTTTGGTGCTGGCCACGCCAATTTCAGGACCGGCATGCGTATAAGCGCCGGCGTGAGATAAGCGTGCAATAGAAGAACCTACCACGTTGCAAACGCCGAGAATGATAGCGCCTTTTTCTTTAGCGCTTTCAATGGCTACGAGGGTATCGGCTGTTTCGCCAGATTGCGATACGGCAATGATGACATCACCGGGACCTACTACCGGGTTGCGGTAGCGGAACTCGGAAGCGTATTCCACTTCCACCGGGATGCGGCATAATTCTTCAATCATGTATTCGGCTACCAGCCCTGCGTGCCAGGAGGTACCGCAGGCTACGATGATGATACGTTTGGCATTGCTCAGCACATCCGCATATTCGCGCATGCCACCCATGGTGAGGGTGCCTTTTTTCGCGTCTAAACGGCCACGTAAGCTATCGAAGATCGTTTGCGGCTGTTCAAAGATTTCCTTCAGCATGAAATGATCATAGCCTCCTTTTTCAATGGCAGCTAGTTCGATATCCAGTTTCTGAATGTAAGGCGTTTGCCTTTCATTGGAAATGTTTTTCAGGATCAGTTCATCTGCTTTGATGATGGCAATTTCATAATCATTTACATACACTACTTCTTTCGTGTATTCAATGATGGGAGATGCGTCAGAAGCCAGGAAGTGTTCGCCCTTGCCAACGCCTATTACCAGCGGGCTTCCCTTGCGGGCGGCGATGAGGGTATCCGGGTTTTCTTCATCAATGAGTACAATCACATAAGCGCCTACCACTCTTTTTAAAGCGATGCGCAGGGCTTCTTCCAGTGAACACTGGTTTTGTTTTTTGATTTCCTCAATAAAATGAAGGAGTACTTCGGTATCGGTATCACTATGAAAAACATGGCCCTGGTTAATGAGCTCCTGTTTCAGCTGTACATAGTTTTCAATGATGCCATTGTGGATCATGGCCAGTTTACCGTCGCCGGATAAATGCGGGTGCGCATTGCGGTCGCAGGGTTCTCCGTGTGTTGCCCAGCGGGTATGCCCGATGGCAATATGACTCCGGAGATCTTTTCCTTCCACGAATGCTTCGAGGGCGGCAACTTTATCTTTTTTCTTGTATACCTGTAACCCGTTATTGATCAGGGCTACTCCCGCGCTGTCGTATCCGCGGTATTCCAGTCTTTTGAGGCCTTTTAATACTACCGGGTAGGCTTCTCTCTGCCCGATGTAAGCTACGATTCCACACATAAGGTTTTTGGATTTGTGCTAGGTTTTATCATTGCAATATCGCATTAAAATGTTAAGATCACATCAGAAAATGTGAATATTGTTTAAGTAAAGATATGGTCAGCATGCATTTTACAACGGTCCTAATGTAAAATGAAAAAGGGAATACCGGGAACGATCCTTGCGAATATTAAGATTCCTTAACATTAGCCTGCATCATTCACTGTATCCCCCTTTTATAATTTTTTTATATCGACGGAACTAAATAAAAAAATTTAAAATGCAATCATCTCTTCAAGAGCGTACTCTCGAAGAGCAAAAGTATTCTTTTATATTCATCTGTCCAGCTGCTGGGCGTAGTAAATCCGTGGTCTTCCACGGGATACACGGCCAGCTCCCAGTTATTCTTCCCTAATTCAATCAGTCGCTGCGACAGCCGCACGATATCCTGGAAATGCACATTGGTATCCACCATGCCATGACACATCAGCAGTTTGCCTTTCAGTCCATCTGCAAAGTAGATGGGGGAAGACCTGCGGTAAGCAATACTGTCAGTGAATGGTTCATTCAGTATATTGCTGGTGTAGCCATGATTATAATGCGCCCAGTCCGTTACAGACCTCAGCGCAGCGCCGGATGCAAACACATCTGGCTGGGTGAACAGGGCCATCAGCGTCATAAAGCCGCCGTAACTGCCTCCGTAGATACCGATACGATGGGCGTCCACCTGCAATTTTTCTGCCAGATATTTTGCGCCGTCCACTTCATCGTCCAGATCCTTGCCGCCCATATAGCGGTAAATGCCTGTACGCCAGTTGCGGCCGTAGCCGGCACTGCCACGGTAATCCATGTCCAGTACGGTATAGCCTTTATCGGTGAGCAGGTTATGGAACATGTATTCCCTGAAATAGGAGCTCCACCATTTATGTGCATTTTGCAGGTAGCCTGCGCCATGTACGAAAATCACTGCCGCGCCATTATTTTTTGCAGGGTCCGGGGTGTATAAGCGGGCATACACGGGCTGGTTATCCCGCGCGGTAATCGTTATTACCTGCGGATCGCGCCAGTGATATGATTTAAATTCATCGGTCTGCGCCAGGTTGGTGACCTGTACTGCTTTTGCGCCCGGTGTGTTTGGCTGCACATACAATTCCCAGGGTTTGTTGGAATAGGAGTAACGGAACGCAATCCATTTTCCATCCGGAGAAACAGTTACTTCATTGGCGCCGGGCAGGGTAGTGATCCTTTCGGCCTTTCCACCGGCAACGCCTATACGGTAAAATTGTTTTTCACCGGGGTGTACTTCATTGGTGGTAATATAAAAGTATTTTTTATCAGGAGATAATTGTGCCTCCTGTACTTCATAGTTGCCGCTGGTGAGGGGTTTAACTGTACCATCGTTTACATTGGCGGTATACAGATGTGAATAACCGGTGGCTTCCGACTGGAACCAGCAGGTGTTTTCATTTATCCAGCCGATATTGCTGCCACCCATGCTCCAGCCAATGCCGGGGCCGCCTATCCAGGCTTCGTCGCGCTGGCGGTTCAGTGTTTTCACGGTACCGTTTTCAGCGTTGAGGAGTACAATCCAGCGGTCTTTATTATCCTGTGAGCGGATGTCGGCAATGGCATGTGTGCCTTGTTCCGACCAGTAAGGACCGTTCACAATTACTTCCCTTACTTTGGGCGTATCCTTTTTCGTGTAGTCCTTTACGTAATCGGGCTGGTCTTTGATGCCGGGGAGATCAGTGGTTTTGATGGGGAGCACCGTATCACGCTGCCGGTCGTATACAAAACTTTCGAAGCTGCCTTGCGGCGCGCCTACTTTATCGCGGGCCGCAATATCGGTGGTGAAACCGGTGGCGGTTACAAATTCGGGAACGATGGTATTGCGGGCATCAGTGGGTGCGGTGAAAAGGCTATAGGTAACGAAACGCCCGTCGGGACTGATCTGCAGGTCCCTTAGTCTTTTGTTTTGCAGGTACAGGGACCGTAGTGGTTTGGGGTCGTATGCTTTATCAAAAGCTTCGGCGGCGTCTTTCTTTGTTTTTTTATCACGGATCACCTGCAACAGTTCCTCTTGCTGTGCTTTGAGGAACTTTTCTTCTGCGTTGCCGGTTTTACTGTCATCGTTTTCGGCCGGCTTGCTGCCTGCTTCAAAGCTGGTAAGCTGACTGATTAACCCGGAAGCTTTGTCCCAGCCATAAAGATCGCGGTTTTGCTGAAACACCACCTGTTTACCGCCGAAACTGAATGCCGGGTTAAACTCCACGGCTTTGGTATTGGTGATGCGGGTGGTTTTCCCGCTTTTTATCTCCAGTAAATAAATATCCCCTTCATAGGAATAAGCCAGTAGCGATTTATCTGCATTCCAGGTACCGGCAGCTTTGGCGTTAATAAGAGAGCGCTCACCTGCGGTTGTAATCCGGGGCGTATTGTTTTTAACACCGGCATAGTAAAGGGAGTCGCTCAGTTGCTTGCCGGGATTCCAGCTGAAATAAACGGTCTGGTTGTCGGTACCCCAGAAAACGTTATCAGGAGAAGTTCCTATCCATTTGGGATCGCGCATGATCTTTTCTACCGTGAGCGGCATTGCCTGTTGGGCACTGATGCGGTTGGCTGATAAAAAAATAATGGCGGGTATAACCCATTTTCTCATAGCGGTTCATTATTTTGTTGGGGAATAAATGTAACGGTTTAATCATAAATTGCCGTAAGTTTTGGATGGACGTAATGCGGTCATCTGCCTTAAATCCACGCTATGCGTATATCAATACTCCTTTCCCTCCTGATCCTTGCCGCTTGTAAGCCGAAGCTGCCCGTCCGCCAACCGGTACCGGTATCTGAAGACAGTACCTTTTTAACAGGCACCTTCTATGTGATCAGGCATGCAGAAAGAAACCCGGGTCCGGATTCCACTTTAACCCTGGCAGGCCAGGAAAGGGCAGGCGCATTATACCGGCTGCTGAAGGATTCGGGCCTGAATAAAATTTACTTCACGCCTTATAAAAGAGCGGTTGCCACGGCCGATAGTTTGCGCATCCACCTGCACATCGATACTTGTTTTTATGCCGCAGATACCAGCGGGGAATCTTTTATTTACCAGGTTACCCGGCACCAGGACTGGGGAAAGCGCCTGCTGGTGATAGGGCATTCCAATACCCTGATCCCTATCTTGCATAGCCTGAAAGCTAAGCCACATACGGATTCTATAGGAGAGAATGAATACGACCGGTTGTTTATAGTGCGGAAAACAAGAGAAGGAACGGTGCTTAAAGAGATCTGTTATTAGCGGAGGAAAGCCTTTTCCCCCGCTATAGTTGCGCATTACAGCAAGATGCCTTTCATGAGGGTATAGGCTACTGTAAAGTAAATCAACAACCCGGTTACATCCACCAGGGTCGCCACGAAAGGCGCGGAGGACGTGGCCGGATCCGCGCCGCATTTCTTCAGTACCAGCGGCAGCATAGAACCGGAGAGGGTTCCCCACAATACTACGCCTACCAGGGAAATGCCTACTGTAGCGCCTATCAGCACGGTGTGTGCGCCGTAAGTATTGAACAGGGTATTCCAGAGCAGGATACGCAGGAAGCCGATGGCGCCGAGTGCGCCGCCCAGCAGCAGGCCGGAAAGGATTTCCCGGCGCATCACGCGCCACCAGTCGCTCACGCTGATTTCGCCCAGCGCCATTGCCTGTATAATAAGCGTGGAAGCCTGTGAGCCGCTGTTACCGCCACTGGAAATGATGAGCGGTACAAACAGTGCCAGTACAACCGCCTTCGCAATTTCATCTTCAAAAAATCCCATGGCGGTGGCGGTCAGCATTTCACCGATAAACAATACTACCAGCCAGCCAACCCGCTTCTTCACCAGTTTGAGCAGGGGCATATCGAGGTAAGGCTCGTCCAGGGCTTCGGTACCACCAATCTTCTGGATATCTTCAGTATGTTCTTCGTTGGCGATCCACAACATATCATCGATGGTCACAATACCGAGCAGGATGCCCTGGTCGTCTGCTACGGGCAAGGCTACCCTGTTTTCCATCCGGAAAACCTGGATGGCCTCTTCCTGGTCGTCGTTGGCATGGAGCGATACAAAGCGGTCGTCCATGAGGGTATGCACCACCGTTTCCGGTGATACGAGCAGGAACTCACGTATCCGGAAGTCGTCCAGCAGCTGCCCTTTTTCGTCGATTACATAAATTACGTCGATGGTTTCACTGTCCTTTCCATGCTCGCGGATATAATCCAGCACCTCCTTCACGGTCCATTCTTCTCTAACGGCAATGTAATCGGGCGTCATGATACGGCCCACACTGTTCTCCTTGTAGCCCAGGAGGGAAAGGGTGATGCGCCGTTCTTCGGGGTCCAACAGTTTGATCAGCTCTTTTACCGCTTCGCTGGGAAGCTCTTCCAGGAAGGCGGTACGGTCATCCGCCGGCAGCTCGTTCATGAGCTCTGCTATTTTTGCGGGCGATAAAGTACGTATCACATCTTCCTGTAAAGGAAAGTCCAGGATACGGAAAGCCGCTGCCGCTCTGCCGATCGACAGGTGATTGATGATTATTCCGGCATCTTCGGGGACCTCGTGAATCAATTCGGCTATATCCGTAATCAGCTGGTCGTCCAGGTATACTGACAGTTCGCGGTAATTTCTTTCTTTTGTCAGTGTCTGGAATTTTTCCAGTAAAGCTTCATTTTCCATACAATTGCCTCTATCTGCGAAATTAAGTTAAAATAGCACGCTGCCGGGGCAGTCGTTATAATAATTCTGATACATGCAGGCGGATGTTGCTGCAAATGCTATCCAGCGGCAAATCGTTGGCGTCTTTGCCAAAGGGGTCTTCAATTTCTTCTGCAATGAGCTCGAGGCTTGCCAGTACAAAGAATACGAATACAATCATGGGGATAATGAGGTAACCCAGGCTGAACACGTATCCAAAGGGCATGGACATTACATAGAAGAATATAAATTTCTTGATAAATACGCTGTAGGAAAAAGGGATGGGGGTATTTTTGATCCGTTCGCAGGCGCCGCATACATCTGCAAACGACTGCAGCTCGTTGTTCAGCACAATGAGCTGATCCCCGCTGAGCTGCCCGCTGCGGTACAGGTCCATGGTTTTAGTCATGATGAGCTGCGACAACTGGTTAGGCACATGCTTACTGATATCAGTATGAAGCGGCTCCTGTCCTGGTATAGCTTCCATCTCGTCGTGCACATAAGTTTTGCGCAGGTGATTTTTCAGGCCATAGGCGAAGTTCGGGATCATTACTTTGAAGAACTCCCTGTCGGCCTTGTTTTCCAATGGCAGTATGGCCTGGATTTTAATAGCCAGGTTGCGGCTGCTGTTCACCAGGGCGCCCCATTGCCGGCGGCCTTCCCACCAGCGGTCATACGCGGTGTTGGTGCGGAACACCAGTAACAGGGAGATCACAAAGCCCAGCAGGCCATACATCAGCGTGATGTTCTTCAGTTCACTCTTGTCAGACATCTTCCAGACCTCCAGTTCCAGCCAGGCTACAATGGCAGAATAGATGGAGAGGGCAATAAACATGGGGAACAGCTTCCTTACTGTATCCGCTTTATGAAGACGGAAAATGAACGTAAACCACTCCTTTGGATTATAATTGATCATATATGCAGGTTAATGAAAGGCAAAAAAAATATTTTCCGGGCGGCAAACCTAAATTTTTTAAACATGATTTTGATAACTTCCTGCTTTAACTTTACTTTACGTCTTCTTTTATTTGAAATTACGCTATGATAAAGCCGTATTTGTACATTGATAAGTCGAAAGGAAAAGGCCGGGGTGTTTATACCAAAGAAAAAATCCCTGCCGGAACAAGAATTGAGACGTCACCCGTGCTCGTTCTCACTTACGACGATACTGAGATTGTGGATAAAACAAGACTCCACAATTATATTTTTCTCTGGGGTGCAAAAGAAACCCGTTCCTGCGTGGCACTGGGCTTTTGCTCTATCTATAATCACGATTACAACCCCAACTGTGAGTATGAAATGGACTTCAAGGAAGAAACCATGAGTATCATCACCCGTCGTGATATCAAGAAAGGAGAAGAGCTTTTTATCAACTACAATGGTGATGTAACGGACAGCTCCCCCCTTTGGTTTGATACTAAAAAGAAACAGACCGCTAAAAAGAAACAGACCGCTAAAAAGTAAGAAGCAGTACGAATAGTACCGTTGCGGGCAGACAGCAGTGAATATTCCTGCCCGGTGACTATATTATTCGTATTTCTTTCGTAATATTGTATAAGCGCTTATATAATATTAACATCAACCTTTTCATATGTCATTTTATCCATCACTTGGCTACCTCGTTTTTGGCAGCCGCCTGCGCAGGCTGAGCGAATACTTTCTCATGGAAGTAAACAAGGTATATGAACAGGCGGGCATACCCTTTGATGCCAGCTGGTTCCCGGTGTTTTACCTCTTATCCAGACAGCAGCCGGTACCCATGATCGATATTGCAGAACAACTGGAAATATCCCACTCCGCCGTAAGCCAGATGGTGACCAACCTGAAAAAGAAAGGACTCCTGAAAACAACGCCGTGTAAGGAAGATGGCCGCCGGCAACTGGTCGCTTTCTCCAAAAAAGGCGAAGACCTGCTGCAACAGATACAACCCGTATGGGAAGCCATCACCGGCGCTATGGAAGCTTTGGCAACGGAAAACAAACAAAGCCAGCAGATACTGGCTGCCATCGCCCAGATTGAACAGTCAGTGCAGCAAAAGTCTTTATCAGAAAGGATCAGACAACAGTTATAATACTTCATACACCAGAAAAATCTAACGACATGAGTGATATTTTTAAGTACGGTATCGACCAGCTCACTGTTGCCCGCGCGATTGATATTGCTGCCGGCAAAGTGAAAGGCATACTGGTACCGGAAGTCATTACGCGTGTACAAACCAGCTTCGGCTATGTACAAACCATTGTGGCGCAACACACCACGGTATATGGTATTAACACTGGTTTTGGCCCGTTGTGCGATACCAAGATTTCGGAAGCAGATACCCGCGCTCTGCAATACAACATCCTGCAAAGTCACAGTGTAGGTGTAGGAGAAAATATCCCGGAAGAAATTGCCCGCATCATGCTCATCACCAAAGTGCAGGCATTGGCACAGGGTTACTCAGGTGTGGCGCTGTCCACCCTCGAAAGAATCATCTGGCATATTGAACACAGGATAACGCCGCTGGTGCCTGAAAAGGGCTCTGTAGGCGCTTCGGGCGACCTCGCACCGTTATCGCACCTGTTCCTGCCATTGATAGGGCTGGGGCATGTGATGTACCGTGGCGCGAAAACAGATACCGCTTCCATGATGCAACAGGAAGGGATACAACCGATAGTGCTGGGTCCTAAAGAAGGACTGGCGCTCATCAACGGCACACAGTTCATCCTGTCGTTTGCCGTTAAAGCGGTGCAACGCCTGCACAACGCACTCGAAGCCGCGGATATCATCGGGGCGTTGTCGCTCGAAGGACTGATGGGCACCGCCAAACCATTTGATCCCCGCTTACATGCTATCCGCCCGTACCCCGGCAACCAGCTGGTAGCGCACCGTTTGAAAGCATTGCTGGATAACTCGGAGATCATGTCGTCGCATGTGGATTGCGGCCGAGTGCAGGACCCTTATTCCCTGCGCTGTATGCCGCAGGTGCACGGCGCGTCACGCACCGCCTGGCAACACCTGCAGGAACTCACTACCATAGAGCTGAATGCCGTTACCGATAACCCCATTATTTTCAGTGCAGAAGACACCATCAGCGGTGGCAACTTCCACGGGCAGCCACTGGCATTGCCCCTGGACTACGCTACCGTGGCTGCTGCGGAACTGGGCAACATCTCCGACAGGCGTTGTTATATGATGATTGAAGGAAGATACGGGCTGCCAAAATTATTGATCCAGGATGCCGGACTCAACTCCGGTTTCATGATACCACAATACACCACCGCTGCACTGGTAACGGAAAACAAAACCCTGTGTTTCCCTGCCAGCGCCGACAGCGTACCTACTTCACTGGGTCAGGAAGATCATGTATCAATGGGGTCTATCAGTGGCCGCAAATTGAACCAGGTGATCGGCAATCTCGAATACATTCTTGCTATTGAGCTGTTGTATGCCGCGCAGGCAGTGGATTTTCGCCGGCCAATGAAATCAGGCCCGGTACTGGAAGCCGTACATCAGTATACGCGCAGACATGTAACCTTTGCAGATAAGGACCGGATCTTTGCCAATGATATTGCCGCCCTGCACAAAATTGTTGTCGATCAATCGCTGGTACGTGTAGCCAATGAAGCTGCCGCTAATCATCAACTTAACTTAAACGGACTTTATAATGACCAGTTTGGACTTTATTAAAACATATGCAGCTCACCCGCATTATAAAGCGCCACGTGGTGCACAGCTGCACGCCAGATCCTGGCAAACCGAAGCGCCCCTGCGCATGCTGCTTAACAACCTGGATGCAGAAGTAGCCGAAAATCCCGATGAGCTGGTGGTGTACGGCGGCATCGGCCAGGCAGCGCGCAACCGCGAATCTCTTCAGAAAATTATCGAAATATTATTAACGCTGGACGACGAGCATTCCCTGCTGGTGCAATCCGGTAAACCGGTAGGTATTGTACGCACGCATCCGCAGGCGCCAAGAGTAATGCTGGCCAACAGCAACCTGGTGCCGAAATGGGCCACCTGGGAGCATTTCAACGAACTGCGTTCCAAGGGCCTGATGATGTACGGACAAATGACGGCCGGCAGCTGGATCTATATCGGTACACAAGGTATATTACAGGGAACCTATGAAACCTTTATGGAATGCGGCCGGCAGCACTTCAATGGCAGCCTGGCCGGTAAGCTGCTGGTAACAGCAGGTATTGGCGGTATGGGCGGCGCACAGCCTCTGGCAGCCACTATGGCCGGAGCCGTGTTCATTGGCGCCGACATTGATCCTACACGTATTCAAAAAAGACTGGATACCCGTTACATTGACCGTATGACTTATTCCTACGAAGAAGCCATTCAATGGGCGAAGGAAGCACAGGCCAACGGAACAGCGTTATCCATCGGGTTGGTAAGCGATGCCGGTGATATGCTGGAAAGAATGCTGAAAGATAATATCATACCGGACATCCTCACCGATCAAACGTCCGCACATGATCCGCTGAACGGGTACGTGCCTAATGGCATTACACTGCAGGCCGCGCTGGAACTGCGTAAAAGCGATGCGGCAAAATACCGGGAGCTGTCGCTGAAAAGCATGGCGCGCCATGTAGGCTTTATGTTGCAGCTGCAGCAGAAAGGCGCCGTTACTTTTGATTATGGTAATAACATCCGCGAATTTGCGCGGGAAGGCGGAGAGCCCAATGCTTTCAACTTCCCCGGATTTACGCCGGCATATATCCGTCCGCTCTTCTGCGAAGGGAAAGGACCCTTCCGCTGGGTAGCCCTCTCCGGCGATCCGGAAGATATTTATACCACCGACCGCGCGTTGATGGAAGCGTTCCCGGAAAATACCCACCTGATCAACTGGCTGAAACAAGCGCAGGAGAAAGTGGCGTTCCAGGGATTGCCTGCACGCATCTGCTGGCTGGGATTGGGCGAACGCGAAAAAGCGGGGCTTATTTTTAATGAGCTGGTGAGAACAGGAAAAGTGAAAGCGCCGATTGTGATTGGCCGTGATCACCTCGACTGTGGCTCCGTGGCCTCTCCCAATCGCGAAACCGAATCTATGAAAGACGGCTCCGATGCTGTGAGCGACTGGACATTGCTCAACCTCATGGCCAATACCGGCGGCGGCGCTACCTGGGTGTCTTTTCATCATGGCGGCGGCGTAGGGATGGGATATTCACAACATGCCGGCATGGTAGTGCTGGCGGATGGTACCGACCGTGCAGCTGAGTGCTTACGCCGCGTGCTCTTCAATGATCCGGCGCTGGGCATTTTCCGTCATGCGGATGCGGGTTACGAAAAGGCACAGGAATGGGGACAAAAATTTGATATCAGCATTTAATCACAGCGGTTAACCGCTTAATCATTGCCCATGAAAACATTAATCGGTCCTTTTGCCCAGATCCTGCCAATGACGGGCTTGTCGCTGAAAGGCGCCCTGCACGATGAACAGTTGACCGTGATAGAGAAGGGCGGGGTAGTGGTGGAAAACGGGGAGATCATTGCGATAGCAGGGTACAAAACCCTGTTGCAGAAATACCCGGATTGCGAAATCGCTTTCCAGGATACACCGCTCGTGTTATTGCCGGGATTTATTGATTGTCATACACACATTTGTTACGATGGTAGCCGCAACCGTGATTATGCCATGCGCATAGCCGGTAAAAGTTACCTGGAAATAGCCCGTGCAGGCGGTGGTATATGGGATTCGGTTACCAAAACGCGTATAGCCGATCTTGTTACCCTTACGGAGAACACGGTGGCCCGCGCTAACCGGCATCTGAAAGAAGGCGTTACCACCATGGAAGTAAAAAGTGGTTACGGCCTGAACCTGGAGAGTGAATTGAAAATGCTGCGCGCCATACAGCAGGCGGGGCTGCACACGCCTGCCACGCTGATTTCCACCTGTTTGGCTGCGCATATGAAACCCCGTGATTATACAGGCAGTGAAGAAGCCTACCTGGAGTGGATTTTAACGGAACTGTTGCCGGTGGTGCAGCAGGAGCAGTTGAGTAACCGCGTGGATATTTTTATAGAAGAAACTGCTTTTTCTGCAAAGGCTGCTGCCGGTTTCCTGCAACAGGCCATGCAGCAGGGATTTGTGGCAACAGTGCATGCGGATCAGTTCAGCACCGGCGGTGCTGAAGTTGCCGTGAATGCGCGGGCGTTATCTGCCGATCACCTGGAAGCCAGCACTGAAAAAGAAATTGCTTTACTCGCTAATTCTGATACCGTTGCAGTAGTTTTGCCAGGTGCTTCACTGGGATTAGGTATGTTATATGCGCCGGCGCGCAGGCTGCTGAATGCAGGTGCATGTGTAGCCATTGCGAGCGACTGGAACCCCGGATCGGCCCCCATGGGCGATTTGCTGATACAGGCTGCCGTAATGAGCGCCGCCGAAAAGTTATCCACCGCAGAAGTACTGGCTGCGCTGACCGTAAGAGCAGCGCCTGCGTTGCAACTGAAAGATGCAGGCCAGCTGCTGGCAGGTTACGCCGCTGATATGCAGGCTTATCCCACCGCGGATTATCGCGACATACTTTATTACCAGGGTAAGATGAAGCCGTCACTGGTATGGAAGAAAGGAGTTTTAGTATGATAACAAAAGAAAGCTATCAGCCCACTGCAAGTGGTTCCTGGACCGGTCGTATTGATGGTACAGACCCCGACCTGCTGCGCTGGCACCAGGTAATTACCGTAACCGACCTGTTGCAAACGCCCTTGCCGGTTTTGCAGCCGGGTCAGAAAGGTATTGTCCTGCTGGGCTTCGCCTGCGATGAAGGCGTGCGCCGCAACAAAGGCAGGGCAGGTGCTGCAAAAGGACCCGCCGCCATACGGAAGGTGATTGCCAACTTTCCGGTTCACTTCAACGCACAAACGGTGTTGCTGGATGCGGGAGATATCCTTTGTCCCAATGGCGAACTGGAAAATGCACAGCAGGTGCTCAGCGAAACGGTGAACGATATCCTCACGGCAGGTTACCTGCCGCTGTTACTGGGCGGCGGTCATGAAATTACGTATGGGCATGCCAGTGGTATCCGCCGGTTTGCAGGAAAGCAATCCGTAGGCTTTATCAACTTTGATGCGCATTTTGATATCCGTGTTCCCGGTGAAGAAGGCGCCAGCTCAGGTACCGGCTTCTGGCAACTGGCGCAGGATGCCAAACAGTCCGGCCTGCCTTTTCATTACCTGGCCCTGGGTATCCAGAAGAACGGGAATACCCGCCAGCTTTTTAATACTGCAGGAGAAGAAGAAGCGACTTATGTAAGCGCAGATGCTTTTCATTTGCAGGATAAAGACACGTTGTTTGCCGCCATACAGCATTTTCTCAGCCAGGTGGATAAAGTATACCTGACCACCTGCCTGGATGTATTTGCAGCACCCTTTGCGCCGGGAGTAAGCGCTACGGCTTATAATGGTATTATGCCGGGAGGTTTGTTCCTGCAATGTTTCCGTAAGATACTGGAAAGCGGGAAAGTGGCAGGAGCCGATATTGCAGAATTAAATCCTTCACTGGATATAGATAACCGCACTGCGAAACTGGCGGCAGCGCTGGTTTTTGAGATAGTGATGGCGTATAGCGGGGAAGAAGCATTTTAGCGTGTAGCCGTTATCTTTAACGGGTATACGTTAAAATACGGCAGCGGCTTTCAGTTCCTTAACCTGCCAGGCGCATTGCGCCAGTTGTTCTTTCATGTCCATTTGCAGCAGCTGTATCAGCTGTTGTGCATTTACCGGCAGGGTAATCTTCTCTTTCTTCAGCTGTGCTGCCGTTGCCTTTACAAACAACAATAATTCGCTGGTATCATGCCATTGGCCAAGAAGCTCACCCGCTTTACGGGTAGGCGTGGCGAGGTTTTCTGTGAAAACAGCAGGGAGTACCTGTTCCAGTATATTGAGCTGATAGTACAATGTTTTTACTTCTTTCCTGACTTCGTGCCATACCGTGTGATGCGCGCTGCTGGCCGGCACGGTGATTTTTTGATGCTGTTGTTCCAGGTAGCTGATCAGCGCGGCAGTAGCAGCATTGGTATCGGTATTGGCAATAGCCTCTTTAAATCTTTCCGGCAGTGACTCCAGTTTTTTCAGGGAGCAGTATTTCACTGTGGCGGCTAACATTTCACTGGCTGTAGCGGCTTTGTTTTGCAGTAAGAGATGCGCAAATGAAAAGCGCCACGATATTTTTTTTTCATAGCTGCGCAGGTTTTTTTCCTGGAGGTGCGTATCCCTGGAAGCGCCGCCGATCGACTGTATCAGCCTGGCGGTGCGTAGATGTTTACCCGCCCCGAACGAATAATCCGGCAGCTGTTTTACCAGCGAAAAAAAGGCCCGCAGCTTTTTTACGCCTACCCGCATGGCGTGTATGGCATCAGCGTCACCGGGAGCCTCCCGCAGGGTGGCATATGCGGTGGTGACCGTATCGCATTCCTTACGGAGATAATGATATAAAGCCGTTTGCAACATGTCTTTTAAAATTAACGAAATCCGCTGAAACCATCAGAACACAATGGTTTTGTTGCCATGCAGGATCACGCGGTTATCAATATGCGCTTTCACTGCACGGGTGAGCACCTGCCGTTCAATGTCACGGCCCAGCATCACCAGGTCCTCCACGGTGTGCTTGTGGCTTACCCTGGCCACATCCTGCTCAATAATCGGGCCTTCATCCAGTTCGTTGGTAACGTAGTGGGCGGTGGCGCCAATCAGCTTTACGCCTCTCGTATAGGCGTTGAGGTAAGGACGTGCGCCGGCGAAGGCAGGCAGGAAAGAGTGATGGATATTGATGATCCGTTGCGGATAATGACTTACAAACTGTGGCGACAGGATCTGCATGTACCTGGCCAGTACGGTGAAATCCACCCGGTGCTCTTCCAGCAGCCGCATGGCAACGCGCTCCTGCAATTCCTTGGTACCGCTGCTTACCGGGAGGTAGTGAAAAGGGATCCCCAATGCAGTGCATTCCTTTTCCAGGGAAGCATGATTCGAGATCACGAGCGGGATATCTACCGCCAGCTCACCGCTTTTCCATCTCCATAATAATTCCAGCAAACAATGATCATACGCCGATACCATGATAGCCATACGTTTGCGGCGATCGCTGTAATCTATTTTCCATTCCATTTGCAGCGGGGTAGCTACCTGTTGCTGGAAAGCCGTTTCCAGCGCGGACTTATCAAGCTGTTCCAGCTGGAATTCCATACGCATAAAAAATAATCCTTCCCGTGGATCGGTACTGTGTTGACTTGCATCCAGTATATTTGCACCCAACAGGTAGAGGAACTGTGATACGCCGGCTACGATGCCCGGCCGGTCGGGACAGCAAATAAGCAAACAGGCGGTGATATGAGGGACTTCTTGTTTTAACATATGACTACCAAAATATAAAATTATAATACAATTCTCCGTTGAAAAAGATAGGACTAATGTCGGATACCCACAGCTATTTGCACCCACAGGTATTCAAATATTTTGAAGAAGTAGATGAAATCTGGCATGCCGGCGACATCGGTAATGTGGATCTGGCCGATAAACTGGAAAAATTCAAGCCTTTCAGGGCCGTTTCCGGGAATATCGACGGGGCAGATATCCGTATCCGTTACCCCGAAACCCTGCGTTTCAACCTGGAAGGAGTAGAGGTGATGATGACACATATTGGCGGATATCCGGGGAAATATGCCCCGGGCGTGAAGGAACAACTGAAACAGCATCCTGCCAAACTGTTTATCTGCGGGCATTCGCACATCCTGAAAGTAATGCCGGACGCGGCACTTCATTTGTTACATATGAACCCGGGTGCATGCGGTCAACAAGGATGGCACAAGGTAAAAACGCTGCTGCGTTTTCAACTGGAGGCTGGTAATATTCAACAACTCGAGGTGATAGAACTGCCCTGATCAACATCATTGCTTATAACCTACAACGTTTATGAACCTACGAATTTTAGCATGGCTGGTAGTATTGGGACTTGGATCTGCGCAGGCAAAGGCGCAGGGAAGATTCCTGAAATGGCTGAAAACAGAAAATGATACGGCGTATATCGAAGATCATACGGAAGATATTACCTTCCGGCTGTACGGCTCCCGCAAGTACACCAAGTATGACATCGTAGACCGGAAAACGAAAACTGATGTCCTTTACCGTCCCAATACTCCTTTTAATGTGGGGTTTGGCGCCAATTACCGGTTTATAGGCATTAACATCGGGTTTAACCTGCCATTTATCAACAGCAACGACAGGTACGGCAAAACGAAATACATCGATCTGCAGTCGCATGTATACCTGCGTAAAATTGTGGTAGACTTCTACGGTCAATATTATAAAGGCTATTATGTAGCCAACCCGGAGGAAGTATATGGTAAAGCCTATACTGCGCTGCATCCTTATCCGCAGCGGCCTGATATCAGGAACACCGACTTCGGCCTGAATGTGGGATATATCTTCAACGACAAACGTTTCTCTTACCGTGCGCCCAATCTACAGAATGAATACCAGAAGAAAAGTGCGGGTTCGCTGATCATAGGCGGAGAAATGTTCTTTGCCGGCATCAAAGGCGATTCTTCCCTCATCCCCACCAATATGGCAGATACCGCATTTCTGCGGGATGAGCATTATCATAAGACCGGCATTTATTCCCTGGCTGCCAATGTAGGATATGCTTACACCTTTGTGCTGAAGGAGCACTTCTTTTTATCCTTATCGCTTACCGGCGGTTTAGGAGGAAATATCACCACCCTGTTCCTGGAAAACGGGAATGTGAGCCGTAAAGCGGGACTGCAATTCAGTAATACGGTGCGGGCCTCGCTGGGGTATAATTCCAGCCGTTATTTTGCGGGGATACACTACGTGGGAATGAACACCCGTAGCGGCATGTCGATACCACATACTTATCAAACCTTTGGCACAGGCAATTTCAGGGTGAGCCTGGTGCGCCGTTTCACCCTGGAAAAGCCGTTGTGGAAATCAAAGACGATTTAGCTTTGCGCCGGTGAAATCCACTTGGACCTGGCCGGTGGCTGGTATTTTTCCATTTGTAATAACAGGTCGCTGATATCATTGCTGCATAACAGCATATCACGGTTCTCTGCCGTGAGGAAGCCTTTCTCAGACATGGTTTGCGACAGGGCCATCAGGGCGTCGTAGAAGCCATTTACATTCAGCAGGCCGATGGGTTTTTTATGCAGGCCCAGTTGTCCCCAGGTGAGCATTTCAAACAATTCCTCCATGGTGCCGAAGCCTCCGGGCAATGCGATAACGCCATCGCACAATTCATTCATCTTCGTTTTGCGTTCGTGCATGGTGTCCACCAGGATCAGTTCTGTGAGGCCGGTATGCGCCAGTTCTTTCTGTTGCAGGAAGTGAGGCAGTACGCCAATGGCTTTGCCGCCGGCATTTAAGGCGCCATCTGCCACTGCGCCCATCAGTCCTACGTTAGCGCCGCCATACACCAGTGTAAGGTTGCGTTGGGCCAGTGCGGCGCCCAGCAGGGTGGCCTGTTGCATATAAACGGGATCATGTCCGGCGCTGGAGCCACAGTAAACAACAATTCGATTCATATCCTTTTGATTATAAAGTGTTCAATTCAGCCCGGATGTTGGTGCGGGCAGCTGTTTCATATTGTTCCCGGAACGCCGGTGTTACATAAATGGCGGGCATTTCCAGGAAATGCTGCAATACTTTTTTACGGCCGGAGTTATACACCTCATCGGGGTAAACCTGGTACTCCTGCCTGATTTGCTGTGCGTAGGCCCGGTATGTTTCCGGTGCGGCGCCGAGTATTTGCAGGTCGAAGTCCAGGAAGTAATCCAGGTCCGGATCCTGACGGGTATTGATATGTGTTTTGGTGGCGATAATGAAATCGCTGATTTGGGCGGTTTTTTCCGCCGGGTAATTAATTTTATGCAGATGGGCTACTGCGGCTGCAGCGCTGCGCTCTTCATTATCGGGTTGCTGCGGGTTATAAATGATATCATGAAAGAAGATGGCAAAAAGCACGGCTTCCGGATCTGTGAGCTGATGCGCATAGACCTGTTGCAGGCTTACCAGCTGCTGTATATGCGACCAGTTGTGATAATACCTTCCGGGCGATTGGTAGGCATCCAGCAGGGCCGCGTAGGAGCTGTTAACCAGCGCCACATCCGTGTTGGGATGAAGGGAGGACCAGATGATATTTAATGCTGACATACGCAGGGTTCTTTTCGGGGAGTAATTTAAAAAGAAAACGGGCAGAAAAAATTCCTGCCCGTTTCTTTTATGCTGAGTAGCCTGATTAAGCTTTTTTCGCAGCTTCTGCACGGATTACGTTCAGTGCGCCACCGGCTTTAAACCACTCGATCTGTTGTTCGTTGTACGTGTGGTTTACAGGGAATTCGCTGGTGGTGCCATCTTTATGATGAAGCACAACAGTGAGTTGTTTACCTGGAGCGAAGGTAGTAAGACCCAGGATGTCGATGGTATCATCTTCCTGGATCAGGTCATAATCTTCTTTGTTAGCGAAGGTCAAACCCAGCATGCCTTGTTTTTTCAGGTTGGTTTCGTGGATACGGGCGAAAGATTTCACCAGGATGGCACGAACGCCGAGGTGACGGGGTTCCATAGCAGCGTGTTCGCGGCTGGAGCCTTCACCGTAGTTTTCATCACCTACTACCACTGCACCGAAGCCGTGTGCTTTGTAGTCGCGCATGGTAGCAGGTACTGCACCATATTCGCCGGTAATGGAATTTTTAACGGTATCGCTTTTATCGTTGAATGCGTTGATCGCACCAATGAGCATATTGTTGGAGATGTTATCCAGGTGACCGCGGTATTTCAGCCATGGACCAGCCATAGAGATATGATCCGTAGTACATTTACCTTTTGCTTTGATGAGCAGTTTCAATCCTTTCAGATCGGTGCCTTCCCATGCAGCAAATGGCGCCAGGAGTTGTAAACGGTCGGAGGTAGGGGATACTTTCACCTGAACACCGCTACCATCGGCAGCAGGGGCCTGGTAACCGGCATCTTCCACGGCAAAGCCTTTTGGAGGCAGTTCAAAACCTACCGGTTCGTCCAGCATTACTTCTTCACCGTTTTTGTTTTTCAGCTTGTCGGTCAGCGGGTTGAAGGTAAGATCACCTGCGATCGCCAATGCTGTTACGATTTCCGGAGAAGCCACAAATGCGTGGGTAGAAGCGTTACCATCATTTCTCTTCGCGAAGTTACGGTTGAAGGAAGTGATGATAGAGTTTTTACGGGTAGGGTCGTCGATATGACGGGCCCACTGACCGATACACGGACCGCAGGCATTTGCCAGTACCACACCGCCTACCTGGTCAAAGGTATTCAGTAAACCGTCTCTTTCGATGGTGAAACGTACCAGTTCAGAGCCGGGAGTGATGGTGTATTCAGATTTCATCTCCAGGTGCTTGTCGATGGCCTGTTGTGCCAGGGAAGCAGAGCGGGAAATATCTTCGTAGGAAGAGTTGGTGCAGGAACCGATGAGGGCTACTTCCAGTTTTTCAGGCCAGTTGTTTTCTTTTACTGCCTGTGCAAATTTGGAGATAGGCCATGCCAGATCCGGGGTGAACGGACCGTTTACATAAGGTTCCAGTTCGTCCAGGTTGATTTCGATCACCTGGTCGTAGTATTTGGAAGGATCTGCATATACATCTGCATCAGGGCGGAGATGGTCTCTTACTTCATCAGCCAGGGCAGCCACTTCTGAGCGACCGGTGATTTTCAGGTAATCGGCCATTTTGCTGTCGTATGCAAACAGGGAACAGGTAGCGCCGATTTCAGCACCCATGTTACAAATGGTTGCCTTACCGGTAGCGCTGAAGCTATCCGCACCTTCGCCGAAGTATTCCACGATAGCGCCGGTACCACCTTTTACGGTGAGGATACCTGCTACTTTCAGGATAATATCTTTGGCAGAAGTCCAACCGCTCATTTTGCCCGTCAGTTTCACACCGATCAGTTTCGGCATTTTCAGCTCCCATGGTAAGCCGGCCATTACGTCAACCGCGTCAGCACCGCCAACACCAATCGCCACCATGCCTAAACCGCCGGCATTAGGGGTGTGGGAGTCGGTACCGATCATCATACCACCCGGAAACGCATAGTTTTCCAGCACTACCTGGTGAATGATACCAGCGCCTGGTTTCCAGAAACCGATGCCGTATTTATCAGAAATTGAGGAAAGGAAATCGTAAACTTCTTTATTGGTGTCAATAGCCGTTGCCAGATCTTCTGTAGCGCCTACTTTAGCCTGAATGAGGTGATCACAATGAACAGTGGAGGGAACCGCAACTTTATCACGACCGCAGGTCATAAACTGGAGCAATGCCATCTGGGCGGTTGCATCCTGCATAGCTACGCGATCCGGCGCAAATTCAACATAAGATTTGCCTCTTTCGTAGGGCGTGGTAGTCGGTGCATACAAGTGAGCGTACAAAATCTTCTCAGCCAGTGTCAGCGGGCGACCCAGCATTTTACGGGTTGCTTCCACCTTACCCGGGAGTGCCGCATACACTTTTTTAATCATGTCAATATCAAACACCATGGGAAAAAAATTATTTAAGAGCGGTTAAAAATTGCTCGCAAAATTAACTAAAATCAGCAAGTTTTTAAATTAAATACTTAACATCGGGTCAACTACCTGAAAACTTCCTGTACTTTTAAAGTTCCCCTGATATTCAACGCGGTACAGGGAATAGCCCTGCCAGCCGTTTTTTCCTTGTTTTTCCAGCCGGAATTTGATAAATTTGAAGTATGAACCGGATAAAAGACTTTGTGGAATGGAAGGCGTTCGGTGTATGTGCCGCTATAGGAGATAAACTTGGCGTAGCCACGTCCCGTATTCGCATCTTTTTCATTTATGCCACTTTCCTGACAATGGGCTCCCCACTCATTGTATACATGATTCTTGCCTTTTGGGTAAATATGAAGAATTACATTCTAAATGCCCGGAGGAATCCACTGCGTTATTTATAAGTTATTGATATAAAGAAAAGAGGTGGTTCGCGTTATCCGTGAACCACCTCTTTTCTTTTAAATATTTTCCTTATTCCAGGTGAAACAATGTCATCTGGTGATAATGGTTCTGCAATTCATTTAACGTGATCGGCTCTGTGAGATTCCTGGTTTCATCCCGGTAATGCAGCTGCATCAGCGGTTTGTTGCCTTCTTCAAACCAGCGGATAGAGAAGGGTCCTCTCACATACAATGTTCCTCCTGCCTTCGACGATGCCGTTTCATCTTTATGAAATTGCAGTTTCAGCAGGGTGGCCTCGGTCAGATGAATAGGTTCCAGGTTATCAAGATCGTACCAGAACTCATTTTCATCCGTAGCCACCAACACTTTCTTATCCTCATGATCTACCTGCAAAATCTTCCCTTCCTTTTCTGTCCCGCCATAATTTGTGATAATGGTATCACCTGATTTTAATTCGTGGATATTAATCATAGTGAACTGAGTTTTATGTGTTTCATGAATTTACTGAAAAAAGTGCAAAGCTTCATGTAAAGAAAAAAGCTATTACCACCGGAAGATGATAATAGCTTTTTTGCATTATGTGGTTTGGATTAAAACTTTCTCACTACCTGGCGGAGTTCCACCAGTTGTTCCAGTAATGGTTCCAGTAAATCCAGGCGGAGCATGTTGGCGCCGTCGGATTTTGCGCAGGAAGGATCGGGGTGGGTTTCAATGAACAGGCCATCTGCGCCGGTAGCAATGGCTGCTCTGGCGATGGTGCTGATCATTTGCGGGTTACCACCGGTTACGCCGCTGGTTTGGTTGGGCTGTTGTAAGGAGTGGGTACAATCCATTACCACGGGCTCACCCAGGTGTTTCATGATAGGGATATTGCGGTAGTCCACTACCAGGTCCTGGTAGCCGAAGGTGGTACCACGTTCGGTGAGGATGATATGATCATTACCGGCTCCCTTGATTTTTTCCACGGCAAATTTCATGGATTCGCCGCTGAGGAACTGTCCCTTCTTTACATTTACTACCTTGCCTGTTTCTGCGGCGGCCAGCAGGATGTCCGTTTGGCGGCAGAGGAAGGCAGGGATTTGCAATACATCCACGTAAGCGGCTGCCATAGCAGCTTCTGCGGCGGAGTGAATATCTGAAGTAACCGGAACATTAAAAGTTTTACCAATTTTCTGCAGCAGTTCCAGTCCTTCCACATCACCGATTCCGGTGAAGGAATGCACGCTGGTACGGTTTGCTTTACGGTAAGAAGCCTTGAAAATATAAGGGATCGCTAATCTTTTACAGATGGTGGATACTTTTTCCGCCACTTCCATCAAAATGGATTCTTCTTCAATCACACAGGGACCAGCAATCAGGAAGAAATTTTCGGGGTTGTATTGCTCTTTGAATAAAGATTTTAAATGCTTCATATCTTGAAAAAATTGTGTCATTTAATTGAAGGTGCAAAGATAGGCATTCTCTGGCAAAGGGAGGTGATGAAGCCACGCTATTTGGGGTAATTGTCATAACATTGTAATCCGAAAACCATGTGTATAACCTGGCGTTAATTTTATTGTTATAGCATTGTCATGCGCTGAGGCGGGGTGAATGGAAATAGCGGCGAACCCGTTAATATTACGGTCCGATTTAAAATAGCTTACAATTATATTTTTGTATGAAGAAAGATAAGATACTGGTTATAGGCGCCTGCGGACAAATTGGCGTGGAGCTCACCCTGGCCTTAAGAAAGATGTATGGGGATGCGAATGTGCTGGCTTCAGATCTGCGTGAAGAGCATGATTTGCTGAAAGGAACCGGTCCGTATGTGTCGCTGGATGTGATGAACAAGGAGATGCTGCATGTGTTGGTGATCCGTCATAATATCACCCAGATCTATCTGCTGGCGGCGATCCTGTCGGCCACCGGTGAAAAGAATCCATTACTGGCGTGGCATATTAACATGCAAAGCCTGTTGAACGTACTGGATATTGCGAAAGAAGAAAACCTCGATAAAATATACTGGCCAAGTTCCATCGCGGTATTTGGTCCTAACTCACCATCGCAGGAAACGCCTCAGCACACGGTAATTGAGCCTACCACCATTTATGGTATCAGCAAATTTGCGGGTGAGCGCTGGTGCGAATACTACAACCACCGCTTTGGTGTGGACGTAAGAAGCTTACGTTACCCTGGCCTGATCAGCTATAAATCGGCGCCCGGCGGCGGTACCACTGATTATGCCATTGAAATTTTCCATGAGGCGAAAGAGCATCAGAAATATACCAGCTTCCTCTCTGAAAACACGTACCTGCCAATGATGTACATGCCGGATGCGATCCGCGCCACCATTGAGCTAATGGAAGCAGACGCCTCTAAAATAGCAGTACGTTCCGCTTATAACCTGGGCGCCATGAGCTTCTCCCCGAAAGAAATAGGCGCAGAAATAAAGAAACACATTCCCGCCTTCACCATGGCCTACGAACCGGATTACCGTCAGCAAATCGCAGATGGCTGGCCCAACAGTATCGACGACAGCCAGGCACGGGCCGATTGGGGCTGGAAGCCAGAGTTCGACCTGGCGGCAATGACGCGGGACATGCTGGAGCATATATAGGAGATTGCCGCGGATTTTGTCTTGGCTCAGGATTACGCTGATTTTACTGATTACCTGGATTTTTACTTTTTTGATTTTATAAAGGATTAAGGGAGATAGAAGCGGATATCCGCTCTTATCTCCCTTAATTATTATAAGAAAATCTAAAAAATCAAAAAAAATCCAAAAGTAAAAATCCAGGTAATCAGTAAAATCAGCGTAATCCTGAGCCAAGACAAAATCCGCGCTGCGCTACCCTTCGATGAAGCCTACCGCTACGGTGGTGTTGTTGAATTCATCGATGAGAATGAAGGCGCCGTTGGCCGGATTGCTCTGATAAGGATCGGCGAATATGGGTGCTGCGGTTTTCAGCGTAATTCTGCCGATGTCGTTTAGTGTCATGGATGTTTTGTCCGTTACCTGTACGTGGTTGGTTACGTCTGTTACGTAGTTGATCTGCTGCACTTTTGCTTTCACGCGGTTAACGCCATGTTGCAACAGGTAGGTTTTGCCGGAAGTAAGCGGCAGCTGGTCCATCCAGCAGATATTGGCGCTTATTTCTTTTAGTTGCGGTGGTATTTCGTTTGTTTTTACGAGCATGTTACCGCGACTGCTGTCTATTTCACCTTCCAGGGTGATCACCACGCTTTCGCGTGCATGCGCTGCCGGTAGTTGTTTTTCAAATTGCTCAATGGTTTTGATGCGGCTCTTTTGCCCGGAGGGCAGGGAGATCACTTCGTCGCCAACAGAGAAATGCCCGCTGGCCACTTTGCCTGCAAAGCCACGGAAATCGTGGTATTCGGTGGTGCGTGGGCGGATCACGCTTTGAATGGGGAAACGGGCAGGGTGGTTACGGTCTTCATGATCGAAAGACACCTGTTCCAGGTATTCCAGCAGGGTGCTGCCGTTGTACCAGTTGATAGCACCCGTGCGGCTGGCCACGTTTTCGCCATACAGGGAGGAGATGGGAATAAACTTCACTTCCTGTCCTTTAAAACCGGCGTTATCGAGCATTTGCTGGAAATCTTCCACTATCTGGTTAAAGCGGGCTTCGCTGTAATCCACGAGATCCATTTTATTTACGCAAACCACCAGGTACGGAATACGGAGGAGGTTAGCGATAAAGAAGTGGCGGTGTGTTTGTTCCACGATGCCTCTGCGGGCATCGATGAGGATCAGCGATACCTGTGCATTGGAGGCGCCGGTTACCATGTTGCGGGTATATTCAATATGCCCGGGGGTATCGGCAATGATGTATTTACGGGTAGGGGTGGAGAAGTAGATGTGTGCCACATCTATCGTAATTCCCTGCTCACGTTCTGCTACCAGTCCGTCGGTTAGCAACGACAGGTCTGTAAAGTCCAGTCCTTTGCGTTTGCTGGCAGCGTGGAGCGCTTCCATTTTATCTTGCGGAATAGAATTGGTATCGTATAATAAACGGCCTATTAAGGTACTTTTACCATCGTCTACACTACCGGAAGTGGCTATACGTAAAACCTCCATTATTTTTATTTTTTTGCTTTTAGCGGCTGGCGTTAAAAGATGTGTTTAATTAAGTTAAAGTGTGTGTTACAGGGAATGCTGCTAGAAGTATCCTGCCTGTTTTCTCTTTTCCATAGCGGCTTCAGAACGTTTGTCATCTATACGTGCGCCACGTTCAGAGATCTTTGCTTCCATGATTTCGGCAATGATATCTTCCAGTTTATCGGCTTCAGATAACACGGCGGCGGTACAGGTCATGTCGCCTACGGTACGGAAGCGTACTTTCTGGCGGAACGGTACTTCATCGGCGGTAGTATTGAGGAAAGAGGAGTAAGGCCAGTATAGACCGTCGCGTTCTATAATTTCTCTTTCATGGGAGAAATAGATAGAAGGTATTTCCAGTTTTTCACGAACGATATAATTCCACACGTCCAGTTCTGTCCAGTTGGAGATGGGGAATACGCGTACGTTTTCACCGATATTGATTTTACCGTTGAGGATATCGAACAGTTCGGGGCGTTGCATTTTGGCGTTCCATTGACCGAATTCGTCTCTTACGGAGAAAATCCTTTCTTTGGCGCGGGCTTTTTCTTCGTCCCTGCGGGCGCCGCCGATGCAGGCGTCAAATTTTCCTTCTTCGATGGCATCCAGGAGGGTAACGGTTTGGAGGGCGTTTCTGCTGGCGTATTTGCCGGTTTCTTCCTGGGCTTTACCCTGGTCGATGCTGTCCTGTACATTTCTAACGATGATGTCCAGTCCGAGTGAATTCACGAGCCAATCACGGAATTCGATGGTTTCCGGGAAGTTGTGGCCGGTATCCACATGAAGCAGGGAGAAAGGAATTTTACCGGGGTAAAATGCTTTCTGTGCCAGTCGTACGAGTGTAATTGAATCCTTGCCTCCGGAGAACAGGAGCACTGGTTTTTCGAACTGTGCTACTGTTTCGCGGAGTATATAAATGGCTTCATCTTCCAGTGCCTGAGGAAATTCCCAATTTATTTGATTAGTCATGGACTATAATAATTTATTCTAAAAGCAAATGTTGTTTATCCGTGCAGACCGCATTCTTTCTGCGACTGTTCCCACCACCACCGGCCGGCGCGCGGATTTTCTCCCGGCTCAATGGCGCGTGTACAGGGTGCGCAGCCAATGCTGATGAAGCCTTTATCGTGCAGTTTATTGTAGGGCACGTTATGTTGATCCAGGTAGGCCAGTACTTCGTCGTAGCCCCAGTGGATCAGCGGATTAAATTTATAGAGGTGGCGATGTTCATCCCATTCGAGGATTTCCATGCCTTGCCGGTTTTCGGATTGTTCTGCCCGGAGGCCGGTGATCCATACCTTTACGCCTTCCAGGGCCCGGTTGAGCGGTACAATTTTACGGATGCCGCAGCATTCTTTGCGGTTTTCCACTGATTCGTAAAAGCTGTTGGGTCCTTTGGTGGAAACCAGTTTTTCTACCGCGGCGGTGTCGGGGTAGAAAACTTCTACAGGTTGTTTATAACGGGCCATGGTGAGGTCCATTACATCGTATGTTTCCTGAAAGAGGCGGCCCGTGTCCAGGGTAAAAACTCTAACCGGCAATTGGTTACGCCAGATAATATCTGATATCACCTGGTCTTCCTGGCCAAAAGAGGTGGAGAATGCTACAGCGCCGGGGTATTGTTCCAGCAGGTACTGTATGGCCTCCTCAACCGGTTTATTGACCAGCGCGGTGGTAATGTCTGTCATGTAGATCTTCCTTATTGAATTGATATGTCTAGTGCCAGCGGAGCGATTACGGTCACTCCTTCAACAAAAATACATAAAACCTATAAAAAAGATAGACTAATAAGGTAAAAAATTATTTCTTTCGGGTAAAATGGCTGTGGTGGCGGGTGGAAATTGGGCGTGGGTAGAGCCTGGGGGCTATTTACTGTGGACGGGGAAAAGGAGTAGCTTATATGTGCTGTAAGCTGGGGACATATCCGCTGTAGACTGGGATAGGAGTGGCTTTACACTGGGAGTATCCGTGCTGTAAACCCGGAGGTGACCTGGAGGGGAGGTGGACTTGATCCTGGAACCTGCTACTGTAGCGGAAAAGCCGGCGTTTGGGCCGGCTCGGATATTTTACACCCTGATTAGCTGTTCCGGGTCAGAATGTCTTTCAAAGTTTTGTTCTCGAGGATTTTCAGGGCGGAGTCCCTTACCCGGCCCATTACTTCGTTGAGGCCGCAAACGGCTTCATCGCGGCAGTTTTCGCAGCGTTCGTAGTAATTGAGGCTTACGCAGGGAAGCAGCGCAATGGGGCCATCGAGCAGGCGGATGATTTTGGCCAGTGCGATCTCTTTTGGAGGCCGCATGAGGTAATAACCGCCACCTTTTCCTTTTTTACTGCCGAGGATGCCGGCATTCTTCAATTCCAGCAAAATATTTTCCAGGAATTTGATAGAGATATTTTTTTCCTGTGCAATTTCAGATATAAGGATGGGGCCTTTATCTACGTTCTCTGCCAGGTGTACTAATGCGTGAAATGCGTATTGCGTTTTTTTCGATAACATACTGACTTTTTTGCATCCCTCCACGGATGAACTAATAGTGCCGTGCACACTTTATATTCCTGCAAAGATAAGCAGTTTTTAGCTGCCAGCAGTGAGTGGCTGGCTTTTAGCCACCGGAGCGGTATCCGGCGGCTAATGCGTTTAGCTGCTGCTATCCTAAATTCAATACATCCCGCATGGTGAACACGCCGGTTTTACCTTTCAGCCATTCTGCCGCTACTACTGCGCCGGCTGCAAAGCCTTCACGGGAGTGGGCGGTGTGGGTGATGGTAATATCGTCGATGGCGGAGGTGTAATTTACAGTGTGTGTACCCGGCGCCGGATCAATCCTTTTAGAGATGATGGGAAGGGCTTCCGGTTGGTTGCTTTCTTCGTTTACCCAGCCGGTTTTACGGGGCAGGGAGGCCAGCACCTGTTCTGCCAGTGTAATAGCAGTACCGCTTGGCGCATCCTTTTTATGGGTATGATGGATTTCTTCCATCTGTACGTTGTATTGCGGCTGGCTGGCCATGAGGGCTGCCAGTTTCTTATTCAGTTCAAAGAAGATATTAACGCCGATGCTGAAATTGGTGGCGTGGAGGAAAGCCTGGTTTTTTTCCAGGCAAAGCGCTTTTATTTCCGGCAGTTTATCGAGCCAGCCGGTGGTACCGGATACTACGGGTACATTTGCCTCGAAGCACTTTACGATGTTGTGGTAAGCTGTTTCAGGGGTGGTAAACTCGATGGCTACATCTGCCTGGCCGAGGTGTTCTTTTTCCAGCAGGTGTTTGCTGTTGACGTCTACCCGGAGTATTATCTCATGTCCTTTGGCAGTGGCAATAGCATCTATTGCCTGTCCCATTTTACCATATCCGATGAGCGCTATTTTCATGACCCTTGCAAGTTGTATTTAAGTGGATGTATTAATGATGATCAGCGGCCGGCAAAGTACCGGCTTTTGGCCTTTTTGCCGCCGATGGAAATGTTGATGCCGATGCCCAGTGTACGGTTGTTGATCAGTGTGGGAGAAACGCGCATACTCAGGTCGTCTGACATATCAAAGTTGCGGAGGTGTGCGAATACCGTGGCGTCTATAATGTTTACGCCATAGGCCAGGATGAAGAACAACACGGAATAGTCCACATACTGCCGGAACTGGTCGCGGCCCAGCTTCAGTGATTCCGTATCATAAGGTTTGGTATCCGGGCTGGTGTCGTTTGTATCCGGGTTGCCGTCTACCCGGAGGCGGTAGGCATCGCGGTACAGTTTGTAGGTCTTCATATTATCCACGAAGAAATACACACAGGTGCCGATGGCGGCGTATGCGAGCGGAATTTTCCAGTATTCCCTGTTATATGCCTGTCCCAGACCTGGTACCACGGCGGAGTAAAGGGCTGCTTTACGCGGGCTGTGGGGGAGTTTGGAATCGGGAATATAGGCGCTGTCGGTGAAGATGGCTTTATTGGCTTTCACGGTGTCCGTACCTGGAGCAGGGATGGGCCGGATGAGCGTATCCATTGTTTTGGCTACCGGGCGCAGGGTATCCTGCTGCGCGTGCAATGGCGCTGCCATTACAACCGCGATTAAAAACAACAAAGAGTATCGTAGTGAATGAAATATGTAATGCGCCTTATTAGCCACCGTATATATCTATTTTTTCGAGGATACTATCCAGCTCTTCATCCGAATAGAATTCAATTAAGATGCTGCCTTTACCGCTTTTTCCCCTGTCCAGTTTTACTTTGGTAGAGAAGTGAGTGGCCAGTTTGTCCTGTATTTTCTGAAAAGCAGGAGGTAGTTTTACTTTGGCAGCTTTTTGCTGATGATTTTTATCGGCCTGATTGATGGTGCGGGCCAGTTCTTCTGTTTGGCGTACTGACAATCCGTTTTTCAGGATTTCGTTATACAGGAAAAGTTGGTTTTCCACATTTTCCACGCCGGTGAGTACGCGGGCGTGGCCCATGCTGAGCTGGCCGTTGCGCACGGCTACCTGGATATCCGGGGGCAGTTTCAGCAGGCGTATATAGTTGGTAACGGTACTTCTTTCTTTGCCCATGCGGTCGGCCACCTGTTCCTGGGTGAGACTGCATTCATCCATAAGCCTTTTATAGCTGAGTCCAACTTCAATGGCGTTGAGGTTTTCCCGTTGCAGGTTTTCCAGCAGGGCGAGTTCCAGGAGTTCCTGGTCGTTTACCTGGCGGATATAAGCGGGAATATCTTTGAGGCCGGCAAGTTTGCTGGCTCTCAGGCGCCGTTCACCGGCGACCAGCTGGAATTTTTTGGCGCTGATCCTGGATACGGTGATGGGTTGGATAACATCGTGCAGCTTGATCGACTGGCTTAGCTCCTGTAAAGAAACCTCATCAAAGTCACGACGCGGCTGTTTCGGATTGGTGGCAATCAGATCCAGCGATATGCGTTCAATACCGGTAGCAGCAGCTACTACCTTATCACCCAGGGCGCCGGCAGTTTGCTTCAGATCTGTATCCATGTTCTGAAGCAGTGAGCGGATGCCTTTGCCTAACGCCTCTTTCTTACTTGGATTGGTCATCGTTAATAGCTAGGATTTTGTCTTTAGATTTAATTTTGGTGAAATTATGTTTCTGCAGGATTTCCTTGGCCAGGTTGAGATAGTTAATCGCACCTGTGCTGGCTGCATCATACATAATAACGGATTTGCCGAAGCTGGGAGCTTCTCCCAGTTTGGTATTGCGGTGGATGATGGTGTTAAACACACTTTCTTCAAAATGTTGTTTTACTTCATCCACTACCTGGTTGCTGAGGCGCAGACGGCCATCGTACATGGTCATCAGGATGCCTTCAATTTCCAGTTCTATATTCAGCCGGCTTTGTACAATTTTGATGGTGTTGAGCAGTTTGCCGAGTCCTTCCAGTGCAAAAAATTCGCACTGCACGGGTATGATCACCGAGTTGGACGCCACGAGGGCATTTACGGTGATAAGGCCGAGGGAAGGGGAGCAGTCAACAATAACGAAGTCGTAGTCCGCTTCCACGGTGTCGATCACCTGTTTCATCACTCTTTCCCTGTTGGGATGGTTGATGAGTTCCAGTTCTGCGCCTACGAGGTCTATATGGGAAGGCAATACCTTCAGGTTGGGAGTATCTGATTCCAGGATAACGTCTTTGGCCAGCACGTCATTCACCATACAATCGTACAGGCTCTGCTGCACATTGCGCAGGTCGAAACCCAGCCCTGTGGTGCTGTTTGCCTGCGGGTCGGCGTCAACCAGCAGTGTCTTAAATTCCAGCACAGCCAGGCTGCTTGCCAGGTTTATTGCACTTGTAGTTTTTCCTACGCCACCTTTTTGGTTAGCGATTGCGATTATTCTAGCCATTGTGTAATTTAAAAATTCAAGGTTATTTATAGGATAAAGGATAAATCAGCTATGATCACTTCTTCCTTAAACCTCTATAGTACTGCCTATTTCAGGCAGTAACAGTTCAAGCCCGGCATCAATAAACTGCATCTTTGCTTCGTCTGTGTCAATCTTAACGTAGCCGAAAGTGTTGTAGTGTACCCCTATTATTTTCTCACATTCTATCATTTCAGCGGCCGCAATGGCATCTTCGATGCCCATGGTGAAGTTATCGCCAATTGGCAGTACTGCAAAATCCAGGGAAGTAACAGCTGGTATCAGCTCCATATCCACGGTGAGTGCGGTATCGCCGGCATAATAAAAATTCCCCTCTTCCGTCATAAATATGAAACCCATGGGATTACCGCCGTAGGTTCCATCGGGTAAACTGCTGGAATGTTGTGCCACCACGCATTTTACCGTACCAAAGTCAAACTTCCATTTCCCGCCGGTATTCATGGGATGTACCTTTTCGATTCCCTGTTTACCTGCCCAGGTGGCAATTTCAAAATTGGATACTACTGTTGCATTTGTCCGTTTTGCCAGGTCTACCAGGTCGGCCGTATGATCTTCATGTCCGTGGGAAACAAAAATATAATCCGCCGTTATGGCATGGATATCCACCTTAGCCGCCAGTTCGTTATGGGTGATGAAAGGATCAAAAAGGATCTTTTTCCCCATAATCTCCACCGCAAAACAGGAATGTCCATAGCAAGTATACTTCATAATCAATCCATTTGAATACATCACGACAACTTCGGGGAAATCTGCTCTCCGTCATCCGTGATTAATCTACACCTTATATTTAAAAGTAACTCTATTAAAAGTAGCGTAATCGGACAAAAATACAACGATTACCTAAAATTCGGGCGCTGTAGTATATTTATTTATACACAAAGTGTTCGCAGAACAAGCCCCGTAACCTGTTAACGGGGTAAAAAAAAATAAAACATACAATTCTTCCCGTTGTTATTCGTCTAGTATAATTACAAGCACCGGTTTTAACTTTTCAGACCCGGTTAGTTGTGTTAAATTGCTTCATTATTAGGTATCTATATTAAATTTCTATAATGCGACCCGGACTGAATTCCGTCATACTCATTGTTTTCCTGCTGTTGCTGGATATTTACGTTTTCCAGGCCATCAGGGCCATGGTGTACATGTCTACTCCAAAAGTAAGGAACATCACTTATTCCATTTACTGGTTTATATCTCTCAGCTGTGTGGTGATGATAGCGTTGTTGCCGTATATCAACTGGCATAACTGGTCGCCTACGCTCAAATCCTACCTGATGGCGATTTTCATGGGCCTGGTGCTGGCAAAGCTGCTGGTGACCGTGTTCCTGCTGATAGATGACATCAGAAGAGGGGTATTGTGGCTGATCCGCAAATTCAGCAGTGCGCCTGCAACGGCTGTAAGCCCGGCAGCGGGCGGATTATCGCGTTCACAGTTTATTAACCGGCTGGGACTCATCACCGGAGGCGCTTTTTTTGGTACGCTGTTGTACGGCTTCTCCAATAAATACAACTACCGGGTACATAAAATAAAAATGGCCTTTAAGCATTTGCCGGCCTCTTTTAAAGGACTGCGCATTGTGCAGATCTCTGATATCCATTCCGGCAGCTTTGCTAACCGGGAGGCGGTTATGAAGGGGATTAAAATGATCAATGATCAGAAGGCCGACCTGGTGCTGTTTACCGGTGACCTGGTTAATGACCGGGCGGTGGAAATGGCGGAATGGCTGGATGTATTCCGGGAGGTGAAAGCCCCGATGGGCGTGTATTCCACCCTGGGTAACCACGACTATGGCGATTATTACCCCTGGCCGGATAAAAACGCCAATGGCTACAGTGCGTTGCAGCACCAGAACCTGGAGGAATTGAAAGCGGTGCATGGCAAGCTGGGCTGGAAGCTGATGATGAACGAGAACGTGGTGCTGGACCGCAACGGTGAGCAGATTGCGCTGATTGGTATTGAAAACTGGAGCGCCATTAAACGTTTTCCCCGTTACGGCGATCTGAAAAGGGCTTACGAAGGAGCGGAACATATACCGTTTAAAATTTTGCTGTCGCACGACCCCACCCACTGGGATGCGCAGGTGCGTACAGAGTATCCCGACATTGCCCTGATGCTGGCGGGCCATACCCACGGTATGCAGTTTGGTGTGGAGATACCCGGTTTGAAATGGAGTCCTGCCCAATATTTTTATAAAGAGTGGGCCGGGTTATATAAGAAGGGCGAGCAGTTCCTGTATGTAAACAGGGGCTTCGGGTTTCTTGGCTATCCAGGAAGAGTGGGTATTTTGCCGGAAATTACGGTGATCGACCTGGTATAAGAAGGTATTGTGCGCATTGACCGACAGAAAAGCATTGTTTAACCACATATTCGTCCTGTTCGCGGATGCCGGGTTAAATGAAAGTGATTTACGCTTATCTTGCAGCGACGTACTTTTTAAAACATGCGCCTATACTTCTTTACCTTCCTGTTGTTATGTAGCCGTGTAGCATCGGGACAAAGCTTGGCAGAGCTGGAGCGACAGCTGGATTCGCTGTTGCAGAAACAGCAGAAAAGCGAAGTAGTGGCCGGTATCGGGTACGGGAACAATCCTGCTTATGGCAGTAAAGTAGCTAACTTTGAATATCCCCTCGTTTTAAAAACATTCATCGCACCTTCTTTAAGTTATTATCACAAAAGCGGCCTGTATGCCGGCGTTAGCGCGTATTATCTTTTTAACTCGGTAAATAAGCCCTGGTTTGAATGGGACTTCACCGCCGGTTACGACTATACGAAAAGCAGGAACTTTCTTACTGGTATCTCTTATACAAAATATATTTTCGCCGATTCTTCAGATGTGCCTTCCACCCCGATCAAGAATGAAATTTTTGCCTACTTCTATTACCGGAAGTGGTGGGTGCAACCCGGTTTGAGCCTGGATTACGGCTGGGGAAAGCATGTATCGGAGGGCTTATATACCAAAGAAACGCTGCATGGCAATGATTTCAATGTGATAGCGTCTGTAAGGCATCCTTTTATTTTTTCCGGCGTGGTGGGCCGGTTTGATGTACTGATGGTGACGCCTTCTGTGAACATGACGCTGGGAACGGCTAACTATTACAGTAATCTCAAAGCATTTCAATATATCAGCCGGTCGCCCCATATGGTGAAGCTCCGCAACCCTCCCGGTGGCGAGCTTAATTTTGAAGATCACACTGAATTTGAACCCCGCGCAATAGATGTTTCCATGAATGTATCCTATTTTATCGGGCGGATAAACCTGGCGCCTTCCTATACGGTTTTTAAGCCCTTAACCGGTACAGATCAGGGTATTATGAGTTACTTCACGGCACGTATTTTATACAGTTTTTGATTTTATTAACAAATAGCACGGAATTTGTAATTACTGGAAATGTAATTACAACATAGGGGTATTTTTTACTCCGGACGTCTATATTTTAACCATTACTAACAATACATAGATTTATGAAAAAACTGTTTTTCGCCGTAGCAGTGCTGATGATAGCTGCTGTTTCAACCGTGTCAACTGTTAATGCACAAACGAAATTCCTTCGCTTTGGTGTGAAGGGGGGTGCTAATCTTGGAAAGCTTGATGGTACCGGTTTTCAGGATGGATTTAAGTTAGGTTATCACATCGGTGGGTTTGCCCAGGTGAATCTGGTGAAAGGATTCGGAGTTCAGGGTGAGTTAATCTTCTCTTCTACCAAAACAAAAACTACAGACGATTTCAGTGAAATTTATAATACTGGAAACCTGGAAGATAATGGTAAGAAGATTACTATGAGCTATCTCAGTATTCCTTTGCTGGCCAACATTGACCTGGGAACACCGCGTTTGAAACTACAGGTAGGACCTCAGTTCAGCGCATTAGTGAGCGATAAAAAAGTATTGGGCGCTGCCAATGAAGCATTCAAAGGCGGCGACATTTCAGGTGTAGCCGGTTTGTGGCTGCAACTGCCAATTGTTAATGTGAGTGCACGTTATGTGATTGGCTTTAATGACGTAAACAATTACAAAGATGTAGCTAACACCAGTAACTGGAAAAACCAGAGCATCCAGCTGGGTGTAGGCGTATCCTTCTAGTTTCCCGCGTTCAGCGTTAACTTTTGATGAAGCAGCAAAGATTAAAGTGTATACTTTAACTTTGCTGCTTTTTTGTGATAAAAGGAACGCTGTTGCGCGTTCTTCCGTTCCTGCCAGAGCGTCACTTGGCATCAAACTTGACTATATAGGGATACATAAAAAAACGAGGACTTTTGCCGGGTTGTATGACAGAATGTCCTCATGAGGCTTTAAATATCTCAGATGAACAGATTTTATTTAGGAAATTCGGAAGATGAAATGGAGTTCATGCCTATTATCCCTTTGAATGAAGACGGGGAAGGACAGGAGGATGAAAAGATTCCCGATGAACTGGCATTATTACCATTACGAAATACAGTATTATTTCCGGGTGTTGTGCTGCCGATTACGGTGGGCCGGGATAAATCCATAAAAGCGGTCAATGACGCCTACAAAACCGACAAGTCGATCGGGGTGGTAGCGCAGAAAGACAGTACGATAGAAGATCCGGGTGTGACAGATCTGAGTGAAGTGGGTACCGTGGCGCGTATTGTAAAGCTCATTAAAATGCCTGATGGTGGCACCACTATCATCATACAGGGCCGCAAGCGCTTTAAGATAGACGAGATAGTGACGGAAGATCCCTATTTCAAAGCCAAGATCAGTGTATTGCACGATGAAGCGGCGGAAGACGATTCAGAATTTGAAGCGTATATATCTTCCATCAAAGACCTGGCAGCACAGATCATCCAGCTTTCTCCTAACCTGCCTTCAGAAGCAAGCATCATTTTAAAGAACATTGAGAATCCTTCTTTCCTGGTGCATTTTGTTTCTTCCAACCTGAACTCAGATCTGAAAGAGAAGCAGCAGTTACTGGAGATCAATAACCTCCGTACCCGTGCGGAATTGCTGATGAAACTGTTGCAAACAGAATTACAGCTGGCAGAGCTCAAGAATAAAATTACCAACAAAACCAAGGCCGACCTGGACAAGCAGCAGCGGGATTATTTCCTGCAGCAGCAGATGAAGTCGATCAAGGAAGAACTGGGTGGAGATGCCAACGACCGGGAGCTGAAGGAAATGAAGCGCAAGGCGGAAGAAAAGAAATGGCCGGCTGCCGCTGCGGAAGCTTTTGCGAAGGGGATTGAAAAACTGGAGCGTATGCATCCGAGCACACCGGATTACAGCGTGGTGTATAATCACCTGGATCTGTTGCTGGACCTGCCCTGGGGCGAGTACACCACGGATAGTTATGATCTGAAGAAGGCGAAGAAGATACTGGACCATGACCATTATGGCATGGAGAAAATAAAGGAGCGCATCCTGGAATACCTGGCAGTGCTGAAACTGAAGGGGGATATGAAGTCACCCATTCTGTGTTTCGTAGGCCCTCCGGGTATTGGTAAAACTTCCCTGGGCCGATCTATTGCCAACGCTGTTGGCCGTAAATATGTTCGCCTGAGCCTGGGTGGTTTGCACGATGAAAGTGAGATCCGCGGGCACCGTAAAACCTATATCGGCGCTATGCCGGGCAGGGTGGTACAGTCGATCCGTAAAATCAAATCGTCGAACCCGGTGATGATCCTCGATGAAATTGATAAGATTGGTAACGATATGCGCGGCGATCCGAGTTCCGCATTGCTGGAGGTACTGGACCCTGAGCAGAACGCTACTTTCTACGACAATTACCTGGAGCTGGAGTACGACCTGAGTAAGGTGTTGTTCATTGCTACCGCCAATAGTATCAGTTCTATTCACCCGGCGCTGCGTGACAGGCTGGAGATTATTGATCTGAGCGGGTATTCCATTGAAGAAAAAGTAGAGATTGCCAAGAGGCACCTGTTGCCCAAGCAAAAGGATGCACATGGTTTGAAGGATACGAAGGTAAAGATCAGCAATACGGTGATAGAGCAATTGATTGCCGATTACACCCGTGAGAGTGGGGTGCGTGAGCTTGACCGGCAGTTTGCCGCTATTATGCGCAACCTGGCGAAGCAGGTGGCGATGGATGAGAAATTACCGGATGCGTTAACCGAAGAGGGGCTTCAGAAGATATTGGGTAAACCCCGTTATTCCAATGAAATCTATAAGGTAGGTAATCCGCCGGGAGTAGCGGTGGGGCTTGCCTGGACCTATGTAGGCGGGGATATCCTGTTTATAGAAAGCAGTTTGAGCGAGGGTAAGGGTGATCTGAAGCTGACGGGTAACCTGGGTAATGTGATGAAGGAGTCGGCTGTTACAGCACTGACTTATCTGCAATCCCATGCAGAGGAAGCGGGTATTGATCCGAAGAAGTTTACGCAGAAGAGTGTGCATGTGCATGTGCCGGAGGGCGCTGTTCCAAAGGATGGTCCGAGTGCGGGCATCACGATGCTTACAGCGTTGGCTTCTGTATTTACGGGCCGGAGGGTAAAATCATACCTGGCTATGACGGGTGAGATCACGCTTCGCGGACAGGTGTTACCGGTAGGTGGTATTAAGGAAAAGATACTGGCCGCCAAAAGGGCAGGTATCCGTGAGATTATTCTTTGCTGGCAAAATGAAAAAGATATTAAGGAGATCAATCCATCTTATATTAAGGGGATGAAGTTTCATTATGTAAAGCAAATGAACCAAGTGCTGGAAATAGCGTTATTAAAGAAGTAAGTGTGTAACATTGCTGTCAGTCATGACGGCAAACTATATACTGTTCATACCGGTTTTGTTGTGACCCCGTTATGAACTTCATGTTGATTGTTTTAAGGGTTGATAAAGCCATTCCAATAATACGGAATGGCTTTATTGTTTTGTATAAGTTAGTCGGCCAGTTGTCTTTTATACAGCTGGATGGTATTTTCCAGACCGAAGTAGAGTGCATCTGCCACGAGTGCATGGCCGATGGATACTTCTTTCAGCTGTGGTATATGCAGTTTAAAGAAGCGGAGGTTATCGAGGTTAAGGTCGTGGCCGGCGTTGAGGTCCAGGCCAATAGCGGTGGCTTCTCTTGCCGTGTTTTTATAGTCGTTGAACAGCTGCAGGTTTTGCGGCTGCGTGCGTGCGTTCGTATATTCTTCTGCGTAAGGGCCGGTATAGAGTTCTATGCGGTCGGCCCCAGCGGTTTTAGCGCCTTCTACTTTTGTAACATCTGCATTGAGGAAGATGGAGACCCTGATCCCTGCTTTTTTGAGGGTGGAGATCACGTCTTTCAGCTGCGACTGGTATGCGATGGTATCCCACCCGGTGTTGGAGGTGATGGCATCCGGAGGATCGGGGACCAGTGTGCATTGGTGAGGTTTAACCGCCAGTACGAGGTCCATAAAGTCCTGGGAAGGGTATCCTTCGATATTGAACTCTGTGGTGACCAATGGTTTCAGGTCTCTTACATCCTGGTAGCGGATATGGCGTTCATCGGGGCGGGGGTGAACGGTGATGCCGTCGGCGCCGAAGCGTTCACAATCCTGGGCCACTTTTAATATATCCGGTAGATTGCCTCCACGTGCGTTGCGCAGGGTAGCAAACTTGTTGATGTTTACACTCAGCTTTGTCATGTGGCAAAATTACGGCTTTTAGCTTTTACAAAAAATGCAGCGAAGAAAAAGTAGTGACTTCTTCTCCGCTGCATTTGTATTTGTCAGTCGTAAAAAACTAGTATCTGTAGTAGTCTGGTTTGAATGGACCTTCTGCAGGAATACCGAGGTATTCAGATTGTGCGGTGGTCAGTACATCCAGTTCCACGCCTACTTTTTTCAGGTGGAGACGGGCAACTTTTTCATCCAGGTGTTTAGGCAGTACGTATACTTTGTTTTCGTAGTTTTCTGAGTGGAGCCACAGTTCCAGCTGAGCCAGTACCTGGTTGGTAAAGGAGTTACTCATTACGAAAGAAGGGTGGCCGGTAGCGCAACCGAGGTTTACCAGGCGGCCTTCTGCCAGCAGGATGATATCTTTACCATCGATGGTGTATTTATCTACCTGTGGTTTGATTTCAACTTTAGTGTTGCCGTAGTTTTTGTTTAACCAGGCTACATCGATTTCGATATCGAAGTGACCGATATTGGAAACGATGCATTTATCTTTCATCAGTTTGAAGTGTTCGCCGGTGATGATATCGCGGCAACCAGTGGTGGTTACGATGATATCGGCTTCTTTAACGGCGTCGTTCATTTTCTTTACTTCATAACCTTCCATTGCAGCCTGTAAAGCGCAGATAGGGTCAATTTCAGTAACGATAACGCGGGCGCCTGCACCTCTCAGTGATTCAGCGGAACCTTTACCTACGTCGCCAAAACCGGCAACAACAGCTACTTTACCGGCAATCATCACATCTGTAGCGCGACGGATCGCATCTACGCAGGATTCGCGGCAACCGTATTTGTTATCGAATTTTGATTTGGTAACGGAGTCGTTGATATTGATCGCAGGCATTGGTAAAGTACCAGCTTTCATGCGGTCGTATAAGCGGTGAACACCGGTAGTGGTTTCTTCGCTCAGTCCTTTGATGTGCTGGATCAGCTCAGGGTATTTGTCGAACACCATGTTAGTCAGGTCACCACCATCGTCCAGGATCATATTCAGCGGACGGTCGGGGCTGCCAAAGAACAGGGTTTGTTCAATACACCAGTCGAAGTCTGCTTCATTCAGACCTTTCCAGGCAAATACGGGTACTCCTGCAGCGGCGATAGCAGCGGCAGCGTGGTCCTGCGTAGAGAAAATATTGCAGGAGCTCCAGCGCACCTCAGCACCGAGGGCTACCAGGGTTTCTATTAATACGGCAGTTTGGATAGTCATATGCAAACAACCAGCAACACGTGCACCTTGCAATGGTTTGCTGTTACCATATTCTTCTCTCAGTGACATCAGTCCGGGCATTTCGGCTTCTGCCAGTTCTATCTCTTTACGACCCCAGGCCGCGAGAGACATGTCTTTTACCTTGTATCCGAGGCTAAAGTCAATGTTTGATTTTGCAATTGTTGACATTCTGAATTGTTTTTTGCAAATCTAGGGTTATTTTAACTTTTAACATAACCGCAACGGATATATAAGGCGTTATCTGCCTTAAAAATTTGTTAATCACTGTTTCCGGCCCCCTCACTTATGGTTAGATAAATTAATTTGATTTAATATAAATATTATTATAAATTTGCTAATTAAAATATATGATTTTATATTTAATTGTTTAGAGATGTGTGACAGATGGAAGGGTATGGCATAATTATAAAAATCATAAAAAACGCCCATTAGCGCGTCTTAGGCACCCACCACTATACGATTATAGAGATTATAAATTGCCGGCGGCTAGTTTTTCAGTTTCATCAGAAGAGAAGAAGGAGCAATATTAGAGCCTGCCGGGAGAGCCAATTACAGAGATTCGCATATAGGGTTTTACAAAGGACTGTTTTTCACATTTTTGACTTAAAATCTATATGTATAAATAGAAATTTACACGCTTATATGTTACTCCTTTCCTATCCTACGAAATTAATTAAGCAAGGTATGCCCCATCGTATCCCCGTATTCCTGTGCCAGGCGTTATTCCTGATAGCCGCTTTTTTCCTGATCAGTACGGGTGTACAGGCGCAGGTAACCATCAACCCCCTTGGAGGAAATACGCTTACCGATGGATTGAGGATAAAGATCAATACGGATGGCACCTACGAGGTAACCAGGAATGGAAGATCTGAATCCAGGAAGGAAAACTCAAGCTCCGTGATGGGGATCCGGTCGAATTTCAAGATGCAAAATACCAGCGGGTTTCAGACCCCGACCCCTATTGACATTAATTTTGAAAAGATATCCGAGGTAATGGGTTCCGGCACCGTTGCGGACCCTTATAAGGTTTGTTTGGTTGACTCCCTCTCGTATTATGAAAATGCAGGAAGGGGGCCATTTGTTGCCACCGTGCTGATGACTATCACCTACGTGGTGCCCAACAGTTACTTTGTACTGGATTATACTTTTTATAACGACAGGCCCTCTACCACTTTTTACCTGTACCTGAGTGAATTTCCCACCATGCAGGATGATCCGGTGGGGCCTATACTGGATAATAACAGAAGTGCTACCGGGTATATGAATCCTCCGGGTGGGGGACCCAATCCGGACATCATAGGTTTTATAAGACCGCCTGGTTTTAATTCCGATTATCCCAACGCGACGGTAGGCGAATTCTCACATACCTATCACGCCTATAGCACCTTTTCTTCCTATGTGGCCAAGTCGGCAGGAGACAGGCAGAACTTTAACAACTTCATGCTGGTAAACGCCATTGATGAAGGCGGCGTAAACACGGCCCCTAAAGGGTTGGCAGCAGGTATCACCCTTGGCGTGAAACCCACCACCAAAGCTATTGGTACCCGTGTGGCAGTTGATTATGGATATGACAATACACCGGTGCATATTAATCTCCAGGGATCGCCCCTTAGTACCGGTACTGATCCTATTTCCGTGTCGTTTGAAAAAGACTCTGCCACCGGCCTGGAAGGAAATAACGGGGATCTCGCCTCACCGGATTTGTACCTGGTGGTGAACAATACCGCTACCGTTACCTCGGAGATGTATGTAAAAGTGGCGCTGGTGCCTCCATCGGGGGGATTGCATAATGCGGTGCAGGGAACCGACTTTACTTTTTACGGCGGTTTTATGATTCCTGCGAAAGCATATGTACCCGGGGATAAAATACGACTGAGTAACATAAAAATCATTGGTAACAACGCCCTGGAATACAGCCGGCATATGACCTTTCAGCTGGTACCCGTTACCGAAAATAAACTGGTAAACATCACCGGGCGAACGACCAGCGTATACACTATCCAGGATGATGAACCCAAACATATTACCTTATCGGTTCCGGCAAAGATCCGGGAAGGCATTATTGATTCGGTTCGTGTAACACTTCCTCCAGGAGTGCTGGCTTCTGAAAGAACCCAGGTGGATTTATCAGTGGTGGCCGGCACAGAGGCGGTTGCATCAGATTTTACCTATAACAACATTGCTTATATAGAGAAAGATTCCAACGGGGTAAACATCGCGGTAAGACCTGTAAAAGACAGTATCCTGGAAAAAGACGAACTGGTAAATTTCAAAGCGGACGCGGTGGTGATGGGACAACCACAAACTTCTTCCAAATCGCTCCACATTGAGGATGCTACCCGGCTTGATCCTACTTTAACGGTGCTTTCTTTTACAACAGATGCTCCTGCATTGCTGAAAGAGCCTTACGACGGGCTGGTAACCATATCTTTACCAACCGGTGTTACTACCGATCTGCCGATTGATGTGAGCATCAATAAAAAAAGCACTTCCACTGCTACTGATGGTACGGACTATGAACTTACCGGACCCGTTACTATTCCCCAGGGAGCTGGTCGCATCACGGTTCCGTTCAAGATTAAAAGTGATAACGCTATAGAAGGAACAGAGAAGATAGAGATCGAACTTACTGCATCAGACCCTATACCTTCCACTACTTATACCACAACTGTTACACCGTTTGTAGTAAATATTACCGATGCACAGTTGCCAATGACGGCTCCTGTTATCTTACATATTGCTGCCAACAGCATTAATGAAGGCACGTCTCCGGGCGTATGGGCAGAACTGCCAGCGGGTCTTACCACCGAAATCCCTATCCAGGTTAACTTTACGCCCGGCGGCTCTTCAACAGCGGCAGCGGGCACCTATACTTTCCCATCGGGTACCGTTACCATACCAGCAGCCAGGATACTCTCTGATACGGTAATTGTTGGAACCACCACCAACCAGGTGTTGGATGATACCCGCAAGCTGGTACTAGTGGGAAGCACTGCGGATGCAGGTATCCTGGTAAAGGACAGTCTTACCCTGATCATCAATGACGCGACCTCTCCTGCCCAGAAGAAATTAACCATTGCCCCCCTGACGTATCATCTGCCAGAAGGCGATAGTACCCGTTTTACTATTGCGCTGCCTGCCGGATATACCTCTGCAAAAGACATTGTAATTGCGCTGACAAGAAAAGTGGCCGGCTCCGACGCCGGTGTAACAGACTTTGGCTGGATGACGGAAGATACCCTCCGGTTACCGGCCAACACCCCTTCTCCTTATACTACTACTTATACTGTTATCAATGCGGTGGGGGATGATCATATTATTGAAAATGACGAACGACTGGGCCTGGCGGGCAGTGTGTTTGGTTTAACCGGATACACCGTGTTAGATACAGCAGTCATCATTAATGATGCCACCCGCAGGAATACTACCAACACAAAGATCACCTTTACGCTGCCATCTGGTGCGGTAAATGAAAACAGTATCAATAATATTGGCTTCAGTTTACCTGCCGGAGTAACCACCGAGATACCGGTTAAGATTACAATGGGCGGCGCTACCGGAACGGCTATACGTAATACTGATTATTACCTGCCTGCGGATACTACGTTTACCGGTGCCTCCGGTATTGCACAGTTAAAGGTTGCATCAGACATCCTGGTGGAAGATGCAGAAGATATACATATCACTCCTTCGGTAAGTGATGCACTCAGCACCGTGTACACGTTCCTGCCGGCAACAATGGACATGAGCATTAAAGATGCGCAGTATCCTTTCCCTGCGGGAGATTCCGTGTTGCTGACCAGTACGCCTGACCCGGTAACGGAAGGCAGTTCTGCTATCATTACCGCTACCTTCCCGCATGGCTGGAAGGCTGGTAAAGCCTGGATCATCAACCTGGCGAAAGATGCCCTGCGCTCTACGACGGCTGATACCAGTCATGGTACCATCCCAACTTCCGTGACCATTGCCGCTAATGCAGCATCCGGTACTACCGCAGCTATTACCACTAAAACCAACAACGTATTTGACGACGGCGGCTTCATCAAAGTAGATGGCAATGCCGGTAACACCAATATGCCGGCTACCAGCGCTATCATTAATATTACGGATGGTACTGATCCTGCGCAGAAAAAACTGACTTTAACAGCGGTCACTTCTCCGCTTGCAGAAGGCAGCAGTACTGCTTTCACGGTATCGTTACCAGCGGGCTATGCAGCCGCCAAAGACGTAACGATTGCATTGGCAACCAATCCAACCGGTACGGATGCAGCAGCGGCCGACTATACCGCATTGCAGACGGGCATTGTGTTCCCGAAGAACAGCAACACCTTCACCACCGCTGCACCGGTTATTAAAGCCGTTGCGGATGAAGTGATAGAAAACGATAAACAACTGAAGATAAAGGGTACCGCTACCGGCTATACGATTACAGATGCGGCTATCCAGCTTAATGACGCTACCCGCAGGGATGCGGCTAAAACAAAGATCACCTTCACGCTGCCATCTGGTGCGGTGAATGAAAACAGTATCAATAATATTGGCTTCAGTTTACCTGCCGGTGTAACCACCGAGATACCGGTTAAGATTACAATGGGCGGAGCTACCGGAATGGCTATACGTAATACTGATTATTACCTGCCTGCGGATACTACGTTTACCGGCGCTTCGGGTATTGCACAGTTAAAGGTTGCATCAGATATCCTGGTAGAAGATGCAGAAGATATACATATCACTCCTGCGGTAAGTGACGCACTCAGCACCGTGTACACGTTCCTGCCGGCAACAATGGACATGAGCATTAAAGATGCGCAGTATCCTTTCCCTGCGGGAGATTCCGTATTGCTGACCAGCACGCCTGACCCGGTAACGGAAGGCGGTTCTGCTATCATTACTGCCACCTTCCCGCATGGCTGGAAGGCTGGTAAAGCCTGGACCATCAACCTGGCGAAGGATGCGGTGCGCTCTACGACAGCTGATACCAGTCATGGTACCATCCCAACTTCCGTGACCATTGCCGCCAACGCCGCATCCGGCACTACCACAGCTATTACCACTAAAACCAACAACGTATTCGACGACGGTGGATTTATAAAAGTAGATGGCAATGCCGGTAACACCAATATGCCGGCTACGAGCGCTATCATTAATATTACGGATGGTACTGATCCTGCGCAGAAGAAACTGACTTTAACAGCAGTCACTTCTCCGCTTGCAGAAGGCAGCAGTACTGCTTTCACGGTATCGTTACCAGCGGGCTATGCAGCCGCCAAAGACGTAACGATTGCATTGGCAACCAATCCAACCGGTACGGATGCAGCAGCGGCCGACTATACCGCATTGCAGACAAGCATTGTGTTCCCAAAGAACAGCAACACCTTCACCACCGCTGCACCGGTTATTAAAGCCGTTGCGGATGAAGTGATAGAAAACGATAAACAACTGAAGATAAAGGGTACCGCTACCGGCTATACGATTACAGATGCGGCTATCCAGCTTAATGACGCTACCCGCAGGGATGCGGCTAAAACAAAGATCACCTTCACGCTGCCATCTGGTGCGGTGAATGAAAACAGTATCAATAATATTGGCTTCAGTTTACCTGCCGGTGTAACCACCGAGATACCGGTTAAGATTACAATGGGCGGCGCTACCGGAATGGCTATACGTAATACTGATTATTACCTGCCTGCGGATACTACGTTTACCGGTGCTTCGGGTATTGCACAGTTAAAGGTTGCATCAGATATCCTGGTAGAAGATGCAGAAGATATACATATCACTCCTGCGGTAAGTGACGCACTCAGCACCGTGTACACGTTCCTGCCGGCAACAATGGATATGAGCATTAAAGATGCGCAGTATCCTTTCCCTGCGGGAGATTCCGTATTGCTGATCAGCACGCCTGACCCGGTAACGGAAGGCGGTTCTGCTATCATTACCGCTACCTTCCCGCATGGCTGGAAAGCTGGTAAAGCCTGGACCATCAACCTGGCGAAAGATGCCCTGCGCTCTACGACAGCTGATACCAGTCATGGTACGATCCCTGCCTCCGTGACCATTGCCACCAACGCCGCATCCGGCACTACCGCAGCTATTACCACTAAAACCAACAACGTATTCGACGACGGTGGCTTTATCAAAGTAGATGGCAATGCCGGTAACACCAATATGCCGGCTACCAGCGCTATCATTAATATTACGGATGGTACTGATCCTGCGCAGAAGAAACTGACTTTAACAGCGGTCACTTCCCCGCTTGCAGAAGGCAGTAGCACTGCTTTCACGGTATCGTTACCAGCGGGCTATGCAGCCGCCAAAGACGTAACGATTGCATTGGCAACCAATCCAACCGGTACGGATGCAGCAGCGGCCGACTATACCGCATTGCAGACAAGCATTGTGTTCCCGAAGAACAGCAACACCTTCACCACCGCTGCACCGGTTATTAAAGCCGTTGCGGATGAAGTGATAGAAAACGATAAACAACTGAAGATAAAGGGTACCGCTACCGGCTATACGATTACAGATGCGGCTATCCAGCTTAATGACGCTACCCGCAGGGATGCGGCTAAAACAAAGATCACCTTCACGCTGCCATCTGGTGCGGTGAATGAAAACAGTATCAATAATATTGGCTTCAGTTTACCTGCCGGTGTAACCACCGAGATACCGGTTAAGATTACAATGGGCGGCGCTACCGGAATGGCTATACGTAATACTGATTATTACCTGCCTGCGGATACTACGTTTACCGGTGCTTCGGGTATTGCACAGTTAAAGGTTGCATCAGATATCCTGGTAGAAGATGCAGAAGACATACATATTACTCCTGCAGTAAGTGATGCACTCAGCACCGTGTACACGTTCCTGCCTGCAACAATGGATATGAGTATTAAAGATGCGCAGTATCCTTTCCCTGTGGGCGATTCCATTATCCTCACGAGTACGCCCGACAGCATTTACGAAGGAAGCAGTGCGGTGATAACGGCCACTTTCCCACATGGCTGGAAAGCCGGTAAAAACTGGGTGATCAACCTGGCGAAGGATGCTGCCGCTTCTACTGTAGCTGATGCCCGTCATACGGCGGTACCAGCCAGTGTGACCATCCTGAACAACACCTCCGCTGCATCTGCTCCGGCCATTACGGCGGGTACCAATGCCATACTGGATGATGAAGGAATATTGGTCATTGAAGGCAACAAGGGGAATACCAACATGCCAGCTACCAGTGCAGGCGTGTATATCAAAGACTACACAGAGAAGCAACCGAACGCAAGAAAAATGACGCTTACGCCGGATGCCACACTGGTGCCGGAAGGTAATAAAGTGATGGTGACTGTGACGGTGCCTTATGCGTCTACAAAAGATGTAAGCATACAGCTGGCGGTAAATAATCCGCTTACTACCGCTAAAAACATTGATGACTATACGCTGTCGGCCACTTCCTACGTGTTGCCGCACGGACAAACCACTGCTACCTTTGAGCTACTGAAAACAGTGGCTGACAAGGTGCTGGAGAAGAACGAAACACTGGTGGTGAATGCTACCATTAATGGATATACGGTTAATAACCTGCCGCTGGCGATACAGGACCTTACCCGCAGCGATGCTGCTAACCTGGCATTGAATGTTAGCGCCTGGAAAACACCACTGACAGAAGGCGATAGCGGCGCGGTAACTATTAGTTTACCTGCCGGCGTTACCACTGATGTACCTGTTCATATATTACTGCCACAATCGGCAGGCAGTGCGGAAGCCGGGCTGGATTACACCCTGGCGCCCGACGTTTACCTGAACAGCGGCAACAGTATCGTTACCGGTTTGAAGATTAAGAAAGATAACTTCACAGAGGGGCCCGAGAATTTTATCATCAATACCAGCGCTACAGATGGCATCAGTACTTACACCATCAATAAACCGGTATTCACCATTGAGGATGATCCAACGCAGTATCCGCTGCCGGCGCCTGTTGTACTCAACAGCACACTGGCTGCTATTGATGAAAACGGTTCCGGTGCAACGCTGAGTGCGCAGCTGCCCAACAACCTGCTGGCGGGCAAGGACATCACGGTGCATGTAACAAAAGATAACACGCTGAGTACCGCGGTAAACGCAGATCATAATGCCTTGCCATCTCCTTATGATATTATTATTAAAAAAGGACAAAACAAGGGTACCCACACCTTTGTGCTGAAGGCATTAAAAGACCTGGTACTGGAAGATGATGAAACCGTGGTATTTAATGGCAGCATTACAGATGCTACTTTTAATACGGCTGTTGTAAGAGATACCACCATTACGATCAAAGACAGAACACATGATGATCCGGTTACCGGGTTCATACATCTTACTTCCGTAACAGCGGGTACCAAAGTACTGGAAGGAAATACTTACCAGATGAAGGTAAGCCTGGCGCCAGGTGTTACTGCCAGCAAGGATATCATTGTTACCCTGAACAGGGATGCAACATCCGTAGCAACAGCAGCAGATATTGATAACCTGCCGGCTACCGTAATCATTCCTGCAGGTATACCTGATGCTACCTTCTCCTTTACTGCCAAAACAGACTTTATACTGGAGAAACCGGAGCTGTTATGGATCGCCGCAACGCCACAGGGCTTTGCAGGTATGAAAGGAGATAAATTATCTGTAACGATTGATGACGCTACGCGGTTGAATCCGGATAACCTGAAAGTAGAAATGCGTATCGACTCCTCCGTTATACACGAAGGCAGCAACAGTGATGTGACCATCGGGTTTGTGAACAGCCAGATCATTTCTTCCGAAGATGTAGTGATCAATATCAGCAGAAACGCCGTATCTACTGCAGATGATGCAGATTACAGTGGTATGCCTGCACAGGTAACGCTGGCTGCCGGAGCACATAGTAAATTATATCAGCTGAAATTAACAGGCGATAATATCCTGGAAGGAGACGAGCAACTGCAATTTACCGCACAGCTGGCAACAACGGGTTATACACTTTCCCAGCCAGGTATGGTGCTGATCCCTGAAACGGGTGATATGCGCGTAGTATTGCAAAAGAACAAAGACGCCGCAGAACCGGCTACAAACGGGGCATACACGGTGAAACTGCCGGGCAGCAGCATTGCAGCAGCTGATGTGAAAGTAGTGTTTTACGTAAGCAGCATTGCCGGCACTACCAACATTGCACCGGTACAAACATCCGCGGTGATTCCTGCCGGTCAGAATAGTATATCCGTTCCCGTGAATGTGATTGACAATAAAGTGATAGAGGGCGATGAACAGGTGAAGCTGGCACTAATGCTGGCACAGATGAAGCGGTTTAATAAGAACATCGCGCTGGATGTAGATGATAAGGATACTGTTACCCTGATAGTGCATGATGATGAAAGCTCTGCTCCGGGCCGGGAGATGATGATTGCGAAAACAGCAGATGCCACCGAGCCGGATGTACCAGGATCTTTCCGTGTACGGTTCTCCGATACACAGTTATCTGCCGTGAAAGATGTGAATGTAACCTATACCGTTAGCGGTACTGCTGTAGCTGACACCCGTTACCGTAAGCTGAGTGGCACTGTGATGATCCCCGCCGGCCAGAATGGTGCAGACATTAAAGTAACACCGATCGACAACAATATTGTTGAGGGAGATGAAGATGTGAAAGTACAGCTGGACGCAGTGAGTAGCAGTATGGCAGGTATTACCTGGCCGTTATCTGGGAGCGCCGCAGCTGATGTAATCATTCATGATAATGATACGCTGGTGGTGGAAATATCAGCAGAAGCTGTTACTGCGGCTGAAGGAAGCGGTATGAAGTTCACCTTGAAATCGCCCGCATCTGCGGCCTACGATGTGCCGGTACGCCTCCGCATTACGCAGGATGCCGCCCGTACATTTACAGCCGGTGAAGGTACCGTAAGCGGTAACATCTTAACCATCAACATGCCGGCGCTTACAAAGCAACACTCGTTTATTATCACCACCGGTGATAACGATATCAATGACGATGACGGCTTCCTGAAAGCAGCGATACTGCCCTACATTGGCGGCAGCAGTACCCTGGTATATAAAGCCGGGGCTACGGATACTGCAAGGGTTGCGATCACGGATAACGATCCGTTGACCCTCACTTTTGCTGCCGACAAATTCAGCGTGAAAGAAGGCAATACCGGGGAGAATACACCGCTGAGGTTTAATGTACAGTTGAGCAGGCAAAGTTCCCGTCCGATTACGATTAACTATGATTTTGAGGCTTCGGTAGATGGGGTATCTTATCCTTACATGGACTTCAAAGCCACGCCGGGTAATGATTTCGACAACACAGTTACTCAAACGGTGATCCCGGCGTTGCAGACGATCGGGCAGGTAACAGTGAATGTTAAAGGGGATACGACCTTTGAACAGAATGAAACCTTCATCCTGAAGATGACTACGGTATCAGTTCCTTCCGGCCAGCATACGCCAACTTTAGGTGAGCCTTCCAAAGCTACCGGTATGATCCTGAATGATGATCCGATGTGCAGCAGTTGTGATACAGATGGCGACGGATTAACAGATAAGCAGGAAGACATCAACAGCAATGGTGATCCATTTGACGACGATACAGACGGAGACGGTATCCCTAACTTCCTCGACCTGGATTCTGATGGAGATGGTGTAAACGATGCTGTTGAAAAGTATAGTACGGATGGCCGCCAGATCAATAACAACAGCGGTAAGATTCGCGTACACCCGGCGCTTTCCCCTAACAACGATGGCATGGGAAATGACGTGATGTATATTGAAAATATCGACAAGTATCCAAATAATGAGGTAGTGATATTTAATCGTTGGGGCGGCACCGTATTTAAGTTGCAGCACTACGATAACAAATCGAAGAACTTCCGCGGTAAGGCAAATGCAGGCGGCAGTTCAGGAAATGATGTGCCGGATGGTTCTTACTTCTACAATATTGAAGTAGAGATAGATGGTAAGAAAGAGCGTTACACCGGGTTTATTGTGATAAAACGTTAACGGGCATACGAATTTTAAGCAGGATGCATCTGACAAAAAAATATTTAAGCTGATACCTATGAAAAAGCATCTTATGAAAGCTTTAGGGGTTACTATCTTATGCTGGTGTTGTTGTTTACAGGTTGCTGCGCAGCAGGAACCGTTGTACTCGCAGTATATGTTCAATGGCATGATTATCAATCCGGCTTACCCTTCTATGGATGAATCTTCCAGTCTTACGGCAGTAGGCCGTAACCAGTGGGTAGGTGTGGAAGGGGCTCCTAAAACGGCCACGGCTTCCTTTTATACTCCTATTAAAGCCACCAACACCAGTTTTGGCGTGTCGCTGATGAATGAAAAGATCACGGTGAATTCGCAGACGGCGGTGAACCTGAATATTTCCCAGCGGGTGAAGCTTAATGAAAAGATTTACCTGGCCCTGGGGCTGAAGGGCGGCATGTCGCACTTCAGGGAAGACAACAGCTCCCTGACTACTACTGATCCGGTGTTTGCGCAAAACCAGAGTTACTGGAAAACGGATGTGGGTTTTGGTTTCATGTTGTTTACAGACCGGTTCTTTATCGGGTTATCGTCGCCTACTTTTAAAAGTTTTGACCTTGGTAACAGCGTGAATAAAGTGGTGGTGGAATCGCACTATTACCTGCAAACGGGTTACCTGATCAATATTAATGATGATGTGAAGTTAAAGCCAAACGTGTTGTTACGCCAGGTGAAGGGAGCGGGTTTTCAGTATGATCTGAATGCCAATATCCTTCTGAAGAACCTGATCTGGCTGGGTGCATCGTGGCGCTCTGAAAAAACGATGACGGGTTTGGTGCAGGTGCAGGCAACGAAGAACCTGCAGATCGGTTATTCGTATGATACGCCTATGCAGTCGAATCTGAAAGGTGCGCAAACGGTGTCGCATGAAGTGATGATTAATTACCGCTTCTCGTGGTCGAAGTGGAAAGTGGTAGCACCGCGTTATTTCTAATTTTAAAAATCAAGAATGGTATGCGAAAATACAGTTTCTCTTCCCTCATACTTTTTCTGAGCATTGTTTCCCTGTTTGTTTCCTGCAGTTTTGTAAAAGACCGAGTGCAAATAGGTGGCTTGGGAAGTATGGCTAAGGTAAAGCGTGCGGAACGGCTTTACAAGAGACAAGAATACGAGAGAGCGATCTCTTTGTGTAATGAAGTAATAAATAATGGCGGCAGTGAAGAAGTTTTACGCCGGGCTAAATTGCAGCTGGCGCGGGTATACTTTGAAACCAGGCAGTTTGAAAAAACGATCAGTTTATACGACGAGCTGTTGTACAAGCCGGAAAAAGACGTGCTGGTAACGGATGTAACCAATTACATTGATTTGCTGAAGCGCACCGGAAGGGTATTGAAAGCCCAGGAGATCAGCGCAGTGTATGCCAATAACTATAAGAACAATGCGCGGTTTACCAACCTGAAAGAGTCGCTGGTGAATTATTACGGTTTCTTTAACCGTGATTCCATGGAGAATATAAGGGTGGACAGTCTTCGCCTGAATTTGCCCGGGTACCAGTATGGACTTGCCTTATACCGCAATAACATTGTTTTTCTTTCCAATGATATCCGGAAAAACGAGCAGCAATCTTTCTATACCAATTCCAAATTATACCAGATTTCTGAAGATGGGGTAGAGCCTTTTAACAATAGCCTGCGCGGAGTATTACAGGTAGGACCTGCTTCTTTCTTTGATAACGGGCAAAAGGTGATCTATACTTCCAACCGGTTTACGGATGTAAAGAACGATAAGAATTCCTATATTAATTACAATAACGGCACGCAGTTATTATCTGCTGTTTACCAGCCCGATCATGATATGTGGAGTAAGCCGCTGACAGTGAAGCTGGGGAAAAACCTGGAAACATATTCTTTCCTTCATCCATCAGTTGCACCTAATGGTAAACGTTTGTACTTTGCATCCGATATGCCTGGTGGTCAGGGTGGTACCGATCTTTACTACACCGACTGGGACAAGGAAGCCAAACGGTGGAAAGCGCCGGTGAACCTGGGTCCGCAGGTAAATACCAATGGAAATGAACTGTATCCTTTTGTGGTAGGTGATAAGTTGTTCTTTTCTTCCAATGGCCTTCGTGGGTTTGGTGGACTGGACATCTTTATGATAAATATTAAAAAACCGGAAGAAGGAACTGTACATTTGCCGTATCCTGTGAATACGCAGTTTGATGATCTGAATCCCGTACTGGATGAAAGCAAACTGTTATTATATTTTACGTCAGACCGTTCAGGCGCGCATGATAACGATCATATCTATGTGTTAAACCTGAAGAAAAATCCTTTGAAACAGCTGGACCTGCCTTATCCCGGCAAGCCAGTAAAAGAAGACGACCGAGTGCCTTATACCATGAATCAGACGGATACCCGTCAACAGCTGACTTTAATTGGAACCAAACAATACGACAACCTACCTGTGGCAACGCCGGTGATAGATAGCGTTGTGTTAAAACCGGTTCCTGCAGTAGCCGTTGCCGTTAGTCCGGAGCGCAACATGGTGGATTACACCAACACCGCAGCAGACAGTTCTCCCGAAATTATTCCCTGGCAAAATGATCATCCTGGTAACAGCAATGTTCAACCGGCAGTTGCGGCCACCACTATAGCACAGTCGGCCTATGCCGGCCAGGCTGCCTATAGCAGCCCGGAAATGGTATCGTGGCAGCAGTCGGTTAGCGGCCCTCATGCCATTGCTAACGGTATGGGTTATACGCTGGTAAAAGACAGTGTTGTGAAAGTGCTGGAAGCATTGTGGAAAGTGCCCGGTGTGATATACTACGACCTGAATTCTTTTGTGCCGCAGGACCAGGAATGGCGTAAGCTGGATTCTATTTTCCGGATATGGAAGTCGAACCCGCACCGGATCATATTGGTGAACGGGCATACAGATATTATTGGCACCGAGCGGTATAACCTGTCGCTGTCGAAGAACCGGGCAGTATACATCCAGGAGTGCCTGCTGAGCAGGGGAGTAGCGCCTGATAAAATCAGGATCAATTATTTCGGATCTACCCGCCCGGTATGGATGGCGGGGAGCCAGCGGCTCGAGGCTAACAGGGAATACTTTATACAACTGCAGGGTATCAACAGAAGATGTGAGATTAAGATTCAATAAACTATTTATCGGTTATTTTTTAGCGTATATCAAACTAATACAAATGAACAAATTTTCCTCACTAATGCTATTACTGGCGGTAGGCACACAGGCCTTCGCACAGGAGATGCCTGTTGTGTTTAACAAGAGCTTCAGTGCTCCCAAAAACCAGTATAAGAAACTGGCTATTGCGGAGAACAATGCTATTGTTGCCATCGGGGGCGGAACAGATAACGGTTGTATCACCAAGTTATCTGCAACGGGCACTCTTATTTACAATGCCAAACTGAATAAAGGCGGGTTGGTAGCCTACCAGGACCTGCTTTTACTGCCGAAGAATGAACTGGTGGCAGTAGGCGGTGGTACCATTGCATATGGCAATGCCCGTATTACCAAATTATCTGCTACCGGTGAAGTAGTATTTGACAAGAGCATCGGTAACGGTCAGGGTGGTTATTTTACCCGGATCATTACGGATCGTCATGGCAACTATATTACCGTTGGCGTGGATGGTAGTAAGCCTGCGCAGGCCCGCATCACCAAGATGTCGCCCGATGGCAAAGTAGAATTCGACAAAGGTTTTGGTGCGCACAATGTTTTTACCAATGTACTGATAGATGAAGATGACAACATTGTTGCTGTAGGTGGCGACGTGGGTGATGGACAGGGAAAGGCATACATGGTAAAGGTGGATGGAAAGGGAGAAAAACAATTTGAGCTTTCCTTTGGTAAACCAGGTGCTACATTTGAAAAGATGTTGCTGCTGGAAGATGGCGCTGTGCTGGCGATGGGCGGTGGCGCTTATGGTACCGGCAATGCCAGCCGCATTGCGAAAGTAAATGCGGAGGGCCAGGTAGTATTTGATAAAGAGTACAGTACCGCGGATGGCAAGTTCAATGCCATCAAAGTGAACGACCTGGGCCAGATCTTCGCCTGTGCGGAAGAAAAAGATCATGGCCGCATTGTTAAGTTGCGTCCTGATGGCACGGAGTTATTCAACAAAGAAACAGATGCTGCTTTATACGCACTGGAAGTAGGCAAAAACGGCAAAGTAGTGGCGGCAGGTGGCAATGTGAGCAACAACACGGGTAAGATTGTGAAGCTGCTCCCGGACGGTACTGTTTCCATTGATAAAAACCTGGGTTCTGTATTCCAGCACCTGTTACTCACCGAAGACGATGAAATCTGCGTGGCGGCAAAAGAAGGCTATCGCATGATTAAGCTGAGTCCTGATGGTGAAATGATGTTCGACAAGCAGCTGGGCAAGTATGATGCAAAAACCACGCTGGCTTCGCTGCTGATGAGCCCTTCCGGCGAAATCCTGGCAGCAGGCGGTGGTGACGAAGATGGCAACCGTATCATTAAGATCAGTCATGGCGTATCTATCAACGATATAGCTGTTTCCGAGCCATTGAATGGTTTATCCAACGCTACGCTCACCATTACCTTATCCGGGTTTTTAAGAAGCAATGGTGTTCGTACACCCGTTAACGTTCATTATAAAACGATTCCGCATAAAGGCGGCGCCGGTTCAACCGACTTTGATGTTACGGAAGGAACTATTTCCTTTGTGCCTTCTGAGTTTGCTGCCGGAGCTATTATCTCCAAATCTATCCAGATCCCTGTAAAGAGTGATAACCTGCTGGAAGGTAAAGAAGCTTTCCATGTAGAAGTGCTGGATGCGTCGGAGTTATATCTTACCAAGTCAAAAGGAGAGGTAACGATCCTGGATCAGCCGGCTATGGTGAAATTCATTGGTGGTAACAATGGCGCCGAGCCAGCTACCGATGTGGTGTTTTCTGCCGGTTTGTTCAAGCGGGATAATACCCCGTTGATCAATGCCACCTCCAAACCAGTGAGGTTGACTTACAAGTTTGGTAATGGCACTGCGCTGCCGGGCGCCGACTTTGTAAGCAGCATCAAAGCGCCTTTTGTGATCGACAGCGGCGCTACTACTGCGAGTTTGAATGTAAAGATAAAAGACGACAACCGCTTTGAGCTGGCGGAGACCGTTGTGTTGGTGTTAAGCGAAATTAAAGCAGAGAATGAGGCGGTGGTAGGTTATAACGGCGATGTAACTTCCATTTCAGCTTCCCAGTACATACAGGACCAGGCGGCTTACATTACCCTGGTGAAACTGACAGATGCCAATGAATCTGCTACGGCGCCTGTGAGCATGTTTAAATGTATCCTGGTGAAAGCTGCGGATCAAACCGTGCAAACGAATTGCACCGGTAGTGATATCAACATCTTCTTTGGTGTGGATTCATCCAGTACGGCGGCTTACGGTAAGGATTATGTGATCATGAACGGCGACATGGTTAAGATTACCGGTGATTGCGCTTTCAGCGAAACCGATATACAGGTAGCGCTGGTAAACGACCGTGTGAAAGAAATAGATGCACTGGTATCTGTGAAACTGCGTGATGCTACTGCTGCTGCCAATGCAGGGGTATTGAAAATTTCGCCTGAGCTGAAACTGAATAAGGCGGTTGCTGTTATCCATGATGATGATAACGATGAAGGCACCGTGCTCACAGCCAAATAATAACGGCTTGGATCAATAACCGATATACGCGCTTCAGGCACACCTGCATTCCCGCATAGTCAGCTATGCGGGAATTTTTTTTAGAAAGATATTAAACTTAAAAGCAGCATCTTTTATATTAGAATATAAAAGATACTGCTTTTTTAATCTATGGATAAATCCGCTTACCGGGCGTTATCGTACATAACCTTAGATTAACATTATTTTTTTTAAAAAAGAGTTGTGTCTTTTAATGGTTAACTTGGGAATAGCCTGGTATCTCCTTACCGGGCTTTTTTTATAGTGGTTTACGCATCACATAATCGTCCATGATGTAGCCGTTGCCGATATCGGTTTGTTTTTCTTTATACACGCTGAATCCCTGTTTTTCGTAAAACTGTTTTGCTTTATTGAAGCGATTTACGTCGAGTTCGAGGGTATTTGCGCCGTGGTTTTTTACCTGTCCGGCCACGTGTTCCAGTAGGAATTTGCCGATTCCTTTTCCCTGGTAATTTCCATCGAGATAGATCTTATGCAGTTTAAAGATGCCGGGGGTATCGGTGGTGCTGTAGGCAGCAAACCCAATGGGGCTGTTATCATCCTGCAGAATGAGAAACTGGTGTTGCAGCTCCGTGATCTGTTTGTTCAGGGAGGAGGTGCTGTACATCATGTCTATCATGTATTCTATTTGTTCCGGGGTCAGAATAGACTGATAGGTAGGTCTCCATATCTTTTCTGTTAGTTCCTGTATAACAGGAATATCGTTTACAGTAGCTGTTTTGACGTGGTACATAAAGTTATAAGCTGTTATTTTCTCTCAATATATTTTGTATGGTTTCTTCCAGTTTGTCGAGGGGCGTGTATCCCCGTGCGCAGAGATAAAGTTGTTTGCCCGTATCGAGGATGGCCGCGGGGAACCCGGTGATGCCCCAGTTCTGGATCAGCTGGAATTCCTGTTGGGTTTCGTAGCGGTAATTTTCATCATGCAGGCGGCTGATGAATTCATCTTCCGGCAGGCTGAATTTTTTTATCAGCGAGCGGTAGGTGCTGTCGTTGTTAAGGCTCTGGCCATTATAGTTGAGCGCTACCTGCATATCGTGTGCAAAGGTGATGGCATTTTCCGGCTGGTATTGTTTAAATACCGTGAGGGCGACACTGGGTTTTTCGGAGTCCATAATTTCTTCCGACGGAAGTAATTTCTCCAGGAAGGCAGCGCCGAATTTCACGCCGGTGGCGTTTTCCACGTTGGTATGTTCCCGCTGAATGTAGGCCTTCATGGAAGAGAAGGGATGGCGGTTATCGCCGGTGATCATTCCGCCGGAGAGGATATTGAATTCCATGTTCCCGCTGCTGCGTTCCTGCAGTTGCTGTACCACGGGGGTAAAGCCATAGCACCAGCCGCAGAGCGGATCGTAAATGTAAATGAATCTCATAGCAGTCGGCTTTTAGGCCCCTGACAAAGGTAACTAAAAGCTGACTGCCAAAAAGGTGGTATCAGGTGTTCTCTTCTTCAAAAAAGTGTTCCTCAGACAGTTTCTTGGAGAGGGCGCTATCCTTTCGTATAGCCTTGATGGATAGGCGTACCGCAAAGATGAGGGTGATCACGGAGGCTCCCATGAGGAAGATGTTATTACCGAGAAAAAGGAAAAAATCGAATGTTCCGTGAAAGAAAATGGCAACCAGGAGTGCCTGGAATAGCAGCGAACTGCTTTTCTGCGGTACAAATTTAGCCATGCCGGCATAATACCCCATTAGTACTGCAAAGGCGCCGTGGGCGGGTACGGAGAGGAACATGCGGGCGATCCCGGTGCCTACGCCGAACCTGCTTACATACGCAATATTCTCCAGCGTAGCGAAGCCCATCCCGATCATTACTGCGTATACAATACCATCCAGGGGTTCGTTGAATGCTTTTTTGGGGTAGGCGAAGAGCAGCAGTACGAGGAATTTGGCCAGTTCTTCCGAGAGGCCTACTACGCCGTATGCGAATGCGGCGGTTCCCAGGAGGGTACCATTATTTTCGCGGAGGCCCAGTTCCACAGCGAGACCCTGCACTGCCAGCGGCAGTGCTACGCAGAGCATGCCGAGCAGGAAACTTTTTACCAGGAGGCTGGTAGGTTCCCGGTCGTATTTGTCCACCAGGTAAATGAAAAGACAGATAGCAAAACCCGGCGCCACCGCCAATGCCAATAGCATCATGGGAGGATATTTTTTTGTTGCTTGCGTTGCAGCAGGTAATTATTCAGCATGTCAACAGTGTAACTGCTTAGATTGTTTGTTTTTGTAATGCCTCCTTTTTGTGCGGCGAGGGTGCCGTACCTGATATCCTGGAAGCCCTGGATGCTGTGGGCATCGGGATCTATGGAGATGAGCACCTTTTTTTCCAGTGCATAATGCAGCCAGGTCCAGTCGATATCCAGCCGGCGTGGGTGCGCGTTGAGTTCTACTACCACGTTATTGGCGGCGCATGCATCTATGATGGCTTTATGATCTACGGGGTAGCCGTTGCGGCTCAGGAGCAGGCGGCCGGTCATATGCCCGAGGATAGTAGTGTATGGGTTTTCGATGGCTTTCAGCAAGCGGGCCATTGCTTTGTCTTCTGTCATTTTGAGATTGGAATGCACAGATGCAATTACGAGGTCGAATTTTGCCAGGATTTCATCCGGGTAATCCAATGATCCATCGTTGAGGATATCGGACTCTATGCTTTTAAAAATGCGGAACGGCGCCAGTTTTTTATTCAGTTCATCAATCTCTGCGTGTTGTGCTAAGATCCTTTCTATATGCAGGCCATTGGCATAGAAAGCGGAGCGGGAGTGATCGCTGATCACGAGGTATTCGAAGCCTTGTGTTTTAGCGGCGATGGCCATTTCTTCCAGGGAGGATTCGCCGTCGCTCCAGTTGCTGTGGGAGTGGATAATACCTTTGATATCGGTGGCGACGATGGGTTCCGGCAGTTGACGGTTGCGGGCCAGCGTTAATTCGTTGATGCCTTCCCGTAGGAAAGGGGGTATATAGTCCATTCCTGCAGCGCTGAAGATAGCTTCTTCCGAGGCGGCGTTGTGAAGGAATGCGGCGCCGCCTGCGGCGTTGAATTTATCGATAAACGCGGGTGAGCCGGTGGTAGTAAATAAGGTAGCCGCGAAGTTATCAGCAGTACAGCTATGTGTTATTACTTTGAGTTTTTCGTTCAGCTGCCATACCAGGTTACCGGCATTGGCGGCGGTGAGTGAAAAACCGGGGAGGGCGGCGAGTTGCTGTTGTACTATCTCCACCGGGGCGGCGACGAGTAATTCTATTTCATCGATGATGATGCTGTTGCGGCGAAACGCGCCGGTGAGCGAAACCGCGGCGGGGGCCAGGAGCTGCTGCAGTTGTTTTTCCAGTTCGTGCCCGGTGGTAGCCACTTCCGCGAAGAGGAAGCGGTGGCGGTTAGAGAGATAGAATTCGATATTTTGGCGAACGCTTTCCTGTGTTTTAGCGCCGAAGCCTTTGAGGAGCATGAGGCGGTTTTCGTTGCAGGCATAGAGGAGTTCGCCCATGGATTCTATTTCCAGCTCTTTCCAGATGGTGGCGATTTTTTTAGGTCCCAGGCCTTTGATCTTCATGATTTCGAGGATGCCGGCGGGGGTAATTTCTATGTAGTGGTTCAGGAGGGAGCATTGTTGGGTATCCAGCATTTCGAGGATATTTTTCCCGGTGGATTCTCCGATGCCTTTTATCCGGAATATTTCATCGCGGGGGGTATCTTTCAGTGGACTGGGCAGCTTTTCTATGGTGAATGCTGCGCTGGCGAAGGATTTGGCTTTGAAACTGTTTTCTCCGTGGATGTCCATCAGTTTGGACAGGAGGGAGAAGTTATCTGAGATTGAATAATTATCCATGCCGTAAAAATACGGAGTTACGCGGAAATTGTGGAGGGGGAATGTGTTGGGGAATGGGCATAAAAAAAGATCCCGGCATAGATGCCAGGATCCTTATAACTACATTTTGTAATTCCGATCTTAGTTAGCCGGAGCTGGAGGAACTGTTGGTGCAGCAGCAGGTGCTTTTTTAGGAGCAGCTTTCTTCTTTGCAACAGCTTTCTTAGCAGGAGCGGCTTTCTTAGCAGCAGCTTTCTTTTTAGGAGCAGCTTTCTTAGCAGCAGCTTTTTTAGGAGCGGCTTTCTTAGCAGCAGCTTTCTTTTTAGGAGCAGCTTTCTTAGCAGCAGCTTTTTTAGGAGCGGCTTTCTTAGCAGCAGCTTTCTTTTTAGGAGCAGCTTTCTTAGCGGCGGCTTTTTTAGGAGCAGCTTTTTTAGCAGCAGCTTTCTTAGGAGCAGCAGCTTTCTTTTTAGGTGCAGCTTTCTTAGCAGCCGCTTTTTTAATTGTTGCCATTGTTTTTTGAATTTGGGTTAGTAAAAAAATTGGGTATTAAAAAAAACTTTATGGCTAACACTGATTAGGCTTCCGCCTGAGCAGTGGTATCAAATGCTTTAACAGAAACGTAAGTCTTGTTTTCGCGACCTTTTCTGAATTCCACTACACCGTCTGCTACTGCGAAAATGGTAAAATCTTTACCAACGCCTACGTTTTGACCAGGATGATAAACCGTACCTCTCTGACGAACGATAATGTTGCCGGAGATAGCTGGCTGACCACCGAAGATTTTTACTCCCAGCCTTTTGCTGTGGGAGTCACGGCCGTTTTTTACACTACCTTCACCTTTTTTATGTGCCATTGTATTACTACTTTAAACTTGTCTAATAAATAAGTTTAGCTTAACAGGATTAAGCTATTTCATTGATTTTGATTCTTGTAAAGTGGGTACGGTGTCCAACTTTCTTTCTGAAGCCTTTTCTTCTCTTCATCTTGAAAGCGATGACTTTGTCACCCTGAACATGAGCCAGAATCTCTGCTTTTACTACTGATTTTACATCAGTGCCTACGGACAGCGCACCAGCATTATCTGTTAACAGTACATCGGAAAACTCCACCTTGTCTCCAATATTTCCTTGTAACTGCTGTACAAAAATTTCCTGGTCTTTTTGTACTTTAAATTGCTGACCTGCGATTTTTACAACTGCAAACATAATTATCCAAAATATAATTTCCGCAAAAGTAACCTTTTGTTTTCTAATAGACAAAGTTTTTCGGTCTTTTTTAAATCACCATGTATAAACACATATGAAGGACCGCCTAAAGCTTAATCTTTTCAAAGATACATACTTTCTTGAATTTTAAATTATTTTAACAAATAATGATTTCCGGCGCCTGACCGCTATATGCACATTTTTATGCTATTTCGGGATCATTTAAAAACAGCTATCTTGCTGTGCAAACCAACGCAATTTTGTATACTTTTGTCGTTTACACGAATAAAAACAGATAGGATGAGGACATTTATTTACCTGCTTATTTAATTGCCAGAGTGGAATATTTCTTCCGGAACTCCCTAAAAATCAGTGCAATTAAATCTCCAGATAAATAAATATGCTCAGCTTTAGTCTCTCAATTATAAAACAACAGGCATGAAGTTTAAATCACTGCTGGCCAAACCATTTGCTTCTATCGTACATAATAAGATAAAGAAGGAAATGTTAAGGGCGGTAGAAGATCAGGATAATATCCTGCAGGAGCTCTTGAAGACAGGCAGAAAGACGGAATTCGGAACAGATCACAAGTTTAGCGGGGTACAAACCCACGAAGAATTTAAACAGGCTGTGCCTTTGCGGGATTATGAGCAGTTTAAGCCTTATATTGAAAAAATCAAGGAAGGCAAACAAAATGTACTGTGGAAAGGGCAGCCGATTTACCTGGCTAAGACCTCCGGAACAACCAGTGGCGTTAAATATATCCCCATCTCCAAAGAATCTGTTAACAATCATATAGATACCGCGCGTAATGCGTTACTGAACTATATGGGGGAAACGGGCAGTACGGCCTTTGCCGATGGTAAAATGATTTTTTTATCCGGTTCGCCGGAGCTCGAAAGGGTGGGAGGCATTCCTACCGGCCGGTTGAGCGGTATTGTAAACCATCATATTCCCCGGTACCTGCGTACCAACCAGCTGCCATCGTATGAAACCAATTGTATAGATGACTGGGAAACGAAGCTGGACAAGATTGTGGAAGAAACCATTAACCAGGATATGACGCTGATCAGCGGCATACCACCATGGGTACAGATGTATTTCGACCGCCTGATGGAGCGCAGCAATGGTAAAAAGATCAGGGAAATATTTAAGAATTTTGATGTGATGGTATACGGCGGGGTGAATTTTGAGCCTTACCGTTCCAAGCTGATGGCATCTATAGGTGCGCCGATTCACACTGTGGAAACGTTTCCTGCCTCTGAAGGCTTTTTTGCTTTTCAGGACTCGCAGGAGCGGGAAGGTTTGCTGCTGAACACCAATTCAGGGATCTTTTATGAGTTTATCCCGGCTCAGGAAATTTTTAATGAGCATCCTACGCGACTGTCGCTCAAAGATGTACAAACCGGTGTAAATTACGCGATGGTGATCAACAACAACGCCGGATTATGGGGGTATAACCTCGGAGACACGGTAAAATTTGTTTCCACTAATCCGTATCGTTTGCTGGTAACCGGCCGTATCAAGCATTTTATTTCTGCGTTCGGGGAGCACGTGATAGGAGAAGAGGTGGAACACAGCCTGATGAAGGCGGCAGCGGAGGAAAATGTGCAGATCACAGAGTTTACGGTGGCCCCGATGGTGCAAACCAGTGGTGAACTGCCTTACCACGAATGGTTTGTAGAGTTTGAGAATATGCCGGCCAACATGGAGGCATTTTCCAGAAAAGTAGATGAAAACATGCGTCAGAAGAATATTTATTATGATGATCTGCTGACCGGTAATATTTTGCAACCCCTGAAGATAAGGACTGTACGTAAGCAGGGCTTTATCGATTATATGAAAGCCATTGGAAAACTGGGAGGTCAGAACAAAGTACCTCGTTTGAGTAACGACAGAAAGCTTGCAGATGAGCTGGCAGCGTATTTACAAAAATAACCGGCGATTCAGGGCGGGACGGCTGTCAGGCTATTTTACCGGCAGCTGATTCTTCATTTTTGTTAACTGTAAAAACGTAAATCACCGTAATGAATAAACGAAAGATTGCCATTTTCGGATCAACCGGATCCATTGGCATACAGGCACTGGAGGTGATCGCTGCGCACCCCGACAGGTTTAGTGTAGAAGTATTGACTGCACAGCAAAATGCTGACCTGCTGATTGAGCAGGCGCTGAAATTCAAGCCTAATGCGGTAGTGATAGGCAGTGAAGCAAAGTACAAACAGGTAAAAGATGTATTATTTGATAAAGGCATCAAAGTATTTGCCGGTCCGAAAGCGATGGTGGAAGTAGCCGCCTGGAGTTCGATTGACATGGTACTGGCCGCCATCATGGGTTTTGCCGGTCTGGCGCCTACATTATCTGCTATTGAACAGGGCACCCCGGTGGCATTGGCTAACAAGGAAACCCTGGTAGTAGCCGGTGATATTGTAATGGCTACCGCCCGCAGGAAAAATGTACCCATCATACCGGTGGATTCTGAACATTCCGCCATTTTCCAATGCTTGCTGGGAGAGCCTTTCAGCAAGGTGGAAAAGGTAATCCTCACCGCTTCCGGCGGACCTTTCCTCGGTAAAAAGCCGAACTTCCTCATCAATGTAAAAAAAGACCATGCCCTGCAGCATCCAAACTGGAGTATGGGCGCTAAAATAACCATTGATTCCGCCACCCTGATGAATAAAGGGCTGGAGATGATTGAAGCACGCTGGCTGTTTGGCCTGGCGCCGGAAAACATTGAAGTGGTGATACATGCGCAATCTATCATTCATTCGATGGTGCAGTTTGTGGATGGTTCCCTGAAAGCACAGATGGGGTTGCCGGATATGAAACTGCCTATCCAGTATGCGCTGGGATATCCCGACAGGCTGGCCAATGATTTCCCGCGTTTCTCTTTCCGTAATTATCCTACGCTTACTTTTGAGCAGCCGGATACCAAAACTTTCCGTAACCTGGCCATTGCTATTGAGGCGATGCACAAAGGCGGAAACGCTGCGTGTGTAATGAATGCCGCCAATGAGGAAGTGGTGAATGCTTTCCTGAAAAACAGGATAGGTTTCCTGCAGATGACGGAAGTAATTGAGGAAACGCTGGGTAAAATACCGTTTATTGAAACCCCCACCTTGCACGATTATTATGAATGCGATAATGCCGCACGTGAACACGCTGCATCCCTTATCAATTCTATCGTTATATAAATTGCCAGTAAAAATTAACAAAGAGTTTTGCCGGAATATGTATTAAAACTGATATATTAGGCAGATTAAAGCAGAAACAATTAAATGACTACAGAGGTAATATTGGTGAAAGCCGGACAGTTGTTACTGTCACTTTCTATTTTGGTAGTGTTGCATGAGTTAGGCCATTTTATCCCGGCCAAGTTGTTCAAAACCAGGGTGGAAAAATTCTATTTGTTCTTTGATCCATGGTTTTCCCTCTTCAAGATAAAGAAGGGTGAAACAGAATATGGTATCGGCTGGCTGCCGTTGGGAGGATATGTAAAGATATCCGGGATGATAGATGAAAGTATGGACAAAGAGCAGCTGGCAAAGCCCCCGCAGCCGTGGGAGTTCCGTGCCAAGCCGGCGTGGCAGCGTTTGATCATTATGATCGGCGGCGTTACCGTTAATATTGTTCTTGCGTTCTTTATTTATGCGATGATCTTATGGCATTGGGGTGAAACCTACCTGCCTACTTCTGCCGCAAAATATGGCGTGGTAACAGATTCCCTGGCCCGCAGCATTGGTATGAAGGACGGTGATAAGATCGTTACCATTGATCACCATCACGTGGAAGCCTTTGAGGCAATCCCCGGAGATGTAATTCTTTCGGAAGCCAAAAGTATCCAGGTAGAACGCGATGGTAAAACCCTTGATCTTCCTATTCCGGCTGGCTTTACCAGGCAGCTGCTGAAGCAGAAAGCGCCTTTTGCCATGCCCCGTCTTCCTTATATCGCCGACAGTACTCTTCCGGGATCTGCGGCCGCAAAGGTAGGTGTGAAGAGCGGCGACCAGCTTATTGCGATCAATGGAGCACCGTATCTGTACTATCATGAGTTTGCAACGGAGATCAGGAAGCACAAGAATGAAAATGTGATAGTGACCCTGGTTCGTGGCAAGGACACGTTGAACCTGGCTGCAAAGCTGAGTGAGAAAGGTACATTTGGTGTTTATCCAAGAGATCCTTTTGAGTATAAAGTAAAGAAGTATACTTTCCTGGAATCTATCCCGGCCGGTTTTCACAAGAGCGTCGACAAACTCGTAAAATATGTGCAGCAGCTTCGCCTGATCTTTGTTTCCAAAGAAGTGAAGGTGAGTGAGTCGCTGGGAGGATTTATGTCTATTGCCAAACTGTTCCCTGATGCGTGGGACTGGCAGATGTTCTGGGAGATGACTGCGTTTTTATCCATCATCCTGGCATTCATGAATATCCTGCCTATTCCGGCGCTGGATGGCGGCCATGTGCTTTTCCTGTTGTACGAGATCATTACAGGCCGCAAGCCGAGCGAGAAGTTCCTGGAGTACGCGCAGATTGCAGGTATGCTGATCCTGTTTAGTTTGCTGTTGTTTGCAAACGGGCTGGATGTGTGGAGAAATCTACTGAGTGGATTATTTTAAAAATATTACTGGCATTTGATTGTGATGAATGATCAAATGCCAGTTTTTTATAGTATCTTTGTAAACTGTTTTACAGGGGGATGCCTGGTTTTGACAGCATAGATCTTTGAGAGTGTAAGCATGCCGTGCGTTGGATAATTAGCACGATAATCTGAATATTCAAACTCTAATTGGCGAATCTAACTACGCCATGGCTGCCTAATTATAAATTAGACACCCATTATAGCCGCTTGAAGTTGTCGCCTTATGCGACTTCCGCCGCCGAATCATAAACCCATAGGGATAGGTATTCATGGTTTCTGTGAGTGAATACTGAAGCTACAACGGATAAGGAGATGGTTGGTTTGTTACGCCCCTGCCAGATCCCGACAAAACAATGCGTAAATAAGCATGTAGAAAGCTTTCGGCGAATATGTTTGGACGCGGGTTCGATTCCCGCCATCTCCACAAATAATTTTAGGCCTCTGGGTAACCAGAGGCTTTTTTTATGTGCCTTTCAATAGTATTCTTATTGATTGCAATAACTAATAGTTTTTTGGTCGTGTTTTTTTACAGTAATGGCAGGTTTTGTATCCTGCTTTTTTATTGCCCCTTATAAAATAAGTAATCCAATTTGCTTCATCTGAACCAGCGTCCCGGCGGAGATAAATTAAAAAAATTTCAAGCTACTTGAGCAGGACCTATGTTCACCGATAGAAACAGTTAGTGCGTTCGAACGCATTGAGGATTTTTCAACGCCTTCCGGTCGCTATCAGGCCCAAAGAAGAAGAGGCTGCTCAATCTTGTTGAGACAGCCTCTTCTATTTACATCTGATTAATTTCAACTGGTAACGTTGAAACTATCATCGTATTCCACAGTCCCCTCCGGTATCGCTCCTGTAAATGAATGTATTTGGAAATATTCAGCAGGAGCATGCTTGTACTGCAAACGGGCATCGCTCCTGAATCCGAACCGGCCATAATAGGAAGGCTCGCCAAGCACCACACAGCCGGCTGCGTCCAACTCCCGCAATGCGTCAATGGCGGCCCTGATCAGGCCGGACCCCACGCCAGATCCTTGCCTGGAAGGGATTACCGATACGGGCCCCAGTCCAAACCAGCCTTCGCTTCCTGAAGAAATGGTTACTGGCGATATAGCAATATGTCCTATCAATACTCCCTCCTCTTCTGCTACCAGAGAAACGGTCAGCCGGCCATTTGCGCGCAGGGCTTTTATGATGAATGATTCCGTTCCACTGCTATATGCTGCTGAGGCAAACGCAGCCTTCGTTACCTGATCGATAGCTCCGATATCAGAAGGCTCTTCCCTTCTGAAAGTATAATTGTATTTGTGCATTTCTGATAGAATTAAATAAATAGAAGATACTCCCGCTGCCGAAGGCGCAGGAGCTATGAATAGATTATCAGCTGAAGATGTAATTACCTGGACGGTAATTACTGTAATACAATATCCAACATACGCTCAGATTAAAGAAAAGTGGAAATCCATGTGAAAATAAAGAAAACTATGATACGTACTTCATAACGGGCATGCATATTTTTATGTTACCCATAAACAGCTGTATGAAAAGGAAATATAGAAAAGAAGATGGTCCCCCCGCACTTACTAATCCAGTATCAAATATACAGGCGCATTTAGTTCGCCTTTAAGATTTACCATCTGCCCCGGTACCCTTTCTCCTAAATATTATCTTTTCATATACAGGTACAAAAACTCGATTTATTTTTATATTCTTGTGTACCATACCAATCACATGACGCAGTACCGGCAACAAACTGATGCAGATTTGATAATGTTCCTGCGCGAGGATAAGGGAGATGCTTTTACTGAAATTTACGACCGCTACTGGAAGAAATTACTGGCCATTGCATATAATCATTGCAGGGATAAAGTAATTGCAGAAGAAATTGTGCAGGAAGTCTTTATCGGCCTATGGAACAGGCGGAAAGAGCTTTATATCGATAATGTAAATGCCTATCTCGCTACTGCAGTGAGGCTATCTGTGTTTAAACAATATGTGCGGCAGAAACGGAGGGATGAGATAAAAGAACAGGCAGCCGATCCCATAATCACCACCTGGGATGAAGAAAAGATCTACACCAGATTCTTGCAGCAACACATTAATGGAATAGTGGAAGTTTTACCGGAGAAATGCCGCCTGGTGTTTAAACTAAGCAGGGAAGAAGGACTAAGTATACCAGAAGTAGCGCAAAGATTGGGTATTGCCGAGAAAACGGCCGAAGCACATCTTACTAAAGCATTGAAAGTACTGAAAGTTAAATTGAATCGCCCTTATTTATGGGTGATCATAATCGTTAAAATGTTCCTTTCTTAATTTCTTCAAAAAAAATCCTCCGCTCACTAAGGGTAAAGATCAGCCTTATGGTACCTATCTGTATAAGGATAAAATTTATACATTGAAGGACAATATATATTACCTGATCGAAAAATACCTTGCCGGCACGATTACACCGGCAGAAGAAGAGCAGTTAATGGCCTGGTACCAGGATCATAATCAAACCGATGTTGAATGGCCGGCAGAAAATGCGGATGAAGAAGAACAGGTACGTTTGCGTATGCTCCTGCGCCTGAATCAGCAAATCAATAACCCTGCAACCAAACCAGGTACTACCAGGCGGCTTTGGTACTACCTGTCTGCTGCTGCATCTGTACTGCTCATCCTGGGATTGACCACCTATTTTTATTACCCGCAGATCCACCGTTCATCCCACCCTGCTGCTATTGCCCGGGATATTAAAGACATTGGTCCCGGGGGAAACAAAGCAATATTAACATTAGCTAACGGTGATAAGATAGTGCTGGAAGAGGCTAAAAACGGGCTCATATCCCAACAGGGCAATGCCTCAGTAAATAAGACCGGTAGCGGCAGCCTGATTTATAACCAGGAGGCGGCTGGTAGCTCCGCTGCCTCCATCGTTTACAATACCCTGAGTACACCCTATGGCGGCCAGTATCAGATGACATTGCAGGATGGCACCAAAGTGTGGCTCAACGCAGGTTCATCACTGCGTTTCCCCGCGTCATTTCCCGGAAATGAAAGGAATGTAACACTTACCGGCGAGGCATATTTCGAAGTGGCTAAAGACAAAGCCAGGCCATTTTTTGTAACGGTAAATGCAGGATCGGGAGCACCTATGACCGTAAGGGTATTAGGAACACATTTTAATATTAACGCTTACCCTGATGACCAGCACAATATTGTTACGCTGCTTGAAGGTGCTGTAAAAGTAGATTGCGGTGGGGCAAATGCCTTGCTGGCTCCTGGTAAGGAAGCAATATTAAACAGGACTTCCGGCAAGATCAATATAAAAGAGGTAGATACAGAAGGAGCTATTGCATGGAAAAATGGCTACTTCTTATTTGAGAATGAAAAGGTGGAAAGCATCATGCGGCAAATCAGCCGCTGGTATAATGTAGAAATTACCTACCAGGGCGACGTGTCAGGAAAAGCCATTGGCGGTAGTTTATCGCGGTCAAAAAATGTTTCTGAAGTATTAAATATGCTGGAATTAACAGGTACCGTACACTTTAAAATAAACGGAAGGAGGATCACAGTTATGCCATAAAAAAATATCTGCAAACAGGGCGCAATAAAAAACCGGGAGCGTTGGAGCGCCCCCGGATAGTTTGAGCTTACCCTGTGAAAAACAAGTTTCGAAAGCTATTGTAGTCACAGTTTCTGATTATTAAACCCAAACATCCAAATGTAATGAAATTTTACATACCTGACGTGTGCCCAAAAAAAGCCGGCGCCACGTACAAAAAATTCCTGTTGATTATGAAACTCACCTTTGTTTTAATGATCGCAGCGTTAATGGAAGTCAGCGCCTCCGGTTATGCTCAAAAGGTAACATTATCAGCTAAACAAATTACTCTCCGGGAGGTATTCCGCCAGATCCGGAAACAAACGGGTTATAATGTTGTATGGAATGTTGAAATTTTAAAGGATGCTCAACCCGTAGCCATACAGGTAACCAATGCAACAGTAGAAGAAGTATTGCGGAAAAGCTTTGCCAGTCAGCCTTTTACTTACTCAATCCATGAAAACACGATCGTGGTGACGCGCCAAACAGCACCAACCTTGGTTAACATGACCATCAAAGGGCGGGTTACTGATGCCAATAATCATCCATTACCCGGAGTTGCTGTAAGGCTTAAAGACTCCCAGATTGGAACAGCCACACAAGCTGATGGTACTTATATGCTCAGTGTGCCTGATGGAGGCGGCGTGTTATCATTCAAATACCTGGGTTATACCCCCAAAGAAATACCGATCAAAGGGCAAACTGTTATCGACGTACAGCTGGAACAATCCACCTCACAGCTCACCGAGGTGGTAGTCGCTTATGGCCGACAAAATTCGCGTGAAATTGTGGGCTCGGTAGCAAAGCTTTCTGCCACTGATATTAAAGATCAGCCAACCGGCACTTTCGCTGAAAGGTTACAAGGCAAGCTGCCGGGAGCCCAGGTAGCCCAAACTACCGGACGGCCAGGACAGGGGATGGACCTGCGTATACGCGGCGCGGCCTCCTTTACATCCAACGTACGGCCATTGGTAGTAGTAGACGGACAGCCAATGCTGGGCAACCCTGATAATATCAATAATATTAACCCTGATGAAATTGAATCCTTTACCATTCTGAAAGATGCCTCTTCCACCGCTTTATACGGTTCACGCGCCGCCAACGGTGTGGTGATAATCACGACCAAAAGAGGGAAATCCGGCGCCACGCAAATAAATTTTAATTCCTATTACGGGACTGCGTCATTGATGCGTGAATTGATCCCGCCTGTAATGAACGCCACACAACTGGCTACTTACATGAAAGGTTTTTATGAAGATAAGATCAAATACGAAGGCTATACCGGCGGTATACCTGCTGTATATCAGAATCCGGAGCAATATGGAGAGGGTACGGACTGGTTCAGCGTGCTGACCAGGAATGCGCCTGTGCAGAATTATAGCCTGTCTATTAATGCAGGCAACGATAAGGCTGCGTACAGTATCGTGGCTGGTTATTTTAATCAGCAGGGTATCCTTGTAAACACCGGCTACAAGCGTTTTTCATTGCGCGTGAATGGTGATTTCAATCCTGGCAAACGGGTGAAGGTAGGTTTTGGTGTTGCACCGTCTTTACAACTGGAGCATAACAACAGGCAGGGGGACGGTTTTAATGTGGATGGACAGCGTGCCATTTTTGCATCTGCCTCCATGATGCCTACTATGGGCTCTCCTTACAACCCGGATGGCTCACTGGCCCTGGGTATTTCTGGTTTTACCAACCAGTTTGTATGGGCAAACCCGCTGAGGCAATTGCTCGAAGTAAAAGACGATGCTAACCGGTTACGGGTCTTGGCCAATTTATTCGCAGAAGTAAAAATCACGGATCATCTGACCTTCCGTACATCCGGTAGTGCGGACGTTGGCGGCATGACCCGCAACCGGTTTATTCCATCTACTTCAATAGGCGGCTTTAATGCAATACCTATAGAAAATCCGCCGCCAGGCAACAACACTGCTTTGGGTGAATCAGCCGTTAATAATGATTATTCCTGGCTCAATGAAAATACATTGAACTACCGGCGTCAATTTGGGAAAGATCATTCACTGGATTTACTGGGCGGTTTTACGATACAACGATCTACAGGTTTTGCAAGCGATATGGTGGGCCGCGATTTTCCGGACAACAGCGTTTCCTATTTAAGTGCCGCTACCCGTTTTACTACCAACACTTCCAGCTTTAACGCCTGGACAATGGCGTCGCTTCTGGGTCGTTTAAACTACAGTTATAAAGAGCGTTACTTTTTGCAGGCTACCATCAGGAGAGACGGGTCGTCACGTTTCGGGGATAATAACAAATGGGGGACTTTTCCTTCTATCGGTGCAGGCTGGATCGCCAGTGATGAATCCTTTCTTAAAAATGTGCCGAACCTGAGTTTGCTGAAACTAAGAGCGACCTTCGGTTTAACCGGTATGAATGAGATAGGTAACTACACTACCGTGGCAGGTATTGGTAATGCCAATTATTCTTTTTCAGGCGGCCTGGCTCCGGGAAAGGTACAAACCAGTTTGGGTAACCCGAATCTGGCCTGGGAACGCAACCGGCAATTTGATGCCGGCTTTGATCTGGGGCTATTTGACAACCGGATCAATTTCTCGTACGATTATTACAATAAGCTGACGACGGGATTATTATTCGTACTACCTGTTCCGCAATCTTCGGGTTTTTCAAGCGTGCAGGATAACCTGGGTGATATCAGCCAATGGGGACATGAGTTTACTGTAAGCACTAAAAATCTGACCGGAAAACTCAAATGGAATACGGACTTTAATATCTCATTTAACAGAAATCTTGTTAAAAGAATTGGTTTAAACAATATTTCTTTTGCCGACAATCCGACAAGGACATTATCTGAATTCACCGACTACCGGACACTTGTCGGGAAGCCTATCGGCCAGTTTTATGGATATATATTTGACGGCATTTTCAAAAATCAGGCAGAAGCCGATGCCGGTCCTAAATATTATGGAACCGGTACCACTACACTCTCTCAGGCGGGAACAGTGAGATTCAAGGATTTAAATGGCGACGGCAAGATCACTTTCCCGGATGATCAGACGGTGATCGGAGATCCTAATCCCAAATTTATATTTGGTTTCAGTAATACCTTTCAGTACCAAAACTTCGATCTGAATATCGCCATGTCAGGTACTTACGGCAACAAGCTGAAAAATGGCATGCAGGAAAGTACGTACAACCTGGACGGTGTATTTAACGGTCCGCCGGAATTGCTTGATCGCTGGCGCTCCGAGGCCAATCCGGGTAATGGAAAGGTGGCGCGTACTTTAGCTAACACCACCGGGGCATACCGTACAGATAATACACTGTTCGTTTATGATGCTTCCCATCTCACTATCAACAATATCACACTTGGATATATGCTGAGAAAATTCAGGACACCTGTTATCAAGAGCTTAAGAGTGTATGCATCAGCACAAAATGTATACATCTTCACCAGTTACCCGGGGAACCCTGAAGTAAGTGCTGGTGGACTCGCATTTGTAACGCAGCAGGGGCAGGATCTGGGTGCTTATCCACTGCAACGAACATTTACGTTTGGCTTGAATCTCGGTCTTTAAAAATCAGTAAAAATGAAAAAGATTTCCTGTTTAATATTAGTGATACTGAGTTTGGTGGAGATATCCTGTAAGAAATTTCTCGCCGAAGTCAATCCCAACAATGTAACATTGGGCAGCTACTTCAAAACGCAGAACGATTATGATCTGGCGGTAAACGGCGCCTATAGCCAGTTGCGCGGGCTTTATAATAACAGAAGCGCCTGGGTAATGGGCGAAATGCGTTCAGATAACACGCACTACGATTACAAATCATCTGACCAGGCAGTAGCCACGGTGAACCGTTACGCAGTAGCAGATTTTCTGGATGATAAATATAATAACCAGACACCTCCAAAGTGGAATTTGGGTTTTAACGCCATATCAGCGGCGAATGTGATCATAGATCATATTGATGATATTAAGTTGTCTGATGCCAATCGCAACGCTATTCTGGGCCAGGCAAAGTTTATCCGTGCCCTGGTGTATTTCGACCTGGTGCGTTATTACGGCGGATTGCCCATTTATAAACACGCACCGCTTAACCGTGAAGAGACTTACATCCCGCGCTCTTCCGCGCAGGAAGTATACGACCTGATCATTGCTGATGCTACTGATGCCGCTGCCAAACTGAGCGCCACCACTTTTCCGCAAACAGGGCGCGCTACAAAGGGCGCGGCGTTGACCCTGCTGGGTGACGTATATCTCACCATGAAGAAATATGACCTCGCTGAAAATGCGTTAAAACAGGTAACTGCAATGGGCTATGCGTTGTTTCCAGGTTATGGCGATGCATTTCAGCTGGTGAATAAAAATGGTAAGGAGTCTGTATTTGAAATCCAGTTCAACACCGGGCTGGCCGTACCACAGGCCAATGTAGAGGCATCTGTTTATAATTTTTTACCACGCATGGTCAACACTACGGTGGTTACTGGCGTAAACTTTAACAGCGTTACCACTGTGGGTGGTTTTAACACCCCTACACAGGACCTGATCAATGCATATGAATCAGGTGATCAACGTCTTGATGCATCGATCGCTATAGCCGAAGGTACATTCAATGCCACCGATGATTTTACGGCTACTGCGGTTAAATCAGCCGTAGATTATACAGCGCCGGCAGGCAAAGTCGGGCGGCCGTTTCCAAAGAAATACCTGCATACGCATACGATCGGTAATCAAACCAATGACAACTGGCCGGTTTACCGCTATTCAGAGGTTTTATTGCTGCTGGCGGAAAGCCTGAATCAACAGGGCAAATCAGGTGAAGCATTGCCTTATTTGAACGCAGTAAGAGAACGCGCTTTTGGGGATGCGTTACATAATATCACCAGCACCAATCAGGCAGCATTGCAAACGGTCATTTTAAAGGAAAGAAGAGTGGAGCTGGCCTTTGAAAATAAGCGTTGGCTCGATCTGGTTCGGACAGGCAATGCCATCGCCGTAATGAATGCCTTTGGTGTTCAACAAAAGGCGAAGTATAGTTATCTGCAGGCAGGAAGTTATAATGTTACCCAGAACCGGCTGTTATTTCCAATACCTAATGCAGAAGTATTACTGAATGATAAACTTACTCAGAATCCAGGTTACTAACTAAAACTCACAGTCATGAAAAAAATTATGATGAAGGCAGGTAATTCCTGCCTGCGATCTACCTGTGTGAATTGGAAAGCAATTGTATTGGCTTTACTCGTAGTTTCCTGCTCCCGGCGGGCAGATCAAATACAAGTTGAAGATCAATCGCCGGCAAAGGTGCAACCCAAAACAGAACTGGCAACCTGTTGCTGGGTGGCTATTACGAATGAGGTCCCAAACGACATTGAGATATATGATCCGGCAGATGCTTCCTGGACTACGCCTAAATGGGTCTGGAAGCCTACCACTGCACTGTCGTACAATGCCACGAGTGAAATACCTCTCTGGAAGGCGCCTACAGATATCAAGGTGAGGAACAATACGGTGTTTGCCGGCACCTCGCAGGTGATCACCGCCACGTCATATAGATTGGCCACCATAGCCCGTTATACCGGTACAGGCACAAAGGGGCAGAAGCTCTGGGTAATGGGTTTTAATGATACCACCAGCCTGCATGCGATGGAAATACTGCCTGATGGCAACTGTGTGGTTGCCAGCGCCGGCGAAAAATGGCCGCAGGGATGGATCCGTATCTATTCATCGTCACAGCCATCACCCAATCATGGCGTAAACACACAATACTATTTTGCCTCCGCTCATGCGGTGCTTTGGGATGCCACACACCAGGTGCTCTGGGCGCTGGGAAATGCGCTGAGAAAATACTCTTATAACGCTCCCGGATCCGGAGGCACTATCACAAACCCCAAGTTGCGTTTGGATACTTCTTATGACTCTTTGCCACGTCCCTGGGGGCACGACCTTGCAGCCGATGTGAATAACCCGGACCAGCTGCTGATTACGACCAATGGCGGTGTTCATATTTTTCATATATCCACGGAAACCTTCAGCGACATGCCCGGAGCGGCCTATGGAATCTTTGCGAAATCTATCAGCAGTCAACCCGGACAGAATACGCTTATAGAAACACGACCCAGCACTGGCTGCCCATTGTATCCCGCCAGTAATTGGTGTACCTCCGTGGTTAATTTTTATAATGCCACCACCGGTGCTGCCACCGGTTCCCGTACTGTAAGCGGAGCTGCTATTTATAAAGCGAAAGCATTTGATCCAAACTATTATTGATATGATGAGTAGAATAATACGGATGGGCGCTGCTATCGCTTTGGTTGTTTTTCAGATGGCCTGCAGTAAAAAACCGGGAGCAGATGCTCCCGGTCCGCCAACTGTGCAAACTCCCGAGCCTTATCCGGGACTGCAGCTGGCATTAACCAATGACGCCAGCAAGCAGATAGAGATCTATGATCCAATGATCACGGACTGGAACACCGCGGATGCAAAAAAGTGGAGATGGTCTCCTACCACTGCACTGGGCTTCAGCACAAATGAAATTAAGAGTTTTGGTGGAGGCACCGATTTCAAAGTACGGAAAATGAAAATCTGGCAGGATGCCAGCTATGCAGTTATCAGCGACAACGGCATGGCGGCATTGATTGGCTATCCATCCGGGCAGCGGGTATGGTCAAAAGTGATCAGCGGGAATCTGCATTCAGCAGAGCTGCTGCCCAATGGTAACATCGCCCTCGCAGCATCTGATGGTAACTGGATCAGGGTGTATGCTTCCTCACAGGGGGCGGATAACAACACTTATGCGGAGTTTACCCTGGGCGCGGCACATGCCGTATTATGGGACCCGGTAATTAATGGATTATGGGTTACCGGTCAGGATTTATCCAATAATGCGCATATCCTCACTGCCCTGGCTGTTGGCGGCAATGCTACCAACCCGGAATTAACGGAACTAACACAGTACCGGGTTACGTTACCTACTGCCTGGGGCCATGAAGTAAGCGCGTACTATGGTAATACCAACCTGTTATGGGTCACTACCAACGGAGGGGAATATGTCTTTAATAAAACTACAAAAACCTTTTCCATGTCCCCCACAAACAACCTGACCTTTGTAAAAGGGATAGGGAACCAACCCAGCGGACAGATTGTACTGGTGCGTCCGGACGCTAATAAAAATCCGCGTCCTGCCATCAGTTGCCTGCTCAATAACTGGTCTGCCAGCACGGTTGACTTCTATACATCAGGCGGGCAGTGGCAGGGATCAAGAATAGTGAACGGCGCCTGTTTCTACAAAATAAAAATAGTTTACGACAATTATCAGTGATGTACTTTAGCAAAAAGATATATACCTGTTGCCTGGCGTTACTGGGCTTTAGTGCCGGCAGCAGTGTTGCGCAGCAGGCAACACCGGCGCTGGTTCCCATGCCGCGTTCTGTAAAAATGGATACGGGCAACTTTCTCTTCAACGCCAACACGTTGATCCGGACGGACGTTCGGGGGAAGCGCGCCGTTGAGTATTTCACGGATCGTTTGTTCAGTACCTGGAAGTTCAGAAACAAAATAATGACAGGCACTGCACAAGCAGCGGGTCTGCAGCCGGAACTGCTCATCACTGCTACCGGTGCTGAACAACTACCCGAAGAAGGATACCGGCTGTTGGTAACACCAGACCGCATTACCCTCACCGGCCGAAACGCGGGCTTGTTTTATGGTATGCAAACTTTACTGCAGTTGTTGTCCGTGTCAACAAGCGGAACAGCAGCTATTCCCTGTCTAACCATAGAAGACGCTCCCCGCTTCGGCTACCGCGGACTCATGCTGGATGTTTCCCGGCATTTCTTTACGGTGGAACAGATCAAAGACCTGCTGGACCTGATGGCTTACTATAAACTGAACCGTTTTCATTGGCATCTTACGGACGACCAGGGGTGGCGGCTGGAAATCAAAAGCTGTCCTGAACTAACGAAAGTGGGCGCCTGGCGTGTGCCACGTATCGAGTTCGGCGGCAATACCCTGCCTCCACAACCTGGCGAGCTTGCCACCGATAGTGGCTTTTACACCCAGGAACAAGTGAAAGAAGTGATCCTTTACGCTGCTGAAAGACATATTGAAATACTTCCGGAAATTGATGTGCCAGGTCACTCTATGGCGGCCATAGCAGCATATCCTGAGCTGTGTGTTACGCAGAATTCTGATATTAAAGTGAATCCAGGCAGCAGCTTCGCCAAATGGTTTCCCTCGGGTGATTTTGAAATGTATGTAGACAATTCCCTCAATCCTATTGATGAAAGAGTTTACAAATTCCTCGACAAAGTATTCGGCGAGGTAGCAGCATTGTTCCCTTACCCATACATTCATGTTGGCGGAGATGAATGCTACAAAGGATATTGGAAGAAAGACACAGCCGTGCAGGACTTTATGAAGGAACATCATATCAATGATATCCACGAGCTGCAAAGCTATTTTATTTCAAGGCTGAACAAAATCATTCAGTCCAAACACAAAAAACTGATTGCCTGGGATGAAGTAGCAGCAGGCAATGCAAAAGACAGCATCACGGTGATGAACCGGTTTGGTGAAAAGGGCGCCATTGAGCAAGTTAAGAAAGGGCTGAACATAGTGCTGGCGCCCGGTCATAACGGACTTTATTTTGACTATGCGCAAAGCACTTCAGATCAGGAACCATCCAGTCATGGAGGTAATGAGCCGGTATGGAAAGCTTATCAGTACAACCCGGAATACCCCGCATTGACCGGAGAAGAACATAAACACATTATGGGCGTGGAAGCCTGCATATGGACGGAAAGCATTCCTGATGTATCCAAACTCCAATATATGCTGCTGCCACGTATGCTGGCGCTGGCGGAAACAGGATGGTCAGATGAAACGGCCAAAGACTATCCACGTTTCGCCGGCACAGCATTACCATTGCACCTGGAGCGCTTCGACAAAGCCGGTATCAACTACCGCGTACCCACCGTTTTTAACTGCACAGATACAACAATCGTAACCGGTACCTTCAGGTTTGAAGTGCAGCCACCTGTACGGGGAGCCAGGATATTTTACACGCTGAACAACCGGCCGCCGGGCGATTATGATCACGAATACCGGGAACCAATAATTATTACGATTCCCAGGGGAAAAACAATCATTCTTAAAACGGTGGTTGTTACTTCCGCAGGCCACAGAAGCATTATCACGCGTACCGTACTGGATAATAACAATAAACCGAAAACATAATCTATGCCAAGAAGTATCCGCCAATTCTTATGCAGTGCTTTGATCATCGCTGCCGTATTTATTTCTTCCAATGCAAATGCACAACAACCATTGGAACGTTTTGAAGAGGTTGCAGCGGGGTTTAAAAACCCTGGCAGAGACTATGGTACCGTGCCATTCTGGGTATGGAATACGAAAATTACCAAAAGAAATATCGATTCCATGCTGAATGATTACCGGAAGAATGACTTTGGCGGTGTGATCATTCATCCACGCCCCGGTTTAATTACGGAGTATTTATCAAAAGAGTGGTTTGATTTATTTGAATATGCCCTTCAGCAGGGAAAAAAACTGGGACTCAATATCTGGATATACGACGAAAACTCATACCCTACAGGCTTTGCCGGCGGATTGGTGGGAGAGCAAATGCCCGAAGCCTACAACCAGGGTCAAATGTTGTATATGGAAGAAGCAACCCGGTTGCCTGCTGACCTTTCTGCTTTCTTTTTATTTCTTAAAGAAGAAAATGGATCTTATAAAGATGTAACGAATGATTTGAAAGACGAAGAAGGGAAAACCGGACATTATCAGTTATTCAAAAAAGTAAATTATCAACGATCGAACCGGGGCTCGGTGGCAGGTCCTATAGGCGTGTCTTATGTAGATCTGATGGCCAAAGGCGTTACGGATAAGTTCATAGACATCGCATACAAAAGTTATGAAAAAGTGGTGGGCAAAGAATTTGGCAAAACCATCAAGGGCGTTTTTTCTGACGAACCAACCATCATCAACGAAGGGCATAACTGTGTACGCTGGACTCCTGATCTGTTCGACAGGTTTTATAAAGACTGGCAGTACGATCTGAGGTTACATCTGCCATCCCTGTTTAAAGAAACAGGCGATTGGAAACGGGTACGCCATAATTACTACCAGGTTTTGCTGGAACTTTTTATTGACCGGTGGTCTAAACCCGTGTCCACCTATATGAGTGATCACCAGCTTACCTGGACTGGGCATTATTGGGAACATGGTTGGCCAAGTCCTTATCACGGACCAGATAATATGGCCATGTATGCCTGGCATCAAATGCCGGGTATTGATATGTTGTTCAACCAGTTTAATGAAGATAAACCGGTGCAGTTTGGCAATATCCGCGCCGTCAAAGAGCTGGGGAGTGTAGCTAATCAATTGGGTAAAACACGTACCCTGTCGGAAACCTATGGTGGCGCCGGTTGGGAACTTACTTTTAAGGATATGAAACGCCTTGCCGACTGGGAGTTTGTATTAGGCGTTAACTTTTTGAATCAGCATTTATCGTTTATGACGCTGACGGGAGCACGCAAATACGATTATCCACCCAGCTTCTCTTATCATGAGCCATGGTGGCCCTATTACCGTTTCATGAATCATTACTTCACACGTTTATCTTATTTATTATCCAAAGGACAGCAGTACAACAATATCCTGGTAATTGAACCCACCACTTCGGCCTGGATGTATTATGCCAGAGACGGGGAGAACAAACGTTTCTTCGACATCACCAAAAGTTTTAATGATTTCGTGACAAAGATGCAAAGATCGCATCTGGAATATGATTTAGGGTCAGAAAACGTGATCAAAGATCATGGCAGTGTTAAGGGAAGCAGCTTTGTAGTAGGACAACGGGCATACAAGGTGGTAGTGATTCCGCCAGGTATGGAAAATATAAACAGCAGTACCTTCCGTTTACTGAGAGATTATATTGCAGCGGGAGGAAGGGTGATCTGTTTTGAACAATTACGATTAGTAGATGGAACAGTGAACAATGAGCTTTCCACCATCAGCCAGATCCGGGAGGCATTACCGGACCTGTTCCATCATGAAGGCTTTAGCATATCGGGTGGAACAGGCGACAGCATTGGTGGTAACATTTATCATCAGCGCCGTAAACTGGCTAACGGGGAGTTATTACTGCTGACCAATGCCAGCATGACCGGTATTTCTTCGGGCAGCATCAACATGCAGGGACAGGATGTGTTAAAGATGGATATGAATTCGGGAAACATTTCCCGCATTAACTATTCGCTGCATGATCAGGAGGTACATTTCGACTTTAATATTCCGCCAGCCGGAAGCCAGGTACTGTTTATCGCGGATAAGAAATTACCGGGATATAAAATAGAAGCACCGGCTGCAGAATGGGCTACTGTGAAGGCTTCCGCAACTAAAATAAGCAGGCCGTTTGACAACAACCTGACGATTGATTTCTGCGATCTTCATTTACATAAGCCGGATTCAAATTATACCAATATACACGTTGGTGTAGCCTCCAATACAGCTTTCAAACACCACGGATTTACGGATGGCGTAGGCAATCCCTGGAATAACCGTACACAATTTAAACAGGCGATTGTAAGCCGGGATACTTTTTCCACTGGTACCGGGTACACGGCGGTTTATCATTTCAATGTGGAGGCTGGCGTTGATTTCCGGAATTTCAAAGCGGTAATAGAACAACCTGAACTTTGGCACGATGTAAAAATTAATGGTGAATACATTAAAAACGAACCCGGGCAATGGTGGCTGGACCGCTCCTTTGGCGTATACCAGATCGGCAGCTATTTAAAAACCGGAGATAATGAACTGGCCGTAACCGTTTCGCCTATGAGCGTTTATGCTGAAATTGAACCGGTTTATATTTTGGGAGATTTCAACCTGGAAGCGGCATCACGTGGCTGGAGCATTGTTAAACCGCAACTATTACAATTTGGTTACTGGAACAAACAGGGATTGCCTTTATATGGACACGGTATCACCTATACGAAGATATTTACAGTGGCAGATCCCGGCAAGTCATATGCAGTGGAGTTAGGTAAATGGAAGGGCACTGTGGCAGCGGTGAAGGTCAATGGGATTCTTGCCGGCGTCATCACTGCTGAACCCGACAGGTTGTCTATCGGGGAATTTGTAAAAAAGGGAACTAATAAGATTGAAGTAACCGTAACCGGCAGTTTGAAGAATGTTTTAGGACCATTTTACAACAAGCCGGCTCCGGGCCTGGTTGATCCGGGTAAATGGTACAATGTAAAAACGCAGCCACCAGGGAATGAATATGACGTTTATGATTACGGATTAACAGAAGATTACGAGATCAAAGTTATGCGCTGAAGTCAATTTGTATCAACAATATATGCCGTTCCGGATGGGAACTGGCGGTTTAAAAGTGGAACAATCAGGTAAACGGTTAAGTGAATAAGTGTTATATATTTCCTTCTGCATTGATAAAATCCCGCCTTCTTATATTCAACTTAGCCATTTTTGATTCGAGGGTAGTAGGTTTAATATTCAATAATTCCGCGGCGCCATTGGCTCCCCGTATCCGGCCTTTTGTTTTTTTGAGAATGGAAATGATATAGTCTCTTTCAGTTTCCTGATGCAGGTACTTCATCTCTTCGAGGGTGTTGATACCAGTGCTGACAGGGAGATTGGAGGCCGGTAATGAAAGCTTTCGTACTAATTGCAATTTCGATTTACCATCATTGAGAACAACGGCTTGTTCCAGGATGTTTTCGAGTTCACGAATATTGCCCGGCCAATTATATGTGTACAGTTCGCCTATCATTGATGCAGCAATGCCATTGAATGGTTTATTGAACGCCCTGCAAAACCTTTCTGCAAAAAATATGGATAGTGCTTCGATGTCAGTTTTTCGTTCCCGTAAAGGGGGCAGTGTGATGGGAAAAACATTTAACCGGTAATACAGATCAAGTCTGAAATTTCCGTTTGCAATTTCCTTTTCGAGGTTTCGGCTTGTAGCAGCCACAACACGGATGTCAACTCTTACAGGTGATCTGCCACCTACATATTCGATTTCCCTTTCCTGTAAAACGCGTAATAATTTCACCTGCATGGCAAGTGGCAATTCTCCAATCTCATCTAAAAAAATAGTGCCGCCATCAGCCTGCTCAAACCGTCCTTTTCTTTTTTCAAAGGCGCCGGTAAATGCACCCTTTTCATGGCCGAAGAGTTCAGATTCCACTAATGTTGGAGGAATAGCAGCACAATTTACCTTTATGAATGGCCCGTTCTTCCTGGGCGAAGACAGGTGAATGGATTGCGCCACTTTTTCTTTACCGGTACCGCTCTCTCCCAATATTAAAACAGAAGTGCTATACGGCGCTACCTGCGCTGCAAGATCTAATGCAGACAACAAAAGATGATGACTTCCGATGATATTTTTAAACCCGGCATGGTTTAATACTTCATGCGGTGCTTTATTGGCAGAAGATGACCGGTTCTTTGTTCCGGCCGGTGGAGTTTTATAATAGATTGTTTTTTCAGCCAGTTCTTCCAGGCATAGCTTCAAGCGGCCCAATAAGGCTATATGATCTTTGGTGTAAATATTAGGCTGCCGGCTGTAGAAAAAATAGTGAACAGATAGGCCATACCCCAACGTGACGGGAAATACAAGATATGACTTCAGCTGGAAATGATCCAGCATTAACCTTTGCAGCGAAGCGCTGGACGTGTTTTTATTGATGTTTTTACTGCTATAAAGAACTGCGTTGCTATCTGTATAACTATTTTCAATAATGGCGGAAAGCTGGTTTTTATTTAAACCTGTAATCGTCATTAATTCTTTTTCGCCAACAAACTGATATTCATTAAATCCGATACGCAAATATCCTGTATCACCAAACTGTTCAGCATCAAGCGGCCTGATGCCCGATGTAATAAAATCAAATGGTATAAAAGGCTGTATGGCCAGGGCCACCTTCAATAATTTTTGTGGCGCATCTGAAGTTTCATTGCTTATTGCAGTTAACTGTTTTTGCAAATGTTCTTCCTGCCGCAATTTTGATTCAAGACTATTGATGTGACGATACCATGCAATATCCAGGGTAACCAGTAAGTCCTGCTCCTTGAATGGCTTAACAAGAAATCCATAAGGTTCGGTTGTTTTTGCTTCTTCCAGTATTTGTTGATTTGCGTAGGCAGACAAGTAAATAAAAGCGATATTTTCAGCTCTTAATTTCCTGGCAAAGTCAATACCTGATTGATTTCCTTCTAACCGGATATCCAGCATTACAAGACCCGGTTCTTGCTTCAGCAGATGTTCATTCGCCTCTTCAACTGAAGCGGCAATACCTGTTACCTCATAGCCGGCGCGTACTAATATTAACCGCAGATCATTGGCTACAATAAATTCATCTTCAACAATAAGCACTCTTTTACTCATAAAATTTGTTGCTTAAAAGTTACCTGGAGCTTCATCCGGAATTTGTTTGCTGGCAACGGCAAAGCTGATGGTTATGCGCAGACCGTCATCGCTTGTAATATTAAAGCGGCCTTTTAATTGTTTTGCAAGCCCCTGTACCAGATCAAACCCCAGCGAGTTATTTTCCAGTATATCAAGGTCAGCAGGCAGGCCAACGCCATTATCCGATATACTCAGCAATAGCTGATCAGGCGCATTATGTCGCAGGCTGATACTCACCATCCCTTCACGATCACCGGGAAAAGCATACTTAATGGCATTTACAATGCTCTCGTTGATGATCAATCCCAACGGGATTGCCTGCGATACATCAAGGTCCAGGGGTTCAATATCCTGCTCAAAAACTATCCGGTTCCCGGCATCAAAGCTCTCCCGGACATGGTTCACCAGCTCGTTGATATATTCAGGCATGGCAATGGAGGCAATGTTTTCAGACTGGTAAAGCTTTTGATGGATGAGCGACATTGCATACACCCGGCGTTTACTGTCCTGGATGGCCGTAAATGCGGCATCGTTATTTATATATATAGCCTGTGAATTGAGCAGGCTCATTACAATTTGCAGATTATTCTTTACACGATGATGTATTTCTTTCAACAGCCATTCCCTGTCAGTAAGCAACTTTTGCAGTTGCTCATTTTTGTCCGTGATTATTTTATTATTCTTTTGTTTTAAGCGGTTTTGCCAGTATAATAACCCGGCAATGATTATTACGGCAGCAATGCCTCCAAGCGTTAGATTTTTCACCAGTTTGGCCTGTTTTAAGTTAGCCCTTTCCAGTATTGCCTGTTCATGTAGTAATGTGATCTGGTCTTGTTTTTCCTGTGTTTCGTACATTACCCGGAGCTCCTCTGCCTGCCTGATTTTTGTTACTCTGAAACTGGAGTCGAGCAACTGTGTGTATTTTTCGTAATGAGATGCTGCGGACGCTTTGTCGCCCAGCGCAGAATCAATACTGATCAGCCAGCGGTATGCAACCAGGTCAGATGGTAAGTCCCGGGCTGCTGATGAAATAGTTGTAAAATGGTTTTCAAATAATTCTCTTGATCTCCGGTACTGGCCCCGCCCAAACAAGATGATCGCATATTGATCATTGATCGAAGTTCTCCGGAGTGGCCCCCTGATGCCTTCCGCTATGGTTTCCAGCGAGTCTATCTTTTTTAAGTATGTCTCCGCCAGATCCAGGTTGCCCGTGTATAGATAACTGTTGGAAAGTGTGTGGTAATAAAATATTTGCTCCGAAATATTCGACGGTATACCCATCTTTTTTGTCATATCCAGCGTAAGGTTAAGCGCTTCTTTTGCACGCCCATCTGCGTTCAGATAGTTTACTACCTGATTTAACACGTTGTATATCGTTGGATTACGGTCTATGCGGAACCTTTTCATTGCCTTTTGCGCCATATCAAAACTCTCTTTCTGCCTGCCCTCTGCATCGTAAAGGAACGACAGCCGGCTATAAAAATACCCCCAGCCAATACTGTCCCGGCAGCTTTCGGCCACTTTGATTGTTTGAAGGATATATTTTAATGGTTCCCCAAATTTTCCTTGAAACATGGTAACCATAGCAAGTGCCTCCGTATTATAATGGATATATGGATAGTTTATTGCTTCAGCCAGCGCCAGTGCTTTTGAAAACATTTCATTGGCAGTTTGCAATTGCCCGGTTACAACGAGCAGATAGCCTAAATCAGTTAATACGTTGATCTCCGCTTCTGTATTGCCAAGACTGCGATAAAGCTCCGCTGCTTTCTGCAGGTCGGCGACTTTTGTAAGCAGGGTAGCACGCGTGGGGCTTGTATACATGCCGCGGTAGGCAAATGCCCTTGCTTCTGTTTCCCTATCCCCGGCCTTCCGGCTTTCATCTATCAGCCGGTTATAAATGGAATCACCTTTACTGTCATTTACTTGTACATACATTTTTCCAAGCAGGCAAAGTGCTATTCTACCCAGCTTTTCTTCTTTCAAAGATTTACTTTCTTCCACTGCTTTGTTCAGAAAGTATTCAACGCTGTCCTTATAGCCGTAATAGTTAGCGGGTTGAAAAGCATAGTAGGATCCCAGGAGTATCAATAATTGCAGGTGTTCCCGGCCTGTTGCTTTTGAAAGGCGATCAATACCAACGCCTGGTTCCCGCCGGTCAATCCAATGAGATTGCTCAAACAATTTGTTGCCGCCGATTCCTTCCGCCAACACCGGAAAGCGGCTCAGACCCAGGGAACGGCTGGCCATATATAAACAAGTATCATGGCTAATCTGCCCTTCTTTTACAACAACAATATAAGTGGAGCTAAGCAACAAATTCAGCCGCTGCCATGACTCTTTATCCTTCGACGGATGATAGTAAGAATAGCCTGACACTTCTGTTTTGGCAGAACTTTGAGATCGTCCGTCAAAAAACATCAGCACACCGAACAGTATGTACATAAGAGTCAGCCTGGACATGTTATTCTTTTTAAATTAATAACTCTGGGAAGAGTTGGATCTTTAGGGACTTTGACTCAGAAAGCAAATATCATCACAGCATCTTCGGAGCAAATTGGATTTTTAATGCTTATTTCATGGCCATGGGATGGAATACATGGAAAGCATTTTATACAATATATAGCATTTTTTACTGATTAGAATTTTATTCTTCCTGTTTATTGATCAATAGCATTGCAAACTCCGATATTTCCGGAGTTTTGTTATTAAACTCCAATGTTTCGGAGTAACCTGCCTGTATTTTTTTCGCCCCCGCCTGATTGATATTTTTCTAAAAAATTGTTTTTCAATTCATTAATGATCTACACTTTTCTGGTAGGGTTGTTTCTGCTAAATGGCATGTAAGTAGCCATGAAACAACAAAACCATTTGTATGACATATTCAACTCAATGGGACCCAACTACCCCTATCGATCCTAAAAAGGGTTTCAGGATCCACCTAATTGTTTTCCTGCTTGCCACCCCGGCCACCTGGCTGGTATGGTACCTCACCGACCGGACCTATCCCTGGCCGCTGTGGTCCACACCAGCGTGGGCAATAGGTATACTCTTTCATTACCTCGGGGTATTTGTTTTCAAAAAATCAAAAAGCAATTAAAGACCAGGATTATGAATCAGCAACCAAAAGCATTCAGGCGTATTGTAACAGGTCATGATGCAAACGGGAAGGCAATCATTATTTCAGATGCTCCTCCAGTACATACACAACTTGTTGGCGGCCCGGGTGGTCCTACTTTTTTTGAAGTATGGCATACGTTGGAAACACCTGCTTTTATTCAGGCTCAACCGGATGAGCGGGATGAACCGGGTTTGGTATTGCCGCCCCCTAAAAGTGGTACCCGCATCCGGGTCATCGAATTTCCACCGGAGGGCGAAGAAATACAGAAACTTACCTCTGCAGATGCTGCCGCGAAATTCAGGATTATGGGTGATGAGAAAGCCTCCACATCAGATGGAGCTGCACCTCACCCCTTGATGCATCGGACAAAAACGGTGGATTACGGGATTGTACTTGAAGGAGAGATAACATTGATCCTTGATCGGGGGGAGACCATCATCCAGGCTGGTGATATTGTTATTCAGAACGGCACCAATCATGCCTGGGCTAACCGGTCCGGTAAGATCTGCCGTATGATGTTTATGCTGATCGATGGGCAGTTTGCCAATGAAATTGTTTAATCCACAAACAAGCATCATGCGTATAAAACCATTGCCACCGGATATCCTTAGCCCTGAGGTCCGCAATGTACACAACGAGATAGCCAGTCTTGTTGGCCGGAGTCAAAGCCAGGTAAACATGCTCGATGCACAGGGAGCCTTGTTAGGCCCTTTTGCGCCGATGCTGCACTATCCACAGTTTGGCATACCAGCCCTGAGTTTTCTGCGGACGCTCGACACGCACGCAACACTTTCTAAAACAGTAAGGGAAGTTGCCATTTTAACGGTAGGTGGTGCTTATGGTGCCCGCTTTGAGCTTTACGCACATGAGATAATGGCAGCAGCTTTTGACATTGCGCCGGGTATTATCGCCACACTTGCCGCTGGCAGCCGTCCATCCGGTTTAAACGAACAGGAGGCCATCGTGCACGACATTGTGCATGCCTTGGTGACTGGTCACATTGTTCCGGATTCAACCTATAATCATGCGGTAAATCTGCTGGGAAAGGATGGTGTGGCAGAACTTTTCTTCCTGATCAGCGGCTACACTTTCATCGCTATGATTCTGAACGGATTTGACATACCGGCGCCTGGCAATAATGAATAAATATAAATCAGTCAAATGAACAAAGCCCGCATCATTAATAAATTTTTACAAAATGAAAAAAATAGTTTTATCGCTGCTAACTGCAGCTTTCACACTTTCGACATTGGCATCATGCAATAATAATGATGATGACAAGATTGCCAAAAAACAGACCTATGTGTTGGTACATGGTGCCTGGCAGGCGCCTTATGTATGGAATGCCGTACGTAGCGATCTGGAACAAAAAGGCAACAAAGTAATTGTCGTAGAACTTCCGGGACATGGTAGCGACCAAACACCGGCTCACACGCTTACTTTAAATGTTTACCGGGATAAAGTGATCGACGCGATCAATAAAGCAGGTGAAAAAGTAATCCTGGTAGGGCACAGCATGGGCGGCGTAGTGGTAACCGCGGTAGCGGAGAAAGTGCCGGCCCAAATCAGTAAGCTGGTTTATATCGGAGCCTTTGTTCCAACATCAGGACAAACGCTTGGCGACCTGGCAAATTCAGACCCTGACTCAAAACTTGGCCCGTTGCTAACGCTGTCTGCTGATAAGCTGACACTTGATGTAGCGCGCGACAGTTTGACCTATTTGTTCATCAACGATGGTGCGCCGGCCGCCAAGCAACAGGTAATTGATAACTATCGCGCTGAACCGGCCATTCCATTTGGCGACAAGGTTACCTTAACCGCAGCCGCCTTTGGCACGGTAGAAAAGGTGTATATCAAAACGCTTCGGGACATTGTGATCTCACCGGGTCTGCAGGATCGTATGATCGCCGGAGCCGGTATCAAAACCATTTACAGTGTAAATACCAGCCACTCGCCATTCCTGTCTCAACCGCAGGTAGTTGCAGACCTGTTGCTTAAGATAGCACAATAGCACAGGGTGAAGCAAATTGATGAGAACTAAAAACAAAAAGTAATGGCAACAAAAATGTTTTTATCACTATTCAATAAGGTTCCTGTATTTATAATTATGTGCCTCTTGGTTAGCAGCCCATTTGCAATGGCAGAAAAACGGGATAATATAGAGAAGAATCCATTGGTAGCAGCAGGTCATAGCCAAACGGAAGAAGTAGCCGCGTTAACCAGGTACGAGGTGAAGAAAAGGTACAAAAAGAAGTTCAGCAAAGCGCTTCGTAAGTACGTGAAGTATGCTATCGCTCATAAAAGCAACATTATGGCAGAAGCGTATTATGAGCAGGAAAACCCTTCCGTGTTGTGGCTTATAGAAAGATGGGATAGCAAAAACGGGTTGGAGAACGTGAGAGGAGGTGTGAAATACAACCCGATAAAGTTATTATCTGAAAAGAGGCTGATACAACCTGCAAAAATAATCTACATAAAAGACCTGGAGCCGATTTCAAAGAACGAATGGCAGCGGAGGCCCCTAAAAGAAGACAAGCCAATCACTATCATGTTGTTTGTGGATAGCCGGGAAGGTACCGAACGCAATTTTAAAGAAGTGTATCACACTGCCATGCCGCAGTTCCGGAGCGAGCCAGGTGTTATTAATTACCAGCTTTCACAAATGGAAGAAGATAGTACCCGGTTTGTTACTTATGAAAAATTCAGGAGTGAAGATGCCTTCCGGTATCATCTGGATTTCCCTCCTATACAACCTGTGATCGATTATTTGAATACCAGCATCAAAAAGCAGCCTTTTCAAACGGGTCTTCACAGACTGATAGCCTTTGCCCCTTGAAGGCGGCAATGACTTAAACACAATCATTTATAACAATAAAAATTTAAAAATGAAAGCTATTCATCAAATCGTCATGACAGGCATGGCAGGGGTTCTTACTGTATTCAATGCGGAGGCTCAGGATAAAGTAAGTACTACACGGATCAATGACCATGAGCTGTCTGTATTGAATCAGTTGGCTTCTCCTTCAGTAGTGGTAAACATGCCCGTATCACAATTATTAAATGCTCCCGGAAACGAGGCTTTGCGGGCTTTCTTTTTTACTCCTGTAAAGGATGTAACCGTATTAAAAGGTAAAAAAATAGCTGTAATCGCTGCCGACGGTTTCGAGGAAATTGAATTACTGGGGCCCGTGTGGTATTTCAGGCAACTGGGTGCTACAGTAGATATCGTGGCACCAAAATACGTTCCTGCGCCCGAAAGATATGGCCTTATGTTTCCTGAAATGGCAAAAACACATATCATGGCCATACAATACTTACAGCCTGTGGGCTGGCTAAAATTCGACCGTACTGCGGATCAGATCCAGGTAAGTGATTACGACGCTGTGTTCATTCCAGGTGGTGCATGGAACCCTGATAACTTACGCTACGATAAGGATGTAATAAAATTTATACAGGATTTCAACAGATCGGGAAAACTGATCGCGGCAATCTGTCATGCACCTGTTGTATTAGCATCTGCCGATATTTTGAAAGGTAGAAAATTAACAGGTTATTGGAATATACAGGTAGATTTGAAGAATGCAGGCGGGATTGTATTGGAGCAACCTGTGGTAACAGACGGAAACCTGATTACCAGCAGGCATCCTATTGATGTAGCTGATTTTTCAAGGGCAGTGGAAAGTTGGTTGGTAAAGAAATGATCAAAGGAGGTGTAGTCCGGTTATAAACTAAATTCCAGGTATGAAAGCATTAATCATAGGGGCAACAGGGGCTACCGGCAAAGATCTTGTGCGGGTATTGTTGCAAGACCGTGACTACACAGCCGTTGTAATATTTGTGCGCCGTTCCACCGGAATTGTTCATCCCAAACTGATAGAGATCGTGATTGATTTCAACAAATTAGAAAATGAATCTGAGGTTATCAAAGGAGATGTATGGTTTTCATGTTTGGGAACCACTATGAAAGCAGCTGGTTCGAAGGAAAAGCAATGGCATATAGATTATGATATTCCTGCAAAATTTGCTGAAATAGCCAAACGAAACGGTGTTACCAAAGCAGTGCTGCTATCCGCCTACGGCGCTTCTGCCAAAAGCAGTGTATTTTATTCCAGGGTAAAGGGCAATCTGGAGGACAGGATCGCCAGCCTGGCATTTGAGCAATACATCATTTTCAGGCCGGGATTATTGCTGCGGAAGAATACCAACCGGTTGGGTGAACGAATGACCGCGGGGGCATTAAAAGTGCTGAATTTTTTGGGATTGATCAGGAAGTTCCGTCCATTACCTACGTTTACGCTTGCTGAGAAAATGGCCAAAGCTCCGAAAGTACTCGCGCCCGGAATGCACGTCATAGAGCTGGATAGAATATCCGGGTTTTAGAACAGGTGTAAAGATCGGGACGGAAATTATCGAAGATGAAAATTTTCTCCCTATTTCAGCAAATTTTCAATAGCTCCCTTCAATGACGCATCACTGGGTCGTGGCGCATTGTTATTGGATAACTTACCCGTTTTGTCAATCAAAACATAATGCGGGATACCATTTACATTATACGCTTTACATACCGGGTGGTCTGTCCATCCTTCCGCCACCAAGTTTATCCCTTCCAAATGATATTTCTTAAGGGCATCTTTCCATTTCACTTCTGTTTCATCCACACAGATATTCAGAAATACCACTTCCTTATGCTCAAAGTCTTTATGCAGCTGCGGCACATGGTTTTGGATATCATAAATGCAGGGCCCGCAGCCTACTCCCCAAAAATCAATGTACACTACTTTTCCTTTATAATCTTTTAGAGAGATATTTTTCCCCGTGGCATCCGTTAAAGTGAAATCAGGCGCCGGGCTTCCCGGTTTTAAATGTGCAATCGTGGTATAATATTGCTGCAGCGTATCCTTCAGGAAAGGCGTGTTGCAAGTATTCATAAACGCATCATATACTTTTTTTACATCGTTAAATTCGTAATATTCAAACCCACTCATGATACTGCTGGTAATAAACCAATCCTTCATAGCCGTGAAAGGAATATTGGCCTCTGCCAGGTGATAATAGTCCATTGTGTAATTAGATTTTGTATTGGGAGCGGTTTGGATACTTGCGCTTATAGTTGCATTAAACGGACGGGCCATGCGCAGATAATTATAAATGAAAGTACGGTACTCCGGTACGTTCCAAAACCAGTTTTCATTTAACGTTTTGTAATGGGTAGTTTGGATGGTGCTATGCTTTTGTGTATACTTGCCAACGCTATCCGCTATAAAGCTCAGCTCAAACTTTGGCAGCAGCCGCAACATAAATAAGAGGTTCGAATACTCAAAATACAAGGCACTGATTTGCCTGGTAGAGAATTGGGAAAAAGTATCCGTTACTTCAAATATGCTTTTTGCCTGGCTGTTAAAGAGCAGGTTTATCTTTTTAAATTTTTCTTCTGCAGTGAGATTTTTCATTTCAGTACTCAACTGTTGATTGAGATTGCTAAATGATTCCGACAGGACTTTATGCAGTTGTAATTGTTGCGTTATCTCTTTCGTGCGTCCCTCGTTCTGGGCGCGGATAGTAAGGGAGGATACTTCTTCCTTCTGATCCCATTGCAGGTAAATCGTATCCTTGTCTGCCACGGTAAACCAGGGACGATCGTCGTCCAGGTATAAGTATATATGCTGCCGTTGCTGCACCGGCACCGTTTGTTCAAAACTTCCGTCGGCTTTGATCCGGATCGTATCTCCAAAACTGCCAAAAAAGGTGGACATCCCGAATTCGTACACTTTATCTTTATAATGCTTCACTTTTCCCTTAAGAACAAATTGCCCCGGATGACTAAAATCCTGTGCATACAGGAAAACAGGGACCAACAAAAAGGGAAGGAACAGTGGGAAAAGTTTGTGCTTCATAGCGGTATGTGCGTTTTAATGGGATCCGGTGACAAAATTGCTCTGCCATTATCATATAAGATAAGCAGAAAGTTGATATGATCCTATCCTCTTGTATTTTTAAAACAAATGAATAAATTTGCTGTATGAGAATGACTGTGATGTTATAATATAAATTTTCAAGTCCACTAAGACCAATGTGCCCCGAGGGGCATCAATTCTTTATTGTCTGAACTTTTATAGTATAACATGATGCATAATACCCTGAATCCTCAACAAATACAGTCATTTATTACTGACGGCTTTGTCCGTATCGATAACGCTTTTTCTGCTGATCTTGCGAGCGAAGCAAGAGATATTCTTTGGAAAGATATTCCGGCCGATCCCAACGACAGCAACACCTGGACAAAACCGGTCGTTTGGCTGGGCATGTATGCACAGGAGCCATTTATTAAGGCTGCGAATACCACCGTTCTTCATAGTGCATTCGATCAGCTGGCCGGTAAAGAAAAATGGATTCCCTGTATGAGCATGGGGTCCTTTCCCATTCGTTTCCCGTCGGAAGTTGATTCCGGGGATACCGGTTGGCATGTAGATGCAAGTTTTGCCGGTGTAGATCCTAATGACTTTTTCGCAGCCAGAATCAATGTAAACTCTAAAGGCCGTGCCTTGCTGATGCTGTTTCTATTTTCGGATGTGAGCGAGTGGGATGCGCCAACCAGGATTTTAAAGGGCTCACATATGGATGTTGCCCGATTGCTGGGGCCGGAAGGTGAAGACGGACTTTCTTTCATGGAACTGGCAACGAAGTTGCCGGGATTACCTGAGAGAGAGGAAGTATTGGCTACAGGAAAGGCCGGCACGGTATATCTCTGTCATCCGTTCCTGGTGCATGCTGCCCAGCGGCATCGTGGCCTGGTACCTAAGTTTATGGCCCAGCCACCGCTGTTACTGAGAACCGGGTTTGATATCAGTGGTTTAGGCCCGTGCAGTCCGGTAGAGGAAGCAATAAAAATCGCATTAGGTAAGTAACGTGTGTAATAAAGCAGATGTCCGGATATGCCTGCGGGATATCCGGACAATCTTTTTCCTCTGCAAAAGAAGTATTGTGACCTATTTCGCAAGCAGGGCTTGCCTTTCAAAGATTACTCCGGGCCAGCCGTGAATCATAAATTGCCTGATATTCTGGTGATCTGTGCCATCCGGTGTATTTAATACAGCCTGGTAGTGTTCTGCAAATAACAGCAGTGTATCTTCTTTGTCCAGGTTATTTAGCTGCGCGAAAGCAAACACCTTTGCACTTCCCTGGTTTTGGGTGGCTTCATTATGCACCTCTCCGTTTTTAAAGGCTGCAGGCTGGTGTTGATAGTAAGTTTCTATAAATTCAATCACCTCTTTGAAACTAAGTGAATTGTCTTTTAAATTTTTAATTAACGTAATTAGTTGTTCTTTCATCCAGCGTATGATGTATTTAAAATCAATGTGAGGCGGTGCGAAGTCTTCAGGCCCGGCATACCTCATTTAACAGGTCAAAAATAGAAAAAGATGACATCGTCTTTTTATTATTTTCATGATGGGCGCAACCATTTTTTCAACAGCCGGGTAATTACGGGCATCACTACCCATGTTAACAAGGCTACCATGCAGCCTGCGACAATAAATACCCGTAGCGGTATAGGCAGTTTTTGAAGGTAAGGACCGAGTGTGTATGTTAGTAACAGGCTGGTGGGGAAAACACCGCATAAGGTGGTAATGGCCATTTTCCACCGTGGTGGCGGCAAAGGGTAGCGGAACCAGGCTTCCAGCCCGGTTAGCGGCCTGTAAACCGGTTCCTCGGTAAGTTTTGAGGCAAAGTCTTCCCAGTCTCTAAAAAGCTTTGAATTATAAAATGCGTCTCTTTCTGCTTCATCAGCAAAAGTTCGTAAGATGCCAATTTCATTGGAATCTGAACCTGGCAGCGACGTGATCATGGCAGCGCCGTGAACGCCGCCATGAATAAATGATTCACCGAGGAATTGCCTGAGCGCTTCTTTAAATTCCTCTTCTTTTCCGGGAAGCACTTTTCTTGTAATGGCTACATGTATCGACATCTGTTAAATAATATTTAAAGGGAGCAACAAATAAATATACAAAAAATGTGTTCCCGGATGCCGATGGGTTTATAGTCGCTCTACGCTGCTGATTCCACTAAATCCGCGATATAAGCTTTTAATGTGGTTGTACCCCTGACAGGATTGGGATCCTCGTATTTTTCCCTGAGCGTAACATGGGTCATTGCTGCCATTGATTTTGCTGCCGGCTCTGAAAAGCCGGCGTCTTTAAGCGCCTGCATCCAGTTGGTTTCGGGAATTTCCACTGCTTTAACGTCTTTACCCAATGCAGCAGAAAAAGCTTCTGCCACATCGGTTGCCGAGTATTGTTGCGGACCTTCTACATAGTGCAGTCCGGTTTGGGTAACCGGTTCCAGCATGAGCCGGGCAGCTACGCTGCCAATATCCCCTGGACAAACCATTGGCAGTTTAAAATCAACGGGATAAAAGGTATAAACAATACCCGATTCACGCGCTGTTGCCAGCGAAGTGGCCCAGTTGCTCATGTAATAAGCGCCGCGGATAATACTGGCAGGCACATTCATTTCAGCCAATTGTTGTTCCATGTTATACAGCACACCCAGGTCGCCCAGGCCGTCCCCGGGTTGTGCACCATAAGTAGACTCCGCTACTACTTTTTTTATCTGTGATTCACCGAGTGCGGTAAGAATAGCGTTCAGGGTTTCTTTTTCCTGTGCTACGGTATCTGTTGACGGATCCGCCGGGGGATTGAGCAGAAATAATTTTTCGCCGGTATTAAATATTTTCTGCAAACGCTTTACATCCAGCGCATCAGCGATGGCCACTTCCGCTCCCTTTTGTTCCCATTGCTGTTTCTTTTTAGGATCGCGGGAGATAATGGTAACCGGCTCCCCCTTTTTAATCAGGGTTTCTGCCAATGCAGACCCTATATGTCCTGTGCCGCCTAAAACAATATGCATACATCAGTAGTTTGGTGTGCGGATGGAACCCACAAATCATACCATGATGCTGCCAATAACAACAGCTTCCCATAAGAGAAGCTGCTGGTGGAATGATAGCAATAAAAGTGACTGTCAGTAGAATACAGCGATGCTGTCTGCTTTCCAGTTGGTGTCGTTGAGGTCCACTTCTATACCACTGCTGGTTGGCGCAAAGAGATTACCTTTTAAAACGGTGCGTTTGTTAGTTTCAAACTTAACATTGTTAATAACTTTGTTGGCCAGCAAATTGCCCAGTCTGCTCCGGCAGACAATGGTTATCGAAGGCACGATGTAACTGCCCTGCAGGGGAAAATATGCCTGTGTTTTAAAGCCCGGCTTTCCCTGGTTATAGGCGGGTATCTGGAACGTATAGCCCATGTAATTCGAATAAGCGGTACCGTTGGCAGGGTTGCTCACTTCACCAGTCGGGAAGTTAAACACCCGTGGGATGCCCCCAAACTGGATGTCCATCCAGGCAGCATCAGCAGGTAGCGGGTCCTGGATAATAAATTGCAGCCTTGCCACAATACGATCCAGGGAAACTTTGGCGTTAGCCGGTCCGTTTACCACCATTTCGAAGTGAGTGCTGAAGGCATCACTGCCGGGATATTTAAACCCGGCATTGGTGATGTAGGAAAGATACTTGTCGCCCGCAGCCAGCAAAGTAAACTTGTAATTACCCGGCGGCAATGTATCCCTGATTACACCAAAAGAAGGGGTACCAACTTCCTGCATAATTTCATGTTTTATGGCTGCCTGTGCACCCGTACCATACACTTTGTAGTAAAGGTATTTTACATGACCATCCAGGGAATCTTTTGCAGTTGGAGCGTCGCCGGCGATGCGGCCAAAGCTGTCCAGCTGCTGCGTAAAATCGTTGACATTAAAAGTAACGGGGAAGGCAGGTCCGGCACTGGCTTCAATGTTGGCAGGTTGTTCAGTGCTTTTGTTACAGGAAACGAATAGTATGGCGCCGGCAAGCCATACCAGGGGAGCAGTTTTAGACATGGTTGAAGAATTTAGGTAGATTAAGTTAACTTTATTCCGTGCCTTTTTTGTTACTCGTAGTAGTAGAGTTTGGAGGGGATGTAAGGGGAGGATTTACTATTAGATTGGTTCCCCATTCGATAAGAAGAATTACATGATCATTAAAATTAGGGAAGAAATAGGCAAAATAACGGAGCCATTATTCTGGTGTAACCGTAATTAAAATTTTCTCCATAAAAAAAGCCGCTTCCCAAAAAAGGAAACGGCTTTTACATCATCACTCAAAAACAATTTCTATTTCTTTTCAGGCAATGCCACAAAACGGATCACATTCTTTCCACTCAGGTAGTTCTTCGACGCAGCCTTAATGGATGCACCGTTAACCCGGCTCAATTGTTTTTCTATATTGGGCAGCTCTTTCAATTCTTCCTTGCCTTCTATTTTCCCGGAGATAAATTGTAACCAGAACTCATTGCTTTCGGACTGCAATTCATATTGCTTCTGAAAGCCGGCTTTGAACTTTTGTACTTCATCGGTAGTGGCGCCCTGCTGCTGTAAATTCGCAATATCCTGTTGTACCAGTCCTACCAGGTGTTCCACGTGTTCAGGTGCACATCCGAATGATACATTTACGCCGAAGCGCTGATCGGGTTCTTTCGACATATTTGCATTTACCGAAGGGGTGTATACTTCGCCGGCGTTTTCCCGCAGGCTTGTCAGCAGCCGGTATTGCAGGATTTCAGACAACGCCTGCAACTGCATTTTGTTCTCCGTACTGTAAACACAATCGCCGTTGTAAACCAGTAATACACTGGCTTTGTTGTCTGTTCCTTTGGTGACTGTTTTTACCAGTTGTCCTTTGGGTACAAGTACCGGCAGTTTAACAGCTTTCTCTTTTCTGTTCAGGGAAGGCAGTGCGCCGAGATACTGTTCGAGCAAAGGTTTGATGCTGTCGGTATTGAAATTACCTACAAATACAAAGTTGGCCTGGGACGCATCTGCAAAGCGGTCGCGGTAAACCTCATAAGCTTTTTCCAAACTGATGCTATCGAGCCTGGCCAAGGTGGCAGGGCTTGTGCGGTAATTGTAGCCGCTCAATACTGCAGTCACGGTATCTTTAAATACATTGCCCGGATCATTGTAGCGGGTTTGGATCTGCTCCCTGGATTGGGCTAATGCATTTTCAAATAACACGGTGTCTTTCCGGGGTGCGGTGAACCGCAGGTATATCAGTTGCAGTGCGGTTTCAAAGTCCTTTACGATGCTGGCGCCGCCGATACCCTGGCTACGTCCGCTGATGAAGGCGCCTACGGAGACTGATTTACCGTTTAATATCTTCGATAATTGAACGGGTGAGAAGTTAGCCAGACCGGAACCACTTATAATACCGTTTGCACTGGACGCGCTGGGAAAGTCTTCATTTGAATATTTATTGATACCACCCGGTGCAAATGAAAGGAACTGGATAACATCATTTTTGTAAGTGGTTGGTTTGAGCCATACTTTCACACCATTGCTCAGGGTTAATTGCTGTATGCCTAATGCCGGATAATTTTTTTGCGCTGTTACTTTTCCAGGCGCCGGTATTTTTTTCAACAGCGGCTGGTCGGTAACGTTGTCCTTATACTCTGCCAGCGAAGCTGCAGCAACGGTTTTAAACCATCCTGTAACGGTGGCGGAATCAGGAAGATTATTCTTCTCTTTATCGGGAGCTACGATGAAAATATCACGGTTGGTATCTGTGATGTATTCGTTGGCAACTGCTTTCAGGTCATCCAGGCTGATACCCGGTAATTCTTTTTTCAGGAAGTTGTATTCCCAGTCGAACCCTGGAGAAGCAGCTCCTTCGAGGAACAGTGCCTGGTATTCTTTCACGTAGCTTTCAGAAACGGTTTTATTTTTTTCTTTTGCTGCTTTTTCCAGGCTTGCCATATAGGCTGCTTTGGCCCGGTCCAGTTCAGACTGTGTAAAGCCGAAGCGTTTCACTTGTTCTACTTCCGACCAGCCGGCGGCAAAGGCTTCCGCCAGTTTGCCGGGTTTCGCCGTTACGGAGAAGGAGAACTGATCGAGTCCGCCCATTAAGTTGCCGATGCCTGCATTTACGCCCAGGAATGGAGGATTGGGTTTTTGAGATAACTCGCCGATCCGGGCGCCGAGTACCTGGTTAAACAACGACCGCTTTACGGTATTGAGATAATCGGTGGTGGTAGTCAATTTACCGGCGGTATGTTTGATGGCGATTTCCAGGTTGGTGGCAGATACTTCCGGGTCGGTAATAGTCAGGAATTGATTTTTACCGGTGAGGGCAATTTTATAATCGGGTCTGGGTTTTTCGTTGGCGGGGTTTTTCAGGTCTGCAAATTGTTTGCGGATCTGTTGTTCCACCTGGTCAACATCCACATCGCCTACTACGATGAGGGCTTGCAGGTTGGGACGGTACCAGTCGTGGTAAAAGCGGCGGAGCGTGGCTGCCGGGAAGTGCAGGAGTATGCTGTCTGTACCAATAGGGGAGCGGTTGGCATACCTGGCATTATTTAACACCACGGGAAGTGTCTTATCCTGTATGCGTGCAGCTGCTCCTTCGCGCAGGCGTTTTTCTTCAATGATCACACCTCTTTCTTTGTCAATATCATCTGTTTCCAGCAGGGCTTCCTGTGCCCAGTCGCGCATAATATCCAGTCCGCGGCTCACCATCTTAGGGTCGGCAGTAGGGATAGGCAACTGGTAAACGGTTTCATCGAACGATGTAAAGGCGTTCAGGTCGGCGCCAAAGCGTACGCCTGCCTTTTGCAGGTAGTCGATCAGTTCATTTTTGGGGAAATGGGTGGTGCCGTTGAAGTTCATGTGCTCCAGGAAATGAGCAAGACCGCGCTGATCCTCATCTTCCAGGATAGAGCCTACTTTGTTGGCCAGGTAGAATAATGCACGTTTGGAAGGCTCATTGTTTTTGCGGATGTAGTAGGTAAAGCCATTGGGTAATTGTCCTGTGCGAACAGCCGTGTCCAGCGGAATGAGCTGGCCCTGACCGGAGCCCTGTGCAAAGCTGCCTGCAGTGGAAAGACATAGCAGTCCTGCTATGGCCAGATAACGATAATGCATAGATGTTTATCTTTTGTTGGTTTTTGTGTGTAACATGTTCCCGTTATAAAGAAGCGGCTTAAACATTATAACATGTCTAAGATACCTTCATTCTCGATAATAATCATTCCTTGTCTGTCTGTTGTAATACCTTTTTGCAAGGTATAGGTGTATTTGGGTACGGTACCTTCCATAATAGTTGGCAGGAATTCAAACTGTATATGATCGCCTGCTGTTTTTAGCGCGTCTCCCACTTCAAAGATATGTGTGGAAATAATAAAGAAACAATCCCTGAAGGCGGTGAAAGCTTCTGTTACTGCCAGTGTGGCGTCATAGGCATCTTTCACGTTGGTACCTTTAAACAGTTCGTCGAAAATAACGAAGAGGTGTTTGTCAGCATTTACTTCTTCCGCTACTTTTTTTACCCGGAGCACTTCCGCATAAAAATGACTGTATCCACGGTTCAGGTCATCAGGTACATTTACCGAAGAATAAATACCATCCAGCACAGAAAACTCCAGTTCCCGGGCCGCTACAGGAAATCCCATATGTGCCAGGTACATCATGATACCGGTCGCTTTCATCAGGGTGGATTTGCCCGCCATGTTGGCCCCGGTGAGGAACAGTACATTACTGTTGCCATTAAACGAAAGGCTGTTGGGAACCGCTTTATCCAGGCCGGGATGTTTAACCCCTTTGGCTATCAGCGTATTCTTCTCTTTCGGCAATGCCTTTGCATAGGAAAATCCTTTTGCTTTGGCAATGCCGGAAACGGTGAGATACACTTCTATTTCGTAGGTGAGTGCCAACAGGGTTTTTAGCTTATCCTGGAATATGTGTGCGAGCAGATAGTGTAACCTGGCGGTTTGCAGCAGGGATCTTTGGGAATTGATATTTTGCAGCCGCTTATCCCGGAGGATGTTCCGGGCACTTGTGACCCATTTTTCCCAAGGGGTATTTTTATCACGACCTTCTTTTTCGAGATGATCAAGTAGGGTAGAAAAGCCTTTTAGCAGCTGTACGCAGGTATCTATTCCCTGCAGCTGCAATTCAAATGCATCATCCTTTACCAGAAGGGCCGCTAACTTTTTCCGGCCCATTTGCCAGAGGGCGAGGGGGAAGCTGCTGTTACTTCCTTCATCCAGGAAGGCTTCCGTGTTGCCCAGCAGTTGTTCGTTGAAAGGAAACGGAATGGGCTGTTCTCCAAAATAACGGAAGGCAGTGCTCCTGGCATTGATCTGATCCGCATCGGTTAGTGGATGGAGGAACATGGCATCCAGCAGTTTTTCTGCCCCCCGGGTTTTTACCTGGTTAAAAAGGGAGAAGATGGAATTGGCATTATACTTTCCAAGCAGCGACAGATCGTCCAGTGTTTGTTTATCGGCAATAAAGCTCATGTGGTCTTCTTTATTGATTTTTTCCTGGCCAATAGGTCCAGGATACCTTCATTTTTTATAATTACCATACCATGCCGGTCGGAAGTAATACCGGAGGCCAGTTTATGCGTATAAACGGGCTTATTGCCTTCCATTAACGTTGGCAGGTATACGAAGTTGATATTGTCACATTTCTCTTTGAGCACGTCGCCGGCTTCAATGATATGTGTAGATACCACGAACATACAATTCTTCCTGCGTGCGATGGCCGATGTAATGGCGATGGTGGCTTCATATGCATCTTTTACATTGGTGCCGCGGAACAGTTCATCGAAAATGACAAACAGGTATTTGTCGCGGCTTAGCTCCTGTGCAATGGTTTTAACCCGCAGCACTTCCGCATAAAAGTGACTGGCCCCCTGGCTCAGGTTATCCGGCAGGTTGATGGTGGTGAAAATACCATCCCTTACAGAAAATTCCATTTTGGCTGCCGGCACCGGGAATCCCATCTGGCCCAGGAACATAGCAATACCCAGCGCTTTCATAAAGGTGGATTTTCCCGCCATATTGGCTCCTGTCAGGAAAATAATGTTACTGGAAGGAGTGATGGTTAATGTATTCGCCACCGGCCTGGTTAAAGACGGATGGTAAAAATCTTCCAGTATTACTGTTTGCTTTTCCGCATCCAGGGCAACCGGGAAGCAGAACTTCCGTTCCCTGGCAGTACGGGCCACCGACAGGTATACATCGGCCAGGTAAATATGTCCCAGCAATTGGAGGATGATGTTCCGTTGCCGGAAGCGGAGTATTTTATCATACTCCGCTACCTTGGCAAAAGAAAATTTCTGTTTGGTATGTTCCTGCAGGAGGGACTGCAATTCTGTTGTTTGTAATAACCGGTCGATGGAAGCGAGTTCCCTGTTGTAAGGAATACCTGCTACCTGTTGCCGGATGCTGTCTGCAAACACCCGGGTGGCCTGTAAGATACCGATCAGGCTTACCACGCCTTTTTCAATGGCTTTGTATTCTGTGTCGGCGGCAATCAGGTGATTAAACTTTCTGCCCAGCGTATGTTCCTGGTCATTCAGCTTCGTGCGCTCATCGGTATTTTGCAGGTGTTGTTCTGCTGCATCGAACCATTCACCCTCATACGGAAAGCTTATCTGCTGTTCAGAAAAGGCGCGGATGATGGTGCTGCGCGCATTGATGGCGGCAGCGTCGGAGAGCGGGCTGCGGAACATTTCTTCCAGCAGCTCAGAGCCGCCGCGGGTAAAGGTGCGGTTAAATATCGTGTACATTGAATCGCCTCCACCTTTCCCGAAAATGTTCAGGTCATTCAGCGTTTGTTTATCGGTCATTAGGCTCATACCAGCTGTTTGTTTTACTTTCTTCTTCTCCTGATGAGTAAAATGCTGCTTCCTATCAGCAATAATCCCGGGATCACGCCCATTAATCCGTATTTCACCACCTTCAGGCTTCCTTTGGTAAGAAAGAGGGTGTTGTCTTTTGAATGCGGACGGCTTACGTCTACTGGTACAGTGCCGTAAGATAACCAATGGAACATACCCGGAATCAAAGAAAAGTTGGAAGCGCCGTAATATCTGATAGGCGGTTTCATACCCCCGTTACTGATACAGTCGGCATCTCCTATGATCATGATGCGTTGCTCTTTATTACCTATCTTTCTCGATAAAGCCATTGCCGTAACAAAGCTATCTGCCCTTTCTCCGGCCATTACATCTACGGAAGCAGAATCATTCACAAAATCGATGGTCTGCGTTTCATTCCATGTTTTCATGGTATCGGTCTGAAGAACGGGGGTGGCTTTAAAGCCTTTGTTTTCCGCCATTACCAAACCAGCCGCTTTCACCATGCCCACATACGCATGTTGTTTGATCATGAGATCGAACATAGGTGCGATGCTGATAGCAGCATTTGTGGGCCGGCATATAACGGCATTCGCAACTACATCTATTTTAGGTTGTACCAGTTGGCCGGGTATTGTTTTTACGCCAAATTGGGAAATGAAAGATTCCATGACCGCTGATCCTGGTTTAAGGGTCACCACCAGGTTTCCGCCATTGGCAATATAGGTATCCAGTTTTCGTTTGGAAACGGAATCCATCTCCTGCTGCATATCGGAAATCACGATAATGTCTACTCCTGCGGGAATCTGGTTATTACCGGAAAGATCCAGCGTTTCCACATCGCAGCCCTGGTTAGTGAGCGCATAACGGAATGTTTTAACAGAAGAGAACAGGGTATAATCTTTTATACGATCCCCTTCTATTTTCCGTTCTCCTTGTCCCTGCAGGAAAGCAATTTTTGGCAGCTTCATTACCATGCGTTTGAAAACGGCTGATACTTCCGCTTCGTCGGGAAATTTCATCATATCTTCATAGATCCTGAGAAATGCCTTTTGCCCGTTTTCTCTTTCTACTAGGCGGACAAAAATATTGCCTTCATCCCGGAGGTTGATCTTCTTCCTTATTTCTTCCGGTGTCAGGAAGAGATCAATATCGAGGTCTTTGATCTCTGCTTCCTTTTGTGCCATTTCCGCGAGTGATTTGTTTTTATAAACAAAATTCAGGCGGGGGTTATTGCTGGCAGAATCGTAGTAATAAACGTATTTCAGCTTTGTTTCCGGTTTGAAGCGGATGTATTGTTTCAGCTGTTGTTTATCTTCATTTACCATTTCGGGCATACCATTATAGCCTTCCCGGTCGAGGAGGTTTACATAGGTGGTGATGGTGAGACCGCCATCCAGTTTAGCCATGATCTGCTGGCTATTGGGGGTGAGGGTATTCCGCTTGGTTTCGGTAGCGTCGTAATAAGCCATGAATATTGGGCGGGAAGTGGTATAACCCAGCGCCATAGCGGCGATCACTACAACTGCATATTTGCTCCATACCGAGGAAAAAGAGGCATGGGTGCGGTTGGACTGCAATTTCAGGATGCTCAGTGCCAGGAACATGGCAACTACGATCACAAAATAAAGCACATCTTCTGTGCAGATCAACCCACTGATCATTTCGTTGCAACGGCCGGAAATAGACAGCCAGTACGTAATGTCACGTACAAAATCGATGCTCTGCCATACTTTGTTCATATAGCTGAGTGTTCCCAGCAGCACCAATGTGCCGAGAGCCGCTACTACCTGGTAAGAGGTGAGGGAAGACATAAACAACCCGATAGCCGCATAGGCGCACATCAGGAGGTAAATGGCAAAGAGACCTGATAGTACAGGCGCCAGTTCAAAGTTATCTACCACAAACATACCCACTATTACATACACCAGTAATACGGCGATGAGTAGTAAGCTATAGGTCATCATGGCAAGGAACTTACCACGAATGATCTGTGAGGAAGTAACCGGGGATGAATACAGTAATTTGATAGAACCGCTGCTTAACTCCCGGCTCATCAATCCCATTGTAAGCAGGGGCATATAGAGGTACAGGTAATTTTGTACGGAAGCCAGCATTCCCCTTTGTCCGGAGAAAATATTAGCGGTAATAAAGGAGAGGCCCATACCGCTGCTCTGGCCACGCAGCATCTCCTGCAGGGTGTCTGCAAAGCCCATTCCCGTCTGAAAAGTAAATACCACGAGGATCATCCAGGCGATCGGTGAATAAAACAAAGTGAATAACTCTGCTTTGGCGATCTTAAAAATTTGTCTCATTGAATATCTTTTAATGATTTTTTATTTGGTATTTTTTTTAGACAACCTGGCAAATACTGCGTCCAGTGAACTCTTTTCGATAATCAGTTCTGTTAGTCCCCAGCCTTTGCCCACACTTATTTCCGCTAGCCGCTGTGCTGTTTTCTTTTCCCCGTCGTATCCGAGCCTGAAACGGGAGGGGGCCAGTTGTTCGATAGATCTGATACCTTCCAGCTTCAGCAGTTCTTCAGGTGCAGGAGCTGCGTCCAGCATAACTACCAGTGAGTTGGGTTCAATATAATTATCGAACATTTCCAGTGTGCCGGAAAATACCATCTGGCCTTCTTCAATCATTTTGATTTCCTTGCAGGTAGCCTGTACTTCTGTGAGGATGTGCGTGGATAGCAGCACCGAGCGGTCTATCGCAATTTCTTTGATCAGGTTCCGTACTTCCACGATCTGGTTGGGATCCAGGCCGTTGGTGGGTTCATCGAGCACTACAAATTTAGGGTTGTGCACAATGGCCTGGGCGATGCCCACGCGTTGCTGGTATCCACCGGAGAGGTTGCGGAGCAGACGTTCCCTGAAATGTGCCACACCGCATCTTTCCAGGGCCTGGTCGACTGCTTTTTTTAACTGGCTTTTTTCCACCATCCGCAGATCAGCGCAGTAGGTGAGGTATTCTTCCACGGTGAAATCGAGGTACAGCGGCAGTTTTTGCGGCATAAACCCGATGTTGCGCTTGGCGGTTACCGGGTCATCTTTCAGGTTGATCCCGTTGATGAATACCTCTCCCTTCGATTGTTTTAATACTCCACAAATGATGTTCATGGTAGTGGATTTGCCGGCTCCGTTGGAACCCAGCAGTCCCACCACTCCCTGGCTATGGATCTCAAAATTTATGTCCCGAACCGCCCACTGGGAAGCGTAACGGTGAGACAGATTTTCAACTTTTACGATGGCGTTTTCCATTCATTACGGATTGTTTATTAAATAATATAGCAGGCGTAAGCTTTTGCTTACACGGTGATTGCAGTTGAATATTTTTTATGAAGATGTGCTGCTGAAAGATACCTTTCGCCGGGGACGAAGCCCCGGGCGAAAGGAAAGGTTATACATCAGTAGGTGGCGTTGGCGATAGCACGCACATCTATATGATATTTTGTTTTGTAATAATCCACCAGGATATCAAACTTCTGTTTAATGAGCGGATACTGCAGGTAAGGCTGCATTTGTGCATCCGTCCGGGTTGTAATATGCATGATAAATGACGTGATATCATTTGATTTGGCCGTTCCCCAGGAATAGGTGCCATAATACCATTCACCTATTCTGCCACTGAGGGCATCATAGCTGGTTGGTAAAAAGCCGCTGCTGCGGAAGGCCTCCAGGTTGGCAGGAATGGACAGCGGCGCTGTGGGTGCTGCTTCTGCTGCATAATTGCTGACCGTGTAGAATGCTGCCGGAATATCAAGAATATTATTACTGATATAATAGTTCCAGATAGCGCCTGTCAGGACATTCTTTTTGTCCACCTTTTGAGCCGGGGTCATGGTACGCAGTGATGCGTTCATGCCGGCGAAAGTGATGGACTTACCTACTACCTTGTAATCGAAGTAGAGGTATTCCCTGCCGGGGGGATACCCGGTCCTGTATTGTTTGATGGTATCTGCCATGAGAACGCGGTAAGGAATCCCCTGGTTTTTCTTGAAATCATCCGGCAGGAATTTCAACCACACATCGTTCAGGAAATTCAGCATATCACCGGTATAAGCAGGGTTGCCCAATACCGCTGTATCGATCTTTGATGCGCTGCCGCCGGCTGCCTGCATCCATTCAAAATCCTTTTGTGTAAACACATACAGGAAGTAAGATCCGTAGTTGTTATAGAGCTGTTGAATTTTATCATTTGCCTCTTTTGGGGCGTTGCCCTGCGGTAAAACATAATCAGGTCCGATCGGCGTTGGTGCGCCGATTTCAGTATCCTTCGCACAGGAAAATAGTAATATGCTGGAGATGCAGCCGATTAGAAATATATGCTTCATGTTATGATGTTATTGCTTGTTTAAACATTACTGGCCGATCCTGTCGGGCATAGTGCCGGATGGATTTTGTTTCAGTGCCTGGTTTCTCTGCAGTATGCTATTGGGAAGAGGCAGCGTGTACATCGGATCTTTTTCCTTCAGGGTATAATGCAATACTGCTTCCCCCGGCTCATGCTGATACCGGTGCGTAATGGCAGGCATGCCATAGCGTCGGAGATCAAACCAGCGGAATCCTTCCAGGAAAAATTCCTTACGGCGCTCTACCCGGACTGCCTGCAGCAGTGCTGCCTTGTCGCCAATATTTTCATCTGTGTAACCAATGATGCGTGTACGGCGCAGGTCATTCAGGTCTTTCATGGCAGCAGGCAGTTTTCCGAGCTGCACGTTTGCCTCCGCCCTGTTTAACACTGCTTCTGCTGTACGAATGCATTGGGTCAGTTCTCCGTTTATGATTGTATACTTCGTGATGAGCGGTGTGCCACCTGAATTCGTTATACCATATTTTAGGCGCACATCATTGTTCTGATCAAAAACTGACAGGAGATCCGGAGAAGGAATAAAGGCGGTTTGGTCGCCCCCTTGCGGTTTTGCACCAAACATCCACTCTACTTCAGGGTTGGTATAGGTGAGCCAGTAACCAGTGGTGATGCCGGTCATGTTCATCAGTACTGACGACTGTTCAAAAACTTTACTGGCTTCTGCTACGCACTCTTCCCATTTTTCCATATAAAGATATACCCTGGACAAAAGAATGTGAATGGCTGGTTGATTGATGTGAAAGTCCCTGCGCGCAACAGGCAGCGGATCCATCAGCGTGGCAGCTTCTTTCAGATCGTTAACGATTTGCTCGTACACCCTTGCTACCGTCGACTGCTCCGTGTATTCGGCTGTAACATTGGAGTTCAGCTTTAAAGGAATGGAAAGCGCCTGTGGATTGTTGTTGTAAGGTGCTCCATAGAGATTTACCAACCGGAAATAATAGAACGACCGCATCGCCAGGGCTTCGGCTTTTACCCTGTCTTTATCCTGCTGGCTACCGATCGCGGTATTGATATTATCCAATACGGCGTTACATCCCATTATCTTCTCATAAAAATAGTAATAGGCGGTAGACGCGGGATCTTCACTGATAAGATCGCCTAACCCATTCCTGTCGGCCAACTGGGGCTGCCAGGTATAAAACAGGTAATCTGTTTTAACCGTAGCGGTGCCTACGATAGTGTAGGGGGTGCCCGCGCCCCATTCAATGTTCAGGTCCACATCGTCGTCCATGCGGGAAAGAAAATCAGTTGGCTCCTGATTTCCCATATAACCTGATCCCATCAATAGCTCCCGGAAGTCGGTAGCCGTTTTGGGAATAATCTCGCTCTGTGATTGTTCTTCCAGGAATTTGGTGCAGCTGGATGTCAGCACCGTGAAGACAAAGAAAACAGCAAATAACTTATATTTCATGCGCTTCAATATTAGAAAGTCATATTAAAAGATAATGACGTTGTTCTGCGGGCAGGCCATCCGTTTGTTTCCGGATCGTAACCTCTCCATGCGTCGTCAAAAGTTACCAGGAATGGGTTGGTCATGCTGAGGGACGTACTCAGTCGTTTGATGTGTATCTTTTTCAGCAGTTCCTGTGTAAACTCATAGTTCAACGCAATCTGCCGGCAACGGATAAAGTCAGCATCTGCCACCATGTAATCGGATTGATTATACAGGTCATACGGCGTTACTCTGTTTGACGCTATCGTGGGCAGGTAGAACTCTATCCTGCGGGGATTACCGGGTGGAACAGCAGGGATGTTGGTGTGCTGCTCATCGCCTGGTTGTTTCCAGCGGTCCTTCAGGATCCTGGGTGCATTCTGTTCAGGAGTAGGCGCCCCGGAAGAATTGTAGAACACCGGCAGCCTTTTTTGATTTCCGAAAGCCATGGCAAACTGCGCGCTTAACGAAAGGTTTTTATATCGCACCATGGTATTGAATCCGCCGGAAAAATCGGGATCCAGCTTACCGGATTTAACGAGGTAATCCAGGTCATTGGCAGTAGGTTTAATATCCATGTTTTTAAAGAGAGGCACGCCATTGGCTGGATTTAAACCGGCATAGGCAAAGGAATAAAAGGTGGAGTAAGCCTCTCCGTTCACAATAGCAGTTCCGTTCAGGTAATCATCTTTTGTATTGATCCTTTCGTTTTGTTTCAGCACGTTCCGGGCAAGACCGGTATTCACAGAAAACTGCCACATGAAGTCTTTCGTACGCACCGGCACTACGCTGATGATCAGGTCGTACCCGGTGTTTTCCATCAGGGAACCAAATACGGTAGCGGAGTTCATCCCATTTTCAATGGGTACGTCCCGTGAAGCCAGGATATTGCTGCTTTTTTTGTACCAGTTGGCGGTGGCGCTCAGGCGGCCGTTAAACATTGCCAGGTCCAGTCCGAAGTTCCATGTTTTTGTTTTCTCCCAACCCAGTTCAGGATAAGGCAGCGATTTGATGTTGAGGACATATTGTTTGAAGACATTGCTAAGTCCCCCATCGGTGGCAATCAGGTAAGGAGATACCGCTTCCACTGCATTTCCCTGGTAGCCGTAGGTGGCAGACAGGTCAAGTGCGTTCAGCCATTTCACGGAGCTCAGGATTTTTTCATTGGCAACGCGCCACTTTCCACCAAACGACCAGGTTGGCTGGAATTTCTTGTTTTTATCCTGGCCAAAACGGTTGGAGGCATCCAATCTCGCATTGAAGTTGAAGATAAATCGCTGATCAAAAGCATATACCGCAGAGAAGTACTCACTCAGGAAATTACTTTTTTGATTGACGATTCCTGAATTTGTGCGCATGAGATCAAGCAGGTTGTCGCCATTGGCGGAAATCATCGCGGGCATTACCGGAACAGGTGCATAGCTTTCCCCGCGATACCGTAGATAACCATAACGGCTATCGGTATTACCCTGCATTAATGCGGATCTGGCTTCCATTCCAGCCTGAAGGGTCACGGCATGGCGGGTACCAAATAAGTGGTTATATACCAGGCTGTTTCTCCAGGTATAGCCACTGTTGTCGGCGTTCTGCAGTTGTGCGAGTCCTCCGAAAGGCAGGCGGCTGGCCAGTTCCTGCGGAGAGTTGGACAGTACGCTGCCGAACTCATATCCTCTTGTTTGAGTGATAAAGTAAGATAATTCCGTTGCGTAGGATTTTACGCTGGAATTGGTAAGGGTGTAAGATAACAGTCCCTGGTATTGCAGGTCCTTTGTTAACTGCAGGTTTACATCTACAGTAGATGCGAGGTTATTGGTAACATTTTTATTTCCTGTATTATTAATTTCATTCTGAATGTTATACCGGTAGCTGTTGTTGCCGGGGAAAACGGTGCTGGGTTCTCCTCTTTTCTCATGGTAAAAAAGGGATCCGTCATCATTATACATAGGAATGGTTCTGGCAGTATTATAAGCATGGTTGAACGGATCTACGCCATACGAAAAACCATTTGTTTCCCGCCGGCTGCCGTTTAGCATCAGGTTTACGGTCAGCCGTTTTCCGAACCGGAGAGTGGTATTGGAGGAAGCGGCGAAAGAAGTAAGGTCATTCCCTTTGGCTTCCCCGTTCTGCTGCTGAAGACTGAAAGAGGTTCTGTTGGAGATCTTCTCGGTGCCGCCGGAGATGCTCAGGCTATGATTCTGACTGAACGGGTTGCGGAACAGGAGTGAGAACCAGTCGGTATTCTGGTTTTCCAGCTTGCGGTAGCGTTCCATATAAGTGGCATAATCGATTTCTTTTCTCTGTAACTGCTGGATCAATGCGGCATAGCCGATCGGCAATACTTCAGCGGTATAGCTGTCGCGGGCTTCGTATACTTCTTTCGAAAACTGCATCAGTTCCTGGGAGTTCATCAGGTCGAAGTCGCCGTAGGTAGGTTTCTGACCCACTGTGAGGTTGGAGCTATAAGACACCGATAACTGGCCGGGGCGCGCTTTTTTCGTGGTGAGCACAATTACGCCGTTGGCTGCCTGTGAACCATAAATAGCGGTGGCCGAAGCATCTTTTAAAACGGTGATGGTTTCAATATCGTTTGGATTGAGCCAAGAAATGGCATTGGAGGCGATCAGCCGCAGTTCGCTCATATCTCCAGCCAGTGATCCGCTACCATTGGGCATTGGCAGGGGATCGCGCTGGATTACGCCATCCACTACCCAAACCGGTTCCTGGTTGCCCAGGATGGTGGAGGTACCGCGGATACGGATCTTTGGCGTGGAACCTACCTGTCCTGATTGCGTGATAACAGACATGCCCGGTACAACGCCCTGTAACATCTGATCGATGCTGGTTTCGCCGGCGATCTTGATATCATCTGCCTTTACGGAATAAACGGAGCCTACGTAATTCTTTTTATTCACGTTCATATACCCGGTGATCACCACGTCGTTCATTTCCAGGTCTTTCCTGTTCAGCGTAATGTTCAGCAGGAGGTTGGCTCCTTCTTTCACCAGCAGCGACTTCGATTGTGCTTTATCCAGCGTGTTGGCGGTATATCCGTTGTCGCCCTTCAGAACAGCGATTTCCAGGGTTTCATACCCCAGCATGCTGATCACGAATACGGCATCTTCAGGTGGACGGTTAAAGAAGAAGGACCCGTCGGAACCGGTGATGGTACCGTTGACCGTATTTTTTATCCGGACAGATACGCCTGGCAATAGTTCACCAGTGGAAGACCGGATGGTGCCGGTAATCGTATTGGGAGGAGCCAGGATATCGCCGGCTGGTATTGTTTTGCGTGACAGTACAATCGTTTTGTCCTTGATCACGTAGGTAACGGGTAAGTCTTTCAATACTTCATTCAGCAAGTCTTTCAGGGGCATATCCCGTACAGAAAGCGATACATTCCTTGCATCATTGATCGTGTTATTATTACTGAAAACTACGTACCCGGTTTGTTGCTTAATAGCACTAAATACTTGTTTGATAGGGATGGCTTTACCCGACAGGGTAACGGTTTGTGCGTGACCCGAGGCACTTGCCTGAAAGATGGCGGCTGTTAATAGAATGACAGTAAGTCTCATTACCAGAAAGATTTTGGTTAGGCCCGTGTTTTTTCCCCGGCGATCCGGCGGCCAATAGCATTTTTTTTGCATAAATTGCATGAGATTTGGTTGTTAATAAATGTGAATTGCAATAAACCGTTTAGAAACCAACTAAGTCAAATACACCGTCACGGCCGCAATCCGTGACGGTTTTTTAATGGTTGGCTTGTTAAATTACATAGTCAGGCCGGGCCATGCAGGCCCCTTCTGTGATTCCCGGTGCAGTGTAACTGATACTTATTTATTCAGCACAATCAATTTGCGTCCTTCTACTCTAAAGTCCACTTCTGTTCTCCTTAATATTTCCAGCAGGTCTGTTAATGAAATTTGTCTGCTCATTTCTCCCATGAATTGTATATCCGGTATACCATTTTCATAAACTACATCTATATTGTACCAGCGTTCCAGCTGTCGCATTACTTCTTCAAGATTAGCGCCTTCAAAGTTGAACAGGCCGCTTTTCCAGGCCATTATTTTTTCAATGTCCGGTTTGTTTACTATAGCTATTTTTCCTCCCGGTGTGTTGCTGATCTGTGCCTGCTGGCCAGGTTTGAGGATTACGCTGGCAGGTTCATTGATTACTTTTACGCTTCCATCGAGCAATGTAGTATTGATCGTTTTTTCATTTTCGTAGGCGTTTACGTTAAACAACGTGCCCAGTACTTCTATGGAAGCTTTATTATTTACATTTACCCGGAAAGGTTTATTGGCATCTTTTGCTACTTCAAAACAGGCCTCCCCATATATCTCCACTTTTCGTTCCTTACCGGCAAATGCAGTAGGGTAGCGGATAGAGCTGGCTGCATTTAACCACACCTTTGTTCCATCAGGTAAGGTCAGCTGAAATTGCCGCCCCTTGGGCGTGGTCATTTTGTTATATTGAATGTCGGAGACGGCTTCCCCGGAAGGATCATACTTGAGTTTACCATCCGACAGTACGATGGAGCTGCCGTTCTGTTGCGCAACAACCCCGCTGGTCAGGCTATCCAGCACTACCTGTCGTCCGTCGGCCAGGGTAAGTATGGCGCCCTGGCTGCCGGGAGTGATATCCGCTACACGGGATGCGATGGTGGGAGACTGATCTTTTTTATTCATTACCAGCAGGTAGGTACTTCCTGCAAGCAGCAGTGCCGCAGCAGCTGCCCAGCCCCATCTGCGGATAAAATGAACCCGGTGAACCGGCCTCATAATGGGTTGGTCAAATCCGGGAATCTGTTCACTGATCTTCCTGGAAATCCTGTCAGCATCATAGGCATAAAACCGCTGAAGATTCGCCACCAGCTGTTGCTGATCGCTTAATTCCGCAAAAAGATGACGGTTATCGTCGGAGGCGTTGATCCATTCCGTTAACGCCATCTTCTCGTCAGCATTCAGACTATTGTCCAGGTATTTGCCAATCAGGCCGGCTATGTAATGATTGTTCTCAGTCATGTCGATACTACTAAAACAACTAACTCCTCTTTTTATACCGCCCTTTTCAAAAAAAAATTTACCGCTGCAGCATTAACAGCGCGGAAACGAGGACTGGCAGGGATATCAACTCATTTTTTAAAAGGGCGGTACGCAATAATCCCACGCCTTTTGCTTTTTGGTTCAGAACGGTCTGGTAGGCCATATTGAGTTCGTCGGCTATTTCCTGTGGCTTTTTCCCGTCGATAACGGAAAGGCGGACTACCTGCCGGCATTGTGGCGGCAGTTTTTCAATTTCAAGAAAAATAGCCTGGGTGACCTCCGTTTTAATATAGGCTTTTTCAACATCTATGGAAAAGCGGTCGGCGTTCCTTTCTATCGACTGGTGGATATCACCATGTCGTTTTTGCGCCTTGAGATAATTGAGGGCGGCATTCCTTGCTGCGGTGAACAGGAAAGCTTTGAGTTGCCCGAGTGTAGGAAAGTCCTCTTTTTTTTGAAATGCCTGGATGAAGCATTCAGAAACAATATCTTCTGCGGCCATGGTATCGGAAGTCAGCTGTTCCGTAAAAAAGCAGAGTGGCCGCTGGTATAGCGCATAAATTTGATGCAGTGCTTTGTGTTCGCCCTGCTGAAAAGAAGATATCAGCTCAATTTCCCCGTATGCTTGCTTACTTGACAATGCTTATTTTATGTTCATGTTTGGAAGCACAAACTAGAGCAAAAATTCTCAAGGAAAAAGGGGTGTGTTTAAATGATTGAAAATTAATAGGTTATGAATTATGAATCTATAAACCTGTTTGAGGCTGCTGGTGTTAAATGAGTCTGCCATAGAACATATTAATTTTGTGGAAGTTTTCAGCATTTTATTACATATTTTAATAATTAATAAGAATATCGCACCTATAGGATAATAGCCAATTACAGCTGAAGATTTAAAAGAGACCACAATGAATAAAGCGATTATAAAAAAGTTCCTGATTTATTTTATGCTGAGAAATATTCCGATCATGCTAATCGTGTTTGGATTTATGAGTAATGAGAAGGCGTGGGAGCATATTGTAAATCTCCTTTAAATCGAACTTATTATCTGCCATTTTATTTTTTATACTGCCTGTTACCTTACTCGATGCGTTGCTTTTCGTATGGCCATACGCTTACCTGCTAAAGCGTTTTAATGAAGGCGGGCGGATGCCTTTTGTGTAGTATTGGATTGGTTTACTCTTGTTGGAAGCCATATTGTTAAAGTTTAGTATTTACGGGAATATGCCGTTGTTGCTGGTTATTGCTGTTTTTGTTTACCTGGTTGCTTTCACGTGGGTATTTTTCAGAAAAAACATCAGGAAAGGAAACGCTGCGTTATGAAAATTAGGCATAGATCTTCTATGCCGGAGGCAGCAACTACAGTTTTACATACCAAAAGGATAAGTTTCCGGTATCTTTTCATCATGTGGTTGTATGTGCAGCGGATGCAACGCAGTGGTTTCATCCGGGCAGATAAAAGCATCATAGCGTTTTGATAAAATGGAGGCACATAATTGCCGGCCCACTCCCTGCCAGCTGGTCGGTATTCCAGCTGTTGTTATCAAACTCCATCATACTGCAGTATACCTTCGTCCCTGCAATGATGTCTGTTGAACGAGTTGCGTACTGCTGTTCATTCTGATTAAATGGCTCAAAACAAGAGATCGCCTTTTTTGCAAACTGCGCCGCTTGCTGATCTTCCTTTTGCAGATAGTTGATCATTGCTGTATGGAATCCCATAAACTAACGATGCACCTGTCAGCGATATCATCCATCAGGGCCTGTAAACCGGCGCTGTCATTTAACGTGTGCCTAAACGTCTTTTACCTGCTCCGTCACAATTATGATACCCCCGACCATCTGTGGATGTATTAATTGTTCATCACTGCTGTAGCAGATTTTTCCCATAGCAGCTGGAGCCGTTCGTGAAGCTGATTCAAAACGTGATCGTTATTTTTTTTATAGCAGATAAATTGGCATGGGTGGCCGGGTTTTTGTGCCGCGGAAGGGAACAAAAAACAATTTCTTTCACATCTTAAAAGATAATTTTATGGCTATTGTAAAAGTAATTGAAATCATTTCCTCTTCTGAAAAAAGTATTGAAGATGCTATCAGTAATGCGGTAACAGAAGTATCAAAAACAATCCATAATATAGATTCTGTTTTCGTAAAAGATATTAAAGTGCATGTAAAAGATGGGAAGATAACCACTTATGGATTGATCTGTAAGGTATCTTTCCGGATAGATGAAGCAGAACGGAATCAAAAAACGGCGTAGGTCTTTCATCCGGTCTCATAAAATTATATTCCAAATGGCACATCTCTTGTTTTTATAATGATGAATCAAATGGAATTAATTTATGAGAATAGCACAAGTAGCTCCATTATTCGAAGCAGTGCCACCCTCTTTGTACGGCGGTACAGAGAGGGTGATTTATTATCTGACAGAGGAGCTGGTGAAAGAAGGACATGAGGTTACTTTGTTTGCTTCAGGAGATTCTGTTACAAATGCTGAACTGGTTGCTACGGTTGGCCAGTCGCTGCGGTTAAATGGTAACTGTACTGATCCGCTGGCGTATCATATTGTGCAAATGGAAGAAGTGATCCGGCGGGCAGATCAATTTGATATCATACATTTTCATACCGACTACCTGCATTTTCCATTTAGTGCACATTGCAGTACGCCTTGTATTACCACATTGCACGGGCGGCTTGATATTCCTGATCTGCAATCAGTTTACCGTATGTTTCAGCAGCAGCCGGTGGTCTCTGTTTCCGATAACCAGCGTCTGCCTTTGCCGGCAGCCAACTGGATAGGTACAGTGTATCACGGATTGCCTGTTCATCTGCATTCGTTACAGGAAGAGGCAGGTAAATACCTGGCTTTTATCGGGAGGATTTCTCCTGAAAAGGGTGTGGACAAGGCTATTGAAATTGCCATCCAGGCAAATTGCCCGTTGAAAATAGCGGCCAAGGTGGACAGGGAAGACCAGCAGTATTATAAAGAAAATATTGAGCGCCTGTTAGCACATCCGCTGATCGAATATGTAGGTGAAATTAATGAGAAGCAGAAAACTTCCTTTTTAGGAAATGCGATGGCATTGCTGTTTCCCATTGATTGGATAGAACCTTTCGGACTGGTGATGATAGAAGCGATGAGCTGCGGTACTCCTGTGATTGCATTTAAAAAAGGATCTGTACCTGAAGTCATCAAAAACGGGGTCAGTGGTTTTATGGTGGAAACGCAGGAGGAAGCACTGCACGCCGTTTCAGCAATTACTCGTTTATCGCGCAGGGAAGTTCGCCGTGTTTTTGAAGAAAGATTTACTGCAAACAGGATGGCAACAGATTATGTGCAATTATATGAGTTGATTATCGCAGGTAAACGTAACAATATGCCGTTGGATCTTTTAATGGAGCAACAACAGGTATTGTAAACTATAAAAACAGTACTATGGAAAATATTATTCATCCAACTGAAGAAGAAACTAAATTTCATATATCAGCTGATGTAATTAATATAGATGAGCGGAATAAGGTACTCAATCACTGTAATACGTTTGGCCTTTTCGACCAGTTGGGTAATATTTCTCCCGGTGGTAAAATGGTGCAGGGGATCTATCATGATGGCACCCGGTTTTTAAATAAATTAAATCTGGCTATCGATGGTAAAAAACCTTTGCTATTGAGCAATGCTATTAAAGAAGATAACGAAATTTTGTCCGTTGACCTCACCAACCCGGTGCTTTCAGAAGGAAAAGTAGCCGAAAATACCGTTCATATTTCCCGCACACAACTGATCCGGAATAAGGTTTTTTTAGAAGAACTACAGTGCAGGTATTTTGGTGATCAGCCCTGCCAGTTTGATCTTTCCCTTTCTTTTGGTGCAGATTTCAGGGACATCTTTGAAGTGCGAGGCACGCAGCGGGAGGTAAAAATTCCCCCTGTAAAATTAAAGAAAGAAGGCGACCGCCTCAGCTTTCAATACATGGGATTGGATAACGTAGCACGCGAAACAACGATCGTGATCAGCAGTACGGCCGACTTTTATGTTATCCGGGATACAGTACATTTCACGGTGATGCTTCAACCCGCAGAGCAGACCGTTATCAGTTACACTATTTATCTGAAAACGGACCAGGAAAAAAATATGGATATCGATTTTCAGCTGGCACAGGAAACAACCAATGAGGAATTGAGCAGCACCCGCCGCCTGTTTGCCAGCATTTACACCTCCAATACCCAGTTCAATCACTGGATCAACCGGTCGATGGCTGATATGCTTTCACTATTGACGCGTACGGAATCCGGCTATTATCCTTACGCCGGTGTTCCCTGGTATAATACGGCTTTTGGCCGCGATGGCATCATCACTGCAATGGAATTGTTATGGCTGGCTCCCGCTATCGGCAGGGATGTATTGTTGTTCCTTGCCAGCAAACAGGCTACTGAATTCATACCGGAAAAAGATGCGGAGCCGGGCAAGATCATGCATGAAACACGTAACGGGGAAATGGCCAACACTGGCGAAGTTCCGTTTAAAGAGTACTACGGCACCATAGATGCCACGCCGCTTTTTATTATGCTGGCGGGGATGTATTATGAACGCACCGCTGATGCAGATACCATTAAACAGCTATGGCCCCATATCACGGCTGCATTGTTTTGGATAGATAATTATGGTGATATCGACGGTGATGGATGGGTGGAATATAAGCACAAAGCCAGGAACGGACTGACCAACCAGGGCTGGAAAGATTCCTTTGATTCTATTATGTATGAAGATGGAGAACTGGCCGAACCCACCATTGCGCTTTGTGAGGTACAGGGTTATGTATACGCGGCAAAAAAACACGCGGCCAAGCTCGCGGTCGTCCGTGGTGAATTGTCGCTTGCCGGCCAGCTGGAAAAGGAAGCGGCGCTACTGAAGCAAAAGTTCAATGAACAATTCTGGGACGACCAGCTGAATTGCTTTGTGCTGGCCCTGGATAATAATAAACGTCCTTGCCGGGTGGTGAGCTCCAATGCGGGCCATTGTCTTTTTACCCAAATAGCTACGGAAGAGCATGCACGAACTTTGGCCGATACCCTGCTGAGCAATAATATGTTTACAGGCTGGGGCATCCGCACGCTGAGTGCCGTTGAGAAGCGATATAACCCCATGTCATACCACAACGGCTCTATATGGCCGCATGATAATGCCATGATTGCTTATGGTTTATCGTTGTACGGCTTTGAGCAACAGGTGTTAAAAATAATGCAGGGCATGTTTGATGCGGGTTTATTTATTGAGTTGCAACGTTTGCCGGAGCTGTTTTGCGGACTGGACCGCCGCAGGGGAGAGGGGCCTACAGCCTATCCTGTTGCCTGCTCGCCACAGGCGTGGTCAGTGGCAGCGGTATTTATGTTGTTGCAGGCATGTTTCCGGGTGCACATAAACGCGGTTACCAAAACTGTTACGTTTGAAAAACCGTTGCTGCCCTCTTACCTCGAGCAAGTGTATATTTCCAACCTCATCCTGGGTGACAGCCTCTGTCATCTTAACCTGACCCGCCTACATACAGACGTGGGTTTCAACCTGCTGCAAAAACCAGACGACTGGTCGGTGATCATAAAGAAATAAATGCCTGCTTTGAAGCGCGTGGCATATGTTTTGGGCGTTTTTTCGAAAAAGGAGGGTATTATGAAAAACTCACTTTTCGTTTATTATACATTGCCATTGGCATTCCTTTTATGGAGTTGTAACAACAGGTCTGCAGATAGTGAGAAGAAAGCCAAAGAAGCCAATAGTGAGCGGATCGACAGCCAGATTATGAACAACAAGTCCTCGGACTCGGTATCAGTGGTTTTGTCGCAGGCAGATGCTGATTTCGTGGTGGAAGCAGCCAGTGGGGGAATGATGGAAGTGCAACTGGGACAGTTGGCACAAACAAATTCCCGGAACCAACAGGTAAAGGATTTCGGTGCATTGATGGTAAAAGATCACAGCGGCGGGGGAGCGCAAATAAAGGCATTAGCCGCTTCCAAAAAAATAACGTTGCCGGATTCCATCTCAAATTCCCAACAGAAAGAAAAGGATCGGCTTGGAAAAAAGAAGGGAGACGAATTCGACAGGGCTTATGTAAATGCGATGCTCAGCGACCATAAAAAAGACATCCGGGAATTTCAACGGGCAGCAAAGAATGCAACAGACAGTGATATAAAATCATTTGCGGCGGCCAATCTGCCGATGTTATATGCGCATCTTGATTCTGTGCAGCAGTTGCAGAAGCGGTTAGGCATTAAGGAGATACCGGTTGGCCCGCCACCTTACGAATAGAAATAGCCTTGTTATATACTTTTTGGTATGTAAAGGCAAAAAACCGGGAATCCGTGAGTAAATTTCCGGCATGAAAGATTTCCGGCATCAGAACAGGCTGTATTACAGTCCTGTTGAATTTGCGATGAATTATATCGGTGGCACCTGGAAAATTCCTATCCTGGAGGCGTTGCAGGAAGGACCTGTAAGATATGGTGATCTGAAAAAATCCATCCCGCATATCACCGATAAAATGCTGATCACGCAATTGCGCGACCTCGAAGAAAAAAATATGGTCACCAGGAAGGCATACCAGGAGAAGCCTCCACGAGTGGATTATGCGCTTACTGAAAGAGCCCGGCGGGCATTGTCTGTTATTGATGCATTGAATGCTTATGGCGTGTTCCTGATGAAGGAGGAGCAGATTATAATATAAGAAAGCAACTGCCCTAAGCAGTTGCTTTCTTATATTTTACCTTTCCAGCTGAAAGCCGGGTTCCATTGCCGGCCGTTCTGCAGATTGGATATGGTAAAGCCGGTGGCATACATCCACCGGGCTATTTTTGTCAGCTTTTCTATATTGATGGTGGCGGCTTCATCGCCGGGGGTATGAGGGGCTAATATATTTATCCCGGTGGTGGCAGGGGGATTTTTTTGGAAGTTTCGATACCGGAAATTATATTTGTAGAATAGTATAGTATAGAACAGATGTAGATGATATAAATCGATTAGTGAAAGCGCGTTATGAATGATGAGATCACCACACCGTTCCACGATATTCGTATGCTATTTACGGCTTAAATTAAAAAATGATTGCCATAGCGGGCAACCTGTTATCCGTATTGCGCATAATGACCTGTAGCTATAAATTTAAAAAGATTTTTTCATGACACGATTCTTCCATTTGAAACAGGGCATCTGGTTATTGGCGATGTGCTGCTGCGGACAAGCATTCGCACAGGATGCCAGGCCATTGACGATACCTGTGGAATCAAAGAACAACGCCGTGGTATTACAGGTAGATGCAAAAGGACAACTGTCTACCATCTACTTTGGCACTAAGCTATCCAATGCGGCAGAATACCAACAGGCGCCGCTGGCATACAAACAAGCCGAAGACTATTCAACCGTATCCAATGCCGCTTATGCTGCCGCCGGCACAAAAAACCTGATGGAACCCGCCATCGCAGTAACGCATGCCGATGGCAACAATGCACTGGACCTGCGTTATGTAAGTCATAAGGTGACTGCCCGCGAAGCCGGTGTGGAAGAAATCAGTATCCTGCTGAAAGACCCGGTATACCCGTTTGAAGTAACGTTGTACTATAAAGTATATAAAGCGGAAGATGTAATAGAGCAATGGTCGGTGATCAGGCACCAGGAAAAAGGAAATGTTACCCTGCAGAAATTTGCATCTGCCAATCTTTATCTCAAAGCTCCCCGTTACTGGCTCCGCCAATATCATGGCGACTGGGCAAAAGAAATGCAGCCTGAGGAAGGGCTGCTCACACATGGCATTAAAACGCTGGACTCCAAACTGGGCACCCGCGCCAATTTATTCCAGCCGCCGGTGTTTATGGTGTCGCTGGATCAACCGGCTACAGAAGACCAGGGCAGCGTGTTATACGGATCGCTGGAGTGGAGCGGAAATTTCAGGATCGATCTGGAGCTTGATAACCTGGATAACTTACGGATCATAGCAGGGATCAACAATTATGCATCTCCCTATGTATTAAAAGCAAATACTGCTTTTGAAACACCGCCGTTCCTCTATACCTTTTCCACAAAAGGAAAAGGAGATGCCAGCCGTAAGCTGCAAAGCTGGGCGAGGAATTATAAAATACCGGATGGAAAAGGAGAACGGCTCACGTTATTAAATAACTGGGAAGCCACTTATTTCAACTTCGATGAATCTGCACTGAAAGGGTTATTAAAAGATACCAAAGACCTGGGCGTGGACTTGTTCCTGCTGGATGATGGCTGGTTTGGGAATAAGTTCCCGCGCAACAGTGATCATGCCGGGCTGGGCGACTGGCAGGAGAACCGCAAAAAACTGCCTAACGGCATCGCTGCACTGGATAGCATGGCACAGCTTAACGGGGTGAAATTTGGTATCTGGATAGAGCCGGAAATGGTGAATCCAAAAAGTGAGCTGAATGCCACACACCCCGATTGGGTGTTAAGACAACCCGGCCGCGAAGAACATTATTTCCGGAACCAGCTGGTGCTGGATTTAAGTAATCCAAAGGTGCAGGATTTTGTGTTTAAGGTGGTGGATTCGTTGTTCATAAAAGCGCCTAAATTATCTTATATCAAGTGGGATTGTAATGCCGTTATTTACAACACATGGTCGGCTTACCAGCGGCAGCAGCAATCGCAGTTATACGTGGAATATGTGCGGGGCCTGTATAAAGTACTGGCCAGGGTACGCGCTAAATATCCAAAGGTGTCGATGATGCTTTGTTCCGGTGGCGGCGGCCGTGTGGACTATGCCGCGTTGCAGTACTTCACGGAGTATTGGCCCAGCGATAATACAGATCCTTTGGAGCGGATCTACATCCAGTGGGAAAATTCCTATTTCTACCCGGCTATTGCCAGCGCCAACCATGTAACCGACTGGGGAAAACAACCGATTAAGTTCAGGGTGGATGTAGCCATGATGGGCAAGCTGGGTTTTGACATTGTGGTAAAAGATTTAAAAGAGAAAGATCTTGCTTTCTGCAAGGAGGCGATTAACAATTATGGTGCTTTGAAAGAGGTGATCTGGCACGGCGACCAGTACCGGTTGGCAGATCCGCACGAGGGCAGCGTAGCCGCCATAATGTATCTCGATGAAAAGAAAACCACCGGCGTGTTGTTTAACTACCTGGTCAATTACCGCTATGGCGAAGGCAGCAAATTTCCCATCCGGTTAAAGGGCCTGGATCCTGCAAAGAAATACCGCCTGAAAGAAATTAATCTTTATCCCGGCGAAGCAACAACTATCCCGGATAGTCCTATATTTACCGGCGAATTTTTAATGAACATCGGGTTTAATCCGCAGCTGAATGTTAAAAGAGCCAGCGTGGTTATCCAGATCAACGAAGTATCCTGATTATCTATGAACAATTTCCAGTTAGAAGAACATCCACACCAGCGATTAAACATTTTAACGGGTGAGTGGGTATTAGTATCGCCGCACCGTACCAAAAGGCCATGGCAGGGCAAAGTAGAAAAGGTAAACAAAGATCCGCTGCCGGCGTACGACGATTCCTGTTACTTATGTCCGGGGAACAGCCGCATGGGCGGGGATCTGAACCCGGCCTACACAGCGCCTTTCGCATTTACCAATGATTTTGGCGCATTGATGGCAGATACGCCCGCAGGCGCAACAATAACAGATAACTTACTGCATGCGCGGGGCGTGAAAGGCATCTGCCGCGTGATCTGTTTTTCTCCGCGGCATGATCTCACATTGCCATTGCTGGAAGTAGCAGACATCAGGAAAGTGATCACGTTGTGGCAGGAGGAATACCGGCAGCTCTCCGCAGATCCGGCTATCAGGTATATCCAGATCTTTGAGAACAAAGGCGATATCATGGGATGCAGCAACCCTCATCCACACGGACAGATCTGGGCAACCAGCGATTTGCCGGCGGAACTGATCAAGGAAACATCTCACCAGGAAAAATATTATGAAGCTACCGGCAAAAGCCTGCTGCAAAGTTATGTTGCCCTGGAGTTAAAGAAACAGGAACGGATTGTTTGTGAGAATGATCACTTCGTGGCATTAGTGCCCTTCTGGGCGGTTTGGCCTTTTGAAACCATGATCATCAGCAAACGGCATGTACCGGATCTGATACATTTTACGGAAGAAGAGCATCTTGCGCTGGCGGATATTTTAAAAAGATTAACCACAAAATATGATAACCTTTTTGAAACATCTTTCCCTTACTCCGCTGGTATGCACCAGGCGCCCGTAAATTCGGGGGATCATCCGGAATGGCACTGGCACATGCATTTTTACCCACCGCTGTTGCGTTCTGCATCCGTGAAAAAGTTTATGGTAGGATATGAGCTGCTGGCCAGTCCGCAGCGCGATATTACGCCGGAATGGGCCGCCAGGAAGTTACAATCCCTGTCTGAAACCCATTATTCACTGCAAAAAGTTGCAAGTGTTGAAAAAACGCAATAGCTTAGTAGGATAGTGTAGTACAGTTAATTCCAGATTAATTTTCCTTACATGCAGGACGTATACGAACAGATACATGAACTGGAAGGAATTCCCGGTCTTTCTAAACATGAACAATTTGTTCAGGGAATTATCAATGCTATCAATTCAAGATTGTTGTCGAGGGGCGACTCATTGCCTTCTGTGAATAACCTGATCGGAGAGCTGGGATTTGCAAGGGAAACTATTGCCAAAGGTTATAAGGAGCTGGTGGAAAGAGGTATTGTGGCATCGCAAAACCGGAAGGGCTTTTTTGTAAGCAGCGATGATACCGGCCAGCAGTTGAAAGTAGCGTTGTTATTATTTGCGTTTGATACTTTCCAGGAAACATTTTATAAAACTTTCCGGGCACATCTCGGGGAGAACATACAGCTGGATGTTTTCTTTCATCACAATAACATCGAGGTATTTGAGAGCATTGTGGCATCTGTAAAGGGCCGCTATGGCATGTACGTGGTGGCGCCTATTCCGCATCCCAAAACCGCGGAGATCCTGCGGGGGCTGCCGGTGGATAAGTTCCTGATGATTGACCGCTACGAACCGTTGAACATGGATTGTTCTTACATTGTGCAGGAGTTCGGGGAATCTTCCTACAGGGCATTCACTGCGTTAACAGCTACCATAAAGCAGTTTGATGAAATGATCTTTTATTACCGGCCCTCTACGGATACGCCGATAGAAATACTCAAGGCTTTTAAGCGTTTTATAAAAGATCATAAGATCAACGGTGTTATTAAAACGGAATACGTACCTGGTACGGTGGCAAAGGGAAAAGTATATTACACCATCAATAATACGGAGTTGTGGGCTATCCTGAAAGACTGTGTGGAAAAGAAAATGACGCTTGGAACGGATGTAGGCATTTTATCTCACAATGATGATGTGGTAAAGGAAATTATCTGCAATGGAATTACCACTTATTCCACGGACTTTAAATTAATGGCGGAGAAGGCAGCAGTTTTTGTACTGAACCGGGAGAAGATCCAGGAAGTATTGCCTACCGTGCTGATAAGAAGAAAATCTTTGTAACAGTAATTATTAATGCCACTTTCTACTATTATAAGCTTTGCTTTTTTCGTGGTGCTCATGACGGTATTGTCGTGGTACATTACAAGGAGGCACCAGTTGAAAACAGCCGCCGACGTATTCCTTGGCAGCCGCAGTTTAAACTGGCTGGTAATAGGCGGTGCGCTCATCATGACCAACATCAGCGCCAACCAGTTTATTGGTGAAAACGAATCTGTTTTCATCAATAACATGTCTATTATGTCGTGGGGTGTTACTTCTGTATTTGCGATGTTGCTGGTAGGCGAGTTCCTGATGCCCATCTACTTGCGTATAGGCGCTGTTACCACACCGGATTTCCTGGAAGTACGGTATGACCGGGGCACCAAGAAAATTGTTTCCGTTATTTTCCTGCTCAGCTACCTGGTAAACCTGATTCCCGCGGTATTGTACGGCGGTGCGGTGGCTTTTAACGGGATCTTTCACCTGAATGAGCTGCTGCATATCAGCTATTGGTCTACCATCTGGCTGCTGGCCTGCCTGATAGGCATCATGGGCTTTTTCTACAATGTACTGGGCGGATTAAAAGTGATCAGTATCTCCGATACTTTGCTGGGCGGCGGTATGATCATCGGCGGATTGCTGCTGCCGTATTTCGGGTTTAAATACCTGGGGCATGGCGATGCGGAAACCGGTTTGCTAACCGTACTCGGCACCCATACCAGCCATTTAAATGCTATCGGTGGTGCACACGATGCAGTTCCCTTCAGCACTATTTTTACCGGTATGCTGCTGGTGAATATTTATTACTGGGGCATGGAACAGTTTATTGTGCAGCAGGCGCTGGGTTCCGTGAACCTGGAGCAAAGCCAGAAGGGGATTGCGCTGGCATGTTTGTGTAAATTGTTGTCGCCGCTCATGCTCAACATTCCCGGCCTTATTGCCGTGCACCTGTATATCCATCCACAGGCAACGGCGGAAGTGTTTCCCAGGATGGCGGCGGATGTGCTGCCGCCGGTATACACCGGTTTAATTGCGGCCATTGTTTTTGGTGCAGCGCTCAGCACTTTTAACGCAGGGTTGAACAGCGTGGGTACACTGTTCACTATGAATTTGTATAAACCTTTTATGATAGCCCGCAAAGGCAGCATCACGGATAAAGAACTGATCAGCAGAACCCGCCTGTTCCAGGTACTGGTATTGCTCACGGGTATTGTGATTGCACCCTTTATCATGTTGTTCAAGGGAGGTTTTTATAATTATATCCAGATGCTGGCGGGGTTTTTCAGTCTCCCGATTTTTACCATCATGGTGGTGGGCATGGCTACCCGGCATGTTCCGCCGGTGGCGGCCAAAGCGGGATTGGTATTTTTCCTGGCTGTAAATGTATTACTGCAATGGGTATTCGACACCGGTATTCATTACCTGCATTTGTTGGCGATGACGTTTGTGATAACGGCAGTGCTGATGCTGATCATCGGTAAAATAAAACCGATGGCCGTACCTTATCAGCCGGCGGTGATCCCGGTGGTATCGGTAGAACCCTGGAAGAACCGGCACTGGTACAGCGCTGCTTTATTGATATTAATGGTGTTGCTATTTATCATCTTTTCACCACTAGGACTTGCAAAATGAATAACGCTCTGATCTGGTGCAGATACCTTTTATCTGTTACGGGAATGCTTTGCCTGTTAACGCCGTTGCATGCGCAGCAGGCCGCTCATGTCAAACATATTTCCTTCGGGAAAAACAATTACATCGCCTACGATTTACGGAAAGGTACCTACTCCGTGTGGACCGGCGGAAAAGAAATCATCCGGCATGCATTTGCGTTTTATGAAGATGCCGGCCGGCCGGATACCCTTCCTGTTAACCGCACTTTTACCAGTGTACCCGTGAAAGATGGTATGGGAGAAGGAACCCGGTATGTGATTACATCTGCCGGTAACGGCGTAAAAAAACAGCAAATATTTTATGTATATAAAGGGAAAGATGGTTTTTATACTTCGTTAACTCTGCAGGGAAAGGGCGCCCGTTCCCGGGCCATGAGCCCTTTAACAGGGGAAGCGGCTATTTATACCAGCGGGGTAGTCGTTCCTTTTGATAATGATGCATGGATCAGGTACCATGTAGCGGATCAGCGCGGCCCGGCATTTACCAGTTCAGAGGTAACTGCGTTGTACGACAGTCTTACCAACGCTGGACTGATACTCGGCTCGGTAGAGCATAACAATTGGAAAACAGGGGTAAAGGTGGAAAATTCACACGTTTCTGTAGTGGCGGGGTGGACTGATAGTCTTGTTACCCGCGACAAAATACCCCATGGCATAGTTACGCAGGGCGATACCCTGTGCAGCTCCCCGAAAATCCTGGTACTGCCGGCGGCCAACTGGCGCAAAGGCATGGAGCAATATGGCAGTGCTAACCGCCTCGCAGAGCCCCGCTATATTTTTGAATGGACGGGGGCAAAGCCGCTGGGCTGGAACAGCTGGGGAAGTATGCAAACGAAGTTGAACCTGGTGAAAGCCAAACAGGTGGTCGATTTTTTTGCAGACTCCTGTAAAACGTTCCGTGGCAAGGATGGCAGCCTTTACATAGACCTCGACTCTTATTGGGATAACATGACCAAAGGCGGCATGACCGGCGATTTCAGCCAGTTGAAAGAATTTGTGGCTTATTGCAGACAACGGGGATGTAAACCCGGTATTTACTGGGCGCCGTTCGTAGACTGGTCCAAATCCTCCCGCATGGTAGAAGGAAGCCGTTATAATTACGAGGAAACCTGGACAAAAGTAAACGGGCAATACCACGATTTTGATGGCGCCCGTGCCATGGACCCCACTCATCCCGCTACCCGCGACCGCATCGCCTATCTCATCAAACGGTTCAGGGAAACCGGCTTTGAAATGATTAAGATCGACTTCATTGGCCATGCGGCCATAGAGGCAGATGGCTGGTATGATCCTTCTGTGCATACGGGCATGCAGGCGTTCAGGAAGGGCATGGAATTCCTGGTAGATCAGCTGGATAGCAAGATGCTGGTATACGCCGCTATTTCGCCCGGTATGGCCACCGGCAGGTATGTGCATATGCGCCGTATCGCCTGCGATGCGTTTAAGAACATTGACGAAACAGCCTATACCCTTAATGCCACCAGTTTGGGTTGGTGGCAAAATAAAGTATACGATTTTACAGATGCGGATCACGTGGTGTTTGCGGGCGCCAGTCCTGGTGAAAACAGGGCGCGCCTTACCTCTGCCATCGTTACCGGCACCGTTATTACCGGCGATGACTATGCTGAGTACAGCAGCGCTTCCGGCGTGGCGCAGCAACTGCTGCAAAACCGCGATGTGATGGAAGCGGCGCAGTTGCCCAATGGTTTTGTTCCGGTAGATCATCATACCGGCGACACCCCTTCCAGCCTGTTTGTACACAACAGCGGCCGGTTTACCTACCTGGCTGTGGTGAACTACAACAGGAAACCCACCGTTTTCGAAGCTGATTTTAGTAAGCTGGGACTCAGCACCGGGGAATATCGCTGTAAAGAATTATTCTCCGCTAAAACATCCACAGAGAAAGGGAAGATCCATGTAACGGTAGATGCTGCGGACGCCATGATCTTCCGGTTGGAGAAGAAATAAGGACCGGCATACCCGGAAGAGCAGCTATATGCCGTTTTTATTATTTTTATCTCTAACTTTAATAAAAAAAATGGAAAATAGAGGGCTGCTTTTTATTCCGGATATAAGTGGCTTTACCCGTTTTGTGAATGAAATAGAGATTGAGCACAGCCGCCATATTATCCAGCAACTGTTGGAACTGCTGATAAATGCTAATCAGTCGGGCCTGGAAGTATCTGAAGTGGAAGGTGACGCCATCCTGTTCTATAAGTTTGGATCCCCGCCGGAGCTGGAAGTACTGTATAAGCAGGTGGAAAAGATGTTCTGCGAATTTCATCGGTACCTGGTCAATTACAATCACCGCAAAATTTGCCAGTGTAAGGCATGTGTATCCGCTATTGACCTTACCCTGAAGGTAATTACCCACTATGGCGAGTTTACCACCTACCAGGTAAAGAATTTCAGTAAGCTGATAGGGAAAGATGTGATCGTGGCGCACCAGCTGTTGAAAAATGATATTGAGCAGCATGAATACTGGCTGGTAACAGATAACCTGTTGCGTGATGAGCCGCCGGAAGGACTGGCGCAATGGATGACATGGGATGCCAGCATCAAACAAACAGAAACCGGTAATATTTCTTTTCACTACACCCATTTAAGTGAACTGCGCAATACGTTACCACCCGATCCCGACCCACAGGTAGAGCTTAAAAATAAAACGAAGATGATTTCCGTGTCGAAGGAATTTGACACGGATATTAAAACACTTATTTATACCGTAGTGCATTTTGAGTTCAGGCACCTGTGGCAAACCGGTGTGATCGCAATAGATGAGGTAGAACATTTTCTCCCTGGTATAGGTAGCCGTCACCGGCATGTGATGGATAATGGCGAACATGTGATCATGTTCACCAGCAGTTTCTCGTACAACCCGGAACAAAAGGCGTTGTTCAGTGAAACAGATGAGAAGCGGCATAACGCTTTCTACTATACGGTGGAAAAGGTAACAGACCGGAGAAGCCGGTTAACTATTGATTATTATCTCCCTAAAAATTTTATACGGCAATGGCTTTTCCGGTTCACGGAAAAAGATAAGGTGGAAGCGGGTTTATGGAAATCGCTTGAAAAGCTGGAGCCTGTGGTAATGAATATGAAATTGCCGTTGGATTTTTAATGAAGGGTGTAATTCCGGAAATAAAGCATTATCATCTCTAACAGAGTATTAGCAACCTAATCGGCGATTGCATTAAATCAGCAACTCATTGAAGCACGCATATTCTTAATCCAGCATAACGTTTATCATTCTTATTTACCAAAATGTTATCAGGTAGTTAATACTTCTTTATTCACTTACTTGATTTATTTCTACCATCATCGTTTTTTTAATTTATTGGCCTAATGATAAATGCAGATCATTTAACGGTAAATAAAAATAAATGAGTAGAGATGGTTATAAAGAATGGCTACTAGAAATAAAGAATAAAGTAAGACAAGCTCAATTAAAAGCGGCAGCCAATTTCAATACTACTTTGATTGAACTGTATTGGGAGCTAGGGAAGGAAATCGTCCAACGACAAATGGAAGCGAAATGGGGGGATAACTTTCTTGAGCAACTTGCTATTGATTTGAAGAGGAGTTTCCCGGAAATAAACGGCTTCTCGCGACGAAATTTATATACAATCCGGCAATGGTATCTCTTCTTTTCGAAGGAATTTGAATTTGTGCCACAACCTGTGGCACAATTACCCTGGTCTTATCAACGGCTCCTGATTTCAAAAATAAAAGACCTTAAAATAGCCATACAGTACGCGAAAGCCACACAAAGAAATGGCTGGTCAAGAGATCAGCTTGAAATTAATATTAAGGGTAATTACCACTTAAGGCAAGGGAAAGCAGACCATAACTTTGCATTTACTCTTCCAAAGCCACAGTCTGACCTTGCAGCTGAAAGCATCAAAGATCCCTATCATTTTGATTTTCTTGGGTTGGAAGAGAATGCCCAGGAGCGGGAAATCGAACTGGCGCTTACACAGAAAATAACTCACTTCATGCTGGAACTTGGAAAGGGCTTTGCTTTTGTTGGTCGTCAGTATAAAATAGAAATCAGTGAATCGGATTATTTCCTGGATTTATTATTTTATCACTTGCACCTTCGTTGTTTTGTGGTTATTGAATTGAAGGCTGGAAAATTTCAACCCGAGTATGCCGGTAAATTAAACTTCTATTTATCAGCAGTGGACAGCCAATTAAAACATCCTACTGATAGTCCCTCAATTGGAATGATATTGTGCAGAATGAAGGATAAAATAGAAGTGGAATACGCTTTACGTGATTTGAATAAACCTATTGGTATAAGTTCCTTTGAGCTCTCTGAAATTATACCGGATAATTTGAAGACTCAACTACCTACTATTGAGGAGATGGAAAGGGAATTAATGGATGAATAATTGGCAAATAATCAAAGAGGGTGCCTCAAAAGTAAATTTGAGGCACCCTCTTTTTATTTCCTCCTCTACTCATGAAATACAGGCATGGCCGGGAAATACCATCCGTTGTAAGTGAGCGTTTTTTTCAATGTGGCCGTAGTGGCATCATACATCAGCACCCTGTTCACATCCCCGGTGAAGGAACCGTTCAGCGTAGTCATCACCAGTTCATTTTTATCCTTGTTATACGCTGCGCCGGCGCCATAGAAATACTGGCCGGAAGGCAGTGTAATAAAAGGAGATGCAAGAGATGCCGTGTTACCAATGATATAGCGATACAGTTGAGTGCCCCCGGCAAAGCCGTTGTTACGCACAATGTAAACGGCATTTTCCGTTGTAGAGGCAGTGATGGCCGCATGACGCCATGCGCCCCATGGGGAAGGTACTGTGAAAGGCAATTTTACTGCGGTACGCGCCAGGGTAGCCGGATCTATACGGATCAGGGAATCTGCGTTGGTGGCATATACGCCGCCATCTTTACCGGCAGCAAAGGCCAGGTTGGCCGCACCGAACTTTTTTACTACGGCATAGGTGCTGCTGTTTAAAGCAACGATGCCATCTGTTTGGGACAACACAAAAATATAGCTGCCGGCTTTTAACATATCACCGGTATAACCGGCTACACCGGTTATTTTAGCGCCTACAGCGAGGGAAGGTAACGTGATGGGATATACGCCATCTTTCGCACTCAGCAATCCGCGGGTGGCATCCACACCGATAAAAGCGTGACCATCATTACCTGGCAGGGTAGTAATACGACCGGTTTCCACGAGGCTGCCGGCATCTGTCACTACCAGCGGGCCGCCTGCTTTTACAACAATATACATTTTACCGTTGAAGATAGTAGCATACTGCAGCGTGTTGGAAGGGCCGCCCAGCGCGCCGGCGGGGTTCTCTGCATGATAAATGTTAGGGACAAGACTATCGCCACTGTAGGAGTAGAAATGCAGGTCACCGGTGCCGTGGCCAAACCACCCTTCGTTGGCGATAAAAAATCCATTGCCGTATTTACCGGCGATTAACGAAGCCGTAACACCGCCGGTACCGGTTTCGTTTGTGCGTTGGCGTTCGAGCGGCTGTAACGCATCATCTTTTTGGCAGGAAGCAACAAACAGCATCAATGCTGCAGACAGAAAGGATAATAACTGTTTTTTCATATTTATTGTTTTATTAAGAAAATACAACGTGGTTTTCTCCCAGGGTAAAGCCCTGGAGAAATGATCATAATGCCGGCTATCCTCAGGCATTACGCCTAAGGCTAAACGAAAAAAAATAACAGCGCATAAAATGGCTGGCAGGCCCACATTCGTAGCATTTCACCCGAAAGCGTTGAATGATTAATTACAAGAGGCAGGTCTTCTGGCTTACCTGCTTTTCCGGGACCTTCCCATCTGCCGGACAGGCAGACAGTGGTATGGAGTTCATCCGGAAAAACAATTTATCTGACGATAAATGCAGGATTACAGCTACGGGGATAGCTCCGGTTTTACACCGGATTCCCTTTTAATCCGCCACGGGGCGGAACCAAATGCGGAAGCAAACCTACGGTAATTAGGTATAATTGCCAAAATGATGTGGTAGGAGGAATTTCAGTGGATGGGTTGCCTTTGTAACCTGTTAACTCATAAAAAAAGCGTGATGCAATTCAACATTGCATCACGCTTTACAAACAATATTTCTATAAAACTTATCCCTTCATCTGCCACGCCTTCGTTTTGGTAAACGCTCTCAATCCCTGGTGCGATAACGTTGCGCCAAAGCCGGAGTGCTTCCTGCCCGCCCACGGCAATCCTGCTGTAACCCGGTCGCAACAGTTCCAGTAGCCGGTACCCGCATTTACCTGCGAAAGGATTTCCTGCGCCCTTTCACCATTGGAAGAGTATACCGATGCAGTAAGACCATACTCCGTATCGTTCATTAATTGAATAGCTTCTTTATCACTGGTTACTTTCATGATGCCTATCACCGGGCCAAAGCTTTCTTCCTGCATAATTTTCATGTTGTGATCCACATCCGTGAGAACGGTGGGCTCAAAGAAGTTGCCATCATGTACAATGATATGACCGCCGAGTTTCAGCGTGGCGCCTTTTGCACGGGCTTCCAGTACCTGGTTTTCGAGTACTTTTAACTGTTCCTTTCTCGTGATGGCGCCAAAGTACACGCCCTCGTCTGTAGGTAGTCCCAGTTTCCAGGATTTCACTGCTTTTACAAATTCAGCTACATATTCATCGTATACTTTTTCATGTACATAAATGCGTTCTACTGCGCAGCAGCTCTGGCCGTTGTTATAAAAGGCGCCGTCGGCTGTAGCTGATGCCACTGCTGCGATATCTTCGATGTCGTCTGTTACATACAGCGGATCTTTTCCACCCAGTTCGAGTTGACAGGGCAGCATCCTGGAAGCAACTTTTTCATAAATGTATTTACCGGTTTTATAAGAGCCGGTAAAGAAGTAGCCGTCTACCCGCAGATCCATGAGGCTTTCGCCGGTGGCTTTCCCGCCAATGGCTACCTTGAAAGCATTTTGCTCAAGACCGGCATAGTAAAAAAGTTTCTCTATTTCCATACCCGTTAGGGTAGCATATTCGGAAGGTTTATACAACACAGTATTGCCCGCCAGCAGGGCCGGAATAAAAACATTTACACCTACCAGGTAGGGATAATTCCAGGCGGAGATATTGCAGATAACGCCCAGTGGTTCGTAGGAGATTTTTTCTTTTAAGCTATCTGTATTCGTTACCCATTCGTCCGACAGGTACTTCTCTGCGTTCTCCAGCATCCAGTTAATCCTGGCTACGGCGCCGTTGATTTCATTGCGTGATTGCTGCAATGGTTTTCCGGTTTCAGCTGTAAGCACGCCCGCCAGTTTTTCCACTCTCTTTTCCAGCTGCTGGTTGAACCGGGTAATTACTTTGATGCGTTCTGCCAGTGGCTTGGCCGACCAGCGGTCGAATGCCAGCCGCAGCAACGCGGTTTTTTCAACTACCCTTGCCAGTGAATCTTCTCTGAGAACGGCGAGGGTTTGTGCGGTGGCAGGATTAAAGATTCTCATTTCGTATGGTTTCTAACTGCTTGAAGAAATTGTGTTTTGATTTGTTGGGAAAGCGGGTTGCTTTCTTTCTCCGGCATTCTTTCCGGATGCCATTGCACGCAAAGCATAAAGCCTTTACCGGTTTTATCTTTGAACTCAATACCCTCAATCATTTCATCGCTGGTGTCGGAGGTGGCGCTTACCATAATATTATTTCCCAGCCTGGCCGGGTGGATGCCCTGGTGATGCGCGCTGTTCACCTGTCCTTTTTCCTGGCCGGTAATGCTGTACAGCAATGAGTCTTTCCGGATATTTACGCCGTGTATTTTATCGCTGGTATCTTTTTTATGAATTTTGTTGGCGGCTTCACCGATGTCTTCATACACTTTCCCGCCTTCCAGGATGTTGATGTATTGTAACCCGCGGCAGATGCCTAATACAGGCAGCCGTTGCTGTTGGGAATACTCGTAGATGCGTTTTTCAAAAGCATCCCTTTCCGGCAAAAATTCCTGCGGCTGATGCGGATAGTTTTCGACGCCGCCATACAGCGAGGGAATCACATCCACGCCACCGGTAAGCACCAGGCCATCGCAGGTATAAATATCTTCCACGTTATTACGCAGGAAGGAAAGGATCACCACTTCGAGGTCATCGCCGAGGTCTTCGGGTGTAAACCAGTTTTCATAATTGACAAAACTGGCTTCCGTATAGCTGATCCCTATCTTTTTCTTCATGATCTAAAGCGCGTTTAGGTACAACTGTTTGAAATCTTCCCGGGTAACCGGTTTAGGGTTATTGGGATGGGCGAAATCGGCAAGTGCCAGATCTGCCAGTGTGTCCACATGTGCGTTGGTAACACCGATATCTCGGAGGTGATGCGGGATATTTATCTTTGCATTAAGATCGAAAAGATATTGTACCACTGCTTCGCCGGTTTCTTCTTTTAACTCCAGTGTTCTGGCGATGCGCCGGAACTTCTCTTCAAAGCCCGCAATATTGAATTGCATACCATAAGGAATATTTACGGCATTAGCGAGACCGTGATGCGTGTCCAGCAGGGAGGAGAGGGGATGTGCAAGGGAATGCACCACGCCCAGTCCTTTCTGAAAAGCGATAGCGCCCATCATGGAAGCCATGAGCATGTTGCTCCTGCTTTCTATGTCCGGTTTGTTAGTAGCTTTTTCCAGTGAGTTTTTAATGAGATAGATACCTTCCAGGGCAATGCCATCACACAGGGGATGTGGATTCTTTGCCAGGAATGCTTCCATGTTGTGGGTCAATGCATCCATGCCCGTGGCGGCGGTGATAAACGGCGGCAGGTCCATGGTAAGGGCCGGATCCGCAAATACAATCTTCGCCATCAGTTTGGGTGAGAACAGTATTTTTTTCTGATGGGTGTCGTCGTCGGCAATGATGGCGCTTCTGCCCACTTCGCTACCCGTGCCGGCGGTAGTAGGTACGGTGATAAAATGAGGTACGTCGTTGGTCACATAAATATCGCCGCCTATCAGGTCGTCGTATTTAAACAGGTCTTCCCGGTGATTAACCCGCAGCACAATGGCGCGTGCCACATCCAGCGCGGCGCCCCCGCCAATACCGATGATACTGTCGCGTTGTGTATGATCCCAGAGATCTGTGCCTTTATACACATCGCTCTTCACCGGGTTTTTGTGGATATCACTGAATACTTCCACGGAGATGTGATGTGCCTGCAGGTCATTCACGATCGATTTAAAAAATGATAATCCAGCTATCGTTGGATCGGTAACGATCATGGGCCGTGATAATCCGTTTTTCTGTAAATAGGCTGGCAGCTCGCTGATGACGCCTGCGCCGAAACGGATAGTAGTAGGAAAATTATACTGAAATGCCATATGCTGATGCTTAGATGATTTCGAAATATCTTTTAAGTTCCCAATCGGTCACTGCTTTGGCATATTGCCGCCACTCCCATTCCCTGGTTAACGTAAAATGTTCCACAAAAGGTTCACCAAACAGTTCTTTTGCAAGGGCCGATTCCTTCATTTGTTGGGTGGCCACATGAAGGTTCTGTGGTAATACACCATTCGAGGTGTCTTTGTACCCATTGCCGGTGGTCAATTTTTTTTCAAGCACCATTTTATTTTTCACGCCATACAACCCGGCGGCCAGGCAGGCGGCCAATGCGAGGTAGGGGTTGGTATCCGAGCCAACTACCCTCGTTTCCAGGCGGGTGGCCTTTTTATCGCCCGGCAAGGCCCGTAATGCCACCGTTCTGTTGTCTATGCCCCAGGTGAGCGTAGTAGGAGCCCAGGCGCCTTCTACCAGCCGTTTGTAGCTGTTAATGGTAGGCGCTATCATGGGTAATATGAAAGGTAAACAGTGCAGCTGCCCGGCGATGTAACTTTTCATGATGGCACTCATTTTATGTTCGTCGTGTTCGTCGTAAAATAAATTCTGTTGACTGCCCGCATCCCAGAGGCTCTGGTGCACATGCCCGCTGCAGCCCGGCAGACTTTCATGGATCTTAGCCATGAAGGTGGCCATTACGCCATGTTTGTACGCGATCTCTTTTACCGCGGTTTTAAACAGTATGGCCTGGTCGGCCGCCTGTAAAACCCTGCCATACTTAATAGCTGCTTCATAAACGCCGGGCCCTGTTTCTGTATGTAATCCTTCTACCGGGATATCAAATTTTACCAGTTGTTCAAACAGGCTGCTCATGTACTCATTCTTTAACGCGCTGCGCAGGATAGAATATCCAAACATGCCGGGCGATAAAGGCGTAAGGTCGCGGAACTGTTTCTGGTGAACGGTATCAGGCGTTTCTGTAAAGTTAAACCATTCAAATTCCTGTGAGAAATACGGCAGGAAGCCACTGTTTTCGGCATCTGCCAGCACTTTTTTCAGGAGCTGCCGCGGACAGGTGTACACCGGTGCATTGTCGGCCTGTACAAAATCCCCGAGGAAAAAAGGCACATCGTTTTCCCAGGGAATTTTCCGGAAAGTGCTGAGGTCAATTTTTACCTGTGCATCGGGATAACCGGTATGCCAGCCGGTATATTTCACGTTGTCGTACACCACATCGCTCATGTCCCAGCCAAAGGTAACATCGCAGAATCCCAGCCTGCTCTCTGTTACAGACGCAAATTTTTCTGCTGCAATATATTTCCCTCTCAGTACACCGTCGATGTCCGCTACCGCTACTTTTACCTTACCCGACGGATGGTTTTTTACGTACGTTAATATTTCGGAAGTTGTCATGTGTGAGCAGGTTTAAAAATTTTGTACAACAAAAAGGAAACGGCCAGCAGGGAGAAATAGATCAGTCCAAGTTGCAGGTTGAAGAAAAACATCGCAACAATGGAAATGCTGGCGATCACCAGTGCAATTACCGGGAAGGCAGGGTAGAAGGCTACCCGGAAAGGCCGTGGCAGATCAGGCTCCTGTCTTCTCAAAATAATAATAGACACCATGGAAATGATATACAAGGTGAGCGCGCCGAAAACGGATACGATAATGATTTCGGAAGTTTTGCCCGAAAGCAGTGCCAGTATCCCGATCACCATGTTGCCAAGAAGCGCGTTGGCGGGCGTATGGAACCGCGGTGAAATTTTACCGAGGGCAGCAGGAAGGTTGTGTACCCTGCCCATCTCGTAAGTAGAGCGCCCGGCGGCGAGGATAAGTCCGTGAAAGGAAGCCACCAGCCCGAATAATCCTACGGTGATCAGCAGGTGATACATCAGGTGACTGCTCCCGGTAATTTTTGCCAGCGCCAGCGGGAGAGGAGAGTCGGAGGTTTCCCCGCTGATCCCGTTCTTATATACAATTGCCTCCCATCCGGCAATGCCGGTGGCGGAAATAAATATAAGGACACAGAGAATGGCCAGCGTGAGGATGGCCCATCCAAAACCTTTGCTGATATCGCGCTGCGGGTTTTTGGTTTCTTCGGCTACATTGGCAATGCCTTCGATACCAAGGAAAAACCAGATGGCAAAAGGGATGGCGGCAAAGGCGCCGCCCCATCCGTTGGGAAGTGCGTTGTTGGTAAGGTGGACCGCCTGGAATTTCGGCAACGACAAACCGGCGAAGAGCAACAGTTCTCCCACAGCAAAAACGGTAACGATCACCTCAAAAGAAGCAGCAGCTTTTACACCATAAACATTCAGCCCGGTGAACACAAAATAAATGGCAATGGCACTGGTGAGGATGGGTACCTGCGGAAAAAAAGCGTTGAAATAAGCGCCGATGGCGAATGCAATGGCAGGCGGCGCCAGGATAAATTCAATGACCTGGGCTATACCGGCAATAAAGCCGATATTCTTTCCCATTGCCCTGTTTGCGTAGTCAAAAACTCCTCCTGCTTTGGGGATGGCGCAGGCCAGTTCAGCATAGCTGAAAGTAAACGTTACATACATCACCATGATCACAAGTGTGGCAATGGCCATACCTCCTGTACCGCCTTTTTCAAGGCCAAGATTCCAACCAAAATACATTCCTGAAATAACGTATCCTACTCCAAGTCCCCACAACATAAAGGGAGTCAGTGTTTTCTTTAAGCCCTTGTTTTGTGTCATTTGAAAGATCTCTATTGCGTGTATGTGTAATATAATATAAATTAAAATATTATTTTACTACAGGGAAGAAGACCTTTCCAGCCGGACCTATTCTTTTGCAAATCGTATGGTCATAGTGGTTACTTCCCGTACCCAACGCGCCGGCTTCTTTTCGCCGGGCACTACTATTCTGAATGGCCCTATGCCGGCCGGCAGCGGCTGCCCGTCCACCTGGTCGGCCAGTATCACTACCCGGTTGGTGAAGGCGGTATCCAGTTCTGCAAGGGCAAATACTGCTTCGTATCCATCGCTGGCTTTCACCAGCAGGTATTTGGACATATTTTTTCCTCTCAGCTGAGCGCCTTGTGTTACGCCTGCCCGCTGCAAAAGGTCCGCTACAGGTATACCGGAATAACGATGCGGTTTCCCGTCATGATCAGTAGCCGTGACTTCCGTTTTTTTCATCCTGCTGATATCATCGGCATTGAGTTTCAGCGGGTGGGTAACTTCCCCTTGTACAATGATGGTGGCAGAAGACGTTTGTGCGGATACGACGGATGTTGCCAGTATAGCGAGAAATAACCCGGTTAATTTGAAAAGCATGATCGTTTTTAAATTAAAAGAATAGAAGACAATAATATCACTTTGCAGACAAAAAACGTAACTCCATCTGACATTAATATGCATTATTAGGCTAATGTTTAATCCGGGTCCAATGCGGTTTAAATTCTTTCCCGCCCGTTTAACGCCGCTATTCTTACCTTTGACGCAAGTTAATCGCTTTATGAGTATCCGTATGCCAAAAATAGCGGGGATAGTGATGATCACTATTTTCTCCCTGCTTATTCTTTTTCACCTGCTGATCGTGGCGAAAGTTTTACCTTATTCCCTTGTATGGGGAGGAAGACTGAGGTCACCAATGGAAATGTACCGGTTAGAGGCTATCTCTGTTCTGGTGAATGTATTTTTCCTGCTGGTGGTGCTGGGGAAAAGGAAGCTATTGAAGCTGCCCGCCAATGGCAAGGTTTTAAGCCTGGTACTGTGGCTGATGTGTCTTTTATTTTTTGTAAACACCCTGGGTAACCTCATCTCCATCAATAAATGGGAGCAGCTGATCTTCACGCCAATGACGTGTATCCTGGCCGTTTGCGCCGCCATACTGGCCCGCAACCGGTAATCTTTTGAATCCACCGGCATCCAAAAATGGATGAAAAGATTACAGGAATGATGCTTAAATTACAGGGGAATAAACCGATGCTTAGATGAAAACTGGAAAAACACTCCCCGCCGCCATTACCATCTTCGGCGCCAAAGGGGATCTGACTAAAAGAAAACTGATTCCTGCGCTTTATAATCTGTACACCGATAAACACCTTCCGCCTGTATTCACCATTTATTGCGTGGATTTCCTGCCCGAAGATGAAACTGCCTTTAAACTCGACCTGCTGGCAGGGATCAATGAGTTTAGCCGCAACGGCAAAGCAGATCCGAAAGAATGGGAAGGATTTGCTAAAAATATCTCTTACCTCCAGGGCGATTTCCTGAAAACAGAAACCTATACCGGCCTGAAAGAAAAGCTGGATGCGTTTGGAAAGAAGCAGAAACAAAACGGTTCCCGCATCTTTTACTTTGCAGTGGCGCCACGCTTTATCGAAATCATTGCGGAAGGCTTATACAAGCACACCATTTGCAACCGCGATGGCCTGGACCGTATCGTAGTGGAAAAACCCTTCGGCACCGACCTTGATACGGCTAAAAAACTCAACCGCTTCCTGACAAAACGTTTTGCTGAAAAACAGATCTACCGAATTGATCACTACCTCGGTAAGGAAGCCGTGCAGAACATTATGGCGTTCCGCTTTGCCAACTATGTATTTGAACCGCTGTGGAATAAAAAATATATTGATCATGTGCAGATCAGCGTGGCAGAAGAAGTAGGCGTAGGAAAACGCGGCGGCTACTACGAAGGCAGCGGCGCCCTGCGTGATATGGTGCAGAATCACCTGCTGCAGCTGTTGTGTATTGTTGCGATGGATTCACCGGAGTTTTACCAGTCGGAACTGATCCGCGATGCGAAAGTAAAAGTACTCAAAGACATCAGGCCGTATACACCGGCACAGGTGCTGAAAAACGTTATCCGTGGCCAGTATACGGCCGGTAATGTACACGGTGTGCCACGTTTGCCCTACCGTAAGGAAGAACATGTGCTGTCCGCTTCCAATACGGAAACCTTTGTGGCTGCAAGATTATTTATTGACAACGACCGGTGGAAAGGCGTGCCTTTCTTTTTACGCACGGGAAAATCCATGCCGGTGCAATCGTCTGTAATTGTGGTGCAGTTTAAAGATTCTCCCCATAAAATTTTTAAAGACGATATCACGCCCAACAGGCTGATCATCAGTATCCAGCCGGAGCTGGAAATAAGTTTGTTGTTTGAAAGTAAAGTGCCTGGTTTGAAGATGAAATTAAAACCGGTGGAGATGGATTTCACTTACCAGGAATCTTATACAGAAACAATTCCCGAAGCATACGAAGCATTGTTGCTGGATGTGCTGGATGGTAACCCTACTTTGTTCATGCGTGCAGACCAGGTGGAAGCTGCCTGGAAAGTAGTAATGCCCATCCTGGATACCTGGAAAAAATACCCGGCGAAAGAACTGCATTTGTATAAGGCCGGCACCTGGGGGCCCACAGCGGCTACCGCCCTGCTAAAGCCTTACGCGAAGGACTGGTTCCGTTTATCGGCAAGGGAAGACAGTATTAAATAGAAGAGTATCGAATAAAAAGAAAGGAGTCGTTTTTATAAACGACTCCTTTCTTTTTATTAAGGCGTGTAGGTAACATTACTGCCGTAGAGGATACTGGATACACCGGAGAAGTACACATGTTTATCGGTGCTGGTAAGGTTGTACCAGAGATAAATACCATAACCGTTGTTCTTCGTTTGCGTGGCCAGTGAATTGGCAGTGCTCTGGCTGGTACTCTGAATGTCCACCGCCGCAGGGCCTAACTGTGCCTTTGTAAGGCCGGCTACGTTAGGTACGGAATAAGAGCCATAAATAGCATTCCAGCTGTAGTTAACAAAGTCGCCCACTTTTTTCCCACCCCACGATAACCTGGATGCTGCCGGGCCATAGTAGTAGAAGGAGATAATTTTTGTGGGCATCAGCTTACGCAGTTCATCTACCAGCATCACAAAGGAGCTGTCGTTTGGCTGCGTGGTGCCGTTGTTGCCGTAGTCGGCATACTCATCATCAAAGTCAATTCCATCCAGTCCGTAGTACGTAACGGTGTCGCTGAGCTGTTGGGCAAAGGCACGTGCAGCGGTTCTGCTGGTGAAGTTACAGAAGCCCGCGCCCTGGTGATTGCCGAGAATAGACAGCAATACTTTCATCCCTTTATTTTGCAGGGGCACAATTTGCGTAGCCTTGTTGGCCAGCACGTTGGATACGTTGGGATTGTTGTACAGCACGGCTTTCTGGGTACTGGTGTTGTAGTTGATATTGGCGGCAAAAATAATGGCAATATCAAACAGCTGTTGCCCGCCGGTGGTTAAGGTGTACTTGCCGGTATTGAGTAAACTGTTGCTGTTTACTTCCACATAGCAAACGGACATGCCTCCGGCTTTGGTAACGGTTTCTACATGCGCGCCGGTGGCGATTTTGCCGGGATCGGTTGAAATGCTGGTGTTGTTTTCTTTTTTACAGGCGGTAAAAAACAGGGCGGCGCACGCCATTCCTACGGCCAATAGCCGTAACGGGTGAAATTGTTTTTTCATAATGGAATGAATGTTTAAATGATCAGGAAATCTGGGTTCAAATTTTGGTTACGGGTTTTCCGGTCTGGTGGCTCTTATAACAAACGTATGCTCAGGTTAACTTAAAGATAGTAATAGAAGAGATGGCCGGCCATTTACCGGCCATCTCCTTAAATGCTCTTTATTTTTATTTATCCCACCAGAGACGGGTACCCCCGTTATCTGCCGGTGTACTCAGCAGCTGCACGGCAGCCGCCACTGCAGCAGGATTGGTGTTATATTCATTTTGCGGGAATGGCAGTCTGCGGATCTGTATGGCCGCGTCAATGGTATTACCGCTATTGTTGTTCACTACCGGGAACAATTTAGGATAGCCGGTACGGCGGAATTCTGTCCACGCTTCCTGTCCTTCGGGGAACATGGCCAACCATTTTTGTGTAATGATGCGTTCCATTTTCTTAGCCACATCATCGCCTTCATTCCATTTAATAGTAATGGAAGATGGACTGCCTATATTATTCGCTGCATTCTTAGGATCGGTGTAAGCATCGGCATGACTTGAATCATTGGCAAGATAGCCGGGAGCGCTTACCTGCCACTGCGCCATGGACGTAGTAACTCCTTGCTCATACAATTGTTGCGCACTACCGCCTGCATTGCTCCAGCCTCTTACAGCTGCTTCTGCGCGCAGGAAATACACTTCTGCGGCAGTCATTACCTGCATTGGCGTTTTCAGGGTAAAAGCAGGAGAAGCGCCATCTTCTGTATTTAAGGAAGAATAGGTCTGGTATTTCGGTTTATCTACCAGGCTACCGATACGGATGCCTTTGTATACGCCTTTAAGCCCGGTGGCAGGATCAGTGGCTTTGTCCATGTACCTTGAAACCCGCGGGTCTTTAAAACCGGTGAGGTAGCACTGCAAAGAGGCGCCGATGCGGATGTCTGCCCAGTTTTTCGCAATGAAAACAAGTGGATTGGTAAAGTCGCCGGTTACTTTTACGGTCATGTTATCGGCATTATCGGTGATGATGCCGCCGCTGGCAGGGTTCAGCGCTTTCTCTGCTTCCGTTTTTGCGCTGGCCGGATCAGCTTTTACGATGTGCATGGCCAGGCGTAACCGCAGCGAGTTAGCGAAGCGCAGCCACTGCGCAAAATTGCCGTTGTAAACAACATCAAAATTGGAAAAGTCGAAAGGTAGCTGCGTGCCGCTGTTAACCTGGGCGCGCAAACTTTCTGTTGCGGTGTCCAGCTGTGCAAAGAAACGCTTGTATACATCCTGCTGGCTGTCGTATGGAACAGATGACAGGCCTTCACCTACACGGCTATACGGAATAGGGCCGTAAATATCGGTTACACGGCTCATGGCGGTTACCTGTATTATCTGCGCCACTGCCCATACTGCCGGGAAGTTTTTATCTATGCCGCTTGCCCTCAGCTTCACTACCGGCGACATCACATTGAGATAACCCACTTTATACGCTTCCCCATTCCAGCCCGGCACCAGGCCGTAATTAGTATTATTGGAGCTGCTGAATGGATTGGGTGTCATAAAGTAACCGGAAAAACAGTCGGCATTGAGGTTCTGTTGTACCTGGTAAGAGTTGGGATCCCCGCCGCCGGAAAAGTTCAGGATCGACATCTGCGCGGATTTAAGGTACAGCCCCAGTGAATTAAAATCGGGTCCCAGCTGACCATCCGTTACGCCGGTATTGTCGGTATTATAACGTTCAAAGTTTTTGGTACATGCACTCATCCCGGTTACCAGGGCGGCAGTGGCCACCAGTAAACCAGATCTGTAACGCTTCATTTTATTATACAGTTTCATCGTTTTCAGTTTTGCGGTAAATGATTAGAAAGTGGCATTTACAGTAACGCCATAGCTGCGGGAAGCAGGTAACATAAATACATCCACACCACTCAGACCATTGGAGGTAGACATGGTTTGCTCAGGATCGAATGGAGCTTTCTTAGAGAAGTAAAACAGGTTACGGCCGTTGGCAGATACCTTCAGTGCCTTCACTGCATTGCTTTTCAACGGGATGGTATATCCCAGCGATGCTTCTCTCAGTCTTACAGTAGTAGCGCTGTACATATATTCCCCGGAAGCACCCGTTCTGCCGCCTACCACATTGTACCATTTCTCTGCATCCACAGAGGTAACCGGATTGCCATTGGCATCTGCCCCGTTTACTTTTACGCCACCGGCATCCCTTGCCTGGCCGGAAGTAGCAGAAACGCCGTATCCGTCCATCATTGCCTGAGTTACAGACATTACCTGTCCGCCAAACTTACCATCTATCAGGAAGGATAAGGTAAAGTTGTTGTATGCAAAATTATTGTTCCAGCCTAATTGCCATTTGGTATTGGCATTACCAAGATATTGCATCTGGCCGCCTGCGAGAGAAGGAGCGCCATTGTTAATGATCACACGTCCCTGTGCATCACGGTTTAACACCGTACCGTAAATGTCGCCAAACGAACCGCCTACCTTAAATTGTGAAGCGTAGTTGGCGCCGGTGCCGTCGCCGGTCAGGCTGAAACGGTCTACAAACGGCGACAGGGAAATGATCCTGTTGTCATTTACTGCATAGTTTAAAGCAGTATTCCACTTCAGTTTTGTATCGCGCAACACATCATACCGTATCATGGCTTCTACACCCTGGTTCTGGATATCACCTGCATTAATAAAGTAGGTGTTATACAAGGTTGCATTAGGTGCGGCAATTTCCATGGTCTGGTTAGTGGTATTGGTTTTATAGTAAGTGAGATCCACGCTCAGACGGCTGTCGAAAAAGCGCCATTCTGTACCCAGTTCCAGTGACTTTGTTTTTTCCGGTTTCAGATCCCTGAATGGAGCTGTGGTATTCACTTTTACGTTACCGCCGGTATTGATCAGGTTATCCGGTGTATTACTCTGGTAGGCCAGCGGAGAATTGCCTACAATAGCATAGGAACCACGGATCTTACCGTAGGTAATAGCCTCTGGCATTTTAAGCAGTTGGGTGAGGATTACATTCAATCCCACTGATGGATAAAAGTAAGATAACTGGTTGGTAAACGCCAGGTTGGAGGCCCAGTCATTCCTTGCCGTCAGATCCATGTATGCCCAGTCTTTGTAAGAAATATTCACACTTCCGAAAACAGATTGCCACTGGCTGTGTTTCTCCTGTGAGCTACCGGAGTTCGCTGCGTTGATCGTTTTCATGTTCTGGATGGTGAATATATTCGGGAGATATAAACCTTCCTGACCTGCTGCGAAATAGATACCGTTTGTTTTAACATCGCGGATACTACCGCCAACGATACCCGTAAAATGAAAATCATTTGCCGGGATATTAAAATTGGCGATCAGGTCTCCGTATTGTTGCGTAGTGGTATTGTTGGTATAGTTATAACCGCCGTTCTTGGAGGCCAGCGTGGTTTGAGTGCCGGCGTATATCTTTTGCTCATACACATCATTCATACGGTCAATACTTCCTCTTCCCTGTACATTCAACCAGGAGTTGATGTCATATTTCAGGCTGGCATTGGCGAGTATCCTGTTGCGCGAAAGCGAATTGGTGTTGCGGTTGAGGATCCACCAGGGATTCTGCTGCACATCTTCTGAAAAAGGCCAGTTCTGCACCATGAGGTTATTCCGGGAAGGATCAGGAATTTCATACTGGTCCCGGTAAGGGCTGATATCCACTCCGCGCGGGAAAAGATATAAACCGGTGAGGGGGTTGAAGTAAAACCCGGACAAAGGCGTGTTGTCAATTTTCTGGGTCATGTAATTCACATCTGCAGAAGCGGTGAGTTTATCATTCAGAAAGTGACCGGTTTCTTTGAAGCTCAGGTTGTGACGACCGAGTTTATTGCCTGCCTCTAAACCTCGCGCGGAGGTATTGGCATAAGAAAAATAAGTTTGCGCTTTTTCAGAACCACCGGCCAGGCTGATGGCGTTGGTGAAGTTGCGTCCTGTTTGAAGGAAATCGGATACATTATCGGTTGCGCCGCTGATTTTGCTGCCCCAGCTTTTGGTGGTTGGGTCGGCCGACTGGCCATAGTTGTTCTGGAACTTTGGCTTATAGGCAGCCTGGCTAACATTGAATCCGGATGATATATTGATAGTAGTGCGCCCCACTTTACCACTTTTGGTAGTAACAATGATTACGCCGTTGGCGCCCTGGCTGCCGTAAAGAGCGGCTGCGGATGCGCCTTTCAGTACGGAGATACTTTCAATGTCTTCCGGGTTGAGGTTGGAGATAGGGTCGCCGCCATCATAAGAGGAGCTGCCACCATAAATACTTCCCGGCTGGTTTGTGATGGTGTTGTTCATCGGCACACCGTCAATTACATACAAAGCCTGGTTGCTGCCCAATCCTGATTTGCTGCCGCGCAGGATTACTTTGGCAGAACCGCCTACACCGGAAGCGCTGGAAGAAATAGTTAACCCTGCCACTTTGCCGTTCAGCGTATTTACAAGGTTCGCATCTTTCGCTTTGGTAAGTTCCAGTCCATCCAGTTGCTGGGCGGAATAGGTAATGGATTTCTCGGATCTTTTGATACCGAGGGCCGTTACCACTACAGCGCCTAACTGGCTGTCCTGTACAGCCAGCGTTACCTGGATGTTGGGATCATTCCCTACGGTTACCTGTTTGCTTTCATATCCTATGATGCTGATGATCAGCACATCGCCGGGATTGGCGGCCAGGGTAAAGGTGCCCTGGGTGTTGGTAACAGTGCCTTTGCTGGTGCCTTTTACCTGGATAGATGCGCCTACAAGTGGCAGACCTTTGGTGTCGGTCACTTTGCCCTGTATGTCGATGGCAGCTATCACCGCGGCGGCGGGCACCATTGCTTTAGCCTTCGGGCTGATTACAATTGTTTTATCTACAATGTTGTAGTTAAACAGTTTGTTATTCAAACAGGCATTCAGCACCTCTGTGAGGGAGGCCTGGTTCATATTCAGATTTACCGGCGGCGCTTTCTCCAGCAGCTTCTCATCATAAATGAATTCATAACCTGTCTGGCGGCTGATGCTGTTGAAAACATCGTAAAGGGGAAGACGTTTCCCTTTGATGGTAACAGACTGAGAGAAGGTTTTGGCGCTCAGATTAAGGGTGAATACCAGTGTCAGTATTGCAGTTAATCGCATAATCAACAGTAATTTTCTTTGCATACGTCCTCCTTTCCCGGGGACTTTGCAGGTACCAAGTAGTTCCATACTTTTGTGTTGTTGGCTTAATAATTCAATTTTCTAAATGATTCAGGGAGTTGGGTTGCCTTCTATAGCCGGGAGCATTGCACTGCTTCCGGTTTTTTTTTACAACCGGCAGTGGAATTATTTACGTCTTCATAACCTAAATAAATTTAAAAATGATCAATTCATAAGTGGACAAATAGCGTCTATTGCTCAGGATCGTATGGTGCTACCACGACCCGGTTGTCATTAATATCAAAGTGAACCCGTTTTGTTGTTGACAGAATCTTTAATAAAGAAGCTGCATTTTCCCGCCGGGAAATGATCCCTGTTAAGCGGATATCCGACAGATCACCCTCATAGGTAACCTCTATATTATACCATCTGGCAATTTGGCGCATGATGGTTTGTATGCTGGTATTACGGAACCTGAATTTGCCTTCTTTCCAGGCCAGTGCCTGTTCCAGGTCTGCTTTTTCGATGGTGAATGCGGCATCGCCGGTGTTCAGGCTGCCGCCGTAGCCGGGTTGCAGCACGCTCCGGATGTTGCCATGCACCAGTTGAACAGCGCCGCTTTCCAGGGTAGTGGTAATGTTTTTCTCATCGGTATAGGCCATGATATTGAAGCTGGTGCCGAGCACATTTACTTCCATATCAGGATTGCCTTTTACTTTCACCCGGAATGGTTGCTGCGCATTGGCGGCTACCTGGAAATAACCTTCCCCGGAAATCTCCACCAGCCGTTCTTTCCCGCTGAATGCAGTAGGGAAGCGGATGCTGCTGGCGGCGTTTAGCCATACTTTAGTGCCATCAGCCAGGGTAAGCTGGTATTGCCCGCCACGGGGAGTTACTACGGTGTTATACACCACTTCCGTGGTGGCGCCTTCTGCTTTATAGGCAAGGCCCTGCACTGAATTTACGATGCTGCTGTTGCCCTGTTTGGCCAGTGCGCCGGTGTTGGCGCTGTCCAGCGGAATGGTTTTACCATCTGCCAGTACCAGTACGGCGGTGTTGGTGCCGGGCGCCAGGGGATTGGCTTTCGGAGCAGCCACTATAACGGGCTGTTGCTGCCGTTTCATATAAAGTGCGCCTGTGACCAGCGTGGCTCCCAGCAAGGTTGCTGCGGCTGCATACCAGATTATTCTGCGGGTATTGCCGGCAGCGCGGGGAGGCGTTGTTTGCAGGATGTTTTGTAAAATGGCTTCACCATCTTCCGCAGACAGACCGCTTTGCGGCGTCCCGCTGTTGTACAGTGCCGACAGGATATCTGCTTTGATTTCCGGCTCGTAGTCGTTTCCGGCTACCATCGCTTTCAGGCGCAGCAGTTCTTCCTGGCTGATCCGGCCATTCTTATATTTTTCAAGCAATAACTGTACTTCCGTTATGGACATTATCAGCGATTTTGGAAGGGTGATATGGGGTAAAGACGATCAACCGGTAAAAAAGGAGTATCCGGGATGAAATTTTTTTTTCGGGGAAGATGTTATTTGCGGAAGAGGATTAAAAACAGGAGGAAGGGAACGATATCATTTTGCAGCCTGGACTTTACAAAAGCCCGTACAGCGTGCATAGCAAGGCTCATTTGCTTTTTAACGGTATGTACTGATATATTGAGCTGTTGGGAAATTTCCTCGTTGCTCCAGCCCTGTTTACGGGCGAGGTACACCTTTTTTCGCTCCGGAGGCAGACCGGACACGGCTTTGTCCAGGATGGCGTCGTATTCCCGTTGCAGCAACAGGTGATCGGTATCATTCTGTGCTTCCGGCTGGTTTTTCAGATGGAAATCGTAGGCTTTCAGCCTTACCAGCTGCTTTTTGAAGCCGTCGTAAATATGGTTGCGGGTAAGGATAAACAGGTAATCTTTAAACTGTTTTATGTGGGACATATCGGCTTTTTTCAGCCATACCTTCATAAAAACTTCCTGTACAATTTCCCTGGCCAGGCTGCTGTCTCTCAGGTAAAGCATGGCCACATCATACACCTGTCCGCTGTAATGCCTGAACAGGATGGTATACGCATCCCCGTCACCCATGGCAACTTTCTGCAGCAAATCATGTTCGTCATTCAGGGAAATGTCTGGCAAAGCTGGAAGTTTTGTACCCTCACAAAAACAATAACCCGGTAAATTTAGGGGACAGGGAATTAATAATAAAATAATTTATACAGGAGGAAAGTTTTAGCAGATGGGTAGAAAAGAAAGAAAATTATTGTGTATTTTCAAGGGATACCGGATCACTGACCGCTTTTTTTACTACGCATTTACACTGCGTTTCCTATGTATATCTTACAGTTAATTCTTAATGATCATTAATTGCTACTCTTATGAATGAATTTAAATTCTGGCAGATTATTGAAGAAGCGTGGGCTGCATCCCCGGCATTACGGGATATGCGCAATACAGCATTGAAAACCAATGATGCGGTATTGATCGAAGACCTGACCGGGGAAGTATACGGCGTTATTACCAATAATATCCGGGATATCCTGCTCCAATTGGATAAGGAAGAGCTGACAGGGTTTAATCACATCATGGAGGAAAAATTATTTCAGATCGACCGGGAAGATATCCATGCATATACCGATGGATCAGATGACGGTTTCCTTTATTGCAGGTGTTTTATTGTAGGAATGGGGAAAACGTACTATGAAATGATCGACGAAAATCCTTCAAAAGCCACCTGCGATGCAGAAGCAGAAATTGTAGGATTTATCGGGTATATGGTATACCAGGAATTATTTGGAGAAGAATTTGAGCGGTATACAAGGCATGGCATCGAAACCTGCTCAAATGCCGATGGGTGGGGTAAAGCGTAATTTAAAACAACATATCTTATGAAGGACGAAATCTATGGCATAGATAAAGATCATGCACATGCACGAGCTATTGCCCTGATACCTGAAGACTTTTTCTGGGATCCCGCTGATGAACTGGCCCCTTTCGGATCAGATGAAGGAGACACCGGGCTTGCCTCATTCCGGGAATGGCGCCGGGAATATCCTTCCACGCCTACCATTGAATGCTTAAAATGGACCATCGAATCGGTAGGGGAAATGGCCTTTGAAGAGTATAACGAAACGCTGCTGGACCGGGATCTGATCATACGTATGAAAGAAGATCCTGCTTTTGATGACCAGCACTTTATTTTCACATTGGATGCTTCAGTAATTGCCGCCGGCTTTGGCCAGCTGGCAGATGAAGGCGTAATTGAAGAAGCCAATAAGCCGGTGATCAATATCGCCCTTGAACGGCAAATTGCCTGGGCACAGCTCTCCGAAAGCAGTTCCTATGCGGAACAACATATCGGGTACCTGAATATCCTGAAGCGCGTACTGGAAGAAGCATAGCGAAACCACTTTACACGGTTGATGATGATCACACTGAACAATAAAACATACACCTGCCCGGTAGATGTAACACTCGGATTTATTGGAGGGAAATGGAAACTGTTAATCCTCTTCCACCTGCATTACTTTACTAAAAAAAGTTACGCTGAAATAAGAGATAACCTGCCGGGCATCTCAGAAAAGATGCTTAGCCAGCAGCTTAAAGAACTGGAACGCGATAAGCTGATTGAAAAGAATGTGATTACCCAAAAGCCATACCGCGTGGAATACTACTTATCCACCGAAGGAAAATCACTGGCTCCCCTGTATGAATTTGTCAGCGAATGGGGAATCGCTTATCTCAAAAAACAGGGTGTTGATTATATACAGGACCAGCATCTGTATAAATAAAACGTGTTCATACCACAGGGAGAAACCGCTTAATTACTGCGTTTGTTTGCTTATCTTAAGTACACAAATGCTATGTTATGAAAAAACTACTCCTGTTATTTACGTTATGCTGTTCCTGCCTGGGTATACTCAGCGCACAAGACTCACCCTTAGGCGCCTGGAAATCAGCGACCGGCGATGTAACCAGCGTGTTGCTGATTACGCCCAACTGGTTTACAGTCACCGATTACAATAACCAGCGTTTCATTGCTTCATATGGAGGAACCTGGAAACAGGCGGGTGACACGCAGGTAGATGTAGCCATTCTTTTTAACACGGCCAATGCCTCGCAGGTAGGGCAAAAAACAACCGTGCCGGTAGGCATGGAAAACGGGCAGCTGATCACCAGCAGTCCCGGTGGTGGAAAACAGGAGTGGACGCGTATCGACGATGGCACCGGCCCGTTGGCCGGCAGCTGGCAAATTACTTCACGGGAAAGAGAAGGTAAGATGACACCCATTCCCAACAGTGCGAGGCGCACCATGAAAATACTGACGGGCACCCGCTTTCAATGGGTCGCCATCAACCAGGAAACAGGCGAGTTCTTTGGTTCCGGTGGAGGTACCTATACTTTTGATAACGGTACCTACACCGAAAAAATCGAGTTCTTTTCCCGCGATAGCTCCCGTATTGGCGCTGAACTGTCTTTTAAAGGCAGCGTAAACGGCAACAACTGGGACCACAGCGGCAAAAGCTCAAAAGGAGATCCTATTCATGAAGTATGGACCCGGGAGCAATTTACTTACCACCCTATTCCATAATCTTCTCCATGATTACTGCTGCCACCCCATAAACTGCCGTGTACACGATCCATGTAAATGGCGTTTATGGGGCCGCTGGTACGCTCTCCGAAAGTGAGGTGATAACCCATTTGCTCCAGGGCTTTGCGTGTTTTTTCGGAGGTATTATTATTGAGCAGAATGCTTCCCGGCCGCGGCTCCCTGTCTTTGATGGTAGTACCGCCTAACGACAACCACAACTGGTTGGTATTGATATTCGCGGCTTCTGTAGCCTGCTGCACGGTCATCCCAAATTCCACCACGTTCAGGAAAAACTGCAACAGGTTCTGGTCCTGCGTATCGCCACCTTGCACACCAAAAGCCAGGAAAGGCTTGCCGTCTTTCAACGCCATCGAAGGCGTAAGCGTTACCCGCGGACGTTTACCGGGCGCAATTACATTAAAAGGGCAAATGGCAGAATCCAATACAAAACTCTGCGCCCGCTGGCTCATTCCTATACCCGTTTTACCGGCAATACAGGCAGGCAGCCAACCGCCGCTGGGCGTGATAGATACTACCCAGCCGTCTTTATCTGCTGCTTCTACGCTGGTGGTGCCGCGCCACAGCCGGTCCATATAGGCGCTGTCGGGTGTATTGCCGGCATACAGCTGATTTAGATCTCCCTCTGTTGACAAGGCATTGGCAGCATATTGCTGGTCCGCATTTCCATGCTGCAGCATAGTGGCGTCATGTTTGGGAACAAATCCGCCGGGCTTGCGGCCGTTGCTGGTATCTGTCAGCTGCTTGCGCTCCTCCAGGAAATGCAGGTAAGGATTGGTTTTGCCCATGAAAGGATAGGGATCGCCCGGTCCTGCATTGGCATCATTTTGCGCAAGATTCATCTGTTTCGCTCTCGCCTTGCCGTATTCTTTGCTCAGCAATCCTTTGATAGCAGGATTGGTATTGAACGCAGGATCGCCGTAATAAAAATCACGGTCCGCAAAAGTGAGGTTCATGGTTTGATACAACGTATGAATATATTCAGTGGAGTTATACCCCATCGATTTCAGGTTAAAATTTTCCAGGATGTTCAGGCTTTGCAGCAGCATAGGTCCCTGCGTCCATTCCTGCAGTTTGTACACCTCTATGCCTTTGTAATTAATATGCAGCGGTTCTTCTTCCACCGGCTTCCAGCGGGCCAGGTCTTCCAGGGTGATCAGGCCGCCCTGCTCCTGGCAGCCACGCACAAATTCCTTCGCAATGTCGCCTTTGTAGAAGCGGTCGTATGCCGCCATAATGGCTTCTTTCCGGCTTTTATGCTTACGCAGTGCTTCCTGCTCGGCTTCAACCATTTTGGTGAGGGTAGCGAGGAGGTCTTTCTGCACAAAAATTTCTCCTGCCTCCGGGGCTTCTCTTTTTTCGCCGGGATGTGTCAGGAAAACAGCTTTGCTGTAAGGCCATTCGTTGATATATTTTTTCCCGCGTTCAATACTATTGGCGGTTTGTGCTTCTATCGGGTAGCCGGCGGCCATTTCCATGGCGGGCGCTAATACCTGTTTTAAACTGAGAGTGCCATATTCTGCCAGCATGTAGCACAACCCACCTGCAGTTCCCGGTGTTACTGCTGCCAGGGGACCGTATTCAGGTGGGAAGTCGTATCCTTTTCCTTTATAAAAGGCGGGAGTAGCGCCTGTAGGCGCCACGCCCAGGGCATTGATGGCAATTACTTTTCCTGTTTTCGGATTGTATATGAGTGCCTGTGTTTCTCCGCCCCAGCTGAGCACATCCCACATGGTACAGGTAGCGGCAAGCATAGCGCAGGCGGCATCCACGGCGTTGCCGTGTTGCTGGAAGATCATGGCGCCGGCTGTTGCAGCCAGTGGCTTGCCGGTTACGGCCATCCAGTTTTTGCCGTGTAAAGGTGGTTTCTGCGTTTGCTGTGCCTGCATGCCGGTATAACAACCCAACACGAGGGAAAGGAGGAATAAGCGTTTCATAGGGCTAATTTATAGTTTTACGGATAAAAACAATCCGGATTTACATGAAGGGTAATGCTTCTCTGCTTTCAACGGGCATGCATTTCCAGCAGTACTTTTACCGTAACCAGTAGTTGCCCGGTATGCCGCATGGTGTGTTCCGCAGCATGAAATAGTAATCCCAATACGGTGGAGGGGAGTTGTTTTCTGCCCACGCCCCGGAAATCGGTGAGGGTGTTTTCCGGGGTGGCCGACAATTGCATCAGCGATTGATGTACCTGTGCATTGAAATGATCCAGCAAATCGTGGAGGGTGGCGCCTGGATTACCTTCACCGGCCAGGGCGGCAAATTGCTGCTGACTGAGCGCTTCCGCCCTGGCGTAGGTAAACAGCCGGTCGAGCACACCGCTCACATGCTGAAGATGATATCCCGGCGAGGCCAGTCCCGCCGGTTTTTCCCATAAAAGTGTTTCCGGGAAATCCTGCATCAGGGTATTTATTTCCTGGTTGGCCTGCAATAACGCATGCGCCACGGGTTGCAATAATGCCGGTATGTTTTCTACCGGCCCGCTCATCCAGTATTCCGTTGCCATGATATTTTTTTATACCTCTACGGCATCATAAACGATTACTTTCTCCCATAAATGACTACAGTTTTTAATAAACTCCAGGTGTATGGGGTGGGTTTGATAGGTGGCCTGTCCGGCGAGATCACTGAAAAAGATCAGCTCTGATACGCCCCAGCTGTTATCCACAACATCGCGTTTTTCGGTACTCGCTACCACGCCTACACGCAGGTCACGAACGGTTTCAATTTTCGACAGGGTTTTTACACCGGCCACCAGTTTGTCGCGGTCTTCTTTGGAATCCGGGTTCTTCAGCCAGAAGAACACATGATGCACAATCGGGTATTTCTTTTCCATATTTGTTGAGGGGATTGCTGCGGCAGCGGCAGTACCAGCGGCAAGCGCTGCTGCGGTTCCTAAAAATTTACGTCTGTTGGAAGTGCTCATATCGGGCTTGTTGAGGCGATGAAAATAATAAAGATTACCGATTTATTATAATTCTTACTGTCAAAGCCCATTTCATACCGGATTACACTACTTTCATCCCATTTTGCCCCTGCTGCATGGCAACAAATGCTATTATTGCCCTAAATACATCAACCTTATGAATCAATTTAAGAAAATTGAATTTGGCATCGTAACCGCCATTTTTGTGTTGCTGATGTTTTCGATCCTATATCCCAGCATTGTGTATAACGTATTTGAATTGCAGGACATCTATGGTAGAAAATTCGACACTTACCACCAGGTATTCGATTATTACATTCATTACCTGCTGCCCTCAATGGGACGGGTTACACTGGTATATGTGAGTTTCCTGCTGGTGAACTTTGTCATTGTACCGGAGTTCCTGGAGAAGGGAAAATGGCTGGGTGGCATATTGCTGCTGATCCCGGTAGGGTTGTTTTATTTCGCGATGATGATGGTCGCCAACTCCTATTACAACGGCTACCTGTTAGGCGTATATGACACGGTGCGGGGGGCGCATATGTATTTTGCAAAGACAGCTTTCATTACTACGGTCTTTTCCGGCGTGCTGTATGTGGCATATTATTATTTCCGGAAAGCGCTGGTGAGTATGCTGTATCCGCGCATTGCAACGGATATGGCTTTCAGGCAGATGCTCACAGAAATTTGCTGGGCTGCCGGCGTATTTGTGGTATTGTTTTGTTTGTCGTTCTCCGATTCCCGGGATATGGCGCTGATGATCTTTTTCTTTGGTCCTTCGCAGATTGCCGTGTTCTTTATTCTCCGTTACCAGGTATTTCCCGCTTTCGAGGACACTCACCGGAATAAAAGCCTCCTGATCCGGGATATTGTTTTCACCATCCTGGGAAGCAACGTGTTGCTGGCGCTGATATGCCGCGCACTGGTGCACCGCGACGGCGGTTGGTTTGTGGCGCTGGCTTTTATCGGCATCGCGGTATCGGCAGGCATTGTACTGCCTGTTTGCTGGCTGTTGTTTAAAAGCCGCCGGAAGCAGGTGAACACGGTGGTAACGCTGAAAAAGGCGCTCGGGCATTCCACTGCCAACCTCGACTTCCTCCGTTCCCAGATCAATCCGCACTTTTTATTCAATGCCCTTAACACGCTGTATGGAACCGCCCTCCAGGAAGAGGCTGCCCGCACCAGCGAAGGCATCCAGAAACTGGGTGATATGATGCGGTTTATGCTACATGATAACCACCTGGAAAAAATTCCACTGGATAAGGAAGTGGCTTACCTGCAAAATTATATCGCCCTGCAACGCCTGCGCGTATTGTCATCGCCCGATATCCTGATAGAGGTAAATATAGATGAAAGCCAATGCCAGCATGAAATTGCGCCGATGTTGCTGATCCCTTTCGTGGAAAATGCGTTTAAGCACGGGATCAGCCTGCGGCATCGCTCTCGCATCGTGATTTCCCTGAGCTGTACGACTGATCAGATCTTCTTTGATGTGTATAACAGTGTGCATCCCCGCCCGGAAAATGATCCGGAAAGGGAGGGAATGGGCATTGGTTTGAATAATGTAAAAGAAAGACTAAATTTATTGTATCCGCACCGGCACGAGCTGAGTATCCGTCACACGGCTACTGAGTTTTTTATCCATCTGACTATTGATGTTAATAAATAAGTAAATGAAAAAAGAAGAAGAAGTGGTACCCGGGCCTGATGGCATGACGCGCTTTTTGTGGTGGCTGGCCGCTGCTGATGCCGATGTTTTGCAGGAGTGTAAAACCGAGAAAGAGCGGTACCGGATCATTGGTGTATCAGTATTGGTTACGTGGATGTTTGCTACGCTGTCGTGGGGCTATTTCTTTTCCACCATCGTAAACGATGACATGGTGGTGGCCGGATTGGCGCTGTTTTTTGGCTTCGCTATTTTATCGGTCGACCGTACCCTCATCGCTGCCATGTCCCGTACCAACGGCAACATAAAAGTGATGCCGGTAATATTTCGTTTAGTCCTCGCCGTTACCATAGGTTTGTTTATTTCCCAGCCGGTGGTGTTAATGTTATTTAAGAAAGATATTGATACCCAGCTGGAACTTGGCAAGCAGGCAAAGCTCGATGCCTACCGGGCGCAGCTGGTAAAGCTCAATGCCGGCCAGATGGCCACCCTGCAGCAATCCCTTGATCAGGGCAAACAGCAGCTGGCGCAAAAAACCGCGGAGCTGAAAGTATATAAAGATGGTTATATCAAAGAAACCGATGGCACCGGTGGCTCCGGCAGAATAGGAGAGTCGGACATTGCCCGCGTAAAAAAATCGGCTTACCTCAAATCAGAAGAGGAGCTGCAGGCCATGCAAAGAGCCTGGGAGCCGCAGCAGCAACAGCTGCAGGCACAAATGGCCCGTATGCACAGCGTCGACAGCGTGAAAGAATCCGTATATGTCGGTACCCTCACCAACGGATTCCTGGCACAGATAGAAGCCCTGAATGAGCTCACCGAAACGCATCCGCCGGTAAAACAACGTTATCGCCTCATTGTATTTATCATTACCCTCATTGAAGTAATGCCGTTGCTCAGCAAAATACTGATGCCCAAAGGAGAATACGATGAAAAGCTGGCTGCCGCCACCGCCCAGGGCGTAGCCTCCGCAAGGCTGCAAACAGATACCAGCCAGGAATTAATGGAACACTACCAGGCCGCCGCACTGGCAGCCGACAAGGAAACGGTGGACCACCTGTTTGAATCTACCCGCGACCTGCGCCGCGAACAGGCCGACGCCCTCGTAAAAGAGTGGCAAAGCCGCGAAAACGGCCAGTACCAGAATCTCTGGCAGCAAGCCCGGAGATTATTGCTCGGCAAAATTAGTTAGATCCCTGTATTGCTTACCCGTAAAATAGCCAAAGATGACTGCTATTGCGATAGATGATGAACCGGTGGCGCTGGCTGTTATCAAAAATCACGCTGCCAAGGTTCCCTTCCTGGAAATGAAGGGTTTTTTTACCAATGCTTTTGAAGCCATCGACTTTCTCAGCAAAGAAAAAGTAGACCTGCTCTTCCTGGATATCAAAATGCCGGATATATCCGGATTGGATTTTTTATCCAGTCTCCCTCATCCGCCCATGACGGTTTTTACGACCGCCTATTCAGAACATGCGGTGAAAAGCTTTGAGCTCGACGCGATCGATTACCTGCTCAAACCCTTTTCCCTGATACGTTTCATGAAAGCCTGCAACAAAGCCAATAACCTGCTGCAACTGAAGCAACAAAATGGCCCCGCCCCAGGCAAGGAACAAACAGACTACATCTTCGTGAAAAGCGGCTACGAACAATTCCGTATTGTACTCGATGATATCCTTTACCTTGAAAGCGCCGGCAACTATGTGAACTTCATCCTCACCGACCGCAAGCTCATCTCCCGCCTTTCCATGCAGGAAGCGGTAGACCTGCTGCCCATCGGCTCCTTCACCCGTGTGCACCGCTCCTACATTGTAGCCAATAAAAAAATTGAACGCGCCGACCGCAACTCCCTTTACATCAAAAACATTCCCATCCCCATTGGGGCGGCCTATGCGCCTGCGATTGAACGCATCTTCAATTTCTAACGCGGATGTTGTCTTTCTCAGGATTACGCTGATTTTACTGATTACCTGGATTTTTACTTTGGGATTTTATAAAGGATTAAGGGAGATAGAAGCGGATATTCGCTTTTATCTCCCTTAACTATTGTTTAATAAAAATCTAAAAATCAAAAAAAATCCAAAAGTAAAAATCCAGGTAATCAGTAAAATCAGCGTAATCCTGAGAAAGACAAAATCCGCGCGGGAGAAATATTTGTTGGAATGGACCAATTGGTCTAATTTGGTCCTCACATGGGTAAAGCAGAAAAAACGCGCCAGTTCATCATAGAAAAAGCCGCTCCTATTTTCAATAAAAAGGGGGTGGCCGGTACTTCTATCAGTGACATCCTCAAAGCCACCAGGTTGGCGAAGGGCGGCGTGTACGGGAACTTTTCCTCCAAAGAGGAAATAGTGATGGAGGTGTTCGATTATATCGCTGAAGAGGAGAAGCTGAACCTGCGGCAGGTGACGGCCACGGCTAATACTTCGGCCGGGAAATTTGAGGCGCTGTTTCAGTATTATGCCCGCTACCCGGAGGAACAAAAGATCGCCGGCGGTTGCCCGATGCTCAACTTCGGCGTCGAGGCGGATGATACTAATCCGGGGCTGAAAAGAAAGGTGAGTGAGCTGGTGCTCTATTACCAGTCGCGCATCGCTAAAATGGTGCAGTATGGCAAGGAGCATGGCGAGTTTGAAAAAGACTGGGACGAACGGAAATTTGCTATCCGGATGTTTACCATGCTGGAAGGCGCTATACTCGTAAGCAGCGTGCTCGGACATAATAAACAAATGCTCGTGGTATTGGAAGCGTTAAGAGAAGAAATCAGGCAGCATTCTCTTTAACTTTTTTTTGTTCTAAAAATAAACCAATCGGTCTATAATGCAACACCAGGTTTTACCATTGTCACTGCGGATGACCGGCGCGATATTATCCGCCATGAGCCGCCCGTTCCCGGTTACCACGGCCAAACTGTTTTACCGGCTGTACTGCACACCGCCCGCATTGAAGCTCCGGCCGGTACATCAGCAGTTCCGCGATCAGGCGGTATTGCAACATTTGCAGGTAACCAGCTATCCGTTTGATAACGCTCCCCTGAAAGTAACCACCTACCGATGGGGAACCACAGGCCCCAAAGTATTACTGCTCCACGGTTGGGGTGGCAGCCCCCTCCATTTTAAACAACTCATCAGCTCACTGGTGCAACAGGGCTACCAGGTGGTATCCTACGATGGGCCGGCACACGGCCTCTCCGGGGGCAAACGCACCAACCTGGTACAATGGATGCATGTACTGGAACAGGTGATGCAACAGGAAGGACCCCTGCACGCTATCGTTGGCCATTCGTTCGGCGGACTCAATGCCGCACTCACACTCTCCCGCAAAAATGTACACGTGCCCCGCCTGCTGATGCTCAGCACGGCATTGAGCGCTCCCGTGTTTTTTAATGAAGCACTCCGCCTGTTCCGTATCCACCCGGTGGTAATGCCCGTGCTGCAGCAACTGATCCGGCAAAGACTGAAAGAAGATCTTGCTGAAATGGACCTGCACCGCTATATCAATCATATCAAAGCCGATAAAATATGGATGGCTTATGATACAACCGATACCCTTGCAAAAGCCACGGAAATAGATGACTACCTGCAGCAATACCCGGCCATACAATCGCTCCGCATCACCGGTGATGGCCATTTCCGCATCATGCGGCACGAAGCGGTGTTGCAGGGAGTCCTGGCTGTATTGGCGGATGACATAAAATAAAAAGGTATTCAACAAGAAACCGGAATTAAAAATAGGCAGGAGTAACTGTCACGGTTATACGCTGATTTTTATCAGCGTGGCGAGCTATCTGTATTTATATCTCCCGCTAAGGCAGTCTGCCTATAGCAGCGGCCTGCGATCATCTTCCCTTTTCAACTGCTCTTTTTTTTCTTCTCTTAAAATTTATACGTTTTAACTTGCTTTCCCCCGTGTAAATGAATATTTTAGGAGAATGAACTTTAAAACCCACGTATATGAGTAATGTTAACAACCGCAGGCAGTTCCTGCGTCAAATGGGCGTGTACACCATGGGAATGGGAATGTTGCCCGCTATACTGGCCGCCTGTAATGAGGGGAAATCCACTAAAAGTGAAGGCGACAGCGCCGCAGCTGCCAAACCCGGTGAAGCCACTGCCCGCGAACTTTTCTTTAAGATCTCATTGGCGGAATGGTCCTTCCATAAAGCGTTGTTTGCCGGTAAAATGAATCACCTCGATTTTGCTTCCCGCGCAAAGAATGAATTTGGCATTGAAGGCATTGAATACGTGAACCAGTTCTTCAAAGACAAAGCAAAGGATCAGGCCTACCTCACAGAAATGAAGAAACGCGCCGACGACCTGGGCGTTCGCAGCGTACTCATTATGTGCGACGGGGAAGGTGAAATGGGCGACCTGGATGTGAAGAAGAGAATGAAGGCAGTTGAAAATCATTACAAGTGGGTAGAAGCAGCGAAGTTCCTGGGTTGTCATGCTATCCGTGTAAACGCAGCGGGAGAAGGCACTCCGGAAGAAGTGGCCAAAGCGGCGGCGGATGGCCTCACTAAACTGGCCACCTTTGGAAAGGAACACGACATCAACGTGATCGTGGAAAACCACGGCGGCATGTCATCCAACGGCGAATGGCTGAGCGGCGTAATGAAAACCGTGAACATGCCTAATTGCGGTACCCTGCCGGATCTTGGTAACTTCTGCATTAAACGCAGCAAACCGGAAAGCAATACACCGGAAGCCTGGGCTAAAACCACCTGCCTCGAAGAATACGACCGGTATAAAGGAGTGGCAGAGCTCATGCCCTTTGCAAAGGGCGTGAGCGCAAAAACATACGACTTCGATGCCAACGGCAATGAAGTAACCATCGACTATACCCGTATCCTCAAAACAGTGAAGGACGCCGGCTTTAATGGTTTCATGGGTATTGAGTACGAAGGCGAAAAATTATCCGAAGAAGAAGGTATCAGGAAAACAAAAGAATTGCTGCTGAGGCTCGGCGGCAAATAAAAATAGTTGAGCGGAGGGAACATTCCCTCCGCTTAACACTTACAATGAAAATATTTTCTTCAGGAATGGCACCACATGACTATATGCATCCGCAGTAGCGGCGCTGTCGAAAATGGGATTGCTCGGATTGGCAAAGCCATGCGCCGCATCATAACGTTTAACCGTGAGCGTTTTACCTGCTTCCTGCATGTTTTTCTCAAATTCATCCACCACCTGGGGGTTAATGCCTTTGTCTTTATTACCGAAAAATCCCAGCACGGGTCCCTGCAGGGTTTTTAGTTTATTCACATCTTTTTCAGGCATGCCATAATACATCACTACGCCTGCGTTTTGAGGCCCAGCCAGTAAACCCGATTGCAAAGAGAGTCCGCCGCCGAAGCACCAGCCAATAGAAGCTATTTTAGCCGTTTTCCCGGCGTAGTTAATGGCGCCCTGCATAATGGCCTGTAATCTTTCCCTGGAAGCTCCCTGCATTAATTTAGCAGCATCTTCGCGGTTGGTAGCTATTTTCTGATCATACATATCCACTGCCAGCACATTTACTTTGCCTCCGAGGTCGTTGTACAGCTGTTCCGATTGCTTTTTGATGTAGTCGTTAACGCCATACCATTCCTGGTACACCAACAGGTATTTACCGGAGGTTTCTTTGGCTTTGAACAGAAAGCCGTGCGCAGGTGTTCCATCTGTAGCAGGAAAGGTGATGGCAGCGCCCGTAGTTCCCTGGTAGGTAAATGGCAGCGGATCTTTGTGCGCCATGCGGAATTCTTCCTGGCTGGCCAGTGCAGCAAATTCAGTGATGGCATCTGTATGGCAGCAGGGCGCCGTTTGGGAAAAAGCACTCACAGCCATCAGTAAACAACCGGTTGAGAAAGTTAGTGTTTTCATGACAGTTAATTTTGCTGACAGAAGATACGAATTTCTGGTGCAGCTTTTGTAAAATCAATAAATATGGATCTTCAGTCAGGTTACCCTTATTCATTGATCCGTAACGGCCTCCCATACAATTATCCCTGGCTGGAACGGGATATTCGTACGCACGTGGCCGTGATAGGCGGAGGCATCTCCGGCGCCTTAACGGCCCATGCCCTCACAAACGCAGGTATTCCCTGTGTGGTAGCCGATGCCCGCACCATTGGCCTTGGCAGCACAGCAGCCAGTTCCTCGCTGTTGCAGTATGAAATTGATACGCCTTTATCGGTACTACGGGATAAAGTGGGTACTTACCATGCCAACAGGGCATATGAACTGTCTGTGGCTGCTATCCACGAGCTGGAGCAGATTTGCAAAGCCCTGCATTTCCCGCATTTTGAAAGAAAGCATAGTCTGTACCTGGCTTCATACCTCAAAGACATAAAAAAATTATCGGAAGAACTGGAAGCCCGCCGGGAGCTGGGGCTGAAAATGGAGTGGTGGGATGCGGCGAAAGTAAAAGCAAAGATGGGCTTTGATGCGCCGGCTGCCATCTATTCCCATACCGCCGCGCAAACAGATGCATATATGCTTACCCATGCCTTGCATCAGCACAATATCAAACATGGTGCGCAGGTATTTGACCGTACCGCCGTGGTGGATATTGATTTCCGTCCTCGCAGCGTAGTGTTAAAAACTTCACTGGGGTACCAGGTTACGGCGCGTTACCTCGTGATTGCCACAGGATATGAGGTGCTGCAATATATCAAAACGCCGCTGCTGAAATTAAACTCCACTTATGCCATCGCAAGTGAACCCAATCACGCAGAAGAACAGTGGTATCAGGATTGCCTGATATGGGAAACAAAATCCCCTTACCTCTACATGCGTACTACCAGCGATCACCGTATAATGGTAGGGGGGCGTGATGAGCCCTTTTATAACCCCGGCCGCCGGGATAAGCTAATCCACCAAAAAGCAAAGGCCCTCGAAAAAGACCTGCGGAGGAAGTTCCCGGAGCTGCGCTTCCACACCGAGTTTAAATGGACCGGCACCTTTGGCGCTACAGAAGACGGACTCCCGTTTATCGGCCCTTTCGCACCTATGCCGCATACCTTTTTTGCACTGGGCTTCGGCGGCAACGGGATCACTTTCAGCCAGATGGCCGCCAATATCATCACTGACCTCATACAGGGAAAGAAAAATCCCGATGCCACCATCTTTTCCTTCAACAGGAAAATCCATTTCTAAACCAGCCCCAAACCCGCTCCCATCTCCCCAAATCACTATAAAACCAAATCCTGCTCCGCTTCCATCTCCCCAAATCCTTATAAAACCAAATCCTGCTCCGCTTCCATCTCCCCAAATCCTTATAAAATCAAAAAAGTAAAATCAAGATAATCAAGATAATCAGCATAATCAGTGTAATCAGTGCTCAAGACAACCTCCGCTCAAGACAACCTCCGCTCAAGACAACCTCCGCGAAAAGCATCTAACGTTAAAGCCTATACTAAAAAGTAATCACCACTTTATTATCGCGGATCTTATATTTGAAATGCTGTTGTTCACCAAGGTTATTCAGCACCTCCTCCAATGAAGCATGAAAAAACGCGGCATCTGTAATCGCCGGTGCTTTGGAAGCATCCCCCTTCATTTCCACTTCCACGCCAAACCATTCTTCCAGTGTGCGGGAAAGTGCCATAGGATTGGCATTATTGATCCGCAGTGTATCAGATAACCAGGTTTCCAGTTCTTCGGGATGATAGGTTTCTTTTTCCATCAGGTCGATGTCATTATTGGCCAGGATCATTTGTCCCCGTTCCAGTATTTCCGGCTGGTTATCGGTGGCAGAGTGATAGGATTTTCCCACGCGGATTTTCCCGTTGAGAAGGTATACGGTAGCGCCATGCTGACTGGCAAAGGAACGCATTTTGAATTCGGTGCCCAGTACAGTAGCCCTTAATTTATCGCTGGTAACCGTAAAAGTATCGGTAGATGGAACTACGGCAAAGAATGCGTCGCCGTCGAGGATCACGGCACGGTTGCCCTGTAAATAATTGGCGGGCACCTCCAGTACAGAAGCGGAGTTGAGTATTACCCGGGAGCTGTCGGGCAGCGTAATAGCAGTACGCCGGCCGGTGGCGCCTTTATAGGTCTGGTATTCAATGCCCGGCGTTTTCAGGTTCACAGGTGCGTTTTCCGGTGCTTTTGTCTGGCAGCCGGTGATCACTATTCCGCCCGTTAGTAACCATGCCAGCGAACAGCGGCTGAAAAAACTACGGGAAATAGTATCAGGTTTAAATAGCATATTCCGGGAATTTTGTATGTATCTTAAAAGACCTAAAAGTAATAAAATAAACAGCGGCATAAGGGTATGCTTAAACAATTTCTGAGAAGCAATAGACAATATCTGTTAACGCTGTTAAAAAGATATACTGATATTATAATGATTTTTGTTTAGAAGCCGGACGCACCCTAACTTTGCGGCCCATGGAAAAGCAGCTACCTTTATCATTTGATAATACCGCTATCGCATTTGAGGCAAAGACCGACAAGGCACTGAAAAAAGCCAACTTTCTTTTTAGTAATATCGGGAAGCCCTGGCTGGTAAAATTAGGCGCCGTGATGACTCCCATCGCCTTTAAACTGGGATTACCCATAAAAGGAATTATTAAAAGCACTATTTTCTCACAGTTCTGCGGCGGCGAAACCCTGGAAGAAGCAGCTACCACTGCACTGCAACTGGGTAACTATCATGTAGGGGTGGCACTCGACTATGGCGTGGAAGCCATGGAAGGAGAAGAAAGCTATGATGCCGCTGTTCCTGAATTCATCCGTGCCATTCAATATGCTGCCTCCAGACCCGATATTCCTTTCATCGCTATAAAAGTCACGGGTTTTGCCCGGTTCGATCTGCTGGAAAAAGTACACCGCAAGGAAACTTTAACGCCCGCCGAACAAGAGGAATATACCCGTGTACGCAACCGTGTGCACGCCATCGCTGAAGCAGGCGCCCGTCATAACGTAGCCATCCTCGTGGATGCAGAAGAATCCTGGATCCAGGACCCGGTAGACGCGCTCACGGATGAAATGATGTCGTTATTCAACAAAGGAAAGGTAATCGTGTACAATACCTTCCAGATGTATTGCCACGACCGTTACCCTTTCCTGCAGGTATCCCTGGAAAAAGCAGTAAAAAACGGCTACCTGCTGGGCGCCAAACTGGTGCGCGGCGCCTACATGGAAAAAGAAAACAAACGCGCTGCAGAGAATAATTATCCAACGCCTATCCAGCCAAGCAAAGAGGCTACGGATAAGGACTATGATGCTGCCGTAAAATTCTGCATCGATAACCTCGATAAACTCGCGGTTTTCATTGGCACGCACAACGAAAACAGCTGCATGTTTGCCGCCAGGCTGCTCCACGAAAAAGGATTGCCGCATAACCATCCGCATGTAAGTTTTTCACAACTGCTGGGCATGAGCGATAACATCACTTTTAACCTGGCGCATGCCGGTTATAATGTTAGCAAATACCTGCCCTATGGTCCCGTAAAAGAAGTAATGCCTTACCTGATCCGCAGGGCGCAGGAGAACACCTCCATTGCCGGGCAAATGGGCCGCGAACTGGCACTTATCAGGAAGGAAATGAAGAGAAGGGCCATGGCATAAGTCATAAAGAAGCGAAGCGCATCCTGGATGCGCTTCGCTTCTTTATGGATAATACTATCAGTTTTAAGTATTGCTTTCACTCTGCGGCAACGGATACCTCGGCCACACATCATCATCAGGCCTGTCTTTAGGCAATGTTCCCAACAGGTTATATCTCCTTACATCTATCCACCGGTGTCCTTCCATAAACAGGGAATAGCGCCTGTTATACAACAGTTCAGTAATTAATGCATTTAAAGCAGCGCCACCGGCATATGGCGCAAGGTTATGCGCTGTGCGTATACGGTTGAGCGCCACAATGGCGTCGGGGAATGCATTTGTCTGAATCTTGGCTTCCGCGTATATCAATATCAGCTCCTCGTTCCGGATAATGCTGATGGGTGCGTTCAGGGAGGTCCATACAATCACATCGCGGTTGCCGGTTAAACCACTCTGGCTGGCGGAAGAAGTCCGCAACGATGTTTTGGAGATGCGGTCATCACCCGGCAGAATATTGGTAGCAAAAGAAGGATGCGCTACTCTTATTTCCCCGTTGCCATTGGGCGGGAGATACATGGTATTGGCAAGATCGCCGCCATTGGTGGAAAAGGCATGATAAACGCCCCTGTTTAAAGCGCCGTTCAGGTCGAAGAAGGATTCATTGAGTGCGGTTAGTGCGTTACTCCATTTCTGTTGATAGGTATACACCCTGGCGGCAATGGCGCGGTTAAATCTAATCAGCCCCGCGGCATCTTTAAATCCCAGGAACCCATCCGACAAAGGAAAAATAACCTCCGATCCGGTAAGATCGGCTTTTCCTTCATCCAGGAATTTCAATATAGAATCCATCACTACCGAAGGGTTGGTAATCACAGGTCCCAGGGTAGCGCCAGTGGGAACGGGGATACGTACGCCATTGGTATTTGTCATGTTGAGATTCAGCAGCAACTGGTAGCCGATCAGCGTTTTGGCAAATCCTGTAAAGGCTTTCTTTTGCACATCAGACGCTACTTCCGTGCGGGTATTGCTGATGGCATCGAGTAAAATGAAACACTGCCTGGCTACCTGGTAGCGGCCCGACCAGGGGTTGGTAAGGTAAAAGGTGTTATTGTCCAGCTGTTTGGAACCGCCGCCCAGCAAATCGGTGGTGTACCGGGGTTCTGCACCGGAGAAACGGTAAATTTCCCGGCCAATAATACCGGTGCCATCGAGGTAAGCAGAGAGGCTGTTACGCATGCCGGATTCGGCGCCGGTTACCAGGTTAAACAGGTCGCTCCTGGAAGGATCGGTAGTGATGCCGCTTACCACGGGTGTATTCAAACTGTTGATCTCTCCTTTCTGGCAGGCGTTCATCACCAGCAGTAAAAAAGCGATCGCTGTTATTGAAAGATACTTTTTCATATGTAATGTTTTTAAGCAGATGGAAAATGATCAGAAATCGACGCCAACATGAAAGCTGGCCCTTTTAGATGCAGGGAACGGCATAACATCCACTCCGGTTGATAACCCGTTACTGCCGCGGGTTTGAGCGGTAGTAATGGTGTTACTTCCGAAGTTGGATACTTCCGGATCATAACCCACGTACTTTGTCCATGTAAAGAAATTATTGGCAGATACGCCCACACGGATTGCTTTCAGCACGGATGTATTTTTCATGGGAATATTGTAATAAAGGCCGATCTCACGGATACGCACATACGAAGCATCCTGCACATAAATGGAAGCATCGCCTGCGCCGGGGCGGTAAAGTCCTGCCTTGGTGCCTTTCATCTCATCGTCATAATCAAAAGAGGTGGCTCCTGCATCGGTGAGCAGCTGTGTAAGATTAATGTTGTCGCCGCCTTTTTTCCAGTGGATGAGGAAACGCAGGGAGAAGTTTTTGAACACGGTTAATTCATTGAAGAAACTCATCTGGAAATCCGGTTCAGCATTTCCGATCAGCTTCAGGTCGCCGTTTACAATGCCTTTGAGCTGTGTGGCGGGTTGTCCTTCTTCCAGGTAAAAAGTGCCGAGGGAGTTACCAAAGGCGCCAATGGCATAGGGAGGAATGATCAGCTTGGTGACTTTGGAACGGTTTTGCCACCAGTTAATGCTGCTGTTCCACCGCACATTGGGCTGGTTCACGGGTATCAGGTTTAATCCCAGCTCTATTCCTTTATTTCTCAGGTCACCACTGTTTTTCCATTCAGTAGCATAACCGGAAGAACCGGGAAGCGCATGACGCAGTAATACGTCATAAATCTTTTTGTTATAGTAAGTTGCTTCCAGGCTGATGCGGCCATTCAGTACGCTTACATCCAGCCCGGTTTCAAATTCTGTTTGCCGTTCCGGTTTAATATCGGGGTTGCCCTGCTGGTTTTCTACCAGCACGCCGGGGAAGCCGCCGATATTGCTGCCGAGCATCTGGGTAAATTTACTGCCATAAGGAGGTACGTTGCCGGATTGGCCATAAGCTGCGCGCAGCTTGAGATTATCCACACCGGCTACCTTCCAGAAATCCATTTTGGCAATATTCCAGGAAACAGATCCTTTGGGGAAAACGTAATATTTCTGGTATTCGCCGTTATTGGTGGACCTGTCGAAACGTACGCCGGCACTGAAAGTAATGGCGTCTATCAGGGAAAGGTCTTCCTGGATAAAAATACCGTTATCGCGGTATTTCTGGCGGAATTGCCGGGTAGTGGTGTTGGCGCTGGCATCCAGGTTACTCTGGCCGGATACCAGGTTGGTAGCTACGGTAACAATATTGTCGAGATAGCCGGTTTCCAGGGTAGCGCCGGCAGTACTGGTTAAACTGAGCTTCTCGCTTGGCGTAAACGTATTCACTATAAATCCGCCGATGTTGGTATTGGTGTTGTTGGTATTGCCCTGGATGGAATGTCCTTGCTGTCCGTTCTCTTCAAACTGGAGGTTGCGTGGAAACAAGGCGGTGGTTTTGAAATTGAAGTAATCGATACCACCGCGCCCTACCAGCCTGGTGGTGGAGCGGTCGCTTTGCTGCAGCCGTATCTCAATATTACCACCACCAACAAAGCGGTTGGTTTGTTCGTTGTTGATCATATTGTCGCGTGTTTCCAGCGGGTTGGAACTGGCGAAGCTATTGCGCGGATACTCACCGAGCGCGTTGGGAAACAGGTTCACAAAATCGGGTGTGGACGACAACGCCACACCGAGGGAAACGCCGTTGTTATCGTTATTGGTGAGCCCCCTGTCGGCGGAAGAGTTGATATAGTTGGTAGTAACGCCTATGGATATACGATCGCTCACCTTATGATCCACATTCAGCCGGATGGAGTTGTTGAAATAGCCGGTGCCTTTCACAATACCGTTTTCCTGCCGCCGGTTACCGGAAAGATAGAAGGTAGTTTTTTCACCGCCGCCACTGAGAGACACACCGGTGTTCAGCACCAGTCCGGTTTGCCCGAAGAGCTCTTTTTCATAGTCAAAGATCTTCCCGGCATTCTTTGCCTCGGTGAACTGCGCCTTGTAAGCAGCACGCTTCGCCTGTACGGCAGGATCAGGGTTATCGGCAGTACCTGCAAGATCAGCAGCTGTTTCCGGGGTAAAGGTGCGGACGCCCATCAGGTGCCGTACTTTGGTAAAACCGGTTTCCTGGTTGAGGGACACTTTCGTTTTGCCTGATTTACCTTTTTTGGTGGTGATGATGATTACGCCGGCAGCAGCTTTGGCGCCATACATAGCGGCGGCGGAAGCGCCTTTCAGGATTTCAATATTTTCAATGTCTTCCGGGTTGAGGTCTGCAATGCGGCTGGAAGGGTTGTCCTGGTTGTTGGGACTGCCCGAGGTAGCGGCGCCGGTTACATCGTTCAATCCGGCGGGAATACTGCTGTTATTGAAGAAAATACCATCTACAACATACAGTGGCTGCGAGTTGCCAAATACAGAAGTGATACCGCGCATTTTTACAGAGATGCCGCCGCCGGGGGCGCCGGAATTGGCGGTTATCAGTGCGCCGGGCACCTTACCGCTGATGGCTGCGTCAAATGTTTGCGCAGGCGCCACCCCGTTTAATTCCGTGCCGGAAATAGTAGCTACCGCATTGGCAAGATTACTTCGCTTTACATTGGTGGCCAACCCGGTTACCACAATTTCATCCAGCCGGGCGAAATCTTCTTCCAGGCTCAGGTTTATTACGTTGTTACCCGGTGTAAGATTGATTGTTTTGGTTTTATAACCGGTATAGCTCACCATTAAACTGGTAGTGCCGGCCGTGATGGCCAGCGTATAGTTGCCATCGGCATCAGTAATGGTCCCTTTATTGGTGTTGGGAATGCGTACGGTGACGCCCGGAATGGGTTTGCCGCTGACGGCATCCCGGATTTTTCCGGTAATGTTTTGCTGCGCAAATAGTGCCAGGGTACTGCATAGGCATAGCAGTACCAGCAAGCTGGATTTTGGTAGAAGCATAGCTTGAAATGGTTTAGATAATGAATGATGATTAAAACGAGGTTACAATATCATGTTGCTGATTATTTTTCTGGTTTATAGATAGTACAGATCCTGATTTGATTTTGGTTGTTTAATAGCGTTAATTTGTTGCGATCCTTGCACAAGGGGTACTACAGGTTTTTCATCATCATCTCTGATGGCAAGGACTTCTCATTAAGCCGATCTTATTGTAACGTAAAATGATATAGCAGATTACGAAATTTTAAGGGTACTTCCGCTTTTTTTCTTTGACTTAAATATGTTATATTTTTTCAACTGGAAAACTTCGTAAATTGCGACCTTATGGAGCAGTATTTATCTTTATTACAACATATTATCCGGGAAGGCGCGGTAAAAACAGACCGCACCGGCACCGGCACTACCAGCTGTTTTGGCTACCAGATGAGATTCAACCTGCAGGATGGTTTCCCCGTGGTGACCACCAAAAAGCTGCATCTCAAATCGATTATATATGAACTGCTCTGGTTTTTAAGAGGAGATACCAACACCGCCTGGCTGAAAGAACATGGCGTAAGCATCTGGGATGAGTGGGCCGATGAAAATGGCGACCTCGGACCCGTGTACGGAAAGCAATGGCGCAGCTGGGAAACCCGCAGCGGCAAGGTAATAGACCAGATCACCGAAGCGGTAAATACCATCAAAAATAATCCTGATTCCCGCCGTATTATTGTGAACGCGTGGAATGTGGGCGAACTGCCGGAAATGGCACTCAGTCCCTGTCATTGCCTGTTCCAGTTTTATGTAACCCCTGCAGATCCCGCAAAAGGGCAACCCCGTGGTAAATTGAGCTGCCAGCTGTACCAGCGCAGCGCAGATGTATTCCTGGGTGTACCTTTCAATATCGCCTCCTACGCCTTGTTAACCATGATGATGGCGCAGGTGTGCGACCTGGAAGCCGGCGACTTTATCCATACTTTCGGAGACGTGCATTTGTACAGCAATCATATGGAACAGGCCAACCTGCAATTAGGCAGGCAACCATTCCCGCTTCCGGTGATGAAGATCAACCCGGACGTAAAAGATATTTTCTCCTTTAAGTATGAAGATTTTGAACTGGTGAATTACCAGTTTCACCCGGCCATTAAAGCACCGGTAGCCATATAACTTTCCATATGCGTATATCCATTATCGTAGCCGCTTCGGAAAATAACGTAATCGGTATCAACAATATGTTACCCTGGCGTTTACCGCTGGATCTTAAATATTTTAAATCCACCACATTGGGAAAACCCATTGTAATGGGACGTAAAACATTTGACTCCCTGGGCAAACCATTGCCCGGCAGACCCAATATCGTGATCACCCGTCAAACGGATTTTCAGCCGGAAGGTGCATATGTAGTGCGTTCTATAGAGGAAGGTGTTGAGAAAGCCAGGTCATTCGGCGGTGATGAATTGTTTATCACCGGCGGCTCGCAAATTTTCGAACAGGCGTGGGCGTTAGTAGACCGGATCTATCTCACCCGCGTATATGCGGTTGTTCATGGGGATGCCTTTTTCCCCCAACTGGATGGCGCAGAGTTTGAACTGGTAAGTGATGAGCGCCATGAGGCGGATGAAAAAAATCAGTACCCGTTCTCCTTCCAGGTATGGGAGCGGATTTGAGATACTAACGTTAACGGTTACTTGAAAATAACAGTGCCCATACCGTTCGTGAGCTCCTTTTCCAGGGAGTTGAGGTGCTTCTGCATTTCAAGGCAGTTCAGGATCTGGTCCATGTCTGTCGCCTTTTTAGCCTCTTCCTGGTTTTCGTGGATCAGCTTCTTGATCTTACGCAGAATAAGATAGTTGGTAGTGGAGATGGTATCTCTCAGATAGGCATTATCACCGTATACGGTATCAATCTCGAAACGGTCTTTCCAGTTAATACTCAAATCGGCTTCTTTATCTTCCAGTATATTGGCAATCTGTTTTGACAGCTGCTGATCTTCATGATACAGGAACCACCGTTTGTCCTGCAGGTTCCCTGCATCGTACAATGCTTTATATTCCCTTAAAATCCTTTTCACCAGCTCACTTTCTGCCAATGCCTCGAAATCGTAGGGGAGGTGGAACACATAGTCGGCTACGGTGTTGTTTTCTTCTTCGCTGAAGGGTTTATCGCCAAAACGCAGCAGGATTTTTACCAGTTCTTTTTCCTGCTTTTCATGCCCGTTGATGAGCGAGTCTACTGAAATGCCTGTTTCAGCAGCCTCCATGGCGGCAATAGCTTCTTCGCTGAGGCCATCATCGCTGGGAGCGGGATTGTTACGCGCATAGGCCTGCTCCCGTTTAACGAGGCGGTCGCGGATAAATTTATTGACCAGCTGGATCAATCCCTGTTCATCGATATGGAGTAGCTGGCTGCACTGACGGATATAATCCTGCTGCCGGGTAAAATCTTCCGCCTTATCAATTTTTGAAATGGTTTCAGCGATTTCATTTACCAGCTGCGATTTTTTATTACTGTCGGCGCCGGCTTCCTGCATGCTCAGCTGCAGCTTGAACAGTACAAAGTCCTGCTTGTTATCTTTAATGAATTCACGGAAGGCTTCCGCACCGATCTTTTGCACATAGCTGTCCGGGTCTTCTTTGTCCGGCAGCAATACCAGCTTCACGTTCAATCCTTCTTCAATGGCCATGTCCAGCCCGCGGAGCGCTGCTTTCACACCGGCGCTGTCGCCATCGTAAAGGATGGTGAGGTTATTGGTATATTTCTTAATCAGCCGCAGCTGATCCTGCGTAAGGGAGGTACCGCTGGAGGCCACCACGTTTTCCACACCTGCCTGGTGCAGGGAAATTACGTCGGTATAACCTTCTACGAGCAGGCACTCATTGAGTTTATCGATGGCGTGCCGTGCAAAGTAGGTACCATACAGTACCCGGCTTTTTACATAAATTTCGTTTTCGGGAGAATTGATGTATTTGGGCGCCCGGTCTGATTTTACCAGGATACGCGCCCCGAAGCCCAGTATTTTTCCGGACTGGTTATGGATCGGGAATATGACCCTGCCGCGATAGTTATCGGCAGGTTGATCGTTCCGGATGGTAACCAATCCTGTTTTTTGCAGGTATTCCAGGTTGTAGCCTTTGTCCAGTGCCGATTTGGCAAAAGAGTCAAAGGTATTCAGACAGTAGCCCAGCTGGAACTTTTTGATGGTTTCTTCCGTAAATCCTCTTTCTTCAAAATAACTCAGACCCACATTCTGGCCTTCATCTTTATTAAAAAGGGTATCGGTGAAGTACTCCCGGGCGTAGTTGTTGATGATAAACAAACTATCCGCCATCAGCTGGTGCTGCTTCAGTTCGGGGCTTACTTCCGTTTCCTCCAGCTCTACCTGGTACCGTTGTGCCAGCCACCGGAGCGCTTCTACATAGGAGTACTTTTCATGCTCCATGATAAAGCTGATGGAATTGCCGCTGGCGCCGCAACCAAAGCATTTATAGATTTCTTTTCCGGGAGATACGGTGAAAGAAGGGGACTTTTCGTTATGAAATGGACACAAGCCTAAGTAGTTGGCGCCTCTTTTTTTCAGTTTAACGAAGGAACCCACAATTTCCACAATATCAATGCGGCTGAGGATCTGTTGTATGGAGTTCTGAGATATCACGGTTTCGTAAATGCAACTGCAAACATACGGGAAAATTAGGATTTGGAGAGAAGGGGATCAGCATATAGGCGTGGTTGCTGTTCCCGGCAACTTTTCCTTATATTTGGTAGATTATAAACTAGCCAAATCAATCTTATTTATCAGATGAAAGAAGTATTTATAGTAGCCGTGGCCCGTACGCCTATCGGTTCGTTCAATGGCGCACTGGCAGGCATTCCGGCCACACAGCTTGGCGCTCACGTTATTAAAGCGGCACTGGAAAGGGCGGGTATCGCCCCGGCAGAAGTAAATGAAGTATATATGGGCAATGTGCTGAGCGCCAATCTCGGCCAGGCGCCCGCTAATCAGGCCAGTCTCGCTGCAGGCGTGCCTAACAATGTTCCCTGTACTACGGTAAACAAAGTATGCGCTTCCGGTATGAAAGCCATTATGCTGGGCGCCCAAAGTATTATGCTGGGCGACAACGACGTAGTAGTGGCCGGCGGCATGGAAAACATGAGCGCAACCCCTTACTACCTGGATAAAGCCCGTACCGGTTATAAACTCGGACATGGCGCCATTACCGACGGCATCATCCGCGATGGCCTCTGGGACCCTTACAAGGATTTTCATATGGGCAACGCAGCAGAGCTGTGCGCCACCGAATACAAAATTACCCGGGAAGACCAGGACGCTTACGCTATTGAAAGCTATAAACGCGCAGCCGCAGCCTGGGAGAAAGGATATTTTAAAGATGAAGTAGTGCCGGTACAGGTACCCGGAAAACAGGTGGTAACGGTGTCTGAAGATGAAGACTATAAGAAAGTGATTTTTGAAAAAGTGCCTTCCCTGAAACCAAGTTTTCAGAAAGACGGCACCATCACCGCTGCCAATGCCTCCAACATCAACGATGGTGCGGCAGCAGTAGTGCTGGTGAGCGGTGAAAAACTGAAAGCGCTGGGATTAAAGCCACTGGCAAAGATCATCAGCTTTGCCGATGCTTCGCAGGCGCCGGAATGGTTTACCACTACGCCGGTAAAAGCTATCAACAACGCACTGAATAAAGCTGGCCTGAAAATCAGCGACATGGATGTGGCGGAAGTGAATGAAGCATTTTCCTGCGTGCCTATTGCCAATGCGAAAGACCTGGGACTGTCGCTCGATAAAGTGAATGTATGGGGTGGGGCCGTAGCCATGGGACATCCTATTGGTTGCAGTGGTGCGCGGATTGTGGTAACATTGAATGCTATTCTGCATCAGCAGCAGGCGCGTTACGGCGTTGCAGGAATCTGCAATGGTGGTGGCGGCGCCAGCGCGATCATTATAGAAAGAGTTTAATTACAGGCCGTCAGCTGCTGTTTTTTTCGAAACCAGCAGCTGACGGCTGATTTATTTTGATCTTACAGCAGTCGGGGCCGTTATGGCATTGCCGGTAAGCGGGTTAATACTCTTTGGATACTTCTCGGATACTTCTCCGATACTTCTCAGTTACTTAGGAGTCGTGTATGTGTCGTACTCCCTATATACTCCCCATATAGTCCCCCTATACTCCCCATATAGTCCCCTTACATTCATGATACACTCTCCATACACTCCCCATACACTCCCCATACACTCATGATACACTCCTCATACACTCCCCATACACTTCCACCCCGGGTTTGTCCTGAAAAAACTTTACACCTGGAGAAATAATCCTGAAACAGGTTTACACTTCATCAATAAATAGCAATCACGGTATCTATGTTATTTACCTGTATTCTCACGCTGTCTCCCCCTTTTTTGACCATCTTCAGCGAATGCAATGCAGCCTTTGGTTTTACCACGTCAGGCACTATTTTCTCAAAAAACAGGTATTTATCTTCCACCAGGCTGTAAACCGGGTAGTTGGATAATATACCGGTAGTTTTCGTTTGCAGGGCGTAGTCGTCGTCAATAGTATAGCGCTGAAACTCGCTGTCCGACAATAAGGTGATAGCGGCTACCAGGGTAAGGGTACGCAGCGGCGGCAGCAGCAGCCCAATCAGCAATACAAACGGGAAGCCAAAAAAAACTGTCAGGTAGGCGTACCTGGCGTCGTTATCCGGTTTGGTAAGGCCGTAAATCAGCATACCGGTACCTGCGTAGAGGGTAAAGAACACCCGTTCGGTTTGTGTGCCCTTGAAGCCGTAGTCGTTCAGCATCAATAACACGCACAGGAGCGCAAAGCAGCCAAAAGCCAGGTGAAGGTACCACAGGAGCGCCTGTATTTCCGGTGCTTTCACCTTTTTTATTTTACAGGACAGGGCAGCTAAAAAGCATAAGGTTAGGATAATAATGGTAATCATGACAGCGGGTAAAGTTGTTGGCCGGGTGTACTATAGTTTAAAATATAAATATATGTATTTATTTTAATTAATAGTATACAGACTGCATGTGGGGGGTATAATAATTATTAATCGGGCGTTTGCTTTGCTTTTTCGCTAACAAACAATATTTTTGCCCTGCCTTTCAATAAGGCATTTAAACTTTCAATTAAGAATAGCATGCGTCAGATAGCTTTCAGACAAGCCTTAAGAGAAGCCCTGCAGGAGGAATTTCGCCGTGATGAACGGGTATTCCTTATGGGGGAGGAAGTAGCCGAATACAATGGTGCTTATAAAGTGAGCCAGGGAATGCTGGATGAGTTTGGTCCAAAACGTGTTATTGACACGCCGATTGCTGAACTTGGATTTGCTGCAATCGGAGTAGGTGCTGCACAGAACGGCCTGCGTCCGGTAGTTGAATTCATGACCTGGAACTTCGCTGTACTGGCGCTGGATCAGATCCTCAATACCGCTTCTAAAATGCTGGCAATGAGTGGCGGCCAGGTGGGTTGCCCGATCGTTTTCCGCGGACCAAACGGTTCTGCCGGTCAATTGGGTGCGCAGCACTCCACTGCATTCGAAAGTTACTACGCCAATATCCCGGGCCTGAAAGTAATCTCCGTTTCCAATCCATATGATGCAAAAGGTTTGCTCAAAGCGGCTATCCGCGATGATGATCCGGTTGTTTTCATGGAAAGTGAAGTGATGTATGGCGATATGGGGGAAGTTCCTGAAGAAGAATATATCATCCCGATTGGTAAAGCAGATATCAAACGTGCCGGTAAAGATGTAACCATCGTATCTTTCAACAAAATGATGAAAGTAGCGCTGGGTGCAGCTGAAGAACTGGCAAAAGAAGGTATCGAAGCAGAAGTAATCGATCTCCGTACCATTCGTCCGCTGGACTGGTTCACCATCCTGGAATCAGTGAAGAAAACAAACCGCCTGGTAATTGTTGAAGAACAATGGCCATTCGCAAGTATTTCTTCCGAAATTACTTACCGTATCCAGAAAGAAGGTTTCGACTACCTGGATGCACCGATCCGCCGTATCACCGCACAGGATGCTCCTATGCACTATGCTCCCAACCTGGTTAAGCAATACCTGCCGGATGTGGAACGTACCGTGAAACTGGTGAAAGAAGTAATGTACATGAAGAAATAGCACCTGCTATCAATATAAAAGAAACGGAGCGAAGATTTTCTTCGCTCCGTTTCTTTTTATCTTTAAAAATATTTTCAGGAAAACAGATCGCTGGAAAGGTAACGGTCGCCGCGATCACAGATGATACTAACGATCACGCCACTACGTAATTCCTTTGATACCCGTACAGCTGCTGCCACAGCGCCGCCGCTGCTCATACCACAAAATACCGCTTCTTCCTTTGCCAGTCTTTTGGTCATGATCCTCGCTTCTTCTTCTGAAATATCCATGATACGGTCTACCCTCGGTTTTTCAAATATTTTAGGGAGATAAGCTTCCGGCCATTTGCGGATGCCCGGGATTTTTGACCCTTCGGTAGGCTGGCATCCTACAATCTGTACTGCCGGGTTCTGCTCCTTTAAATAGCGGGATACACCCATAATAGTACCAGTAGTCCCCATCGCACTTACAAAGTGCGTCACTTCCCCGTTGGTATCTTTCCAGATTTCAGGTCCGGTAGTTTTATAGTGCATGCCGTAGTTATCGGGATTGGCAAACTGGTTCAGCATATAGTAACCGCCTTTCTCCACCTGGGCGTTGGCATAGTCGATAGAGCCTTCCATCGACAATTCCTTTGGCGTGAGCGTTACTTTGGCGCCATATACTTCCATAGTGAGCACCCGCTCGCGGGTAGCATCTGCAGGCATTACCAGCTCTATTTCAATGCCGAAAAGACTGGCAATCATGGCCAGTGCAATACCCGTATTGCCGCTGGTAGCTTCTATCAGTTTCATGCCCGGCTTAATATCGCCCCTGTCGAGCGCGCCTTTGATCATGCCATAGGCGGCCCTGTCTTTCACGCTGCCGGCAGGATTGTTTCCTTCCAGCTTGGCGAAAATTTTAACGGCCGGGTTAACGGATATCTTCTTTAATTCTACCATCGGCGTGTTGCCGATCAGATCTATGATGGAAGCCATTGTACTAGTCCTGGTTTGTATCTGAAAATTTATGTTCTGCTTTATAATAGATCCGGGAGAAAGGTTCCACACTTTTAATCAGCCACACATTCCCGCCTATTACGCTATGATGGCCTATCACCGTATCACCGCCAAGAATGGTGGCGCCGGCGTAAATCACTACATGTTCCTCAATGGTAGGATGACGCTTGCTGCGCGCCATACTTTTTTCAATGCTCAGTGCACCCAGCGTTACGCCCTGGTACAGCTTTACATGCGGTCCTATTACAGTGGTTTCCCCGATCACAATGCCGGTACCATGATCTATGCAACACCAGGGCGCTATCACCGCACCCGGATGAATATCCACTCCTGTACGGGAATGCGCCAGTTCAGTGATCATCCGGGGTAATACCGGTATTTTCAGCTGGTACAGGGCATGCGCAATGCGGTAAAAGGCAATGGCATAAAACCCCGGATAGGCACGGATTACTTCGTATAAACAGGATGCTGCCGGGTCGCCCTGGTAAATGGCCGTGGCATCTTTTGTCAGTTCATCATATATCACCGGTACTTTGTTCATAAAGTCGCGGCTCAGCCCCGCGGCATCCGCAGGCAGCTGATTTTCCATTGATTGCAGCAATTGCTGCAACTGGGCTTCCAGTTCATGGCCAAAACGTTCCAGCGCCACCGGATCGGGGATTACCTGGCCGGTATGTTCAGGAAATAACCAATTCAACAGGTGGCTCACAAATTCATCTACTGCACCCGTGGCAGGATAGGCGTTCGCCGCTGCCAGCTGGTGCCGCCGCTTCAACTCTTCCAGAAAATCATTCATATGCGGATCGAATTACAGGTATTGGCACTTTAATCGTTACTGAAATTACGCATTAATCCTGTAAAGGTAGTAGACTGTCTGCTAATATTCAAGCGTTCCTGGCTGCCGGGAGGATATGGTAATCTCTCAATTGTTTCTGACATGTTAAATGATCCCTGATATAATGCAATTTTAAGGGATTAATCTTTATTTTTGCCCGTTGTATAAAAGGCAGGTATTGCCGGTCGTACAAAATAAAACTGATTATGGCTAACATTTTAATAATAGACGACGAAAAAAGTATTCGTAAAACACTCACGGAAATTTTAACCTATGAAGGTTATAAGGTAGATGAGGCCGCGGATGGTATGGAAGGATTTAAAATGTTCCAGGCAAAGTCATATGATGCCGTTCTTTGCGATATCAAAATGCCTAAAATGGACGGACTGGAGTTTCTCGAGAAAGCACGTGAGGTGAACGGGGATATTCCTATTATCATGGTGTCTGGCCACGGTAATATTGATACGGCAGTAGATGCGGTGAAAAAAGGCGCCTATGATTATATTTCAAAGCCGCCGGATCTGAACCGCTTACTCATTACCCTGCGTAATGCAATGGATAGAACCAACCTGGTTACCGAAACCAAAACCCTGCGCCGCAAGGTGAATAAGGTGCCGGATATGATTGGTCAATCCACCCCGATACTGAAAATTAAAGAAACGATAGAAAAAGTAGCGCCCACGGATGCCAGGGTATTGATTACCGGCGATAACGGGGTGGGTAAGGAACTGGTGGCCAGGTGGCTGCATGAACGCAGTAACCGCGCCGGTGGCCCTATGGTGGAAGTAAACTGCGCAGCCATCCCCGGAGAGCTCATTGAAAGTGAACTGTTTGGCCACGAAAAAGGCTCCTTTACATCCGCTGTAAAACAACGGATCGGGAAGTTTGAACAGGCAAGTGGCGGTACCCTCTTCCTGGACGAAATTGGCGATATGAGCCTCAGCGCACAGGCAAAGGTATTGCGCGCCCTGCAGGAAGGAAAAATTACCCGCGTAGGCGGAGATAAGGAAATCAGCGTGGACGTGAGGGTAGTAGCCGCTACCAACAAGGACCTGCTGCAGGAAGTGGAAAACAAAAACTTCCGCCTGGATCTTTATCACCGTTTAAGCGTGATCCTGATCCACGTTCCTTCCCTGAACGACCGCCGGGATGATGTGCCGTTACTGGTAGACAGCTTCCTCGACAGCGTTTGCAGCGAATATGGTATCTCCCGCAAAGTAGCGGATAAAGATGCCATGAAAGCTTTACAAAATCACAACTGGACCGGTAATATCCGTGAGCTCAGGAACGTAGTGGAAAGGCTCGTTATCCTTTCGGGTAAAACCATCACTGCGGAAGACGTGGAAGATTTCGTGGTGCCAAGCCGCGATAAAAGAAAGGTAAGCTCTTAACCAGCAACAACATGCAAAAACACCTGTATCTGATCAGTGGACTGGGTGCGGATGAACGCATTTTCAACAACCTGCGTTTTCCCACCGGCTACCAGGTGCATCACCTGCAATGGATCCCTCCATTGCAGGAGGAACCCATCAGCCGCTATGCGGCCCGTATGGCCCAAAACATTGCGGCTGATGGGAGGGTAACCCTAATAGGCGTGTCTTTCGGCGGCATCATGAGCCTGGAAATAGCCCGGCATATTCCCGTAGAAAAGAACATCCTCCTGTCGAGCATTAAACGTAGCTCGGAAAAGCCTCCCTATTATAACTGGGTAAAGAAACTCGGACTGCACAAATTACCCGACAGCCTGTTGTATCAACGGAGAAGCGTGGTTGTCAGGAAGTTCCTCAATATCGAAACACCGGAAGAACGCAAACTGGTGAATGAATACCTTGCAAAGCGCGACTATACCTTTACACGTTGGGCGGTAAATGCTATCCTGCACTGGGAAAATGAGCAGGTGCCGGAAGGACTGGTGCATATCCACGGCGCGCGGGACCTGCCTTTCCCGGTTAAATATCTTCAGCCTACACACCTCATTCCCGATGGCGGGCATTTTATGGTGCTGAACCGCTCAGCAGCCATCAATCGTATCCTGGAGGAAGTGCTTTGATACAGATCAGTTAAACGCCAATAGCTCATCCAGGCTTTTCAATACGAATACATTTTCCGGCAATGGGCCGGTCAGCTGCCATACCTGCGGTCCTGACATCAGGATCTTAATACCCGGGAACTGCTGCGCCAGTGCGGCGACAAACTGGGTTACTGCCTGTTTTGTTACATTGGTAAGCAGGTGGGTATACATATGGGTTACCGGCCGCACCGGGGTAAATGTTTTCAGATCATCAAATGGAACGTTGGCGCCAAAGCTGGTAACCAGTTTCCCGTTTTTTTTCAGCAGGTATTGCACATACAACAATGGTATTTCATGAAATTCTCCCTCCGGGAGAAATAACAGGTAATGGGCAGTAGCCTGTTGGTTCATCTGCTGGCCGTCGATCGCCGTCATTATTTTGGTGCGGATAATATTGGCGCAGAAGTGCTCCTGTGCCGGGATCACATTGCCGGTAAGCCATAGCACGCCTATCTTTTCAAGGAAAGGGTAAATGATCTTTGTAATACAGTGCTCAAATCCCAGGTGTAATACCTGGCTGTAAAAAATGCGCTCAAAGCGGAAGTAATCATAATCGAGCGTGGCGGCAATCAGCTCATTTACCTGGAGACCTGCAGCCGATCCTTCGGCGGCCAGCTGCAACGACAGTTTATTCTGTTCTTCCTCCGACAACGCAGCTATGCGCGAGATCTTGATCCCGTGATGATATAAATAGGCAATACGCAATAAGGCTTTCAGATCCTCCCCGTCATAGATCCTGTGATTGGTATCCTTCCGCCTGGCGGAGAACAGCTGGAACCGTTGCTCCCAGATCCTGATGGTATGCGCCTTTATACCGGTAAAGTTTTCGATATCCCTGATCGTAAATGTATTCAACGGAGGTATGGTAAATGCCAAATTTAGGTAATTCAGCGGTGGCTACACCATATACTTAAAAACTATAATAAACAATATTTTAATCTATTTTTAAGAAAACTTTTGTAAAGTAATAGCGACAGGCTAGCAACAGAATATTATATTTGCCTTTTTAAGCATCTAATAAGCGTAACTGAATGAACCTGGCATTTTGGAAAAAAAACAAAGACAGTCAGCCTAAGAAAAAGAAATCTGCGGTTAGAGAATGGTTAGACGCTGCGATCTTCGCTATTATAGCAGCCACGCTTATCCGCACCTTTATTTTTGAGGCCTATACGATCCCGACACCTTCAATGGAAAAAACCTTACTTGTGAACGACTTCCTGTTTGTGAGCAAGATCAGTTACGGACCACGTATCCCAATGACGCCGCTGGCAGTACCCTTTGTACATCATACCCTGCCCTTTACCAAATCCGCCAAAGCCTATTCAGAGGCGGTGAAGTGGAAATACAGACGTTTACCCGGTTTCTCAGATATCAAACGGTACGATGTAGTGGTTTTTAACTTCCCGGAAGGAGATACCGTAGCCATTGACTCGCCCGATCCCAGCTATTATGGCATGGTGCGGCAGTTTGGCTGGCAGTCGGTGCAGAACTCTTATAAGATCATCCAGCGCCCGGTAGATAAAAGGGAGAATTATATCAAACGTTGCATGGCCCAGGCCGGCGATACCATCCGGATCATCAAAGGTGCGGTATATGTCAACGGGCAGGCAGCACCGGTTCCTCCCGGCAGCCAGCATAAATATGTAGTGGAAACTACCGGCGACCAGCTGAACAGCAGCCGCCTGGAAGACCTGGGCATTGCTACTTCCGGCCCGGACTTTTACCAGCTTGATGCCAGCAAGTTCATTTACAACCTCACACCGGCCAACGTAGCAGCGCTCGAGCAGTTTAAGCCAATCGTGAAAGACATTAAAATATATCAGGAGTCTGATTTTACGGATTTCAATTACAATAACGTTTTCCCGCACGATACCGCGCATTTCAAATGGACAGAAGAAAACTTTGGTCCGCTGTATATTCCTAAAAAAGGCGCTACCGTTAAGCTGGACGAAAGCAACATCGCTTTATACGACCGCGTGATCCGTGTTTATGAAGGCAATACGCTGGAGCGGAAAGATGGTAAGTTCATCATCAACGGTCAACCCGCTGATAGCTATACGTTTAAAATGAACTATTACTGGATGATGGGGGATAACCGTAACAACTCCCTCGACTCCCGTTTCTGGGGCTTTGTGCCGGAAGATCACGTAGTGGGTAAAGCCTGGCTGATCTGGATGAGCTATGGAGAAGGCGGTATCCGCTGGAGCCGTATCTTCAGAAATATTAAGTAAGCAACCGCCCGAAATATAATTTGAAGTAAATTACGGACTGGCATACTGCCGGTCCGTTGTTGTCTTACCCCGACAACGACTATACGAAGAACCCTTTTCAACTGTTGTTATGGAGAAACAATTGCTGCATATTGAATACGAGGTATATGATGATCTTACCGGTCTTTCCGATGCTGACGCGTGGCTGCTGAAAGAAGCCAGGGAAGTAACGGCATATGCTTATGCACCTTATTCCCGTTTCCAGGTGGGAGCGGTGATCCGGCTGGCCAATGGGGAAATCATTGCGGGCTCTAACCAGGAAAACGCTTCTTATCCGATCGGGTTATGTGCAGAGAGAGTGGCCCTGGCTTCCGCTGCTTCTGTATATCCCAATATTGATATTGATACCATTGCCATCAGTTATAATAACCTCAACGGCGACAGTACCCATCCCATTTCTCCCTGTGGCATATGCCGGCAAACATTGTCGGAGTACGAACGGAAACAGGAAAGCCCTATCCGGGTGATCATGGCGGGGTTAAGCGGTAAAATATATGTGATCAGTCGTGCCAACGATTTACTGCCCCTTTCCTTTAGCGGTGAGGAGCTGGGAGTGTGATTATTACATATAGATAAGTTTTCATTTACGATTTATTATGTATATATTTGTCCGGCGCCCCATAAGTGCCGCGACCTATGAAACCCTGTCAGCTATCCGTTAGTATCTGTTGTATTGTATTACTTACTGCAGTGTATAGTGAACCGGCAGCCTGTTACTTTGATAAAAAAGAAGCGGACTACCGCCCTGGGCTATACGTTGTTAAGGATACCCTGAAAAGCGTGAACCGGTATCAGCATCTGGCACACGACTTGTACGAAAGGAAACTTTTTAAACGGGCAATAGTGCAATGGAAAAAAGTTTTACACTTGCAACCTACCAATGCTTTTGCTATGTTTATGCTCGGAAAATCGTATATGGGTGCGGGTGAGCAGGAGAAGGGAGAACGCTTATGCGATGAAGCTCTCATACTCGGAGAACAACCCGGTAAAAATATTTGCCACAGTGTAGAGGGATTTTAAACAGCGCATAAAGGATAGGCAAGCTCCTTTTTCGCTGCGCTGCTTACTGTGGTATTTTCTTCGGCAACTTCGGCCACGGCGGCTGCAAGTTGCTAACGCTGCAACCCGTAAGGGCTGCAGCGTTTTAATGATAATATAAGCGAATTTTGTCTTTCTCGCTGATTACGCTGATTTTACTGATTACAAGGATTTGATCATATGTGATTTTTAAAGGATTAGGGGAGATATAAGCGGATATATTCGCTTATATCTCCCCTAATCCTTTAAAAAATCATCAAAAAATCCAAAAAGTAAAATCAAGGTAATCAGTAAAATCAGCGTAATCAGTGAGAAAGACAACCTCCTCGTTATTACATTCTTTCCGGTACACGGATGCCAAGTAATTTCATACTCTGAGCAATGGTATGCGCAGTGAGCATGATAATCTGTAAACGCAGTTTCTTCTTTTCTTCACTGGTAGCGCGGATAATGGAATAGGTAGGTACGCCTTCCACTTTCTCGGCATAAAAGGAATTGAATAACTGGGCCAGCTGGAACGCGTAGTTGGCGATCACAGAAGGACTCAGCTCGCGGTATGCGTCTGCCAGTATACCCGGAAACTGTTCGTTCAGAATAATCAGTTCCTTTTCCAGCGGCAGCAATTCTCCTTCGTAGGTATATGATTCAAGTCCTGCTGTTGTGCCGGCGTCCCGCAGGATGGATTTGATACGCGCATACGCATACTGGATGAACGGAGCGGTGAACCCATGCAAATCGATTGATTCTTCCGGATTGAAGATCATTTTCTTTTTAGGATCTACGCGGAGCAGGAAAAATTTCATGGCGCCCATACCCACTGTGTCATACAGTTCGTTGAGTTGCTCACCGGAAAACGCATCCAGGTTTTTACCGGATTGCTGTGTTTTCTCTGCGGCTGTTTTTACCATTTCAGTGATCATATCATCTGCATCCACTACCGTACCTTCCCGGCTTTTCATCCGGCCATGCGGCAGCTCCACCATACCATAGCTGAGGTGGTGAATACCTTTGGCAGATGGTTCTCCCAGTTTCTCCATAATCAGCTGGAGTACTTTGAAGTGATAGTTTTGTTCATCTGCCACCACATATACGCTTTGATCCATCTGGTACTGCTCATATTTCAACCGCGCCGTACCCATGTCCTGGGTCATGTATACAGAGGTGCCGTCTCCGCGGAGCAGCAGTTTTTGATCCAGTCCGTCGGCGGTCAGATCTATCCATACGGAGTTATCTTCTTTTTTAAACAGCACGCCTTTCTCCAATCCTTCTGCTACAAGGTTTTTACCTAACAGGTAGGTTTCACTTTCGTAGTACATCTGGTCGAAGTCAATGCCAAGACGTTTATAGGTTTGATCAAAGCCTTCATACACCCAGCTGTTCATGGTGGCCCACAGTTCCCTTACTTCGGGGTTGCCGGCTTCCCACTGCTGCAGCATGATCTTCGCCTGCTGCATGATCTCTGTTTTATTACGCGACATCTCTTTGATGTCGTCCATGATCTTGGCAGTTTTTTCTTTATCGTCTTTCACTTCGGGCTTATGGAGAGCTGTTACCAGCTTTTCCAGCTTTTCGGTTTCGGCGCTGTCGAAGTCACGGAAGTCATTTTCCAGTACGCGGTCGATGATAATTTCTGCCTGTTCTTTTACCACCGATTCAAACTTCACGTAGTAGTCGCCCACCAGGTGATCGCCTTTTATACCGGTCGATTGCGGGGTGTCGCCATGTGCAAACATTTGCCATGCCAGCATGGATTTGCAGATATGGATACCGCGGTCATTTACCAGGTTGGCTTTGATCACCTCGTAGCCATTGGCTTTCATAATTTCGGCGATAGCATATCCCAGGAAATTATTACGCAGGTGACCGAGGTGTAAAGGTTTGTTGGTATTGGGAGATGAATACTCCACCATGATCTTTTTACCATTGGCAGGCTGTAATCCGATGTTTACGTCGCTGTAATGTTGCTGGAGGAATTTTGTCCAGTAGGCATCGTTGATGCTCAGGTTCAGGAACCCTTTTACTACATTGAATCGCGCAATCAGTTCCGGGTAGTGGGCAGTCAGGTATTCCCCGATACGTTGTGCTGTTTCTTCGGGTTTCTGCCGGCTGAATTTTGTAAAAGAGAAAACGACAATGGTATACTCACCTTCGAATTCAGGCTTGGTGGTATTAATAGCAATATCTGCTGCTGTTAACTGCTGATCGTAAAGTGAATTAATGGCGGCCACGGCGGCCGTTCTGATGGATTGTACAACACTCATGCTGAAAATGATTAATGCGAGGGGCAAAGATAGTTAATTAGCCGAAAGCAGCGAAGGTTGTCTGATAAAGACAACCTTCGCTTATCTGCAATATTTTATGCCTGCATTAAAAAGTGTAGAACACGCCGATCTGTGCTACAGAGTTTTTGCTGTCTACTTTGTCGGAATCATATACGTTGGTCAGGCCAAAATTATACCTGCCGCTGATACCAAGACCCATATCGAACTTATAACCAAAACCAAAGCCCAGTCCGAAGTCAACGGATTGCATATCATCCTTGATATCTACTGTTACATCGCCGGATTTAACTTTGGCGGCTGTGAGAAAGCCTACCTGCGGACCTGCTTCCAAATAAAATTCAGGTACAATAGAATACTGTACCATTACCGGTACATTAATATAATTAACCTTCACCGTGTTGGAAGTGGTTAACCATAATACACTCTTTTCTGCTTTGGTGCCCTGGGCAGAATACAATACTTCCGGTTGGATTGCCCAGCTTTCATTCAGCCCGATGTTAACAAGACCGCCGGCGTGGAAGCCTGCGAGTGTTTTGGAGCCGTCGGTATCTGTTAGTTTGGAGATGTTCAAACCACCTTTAACGCCGAATTTTACATTTTGTGCTTGTACTGCCAGCATAGTTCCAATGGCTAATACACCAGACAGAATAAGTTTTTTCATGATATGTTATTTTGTAAGCCCCAGTTGACAAGAAGTGTGCCGGTTTACAATGAGGAATAAAAATCCACCTGTTGCGGAAACTACAAATCCTTCAGCATCCAGCTGTCACAGCCAAAATGACCGGTATCACCCATCGGGCCTGTCAGGTACCTGAATCCGAACTGTTCATATACTTTCCTGGCCCTGGCAAGTTCTGGCGCTGTTTCCAGGTAGCATTGCGTGTAGCCGTTTTGTTTAGCGAAATCCAGGCACAGGGTGATCAGCTTGCCTGCCAGTCCTTTCCCCCGGGCTTCGGGCAGCAGGTACATTTTCTGGAGTTCGCACACATGCGCTTCGCCGCCATCCAGCGGATGAATGCCGGCCCCGCCAATTATTCTGTCATCTGCCAGCGCTACATAATACACTGCACGGGGAATATCAAACAACCGGGAGAGGTGCTCGGTGGTAGGATCTGAAAACGCGGTACCGGCTTTGTTCATGCCGAATTCTGTCAACGTGGTTTTTACTATATGGGCAATTGCCGGATCGTCTGCAGGAGCTATTGTTCTGATGATGTATGGTTCCATAAAATGAAAATAGGGATTTTTTGATTTCACATCAAAAAATCCCTATGATCTTATTGTCAGTCAGTTAGAATATTGTAAACTCTACTCTTCTGTTTTTCTGCCGGCCTGCCGCGGTTTTATTGGAGGCGATAGGTTGCGACATGCCATAACCCACTGCTTCAATTTTAGAAGCATTCACACCTTTATCAACAAAGTATGCTTTAACGGATTCCGCTCTTTCCTTTGACAGGGCGAGATTCCGCGACTTGCTGCCTACATTGTCGGTATGGCCGCTCAGCTTCAGGTTGAGGTTTTTGCGTTTCAGCAGTTCTGCCACCCGGTCGAGCGCAGGATAGGAGCTGGGCTTGATGCTTGCCTTCGCAAATTCAAATTCCAGGTTCTGAATGGCTTCCCTTACGATACGGTTATCTTCTTCTGTAATCACTACTTTTTCTTCTTTTTTCACTACTTCCGGTACCGGCAGCGGACAACCGGAGCCATCTACTTTGGTATTGGCAGGGGTGCCCGGGCATTTATCGAAGAAGTCGGAAACGCCATCCGCGTCACTGTCTTTTGTCAGTTTATCCACATCAGCGGTCAACCTGGCATTGTTCTGATTGGCAGCATCCAGCGAAGCTGCCAGGGTGGTTTTCTGGGCTTCCAGCTCATCATACATCACTTTGGCCGGGTTAGACCACTGCAGTTGTTTTTTGCCTTTCTTGCCAAGGGCAAATTCCAGTCCCGCATAGCCATAGGAGTACTTATCCTTGTTGGGGCCGTAGTTGTAGCCGTCCAGGTTATCCCCGTCGGTGTAATACATGGTATAGCCCAGGTCCAGGTTAATGAACTCAGACAGCCTGAATTTGAGGCCGGCGCCCACCGGGATAATCAGTTCCTTGATGGCTTTGTCTTCCGCTTTATAGGGGAAACTGGTGTTGTCGTTTCTGGTTACAGTAGGTTTATATCCGGCCAATCCTCCGCCTACAGAGGCATACAGCTGAACAAAGTTTTCCCGGAATAACCAATTGACGGTGGTGATATTGAATACGGCATTTAAAGTTCCTGACCAGTTTAATTTGGTTTCGTACGACTTATACGGTCTGACAGGAAGGGAGCCGTTACCGAGTTCTTTACTGTTATCTGCCTGGAGTTTACCGCCTACATAATCTGCCCGCAGGGCAAAGAAATGCAGTACCTGGTACTTAACATAGGCGCCATAACCGAAGGATCCTTTCCATTTGGTAAAGTCGTTACTGCCACCGGTGGCAGCCACTGGCGCCAAAACGCCGCCATTTACGCCAATTGACCATGTTTTATAGTCACTGGGGCCACTGAATAATTTTGCTGTGGGTACGGCAGAAGTAGTGGTAGGTTGATCCTGAGCCTGGCTCATCATTGGGGTGGTTGCTAACAACAAGCACGCAGCCCTCCATAAAATGGATGTATTCATAAGAAATAACGGTTAGGTTACACAATTTGTATCATTATAAAAACAGGAGGTCAGGAATAAAATAGCTGAAGAAAGGCGAGGTTATGAACAAATTAAACGACTCAGTTATTTAGTAAAAAGGTGTTTGCCAACGGAATAACTGTGATCTGTGATCAAATATAGGGTACCTGACTGACATAATTTCATATTTTTTTGCTTGGCATAATCATTGACAAACCAACGACAAACACGGAAATACTTACAACTAAAGGATAATCTTTAATACTATGGGAAAAATAATAGGCATTGACTTAGGAACTACCAATTCATGCGTTGCCGTAATGGAAGGTAACGAACCGGTAGTGATTGCCAATGATGAGGGCAGGAGAACAACCCCATCTGTAGTGGCTTTTTTAAAGAACGGAGAAAGGAAAGTAGGCGACCCCGCAAAGCGTCAGGCTATTACCAACCCCGTAAACACTATTATGTCAGTGAAGCGTTTCATGGGCCGTCATTTTGACGAAGTTGCCAGTGAAGTGAGCCACGTTACATATAAAGTGGTAAAAGGAGACAACAATACCACAAGAGTTGATATAGACGGCAGATTATATACTCCGCAGGAAATTTCAGCAATGATCCTGCAGAAAATGAAGAAAACAGCCGAAGACTACCTGGGTCAGGAAGTAACAGAAGCGGTAATCACTGTACCTGCGTACTTTAATGACGCACAACGTCAGGCTACCAAAGAAGCCGGTGAAATTGCCGGTTTAAATGTTCGCCGTATTATCAACGAGCCTACTGCTGCGGCACTGGCTTATGGTATGGATAAAAAACACCAGGACAGCAAAATAGCTGTATTTGACCTCGGTGGTGGTACCTTCGATATCTCTATCCTGGAATTAGGTGATGGCGTATTTGAAGTAAAATCAACCAATGGTGATACACACCTCGGTGGTGATGACTTCGATAAAGTGATCATGGATTGGCTGGCAGATGAATTCAAAAAAGATGAAGCAGTAGATTTACACAAAGATCCAATGTCATGGCAGCGTTTAAAAGAAGCTGCTGAAAAAGCAAAGATCGAATTATCTTCTTCTCAGGAAACTGAAATCAATCTTCCTTATATCACCGCAGTGGATGGCGTTCCCAAACACCTGGTGAAAAAATTAACCCGCGCTAAATTCGAACAGCTGAGCGACAGCCTGGTGGAAAGAACACTGGAACCTTGCCGCAAAGCATTGAAAGATGCCGGTATGAACACTTCCGAAATTGACGAAATCATACTGGTAGGTGGTTCTACCCGTATTCCAAAAATACAGGAAGTAGTAGAAAAATTCTTCGGTAAAAAACCTAATAAAGGTGTAAACCCGGATGAAGTAGTAGCCGTAGGTGCTGCAATCCAGGGTGGTGTACTGACAGGTGAAGTGAAAGACGTACTGTTACTGGACGTTACACCGCTGTCACTGGGTATCGAAACAATGGGTGGTGTAATGACCAAACTGATCGAATCCAATACCACTATCCCTACCAAGAAATCTGAAACCTTCTCAACTGCAGCAGATAGCCAGCCTAGCGTGGAAATCAATGTACTGCAGGGTGAAAGGCCAATGGCTAACCAGAACAGAACACTGGGCCGCTTTATCTTGGGTGATATTCCTCCTGCTCCGCGTGGCGTTCCTCAGATCGAAGTAACTTTCGATATTGATGCCAACGGTATCCTGCACGTAACTGCAAAGGATAAAGGCACCGGAAAAACACAGAACATTAAGATTGAAGCAGGTAGTGGTTTGAGCAAGGAAGAAATCGAAAAGATGAAAGCCGAAGCAAAAGCCAACGAATCTTCAGATAAAGAACAACGCGAAAAGATCGAAAAGCTCAATAAAGCAGACAGCCTGATATTCCAAACCGAAAAACAGGTGAAAGAATACGGCGACAAACTGCCTGCTGATAAGAAAGCAACTATCGAAGCAGCACTTGAAAAGCTGAGAGAAGCACACAAATCACAGGATAGCGCGCAACTGGATACTGCTACTGCAGAACTGGAAGCTGCCTGGACTGCTGCTTCAGAAGAGCTGTACAAAGCATCTCAGGGTCAACCCGAAGGCGGCCAGCCAAACGGCGGTCAGCAACAGGGCCAGCCTCAGGGTGGTGCTAACGATGGCGTTACCGACGCAGAATTCGAAGAAGTAAAATAATGCCGCGGATGTTGTCTTTCTCAGGATTAACCTGATTAGACTGATTCAGGGGATTTGACCACTTTGGATTTTAAAGGATTTTGGGAGATATAAGCGGATAAACCTGCTTATATCTCCCTTTTTTTTAATCAAAAATGATCAAATTCTCTTTCATCTCCCCCAATCCTTTAAAATCCAAAGTGATCAAATCCCCTGAATCCTTAAAATCCCTGGAATCCTGAGAAAGACAACATCCGCACTAATCACCGCTTACATCTCCCCAAATCCTTATAAAATCCAAAAAGTAAAAATCAAACTAATCAGTAAAATCAGTGTAATCCTGAGAAAGACAACATCCGCGAAAATCCGCGCGTTTTTTCCTACTTTGTTCCGGCTTAGCCGGGATCCGATGAATTACAGTGTACGTTTTTATATCCGTTACCATACTCATTACGGGCAGGATTTATACCTGCTTGGTAATTTACCTGCGTTGGGTAATGATATGCCCCAACATGCCCGCCTTATGCAATGGGGAAACGAAGAATGGTGGTACACCGATATCCGGCTGGCTCCCGGGAAACCTTTTACCCTGCGATACCAGTACTTGTTAAGAGAAGGGGAAGAGGTGATATACGAAGGCGCAGTACGTGAATTTGTTTTTATACCGGGAGAACATCCTGATATCGTTTTCCTGGATACCTGGAATGATGCGCATCGCCCGGAAAATGCCTGGCTAACGGCTCCTTTCTCCCGCGTTTTTTATAAAAGATCCCCTGCTGCAATTACAGCACCCCTAACGGCAACGCATATATTCCGTGTGCAGGCGCCACTGCTGGATAGCAGTAAAACCGTTTGTTTGCTGGGCGGCAGTCTGTCAACAGGCAACTGGGATACCAGTAACCCACTGTTGCTGCAATACGATGAACAAGGCTGGTTTTCCATAGCGCTGAACCTTTCCGGTGAAGCGGCGCCCATGTATTATAAATACGGCATTTACGACCAGGACAGGCAACAATTTGTTCAGTATGAAACCGGCAGCAACCGTGAATTGCATACCACCGCAACAACAGGGCGGCAGGTAATTTTACACGACGGATTTTTGCGTATTGCACCTGCTCCCTGGAAAGGCGCCGGCGTGGCCGTACCCGTGTTCAGTTTGCGCAGTCCCGAAGGATTTGGTACCGGCGAATTTGCAGACCTGCCGGCATTTGCCCAATGGGCGCAGCAGAAAGGGCTGCAGCTGATACAGCTGCTCCCGGTGAATGATACCATACAAACCGGTACCTGGAAAGATTCCTATCCATATGCCGCTATTTCTTCTTTCGCGCTGCACCCACAATATATCCGCTTGCAGGACGTAGGCAGTTTGCCTGCATCCCATCCGTTGCAACGGCAGTTTGACCGGCTACGGCAATGGCTCAACGAAAAAGAAACGGTGGACTATGAAGAAGTAATGTCGTTCAAACTGGCTTATCTGCGAGCGCTGTTTAAAGCGGAAGGGCACCGGTTACAAACACCGGAATACCGGCAATGGCTGGCGGCCAATGAGCATTGGCTGCTGCCTTACGCCGTATACTGCTTTCTGCGCGATCGTTACGGGACCGGTGATTTCGCTCAATGGCCCGGCTATAATGTATATGACGCTACGGCAGTGAAACAACTGGCAGTAGCAGATGAAGATGCTGCTGCGGCAGTACAGTATCATTTCTTCGTGCAATACCACCTGCATCGGCAGCTGGCCGCTGCCAGCGCCGCAGTACACGATTGTAACGTAGCCCTGAAAGGCGACATCGCCATTGGTGTGGCCCGCCACAGCGCAGACACCTGGATGAATCCCGGTCATTATTACCTGGATATGCAGGCAGGAGCGCCACCAGACAGCTTTACCAGCGAAGGACAAAACTGGGGATTTCCTACCTATAACTGGAAACACATGAGGGAAAACGGATTGGAGTGGTGGCAGCAGCGCCTTCGTCACCTGTCTGTTTATTTTGACGCATTCCGGATTGATCATATCCTTGGCTTCTTCCGCATCTGGCAGATACCCCGCGATGCTATACAAGGCATACTGGGATATTTTCATCCTGCCGTTCCCGTTACACCGGAGGAAATGGGCCGCCGTGGCATTCAGTTTGAAGAAAGCAGGTACTGCCTGCCTTATATAACCGACGCCATCCTGGAAGAACTGTTTGGCAACTATGCGGGTATGATGAAAGAGCAACTGATGCATCCCTTGCCGGACGGACGTTACCAGCTGTTGCCGGCATACAGTACGCAACAAAAGGTGGCGGCATCAGCGTTGCCGGAAACCATAAAAACGATCCTCTATAACCTGATAGCTGATGTATTATTTATAAAAGTAAGTGGAGACAGTAAAACGTTGTACCATCCCCGTTATGATATGGCGGCCACCAGATCGTTTGCGGCATTGGATGCCGGGAGCAGGGAAGCTTTGCAGGCATTGTACCACGACTACTTCTACCTGCGGCAGGAAAGCTGCTGGCGCCGGGAAGCGCTTGATAAACTCCCCCTGATAAAAAGGGCCACCCGTATGCTTATCTGCGGGGAAGATCTGGGTATGGTGCCCGCATGCGTGCCTGGTGTAATGCAGGCACAAGGCATTTTAAGCCTGGAAATTGAACGCATGCCAAAATCCGGGAACGCACTCTTTGCAGACATATCAAAGGCGCCCTACCTGTCTGTTTTAACGCCTTCCACGCATGATATGAGCACCTTGAGAGGGTGGTGGAAGGAAAATACATCCATCTCCCGGAAATATTATCAGCAACAGCTGCAACATACCGGACCAGCACCTGCCACTGCTACGCCGGAACTGATCCGCGAAATTATCAGCCGGCATATGGCGTCTCCTGCTATGTGGCGCATCTTCCAGGTGCAGGACCTGTTGGCCGCGGAAGCCCCCGAAAGTACCCGGAATCCTGATACGGAAAGGATCAATATCCCCGCAGTGGCATCGCATTACTGGCGTTACCGCATTCCGCGGAACCTTCCGGAGATGATGTCCGTTCGATGATCAGCTGCGGTTAACAATATCACAAATGCATTGTATTTTCACAGAAAGAACCCGTTAGTAAAATGAAGCTCACCCTTTTCCCTTTTGAACTGAAATTCAGGCACACGTTTACGATTTCCCGTAAGTCCAAAGATCTGCAACCCTTACTGGTGGTAAAGCTGGAACAGGAGGGGGAAAGCGGGTTGGGTGAAACCGCCGACAATGCCTATTACCAGATGACCGTGCCACGGCTGATGGCAGATCTTGAGCAGCACCGTTCTTTTATTGAAAACTATACCCTGCATACACCAGAGCTTTTCTGGCAAGACATGTACCCGCTGCTGAAGGATAATATGTTTGCCCTATGCGCCCTGGACATTGCTGCGTGGGACCTGTACGCAAAACAGCAGCAAAAGAAACTCTACGAGGTATGGGGACTCGATATTTCGCATAATCCGCTTACAGACTATACCATCGGTATTGACACCATTGAAAATATGGTGCGGAAACTACAGGAATTTCCGTGGCCCATTTATAAAATCAAACTTGGTACAAAGGAAGATATTGCGATTATTAAAGAGCTGAGAAAGCATACCACGGCTATTTTCCGGGTAGATGCCAATTGTGCCTGGGGAGTAGTGGAAACCCTGCGTAATGCCATTGCGTTAAAGGAGCTGGGCGTGGAATTTATTGAACAGCCGATGGCAGCAGCAGACAAGGAAGGAATGAAACAGGTATATGAAAAAGTGGTGTTACCGGTTATAGCCGATGAAAGTTGTATTGTGGAACAGGATGTAGCCCAATGCCACGGCTATTTTCATGGCATCAACATCAAGCTCACCAAATGTGGCGGCGTTACACCAGCGCTGCGGATGATTACGGAGGCAAAGCGTTTAGGCATGAAAGTAATGACCGGCAGTATGAACGAAAGCACGGTAGGCACTTCTGCAGTGGCGCATCTGCTGCCGATGCTGGATTATGTGGATATGGATGGTCCGCTGTTGCTGGCGGAAGATAGCGCAGACGGTATTAAAATGGAAAACGGCCGTATTATTTACGCCGACAGGTGGGGAACTGGTGCGGAGTTATTGAAGGCAGCTCACTCTTCTTCTTTCCAGGTTTGAGCAAGGAAAACATAGTCTTCAATGCAACCCGTGGCCACTATAGTTTTGCCAGCCAGTGGCATCAGCGGGTTGGGCATAAAAGGATTTGCTCCTGAAGGGCGAATCAGGTAATCTCCCTGGTCTGTTACCAGGAATACGCCGAGGTGTTCACTTTTGCTGTGTTTACCAAATGTGCGGAGCACCAAACGCCCGGTAAGTGTAATAAAGGGACTGTTTTTGTCCCTGTTGCTGTTATCTGCTGACATATTCACGATACCCCAGTATTTGATTATTCTTTTCTTTCACCACTATCACCTTTGTTGAAGGGGAGTCCCCAGTGGTGGCAGATTCCGAAAATACGTGAAATTTTACAGATGGCATGGAGCCGCTCACATCTTCTTTGACTGCGGGGGTATTTTTCTTGTTGACAAATACCTTCGGATCTCTTTTTTCGGCAAAGTTCTTTTCATCCAGCAACTTGTGCATCGCCTGGTGCAGTGCGGGATCTGTGGCGTGCGAGCCATCAGACGGATGGGGCACTGCGATGAAGTCGTCCAGCATTTTACCCCTTGCTTCGAGGTTATCGCGGCGGTTTTGCAGGGTATTTACAAAAAGCTGCGTATCGCCGGTGCTGCTGGGATCTTTGTCGTTGATCACCGGCTGCCATGATGGGTCGCCCAGGAGATAAAACTGTGCGGCCGTTTTCAGTTCATAGGGATCCAGCATGGGGCCCATTTCATTGAGGAACCGTTGCCTGGCTTCCAGCAAGGCTCTCCCGGTAGAAGCGCCGTTCAGCACATTGATCACAAAATACTGTGTGAGCAGGTCAGCCAGTCCCTGCCCGGTAGGCGGGCCATAGGCAATATTGGAGCTGCCTACAAAAGCCAGCGCATGATTCAGCAGGTAGCTGTTGGCCATGCTGATGCGCTTACCGCTGTTTTTCTTCGGGTCAAACAGCTGGCCGCCATAGCAGCATTCGGCTGCCACAATGGTGCCGTGGGTAATCTTATCTTTCAGGATATCTGATCTCATCGCCAGCGGAAACTCGGTGGACTTCTGCCCGTAAAACCCTGGATTATAGATGGCTCCGTGGCAGTTGATGAAATGCGTTTTAGCCTGCAGTTGTGCAGCGGTCCAGTTGGTACCGTTCAGCGTTTCATCGCTGCCGGGGAATATGAGCAGGTTGCTGGTACTGCCAAAAATGTTCTGAAGGGTATTTTGTGTAGAGTTCTGCCAGTCGAAAGTACTCATGGAAAAATAGGGGAGGTAGTCGCCCTGTTTGGAAGGCACTGCTGCCAGTATGTTCGTAATCAGCGTGTGCAGGTAAGAAGGGTCCCCCACGCCTGGAATATCCGGCAAACGCCCTACCACCCGCGTGGGTGAAATAAATTTACCTGGGTCTGTATCATACGGCGTGTCGCACGCATAGGGCAGGTCACTGGGTATAAAGGTATCGGGGTCGTTATCTCCCGGTAACAAATTCTTCAGCCGCTGGAACGGAATAATATCCTGCGACCCCAGCAAGAGTATATATCCGGGCGAAAAGAAGCGGTACAGTTCATCAATCGCTTTTTTGTTCTGGGCATCGTCCGTGGCTGCTGTTACTGCGGTTGACTGGCAGCCCAGCATCTGGGCAGCATCATCCAGGAAAATAATGTGGGCATCCAGGTGCCTGTTGTTATCAAATGCCTGCAATGCGTTTATATCATCCAGAATCTGCTGGTGAGCATCGCCGTATTTCTGTTGAAGGGCGGATTTATTGGTTATAATGAGTTTTGTTGTCAGCATGTTACTGAGAGGGGCTGCCATAATTAACCTTTAAGCGTTCAAAAATATTGAATTAAAGGATAATATGGTGCCGGTCTTCAAACAATATTAATATTTCCCTGCGCAAGGTATTTGCATACTGAAAAAGTAAACCGTATTTTTCAGGGAATCTACCGGAGATGAATATGAAAAAATTCCACCTGTTACCGTTACTATTTGTTTTCTTTTATATGGACACCCATGCGCAGGTAATTGCACACTTTACTGTGAAGGCAGGAAAGCTGAACCGCTACAACAGCATTGTATATACCGGCGTTCTGTCATCCGCCGGTGATCCGGTGATACTGGAAGAAGTAACCGGTAATAAGCGTGTACCCGTATCCGTTAGCCGGCAGGCAGGTCAGCTTTGCTGGATCCTTACGGGAACTACTGCAGCAGGTACAGAAAGAAAATATGAACTGCGCAAAGGCAAGGGCGCAACTGACACCCTCATGAAGGCGCTCCGCCAGGATGGCCATGTGCTGCTGGAACAATCCGCGCAACCTATTTTGCAGTATAATTTTAAAACGGTGCCCGCACCCGCCGGCACAGATACCGTGTATAACCGCAGTGCATTTATCCATCCGCTCTGGGCGCCTAATGGTGTAGTGCTCACGAATATCTTCCCAAATGCCGGTCACCGGCATCATATGGGCATCTGGAATCCCTGGACCCATACGCTGTTTGAAGGACGTGAAACTGATTTCTGGAATGTGCAGAAGAAAGAAGGCAAGGTACGCTTTGCGGGTAAAATGGAAATATTTTCCGGAAACGTATGGTGCGGATTCAGTGCCAGCCAGGATCATATAGCATTTCTGAAAGATGGTACAGAAAAAACCGCCATTCATGAAACATGGCTGGTACAGGCGTATCCCGCCACCAACAACGGCGACCGCCGCCTGTGGGATTTTACTTCCACCTTTACACCAGCTACCCCCACTGGCATTACCCTGTTGCAATACCGCTATGGTGGCGGGTTTGGTTTACGAACCACCGCCGACTTTACAGATAAAACCAGCCAGGTGCTTACGTCTGAGAGCAAAACACGCCGGGATGCCGACAGTACCCGTGCCCGCTGGGTGAAAATATCCGGCGCTACGCCACAGGGAAAGGCAGGATTGCTGATCATGAACTATCCTGATAATTTTGATTCTCCTGAACCCCTGCGTGTATGGCCCGAAAATGCGGAAGGTGGTGAACTGATGTTCAATTATACTCCCACCCGTATGAAACCGTGGCAGCTGTATCCGGATGCCCGCTACCAGCTGAAATACCGGGTAATGGTGTATAGCGGCGATATCACTGCAGAAGAAGCAGAGGCAGCCTGGCAGGACTATGCGTATCCACCGGAAGTGATCACCGCACCATAATGTGTTTGTGAGTGATGTCTTTTTCATTTATTTTCGTACAGTGAATGATTCGGTTTCAATTCGGTTAACCTCGGAGAAGCCCTGTGAACGGAAATATTGATAGCAGCCTTATATTTAGTAACCCTTAACCATCATCCGGATGAGTAATGCAAATGAACCTGGTAAAGACGTGCGTCCGCGTAATCCTGAAGAAGAAGACGATGATCCGCCTTCCTGGGGTGGTGTTATTGTTGGCGTATTACTTGGCATAGCGGGTATCGCGCTGATCTTCTACCGTTACAAACAATTTCACGCCGTCAGCGATGTCAGTATCAGTATTACCAAAATTGAAATGCTGATCTATAAGGTAACCGGTGAAAGCATCTGGGCACTGATGGCAGCCTATGGGCTCGTGGCGTTGGCAGGATTCTATCTCGCTATCAGCAATTACAGCAAACTGCGGGCAAAATAAATTTACAAAACCATATCCGATGAAGAATTTTTCTGAGCTGAAAACCAAGCTGCTGGAAATCCATGAAAAAGATAAAAAGCAGACCATCACCGCCCTGATCACCGCAGAAGTATTGGCTGTACTGGTGTTTGGACTTATCGGCTACAGCATCTTTGCGGGCAGAAGTACTGAAACACCTGCTGCTGTTCTTTTTATACTGCTGTTCATGCCCGTGGGAGTGCTGATCCCATATCTTTTTATGTTTGCACAGATCAGAAAACGGCCGGAAAAAATTAATGACTTTGTGAGCCGTCTGGAAAGAGGTGAATCAGTAAATAACGTGGACACCTATACGGACTATAAACTCATTTTGCCGCTGCGGATCATCAGGGTACGCCTGTTTCCTATGGAATATGCGTATGTACAACTCGGACAAAGCCGGTCTTTTTTCAAGCTGCCTTTATCTGCTGAAAATGTGCAACCATTTAAAGCGCTTATCAGCCAGCCATTTTCAGGCGGGGTGGTAAGCAGCATCGGTGGCACTGCTGCACATTGGTCTTCTAACTGATAACAATTTTGTGATGAAAACACTGGAAGAATTTAATGCCTTCCTGGATCGGCAACTCAATGATGAACTGGAGTCGCTGGAAAAACAACGTATTGCCGGCCGTAACTGGGTACGCCGGATGTGGGTGGTGTCCCTGGTACCGTTTGCTGCCTTTGTTTTCTTTATCGTGCGTTTTTCCCTGCAGCCCGCTTCGGGAAATGAAGGGAACAGGACCGTCGTTATTGCCGGCCTGGTACTGCTTGTAACGCTGACAGGCTATGCAATGCGCCGTTTTATGATGAAACAGGGAGGCGTAAACGAAGCAACAGATTACCGGCACGATTTTAAGCAACGGATTGTAAAACCATTAATCAGCTTCATCCATCCGGATTATCAATACCAGCCCCTTAATCATGCCAGCTATGAAGAATTTACAGAAAGCGGGCTGTTTGAAAAGAAAGCATACCAGATGACGGGTAATGACCAGGTGTATGGTAAACTTGGGGAGATGAATTTTCAGTTCTGCGACCTCACGGTGATGCATATGCCATTGGTAACCGTACGCGGACAGGGACCCGACACCGTTTTCTGTGGCAGCTATTTTATCGGCCAGTTTCCCCGGTACTTCAGTACGCCTGTGTATGTGCTGTCACGCAATAACAGCGCGGCCGGCGAGGGATACATTCAAACCTGGCATCTTGGAAAGAAGGTATTGCCGGCTGATGCCGCTTTTAATAAATTATTTATGGTGTACGCTCCTGATGAGGTGGCAGCGCAGCAGCTGCTTACTCCGGCGCTGATGGAGAGGATGGTGGCATTGCACGAACGCACCGGGGCGAGATTGTTTATTTCTTTTTATAATAACCGGGTTTACATCGGCATCGATCATGGAACCGATTATTTTGAAACCACTTTGAACAAGTCGTTACATAACCGGCAGCTGCTGAATAACTTTTTCCTGGATTTCATGTCAATGTTACAATTGGCGGAAGACCTGAAAAGCAATCTGCCTATCTGGACTTCCCGCGCATTTTCTCCGTCATAAAAAAACCGGATGAGTATGCCAGGTAATTTTTTTTCCGGAGATTTAAAGACCGCACGTTCCTATTTAATTGGTAGACATCCTCCCTATATCCGCTGTTATTTTTTAATGATTACTTATATTATAAAAAAGATAAATAATATTGTTTGATTTTTGACACCCTTTGGAACCCTTTGCTGTAGCGCGTTTTATGGCTTTTATGAATCGCGGGGGATAAGATATATATCCGGTGGTGGTGGGCTTAAAAAAAGACTGCATTTTTTTCCGGAATGAATTCTACGTATATGTTTTCGCTGTATCTTTACTTTGCTTCCAAAAGAGGCAACCCGGAAAATTGTAATTGTTAACTGAATTCTGAAAAACCTGGAATCATCCAAATGACCCTGTCAACCTTGACCATATTCGGCCCTGCATTGCAATCTGCTATCAGAATTGCAACGGCCATTGCAAAGGAGTATCATCATCCGCAGTTTACACCTGCGCACTTACTGCGCGCCTGTTTGCATAAGGAAACAGGTCTCGCCCCTGCATTGCATCAAATGGATATCGATGTATACTACCTGGAAGAATGGGCAGAAGTCCGGCTGGATGAGATGCCCAGGGCATCGCGTATTCCCGATGAACCGGAACCGGATGAAGCTGCGGCAGCAGTATTGAATGAAGCCATCAGTATAGCACAGGATAGCGACAGTGAACCGGATGCATGGAGCCTGCTTATTGCTTTATGCACGCCGGGTGTAGGTTTTTCCTATGAACAACTCAAAACATTTCCATTCACCCGCGACCAGCTCCTGGGCGCCGGCAAAAAAGGAAAAGAAACCAGTACCAATACCACAGTGCCCGGCGGTATTAAGCCCGGCGCATTGAAATATGTATACCGTATTACCGATCCGCAACTGCTGAAAACCTTTCACCCGGTGATTGGCCGCGACGGGGAAATCAGGGCAGTAACGGAAGTGCTTACACGTAAAGACCGCGCCAGCGTACTGATTATTGGTGAGGGAGGTGTAGGGAAAACAGCGCTGGCAGAAGGATTGGCCCGCGCCATTGTGCAGAAGCAGGTACCACTGCAATTGCAGGCATCCGATATTTATGCGCTGGACTACGGTGCATTTATAGCAGGCGCCGCCTATAAAAGTGAACTGGAAGACCGTCTGCTCCAGATCATTCAGCAACTTAAACAAACAGGGAGGCACATCCTTTTTATAGATAATCTTCATAGCCTGCTCGATAAACAAACCGGTACAGGCATGGCCAATGTGCTGAAAGCCGCATTGGGTAAAGGGGAGATCATCCTTATCGGAACTACCACACCGGAAGGTTTCCGTAAACTCATTGAGCCGGATGCTATCCTTCGGCACCGTTTTGAAACGATCAACCTGGCAGCGCCCGACGAAGCACTGGCCGGAAAAATGGTAAGTGCTGTGGTGCCGGTGTATGAAAACTTTTACCAGCTCACCGTCTCACCCGAAGGGATAAACGAAGCCATCCGTTTGTCGAAACGTTACCTGAAGGAAAGAAGCCTCCCGGATAGCGCCGTGAACCTGCTGGACCGCACCATGGCCGCGGTAAGGGCAACGGAAGACACCAGCCAGCCGCTGTTACAAACTTTACAACAGGAATTTGCTGATCTTAATAGTAAGGAATCCTTACAGATAGCGGATCTTCATTGGTTTTACCGGCAAATGAAAGAAAGGCTGGGCGTATTACTATCATCCCGTTTACATACGGAAACCGATCCTGATAAGATTACGTCTGTGCCGGAACTGCAATCCTCCTTGCAGCAATTGCTGGAGCAACTGGAAACAATCGCTTCTTCCCGGCAGGAAGCGGTAACACCGGTGGATCTGGCTACCATGATTGCGGCCATTACAGGTATTCCCCTGGGAAAGGTGCAATCGCAGGAAAGGGAACGGCTGATCAACATGGAGGCGCAACTGCGCAAGCGGGTGGTAGGGCAGGACCATGCCCTCAAAGCCGTAGCAGATGCGATACTGGAATCCCGTTCAGGCCTGAGCCGCCCGGGACAACCAATTGGTTCCTTCTTTTTCCTGGGACCAACGGGAACAGGTAAAACAGAACTGGCAAAATCACTGGCGGATTTTCTCTTCCAGGACGAACGCTCCATGATCCGCTTCGATATGTCGGAATTCAAAGAGGAACATGCTGCCGCACTTTTATACGGCGCCCCTCCCGGATACGTGGGATACGAGGAAGGTGGACTGCTGGTGAATAAAATACGGCAACAACCCTACGCCGTAGTATTATTCGATGAAATAGAAAAAGCACATCCCTCTGTATTTGATATTTTTCTGCAGATCATGGATGAAGGGAAACTGCACGACAGGCTGGGGAAAACAGGCGACTTTTCCAATGCACTGGTGTTGTTTACTTCCAACATAGGCAGCGAAGCCATATCGCGGTCCTTCCAGGAAGGCGTGATTCCCGCTTCCCAACAATTGATGGAGCTAATGGCCCGTCACTTCCGGCCTGAGTTCCTGGGAAGACTTACCGAGATCGTTCCCTTCGGGCCTATTCAATCAGCCAACGTAGAAAAGATCTTCGATATTCATTTGCAACATTTACTGCAACTGCTGGAGCAGCAGCACATCAGTTTTACCGTAACAACAGCTGCCCGCAGGCACCTGGCGCTGATGGGATATTCTCCCCAGTATGGCGCACGGCCGCTGCGGGAGGTGATACGGGGACAACTACGGAAGCCCTTGTCGAGAATGATTATCGACGGCAGCCTCCGGAAAGATATGACGGTAACACTGGATATAAAAAATGATCAGTTAGACTGGACAATAATTTGATGATTGTCAGATTCCCAAAATTCTAAATTTATCTCAAATGAATGACAACTACGGAATTGGCGGCACAGAAGTGAAGCTGGACGCCAACGAAGCCATCGCGGAAATCTCGCATAACCGTACCTTGTTTGCTGAAAAGTTAACCCAGCAGGCGCCTGTTAAACCCGAAATAGTGGAAGGGCTTACTTCCGTAGAAAGTGTGTTTGAACACTTCAAGCCGGCAGTGAATGTAAGTTTCCATGATGCAGAAGGCCGCCCTGTACCGGAAAAATTACAATTCCACCACCTGGGCGATTTCGGCGTAAAAGGTATCACGGCACAAAGCGCCTTTCTCAACGACCTGGCTACCGAAAAGGAGCAGTACCTGAAAATTATGAAGCAGCTGAAAACGAATAAGATCCTGAAGTCAGCCCTGGCGGATCCGGACGCCCGTAAAGCCATGCTGAACGCCATTCGTGGAATGATGAAAGACCTTAATACCAAATAATTAACCGTTGCCTATACGGGAACATAACCTCAATGATTATGGCAGAATTACAGAAAAACCAGGAACTGCAGAATGAGAACCTGTCTTCACAGCAATCTGAAGTAAACCTCGCCGGAAGTATTGAAGATCTGGCAAAATATGGTGGCTTCGACCTGCTGGAAGCAGCGGTGGAAGGTGCGCAAAACCTGAACCCCGATCGTAAGGCGCGCCGCAATATCTTTTTGACAGAAGCCGGCAAAAAAACAGAAAGAGATAAATTAAAGAAGATACTGTCGCTCTGGGAAAAAGTATTGTCCGAAACAAACGAACTGCCTGAAATGGTGGACTACTGTACTTCCCATGCAGAGCAAGCGGAAAAGGTGCTGTCCACTAATCTCGGGGAAGCAGTAGAGTCTACCCGTGAACTGGAACAGTCGTACCGCAATGTGGCACTCTTCTTCAAGAACACAGAGTCTGATAAAGTAAAGAATGTGTCGTTCATCAATGTGGAACTGGAGCAGCTCAAAGACCTGGATAACACCCGGTTCATTGACGCCATCAGCACAGAACTGGTGAATAACTACGATCGACTGGATCTTCGTACCAACTACAGCCTGCTGGTGATTCCCGGTTACCTGGGCTCCAATAAGGTGATAGAAAAATGGGCAAAGATCGCGCATGAAAACAAAGCCATGCTGGTAACCGATTTCGCGCATCTCGATGCACCGGATGATGTAATGGAGATGTTTGAACTGGCGAATCTGACCGGTGGGGAAATTCATCGTTCCAATGTAATCATGTCCTGCAACTGGCTGGTTGGCCGTGGAAAATTTGATGAAGTAGGAGAACAGGATCACTTGTATGTACCACCTTCCGGCGCACTGGCAGGTAAGATCTATAAAACCCTGATGTCGCAGGTTACCGCCGGTAAGAAATTCGGTGGTATGAACGAAGTAGACGGGGTGAAATTTGAACTGAAGAAAAGTGAAATCGCCAGCCTGGAAAAAATGGGACTGGTACCGATGGTGAAAGAATACGGAAAAGTAATGGCATTCAGTGCGAAAACACTGTTCAACGGGGATAACCTGGGCCTGCAAACTTATTCCGTAGTGCGTGTGTTCGACTTTGTTACCAAAGTGCTGATGGACTTCCTGAACCGCAGGGCCTTCGAGAACTTTAACGCCAACACCCGCAAGGACCTGATGAAACAGATCATCCGCTTCCTTGATGGGATCACCGGGCCGGACAAGCTGATCGAAGATTTTAATATCCGCCGTTTCGAGCAGGATCCGGTACAGAAAGACCGTATCCACCTGGATATTCATCTGAAGCCATATTTCCCTGCCAAAAACTTCCTGATCAAAATGGAGGGGCAAAGGGGCGATGATGCGGCAGATTGGGATACTACTTACGAACAGGATGGTAAATAGCCGTCAGCGGTCAGCTTTGGGGCTTAAATGCGTATGTGGGAGTAACCTTCCATCCCGGAGCTGATTGCTTTAACCCCGTATATAAAATATCATAAGCATTAAAGCCAATTGAAAAGATGAAACATGTGCTGTGCAGTTTGCTGCTTTGTTTGTTAATCACAGGCGCCTTGTCAACGGTAAGTGCCCAAACGGTCACAGATAGTATTCTGACCACCAAAGGGGCAGTGACGCTGATCACATCCGGTGCGCCTATCAGTACCTTTCAGATCGGCGACGGAAAAAACACCGACTACGATTACCGCATTGTGGATGGTAACATGGTTTTTCTGCGCCCGATAACTCCCACTCCCCGGCCTACCAACCTGATAGTGAGGGAAGGAGAAAACATTCATTACATGATTATTGCCTTCCGCGATAAAGTGGATCTGGCCCGCCTGAAATACACACTATCCGGTAAAGCCAAAACAACAGGCGCATTTACTACTCCGGAAGCAACACCGCAGGCGCCCCGCGCCGGCTATGGCGAAAGGGACGGGCAAATTTCCCTGGCAGAAGTTCCGGAAGAAACCGGACACCTGATCAGTGTTGATACGGTAACAGTAGGTAAAATAGCGGAGGACTTCGGGAAAGACCGTAAAGTAAACCGCCAGTATGAAGTGAAGGTGGAAGACGTGAGCGTAGGATATGCGCAGGCCATGACACTGAACAACATGAACTACTTTTGTTTCCGTATCCGCAATAAAGGAAAGGTACCTTTCGAAATAGTGAAGGCAAGCCTGTTGCACAAGGAAAAGAAAGATACCGCCCTGCTGCATGCGATGCCCATCCTTTATAAAAAAGGACCGGAAACCATCGCGCCAAAAGAAGAGGCCAACGAAGTATTTGTGGTTCCCTCCAAGCAATTCCGGAAAGAGGATGAAGTGATCATTGTGCTGCAAACAACCGAAGGAAAACAACAACTGGTATTGTATGTGCCGGTAACTGTATTCCCCCGGTACATGCTGGCGAAGCAATAGAGAAACCAAATGAAGAAACAGGTTGTTCTGATAGGAATACTGCTGATGCTGTTGCCGGGTTATACCACGGCGCAGCAGGTGGATTTCTGCGGGGAGGTGGTGCCAATGGAAAGGGATTTTGTTTCGTACCGCCTCATGGATGTTATTAAACGCAACCTACGCTATCAGGGCTATCTGCCGGCACTCCGGTTGAAGGCGGAGCAATATTTCCCGATAATAGAACCCATCCTGCAACAATACCAGGTGCCGCTGGATTTCAAATACCTGCCTATTGTGGAAAGCGGTTTAAGCAATGCTACCTCACCGGTGGGCGCACAAGGCGTGTGGCAGATAATGCCCGGCACTGCTGCTGAACTTGGACTAACTGTGAGCGGGGGCTACGATGAAAGGAATCATCTTATCAAGGCTACCCATGCGGCCTGTAAACTGATACGGCTGTTGCACCAGCAGCTGAACTCCTGGACATTGGCCGCAGCAGCCTATAACGCCGGTTCGGGTAACATCTCCCGGAACATAAAACGCCAGGGGAGCAGTGATTACTACCAGCTACTGCTGAATAACGAAACCGCCCAGTATATCTACAAGATCATCGCTATAAAACAGCTTTTTGAAAGCCCCGAATTATACCTGCCAGGTTTTGGATACAATGTGTTCAGTAAAAACTCCGCCAATGGTTCCGTTTTCTCTACTCCTGCACCGGTAAGCAAAGCGGGCGACAAAGATTTTAATTCCATCCGTATCTCTGTAGGTAAACAGCCGGTTAGCCGGCCGGCAATGATGATATATGCTGCGCGGCTGAAAATCAGCAACGCCTTTGAAGACGGCCAGTTGGTGAGCATTCAGTTGCTGGACGACCTGCAGGCAAATGGCGTGTATATCCGTAAAAATGCAAGCCTCTCCGGCAAAGGCTGGGTGGTGGGTAGCCGGATTTATGTGGACCTTGGTTTTGAGAATGCAGTGGTATTATACGCCGCAGATGGTAAAAAAGGAGTGCCTGCCGATTTGCTGAAAACCGGCGGAGATGTGCAGTTGCGTGGAAGAACCGATAACCGGAGCGCTATTTCTGCATTACCCGCACCGGTTGATGCACTTACATCAACACTTCATTAATAAACACGCGGAACGGGAACGTATTGCTGGATTTTTCTTCCAGTTGCAAAAGCAATTCCTCTTTCATGTATTGCAAATTGGCGGCGGGATAACGTTCGGTTTGATGGAGCAATGAAATACGGATATCCAGCGTACGGCTGTAACCCGCATTCATACCGGGTTGCAGGGCCATCCCCTTAACAACAGCGGCCGATTTCATTTCCTTTCCAAAAATAGTACGGCAAAGCGCTTTGATATCTTCGGGGGTAACCACACGGTTATGCGACAATAAATGGGACCGGTACAGGTTAATTTTCTCATCGATATTCAGCCTGTCTTTTCCTCCCTGGGTATTACTCAGCAGTGTGATGCTGTTGGGGCGGGTGTTGATACTACCATATTCCAGCATTCGCGTACCCATGCGGATATTATTAGCAGCGGTGCCGTTCGTTGAGTAAAATTCCAGGAAAATATATTCTGCATTTTCTTTGGGCTTTACCATCACATAAGGAATATTTCCTTTGTTGTTGCCGGGTTGCAGCTGTTCTTCCAGTGAGGCAATCAACTGATGCAGTTCCCTCATGCGGTTGGTAACAAAATCATTTTTTACTTCTTCGAATAAAGAGCTTTCGTCGCGGATTACTTCCACGAGATAAGCGATCACTTCTTTGGCTTCGCGGGTATCAAAACGCCCGATGCCACTGCTGCGGATCACCAGTTCGCCTTCCTGCATTTGTCCGGCTGTAGAGAAGTTACGTACATAGTAATCGGTTCCTTCGAGGTCGTAAACACGTTTGATATCAAAAAAGATATCCGGTGTTTGCAGGGGAATGATATTCAGATAACGATTCAGTTTCATAGACTGCTCGTTATTTTTTTTGTTGATAACCGGGAAGCAGTTAATGCTGCAATACAGGTCTTCCAGCAGTGTGTGATGCAGCGCTTCGGGAAACTCGATGCGCAACCAGTGTACTTCTTTATTTAAGCGGGCGGTATCTTGCCCGAAAATCCTGGTGAGGGCTTCCGGTGTGCGGGAAGCGAGGGGTGGCTGCGTATCCGTGATGGTAAGGAAGTGGCGGCGGAAACGTTGCAGGATATGCTGGCTATAACGGGAGTTGTTATTTACTGCTACCTGGATCATATTATCTCTTTCTTCTTCAGCTACAGTCCTGCTATGGTGATAGCCTCCTTTTATCATCAGCTCCCGGTTGCCGCTAAATACTTTTGCCAGCGGGAGATAATGATAAAACATTTCCTGCTGATGGATATTACGCAGGTCAAAGAAGAAGGACATACCTTCCCAGGAGTGCGGTACATCTTCGAGTGAAATGCCTATCCATAAATGATTCGGGGCCATATCAGGGAATGTTTGCCCCTGTAATATCTGCTCCTTGAACCAGTGATCGCGGGTTTCATACAGCTTGTTGCCAATAACCATGTATTGCACCTGTCCGCGGAACAGGCGGTGACTGGTCACCGGCGCAAAGAACAGGTCGCGGTTATGCATGCCTGATTTGGTATGATGATAAAACTGGTGATCGGCATGAATATCGGCTACCGGTTCTGTGGCAATGGCATGGAGAATGCCATAGGCCGGCTGGCTGCTGGTAATGGGTTCCGGCATCATGATCTGCGCCAGGCGTTCCACCAGCCGGGCGTGTGAAACATCCACTTCTCCTGAAATTTTCTCCAGCTCACTGGCGCATGCTTCCAGCAGCAGCTGCACTACCGGGTCAAACGAAGTTTCCACTTCAGCATCCGGGTATCCCCAGAGCCGTGCAGCTGTTTTCAGCATGCGGTCTTTTATTCTTTCTTTTTTTTCTTTCATGAGAGCGGTTAATAAACAAGTAATCAATCGTACGACAACGGGCTGATATAAAAGAAGCTGCTGTACTGAAACGGATGATTGTTTTTGGTAACGTTTCCTGAAACCGTCACCCGGATTTTCTTTTTCATTTTACGGGTAGATGGCAGCAACAATTCTTCCTGGTTTACAGCGGCCACTACCCTTATTTGGGAAATCCTTTTTTCATACCGGGTAATGGATGCTTTAACCGCATTTTCTATCTGCTCCTTTACTTCGTTATTGGAAGCTTTGATGTCAAAGTCGCTGTCCCACCACTGGCAGCCATATTGGGCATCATCCTTGTTTTCGCCCAATACGGTAGTGATGAGCAGGTGAATATGCTGCGCGATAGAGTCTTCCAGCGAAATGGCCGGCATGTCTTTTTTCTGCAGCAGCAGTGAAAAGTCGATGGGTAATTGATAATATTTTCCTTTCATGATATCAGCTTAAAATATGCCCAGCACTTTTTTGCGGTCGTACATGATGAGAATTTCCTTTACGCATCCTTTCTCGTCTTTTGCCAGGTTTACTCTTTCGATCTTGAATTTCTTCTTGCCATAGATCCGCTGACAGAAATGCGTGAAGTTATCCACATCGCTGGTATTGAGCACCACCCTTGCATTAAGATTATTGCAGAGGTATTGCGCAAAATCGGACGCCGTTTTTTGTTTCAGGGTCACCTGGGTGAGCATGTATTTAAATTCATCATCGGAGATGGTGGGTCGTGGCTCTTCTTTCTTTACCGGTACCTCCGGTGTTGGTGCAGGCAGTGGCGCCGGGTTAAAGGCCGGTTCCGGCTGCTCCTGGTGTTCGGGGGCCCTTGCAGGGAATACCGTGATATGTTTTAGCACCATATGGCTGCTGTCGCCGTTGATGATCAGCGACAGGGTTCTTTCACCGGGGGAAGAGAAGGTATATGTAACAGATGAACCGCCATGTGGTTCCGCATTATCCTGCAACAGCCGCCAGGTCCAGTTTTTGGCGGTTGGCGTGGAGTTGGTGAAGGTCACCGGCCTGCCTGCAAATGCTTCAGCGGGGCCATCAATAACGGGGAAGATATCGGGCTGACTGTTGGCTGCTGCCGGTGTGTTCATGATCACCAGTACTTCTTTCCGCCAGGTGCATTTGCCGGAAGTGAGTGTGATCATATAGCTGCCGGCCTTGTTGAAAGAGTGATATACCTGCCTGCCAGTGGCCCTGGCGCTGGAGTCGCCGAACTCCCAGGAATAGTCTGCGTTTTTTTTATCAGCGTTTTCGGCATTAAAAGTAATCACTTCTCCAACGGCGTATGCTTTACTGTTACTATTCTGAATATGACTGAGTTTTATATCTGTATTACTGCAATCTTCCCGGCCATCGAGTTGGAAAGCCAGCAGTATTATGCTTATGAGGAACAGGCCCAGGAAGGTCCACAGCACCATGGGGTCAACATGACTGGCAATTTTTCCAAAGGGTCTGAATGAATTTACCTTGCGTTCATTTTCGGGTTTACGGGGGGCCATCGGTTTTTCAGGTTTTTACAATTTTAGTGTTTTTTTTAGATAAATTGCCAAAGATAATGGCCGTAGAAAAAATTTTTTCCCGGTTCAAAATTTAAGCCGTAATATTCATAATAATAAAATCAAACCGCTATTTTTGTTACTGAGTTGTTAGCCCGGAACCATAGACGAAAGATAGTTATGCTAACAGTTTGCCGCTAATAGCAGAATCAGAGAAACCTAAATATAACCTCATGGTAAATAATGCGCAGAAGGCTGCCGTGCTGGAAGAAGTGATTGACCACGTCAATGCTTTACCATACGACATCAGAGCCGAAGTAGTGGTGGGGGAATTACTCGATAATCATGTGCGGGAAGAAGAAATAGTGGTGCAGTTGCAAAATGTATTTACCCGTTCTTTTGCAACAGATATTACCGGGGTGAAGCTGGACGACAGTCAGCCGTATCAGCCGTTTATTAGTTTTTCCCTTTCGCGCGATGGTATTTACGACCGGCTGCCGCAGGGCATGTTTCATGAATTCAAGCAGGAGCCCTCTTCCAGGCAGAATGCCGTTGCCGAAATGGTGGTGCGGTATAAAAGGCAGCAGCAACAGCAACAGCAGGCACGCCGCTTTTTTCAACCCCTGGAAAATGAGTTTTTCCTGCAACGTGTATACTTGGAACAACGGGAAAAGCACCTGTTGTTTGACGTATTCGGAAAGGACACAGACCAGTTATTTCATGAATTCTGGGAGTTGCCTCCCGGGCTTCCTGATGCTGCCGTGAACAGGTTAGTAAAACTGTTACCATATGTTCATCGGATAGCAGGCAATATGACCCTGGTGAAGCTTTGCCTGGAACAGGTACTGGAAGAAACGGTAACGATCACCTGGCAACGTCAGCCGCAAATGGTTAATACCGGAAGCAGTGTTCCCCTGGGCGAATGCATGCTTGGGGTAGACGCCATGGTAGGCACATCGTGTTATACGGACATGCCGGTGGTAACGGTGAGCATTGGCCCGGTAAAACGCCAACGGATATACGATTACCTGCCCTGGCAACCTTATGGCAAGCTGCTGGAAACCTGCTATGGATACCTGTTTCCTGCAGATGTGGAAATTAATACCTTGCTGGTGCCGTCTTCAGGAGAGAAAAAAGTAATCCTGTCTGACAAGCAACCTGAGCAGGGGCTGATGGGGTATAATTTTTTTCTCTGAAAAACAGCTGGCAGAAGCTTACATGGAATCATTTTTGCTATTAACGACCATCTGAAAAACTGAAATGTTAGTACCCAAACCCGAAAAACCTTGACATACCAACAGAACTATGAGATACACCGCTAAGTTTTATATCATGCTGGCCGGCGCCCTGGCAATAGGGTCCTTTATAGTGGCTCTGCTCAGCAGGTACATCAAAAATTTCAGTCTTTATAAAAAGAAAGCACTGCTGTATTTAGTGTGTATGACGCTGGTATTTGCTGTAATCAGTTCCATTCCCTTCCTGTTTACCCATCAGAACCTGATGAACCAATATCTTTTTTACGAAGTGTGGTTCCTGGGATTAGGCGTAGTGCATTGCCACTTTATGTATACCCGCTTTTGGGCCAATGAAACCACCCTGGTATCTGAACTGGCTTTCATACTGGCCATCTGGTTATTTGGCGGCGCCGGATTTGTACTGGTAAACCGGTTCCTGGACAAGGACACGTTTCTTTATTACCCGATGCTCACCAGCATGTTTTCCTTTGTACTGCCCACCTTTGTTTATAAAACTTTTGAAAAGATGATGGCCATTCCTGTGAAGGTGCACAAGTGGTGGCAGTATCCTATCTATAAAGAGGTACCGGAAGTGAATGAGGATGAAATGAAAGACCTGATTGTCATTGGACTGGAAATGGAAAAAGGTCCGCTTGACAACAGCCGTACTTATTTCCGGGCACGTACACCTATCAAGATGGATCTGGGCGACCTGTTCTATCATTTTATCAATGATTATAATGATCGCTATCCCAATACCCCGATTGATTTTGTGGATCACACCGGGCAGCCATATGGGTGGGTATTCCACCTGAAACCACGTTGGTTTGGCAGCGCTAAAACACTGGACCCCGACAAGGCCGTGTTTATGAATGGCATTAAAGAAAACAGTGTGATTATTTGCAACAGAATTATGTTATCGTAAAAGAGCAGAACTATGGCAGAACCGCTAAAGCATTTTCCCGTTAACTGGGTTGATGGTATGAAGATAAAAAAGCAGCATTTTATAGATACGGAAAATGCTTTGCTGGACCAGATCAGGGATGCATTGGCATGCGGTATCCATGCGCTTAACTATGGACTGTTGCCCCCCAAAGCAGAAAATAAGGAATCGCTGCGTTGCTGGTTTGTGACCGATAATCAGCAGTTGTGGCGGATCAAATTAACCGAATGCCGCGCGGTAACTCCCGGTGGTGGCCGTATTGAGATCCCTGAACATACCGTGCATTCGCTGAAGTATGCTACTACCTTCCCCGAAGCAACTTATACCTGGGACCCGCAACATACAGAAACTACTTATTACGTCATCATACAGGTAAATCCCTTTGACCGGCAGCCCAGCGGAGAGCCTTTGCTGGATGAAGATCCACCAAGATTGCCTTATGCCACACCGGAATATAGTTTATACGTGGCGCCGGCGTCGCAGCTGCCTTCCGGCCAGCTAGGCAGCTACCAGATGGTGCTGGGCCGCATCAGTGTGTCCGATGGCCGTCCGGAGATGGATGATGACTATATCCCTCCCTGCAGCATCGTCAGCGCACATCCTGCATTGATAGATCTCTTTCATGAACTGGACCAGTTCCTGGGGCAAATGGAATTATACGGCGTACACATCGTGCAAAAGATCTACGGCAGGAACCAGCAAAATGACCTGGCACTTGTCGTATTGTATATCACGGAGAGAATGGTGCAGTATCTCGGCACCAGGATCACGCAATTCCGGTGGTTAGGATTACAGCAACCACCGGCCCAGATGCTGGAAATTATTGCAGGCCTTGCCCGCACCATGAAAAACGCTATTGATCAGCGTGCCGGCGCAGGTAAAGAGGAGCTGCTGAACTACTTATCTGAGTGGTGCGAACTGCGACAGGGAGAACTTGAAACGCTCATGATCAACTGCGCCAACATCAAATATAAACACCTGGATGTAAGAGAGTGCCTGCAGCCCATGATTCCTTTTGTAAGGGCCGTGAATAAACTGTTTGAAAGCCTGAGCAGATTGGATTATATCGGACGCAAGCAGGACAGCAATATTTTCGTAAAAGAAGAATCACAGGAAGACGCGGAATACCTGCGAAAGCATAAAACCAAGCGCTGGTTCTTTACCGACTAGTATCATGCTGTTATGGCAGCAATATAACAGCCATTACCCAACGCTTCTGACGTTTGTGATGCGTACAAACCAGGTGCAATAACACTAAATGTTTCAACAGGAATTTATTCCGCTTAACTGATCATTCAACAAGATAATTTCCCTAAAAAAAACGATCCGCAATATGCAAGTATTAAACAGGCAGGAAAGAAATGTATCCTTTATTTGGTTCCTGTTATTTTTCATTATAACGGTCGCCTTATTTGTATTGGCTGTATTCTTTAATTACCAGGTACCTGCCAGGGAAAACGCATCCCTGCGGAAAGAATTGACTTCATTCAGGGAAGAGCAGGCGTTCCAATCAGAGTTCCTGCAAAAGCTGGATAAGGTAAAACATAACCTCGATTCTATTAACCTTCCTAACCAGAACGCCAATTACATGGATCAGGTGATTGCCGCATCCCTGGCGGATATGCGCAACTCAATTCCCAAAAATGCAGTGACGCATTACGGGCTGTATGATAATATTGTGCAGAACTGTTTGTCGTTGCAACAAACCAAACAGCAGCTCCGCGAACTGCAAAATGCACAACAAAATATTGCAGGTCTGAAAGAACAGGTCGCCGACCTGAATGCGAAACTGGAAAGCAAGAGCAGGGACCTTGATAACTGCCGGCAAATGATGTTGCTAAACAGCCGCGCTCACTAACTTTCAGAAGGGTATTAATCCGGTAAATATTGGAATAATAATTATTTGTTAGGACTCTTGACTATTAAAATTTTCATCCTATATTTGGTACTTATAATTCATAAATAAATACTAATTATTTTTTCTTTATTGTAACCTTAAAAATTAACCCAACATGTCATTCAAAGCCAAATTTGAAGCAGGCGGCAACGAGTACAATGTACAGCATGTCGCTTATGACCTCACACAAGAAGTAGATGCAACCGGTCGCCCTTCAGCCATCACCCGTGGCGGACGCATTAAGCTGACCGTTGAATCTACCGGAAAAACAGATCTCTTTGAGTGGATGGTAAACAACTTTGAAAGAAAAGATGGTACCATTACTTTTTACAAAAGAGACACTGATTCCAAACTGAAAACCCTGGAATTTAAAGAAGGGTATTTAGTAAAGTTTGAAGAGTCTTTTGACTACGAAAACAAAAATCCAATGGTAATTTCCTTTACCATTTCGGCCCGTGAAGTTAGCATGGGTAATGCAAAACATGTTAATGAGTGGGTATAAAAAACTCCTTACATTATGCAGAAAGGGCTGTTACCGGAAGGTAACAGCCCCTTTTTTTGTGTGTACAAAAGATCTTTTTATGAAAGATTAATCCATTCGCCTTGTTCAGGAATAATGGCGGACAGCTGTTCGGCAGCAACAGCCGCTCTCAACGCTTCCCTGCTGAGAAAACAGTGATTTATAGCGCCCATGTGCACTGCTACTACCTTGGGCTGCGAAGCGTGCCGGATGGTCTTAATCACGTCTGCTGCGGTCATGGTGATGGGATCTCCCTGCAGGAATTGTGCAGCGCCTGCATTCACCACCACATAATCCGGGCGGAAAGTATCCAGCGCAGCTGTTACTTCTTCACACCAGATAGTATCGCCGGCGATGTATAATGTAGTGTTCCCTTCTTTCAGCACAAAGCCGGAAACAGGCGCCATCATTTTGCCTATTTCGCCGGTGCCATGTTGTCCACCAGTACGTGTAATGACTATATTTTCCCAGGTAACCGACGTAACAACAGGAATCACCTGTGTAAATGCCTGTTCCCTGATAGTGGCTTCATCTTCCGGCTGACAAAATAAAGGAATGCTTTTAGGCAGTATGGCCTGTGCAGTTACATCCCAGTGGTCGCGGTGCAGGTGGGTGACGAGAATGGCATCCAGGGACGACAGCAACTGCTTTAAATCGTCGTCGTTAAGCGGAAGATCGGTCATGGGATTCCGGATGCTGTTGGCTGCGTTGGGAACGGGGTCCAGGCTGTCTTTAACGCCGAGCATGGGATCAACCAGTATGTTCTTATTATTCCATTCTATGAGCAATGTGGCATTGCGTAAATAATGTATGCGCATGGTTAAATTTTTTATAGCATGGCATAAAGTTATCAATTAATTGATGGCCCACCATATCCATAAAATATAAACAGGTTGAAATAATAATCGGCTCCAGATGTACCAGGGTTTGGAGGGTAATCCGCCAGGCGCCGGCAGGTTCAGCACCGCTACGCGGATATTGGCAGGAAACATAGCCACCAGGAGTATCATTAATCCCCATCCCGCATAATACTGTGTGGCAGAAAACAGCAAACCCGCTCCCAGTAATACTTCCAGCGCCCCGGTAAACAACACCATGAATAAAGGATATGGGATCATTCCTTCAATCATATAGGTAAGTTTGCGCGGCTTCATCAAATGTGTAACCCCTATTAGGAGAAACATAACGGCAGCGGATATACGGGCATCTGCAGGGAGTTGTTGTAAAAGAGGGATCTGGAAGATATAGCCAATCGCCAGTAGTAAGAGGGCAATACTGCATAAGCCGGAAAAGAAAGCCATTTGTATATTTTTTAGGACTCAAAGATCCACATCTTCCGGAGGAATAAAATTGACAAATGTTAGTTAATGGGTAAGAAGAACAAGTTATGTACTTCTTTTCTTCCTGATCCGGCTTAAACTTTCCGGTTCAATTCCCAGGTAAGAAGCAATTTGTTTGACAGGGATATGCTGCACCACTTCGGGATATTCCTGTAGCAACTGCGTATACCGCTCCTGTGCGGAGTATTGCAGGAAGGAGAGTTCCCGGTTGTATTTCCGCAGGTATTGCTGTTCAGCTACCAGCCGGCCTATCTTCTCCGACTGGTGCGAGGTGCGATATAATTGTTGCAGATCGGTATAATAACAGGCGTACCCACGTACAGGCGTTACTGCCTGCAAACTTACTACCGCGGGTTTTTGTGTAATGAAAGAGGCGTAGGAAGTAGTAAAGTTATGCGGAAAGGCAAAGTCCATGCTGATGTCTTTACCATCGTGGATGGTATATACCCGCACAATTCCTTCTTCAATATAATAAATAGCATTGGCGGTTTTACCCGCTTCCGACAGGTGGTCGCCTGCGGGGAAAGTTACCGGCTGCAGGATGGCTTCAAACAGTTCCCAGTGAACCATGGGTTCTTTCAGCAGTGCCTGCAGCTGTTGACGGATAATTTGTGTGCCTTGCATTCAGGTCTTTCTCAGTTGAATGGATTGAACGAAATGATGATGACCTTTTTCCAGGATCAGGCTGGCGCGGTAGCGGGTAGGTGCAATATTTTGTTCCAGGTTAGGTTTGTTGATATCATCCCAGATCTGTGTGGCTAACTCGATAGTGGCCGCATCAGAAAGATGTGCATAACGGTGGAAAAAAGACTCGGGGCTCTGAAAGGCAGTTCTGCGCAGGGTTTCAAAGCGAGCGATGTACCATTTGCGGATATCTTTTTCCGCAGCGTCTACATAAATACTGAAGTCGAAGAAATCGGATACGAATACGGCTGGATCTTTTTGTTGCTGCCGGTGACGAACCTGCAACACATTCACGCCTTCTACAATCACAATGTCCGGTTGCTCTATCCACTGCAGCTGGCCGGGTAAGATATCGTATTCCAGGTGGGAATAAAGTGGCGCCGCCACCTTTTCCTTACCGGATTTTACATCCGCCAGGAAGTGGATCAGTCTTTTAATATCATAGCTTTCCGGGAAGCCTTTTCTGTTCATGATATTATTGGCCTCCAGCACTTTATTGGGATAGAGGAAACCATCCGTTGTTACCAGGTCTACCCGCGGATGATTGGGCCATGCCTGTAATAATTTTTGTAACACCCTGGCGGTCGTACTTTTCCCAACGGCTACGCTTCCGGCGATGCCAATAATATAAGGCACTTTATGTACCTGGCTGCTGAGGAAATTGCTGGTAGCAGTATGCAGTTGTTGCGACGCGGTTACATATAAGTTGAGCAGATGTGCCAGCGGAAGATATACCTGTGTTATTTCTTCCTGTGTGAGTGGTTCATTCATGCCGTGCAGCGCTTCCAGGTCGTAATCCTGTAATTGCAGCATGGCATCATTGCTTCTTTCTGCCCATTCTTTACGGGAGAAACTGATATAGGGAGTATAGCGGTCGCGTTTCAGAGAGGTGGTCATTCCAGTGCTTTATTGTTGTATATAGACAGTCTTTACATTCAGAAATTCGTGTGTGCCTTCCAGTGATAGTTCCCTTCCATAGCCGGATTGCTTTACGCCGCCGAAAGGTAAGCGTGCATCAGAGCGAACCATCGCATTAATAAATACATTGCCACTTTCTATCTGTGTGGCCAGTTTGGCGGCTTTGTCGAGATCGCTGGTCCACAGGGCTGCGCCCAGGCCAAATTCTGTTTCATTGGCCAGTGCGATAGCATCCGTTTCGTCGGCTGCTTCTATGATCACGGCGAGCGGACCAAAAGTTTCTTCTTTGAAAGCCGTCATTTTATTGGTTACCCCGGTAAGCAGGGTAGGTGCAAAGTTACAGCCTTCATGCGTGCCACCCAACTCCAGCTTAGCCCCCTGGCGAATAGAGTCCTGTAATTGTTTGGCCAGCTCCTCTGCCAGGTCGGGGCGGGCCATTGGGCCCATTTGTGTGCTTTCCTGCGTGGGATCTCCCTGTTTGAGATCGTGCAGGATCCGTTTTACAGCTGCGGTAAACGCGGGAACAATATCTTTTTCTACGATCCAGCGTTTTGCGGCAATGCACGACTGACCGGCGTTTTGCATACGACCTTGTACTGCTGTTTTAGCGGCGGCTTCCAGGTCGGCATCTTTCAATACAATAAAAGGATCACTGCCACCCAGTTCCAGCACGGTTTTCTTGATATATTTCCCGGCAAGCGCCGCTACACTTTTACCTGCGGGGGTACTGCCGGTGAGTGTAACGCCCTGTACGCGGTGATCTGCGATAACAGGTTCTATATCTTTGGAAGAGATGAGTAACGACTGGAAAGTACCGGCGGGAAAACTACTTTCAGTGAATATTTTTTCGATGGCCAGTGCACAACCGCTTACATTGCTGGCATGTTTCAGGATGCCGGTGTTGCCGGCGAGTATATTGGGAATAGCAAAGCGGAATACCTGCCAGTAGGGGAAGTTCCAGGGCATGATTGCCAGTATAATTCCTTTTGGTTCGTACGATACGTAACTTTTATACGCATCGGAACCGATCGGTTTATGTGCCAGCATTTCCACGATGTTTTCTGCATAATATTCTGCGGAGGTAGCGCATTTCAGCACTTCGGCCCGTGCTTCTTTCAGCGTTTTTCCCATTTCCCGCGTGATCAGCGCGGCATGTTCATCTGCATTGTCTTTCATGGATTGTGCAACCTGCATCATCCACTGCCGGCGTTGTTCCAGGGAAACTTGTAATAATTCCCGGTATGCTTTATGGCCCAGCTGTAATTTCTGCTCTATTTGTTCCGGTGTATGTGCTGCATATTCAGCAATGGTTTCCTGCGTAAACGGATTAATGCTTGTAAACATACGGGTAGCTTTTAGCGGTTAGCATTTAGCTGTTAGTGAATAGTCCGACAAATTTACCTTTTTCCGTTAAAAGCCCGTCTTAAAAGCTAAAGGGCAACTACTAAACACGAAAAGGCTATCTTTGCATCTCCCGGAAAAAACAGTACAATTTTATGGCGCTTAGCAGGTGGAATATCATGATAATGGCCCTTTGCACGGGGTTGATCGTTGCCAATATTTATTACAGCCAGCCTTTGCTGGTGTTGATGAGCAACGAATTTGGCGTATCGGAAAGTAATGCCGGACAGGTCACATTTTTTACGCAGGTGGGCTACGCGCTGGGCCTGTTATTTTGTGTGCCGTTGGGTGACAAACTAGAGCGCAAGCGGCAGATAGTGGTGATGACACTGGCTGCGGTAGTGGCCCTGGTGGCGGCTGCAGAGTCGGTAAATATCACTATGCTGAAAATTACCGGTTTGCTGATTGGTTTTACTTCGGTAGTGCCGCAGCTGATATTGCCACTGGCAGCAGGCCTTTCTGATCCTGCAAGCCGGGGGAAAGTGATTGGTACTATTATGAGTGGCTTACTCGTCGGCATCTTATTATCCCGCACCCTCAGCGGTGTAGTAGGACATCATTTCGGATGGCGTGCCATGTTCTGGATAGCCGCGTGTATCAGCGCTTTGCTGGCGGTGATCATGATTACATCTTTTCCATCCAGTAAACCAAATTTCAAAGGAAGCTACGGCGACCTGATGAAATCATTGCTTACGCTGATCAAAGAACAGCCTTTATTAAGAGAAGCTTCGGCTATCAATGCCTGTTGTTTCGCTATGTTTGGCATGTTCTGGACAACCGTGGTATTTTTATTGTCTGATGCGCCTTTTAAATATACCAGTGAACAAATCGGGTTGATGGGACTTGCTGCGGCTGCCGGCGCTTTAGGCGCCCCACTGGTGGGACGCATTGCAGATAAAAAGAATCCGCGCATTGCCATTGGTTATGGTATCATCTTTTTGTTCCTCGGTTATTTTCTCTTTTATGTTTTTAAAGCCAATATTATAGGTATCATCGTTGGGATCATCGCTATTGATCTTGGTTTACAGGGTATCCATGTATCCAACCAAACCCGCATCTACACATTATTGCCGGAAGCAAGGAACCGTTTGAATACGGTGTTTATGACTACCAGTTTTATTGGCACTTCACTTGGCTCCGGCATCGGGCTATGGGTATGGTCTTTTGCACAATGGAATGGTATATGCGTGGCCGGTACTGCGCTGATTACCGCTGCCCTGGTTATTTACCTGGGTACTTATAAGAAAACAAAAAGAGCAGTTACCGCTTAACCCGGTTTAGCACGATCATCACTATTACTAAATAACCCATCATGCAGAACAACGCAATTTTATAAGCGAGATAAAAATTGCCGGAGTGCCGTGCGAGGTAGAGAAAAATACCTCCAAGCATGCTTACACCCAGTGCAGAGGCGAACTGCTGTACCGTAGAATACACGCCGCTGGCGGCTCCTGCTTTAGCCGGCGGCATATCCCACATCGCCACTTTTAATAATGATGGCATCAGCAAACCAGATCCGCTGCCATAAATAATTAAACACGGCATGATATCGTAAGGTGTTACTACATCTCCCTGAAATAAAACTAATTGTAAGATAAAAGAGAGGATCATTAGTATACACGCAAACTGTAGCAGGCGGATACCGTATCGTGCTGCATTTTTAATTGACCACAAAGAAGCCAGCAGGAAAGGAATGGTTTGCATGACGAAATAATTCCCCGCTGTAAAAGGCGACATATGAAATCCATTCTGAAAGTAGATGGCTACAATAAAAATATAAGCGGTGTTTACACCAAAGAAGAATAATACGCTGATGACACCGGTGTTAAAACTCCGGATACGAAAGAGTTCCAGCGGTACTAACGGATCGCGTTGCCGTTTTCCCAGCCAGTGTTGATACCACACGAATACGCCTAATAATATGAATGCACCTGCCAGCATGGTGATAGTCCAGGCAGGCCAGCCAAGTTCTGCACCCTGTATAACAGGATATATCAGGAGAGATAAGGCTAAGGTGAGCAGGATGATGCCTGGTATATCAAACCGGGTGCTTTTGTTTTGACCGGATTCCTGCACAAAGAACCAGGCCAGCAGCATCGCTACAATACCAAACGGGAGATTGACGAGGAAGATCAGCCGCCAGCTGTCGGTGATCAGGTGCGAGGTAATGAAGTAGCCGCCGAGGAACTGCCCCAGGGTAGCGCCGGTGCCGAGGGCCATGCCATAGAGGCCATAGGCTTTATCACGGTCTGCGGGCGACTGGAAGTTCAGTTGTATCAGCGTGATGGTTTGCGGTACGGTGAAGGCTGCTGCCACGCCTTGTAACAGCCTGGACACAATCAACATTTCCATGGAAGTGGCAAAGCCGCACATGGCCGAGGTGAGGGTGAATGCGGCGAGCCCGGATATAAACACTTTCTTTTTGCCCAGGTAATCACCTGTGCGGCTGCCGGTGATGAGAAACACGGCGTAACCCAGGAGATAGCTGGCAATCACCAGTTCCAGTGCTGCGTCGGAACTATGGAAATACGCTTTAATGGCCGGTGTGCTGATGTTTACAATAAATACATCGATCACAGTGATAAGTGGCGCCAGCAGGATAATTGCCAGCGATATCCATGGATTGACAGTGGTTGGTTTAATATATACAGACTGGTCTGTTTTCATGAGAGTAAATTTTTTATAATAGATAACGTTATTGGATGCACTAAATAATTGATGGAAATACGCCGCGAAAACTTTAATGTTTTACGGCACTTTTTACCAGCCTTGCTGGTGATATTCCGGCAGTGTTGCTGGTATTTAGTTTTGTTTATCCGGCATTCGCCGGTATTTATAAAGATGTGTTTCCCTTTGGTCGCAATTCCTCAATCTATCAGCTTCAAAGTGTATCCAGCAACCTGGCAACCACTTTCTTCGTGTCTTCTACCGGTTTTGCGGACCGTTGGATATAGCCCTGAAGCCCCGCGCCTTCATACAGATTCAACAGCATGCCGGTCATTTCTTCAAGTTCCGCTGCGGGGTAAGGGTGTTTTATGATTTGTAATTGTTCGGCGATAAATGTTTTCAGCGTTTGGGTATGCGTCCGTACCTGTAAAAGTGCGTCCTCATTCAATCCTGGCAGTTCATAGGCGATGCGGACAAAGGCGCAACCCCTGAAATTGTTTTTTTCCATGTGGCGGCGGCGGTATTCGAACAGGCCCATGAGCTTTTCCCTGCCAGGCGCAAGCTGGTCAATATAAGCCATCCGCTCGGCGTGGTTGTAGGTCCGGGTTCGCAGTAGATATTCCGTCAGCAAAGCTTCCTTGGATGGAAAGTGCTGGTACAGGCTTGCTTTGGCAATCCCCGCTTCTTCTATGATCTGGTTAATACCGGTTGCCTGGTAGCCTTGCTTGTAAAACAATTCGCTGGCTGTATTTAAGATTCTTTCTTTTGCGCCTTGTTCTTTCATAAGGCAATATTAGGCTAAATTTATTAAACAGACAAGTCTGTATATATTATTGACAAAAAAGCGGCGAAAAGGAACTTCCTCTCCGCCGCTTACTAAATCCTTATAGCAATTAGTCCACTTTCGTGATCTTCAGCATGTTTGTGGGCAGGTGTTCTTTGACAGGGGTGCTACCGGTGTTAACGGCTACATCTCCTGATTTGATGAATCCTCTTTCTTTCAGGATATTGATCTGATCGAATACGATATCATCCAGGCTTTCTTCTTCTTCGTAGTAGAAGGCGCGTACACCCCAGCTCAGGCTCAGCTGGTTTACCAGCGACCTTTCTTTGGTGAAGATGTAGAGCGGGCTGCGTGGGCGGTAGCTACTCAGCATAAAGCCGGTGTAACCGCTCTGGGTCATACCAATGAGGGCATCAGCGTCCAGGTCTTCCGCAATTTTACAGGCGTTATAGCACAGTGCATCGCTGAGGAAGGTAGGAGAGTGGCGATGAGGGATCAGGTTACGGTTGTAAATGATCGCTTCTTTTTCCACTTCCTGGATAATTTTATTCATGGTTTGGATAACCAGTTCCGGGAACATACCGGTAGCAGTTTCGCCGCTCAGCATTACCGCATCAGCACCTTCCAGTACTGCGTTGGCTACGTCGGTGATTTCACTACGGTTCGGACGGGTGCGATCCATCATGCTTTCCATCATTTGTGTAGCCACAATTACGGGTTTTGCACGGTGAATACACTTGCGGATGATATCTTTCTGGATCATCGGGATCTGCTCTACCGGCAGTTCCACACCGAGATCACCACGGGCAATCATCACGCCATCACTTTCCCAGATAATTTCTTTCAGGTTCTGTATCGCTTCAGGCTTCTCAATTTTAGAGATCACCTTCATTTTAGAATTACGTGCCTCCAGGCGTTTGCGTAATACGGCCAGGTCTTTTACGCTTCTTACAAAGGAGAGCGCTACCCAGTCGCATTCGTGGTCGATGATGAATTCCAGGTCAATAATATCTTTATCTGTCAGCGCAGGGAGGGAGATTTTGGTATCCGGGAGGTTAAAGCCTTTTTTGGAAGACAGTACACCTGGCAGGGATACTTCCGCTTTGATTTCACCGCTGGCAGTAATTTCTTTTACAATTGTCTCGATTTTGCCGTCGTCCAGCAGAATTTTCTGGCCAACTCTAAGATCTTTGTACAGGTCAGGGTAGGAAACGTAAATTTTTTCCATGTTGCCCACCAGCTTTTCGTTTACGAAAGTGAGGATATCACCTTTCTTCAGCGGGAGTGCATTGTTTTCGATTTCACCCACACGAAGTTTTGGTCCCTGTAAATCGGCCAGTATGGCTACGGTGTAAGGTTCTGTTTTATTGATCTGGCGGATGTATTCAATAATCCGCAGTTTATCTTCGTGCGAGCCGTGTGAAAAGTTGAGGCGGAAAACGTTAACGCCGGCCTTTACCAGTGTCAGCAGGCCTTCATAGGTATCGCATGCCGGGCCTACAGTAGCCACGATTTTTGTTTTGTGCGAAGAGTGTTCTCTACCCGCAGCGTTATCCATCTGCTTGTGATAGTATTTCGAAAGATCCTTTGTACTCATAAGTCTAATTTTTTAACTCGCAAGAATTTTAACAATCTTAAACCATTCGGGGTCAATTTCCTGTTTGGCTTTTACAGCTTTATCAAGAGGAGTGTAATGGATCTTGTCGTTGACAACACCGACCATTACATTGTGGATGCCTTCGAGAAGGGCATCTACGGCTGCATAGCCCAGACGGCTGGCCAGAATACGATCTGTGCAGGTGGGAGCGCCGCCACGCTGGATGTGTCCGAGGATACTAACCCGGGTATCCAGTTGTGGGCACCTTTCTTTAATGATACGACCAACTTCAGTAGCGCCGCCGGTTTCATCGCCTTCGGCTACAACGATCAGGTTAACCAGTTTTCTGCGGCGTTCGTTCGCCTGCAGTTCTTCAATAATGTCATTTACTTCGGTTTTGCGCTCAGGCAGCAATATGTGCTCCGCACCAGTGGAAATGCCGCTGTGTAACGCAATATAACCGGCATCACGGCCCATTACCTCGATTACAAACAAACGGTCATGCGCATCGGCAGTGTCCCTGATTTTGTCGATAGCTTCCACCGCTGTATTCACAGCTGTATCAAATCCAATCGTAGAATCAGTTCCTGCAATGTCCTTGTCAATAGTACCAGGCAAGCCTATACACGGAATATCAAATTCCTGGCTGAACTTTTGCGCACCATTAAACGAGCCGTCTCCACCAATTACTACCAGCCCGTCAATGTTGTGTTTTTTCAGATTTTCATAAGCCATTTTTCGCCCTTCATATTCATAGAACTCTTTGCACCGGGCGGTCTTCAATATGGTGCCTCCGCGCTGAATAATGTTGGCAACGGATTTTGACTCCATTGGGAAGATCTCGTTCTTCAACATTCCCCTATAGCCGTACATAATGCCATACACATTCAGCTGATGATAAATGCCCGTTCTTACAACGGCACGAACGGCGGCGTTCATCCCGGGAGCATCTCCCCCCGATGTAAGGACTGCAATGTTGTTCAGTTTTTTCATATAAATTGCTAAAAAAATATCTTAAAGGCGCACAAAAATAACATTTTGCAATTGTTTTCTAACTGTTATCTGATGAAATAACCTAAATTTTTAATTTCCATCAAACAAAGTAGATAAATTTTTTAAAAAATATTACGCATGTCGAAAAAAAATAATAGGAGGTGGATCTTTATGAGCGTAAGTTTAATCGCCGGGCAGGCAATAGCGCAGCAGCAGCAAACGATTACTTATCCCGAATCCAAAAAAGTGGATACCATAGATAACTATCACGGTACCCCGATCGCAGATCCTTACCGGTGGCTGGAAGACGATCACAGCCCCGAAACAAAAGCATGGGTGGACGCCCAGAATAAGGTAACAGAAAACTATCTCTCCAACATCCCTTTCCGCGCAGAAATCCGCAAAAGACTGGAAGAATTGTGGAATTACCCCAAAAACGGCGCCCCCGCTAAACACGGTAACTATTATTACTTCTTTAAAAATGATGGTCTGCAGAACCAGTCCGTTCTTTACCGTTCTGCCACTTTAGGCGGTACCCCGGAAGTTTTCCTGGATCCCAACAAACTGTCAGCAGCCGGTACTACCGCACTGGGCAGCATGTCGTTTTCAAAAGACGGGAAATATTTTGCCTACCTGCTTTCCAAAGCAGGATCCGACTGGCAGGAAGGTTATGTGATAAACGTGGAAACACGGCAGCTCCTGCCGGATAAACTGGAATGGGTAAAGTTCAGTGGCCTGTCGTGGAAAGGTGATGGCTTCTATTACAGCCGCTACGACAAACCCGATGAACAAAACAAACTATCCCAAAAGAATGAATTCCAGAAAGTATACTACCACCGCCTGGGCGATCCGCAGGAGAAGGATGAATTGATCCATGTGGATAAAGAACACCCGCTGCGCAACGCCGGCGTAGACGTAACAGAAGATGAGCGTTTCCTGATCCTCTCTACCTCGGAAGGTACTTCCGGCCGGGAACTCTGGTACCGCGACCTGCAAAACCCCGCACAAAAAGAATTCACCCTGCTGGTAAAAGGCTTCGCTAACGAACCAGACGTAATAGATAACGATGGGGATAAATTGCTGGTGCGCACCAATCATAACGCACCCAACTATAAAATTGTGCTGATAGACCCCGCCAATCCAGGGGAAGCCAACTGGAAAGTAATTGTTCCGGAAAAGAAAGAAGCCCTCCAGGGAGTGGGCCTTGCCGGCGGCAAATTATTCCTTTCCTATCTGAAAGACGCTTCTACCAGGGTTTACCAGTATGATTATAAAGGTAAGCTGGAACATGAAGTGAAACTGCCTGGCCTCGGAACCGCTGGTGGATTTGGCAGCAAGAAAGAAGACAAGGAATTCTTTTATACTTATACTTCCTTTGTTACGCCGCCTGCTGTATATAAATATGATGTGGCTACCGGCGTTTCTACCTTATATAATAAGGCAGAAGTAAAATTCAACCCTGCGGAATACGAAACCAAACAGGTATTCTTTAAAAGTGCCGATGGAGAAAGTGTTCCCATATTCCTTTCCTACAAGAAAGGGATCCGGCTGAATGGTAATAACCCCGTGTTGCTCTATGGCTACGGCGGATTTAATATTGCCATGACGCCCTCTTTCAGCGTTTCCAACCTATACTTCATGGAACAGGGAGGCATATACGCCGTAGTATCACTGAGAGGTGGCAGCGAATACGGTGAAGCCTGGCACAAAGCAGGTATGATGGAAAAGAAACAAAATGTATTCAACGATTTTATCGGTGCAGCTGAATACCTGGTGAAAGCGAAATACACCAATCCCGGCAAGATAGCGATCCGCGGCGGTTCCAACGGTGGTTTACTGGTAGGCGCCTGTATGACGCAGCGTCCGGAACTGTTTAAGGTGGCACTGCCCGCTGTAGGCGTAATGGACATGCTGCGCTTTCAGAAATTTACCATAGGTTGGGCCTGGGCAGTGGAATACGGTAGCAGCGATCATGCAGAACAGTTTAAATACCTGCTGAAATATTCACCGTTGCATAACCTGAAGCCAGGTACCGCTTACCCGGCTACACTGATCACCACTGCGGATCACGACGACCGTGTGGTACCGGCGCATTCGTTTAAGTTTGCAGCTACACTGCAGGCAGACAACGCCGGGCCAAACCCGACCCTGATCCGTATTGAAACACAGGCAGGTCACGGAGCCGGCAAACCCACTTCCAAGATGATTGATGAAGCCGCTGATATCTGGGCGTTCACCATGTATAACCTGGGCATGCACAAGTAAAGTTGCGGGTGATTAGCTTTTAGCTGTTATCGAAATGCCTCATTTTGGTGAACAGCTAAAAGCTTTTTTTTCTTATCTTTAGAAATAGCGTATTGAACATGGCTTTATGAAGGTACTTATAACTGGTAGTAACGGATTATTGGGACAACATCTGATCCCGCTTTTTCTGCAAGATGGAAAATATGATGTGATAGCCACAGGCAGAGGCCCTAATCGTTTCCCCCTGCGGGATAAATACACTTATGAGGCGGTGAACCTCCGCGATGCCGGCAGCGTAAAGCAGCTGGTGGAAAAACATCAGCCGGATATCATTATTCATGGCGGCGCCATGTCGCAGGTAGATGACTGCGAAAAAAATAAAGATGCCTGCTGGGATACCAATGTAGGAGCCACCCGTTACCTGGTACACGCGGCAGAAAGTTGCAACGCCTTCTTCATTTTCCTGTCTACCGATTTTGTATTCGATGGCTTACAGGGACCTTACAGTGAAGACGCTACCGTAAATCCTATTAATTATTATGGTACCAGTAAAGTAGCTGCAGAGCGACTGGTGATCAATAGCAAACTGAAGTGGGCCATTGTCCGCACTGTACTGGTGTATGGCGTGGTAGCAGACCCGCATCGCAATAATATGATTACCTGGGTAAAAAATAATTTGCAGCAGGGTAAAAAAGTGAAAGTGGTGGATGACCAATGGCGTACACCTACCTTATGCCACGACCTGGCGAAGGGTTGTTTGCTGATTGCAGATAAGAAAGCAAACGGTTTCTTCAACATCTCCGGAAATGAAATTCTCACTCCCTATGATATGGCCATTCAAACGGCTGAATACTTTAAACTGGATACTTCCCTCGTAGAAAAAATCAGTGCCAAAACACTGGCACAACCGGCGGCCCGTCCTGCCAAAACCGGGCTGATAATAGATAAGGCAGCCAAAGAACTGGGTTATCAGCCCCGTACTTTTGCGGAGGGGCTGGAAATTGTAGCCGCTGAAATAAAAGCGTAACAGCTAAAATTCAAGAAATACTTTATTGCCAAATATTTTGCGGATGCTATCCCTTTGCACGGTGGTATCTGCTGCCAGTGAGCGCAATTCCACCGCAGTTCTGTACATGCTGTCCCTTTTATAAAGAACCAGCGTTTTTCCCCACGCGAGTTGTTGCTTTTGTTTTTTTACAGCGATGCTGCTGTCTTTGTATCTTTCCACCACTGCATAATAGGTAATGGGCGTAATCGCAGCTTTTGCTGTGGAGTCGGCCAGGACCTTTTGTATGGAATCCGCAGCAGCGGCGGCGAGCTGTTGCGCGTTGACTTCCGTATCAGCGGGAGTTTCGGATTCAGCTACTGGTTTTGAAACACCCGATAAATACCACCAGGCGGCTAATCCAATTACAATAGCGGCAATGGGAATAGCTGCCCACCACCATTTAAAACCACTTTCTTCTGTTACGGCTTCTAACGTGTCTTCTACCTCTTCTGTCATAACAGGCTCCAGCGCCTCTATAGGTGGCGGTGGAACAAATGCCGGCGCAGAGCGGCTATCTGTTGTGCGTTCTATCGGCTTAATATCCAGTGTTTCTTTTTCTACCGGCAGCTCCTCTGCATGGAAGTGAATGTTGCCGGTAAAGTCGCCCTGCAACTGACCAATACCCGGTAATACCAGTGGCTTCCCGGATTGAAGTTCTGCTTTCAGCTCTTCCAGGTATTTTTCCAGCTTCCGCTGTGCTACTGCCGGCACCAGGTTTTCCTTAAGGGCTATCCATTCCACACAGGAACCGTCGTCCTGCCATTGTTGGGTAAACATCACCTGCTCACGTGGCGCCGTAAGCGTTTGGGCGTGGTCGTTATAATGCGCCGGAAAATGTTGTACAGAAAATGTTCCCAGCTGTGGTACTACACAAATCCGCTGTTTAAACAGCACTTCCTGGATATATTGCTGAAGTATCAAGTGGAGCAATTTTTAGTGAATAATGCTGCGGATTTTGTCTTTCTCGCTGATTACGCTGATTATACTGATTACCAGGATTTGAACTTTTTTGATTTTTTTTGATTTTTGGGGATATATGCGAGTATATCCACTTATATCTTCGAAAATCCTTTATAAAATCAAAAAAGTTCAAATCCTGGTAATCAATATAATCAACGTAATCCTGAGCAAGACAAAATCCGCGTATAAAGTTAAAACTTAATCATCACACCACCCACAATATTGAACCCATAAGTAGGGTAAAGATAATACCGCTGGTAGTGCGTATTGAACAGGTTATTTGCATTCACCCACAGTCCGAAATTTTTGCTGATATCATAGGATGCGCCTGCATTCAGGTCCCATGCGCCTTTGGTTTTGCCAAAGTCTTTGTTGGGGAGCAGGTAATAGCTGCCGCTCAATGCAAAGAGGTCGGCATTCAGGTGTAATTTTTTGGCGATGGTGTATTGTGCAAACAAATCGCCCTGGAAAGCGGGCAGGTGCCATGGTTGCACTTCCGTTTCCTGTTTGTTATAATTATACCAGTCGAAGCTTACGCGGGCCTGGAATTTTTCTTCTTCAATATAGCCTACTTCACCATGCAGCTGGAAAGCGCGCAGCTGGGCTTCGTTACGGGTGGTGAATTTCTTGGTATCGGCGCTGTCGTTTACAAACAGCGGCATATTGTACCAGGTAACAGAAGCGAATTTAGTGTTATAGTTGAAATGGCTGCCCAGCGTACCTTTGATACCGGTATATTTTTCTTCTACACGGGTATTCATCATTTCTCCCGGTAAGCCGGCGAGGAACGGATTTTTATTGGCGAGGTTGCGATAGGAATTCTTTTCAAAATAGGAAATCCATCCACTGCTCAGGATCAGTTTTTTACGGATCAGGTGCGACTCATTCACGATGTCGGGCAGCAGGTAAAACTCGCCGTTGCTCCACGTTGGATTTACGCCGGCATGCAGCACAAACCCCGGTTTCATGATATCCACCGCAGGGTGGATAGAAGCGATGTTGTTGTTGATGGCGCGGTTGTTATCTTCTTTATAGGTAGAAAGATCAAATACACCTTCTACTTTTATGTAGATATCTTCAAACACCTGCTTACGTACGGGTACATTCAGCTGGAAGGTATTTTCTGTACGCTTGTAGGAGTCGTTGAAAAGAATAAACTTCACTTTTGGCTGGAAGGTAAATGCCCAGTCGTTTTGCGGCCTGTTCTGCATGCCTACCGAAGCGGTGATCTGGTTAAACGTTTGCTCGATATCCTTCTTTTTATAGCTGGCCGTATCGTGACCATAGCCATAGTAGTGAACGGTATTACGGTCGTACCCGATGCTTCCGTCGAACCGGAACTTTGACAACAGGTAGGTGCCCGCAGCCAGTACATTGAGGTTACTATAATCCTGGTCAGGAATTTCCTTGCCTTTGGAGCCGGTGTAGTTTACGTACAAACCGTAGTTGTACATATCCTGCCGGCCGCTGCCGAAGCCAGCCTGCACATAGGGTGTTTTATAATTGCCATATCCGAGTTTCACGAAGTTGTTCTGCAGGTACGACAATGAATCTTTACCCAGTGCCAACGGTTTGAGCGGCATGGCCTGGTACATAAAGTTCAGGTTCAGCGCCGGTATCTCGTACTTCATGGAAGGACGAGTGGTATCGATACCCGGCAAAGAAGCTGTGAGATTGAGTTTGTAGGCGTCGCGCAGTTTGGGTTGGTTGGTGGAAATGATATCAATCGTTTCCTGTTTCAATACCTCCTGCGCGGCTGCTTTCTGTGAAAACAGCATTCCCGTCAGCCCCAGTGCTGATATGATAAAAGTTCGTTTGTTATATATTGCTTGAATGTTCATGCTTTGTTGCGCTTAATGTCAGATTCCAGAATCCGGGTGATTATTTCTTCGGTTTTTTACCGGCTGCTTTTTCTTCTGCTTCCGCTTTGGCCAGTTTATCTTTCGCTTCCTGTTTCAGCTCAGGAATAGAGCTGTTGGTAACGATGCTCTGGTAAGTAGCTTTTGCATTGAAATAATCCTGTTGGCGGGCGTATACATCTCCCAGCAGGATATATGATTTAGCCACCCAGTATTCATAGGACGGCGTATTTTTAATCACATCAAAACCGGCTTTTTCAGCAGCATCCAGTTCATTCTGTTGCAGGTAGCAATCCGCAATGTTGTAGCGGGCTTCGGCGCCTGTTTCAGATTTGGTCATGCCGGCAACTGTTTTGAACTCCGACAGGGCGGCGGCATAATCTTTTGCCTGCTGCAATGCTTTACCATGATAGAAGTGAGCGATGATCTGATCATCCGTGCTGATATTGGCGGCAGCCAGTAACATTTCTGAATAGTTGGTTACTTCGTCCCAACGTTTCAGCTGGTAGTTGCTGCGAAGTAGTCCCCTGGTGGCAGTAAGACTGTTTTCTTTGCTGGTAGCGAGGTCCTGCAGTTGCAGGTAGTAGCCTCTTGCCTTATCGTAATTTTTTACCTGGTAGAAATTGATGTTAGCCGCCTGTAGCGCAGATCTTTCTGCATATAAACTGTTGTTGCGGGATAATACAAATTCGTAGGCAGGCAATGCGCTCGTATAGTCTTTGCTGTTATAAGCGCATTCTGCTTTATAGAAGTAGGCCGGCAGGATAAATTGTCCGTTCGGATATTTCTGGATATAGTTGTTGAAGCCGCTGGTGGCGCCTGTACAATCGTTGCTGGTGAAGCGGGCTTCAGCAGCAGCATAGGCCAGGGAGTCTTCAGCAGAAGCGGTAACGGTTCTGCCGCTGGCTTTCAGGAAGGCGAGGTAGTCGTCGGTTTTGCCCTGGCTAACATAAATCGACTTCATACTTTGCAGGGCTTCATTGGATTCCGGCGAGTTAGGGAATTTCTCCACTACCTGGCGGTAATAGGCCAGCGCTTTACTGTCGTTATCTTTATTGTAGTAGCTCAAACCCAGTTTCAGGAGTGCGCGTGGTGCATTCGGTCCGTTGGGTTGTTTCTGTAAAACATTTTCCAGGAAAGGAATGGCTTCTGTATATTTTTCTTCCGAGAGATAGGTATTGGCTATCTCAATATCTGTTTCGTTATTAAAGCCGGACGATGGAAACTTGTTACCCAGTTGTTTGAGCAGTGCAAGTTTCTCGCCTTGCTTGCCCTGTAGGCCGAGGATCACGGCTTTTTGGTAGGTGGCGTAATCAGCGCCGGGAGCGTTGTTGCTGATGATGCGGTCGTACAGCGCCAGTGCCTTCGGGAACTGGCGAAGCATATAATAACAATCGGCGCTGCGTAGGGCGGCGTCGGTGGCAATGCGTTCTGCGTTAGGGCCGCTGGTGCGCTGGGCGGATTCAAAGTAAGGCAGTGCTTCCGTGAATTTGTCCTGTTTCAGGAGGCTGTATCCCAGGTTGTAGCTGGCGGTTTGTGCGTTAGCTTCACCGGACACCGGGGCCGTATTATTCAGATAGGCGTTCAGGTTAGTAACCGCCTGGTCTGTTTTATTCTGACGAAGGGCAATTTCTGCTTTCCAGAAATGGGCGAGTTGTTTGATCTGTGGATCGTAGGGGTTGCTGATGGCCACATCCAGCAGGCGGTCGGCTTCTGCCAGTTGCTGGTCGTTGATCAGCTGAGTGGCGCGGCCGTAGGCTACTTTCTGGTAAGCTTTCAGCACCGTGGGGTTTTTATCGCGAATCGATTCAATGGTCGCTAAACCGTCTTTGTAGTTATTGCTGTTCATGAAAAGATTAACGAGTATTTCCCGGGCTTCTTTGTTATAAGCAGATTGCGGGTATGTTTTTACAAACTGTGTGAGTTCGCTGAGCGCCGCATCGGGGTAGCCCAGTTCGTACGATAATTTACCGTAGTTGAACCTGGAAATTTCCTGTTGCTGTGCGTTGGAGCTGTTGTTGGCGCAAAAGGCAAAAGCATTGCGTGCATTGGCTTTCTGACCGGTGCGGAGGTAGCAGTCGCCCAGGAGGTACATGGAATTTTGTCCAAGTGAATCTTTGGAGCTGCTCAGTTGTTTAAATCCGGCGATCGCTTTTGAGAGGTTATTCGTCTGGTAATAAGCGTATGATAACTGGTAGATATCTTCGTTTCTCACGTCATCTGCATTATCCTGGAAATCCTGCAGGTAGGGCAATGCTTTCGGATAGTTCTTTTTTTCGAAGTAGGCTTTACCGAGTAACTGTTTCAGCTCTGCTTCGTAGTATTGTCCGCCTTGCCTCAGCAGTGGCTCGGTGTAGGCGATCAGCTGATCTGTTTTTCCCTGGAAGTAATAAATTTCAGCGATGTAATAAGGCACTACGTTGCTGTATTTCGGTTCGTTCACTACTTTCTGGAAACTATTGAGTGCTTCTGCATACTGGTGGTTATAGTAGCTGATGAAACCATAGTAATAATTAGCAGGAATGCTGTATTTGCCCGGTACTTCTTTGATGGAGGCAAACAGGGGCTGTGCCTTTTTAAAATCTTTTAAATTAAAATAGCAATAGGCCAGTTCAAATTTTGCTTCTGCAATTTCTGCGTTGGAGAGGTTTTCGATATTGGCTTTCTCGTAGAGGGGAATGGCCTCTTTGAGTTTATTCTGACGGAAATAATATTTTGCCAGTTGATAGCTCACCAGTTCTTCCCGGGCATTGTTATTGGCCAGTTTCAGGAATTCCTGCGCCTGTTTTTCCGCATTGTCCTGTTGCAGTTTCAGTGCGCAGATGGTATAATAGTAGTACGCATCTGTTTTAACCAGGTCTCGGTTGGTTTCGTGGAAATAGTCGATGTTATCAAGGGTTTGCTTGAAAAGCTGCATGGACACGGCATATTTTTCCTGCTGGAAATATTGCTGGGCGTCCTTGAACACTTTTTCCGGATCTGTATAAATGCGTGTTTGCTGTGCCTGTGCGGCAGGCAGCCCTATCAAACCTGTACCCGTAAAGGCCAGGAGTGATATGTACAGATGTCCGGGAACAAAAACTCTTCTTATAAATTGCATGCTATAGCTGTTATTTCTTGAATATGCGTTTAAAACGAATCCCGGGAGGAAATATTTTCCAGCCGGGGAAGTACTCTGTCGTGGCCTGACCCTGGTAGTCCGTTTCTTTGATGCCTGAGTGCCGCCGGCGTTCATGATGAGAAACGAACCAGGTGGTATCAGCAAATATAAAAGTTATATCTTTTCCTTTCCGATTGTGTTTCTAACAATGTGGATAACTCCGGTAGCAAGGCAAAAGCTATTCATTTATCTTGCGGAAAATAATTTTAAGAACAAAAACCTTACCTACTATGAGAAAACTGTTCTCTGCCGGCTACTCGAATGGCGCTGTAAGTTTCTCCATGCTGGTGCTCCGGGTGATATCCGGTGGTCTGATACTCCTGCATGGCTGGCCCAAGCTGATCAATTTTACTGCCAAAATGAATTCTTTTCCTGATCCATTGGGAGTAGGACATAAAATTTCTTTGGGAATGGTGGTTTTTGCAGAAGTGTTCTGCGCGGTGTTGCTGATCATGGGACTGTTAACCAGACTGGCTTCTGTGCCATTGGTCATTTGTATGGGAGTGATCATTTTTATGATTCACGGCCACGACCCGGTATCAGAAAAAGAAATGCCGATTCTTTTCCTGGCAGCATTTGTAACGCTGCTTTTCACGGGACCGGGCAGGTTTTCACTGGATGGCGCATTAGGCAAATAAAATTTTCAAGTAAACGTTTAGGATAAAAATAGCGGGGAACCATGTTTATCAGTACAACAACAATCAGGGTGCGTTATGGGGAAACAGACCAGATGGGATACCTGTATTATGGCAATTACGGGCTGTATTACGAAGTAGGCAGGGCAGAAGCCATACGTGAACTGGGTTTCAGCTATAGGCAGCTGGAAGAACGGGGCGTGATTATGCCGGTAGCCGAACTGAATGTGAAATACCTGCGGCCCGCCTATTACGACGACCTGATAACGGTGAAGACTATACTGAAGGAGATGCCGAAGGGTTCTAAGATACAGTTTCACAGTGAGTTGTATAACGAAAAGAATGAATTGCTGAATGTTGGAGTGACCACACTGGTATTCATTGACGTGAAAACGAAGCAGAAAGCCGGCCTGCCGGAAGAGCTGCAGAAAATACTGGCACCGTTTTTTGAATAGCAGTATAAACAACGCATTATGGATAAAATCACCACCAGCATCATCACCATCGGAGATGAACTGTTGATAGGCCAAACGATTGATACCAATTCTGCCTGGATGGCGCAGCAACTGAATGCAATGGGCATATGGGTACACCGGCGTGTAGCCATTGGCGATATCAGGGATGATATCCTGGACGCCCTGGCAAAAGAATCGGCGGTGTCGGATATTGTGCTGATCACCGGCGGGCTGGGACCCACAGCCGATGATATCACCAAGCCCACCTTGTGTGAATACTTCAATACCAGGCTGGTACAGCACCAGGAAACGCTGGATAACGTACTGCATATTTTTGAAAGCAGGGGGCTGCCCATCCTGCAAAGGAACCTGGACCAGAGCCTGGTACCGGAAACGGCCACGGTTATTGAAAATAAGAGAGGCACCGCGCCGGGAATGTGGTTTGAGAAAGAAGGCAAGATCTATGTATCCATGCCCGGAGTGCCGCATGAAATGAAGGGGATCATGGAAGATTACGTGCTGCCCCGGCTGACCAGCCATTTCAAAACCCCGGCAGTAGTACATCAAACGCTGGTTACCTCCGGTATGGGCGAATCTTTTATCGCCGAACGGCTGGTTGCTTTTGAAGCAAAGCTGCCTGCCCACATCAAACTGGCTTACCTGCCCAGTTACAGCCTGCTGAAACTCCGGTTAACCGGTTTTGGGAAAGATAAATTATCAGTGGCGGCAGAAGTGAGCATCCTGTTTCACCAGCTGAAAGACCTGCTGGCAGATATCACGGTAACAGACCAGGATATTTCTATAGGCGAAGTACTCGGTAACCTGTTAAAGGAGAAAGGGAAAACCATGGGTACCGCGGAAAGCTGTACCGGCGGACTGATTGCCAGCTGGATTACTGCTGTTCCGGGTAGTTCTGCTTATTTCAAAGGCAGTGCGGTAACGTATGCCAATGAAATGAAAGTAAAGATGTTAGGCGTGAATCCGGCAACCCTGCAGGCGCATGGCGCCGTGAGTGAGGTCACTGTGCTTGAAATGCTGACCGGCGCTTTGGCACTGCTGCAAACTGATTATGCCATTGCCGTATCCGGGATCATGGGACCTGATGGCGGTACGCCGGAAAAACCGGTGGGCACCGTTTGGATAGCGGTAGGAAATGAAAAGAGAAAAGTCACCATAAAACACCAGCTGCGTTACGACCGGGAACGGAATACGCAAATGACAGCTGTCTACGCCATGAATGAGTTGCGCAAACTCATTCTGGAATAGGGATATTCACGTATTTTGAATTGGTACAATTCCCTTATTTTTGTTGCGCACTAAAGCAAAAATCAATCTTATGGCCATTGTAGAATTGGTAATGCCAAAAATGGGGGAGAGCATCATGGAAGCCACCATTTTGCGTTGGCATAAAAAGGCGGGCGATCACGTAACAGTAGATGAAACCGTACTTGAAATTGCCACCGACAAAGTGGACAGCGAAGTTCCTTCCACCGCGGAAGGCGAAATCACAGAACTGCTCTTCAATGAAAATGATGTGGTGCCGGTAGGTACAGTCATTGCCCGCATTAATACCAATGCCGATGCAGCAGCGGTTTCCACACCTGTTACGCCTGCTGCACCTGCAGCCACAGAACCAAAATTCACTACAGCGCCGGCATATACACCTGCTGCCGAAGCGCCTGTTTCCGGTGGCGGAGCCAAATTCTACTCCCCGCTGGTACTTACCATTGCACAACAGGAAGGCATCAGCTTTTCCGACCTGGAAAAAATCCCCGGTTCCGGCAACGATGGCCGCGTAACCAAAAGAGATATCCTTCAATACGTAGCCGACCGCCGCGAAGGAAAGGTGATTCCGGATGTAACGCCGGAACCGGCAACCTCAACAGCAGCGGCCAGTACCCGTCAGCCGGTGGTGACCACTACCGTGGCTTCCCCAACCTATAGCGGTAATGTGGAAATTATTGAAATGGATCGTATGCGTAAACTGATTGCCAACCACATGGTAATGAGCAAACAAACCAGTCCGCATGTGACCAGCTTTGCAGAGGCCGATGTGACCAACATGGTGAAGTGGCGCGATCGTGTAAAAGGGGATTTCGAAAAACGTGAAGGTGAAAAACTGACTTTCACGCCGCTGTTTATAGAAGCCATTGTGAAGTGTATCAAGCGTTTCCCGCTGATCAACTGCTCGCTCGACGGCGATAAGATTATTATCAAGAAAGACATCAACATAGGTATGGCTACCGCATTGCCAAGTGGTAACCTGATTGTTCCGGTGATCAAGAATGCAGATATGCTGAACCTCACCGGGTTAACCAAACAGGTAAACTATATGGCCAATTCTGCCCGCCAGAATAAGCTGAAGCCGGAAGATACCCAGAGCGGTACTTTCACGCTTACCAATGTAGGTACCTTTGGCAGCCTGATGGGTACGCCCATTATTAATCAGCCGCAGGTGGCCATCCTGGCAGTGGGCGCCATCAAGAAACGCCCGGTGGTTATTGAAACGGAAGACGGTGATACCATTGGCATCAGGCACATGATGTACCTGTCGATGTCTTACGACCATCGCATTGTAGACGGCTCCCTGGGTTCTACTTTCCTGAGCGCAGTAGCGAAGGAACTGGAGAATTTTGATCCGAAGAGAGGAATTTAAGATAGCTATTGTATTAGCAGGAATGCAGCAGGAATCTTTTTCTGCTGCATTTTTTGTCTTTTAACAGCCACAAAAAAAGAGACGCCCGAAAAAGCGTCTCTTTTTAGTTCCTTAGTGCCGAATAAAGGGGATTATTAATAACGACGGTCGCGGGAACCATATCCTCCGCCGCCACGGTTATTACCACCGCCACCTTTGAAATTATTATTCGGTTGTTTAGGTCTTGCTTCGTTTACCATCAATTGCTTACCTTCGATTTCGCTGCCGTTCAAACTATCCATAGCCTTTGCTCCTTCTTCTTGATTAGGCATTTCCACAAAGCCAAAACCACGTGAGCGGCCTGTTTCGTGGTCTTTGATAACCTTAGCGGAGGTAACCTCTCCAAAATCGCTGAAAATCTGATGGAGATCCTCATCGTTCAACCTATAGTGCAGGTTGGCTACGTAAATGTTCATGATAACTGAAATTAAAAAAATGAAAAATAATATACTGAAGTTATGAAAATTACGCTAATAAAAAAGTTAGCGTTAAAATATTTTTGTAATTACCTTCTTTTTTACTACCACTTGACATAGCCAGATCCTTTGCAGTACTTTGTTTGACTGGCATGGAAATATTATTTAAAATAGTGCTCTGACCCCTATAAACGCTCCTTTTTACGGTTTTTTTTTCGTAAATTCAGTACATGATCCATTAAATTAAATTCATATGGGAGCGTTAAGTGAAACATGGTTTGCCGATGGTTACATAGACTTTGAGCTCAAAAAGTACACGCTATTGGCTTATTTACAGGACATTAATCAACACTTTACCCAGAGCAGGCTGTACCCGCAGTTGTCAGACATCATCTTTCATTACAACAACCTGATAGCGTTCCGGGACAACAAACAGTTTTTACAGCAGCAGTTTCCAAAAAGGCTTACCGCAGTGAACATCCAGAAGCTGGAGCTATTGTACGAGCAATTGATTGCCGATGATGAACTGATGGAAGAACTGGAGTCCATCATCCATTATTCCCTGCCACAGTTAAACAGCACTATTAAGGAAGGAACGGAGATTTACGAATACGTGGCGGAACATCTCAGTATTTTCCCGGTGGGGCTTGTGCCGCTGGAAACAGCCGAAGGGTACCTGCTGTTGTGCGACGGTCGTGGCCGGCAAACGCTGGTATACACTTACCGGCTTACTATTTTTGAAAGACATGACGAGAAATACCGGGGTATTCATACTCAATACCTTCAGGCCTATAAAAAAGACCTGGTGCATACCATCAATCATATTAAAGGCATGCTGATACGGGAACGGAATAATTTACCCAACCCTGCGGTGTATTGCGTGGAAACGCCATTGGTGGTGCCGGTAGATGAAACTTTGCTGCCCATCGCCAAAAGAAGCCTGGTAAAATATATTGCTCAGGAAGCGGCGTAGCGGTTAGTTTAAAGCCGGTGCACTGGTTTCGCCGTCGTACCGGATTTCCAGGGTGTGGTCCTTCAGGAATGGAGCATAGTACTGCTCCATTACCTTCTGTATTTTCTCTTTGGATTGCTGGATGTAAGTGGGGTTATTTTCCAGCTGGGCACGGGAGGTACGATAGAGACTTTTCTGAACATCGGTATAGGTTTCGTCATCCTGGAACTGGAGCCAGCCTTTACGGTTCGAGGTTTCCATCCGGTCCATTTTCAGTTCATAGCTGAGCAAACGGGGCGCCGGTAAACTGATAATGATCTTCTTATCAGTCATTTGCACTTTAAACAACTTATCGTCGATGTTTACGCCGTATTTGGCCTGGTACGGAATAGTTACCCATACTGTATTTTCAAGAAATGCTTTCTTCAGGTTATCAGTCCAGTCGCCGCTGTTTTCAATATTACTCCTTTTGATACTGGCGCTTCCCTGTACATCCAGGCTGGCCAGTTCTGCAATTTCTTTTACAATAGTGCTGTTGGAAATTACCTGCTGGCTCACATTGGTACTGCCAAAACGCTTGCCCAGCCAAAAGATCAGGAGCGCGAATAATATAAATACAACGAGATAAAGGGCTTTTTTCATACCTAAATTTAGTGAAAAGTAAGGAGCCTGCAGCGGATAGCCGTTACCGTTACCTGGTAAGACTGTCGATCAGCGCTGCATGTTCGGGGTAAGCCGCCTGCAACGGCGCTTTTTCAGCCAGTTCAAAATCTGCAAAATCAAAGCCGGGCGCTACGGTGCAGCCGGCAAGGGCGTATCCGCCGGGCACTTCCACGCGGGAAGCAAACCAGTTGCCCGCGGTGATGATCACCTGCAAGCTTTCATTGTTTTGAATATCGCGTCCAAGCTTATGTATCAGCAGTTCTCCACCGGGAACGATCTCGTAGATAGTCAATGTGCTGCCATCATAAAAATGCCAGATTTCATCGGCTGCGATACGATGGAATGCAGAAAACTCTCCTTCTTCCAGTAAGAAATAAATGCAGGTAGATGCATTGCGGTTACCACTCATGCCGGCAGGCAGGGTTTTCATGTCGAGTACCCACTCCGACCGGTAAGTTTCGCGGAATGCGCCGCCTTCAACATGAGATTGCAGTTTTAGTTGTTCACGCCAATGGGCTGCAGAATATTGCATAGTAATGCCTGTTAGAAAAAGTAAGTTAAATAAAAAGTATGGTATTGTACTTTTTCGTGTATTGGTGAGGGTTATATCGAGCATGGTTTTTCCGGGAACAGGCTTGCCTGCTCCCGGAAGTTTGTTTTTTTATATTGCTGCAAAAAGCAGCTTTTTCTTAGCTGGCTACTGCCACCTGCTGCAGGTTATCTACCTGCATATGTGCAATAGTTCCTGTTGACGGAGTAAAGTAAGAAGGCGTTTCATGATTAAACAGCAGGTAATCTTTTATAAACATGGCCTGGTTGTACCAGGATGTTGCTGCCACCTGTGTTTGCCATTCTGGTAAGTTTAACTGGCGGAGTGCACTCAGCGCGGTTTTATAGCGGATCATCCGCGCATATAATTGCGGTGGAATACCTACTATTTTGCTGAAGAGTCTTTCAAGCGTGGGACGGGAAAGTCCGTAGCGGGTGGTAAGTTCTTCCATGCTTACATTTCCCTGCATGATCACCAGGTAATCTGCCATGTCGTCTACTTCACGGAGATTGCCCGGTTGCTGTGAAAGCGCCTGCAGACAAGCGCCATCCAGCAATGACTCTATGCGTTGCGGCTCCTTTTCCTGTTGGAGGGCCGTGATCAGTTCCTGCCACACCGGTTGTCCGGCGGCCAACAGGTTGCGGTAGTAGTTGGTGAAATTAGCGGCATCCATACCTAAAAGCCGGTAGCATCCATAAGCGTTCAGCTGTATTACTGCTGCCTTTACCGGCCCCTGCACCTGTAACTGGCAGGCGCAGGTAAGATGCCCCAGCACAGAGCCCGCAGGCAAGGTGAATGCCTTGTGATTCACTGGTTTAACTTCAGCCTTCCCTTCGAGAATGAATACCATGTACTGATCGCCCAGGGCAAACAGGTTTTGTGGTAGTTGAATAATACCACGGGTATCGTCTTCCCAATAATAATATTGCTTTACAAACGGACGTAATGCATCCGCGGGATGATGGATATGGAAGTTCATAGGTACAATAATGTGGTGTTAAGGATATCGCTATCGCTGCAGATCACACCATACGCTGAAGTGGCGATGTTATTGTAAATATATGTTAAATGATTTATATTAAGAAAAATATATTTGGTGGAAGATGAAATCACCTGATAGTGAGCGGGATATCTCTGGCAGGAATGCTTAGGATATTACCTTGTTTATCGCCGATAATGAGCTCCCGGTCAAGACCAGCATTCGTTTCTACCAGTTTACACATAGCTGTTTCAAGGCCCTGCATTATTCTTCCGGAGAGTATTTTAAATTCATATTGGCCGGCTGCTTCCGGTTCCTCCCTGCCACAGTGGAGGGGGAATACATCCCATATACAAAAAGATTCCGAAGGGATGTTAGTGCCTGAACTGATTTCTAATGGTGTTGTACTGGTGTTGTCTATCATCAGCCAGTTGTCGCAGACAGGGATATATAAGTTCATGAGGTTACTAAGACCTCTGTGATATCTTCTTCTGATGATTTCGGGGGGAATATGATGGCCGCCTTCTTTCACCCTTTTCTGTACCCGTCTCTCGGCCATTTCGGGGGAATTCAGCCAAAAGAAAAGCAGGGTAACGGTGTAACCGGTTTCTTTTGCTTTTTCAATCAGCGATACACAACTCCTGGTGGCCAGGGTTGTTTCAAAAGCAAAGTCTGTTTTTGCCAGCACCAGTTCCCTGATCCGGTGCAACATTTGCCTGCCTGCAGGTAAAGCAACGCTTTCCGGGTGGAAAGGACACATGTCTGCAGCAATGATGTCTGCATTCACAAACTCTTTGCAGTCCAGTATTTCAGGTAATAGTGTGAAACTGGCGGTCGTTTTTCCGGCGCCGTTGCAACCGGCTATGATATATAGATTCGGCATTTCTCAAAAATCGGTCATCTGTCAGCATTAGCTGTTAATAGCATTATCTCCGGTCCCGTATTAACAAAAAACGCTGCAGGTTCCTTAACAGGCGCCTGCAGCGTTTTTATTATTGCCGTTAGTTTACTGTTGCAGATCCCAGCCCCAGTTGATCCCTTTCTCTGTTGCGGGCACACCGCTTTCCAGCCATTGCGGCGCCGGTGCGCCTTTCAGGAAGTGATCAAAGAACTGTTGTTCCCTGCGCTGGATGTCTTTCCGGTTCTGGCGTTGTATGAGGTTATGCGCTTCGTTGTTATAGTTCAGCAACCATACGGGTTTGCCTAAACGACGCAGGCCGGTAAACAGCTCAATGCCCTGGTACCAGGGAACGGCGCCATCGGCATCATTGGCCATGATTGCCACCGGCGTGTTTACGCGCGGCAGGTTGAACAAGGGTGAGTTTTCAATATACAGCTCGGGTTTTTCCCATAAGGTAGCGCCGATACGGCTTTGCGAATGTTCATACTGGAACTGCCTGTTCATACCACTTTCCCAACGGATACCGCCATAAGCGCTGGTCATATTGGCTACGGGAGCGCCCGCCCACGCTGCTTTAAAGAGATTGGTTTGTGTAACGAGATAAGCTACCTGGTAACCACCCCAGCTCTGCCCCTGGATACCCATATTTTTTCCGTCGACCCAGGCTTTTTTAGCCAGGTCTTCTGCGGCACTCACAATATAATCGTAAGCGCTTTTTCCGGGATAACCATTTTCATAGCTGATATCCGGCGCTACCACCAGGTAACCGCGGCTCACAAAAAACGAAATGTTCAGCCGGGACGGCGTTGGCGCCGGCGCCTGGTAACTGTATAATCCATCTGTTAATTTCTCGTAGAAATAAAAGATGACCGGGTACTGCTTGGTGCTGTCAAAATTTTCAGGTTTGTAAAGAATACCTTCTGCCGGTTTGCCGCTGAAAGTTGTCCATTTATACAACGATGCGGTGCCCCAGTTATATCCTTGTTGCTGGGGATTGGTATGACTGATCTGTGTCGCTTTTGCGATATCATCTCCGGTAAAAACATCCGGGGAAAGCTCATACCGGCTACGGGTATACGAAAACACGTTGGCATCTTTTGCTTTCAGCAGATCGGTGTATGAATAAGGCCCGAGTACCACGGGTTGAAGGTTAGCAGCCTTACCGCTTTTACGCGGCAGTTCCAGCGAATAGAAACCATTGTATTTGGTGCTGTCCTGGAAAGCAGATAAGGTCAGGCGGTCGCCGGGAAGGAAAAATTTCTTATCCGGATCCAGGCGCAGGTACCGGAAACGTATTTTGTTGGTACGGCCCAGGCCTTTGGTGATATTCAGCGGCGCTGCCTTACCGGAAGGATCCACCTGCCATATATCGTAGCGGTCGTAAATGTATACGTAGTTGTCACCGGTCATCCAGCCAGCGATGCCGTATGCATCCGGTACATCGGGATGGTCATCTTCCTCATCATATACTTTGGTGGGAATGCCTTTGCTTATATTTACCGCGGCGCCGGTAGCATTATCATAACTGAACCACTCCCGGTTTGCCAGGTCGTACCAGATAATATATTTTCCGTTAGGGGAGATGAAAAAGTTACCGTCCAGCTTTTCTTTGATCTTTTTTCTCGTACCGTCATTTATGTTTACGAGGTAAGCTGTTTTCAGTGTGCGGCCCACCCATTGCATAGGGATGCGCGCGCCTTTATCCGTATAGCCGAGGGCGTTAGCACTGTTGCCTTCCGCAGCGGTGACAACGGTTTCCAGGTCTTTATCGCTTAACTGGATCACCCGTTTGCTGCCTGGATAATATACGGCGGCATAACTTCTTTTCAGTTCTTTATCCACATTTTTTAACTGCATGGGTTGCAGGTAATCATCTTTATAATTCCAGATATCCACTTTAGCTACTTCGAAGTCCACGATGGTGGTATCTTTCACGGGCAGCACGGGAGCGGTGCCAAAAAACAGGCGCTGACCATCCTTACTGAAATAAATGAGGCTGTTGGGACTGATGCTCCAGTTGGCCGGCAGGCCGCTGCTGTTTTTATCGGCTACTTCGTAGGCGCTGTCCTGCCCGGGTTTGAAATAATATAATTTATAAAATTGTTGTAATGCTTTGGCAGAATCGCGCGTGCCGAAATACGCCGCCTGTTCTCCTTTTTCATCGAAAGCAAATTGTTTATAATCGCTGTTACCGTTGCTCAATGCCACCGCTTTCCTGTTGGCGGCACGCCACAGCAGTACACCGTTGCGCGACAGCGAATCTTTTTTATCTGCCTTTGTTTCTATGAGCAGCTGGTTACCAGGTTTGCTGAATGTAAATTCCGTTACATTCTTAATGGTATCCTGTGTACCACTCTGCAGCTGACGGATCACCAGCGTGCCGCTTTCAGTGCCGGCAGCGGGCATTTTGTCGTCGTCTGCACGATCGGTATCATCCAGCGATTTAGGGGCTTTGCCTCTTTTGGCTTTGGTGCTATCTGCTGCTGGTTTTTCCAAAAGATAGGCGAGCAGACCACTGCCTTTTTCCGGTGTTTTAAAAGATTTTACACCGGGAAATTTCAGGATACCCGGTTGTCCCAATGCAATGATAGCCAGGGAGTCTTTGGGCATTTCTGACGCTTTTTTCTTTTTGATCTTTGCCTCGCGGGTATCTTTAAAAAACGGTTTGATGCTGCAGATCACGTAGCGGGAATCTTCTGTGATCACCGGGCTGCCGCCACGGTCAATGGTGGTGGACTGACCTGTTTTGCGGTCATAAATCACGAGGCTGGCATCGCCTTCCTGCGGTACTACAGTATACACTACCCACTGTCCGTTATTACTGATCAGTTTAGTGCCAATGCTTTGCCAACTGTCGTAAACACTGTGGTCCAGCGGCTTTTTTGCAGGTTGCTGTGCATAGGTAAAAAGGGAGGAGCCCAGGAGGGATGCCCCTAATAAAACTTTTCTCATAAGCGCAAAGTAATAATTACGGCGCTCAAGTTACAAATAAATGAGGATGAACGGAGGGGATTACGACGCCGTTTTACCCTTTACTACCCGCAGCATTTGCAGTCCTACGGAAAGGATGATGCAACCCAGTCCGGCGTAAAAGGCGTTATTCAGGAATTTGTTTTCATGAAACAATACAAACGCCATCACGATGCTGTAAACCGGTTCCAGGTTGAAACAAAGGTTGACGGTAAACGGGGAGATTTTTTTTAATGCGCTCATGCTCAGCAGGTACATCAGCACCGTGCAGAACCAGGCCAGTACAAGGAGGTAGAGTGTATCCATAGACGAGGGCAGCAGGGTAGGGGCCGGAAACAGGTAGAGATATAGAGGCATGGCGAGGGTGAGCACAATGAAGCCTGTCGACAGCTCATAAAAAGTAATGGTATAGGTATCGAACCGTTTGATCAGTCTTTTATTAAATACGGTAAACAGCGCGGCGAACATGGCAGAAATAATTCCGAGGATAATGCCGGTACGGTATTGCGTATCAAAATGGAAGATAAGCAGGATGCCGAGGAGGGTGAGCATGCTTAGCAGCATTTCGGCCACGTCGAAGCGGCGCCTGTTGATGAGTGGATCAAATATAGCGGTGAACAGGCTGGTGAGTGAAAAGCAGATTACCCCGATAGATACGTTGGAATATTTGATACTACCATAAAAGAAGAGCCAGTGCAGGGCTACCACTACGCCGGTGCTGCCAATGGGCAGGATGTCTTTCCAGGGGAGTTTTTTAAAGGTACCCTGGAAGCGGAATAGAACATACAAAGTAACGGACGTGATCAGTAACCGGTACCATACCAGTAGTCCTTCGTTGAGGGAAATGAGTTTGCCCAATATCCCGGTAAATCCAGCCAGAAATACGGAGAGGTGTAGCTGGAGAAATGCTTTCTTCATGGTCCGTTAAAATGTATTTAGGGACCTGGTCATTTTTTTAAATGAACAGATCCCTAAATGCTATGCGATTGATGTAATTTATTAATTCTGAACCCGTCTTTTATAATTGCGGAAAAGGCTTTGCCACTGTATTTTGAGTACGCCGAGGATGCCTTCTTTTACGATGCCTTTGCTCATCTTGGAATAGCCTTCTTTCCGGTCTTTAAAGGTAATAGCCACTTCCTTTATTTTAAAGCCCAGCTTCCATGCGGTGAATTTCATTTCAATCTGGAAAGCGTAGCCTACAAACTGTATCTGGTCCAGGTTAATGGATTCCAATACGGTATTGCGGTAACATACAAATCCTGCGGTGGGATCTTTTACCGGCATCCAGGTGATCATGCCTACATAAATGGAAGCGCCATAAGATAGTACGGCGCGGTCCCACGGCCAGTTTTCGGTTTTGCCGCCTTTTACGTAGCGGGAACCTACGGATACATCTGCTCCATCTTTAGCGCAGGCGTCATACAGGCGCGGCAGATCTTTGGGATTGTGTGAAAAATCCGCGTCCATTTCTATGATGTACTGATAGCCCCGGGCCAGCGCCCATTTGAAACCGTGGATATAAGCTGTACCCAAACCTTGTTTGCCGGACCTTTCTTCCAGGAATAATTCGTTGGGATGTTGCTGTTGTAATGATTTTACAATAGCGCCGGTGCCGTCGGGCGATCCGTCATCCACAATGAGGACATGAAAATTCTGCTGTAAGGAAAATACAGCGTCAATGATGTTACGGATATTATCCTTTTCATTGTACGTAGGAATGATGACAAGCTTTTCCAATTCAGCAGATGATATTTTTGGACTGCGAAAATAATTCAATTCCGGCGCAAGATATGACGTTCCCGAATAACATTACATTTTTTTTAACATCATATTATGGAAGATTTCAGTCAGTTTCTGTTTGGTATTAAGCGGAAAATCCGCTTTCATCATCCAATCGTAGTACTGAGGTTCTGCCTTTAGCACATCCCTGACAGGACGGCCTTTGTATTTACCAAAGTTAAACACTTCCTGTCCACCCTGCATCACGAGGCGGCGGGCAAAGTCGATATAATCTTCCTCTTTTGTGAAATCGGCGAGTGAGTCGATATCCTGTTGCAATTGTTCGTAGCGGCCGAGCTGGGCTTCCAGGATCTCATAGGTGGCCAATGCGTCTGCTTCAGCGCTGTGAGCGTTTTCCAGCAATTTATCGCAATAGAATTTGTAGGCGGCGCCCAGGGTACGTTTTTCCATCAGGTGGAAGATCCGCTGTACATCTACAAATTTGCGTTTCGATACGTCAAATTCGATGTCGGCCCGCAGGAATTCCTCTACCAGCAGGGGAATATCGAAGCGATTGGAGTTATACCCGGCCAGGTCGCAGTTATCCATGAACTGTTTGAGTTCATGAGCGGCCTGTTTAAAGGTAGGTGCGTCTTTTACATCCTCGTCTTTAATACCATGAATTGCTGTAGATCCTGCTGGGATCGGCATTCCGGGGTTAATGCGTTTCACTTTGGACTGGGTGGTTTTGTCCGGAAACACTTTGATGATAGCAATTTCAATGATACGATCGGAAGCCACGTTGGTACCGGTGGTTTCCAGATCGATTACGGCCAGCGGCCTTTTGAGGAGCAAAGAAGGCATTATGAATAATTTATAATTTGTTTAATGTATTTATTTGTCTGACGGCAATAATGCTTTCAGTTTGCTAAAATCGAGACCATCATATGTTCCGGAGCTCATCAGCAGCAGGTTGGTGTCCTGGTATTGTTGTGCGGCGAGGAAAGCTTCCAGTTTTTCCCTGTTATGGAAAACGTGGAGGTCATCCCGGCCAAACCGCTGTGCAATGAGTTCCGGCGCCAGATCCGGCATTCTTTTTATTTCCAGTGCATGTTTGCTGTAAAACACAACGGCGGTATCTGCTGTATCGAGGGCGCCGTGGTATTGTTCCAGGAAATCTGCATTTAAACTGCTATAGGTGTGTAATTCCAGCACGGCTATCAGCTTCCTGTCGGGAAACTGGTGTTTAGTGGCTTCCATAGTGGCTTTCACTTTAGAAGGCGCGTGTGCAAAATCACGGTAAATAACGCAATGATCGTTTTTAGCTACGAGTTCCAGTCTTTTTGCGGCGCCCTTAAAGGTAGCAATTGCTGCCAGGAATTCCGCATCAGAGAGGCCCAGTTCGTTACAAACGAGCTTAGCAGCGTGGAGGTTCAGCAGGTTATGATCGCCAAAAATTTCCAGGCTGGCCTGCTGGTCGCCAAAAACAACCCGGGTAACGCCGTTGGTAATGGTATGTTCGGGCAGGCCGTATGGCACCAGTTTAAGGTGGTCGCCGGTAGCGGTTACCAGGCTAACGAGTTCAGGATCTGTATTGTTGTAGATCAATATCTGACCGGCTTCCATCTGCCTGATAAAAATGGCAAACTGTTCTTTATATATTTCGTAGGTAGGAAATACGTTGATATGATCCCAGGCGATGCCGGTTAATACCGCGATCTGCGGATGCAGAAAGTGGAACTTGGGCCGTTTTTCAATGGCCGAGGCCGGGTACTCGTCGGCTTCGCACACAATTACGGGTGCGTCTGTGATATTTACAGACTGGGCAAAACCTTCCAGCCGGGCGCCCACCAGGTAGTCGAACGACTGATGATTAAGCTGCAAGGCGTGCATTACCATGGCGGTAGTGGTAGTTTTACCATGACTTCCCCCGATGGCTACCCGCGTTTTATTTTTACTTTCCTGGTAGATATATTCCGGGAAAGAATAAATTTTCAGCTGCAGTTCCCGGGCTTTTATCAGCTCGGGGTTGTCGTCCCGGGCATGCATGCCGAGGATGACTGCGTCGAGATCCGGCGTTATCCGGGCAGGGTCCCAACCGGTACTGGCTGGTAAAATGCCCGCCTGTTGGAGGTTTGACAATGCCGGTTCGAAAATCTCATCGTCACTGCCGGTTACCTGGTAACCTTTATTTTTGAGCGCAATGGCCAACTGATGCATTACGCTGCCGCCTATGGCAATAAAATGTACTTTTGTCATAACGCTGGATATTTTCGGCTGGCCGAAAATTACATTGTTGTTTTTTTTAATGTATTTTCTATATTTGCAAAATAACGTTACAAAAGACGATTAAAAAAGTGGTCGTATCATATTTCCTGTGAAAATTCGTTTTAGTCATAAATTATTTAAAACTGCCAGTATGCAATCTTATGTAAGAATTTTGGGCTACACCGCTATGGTTTGTATCTTTGCCGCTTTCTTAACGTCCTGCGCAAGCCATCAGAAATTAGGCTGTCCCATGAAGGGCATGGCCAAGTCGCCTGCGATAGAACATAACAAAGCATGTTAAATGAATTGGAAAACGTTAACCAGCGAGGAACAATTGGCTGAAATCAATGCAGTATCAGCGCATCAGCCGGTAGTTATTTACAAACACAGCACGCGATGCTCTATCAGCTCGATGGCCAAGGCCAGGTTGGAACGGTCGGCTGTACCAGAAGGGTTAACGTTTTATTACCTGGATCTGATCGCCCATCGTCCGGTATCCAATAAAATTGCGGAAGTCTATAATGTTCAGCATGAGTCTCCCCAGGTACTGGTCATCCGCAACGGCCAATGTGTTTACAATGAAAGTCATGGCGGCATTGCCATGGATGAAATAGTTGCACAGGCTGGCGTATAACCACCCAAATAGGCTAGCTTTGTAAATTCAACAGCATAGCCAATGAAACATCGTATAGTAGTAGCAGTTACCGGGGCAAGTGGTTCCATCTATGCCCGTCAGTTGTTACAGAAGCTGCAGGCAGCACATGAACAGCTGGACCAGGTAGCTGTAGTGATGACAGAAAACGCCAAAACGGTATGGGAAACAGAGCTCAGAGACGAAGATTATAAACAACTGCCTTTCCGTTTTTATTCCCAACAGGATTTCCACGCGCCTTTCGCTTCGGGATCCGGACGGTTTAACACCATGATTATCTGCCCTTGTTCTATGGGTACGCTGGGACGCATTGCCACCGGCATTTCCAACGATCTTATTACCCGTGCGGCAGATGTAGTACTGAAAGAAAGAAGAAAGCTCATCTGCGTGGTACGGGAAACCCCTTACAATCTCATTCACATCAAAAATATGGAAGCAGTTACCCTGGCCGGCGGCATTATCTGCCCAGCCACTCCTTCCTTTTACAGCGTTCCCGCCAATCTCGAAGAAATGGCCGCCACAGTGGTGGACCGGATCATAGACCTCGCAGGCCTGGAACAGCAAACTTACCGCTGGGGAAGCGATAGTAATAATAAACAGGATTAATTATCTTAGTCCCTCATTCTTCATTCTATAACCATTATCATGCAAATAGCTATTATAAACGGACCTAACCTGAACCTGCTCGGTAAGCGTGAAACGGGGATCTATGGCAGCGAATCTTTTGAACAGTATTTCAAACATCTGCAAAAACAATTTCCGGCGGTAACTTTCAGCTACCACCAAAGTAACATAGAAGGGGAAATCGTGAACTATCTGCATGAAGTAGGATTTTCATATGATGGCGTGCTGCTCAACGCAGGCGCTTATACACATACCTCCATTGCCATCCGGGACGCTATTGCGGGCATCAAAACACCGGTGATGGAAATTCATATCAGCAACGTGTATGCAAGGGAAGAATTCAGGCATACCTCCCTGATAGCGCCCAAATGCATCGGCTGCATCTGCGGACTCGGACTCAAAGGATATCAATTGGGAGTAGAGTATTTCGGGATGAACGACTTGTAGGCGCCTTCGGCGCCGCGGAGGTTGTCTTGAGCGCTGATTACGCTGATTACGCTGATTACGCTGATTATGCTGATTATGCTGATTTTTTTGGATTTTTTATAATTGATTAAGGGAGATATATGCGGACTTATCCGCTTATATCTCCCTTAATCTTATAAAATCAAAACTGATCAAATCCAAAAAATCAGTATAATCAGCGTAATCAGCGCTCCAAGACAATTTCCGGCGTCGAAGGCGCCACCGCTTCCTGTGCTTTGAAAGCCTCTCTGGGCTTTAGTCCCAGCAGCTCAAACATCATATGGTCTTCTTCAAAGGAAGGATTACCTGTAGTTAATAATTTTTCGCCTGTAAAGATAGAGTTGGCGCCTGCCATAAAACATAAGGCCTGGTCGGACATACTCATTTCCGCACGGCCTGCACTCAAACGCACCATTGCCTTTGGCATCAGGATGCGGGTGGTGGCAATCATGCGTACCATATCCCAGAACTCTACCTTAGGTAAATGCTCCAGCGGTGTACCTTTTACGCGGGTGAGCGCATTGATGGGCACGGAATCCGGATGCGACGGTAAGCTGCTAAGTGTCCACAGCATGGCGATACGGTCTTCATGCGATTCTCCCAAGCCTATAATACCGCCACAGCATACGCTTACACCTGCTTTTCTGACATTATCCAGCGTTTGTAAACGATCGTCGTAAGTGCGGGTGGTGATAATTTCTTCGTAGTGGTCACGGGAAGTATCCAGGTTGTGGTTGTAGGCGAACAGGCCGGCATCGGCTAATTTCTTTGCCTGGTCTTCGTTCAGCATGCCCAATGTGCAGCATACTTCCATACCAAGTTCATTTACGCCTTTTACCATATCCAGTACACGGTCGAAATCGCGGTTGTCGCGCACTTCACGCCATGCTGCGCCCATACAGAAACGGGTGGACCCCGCCTCTTTTGCTTTCTGGGCGTAACTCATCACGTCCTCTTTTTTCAGAAGGCCATGCACATTGATGTCAGTGTTGTATCTGGCAGCCTGCGGGCAGTAAGCGCAATCTTCAGGGCATCCGCCTGTTTTAATGGACAAGAGGGTGCAAACCTGCACCTCTGCTGTATCCTGGTATTCACGGTGAATAGTGGCAGCACGGTATACCAGTTCCAGTAAAGGAGTATTGTAAATAGCTTTGATTTCTTCTAACGTCCAGTCATGACGGATCATAGATCTGATTTTGTTTGAATAGCAAACGTAGCAAATTATTACGAAATACAAATTACCAATTAGTAGGAGTGAAAATGAAGGAAATTTGATTATTCTGTTGAAATACACTTAATTGCGGGACTCAATTTAAATAACCAGCATCCAGAAAACCACTTCTATGAAACATTTCCCTAAGGGCAGTAAGCTGTCCGTACTCGCTCTATTTGCCGCTATGGCATTTTCCAGTTGCAGTAAAAATGATGATGACCCAATTTTGCCTCCGCCGCCGGTGTACACCCTGGATCAGCTCTACAGCCAGGCCGTAGATGATGCCATGATTGCCGACAGCAGCGAAATTACCGATGCACTGTGGCCCATCACACCAGACAACCCTGACCTGCAATGGAAAACCATTAATGGTCAGCAGTATGTGTTGATGGCTACCTTCATGCGTTTCCCCGGAAGTTACCCGGCCGGCGATTCCATCAACACCGTATGGGGCGAATCCTGGCTGTTCATCCCAAAACAGATGAAGACCAGGATAGGACCATCCCTTACGCCTACTTCAGATACCATTCAGCGTATCTGCCAGTTACTGGGACTACCGCCCGTTAACTCAAAAACAAATACCCATATCGCTACCATGTGGGTAAGTGCCTCCAGGTTGTACCGTCCCGCCGGCAATCCTGCCATTACTACCAAAACCACCGGTGCAGTCCCCATCAGCGGCGTATCGTCGGACTTCACCACCTGGTTTAACAACTACATCATCTTCGCTTACTACCGCCCGCTGACATCAGCCACAGATATGCACTATCCGTGGACAAGGCTCGGCTACACCTACGACTGGGCCCCGGGCGCCAGCAGGGTAGGAATGAGCGAATATGTAATGCAGGCTGGTTCCGGCGCATGGGTGGAGAAGGTGAACCGGGCAGCGGACTTCTTTAAGAATTAGTATCGCGGCGGATTTTGTCTTGGCTCAGGATTACGCTGATTATACTGATTTACTGGATTTTTACTTTTGGATTTTATAAAGGATTTGGGGAGATAGAAGCGGATATTTTCGCCCTTGTCTTCCTTAATTATTATGGAATCCAAAAATCTAAAAAGAATCCAAAAGTAAAATCAGTAAAATCAGCGTAATCCTGAGAAAGACAAAATCCGCTTCTATCTCCCCAAATCCTTTATAAAATCCAAAAGTAAAAATCCAGTAAATCAGTATAATCAGCGTAATCCTGGGAAAGACAAAATCCGCTAGATATATTGGAAGTTCGTTTTCGGCGTAATATTCAGTAATGTTTGGTAAATCAGCTGGATCGTATTTTCAATGTCATCTTTCTTCACCATTTCTACCGTAGTATGCATATAGCGTAGTGGTAAGCTGATCAGCGCAGAAGGTGTGCCATCATTGCTGTAGGCAAATGCATCTGTATCAGTACCGGTACTGCGGCTTACCGCATGTAGCTGGTGAGGAATGTCGTTCTTTTTGGCGGTTTTGATGATGAGGTCACGGAGGATGTTATGTACTGCCGGACCATAAGTAATGCTGGGACCACTGCCGCATTTTATTTCTCCCTCAATATTTTTGTTGATCATGGGAGTAGTGGTATCATGCGTTACATCGGTGATGATGGCCACATTTGGCTTAATACGTTTGGCGATCATTTCTGCGCCGCGCAAACCTACTTCTTCCTGTACAGCATTCACGATATAAAGACCAAAAGGAAGCTGCTGCTTCTTTTCTTTCAGCAAACGGGCAACTTCTGCAATCATGAAACCACCAATACGGTTGTCGATAGCGCGGCAGATGTAGTAGTCGTAGTTCAGTTCCTCGAAACCATCTTCAAATGTGCATACACAACCTACGTGTATACCCAGTTCTTCTACTTCTTTGCGGGAGCGTGCGCCGCAATCGAGGAAAATGTTTTCCACTTTTGGTTGCGGTTCTTTGCCATCGCCGCTGCGGATACGGGTATGGATCGCCGGCCAGCCGAAAACGGCTTTTACGGTACCTTTCTCAGTATGGATATTCACACGCTTGGAAGGAGCAATCTGCTGGTCGGAGCCGCCATTGCGGATGACATAGATCAGTCCTTCCGGGGAGATGTAGTTTACAAACCAGGAGATTTCGTCCGCATGGGCTTCAATCACCACTTTGAATTCCGCTTTAGGATTGATAATACCTACTGCAGATCCGTAGGAGTCTACAAAATATTCATCGATATAAGGCGTCAGGTATTTCAGCCAGAGCTTTTGTCCTTCTTTCTCAAAACCGGTAGGAGACGGGTTATTCAGGTACGTTTCCAGGAATGTCAGTGATTCCTTGTTGAATATTGATTTCTGTTTTTTAGACATAATATTTGCAGATTGTGACGCGACAAATGTAAGGAAAACGCCGGATTGTGCTCATCCGGGTTAAACGATCATGAGATATAATACGGCCGACAAGGCCATGAATCCATCCAGTACGAAGTAGAACAGGTAATCGGAATCGGTGTGCTGCGCTTTCCGGGTGATGATGGCCGTGGCGATGACCGGTACCAGGAGGGTAACCACAGCGGGCAGCGTGGTATAGGGCCACATTAAACCGGCGCTTACGGCGGCTATCAGCAGGGAAGCGTAATAAAGTCGCATCAGGTTTTTCTCATCCAGGGTAGTGATCAGGCTGCGGATGCCTTCTTTCTTATCTGATTCCAGGTCGCGGTAATCAAATAAGATACAGATCGCATAGATAAGACCAAAACGGTGTATGGTGAGATATACCAATGGCTGGGTGATCACGTTGTCCGCTATCAGCGCAGGAAGCACAGTGGTTACATAGGTCCATACAAAGGTGAGGAATAGTGTTTTCCCGATGGCTATTTTGCTGAGCCACCTGAATGCCTTGTGCGGTACTTTGGGTGCAGAATACAAAAAAGTGAGTACTGCGCTGCCACTGAGTACCAGCCAGTGCTCGCGCAGCTGCCAGAAAAACCATAGAGAGCCTGCCAGGCCTATGCCGCATAAAGTGAGCATAAGGGTACGGTGACGGTTACCCCAAAGGATTCTTTCTGAGGCCGAGTAGGCGCCGGGTGTAAGGTACCAGTGAAAATTGTAACTGCAGATGGTGGAAAAGAAAACAAAAAGGTAAAAGGTATTATGCGGGTAATCGAGTGCCAGCAACTGATTGGTTTGCCATACCATCAGGATGGCACACCCTGAAATATAAACGGAGGTGAAGAGAATAAGGTTGAAAAGACTGCGGAGCATATGTTTAGCTTTTAGCACCCCGCTTTTTAGTATGAAAAAGCGGGGCGCCATTTGCTACAAAGGTATATTGCCATGTTTTTTTCGCGGCATGTTTACCACTTTATTTTCGAGCATTTTGAAAGCCTTGATCAGTTTGATACGGGTCATTTCAGGTTTGATCACTTCGTCGATGTACCCTTTTTCTGCTGCCAGGTAAGGGTTTGCGAACCTTTCCGTGTAATCGGCCACGAGTTCGTTCATGCGTGCTTCCGGATCCGGCGCCGCATCGATTTCTCTTTTGAAGATGATTTCCACCGCTCCTTTGGCGCCCATTACAGCAATTTCGGCCTGTGGAAAAGCGAAGTTGAGGTCGGCGCCGATGTGTTTGGAATTCATTACACAGTAGGCGCCGCCATAGGCTTTGCGGGTGGTAACGGTAAGTTTGGGTACCGTTGCTTCACTGAGTGCGTACAGCAGTTTAGCGCCGTTGGTGATAATGCCGTTCCATTCCTGGTCGGTGCCGGGCAGGAAGCCGGGCACGTCTACCAGCACCAGCAATGGGACGTTAAATGCATCGCAGAAGCGGGTAAACCGGGCGCCTTTTACGGAGGCATGAATGTCGAGTACTCCTGCGAGGTGGGCCGGCTGATTGGCCACTATACCGATGCTCCTGCCGGCAATGCGGGCGAAGCCAACGATCATGTTCTCTGCAAAGTTTTTATGCACCTCAAAGAAGCTGCCGGCATCCGTAATCTGCTCGATGGCTTCTTTCATGTCATACGGCTGGTTCGGATGCTCCGGGATCAGCGTGTTGAGGGCATCGCGTATTTCGTTCCCTGGTTCGTAAGGGTATACCGGTGCGGTTTCTTCACAGTTCTGCGGCACATAGCTCAGGAGCTGTTTGATATACTGAATACATTCTATTTCATTAGCGCAGGCGAAATGGGTTACACCGCTTTTAGCGGCGTGCGTTTGCGCGCCACCCAGTTCTTCTGAAGTTACTTCCTCGTGGGTAACGGTTTTTACCACGTTGGGGCCTGTCACAAACATATAAGACGTTTGTTCCACCATCATGATGAAGTCGGTGATAGCGGGGGAGTATACGGCGCCGCCGGCGCAGGGTCCCATGATGGCAGAGATCTGCGGGATCACGCCGGAAGCCCTGGTATTGCGGTAAAAGATATCGGCATAGCCACCAAGGCTCACCACACCTTCCTGGATGCGTGCGCCGCCGCTGTCGTTTAAACCGATGAGAGGAGCGCCGTTCTGCATGGCGAGGTCCATGATCTTGCAGATCTTGCGGGCATGCGGTTCGGACAAGCTACCGCCATATACGGTGAAGTCTTGTGAAAAAACATAAGTCAAGCGGCCGTGGATGGTCCCGTAGCCGGTTACCACGCCGTCGCCGAGAAACTGTTCCTGGTCGGCGGTGAGTCCGCGGTTGCGGTTAGTGACCAGCATATCCAGCTCTTCGAAAGAACCTTCATCCATCAGTAACTGTATCCTTTCTCTGGCGGTCAGCTTACCTTTTTTATGCTGGGAAGCAATACGTACATCTCCTCCGCCAAGCATTGCTTCGGCGATCTTTGCCTGTAGTTCTTCTATTTTATCCATATGCTAAAAATCAAAAGTAAAGCTAAAAATAAAAGGATTCCTTTGATAAAAGGAATCCTTAAATGTATGATATTTTAGAATGTAACGTTTGTCAGGGAATGTTGTAAGGTATTTTCGGGGTAGCGATGGTGTCGCTGATATTCCCGGCATTATCACGGATAAATACGAGGAAATGAATGCTGTCGCTCGGGCTTTGGTAGGTTCTGAAATCCACGGGATCGAGCCGGATAGCTACTTCTGCTTTTACGCTGTTTCCCCGGTTGGCGCCAATTTCAGGCATCCGTCTCACAATATAGAAGGTGTCCTGTAGTTTGGTATCATAGATGGGGGCTATCTGCAAAGTGTCTTCTATGTCCCCGTCGCCATCCTGGACATCGAGCGTTACAAACATTACCTGGGTACTGGTTACCACGCTGTCGAGCGAATATCCTTTGAAGCTGAGAATGGGTTTGGTGCCTATTTTATCCTTTTTACAGGCGTAAAATAACCCGGCCAGCAGGAACAAAAACAGAATTTTCTTCATAAAACAAACCTACATTAATTTAGGAAATATACAAATATTCAGTTATCGCTATCCATCTATACCAAAACGTTTTTTTGTGACAATTGTTACTTACTGCGGATAGATTTATTCTTCTCCCTAACTTTGTGCGATTTTAAATTCAGCTTTACATGACCGCCGTATCACCGGAATATATATTTTCATTAACCCAAAACGGGCTGGAAGCCGCTGCACTGGAGCTGTTTCAGTACCAGTACCGGGAAAATGACCTGTACAGGGCCTATACAGATGCCCTGCGCATCCCGCCTGCTTCGGTGAAAAGCATTCTTGAAATTCCCTATCTCCCCATACAATTTTTCAAATCACATACCGTCGTATGCGGTCAGTTTGTGCCTGAGCTGATCTTTGAAAGCAGCGGCACCACCCAAACGGTGAACAGCCGGCACCTGGTGAAGGAGTCTGCGATCTACACCCGGAGCTTCATGACAGCGTTTGAACAGTTTTATGGCCCGGTGAGCGACTACGTGGTAGTGGGATTGTTGCCTTCCTACCTGGAACGCCAGCATTCTTCACTGGTGCGCATGGTGCAGGAAATGACCCTCCGCAGCGGACACGCGGAAAGCGGCTTTTACCTGTATGAACATGATAAGTTGTTTCAACAGCTGCAGGCGCTGGAAGCACGCGGACAAAAGGTATTACTGATAGGCGTGACCTTCGGATTACTGGATTTTGCAGAGCAGTATACCCTTTCCCTGAAAAATACCATCGTCATGGAAACCGGCGGCATGAAGGGAAGAAGAGAGGAGTGGACCCGGGAGGAAGTACATGCTTTCCTCAAAGAGCGGCTGGGAACGGCCTGTATCCATGCGGAATATGGCATGACGGAGCTGTTATCACAGGCTTATTCCAAATGTGATGGCTTGTTTGAAACGCCCCCCTGGATGAAAGTACTCCTGCGTGATGAAAACGATCCTTTCCAGCTTACTGCCGGCAAAGGCGCGGGCGTAATGAACATAATTGACCTGGCTAATATTTACTCCTGTGCATTCATTGCCACGGAAGACATTGGCCGTATCCATGCTGATGGCCGGTTTGAAGTACTGGGCCGGCTGGACAACTCTGCGTTAAGAGGCTGCAGCCTGATGGTTAGTTAGTATGTTAAATTTATATGATGTGTTTATTCGTCCATGGCGGCGAGGTGTAGAAGCGCCGGTAATTTGGCGGGATCGTGCATAATGGCGGAAAGGGACGACATATAGGGAAAAGAATGATGGTCCATACCAAATTTATGAAGCAGGTATACATCCAGTTGCTCCGGCGAAGTATGTCCCTGTATGTAATCACTGAGATAAAAGAGAAACCGCTGTCTTTCTTTTTCAGATAACAACACCAGCGCCACCTTGTCTTTCAGGCTGTTATGCTGGCCCGACCGGAAAATCCTCAGTGCCTGTTTGTAGTGCACCAACGTTAATTCACCGGCAGAAGCAGGCAATAGCTGGGTACAAAAATAATCTACCGCGATATCATCAAAGAAACCCGCTCCATCGTCGGTACCGGGCTCGTTGTGCCAGGTGGCCCACTGGATCAGCTGTTCCTTGGTGATATAGCCGGTCAGCATCGCTTCCAGCTGGTGAATAACCCCTTCGCGGGTGGGAGTGGTATCGGAAGCATGCGAAATAGCAGTGACTATATCCTGGTAATAATCCTCATTGATTTCACTGGCAGTCTGGAACAGTAACCTGCTCACTTCAGTGTCTGATTCTTCTCCGGCCTTCTGTTGCAGCGGGGATACGCTGCGCAATTCATCTATTACTTCCTGTCTTGTTTTAGTACCACGTAAATATGCCTTCAATAATGTTACAAAGTAAACGGACGTTACAGGCGACATTTCATTTTTCATGGGCCGAGTTTAATTCATATTTCATTGGGTACAGGCCAAAAATAGGATAAAATGCTGAATAGTGATGCCGGTTATCACACCATTTGCCATACTCTCTTTACCGGTTATCCGCCTTTAACATTTTTTTTGGTTGCCGGGAAAACTAAAACAGGTAATTTTCCGTAAGCTTTCCACTACGAAACATAAACAACGATCATCACGTCTGTCTGTCAGAAACATATATTTTCTCACCAGTTTCTTAAATTTTCAAGAAGATGAAAAACAACAATCCTATCAGCAAAAAAGTACTGTTTTCCGGCTCTCTTGTTGCCGGTGCTATCCTCGGTATGGCTGCATTGCAGGTAACTGCAACCCCCGGCAGTTATACTAACCTGGGTTCCGGCGCGGCCGTAAGAAGTACATTAACCGGCGCATCCGGCAATACAGCCAATGCGATTGAACTGTCATGCGGCGCAAAAAAAGACAGCGCTGCTGCAGGTAAAACAAAAGAGGGTAAATGCGGTCAGGGTAAATGTGGTGAAGGAAAATGCGGCGATAAAAAAGGTAAGAAAGGAGATAAGCATAAAAAAGACAGTACAAAATCCGGCAGCTGATTTCCCGGATAAGGTAAAGACCGGTATCATATGCAGGCCGGTCTTTACTCGTATTTTAACCTCCTAAAATGTACGACCATGGTAGGTATAGGTTTTCGCAGGGAATTTGCGGAAGAGATGATCAGCGGTGAACATATCCGCCCCGACTTTATTGAGTTTGCCCCTGAAAACTGGATGAACATTGGCGGATACTGGAAGAAGGTATTGCACCGCGTGGTAGAAAAATACCCTGTGCTTTGTCATGGGCTTTCCCTTTCTATCGGCAGCCCCGAAGCGCTGGATAAATCGTTTCTCCGGTACATAAAAGCATTTCTCCGGGAATACAACGTACAGATCTACTCAGAGCATCTCAGCTATTCCAAGTGTGATAACGCGCATATGTACGACCTGTTGCCCATTCCCTTCCGGATGGATGCGGTAAAGCATATTGCCAGCCGTATACAGCAGGTGCAGGATTATTTGCAACGCCCGCTGGTAATGGAAATTGTATCTTATTACACACCGGTAGCCGCAGAAATGAGTGAAGTGGATTTTATTAATGAAGTGGTAAAACAATCCGGCTGCCAGCTGCTCCTGGATGTGAACAACATTTATGTAAATGCTTTCAACCACCAGTATGATGCCAAAGCATTTATACGACAATTGCCCCTTAGTAAAGTTGCTTACATACATATGGCAGGTCATGAACAGGTAGCTCCTGATCTGATCATTGACACGCACGGGGAACCAATTATAGACCCGGTGTACGACCTTTTTGAATGGACCATTCAGCACCTGCAACCCGTACCGGTTTTACTGGAAAGGGATTTTAATATCCCGGAAATGGCGGAACTGCAGGGGGAGTTAACCAGGTTGAAAAATATTTGTCACAAACAATGGAAACGGAAAGATGAGCTTGTTGCCTGACACTTATCATATCCAGCAAACTTTTTCCACCTATTGCAGAACCGGTGAAAAAGTGAAGCTGCCCGGCGTAGCGCCGCACCGGCTGAAACACTATCGCCAGCTGGTATTTAACATGATCCAGGATACTATGGAGCATGCATTCCCCATTGCATTTAAACATATTCCCACCACCAGGTGGAATAAAATGGTGAAGGAATTTTTTTCAAGGCATGCATGTCAGTCGTACCAGGTATGGAAACTCCCCCTGGAGTTTTATACTTACGCGGTAGAGCATAACTGGGAAGATGCTTATGGTATTCCCTTCCTCAACGACCTCCTCGCTTTTGAGTGGGCCGAAATGGAGGTGTATAACATGGAAGATATACCTGCACCTGCGTATTCCCTTTCCGGCAACTGGCTGGATGCCCCGCTGGTACTCAATCCTGAGCACCGGCTGTTATCTTTTAACTACCCCGTTCACCTGGTAGCGAAGCCGAAAGAACTGCTGAAAAATAAAGGCGTTTATTTTGTGCTGCTGTTCCGTCACCCGGAAACAGGGCATGTAGAGTTCACGGACCTGTCGCCCTGGCTGGCCTTCCTTACTGAGCAGTTAACACTCGGCATCACGGTAAAGGATATACTGGAATACGCGCCGCAGCTGAATATAACGGACACGGGTACACTGGAGCAGGATACGCTGGCTTTTTTAAAACACATGCAGCAATTACATTTTGTGCTGGGCTTCCGGCAATAAAGAAAGGTCAGGTCCCAGGTCATACTTTCCCACAGAAGTCGTAATTTCGGCCCCGTTCATAGTGATGATCATATGCAATTAGCCCGGGAAACGATTGGTAGCGAACTACAGCGGTTTGAGGAAATTTTTCATGATGCCATGCGAAGTGATGTACTGTTGCTGAACAGAATCATGGCGGATATTGCTGCCCACAAGGGGAAGCAGATGCGTCCGATGTTTGTGTTGCTGTGCGCCCGGTTGTGTGGCGCCATCAATGATGCCAGCTACCGCGCCGCGCTCCTGGTGGAGATGCTGCACACCGCTTCCCTTGTGCACGACGACATGGTGGATGACGCTATGAAACGCCGCAGCGCATTTTCTGTAAACGCCCTCTGGAAAAATCGTGTATCCGTAATGGTGGGCGACCAGCTCTTTACCAAAGGTGTACTGCTGGCCCTCGATAACAACGACCCCGGCCTGCTTAAAATCTACGCCGCCGCTATTCAGCAAATGATAGAAGGAGAATTGCTCCAGATGACGAAAGCCAATAAACTCAGCTTTGAGGAAAAGGACTATTATGATCTCATCAATGCTAAAACTGCCTCCTTCCTGGCCGCTGCCTGCGCTGCCGGCGCCACATCCGCCTGCGATAACCCGGAAACTATCCAGCTGTTGCACAACTTCGGACAAAAAGTAGGCATGGCCTTTCAACTGAAAGACGACCTGTTTGATTATGGAAATACCGACATCGGCAAACCTACCGGTAATGATATCAAAGAAAAGAAAGTAACCCTTCCCCTTATTTATGCCGTTCAGCATGCCGGCCCTGCGTTGCGGAAAAAGATCCTTCATATAGTAAAGCACCAGCATACCGACAAGGATAAAGTAAACTTTGTAGTGGAAACGGTGAACCAGTCGGGTGGACTTGATTACGCCACCCAAAAAATGATGGAATACCGCGATGAAGCATTCCGGATACTCTTTACTTTTCCGCCCTCACCCACGCGGGCCGCATTGGAGGAATTGGTGCGCTATACCACCGACAGGGCATATTGATCTGGACCCGCATGGGGATGTATGATAACGATAAAGTCCTGCATTATTAACACCTGTGAAGACTACCCCGGTCATTGTGAATGAAGAATTTGAAAAAAGGCTCACGAAGATGAAGGCGGTGTTACCTCCCGGATTAAATTTTAAAAAATAATTCACAAAAAACTATGAAAAATCCTTTTAGCTAATTACATTTGGTACAGTAGCGTTAAAAAAACAACCAGAATTTAAAGAGCATTGATAGTACTGATGACCAGTAAGACCCTGTGTTTGCTGTAGTTTCCCCACTGTGCATTAGTACTGCCATTACTGAAAACCAGAATTACAGACCGATTGAAAATTTCACGTTAATTAATCTTGTTTCCATGACTCAACGTTCATTACATCCTGATAGGGTCACCCGCTGTCCCTAACTACCCACGGGCGTTATGTTTCCACAGTCGACATTATTTTCGCATCCTGCTTATGCTGACGAGGCATTTTGCATGGCAGATATTGTGCTGTAGTAGCCATGGCGAACGCTGATCTCTAAATCACAGACATTCCCCTAAAGGGAACAGGGCAACCTATGCCCGTTCATGTCAAAAAATAGTTAATCTGGTGTAAAGCTTCTTTTACGCCCTGGGATTCTCATTCCTAAATATTGCATGTATGAAATACTTTTACTTTTTCCTGCACAGAGGTATTTATTTTTTTGCAGCAATGTGCCTGGTGAGTACATCATCGGAAGCACAGAATGTGTTGTTCAAAAATAACAAAGATACCTCCGGTGTGAATGCAGATTCACTTGCCTTTTCCAAAGTGACATCTACCAGGCGGGACACACTGGGATATTTTCCCAACAATGAACTCTTCCTGAAACGTAGTGCCAGTGGGGCTATTTCTTCAGTAGACATTGGCGAGGTTAAAAAACTTCCCTACACCAGTATCGACCAGATGCTGATAGGAAGGGTAACGGGAGTGGATGTACGAATTCCTTCAGCAGAACCCGGAAAACGCAACAGCGTATTTGTAAGAGGGACCTCTTCCCTGCTCCTGGGCAACCGCGATTTGTTTTATGCGCAACCCACTTATGTGGTCGACGGTGTGCCCTTGATCATGGAGCATGCTTTCGCCTATGACATTCAGCGGTTCGATTTTAACAGGATGGGAACGGAAACCAACCTGCTTGGCTTCCTCGATATCAATGATATTGAGAGTATCGAAGTGCTGAAAGATTTTGCTGCCAGCGCAAAATACGGTCCCAATGCTGCCAACGGGATTATCAACATCACTACCAAAGCGCCCCGCGTGGGACAGATGCGGGTGTCGGTAAATGCTTACGCCGGTGTATCATTAAAACCTGCGGTAGATGCAGTGAATGGCAGATACGAAAGTGATTTTCGCCTGCCCTTCTACCAGAAATATGCTGATGAAACACAGTGGCGTAACTTTCCCCGCTACCTGGCAGATTCTTCCCAGGCCCGCTACTATGGCCCGGCCAACTGGGATGATCTTTTTTTGAGAAACGCATTCACGGAAGGTATCCAGGCTGCCGTAAGCGGCGGAACGCCATATGCCAACTTCCGTTTCAGCATCGGGCAATCCTCGCAGCAGGGCGTATATGACAAAACAGGCATCAAACGCTACGATGTAAACTTCGGGATCAACATCCAGCCCGTAAGGAACCTGATTTTTACAACAGATATTTCTGTAGCTAACCAAAACCGGAAACGGAATGAGTTTATCCGCGACCGCGCCGGGGACGAAGACTATCTCTTTAACTACGATGCACCTTTATCTCCCAACAAAGCCTATCTCCAACAGTATTATACGGCGCTGGAAAATACCATTAACCGGAACAAGAATAATTCTGCCCGTATCATTGCCAATGCGAAGTATAGCTTCTTATCGCACTTCACCTGGAACACCCGTTTTGCTATTGACTACGGGCAAAATTTCCGCGACTTCTTTGTACCTACGGCACTCGGCGAAGGCAACAGTTATGTATCCAATTATGATGGACTGAACAGGCGGATGATCCTGGACAATTCCCTTCAGTTTGAAAAAACTTTCCCGGGAAAACATCATCTTGAAATAACACTTGGTCAGTATGGCCAATGGGACAAATGGCGCTATGATTACGGCCGCGCCTACAAAGGTTCCAGCGATTATGTGAAGATCTATCAGCCGGGTACAGATCAGCAGAAAGAAGGCCGCTTCGGCAACTTCCGCCTGATGTTTAACACTAAAGATTTTACGCAGTCGCGGCTGGCATCTTTCTACACCAATGTCGGATATAACTTCAATGAAAAATATTTTGTTTCCCTGTATGTGAGAAGAGATGGCAGCTCCTACCTCGATGCAGATAACCGCTGGCTGATATCGCCTACTTTATCTGCTTCCTGGAAAGTGCATAAGGAAGATTTCCTGAAAGAATCTTCCTGGCTGAGCAACCTGAATGTCCGCGCCAGCTGGGGCCGTGTAGGCCGTTTGCTGATGGATGAAATGTATACCGGCGGACCGGTATATAACGTAGACGCAGGTTGGAATGGGGTGCCTAACATGTCTACCTACAACGGTTTCCCTGTTATTAACGCCGGCTACACCACCGGCTATGTAGTGCCGGGTACTTCGTGGCCGGTAGTAGAGCAACTGAATGGCGGCATTGATATCGGTCTTTTTCACGACCGGTTACGCGCCTCGCTGGATGTATACGCCAAAACAGATCGTAACCTGGTACTGAAGGTGCCTACATTGGAAGAAGAAGGATATACCGGTATCGTAAAAAATGGCATGGACATCCGGAACTACGGCTATGAGTTGTCTATCGATGCAGACTTAGTGAAAGGAAAGAAATTCCAGTGGACCACCGGTATCAATATCTATACAAACCAGAATAAGCTGATGGCTTTGCCCGACGGGATTACCGACCTGGTGATCAATAACCGCCGTTTCCTCGTAGGAAAACCGGTGGACCGTTACTGGCTGCTGCTCAACGAAGGTATTTACAACTCCGATGATGAGGTGCCTGTGAATCCAAAAACAGGCAGGAAGATGACTTACCAGGGTGTAACCTTGAAAAAAGGAGATCCTAAATGGACAGATTTAACCGGCGATTTTAATATCAATGATGCGGACCGTGTAATGAAAGGCCGCCTGTCACCCGCTGCTACCGGAGGTTTTACCAACACCTTCCATTATGGCGCGTGGGACGTGAACATCCTGCTGAACTATTCTTTTGGCCGTAAAGTGATTAACCAGGCATTGGCCGATCGTTTTGACTTTGCCAACAGGGAAGCCATTGATGATCCAAAGGCGATAAAGGAAATCAGCTGGTGGTCGAAAGTAGAAGGCGACTACAGCAAAATACCGCAATACAATCCCTGGAGCGCAGTATATGCCTACCAGCCCAACCAGACCCTGTTCCTCGAAGACGCCTCTTTTGTAAAGCTCCGCGCATTAACGGTGGCCTACAATATGCAAACAGACTGGATGAAACGTTCGGGTGTTGAGCACCTGCGTATTTATGCCACCGGTAACAACCTGCTTACCTGGACAAAGTACAAGGGCGGCGATCCGGAAGCCGTAAGCTATTTCGGATATGACGAAGGATATTATAACTGGGCGGCTCCGCGCACGTTTACACTGGGCTTTAATTTTCAATTCTGATGTTAAAAAACAAGATCATGAGAAATATCGCTGTTGTTGGGGTGATACTATTACTGGCTGGCGGGATGCAGTCCTGCAAGAAAATGCTGGATGTGCCTTCACATCGCGCCCTGACAGAAGAAAATATGTGGCAGACTAAAAATGATGCACGCGCAGGATTATCTGCCTGCTATGCTTTAATGCGCGCTGCCATGTCAAACGAAAATGCACACTGGGTGTACGGAGATTTGCGTGGTGGCGACTTTCAGTCGACCAAGCGCGGCGATCTGCGCGCAGTAGTGGAAAGTAACCTGAACGCCAGTTATTCTACTATGGAGGAATGGCGCGACTGGCGAAGATTTTATACGGCTATAGCACAATGCAATCTTACGATAGAAAAATTACCACAGGTAACCGCTACCGATTATCGTTACTCGCAAAACGATATGAAGCTGGACCGCGCACAGGCGATTTACATCCGCGCATTTCTCTACTATTATATTGTAAGGATCTGGGGAGATGTACCACTGGTAATTGCTCCGTCAGATGGGGTCGCAAAAACGATCTCCCGTGAAAAATGGGATAAAGTACTGGATTATGCAGCCGCGGAAGCAAAATCCTGTATTGATGGTTTACCCTGGAAGTACAATGGCAAGTCGCCGGAACAACAAGGCGATTACCGTGGTCAGGGTGAATCACATCACATTTCCATCACTATCACCAAAGGAATGGCCTATACATTGCTCGCACATATCTATAACTGGAAAGGCGAATACGATAAGTCGCTCGAGTATGCCAACACCGTCATCAACAACCAGTCGAACACCGGTTACGGTTTTGTGAGCCTGAACGATCTTACCAGGCTGGATGGCGCATTCCGCGGACGTATCGGGGCCAACATTTTCCAGATAGATATGAACTTTGACCACGCGGAAATATCGTCTACCGGTCAGTTGGAAGACTGGACCCTCCGTGAACCCTATATTCCAAAAAGAGAATCTGAGATTTATGTGCCGAAAGACAGTGTGCTAAAGATCTATAGCGAATCGAGGGAACAACGCCCTACCTATTTCTTTACAAAAATGGAAGAAGCTTATCCCATCTTTTACAAGATGAAACAAATCAACGGCGCGGTGAAAGATCCCGTACTGAAAATGTATTCGTCTTGTATAATCGTATTCCGTTATGAGGAATTGTACCTGCTGCGCGCAGAAGCTAAAGCCCGGTTAGGACAAACCGCGGAAGCACAAAAAGACCTGAACCAGATCCGTAACTCCCGCGCACTCAAAAATGTAAACGTAGCTACTGCCGGCCAGGAGCTGCTGGATGCTATTTTGCTGGAACGCAGAAGAGAGTTGATAGGAGAAGGATGGTACTGGTACGACCTCATACATTTCAAAAAGATCCCGCAGTATACCAGGCTTACACAGGCTGACGTAGACAGGGGCGCCGCTTTGTGGCCACTATCGCAGGAAGCGCTGGCCAACAATGGCGCGCTGGTTCAAAATTCTTTCTGGAAATAATAAATCACTGCCATGAAAAAATATTTAATACTACTGGCTGTAACGGCTTGTTTTGCATGCGAAAAAGGAATGCAGGACTACCGGAATGCAAAGCCCGTATCGGAAGTGAAGGTAAGTACTTATGATTTTCTCAAGCAACAGGGAGGATTATATGACACCCTGCTATTACTGATAGACCGCGTAAAGCTTACGGATACACTTAAAAATCAACAGGTCACTTTTTTTGTTCCGCAGGACAACAGTATTTCCACAGCCATCAGGAACGTGAATTTTTCCCGGGAACGCCTCGGTGATAAAGGCAACTGGACACTGGATAGTATTCCGCTGACGGTATGGGATAGTCTTTTGCGACGCTATATCGTGCGTGGACTGGTAACCGCCGATTCGCTGAGATATGCGGATGGCAGTGACCTCGAATCTTTGTACGGTCATGAAATGAATGGTAAAACCGCCAGCACCAATGCTTCCGGCGCAGTGGGCGCAGGCACCGCGGTGTTGCAGTACAGCGATAAAAATGATTCCAGGTTTACAAAAGACTGGTCCGTTGCGCTTACGCAAAACGTGGACATCAAATCTACCAACGGATTGATGCACATTTTAGAAACCCGGCATGTATTCGGATTTACATCCTTTGTTGGAAAAGCCTATCCCAGGTCACTGGAGCCGGCGCAGGGGCCATACCTCGGCTACCCGATTGAAATACCGGGTATTGTGAATGCAGCGGATTATGACGAAGGCCCCAAGGGAGTGGCTTACAATTATCGTAATCCCAATGGCGGGCATACTTATCGTCCCGATGATCCGGGCACAGAAAACTGCTCGCAGGGCGATGGCGCTACAAGTCCCGGTGGTAACTATAATATCGGCTGGACCAGCGACGGCGACTGGGTACGATATACCGTTGATATTAAAGAAGCAGGAAAATATAAAGTAGAACTGAGGATAGCCGGGAATGGCGGTGGTCTTATTTATCTTTTGATAGATGAAGTAAGGGTATGTGAAGACATCCCGATACAGGGTACCGGCGGCTGGCAAACCTGGCAGGGCGCATTCGGAACGGCAGATCTGCCCGCAGGAAAACACCTGATGAAAGTGATGATCAAGAAAGCCAACCTGAACCTGCACCGTCTCATCTTCACCAAAATAAACCCATAGCAATGAAAAGGCAAGTATATACTTTATTAATAGCCGGCACACTGGCGATTACGGTAACAGGCTGCTACAAGCAGTTGTTGCCGGATGAGAAAGAGCATTTCAGTAATAACGCCAACTTTGACGGCGATACGTACCAGGCCAATTTTGGACGTACCAATGTGTTCTACGGAAAATTTAATGCAGACAATTCAACGCAGCCACTCACTTTTGAAATGCAGAACATCGCACGGCCCGATGGCACGCCTGCGCCGGAATTGCTGGAGCAGGTGAATACCTGGCAGTGGAAAGAGTATTATAGCGGTACGGAAAAAACCGTAGCGGAAATTGAAGCCAAACGTATCCAGGTGAAAAGGCCGGTCCTTGACATGCGCTCTACTTCAGGCGATCTTGTTTTCTGGTCCACCGATACCTCCAAAATAAAACAGGGCATTTATACTTTTGATATCCTGGTGAAGAACAAAGGTGGGCAGAAAACTTTCCAGAAAAGAAAGCTGGACCTCCGCCGCCCGCGACCATATGAGCCTTACGAGTTTGATGACATCACCGGCCTGCAAAAGAAAGTGCCTAATACCGATAATCTTCTTTACAATCATCCTACCGTAATAGGCGTGCAAGATATGCAGAACAATGAGATTAACAGCGAGCAGGTAAATGTGTATTTCGTTAAAACAGGTACTGCTAAGAATACACTGACATTTAAATTTTATGATCAGGATTCCTTACCAATTAAAATGTCGAAGTTTAATGTTACCAAATGGGACAGCCTGAGATATTACAGCAACACCGTTGGTACGACCGTGAATTTTGGCTTTAACCGCAAGTTTTCATCAGACAGTGCCACTGTTACCTGGGATGTAACCAGCCCTTACCCGGTACTGGCGGACGTGGGGATTAATGAAAAAGCCAGCGTCATGTTCATCTATGAGCGCATTTCCTATGGTGTGCGCCGGCAGGCAGGTATCGGCTACGGCTTTGCCGTATTTGAACCAGGCAGCTGGGACGTGATCTTTAAGTTTAAAGTAAATCCCAAGTTTACCAACGATTAAACCGGTAACTGTATTCTGAATCATTAAAATATTAGTGCCATGAAAAAACGGTACATACATACGTTGGTTGTTCTTCTCCTGTTACTTACAGGAGCAGGCAACAGGGTATATGCCCAACAGGCTGTTACCATTAAGGGTAGGGTGACGGATGCCGGTTCCAAAGAGGGAATCCCGGGCGTAACCATCATTGATGTAAAAAATAATAAAGGTCTTGGTGTTACAGACCCCACCGGTCGTTTTACCATTTCAGTGGAACCCGATAAAACCATCCAGTTCCGGTACATCGGCTATCGGCTGGAAACGGTTAAAACGGGAAGTGTAACGACGCTTAACATTACCCTGAGCCCGGAGAATAAGTCGCTGAAAGAAACGGTGATCATAGGTTACCAGAAGCGTACCAAGGAAACATCATCCGGGTCGGCAGGCGTGATCGACGGAAAGGCGCTGCAGGATGTGCCGGTATCCAATATCCAGGAACTCCTGCAGGGAAAGATTGCGGGCCTCAATATCCAGAACAATTCCGGTGCGCCGGGTTTTCGTGGTACCATGTCCGTTAGAGGGGTTTCCCAGCTGGATGTAAGTGGCAGCGGTGATAATGCCTATCTTACCAGTAACAACCCATTGCTGGTAATTGATAACGTTCCGGTAGATTTCGACGGCGGTATTTCCCAGTCGATGTTGCAACCAGGCGCCGCAACAGGTCCGCTCGCCTTAATTCCGCCGGAAGACGTAGAGTCCATCGTGGTAATGAAAGATGCGCAGGCTACTGCTTTGTATGGTTCGCGTGGCGCCAACGGCGTAATTGTGGTAACCACCAAACGTGGTAATTCACCTACACCGATCATCGACATCAACAGCAGTTTGTTTGTGAACCTGCCGCCGAATTTGCGCCCTACTATTGGTGGTAATGCCGAGCGCCGGTATCGTATCAACTCCATCATGAAAAATGCGAGGGATTTGCAGGACGCACGCAGCATACTGAGCGATCCCAATTCCCAGTTCCTGACAGACAGCCTGAATGCTTTCTATAATAATTCAACCGACTGGCAGGGGTTATTTTACCAAACCACTTTAAATACCAATAATAATGTACAGATCAGCGGAGGTAACCTGAAAATGAACTACAAGGCCAACTTTGCTTACCAGATGAACCAGGGCGTATTGAAAAATACCGGTTTTAATAAGTATAGCCTGAACATGCAACTGAATATGCAACCAAGCAAGAAGCTGCGTATCGGTGCACAGTTGTTCAGTGCGCTGGGTCAAAAGCAACGTGGTAATGGCGGCGGATTGACTAACAATGGTGCAGGAAATTCCTTTACCTCTTCCCTGATGCCCGGCCCTTCTACCTTTGTTGGCAACCCCCAGCTGAGTGGATATGAAAATAATATAGATGATAACAACACCCTCAATATCCGTGGTTTCGTGGATGTGGACTATGAAATTATCAACGGGCTGCGTATCAACTCCACTACTTCTTATGACTACTACACCGATACCAGGGACCGGTTTAATCAATCGTTTTCCAATAACAACCAAACCGGTTTATATGGTTTCGTAGGCCGGCACGATGAGCTTAATACCAGGAATGGCGTGAACTACAGCTACAGCAGCAGGCCTGCCGACCTGGAAAAAAGCCATAACATATATGCCAGCGTATTCAGCGAAGTGAACATCAAATCAGATGACCAGCATGTGAAAGATATACGCAATGGTCCGAACGATTACTACTGGGGACCCCGTGGTTATTCTCCGCGGTTCTATCCCGGTAACCCCTGGAATAATGCCAACGAAATAAATGTAAACGGTACGCCGGTATCTTATGTATATCATGCTGCATCGTGGGCAGGGTTCTTCTCCTATAACTACCGTACGAAGTATGTATTGGACCTGGCCTACCGGTTGGATGGAAACTCTTCTGCAGGTATCAATAACCCCTATACGAAAAATCCATCTGTGGGTGTACGCTGGAACTTTAATAAAGAAAACCTGATGCGGCGCTGGAACTGGCTGGATTATGGATCGGTGCGTGTAACCTATGGCGTTAACAGCCGCCCTACCGCTACTATCCTCAATTCACTGGGTGCATATGAAAGTGTGAAAAACTACAACAACGCGGTTTCCATCAATCCTAACTACGGCGTGCTCGCCAACCCTTACATGGAACCGGAGAAGTCTTCCCAATTTAACTTCGGGGTTGACCTGGGCCTGTTTAAAGGTCGTGTAGAAGTTATCTACGATACTTATTACAAGAACAATTACAACCTGGTGCGCGATATCCCGTTGCCTAATTCCACGGGGTACGGTAAAATGCAGGTCAACGGCGGCGCTATTGTGAACTACGGCCATGAGCTGTCCATCACCACGCGGCCTATTATGAACCGCGATCCCAAAGGTTTCCAGTGGATCTTCTCCATAAACGGTGCGTACAACAAAGGCGTGCTCACGGAATTACCCGGAGGTTCGCAGCTCTTTATAGCAGTGGATCAGAACACTTACCAGAGCATTGCATTGAAAGTAGGAAGAAATCCGCAGAGCAATTATATGTACCAGACAGACGGTGTATACAGCAATACTTCAGATGTACCGGTAGATCCCATCAGGGGCGTACGTTACAAAGCGTTTAAAGGTCCCGGTACCCAGTACTTCCAGGCAGGAGATCCCATCTGGAGGGATCTGAACGGCGACTACGCATTGGATGGTGCCGACTACATGATCATGGGTAACCCGGAACCAATGTTCACCGGTGGTTTGAACAATACGTTGAGCTACCGGAACCTGTCGCTCAATATCAACTGTACTTTCCTGGCAGACCGCAGCATCCTGAATAACGCTATCGCTGCGAGGATCTACCGCCTGCAGTATCCCAACCTGTTGAGTAAGAACGACGGTACCGCCGCCGGTCCTATCAACCTGTATGATATCAATCAGATTGACTACTGGAAAAATCCGGGCGACAAAGCATCGCATCCTGCCATCGTAGGTTCTTTTGATCACGATGCACAGGTAGCGCCCAACAGGCTGGATCAGAGCTTGTATATGGAAGATGGTTCCTACTTCAAAATCAACCAGATCACACTGGCTTACCAGTTCCGTGACTTTGATTTTATGAAGCGGCTAAAGCTGCGGGTATTGCGTGCTTATCTCACTGCATACAACGTAGGCATCTTCTCAAAGTATACCGGGCCTAATCCTGAAACCGTTACCTCACTCGGAAGGGACGATATCAACGGGTATCCAAATGCCACCAGTTTGACATTTGGTATTGGCGCTCAATTTTAATGACACTTAAATTATTTTCAGATGAAACATTGGTTTAAAATAGGAATGCTTTTCTGCCTTTTGCTGGGTGTGGGCTCCTGTAAGAAATTTCTGGAAGTAAAGCCACTGGATACCCTTTCAGGAAAGGATTTCTGGAAAACAAGAGGCGATGCACAGAAGGCGGTTAGTGGTATATATTCAAAGCTGCTGCAAAAATTTACCAACGGCGTTATATATAATGTAGGCGATTTCAGGGCCGGCAACTGGAACTGGTTTGATAAGAACGGTTTCCGCAACCTCGCTGCCAACCGCCTGCTGCAGGCCGGTGGCGACGGCATAGAAGATATCCCGGACTGGGGATTGTTTTACCAGGCGATTGCTACCGCCAATCTTTGTATCGACAGGATACCAGGTATTGAAGATCCGGCTTTCAGCTCAAGGGAGAAAAAAGCCCTGGTGGCAGAAGCCCGCTTTGTACGCGCGTTCATCTACTTCTATATGTCACGGCTATACGGAGATGTGCCCCTGCAAACAGACCCGTATGATATTACGCTGAGGCCGCGCGAGAAAATGCTGACGGTATTGGACTTCTGTCTGAAAGACCTCGAAGGATGTAAAGACGATATGGTAATTTCCTACGACGATCCTACCAACAGGGCGGTACGCGGCACCAAAGGCGCTGCGCTGGCACTGATGGCGCATATCAATATGTGGAGCGCCGGTTTTGACCCCGCCAATCAGCAGAAATACTGGACACAAACCGCCGATCTGATCAAAGAACTGATGGCGCTGAACGAATACAAACTGTTGCCTTACACCAAAGAAACATTTCAGACCATTTTCAAAGGCCGCTCAGAAGAAGGCATCTTTGAACTGTCGCTGGATGCTAACTATGGTGGCGCTTTCCATTTCCTTATCTGCCAGTGGACCCTGCACGATCCCATTATCAGGGATGGACTGAACGGGAACAGTGAAATCACTCCCATGGTAAGGCACCTCGACAGGGTTTATCCCCGCGGTGAATCCGACAAACGGATAGACCTGTGGTTCGATGATCCGTATGCTTCCAAGGGAGAAAAGAAACCGATGTTCCTGAAATTTTCTGCGATCACCAATCCAATTACCAGGGATTATGACGCCAACTTTATCCTGTTCCGCTATGCAGATGTAATCCTGCTGAGGGCGGAAGCATTGGCCAACCTGGGAAACAGAAATGCCGAAGCGATAGAGATGCTGAACCTGGTACGCGACAGGGCAGGCGCCAAGCTGTATGCCGGCGGCGGTGGAGAACCGCTGAAAACGGCTATTTTCTATGAAAGGGAAAAGGAACTGATGGGAGAAGGACACCTGTGGTATGACCTCATCCGCACCGGAAGGATCGGCGACAGAATACTGACGGAGAATCCCCTCACACCGGATCTCATGGAGAAAGGCGCATGGACCTGGCCGATATCATCATCGGCAGTAAACAACAATCCGCTGGTCACCAGAAATCAATACTGGATACAATAACTGTAAAAAATATTCACTATGCGAAAGCTATTGCCCATAGCCGGCATCCTGTTGATGACAAGCCTGTTGTTATCTTCCTGTAAAAAAGATTATTATATCGACAGCGGTACTGCGGATCCGCATTATAAAGGAACTATTTATGAGTACCTGGTTCAGAACCCGGACCTCTTTGACACCGTGGCATATGTGGTGGAAAAAGCCGGATTGAAAGAAATGTTGCAGAACGATTCTGTTACCTTCTTTACACCAACAGATCAAAGTATTGTGGATGCTATTGATGACCTGAACGAGTACCGTTACCGGATGGTAGAAGACAGCGTGAAACTGGCTGATATTCCCGCTAAGGTATGGAAGAAATTCCTGGGTATGTACATGCTCAAAGGGAAGTATACGGCTAATAAGTTTGCACGTATTGATCCGGTGAATGTATACGCTTACCCGGGCATTAACTACGTAATGAACAGCGGCTATATTCTCAACATCGGGTTAATTTACCAGAACTATAATGGCGTGGAAGCGGTAGGCGCGCGTGTGCTGTTGCTCACAGATATTACCTATGATCCGGTGACTTTTGCCAATAACCAGAAAGTGCAGGTGATGACCTCCGACATTCAGCCGACAAACGGCGTACTGCATGTGCTGAATTTCCGGCACAACTTCGGTTTCCGGCCGGGAGAATTTGTCAGGATAGCAGAACAGGAACTGCAGAATCAATAACTCATTAATGCATTCAGTATGAAAAAATATACGTATTTAATAGTGCTCCTGGCAGTGTTAGGCGCCTGTACAAAAGATAAGATCAGCTCCAAGGGGGATGATCCTTATAAAGAACAGGTGCAGCCGGCGATCTATATCAATAAAGACGGTATCACTCCCACCAGTGCACACATAGGAGAGGAGGTGCTGATCAGCGGGAAAGGATTCCTGAAGAACAAAGATAAACTGGCCATTCTTTTTAATGGTATAAGTGCGCCCATCCTGGCGCTTACAGATACCACCGTGCGCGTAAAGGTGCCTGCACAGGCAGCTACCGGTAATGTGGCTGCACAGGTGGACCAGGAGTATTTCTTCGGACCTTTCTTCCGGGTAATAGGTGTTTTCCAGATGGATACCCTTTTCCCCAGTAAAGTAGCCGCTAATGGCGGTATCTCGGATATTATACCTGTGGAAGACGGGAAATATCTAATCGTCGGTGATTTCACAGACTTCGATAACTCCGGTAAGGAAGGAAAGCTTAACCGCGTGGCGAGGATTAATCATGATGGTAAAGTAGACGGCTCTTTTGGCCCGGACAAGAAAAATGGTACCAATACCTTTGTGGCTACAGCCGCTGCACTTCCAGGCGCCGATCGTAAATACCTGGTGGCAGGGGCTTTTAATAACTATGAAGGGGTGAACTTCGTCAACAGTATTGCCCTGCTGAACAACAACGGCTCGCTGGCAGCAGATAAGATTTTCAGTCCTACCGGGAAGGAAATCACTGTGTCTTCCCTGAAAGGCGGTATTTCCGGACAGGTGGCCAATATGCATGTGCAGGCGGATGGTAAGATCCTGCTCACCGGCTTCTTCCGGTTTTATGTACAACCTAACTACAACCTCGTGGGTGCTGCCGGTCAGGATTCCGTACATCTCGATTCGGTGCAGATCAATGGATTGGTTCGCTTAATGCCCGACGGAAGCCTGGATAGCACCTACAACTACGACCTGGCGAAGCACATGGGTAAAGAGGGGCCCAATGGTTATATCAACCGCTCTATCCTCCTGCCCGATGGAAAAATGCTGATTGCAGGTACTTTCACCAAATACAACGGACAATCCGTGAACCGCATTGCCAGGTTAAACCCCGATGGTTCTATTGATCCCTCCTTTTCAGCAGGCGCCGGCCCGGATCAGAATATCCTGAACATGACCCGTCAACCAGATGGAAAGCTGATCATTGTAGGCCGCTTCAATACTTTCGGCGGACTAAAACTGGCTAATGTAGCCCGTATCAATGAAAACGGGGTGATAGATCCCACGTTTAACGTGGGTGTGGGGTCCAATGGTTACCTGTTCAATGCGCATGTAATGCCCGGAGGAGAAGTAATTGTGAGCGGTATCTTCACAGAGTTCAGCGGATTAGTGCGCAATAATATGATTGTGCTCACCGACAAAGGCGCGGTTCACCCTTCTTATAACACTATTGGTGGCGTAACACTCGACCAGAACGCCAACAGTGGAGGTATTACACAGATCCTGCCGCAGGTGGGAGAGAAGTCGCTGCTGGTAGTAGGCACCTTTACGAAGTTTGATTACCGTGATGCCAACAGGTTTGTACGGATTACTTACCCGTGATCACCTGAAAGCAGCGTACCTTTGAGGCATGTATGTTTTACCGGAGATTATAAGAAGTATTTCATCACAATATGATCATCATAAAGAACTGAATCTTTTTTATGGCGGGAAAAGCGCCGCACTGGCGTGGACGCCTTATACCAGGTTCCTGCTGGCCACCTATCCGCGTGAAATTTTACAATTGAACGCGGATGGGTTGACAGCAGGGCTGGTTAATTACCTCACCACCCAGGCCCAGCTTACTTTTTGTGCCGCCAACCAGTATATGAATGTTTCCGGCGTTGCCGGGGAGTCCTTAAAGGCCGTATATGTTACTTTAATGGAAGATATTATTACCCGCCTTAAAAGAAAACAAACCAATTTCGATGACCTGGAACAGTTGCATGGACAACGCTTAACAAAATGGTTACTACACACCAATCCATTTGTAAAAGAATTGAACAGTGAGCAGGAACCTCATGTTAAACAGGTAGTGTGTGCAGAATATACACCCGCCACGCAACTGTCTGTGCTGCGGTTAAACCCCGCTGCCATCAAAGGTCCCGTACTGGATATCGGTTGCGGGCAACATGCTTACCTGGTAAGATACCTGCGTAAACAGGGCATCAAAGCATATGGAATAGACCGCTTTATTGAACAACCGGAAAGTTATCTCGGATCTGCCGATTGGCTGGAATACCGCCTGGAGCCCAATAGCTGGGGCACCATCATCTCCAATCTTTCTTTCTCCAATCATTTTCTGCATCACCATCAGCGCAGCAATAGTGCTTATATGAGCTATGCAAAAAAGTACATGGAAATACTGGCATCGCTGCAAACCGGTGGTAGTTACCATTATGCGCCCGCCTTACCTATGATCGAATCTTATTTACCTATGGAACAGTATGTGATCAGTCATGATAAAGTAGGCGATCACTTCAGTAGCACGGTGATCACCAGAAGATAGTTATCCGTACCTTCACCGCTATGGTATACAGTCCGGAACAGGCAGCAGCGGTCATTACACAAACTCAGAACTGGGTCAGGGAACTTGTGATCGGTTGTAACTTCTGCCCTTTTGCCAACAGGGAAGTGAAGAGGAACAGCATCCGGTACCAGGTGAGCGGCGCCGTATCGCTGCAGGCAGCCAGTGATGAGCTGTTGCAGGAGTGTTTGTTGCTGGACAGTGAACCGGCGGTATCTACTACGTTGTTAATTTTCCCTGCCGGCTTTCCCGTGTTTCGTGACTATCTCGACCTGGTATCGGTGGTGGAGAAAATGATCTATAAAAAGAAGTACACCGGTATCTACCAGCTGGCGAGTTTTCATCCGCTGTACCAGTTTGCCGGCACGGATCTGCAGGATGCGGCCAATTATACCAACAGGTCCATCTATCCCATGCTGCATTTGTTGCGGGAAGCGGAAATAGAGAAGGCATTGCAGCAATATCCCCACCCGGAAAATATCCCCGAACGCAATATCAGCTTTGCCCGTGAAAAAGGCACTGCGTATATGAAAATGCTGCGGGATAGTTGTTTATAGCCCTGACTTGGTAGAGTTTCTTATAATCAGTGAAGAAGGAATCACCTGTTGCTGCTCCTGCAATGGGAAGCTGCTGCTTTTGAGCGCTTTGAACAGTACGGTGGCGGCGGCGTGTCCCATGTCGAAGGCGGGTTGCGAAACAGTGGTGAGCGATGGCTGCAGGAAGCGTGCAGTGCTCAGGTTGGAGAAGCCGATCACCTGTACATCGCCGGGAATAGTGAGAGATAGCTCCTCACAGGCCTGGTATACTGCTGTGGCGAGTTTTTCCGTGGTGGCAATCAGGCCATCGTAATGATTTTGCTGTAATGCTGTTTGCAGCAGTTGCTGGGTAGCGGCAGGATCATTGGAGCAATAGAGAATACTGTTGTCAGTAAGCGGAAGCTGATGATCGGCCAGTGCCTGCCGGAAACCATCTGCCCGCCTGTTGCTGATAGAAAGCTGCCGTGAAGCTGATAAAAGGCCCATATTACGGCATCCTCCGGCGATCAGGTGCGCGGTGGCGTTATAAGCGGCATTGGCGTCATCGGTGGTGATCCTGGCGGCTGTTACTTCTTCACAAACCCTGTCGAAAAATACGACGGGTATTTCTTTCACCAGCTGCGCCAATCCATGCGCTTTCGAGGATGTTTCCGTAGTAACAGAAATAAGTACCCCATCTACCCGTCCGCTCTGGAAATCTTTCAAAATAGCCTCTTCTTTCCCAAAACTTTCATGCGTAAGATAAATGAGTACGTGGTAGCCTTTCTCCTGTGCCACAGATTCGATACCATTAATGGCTTCTGCAAAGAAGCTGTCGGCCACCTCGGGAATTACTACCGCAATGGTATGACTCGACTTTTTCCGTAAACTGCTGGCATATGGATTGGGTACATAATTCAGCTCTGCGGCGAGCGCCAGCACCCGCTGCTTTGTTTCTTCGCTTATTTCATGACTGTTACTCAGCGCTTTTGAAATGGTGGCAGTAGATAACTGCAACCTTTCTGCAAGCATCCTGATGGTGACGTTTTCCATATAATGGCCGTGTTACTTAATCGGTTAAGTAAATAAAGTTATTCTATTATGCGGAAGATTTTTAAAAAGATCGCATATTTAGAGCAGGATATTTTTCTGCATTTCCACGAACTTTTAAAATCTGATATTATGGATAACGTTAACGGGCAGCCAAATCCTGCACCACTTACTTCACTGGATCAATGGGAAGATGATTTACTTGAGCGATATCCAGATCCCGCCAATATCAACAAAGAAAAAAGCACCGCTGAATTCCGGAATTATGAAGCGCCTCCACGCGATACGGTGCGGGAGTTTTACCGGTTAAATCATACTTACCAGTCTTATGCATTTGTAAGAGAAAAAGAAAAGGAATTTCTTTCTTTCAATAAAAGGGAAATGTCGGTATGGGATGCCTTCGATTTTCTTAACCAGCTGGTAGATGATTCCGATCCGGATACAGACCTGGATCAGTTCCAGCACCTGCTGCAAACATCGGAAGCCATCCGTGCTGATGGTCACCCGGACTGGATGGTGCTCACCGGCTTGTTTCACGACATGGGCAAAGTATTGTGCCTGTTCGGCGAACCGCAATGGGCAGTGGTAGGGGACACTTTCCCTGTTGGCTGCGCCTTCTCTGATAAAATCGTTTTCCCGGAGTTCTTCAAAAATAATCCGGATATCAATAACCCGGATTATAACACCAAGTATGGTGTATATGAACCTAACTGCGGTTTGGAAAATGTACACCTGAGCTGGGGACACGACGAATATATTTACCAGATCATGAAAAATCATTTGCCGGAACCGGCCCTGTACATGCTGCGTTATCACTCCTTTTATCCGCAGCACAGGGAACATGCTTACGGTCACCTGATGAATGCCCATGATGTGGAAATGTTTAAATGGGTGGATCTGTTTAATCCATACGACCTGTACTCCAAGAGTCCAACTCCACCAGATTGGAAAGTATTAAGACCATATTACGAAGATCTGGTAGCCAAGTACTTACCATCCACCTTAAAGTTTTGAACAGTGATATTATGGATTACCGGTGCAGATGCAACTTTCTGATGTGTCGCCGGTAATCCTTTTTTTTGCATGCCGGAAAGTGTTAAATTATATCCAGGTATTTCCACCCACGTTAAAAAACTGCTGATCAACCGCTCCACTTATGAGTAATCAACTTGTCTTCAAAGACTACCTGGTATTTGCGTTGTATTTTGTGATTGTTGCTACCTACGGATATTGGATTTATAAAAGAAAGAAGAAAGGAGCTGTAAGCGCTTCCAAGAATTTTTTCCTTGCAGAAGGATCTCTCACCTGGTGGGCCATCGGGGCCTCTATTATCGCCTCCAATATTTCAGCGGAACAGTTTATCGGGATGAGCGGGGATGGCTTTTTTGTGGGCATTGCAGTATCCGTGTATGAATGGGTGGGCGCGGCTGCGCTGATCATTGTGGCGGTATTCCTGATGCCGGTGTATATCAAGAATAAGATCTACACCATGCCACAGTTTCTGAAAACGCGCTACAATGAAACGGTAGCGTTGATTATGTCTGTATTCTGGTTGTTTTTATATGTATTTGTTAACCTCACTTCTATTTTGTATCTGGGCGCTCTCGCTATCAACGGACTACTAGGGGGCGCCTATTTTCATGAAGTGATGGTGGCTTTGGCTATCTTCTCCGTGGTGATTACCCTTGGTGGTATGAAAGTAATTGGCTACACGGATGTAATACAGGTAGGGGTGCTGATTATCGGCGGACTGGCCACTACCTGGATGGCATTAACCGTGGTGAGTGAAAAATTCGGCATGGGAAAAGATGTGCTGGCCGGCTTTAATATCCTGGTACAGGAGGCGCCCGATCATTTCCATATGATGCTGAAGAAGCCCGCTGTTGGCGCGCCACAGGATTACGTAAACAAATACCTGATCCTGCCGGGCTTTGGTATGTACATTGCCGGACAGTGGATCAGTAACCTTAACTACTGGGGTTGTAACCAGTACATCACCCAACGGGCGCTGGGCGCAGATCTGCAAACAGCCCGCACCGGTATTTTATTTGCCGGACTGCTTAAAATACTGATGCCGGTAATTGTGATGCTGCCGGGTATTGTAGCGTATGTGTTGTACCAGCACGGGCACCTGCCTCAGCTGGAAGGAGGACAAAAAGATGGCGCCTATGCTGCCATTTTAACCCTGCTGCCGGCCGGGTTGAAAGGTCTCGCTATTGCCGCGCTTACCGCTGCTATCGTAGCTTCGCTGGCGGGTAAATCCAACAGTATTTCCACCATTTTTACTTTAGATGTTTACAAGAAATATATCAATACGAAAGCAGATGAAAAACAGCTGGTATGGACCGGCCGGCTCACTATTGTAGCTGCTATCGTGATAGGCGTATTATTCACCTGGAACGATGTGCTGGATATCGGCGGCGCCGGCGGTTATACTTTTGTACAAAAGTATTCCAGCTTTATCAGCCCAGGTGTATTTGCTACTTTTATCCTCGGCATGTTCTGGAAAAGAACCAGCGGCGCAGCTGCCATAGCGGGTATTATCACCGGTTTTGCGGCCTCCCTGTTCTTTAACCAGGTAGCCGTAAAAATCTTTGGTCCTGAAACGGTATTATATTCCGCTTTCCACAATGCCAAGGGCGAATACGAAATACCTTTCTTTATCAGCCTGGGATGGTCTTTCCTTACCACGGTGCTGGTAATGGTGGCTATCAGCCTGGCGGGACCAAAGGTGAGTGCCAAAGCTTTTGAACTGGATTATGAGATGTTTAAGCTGAAGCCTTCTTCCGTGATTTTAATTGTAACGATATTATTGTTGCTGTCGGTTATTTATGTGAGGTTCTGGTAATATTTGCTGTTTGCTTGTTATTTTCAGTTAAACGACTGCCTGTACTCCAATGGCGTCACTTTCATCTTATTTTTAAACAGCTTGCTGAACGACTGCGGGTGTTCAAAGCCCAGCTCGTATGCAATTTCACTGACCGATAAGCCGGTGGTAGATAGTTTCTCTTTGGCCTTCTCCATTAATTTGTCCTGGATGTGTTGTTGAGTGCTTTGCCCTGTCAGTATTTTAAGCAACGCACTTAAATAGCCAGGCGATATATTAAGTGCGCCGGCAATGTGTTGAACGGTGGGCAAGCCTTTTGATGCCAGGGAATCGCTGTTAAACCACTCGGTGAGGATGTTTTCCATACGATCGAGGATCGTGTGGTTGGTTATTTTCCTGGTTATAAACTGGCGATGATAGAATCTTTCAGCATAGGTTAGCAATAGCTCGAGTTGCGCTATCATTACATCCTGGCTGAATTTGTCAATGCTGTTATGATATTCCTGTTCCATATTCTGCACAATGCCGGTAATCGTTACTTCTTCTTTTTCTGACATGTGCAGGGCCTCATTCACTGAATAGTCGAAGTATTCATATTGCTTTATCTTTTTCGCCAGCGGCGTATTCCAGAGAAAATCGGGATGGATGAGTATAATCCATCCCGAATGTTGAAAATCTTTCTGCGTTTCAATGGAATACACTTGTCCGGGAGCAACAAAGAAAAGTATTCCCCCGTCGAAGTCGTATTCCTGCTGGCCGTATTTCATCCTCGTATTCACGGCCCTTTTCAGCGCAATAGAATAGAAATCCTGTACCTGGCTTTTGGGCTCATCGTCCGGTATGCGTTTAATCGTTTCAAAATTGATCACGCTGATTAGCGGATGCTGAGGCCTGGGCAAATTCCGGAGCTGGTGAAATTCGCTGATCGTTTTTATCTTACGAGGTTGCATGTTCGCCATTGTTATTTTTTGAAAGCAGCCACAAATTCTTTTGCAAAATCTTCCAGTTTTACTTTTCCCATCACCGCAGGTTTATGCAGATAGTAATCCTCTGCTAATGCACCGTTATGAATGCCCGCATACATTTCCAGGAGCCCTGTTGCCAGCACTGCGGGTACGCCATGTGATTCCATGCTGCTTCGCATTTGTTCATTGGTGATAACCGTCCACTTCAAATCCGGCTTCCCGATGGCAGCCCCCAGAACGCCGGCAATTTCGCTGGCAGTTCGTTCGTCACTTGCCACATAGCGCACTTTATGGCCGGCAGCAGCGGGTGTTTCCAATTCATCGGCAATGGCAGCAGCAATATCCATTGGCGATACCAATTGAATCATATCGTCACCGCCATAACTGGCCGTCATCACGCCCGCGCTTTTTATCATTGCTATAAAGCTAAATAAATTGTAGTAGAAATAGGTAGGCCGCATATGCGTAACAGCGATACCAGGCAATCCGTTCAGCGTCACCTCTGCCTTATGGGCGCCAAGAATAATGCCGGTGCCCTTATCCAGGTGAGCGCCATAACTGCTGAGTAAGATGACCCGCTTTACCCCCGATCGTTGAATCGCCTTTGCGTAGTTGCCGGCAATCCGGCTGTAATATGTTAACCGGTCGGGTTCAGAGAGACCGGGAGGTATCATACAATACACCGCGTCTGCACCGGTAAATGTGGCGGACAGGAAATCCACGTCTTCCAATGTGCCGATGGCGGCGGCAGCACCGAGTGCTTCAATGTCTTTCTGTCTTTCCGGGCTGCTGCTGATTACCACCACGGTATGGCCTTTTTGTACTAACTCCGTTGCCAGCGGTTGACTGATATTCCCTAGAGAACCTGTAACAATGATTTTCATTTTGCTGTTTTTTTGATGCTACGAAGTTCCGTAGCATCAAAGAAACAGCTGTAGCCGGATCTGCTATTGTTGTAGTCAAATCGAAGACTATACCTTCACCACCACTTTTCCCAATGTCTTCCCCGTTGCCACCTGCTCATGCGCTTTGGCTATTTCCTCAAAAGCATACACATGTGCTATTTCAGAGTGCACGGCGCCCTGTTCCAGCAAGGCTGCAATGGATTTGATATCATCACCGCTGGAAACTACGGACACGCGGTGTATATACACGTTTTTAGCCGCTGCTTTTTGTTTTTGCTCATCACTGAAAAATGCGAGTATGCTGATCAGGCGGCCACCATCTTTTACAGCTGCCAGGGAGCGGTCGAGGTGACCTGGGGTGCCGAGGGAATCCAGTACGATATCAGCATCGGTTACTACTTCCTCAAATTGCCGGCTGTTATAATCGATGTGCTCATCTGCACCAAAACGGAGCATGGCCTCTTTTTTTGCGGCGGAAGACGTACCGATCACATAAGCCCCAAAATGTTTGGCAATTTGCACCGCGTAGTGTCCCACACCGCCTGCGGCTGCATGGATCAGTACTTTATCGCCCTTTTTTATTTTGCCATAAGTTACCAGCGCCTGCCATGCAGTGAGGGCGGCCAGGGAAGCGGCAGCAGCAGCTTCGTAGGAGGTGTTGGCCGGTTTCAGCGCCAGGTGGCTTTCCGGGGCGGCCACGTATTCCGCATAGGCTTTACCATGACCGGTAAAATTCACCATGCCAAATACAGCATCACCTGGTTTAAACTGCTTCACATTTTTGCCTACTGCGGTCACTTCTCCCGCAATATCCCACCCAATGATAATATCCTCGCCTTCCTGCGGTTGCAGGTATCCTTTCAGCGCGCCCTCGTTAGCTCTTACAAAAACATCTACCGGGTTGACGCCTGCTGCATGGTTGCGCACCAGTACTTCATTATCGTTAATAACGGGAACAGGAATATCCCTGATTTCCAGGTTTTCTGTACCGCCTACCTGCTTTAATACGATTGCTTTCATATCCTTATTTTGTTTTTTTTGTGATTTGATGAATCAAAATTCCAATAAATTTGCAGGTATACCCTTGTACGAATCAGGGTACATTTTGTACAATCATAGGTTATGGAAGTAATTAATCTTTTTAAGCCGTTTGACATCATATACATTGAGGAAGATGTATGCCCGATGGGCCAGCATCGCAATAATTTCTTTGAACTGGTATATATCCTGAAGGGTACCGGCACCTTCCACAACAACCAGCATGCTTTTCCCTATGAGGAGGAGAACCTGTTCCTGCTTATGCCGCAGGATGTACAGTATACCCGCATAAAAAGCCGGACCGGCTTCCTGTTCATCCGTTTTAACGGTATCTACCTGGAAGCGCAGCGTACGGGCAATACCCATAGTAACCTGGGCGACTGGGCAAAGAAACTGGAATTTATCTTCCATAATAATTACCATTTCCCCGGCTGTATTTTACATAATACGGAAGATAAACCAATTGTACGGGCGCTTGTTAACGCACTGATGCTGGAATACCCACGCGAGCAATCCCTGCGCAACGAAGTGGTGCAGCAGCTGGTAAATACCATTATCACCATCGTGGCACGTAATGTATCGTTGCTTACACCGGAAATAGCAGCGATAAGCAGCGAAGCTTCCAACGATATTATCGGTTATATCCACCAGAATATTTACTACCCGGAAAACCTGCGTACAGAAAAACTGGCGGCACGGTTTAATATCTCTCCAAATTATATCAGTGAATATGTGAAGAAGTTAACGGGAGAAAGCATCCAGCGGTACGTAACCAATTATAAGCTGAAGCTGGTAGAAACCCGCCTGCAATACAGCGATATGCGGATGAGCGAAATTGTGGATGAACTGGGCTTTACAGACGAAAGCCATCTAAACAGGACGTTCAAGAAATACACCGGTATTAACCCCACCGACTACCGGAAAAAAATGTGGGCAGAGCGAAATTATCAACCGGGATTGAGCGGCTGATGACTTCCGTGGCTTTACATGGCCATCAATACCGCCACATAATGACAAATAGCCGCCGCCAGCACCAGCAAGTGCCACACGGCATGTGTATAAGTATATTTATCCCAGATATAGAAAATAACTCCTATCGTGTATAAACCGCCGCCAATGGCCAGCATAATGATCACCGGCAGGGGGAGGTTATCGAAAAACCGGCGGCCGCCAAATACCATGATCCAGCCCATCAACAGGTAAATGATAGTGGACACAATATCGTATTTTCCCGTAAACCAGGTTTTAAATAAGACGCCTACCAGCGTAAGTCCCCATAAAATCGACAATAGCGTGATCCCAAAGGCATTATTCATATACACCAGCAGGAAAGGCGTATAGGTACCAGCTATTAAAAAGTAAATACTGATATGGTCAAATATCAGGAACAGCTTTTTTACGGCCAGCTCCTGCGATAAATGATAAATAGTGGAGTTCGTAAACAACAATATAAAACAGAAGGTGTAAATACAGGCGCCTACAATGCCCGGCGTATTATTATGCGTGGCGGCAATACCTGCCAGCATGGGCAATGCACTTACCCCAAAAATAACGCCCACTCCATGTATCAGCCCGTTCACGATTTCCTGTTTACGGCTATACCCCTTTTCGTTCATTATAACTGCCATTCCTTCCTTTTTTCAAGGCAAAAGTAAGGTAATATTATACGCGAATTTTGTCTTGGCTCAGGATTACGCTGATTATACTGATTTTGGGGATTGACCTTTTGGATTTTTTTATGATTTTGGGAGATATAAGCGGGTTTTTATAAAATGATTTGGGGAGACATAAGCGGATATATTCGCCTATGTCTCCCCGAATCATAAAAAAAATCTATACAAACTATTACATCCGCTTATATCTCCCAAAATCATAAAAAAATCCAAAAGGTCAATCCCCAAAATCAGTATAATCAGCGTAATCCTGAGCCAAGACAAAATCCGCGGCATTAGTAAATCGGCTTCAACCCCTTCGCCTTCCAGTAGTCGATAATCGGTTGGTAGGGGCCGAATTTGTGTTGTGCTACGGAGAAGGTGTCCGCAAAGGGACCGTGATCGTAGTCAATTGCTTTTTCCGCAATATGCGGGTAGTCAAAGCTTTTGGGATTGGGCCTGCTATGGATCTTGTCGTTGTTTACAAATGCGGCGATGTCCATTGCTTCTTTGTCGGAGAGGAATGGCTTGCCGGGTGTTACCTTATCGTAAGGCATATTGTTTTTCAGCCATTCTGCCTGTTTGATTACACGATGCATACTGGAGCCGGGTTGATAGGCGGTGTTGCCCCACAGCGGCGGATATACGTAAGTGCTTTTGTCTGCAGTCCATTGTCCTTCCCCGTTTTGACCATGACAGCGCGCGCAGTTGGTTTGATAAAGTACCTGTCCGTTTTCAGGATTGGCGGCGATATCCAGAAAGGTGACATGCAGATTTTTAGCGCCTTTGAAAGGTTTGTTTTTTGGGACAAAAGTGCTGATCCATTTAAAATAAGAAAGAAATGCCACCATCTCTTTGCTGTCCAGCGGCAGTGGTTTGCCGTTGTGCGGACGCATGACGCAGTTGTTCACCCTTTCCGCCAGCGTAAGTACTTTGCCCTCCCGGCCCCGGTATTGCGGGTAGTTATCGTGCGATGACATCAGGTTGAAGGAAAAAGCTTTGGTGCCCGCATCCTGGTGACAATTGGTACAATTCATTTTATTACCAAGATACTTGCCGGCACTGCCATCAGGCCCAATGTAGCGGGCCGTATTGAGCATCAGCTCCCGGCCGTATTTCACGGACTCGCCGAATTGGTCATTTGGTATCAGGGTGGTGTCGATATTGATGTATGTTTCTTTTTCAGGTAGGGTAGCTGCGGTTGCTTTTGTTTCTCCTGTTACCTGTGATCCACAGGAAGATATGATGGCTATTATCCCCCAGCAACCGATCACGCCAATCACAATTAAGCTTCTCATGATATTTTTTTTGTAGTGCACAATGATTGTTAATAGCCTGGCTGAACAATATAAGGCGCCAGTCTTTCCGCCGGGATAAAAGAGGCCCGGTAAGACGACATGCCTGTTCTCAGCAGCCAGAGAAATCTTCCGTCGAAGTTGGTTAGTATAACGGTATTTCTTTTCGTAGCGCATTGCAGCAGGGTAGTGTCGCCTACTAAATAGCTGCTTCCCATTCTCTCGTTATAATTTTCCCGTGGCAGTTGGGTATTGATACGAAGCTGCGCCTTTTTTCCGTTTTCATCCAGTTTAAAGGAAAGCGTTCTTGATGTTTTTTTGCTCACTCCATTGTCGAAGAACATCAGCTCACCATGCTCGTTGATATGCAGTCCATGCGCCTGGTCAAACAGGGCCGTGGCTGGCAGGTCAAAGTCGCCGTTTTTTCCAAATGTCCAGAGACGCTTACCAGTGCGGGCATCTATCTTCCATATCTGCCCGTTATTATAAAAAGAGATGAGGTAGTTACCATCTTTATCAAATGCGATGCAGTTGGCGTGCATCCAGTCTTGTTTTTCTTTTAAGATGTTTTTATCGTCCAGTGGATTCAGTGCATCAAACACGGTCCATTTCCACACCTGTTTGCCTTGCCGGTCCAGCACCAGGATGCCGTCGCCTTTTACGGTATCCTGTTTGCCGCCGCCTTTACTGCTCAGGTCACAGATCCTTTCTTCCACGCAAAGCGTTACAAACTCATTATTGGGGTTCAACAGTATTTCATGGTGAATGGTTTGTTTGAAATCCTGTTGTCCTTTTTTGAGATTGGCCAGCGTATCGCCGGAAACAGAAAGTTCCAGGATCTGGTCGCCGTAGCTGGTTTCGTATCCAGGACCGCCCAGCAGGGTGAGGAAGGTGTTGTTGTCTGTAAACCTGGCTACTTTAAAACCGGTGCCGCTTACCTGGTGGTACCAGGTAACATTTCCTTTTGCATTAAGGAGGAAAAGAACACCGGGATCTTCCCGGCGGGTAAGCATTACATAGCCTTTCCTGAAGGTGGCTGGTAATACGGAGCTGTCCGGGCATACCACGCTGAACATATCTTTCATCCATACCGGGAAACCGGAAGTGTTGAAAGTATAAGTTTTGCTGGGATAAAGATCTTTGCCATGACCGGTTAAGATACGGTACTCGTAGGCTTTTTCCGGCAGCAGGTTGGTGAGCACAATAGTATGACTGATCCGGTGCGCGGACAATGGCGTGGTAGTGCGTTGTTGTTCCTGTCCTTTTGGCCAGTATTCTACTGCTGCGTCTACTGTGTCGGTACACAGGATATCTGTTTTTACCTTGATGGCATTTTGTCCCTGCGGGTTGAGCGTAATGGAAACAATATCGTTGCCGCCACTATTCATACAACCGGGTGCAAACAACAACAACGCTGCTGCCATTGATAACAATGGCAGCAGGCGTTGTATTTTATTCAATTTAATCATTTGCAATATTGAATAATTCAGAAAGATAGCAAGCCGTTATTGACGGCGGCCACTGTTGCTGAGATTTTTGTTAAGATCTGTTTGCGCCTGTGGATAAGAGAAATATTTATCTCTTGCCAGGTTAATGGTCGGTGTTTTTCCTACCGCGGTCAGGTAGGTGTTTACCACGCTTTCGTATTTACCCATACGGATCAGATCCTGCCTGCGTTTACATTCAAAGAAGAATTCCCATCCGCGTTCCTGCAGGATAGCATTACGCAGGGTTTCTTTGGTGAAGGTACCGGCAGCGCCCAGGTTGGTAGCATGGGAGCGGTCTTTTACCTGGTTGATCAACGTGATGGATTCACTGTTTGGACCATTCAGTTCGTTCAGCGCCTCTGCCCTGCACAGCAGGATGTCTGCATAGCGGAGTATCGGGAATACGTGACCATCGTAATAAGTGGTAGAGCCGTTAGGATCGGCAAATTTGGTAGTGGCTACGTCTGGCATGTAGTAGTAACCATCCGGTGGATTGGTTTGTCCCGGAGGCGCCTGCATGTAATGTAAGCCATCGGTGCCGATATAATCGGAATAGAACATCTTTTTACGGTCGTCGTTAGCCGCAAATGTATTCCAGAAGTACCAGGTTAAAGCGAAATACTGCCACCGGTCTGTTACCTGCGGATTGTTGATAGGGCCGAAGTGGTTCATGATTTCCACGGCATCTACCAATGGATCGGCGAGGGCGCTGAAAATACTTTCCTGGCACCACTTGTTTTTCTCTGCAAATAGTCCTGCATAGGTTGGATACAGTCCGTAACCCAGCTTCATGATTTCGGTAGTGAGGTCCAGTGCCTTCTGCCATTCATGTTCACGCATGTACAGTTTGCAGAGTAAAGACATGGCGGCGCCCTTAGTAGCACGGCCTATATCGTTGGAGCTGTAGATAGGGTTGCTTAAATAGTTGACAGGAAGATGGGTGGCCGCAAATTCCAGGTCGCTGATGATCAATTGATTGATCTCTGCTACCGGTGTGGTTGGCAGTGCTGCCTCATAATCCGGTGCTTCAATATTTTTGGCTACGGTTTCTTCTGTGACCACTGGCACCGGCCCGAAAGCATCTGTCAGATCTACATATCCCAATGCGCGCAGGAAACGGAGTTCCGCGGTGAACTGGTCTTTCTGTGCATCTGTGATGCTGGTCATTTTAGGAATATAGTATAAAGAGATGTTGGCATCTGCTACCAGCTTGTATTGATGCTGCCAGGCAAAGGCAAGATAGGTATTGACAGGGGCCCACTGGCAATCAGACATCAGTCCTACGTCTCCGCCGGAGCTGGCGTGCCCTACATCAGTGGTCAGATCTGAAATGGTAACCTGGAAGCCTGCATAATACATCCATGCATCCGATCTGCCGCTGGGTTGTTTGAGCCTTGAATAAACGCCGTTCACTGCAGCTTTGGCATCACTCAGGGAGAGGAAGGCATTCATATCAGTGAGATAACTGTATACTTTAGGTTCCACCTCTTTTTTGCACGAACTGGCGCCGAGCAGCAAGGTGGCTAATGCGATATATGCGTATTTCATTTGTTCCGGAATTTACAGGTTAAAAATTCAATTTAAGACCCGCGGTAAAGGTGCGGTACGCAGGGAAAGCTGTATAATCCAATCCTGATGAAAGGTTGGCGTTGCTGCCGCTGCTATTGAGATTGCTGTTTACCTCAGGGTCCGATCCTGTATATTTAGTAATGGTGAATAAGTTTTGTACGGAGCCATATACTTTAATGCCTCTCAGGCTTTTCAGAAAAGTTTTGGCCACCGGGATATTATAACCGAGCATCAGCATTTTACAGCGCAGGTAAGAGGCGTTTTCCACAAAGCGGGAGTTCATCATACCGCCGTAAGCAATCGCGTATCCATCTCTCGGAATATCGGTGTTTTCGTTGTTGGTAGTCCACCTGTTCAGTGCCGCTTTACCCGGCCCGGATTCCAGTACAAGACCGGTTCCGTTATACAGGCTGTAATCCAGTGCGCCCTGCAGGAAAATGTTCAGTTCAAAACCTTTATAGGCAAAGTTGTTATTGATGCCATAGATATAGTGCGGGTTCGCATGACCAAGATACGTGCGGTCGTTGGCATCAATAACACCGTCCGGTTTTCCGCCGGGACCACTGATATCCTTGAATTTAGGATCACCTGCTTTTGAATTCGGTTGTGCGGGATGTGCTTCACCGGTTTTTATCACGCCATCATAAACATAACCATAAAAAGTACTCAGTTCCCTTCCTGGTTCCAGTTTGGTGAAGTCCATACCACGACCGCCATACAGGTTAGCTGTTTGTGTAATGATATAAGGACGGCCGCCCAGGTCCAGGCAGTTTTGTTTGTTGTAGGCAATGTTCACGGTAGTATTCCAGGTGAATGCATGATTGATAATATTCTCTGTAGTAACGGATAATTCAACGCCCTTATTTTCAATACTGCCGGCATTCACGGTTTGCACCGCAAAACCATTCCAGTCGCCTATAGGCATATCGAAGATCAGCCTGTTGGTTTTTTTGCGATAGTAATCAATAGTAGCAGAAACGCGGTTGTTGAAAAAGCCCATGTCTATTCCAAGATCCAGCTGAGCTGTGCTTTCCCATTGCAGGTCTGCATTCGCTAAACGGGTGGCAACAATTCCTCCATAACTGTCGCTGCCTTGTCCGAGCGACACGTTGGTAGGCCCGAATGTGGGCATGTAAATATAATCACCGATCCTGTCGTTACCGGTAACGCCATAACCACCTCTTACTTTCAGGTTGGAAAAGATGTTCAGGTCTTTAATGAATTCTTCTTCACCTGCTCTCCAGGCGAGGGAACCGGAAGGGAAGATACCAAAACGGGTGTTGCCACCAAACCGGGAAGATCCATCCCGGCGCACTGTGAAGGTAGCGAGATATTTATCTTTCAGGGAATAGTTGATCCTTCCATAGGCAGAAGCCATCTTGGATGGAATCAGGTTGCTGGTACTGGATAACCGCTCTGTACCTGCTTCCAGGTTCTTGTACAGAAATGCATCTGTACTGAATTTCTGCACCAGCGAATAATGTTTTTCGGTTTTGTCAGACTGATAAGATACCCCTGCTACAACGTTGAAGGAGTGGATGGCATTAAACACTTTCCTGTAAGTGAAGTAGGCCTCCACCAGGTTTCGCGTAACAGCGATGTCATTTAAGCTGGCTTTACCCTGTACTTTTTCACCGTCTACCAGGTCGCGTGGAAGATAGGTGCCTTCCTTGGTAGTCATATACTCGCTACCGCCGTTCACACGGAAATTAAGTCCGTCCAGGATCTGGTAATCAGCATAGACGTTAATATTTACCTTGTTTTCAAACCGGTCGTTGGTAGGCGCCATTAACCACGCCAGCGGGTTGTCCCTTCCTTTGAAGCGGGCATAAGTGCCATCTTCATTGTATACGGGAATAGCCGGAGAAGCGGTGAGTACGCCATACATCACGTTGGAGGGTACAATGTTTCCATCGTAGGTTTTAAAATTGGTATAAGCATGCGAGGCGTATACGCTGGCTCCTGTTTTAAATCGTGCTGCGAACTGCTTATCGTAGTTGAGTCTTACCGAATACCTTTCAAAAGAAGTATTTTTTAATGCACCATCCTGTTTGAAGTAACTGCCGGATAAGGCAACCCTGTCTTCCGCGGTACCGCCGCTTACGCTCAGGTTATGGCTTTGCACCATTCCGGGGCGTGTGGTTAATTTAAACCAGTCGTTGTCCCGGCCACTGGCCAGGTCGGCAGCGGTATAAAAGGCAGGTTGCCCTTTTTCAATAGCTTTTGCATTGGTGACCTGCATATTTTCCAGGCCATTCATTTTATCGTATTCCTTAATGATCCTTTGCGTACCGTAGTAGCCATCATATTGAATAGATGCCCTGCCGCTTTTACCTCTTTTGGTGGTGATCATTACCACGCCGTTGGCGCCGCGGGCACCATAAATAGCGGTGGAAGAGGCATCCTTGAGGATCTGTATATCATCGATATCATTCGGGTTGATGTCTTTCCCGGTTTCAGAAGGGAAGCCATCTACCACGTACAATGGTTCGTTGGTGGATTTGATGGAATTGCCGCCGCGGATACGCACAATGGTTTGTCCGCCTGGCGCCGCGTTCGACTGGCTCACCTGCACCCCTGCGGCCCGGCCCTGGATGGCCTGCGCAGCGTTGCTGGTTACACCGCCGAGGTTCATCTGGTCGCTGGATATGGAGCTGATAGAACCGGTGAGGTCTTTCTTTTTGGTGGTACCATAACCCACTACCACTACGTCGGTGAGGTTAGATACTTCTTCAGAAAGCGTTACTTTAAAGCTGGTGTTTTTGCCATCAAACTTCACAGACCAGGTTTTAAAACCCACCATAGAAATTTCCAGTGTTTCTCCTGGGTTGGCATTGATCTTAAAGCTGCCGTCGGTGTTGGTAACAGTTCCCAGTTTGGTACCTTTTACGGTAACGGTGGCACCGGGTAAAGGCTGTCCTTTATCGGTGGTTACCACGCCATGTACTTCAATAGGTGGCGGAGGCGTAGTGGCCGGCTGTATCACCGGTTTTGTTTTTACAATGATAGCACCTCCTTCGATGCTGTAGGTGAGCGGCTGATTACGCATGAAAATATTCAGTGCATCACTTACAGGCATATTGTTCACCGTGATATTGGCCCTGCCGCTTTTTTCCAGCAAGGCTTCATCGGCCAGGATATTGAGGCCGGTTTGTTTATTGATTTCCCGGAAAACCTCTTTGGCGGTAGCGTTTTTCAGTGATAAACTTACTACCTGGTTCTGGCTTCTGGCTGCGCTCACCTGTGCCGTGGTGGCGAAACATAGCAGGGCCAGGAACTGACTGACCTTTAGATGTTTGGTTGGACGCCGGTTGTTTTTACACCGGGAACTGGCAATAGTACGTAATTGCATACTTGTGCTGAGTTTTGATTGAGAGAATGGTTTGGTTGTGCTATCTGCTTTAATAAATCCTTGTTACCATGACATCTCCGTCATGCTGGTTGATATAATTGTTCACCTGCGGGCGTTAATCGCCCTGTACAATCAGTTTTTTTCCTTCTAACCGATAATTCACATCATTGGCATTCAACATTTTCAGCACATTCACCAGGCTGCTGCGACGGCTGATCATCCCAAAAAATTTCCTGGGTTTGATATTGCCTTCGTATACAATCTCCACGTCATACCAGTGGGAGAATTGCCGTAATACAGTGGTCAGATCTGTGCTCTCGAACTGGAAGTATCCCTCTTTCCAGGCTATTATTTCAGCGGTATTTACGCCGGTTACTCTTTTTACATTCCCATTAGGACTTACCTGCGATTGTTCGCCCGGCGCCAGTTGTATGCTGCCCTTTTTACTGTTTATTTTTACTGCCCCCTCCAGGAGGGTAGTGTTGATCGTGGCTTCGTCGGCGTAGGAATTGATATTGAAATTTGTGCCCAGTACATCCACGGTCATCTGGTTTACCTGGATACGGAAGGGCCGGTGCGCATCATGTGCAATTTCAAAGTAAGCTTCGCCGGTAAGCTCAATCCGGCGTTCATCGCCTGAAAAAGTAGCCGGGAAGCGGATCGAGGAGGCTGCATTCAGCCAAATCCTGCTGCCATCGGCCAATACCAGCGGATAGGTTTCACCTGCCGCCGTGGTAAGTGTATTATAGATAGGAGCGCTGCTGGCTCCCTTTGTTTTTACATATACCAGTTGTCCGCCCTGGTTGCGGATGGCGCTATTGCCCTGTTGTGCCAGTTGTTGGATACCGGCGCTGTCCAGCACTATCTTTTCCCCGTTGGCCAGGGTGAGTACCGCTTTATGCTGACCGGGCGCCACATCTGCCGGCGCCTTTTTCGCTGTAGTGGCCATCGGGCTAACCACTGGCTGCCTGAAAAAATAAATGGCCGGAAGAGCGAGCCCGATTATCACGGCTGCCGCGGCGGCGAGTTTAAACGGACCATAATTCCTCCGGGAGCGGGACATGGATATTACCGGGGCGCCCTGGATATGCTGTAACAGCCCTTTCCGGACCCTTTCGCCGGGTTCGCCGGAGTGGGAGCCGTTATCCGGCTTCACCTGCCGGAATGCGGCCTGCATTTCGTTCAGGAGCGTCCTGTCGGAATCCTTGTCCCGCAGGTAATCCATCAGTTCAAGGGCTTCCTGCGGACTACAAGTCCGTTGTTGCCAGCGTTGCAGCAATAATTGGTAATATTCATTGTTCCTTTCCGTGGGCATATATATACTATCCCAAAAAAAGCAGGTAGGGTGGTCCGGGAGAAAAAAAATTATTTGGAGGAGTTGAGGAGAACCCCGGAAACCAGTAACAGGGGAAGAATACCGTCGGTATTAGTATAGAAGAAAAATTTAATGCTTTTCATGGCCAGCACCATATGTTCTTTTACGGTGTTGCGGGAGATGCCCAGTTCTACGGCTACTTCTTCGTAGCTTTTGCTTTCTTCCCGGCATAACCTGAACACTTTTTGCCGCTGAGGGGGCAATTGCGCAATGGCTTTATGTAGTAAAGATTCGTATTGTTTCCACAATAACCGGGTATCCGCATCTTCCGTCTGATGCTGCAGTTCCTGCATTACCTGTAAACGGAGCGCTGCGTCGGCGCTGATCTTCTTAATTAACTTAAATACATGATTCCGGGTAATACGGTACAGATAACCACTGAATGACAATTCAGGGTTGATCCGCTCCCTAATCTCCCAGATCTTTATAAACACTTCCTGCAGTGCATCTTCGGCCAGTTCCGGGATATTGATGAAGTGGAGAATATAAGTGTAAAGTGAGGGGTAATACTGATCATATAAGGTGATATACGCTTCAGTATCCCCTTGCTGTAGCCGTTGCAGCAAAACCGCTTCTTCATTGCTCACTGGTTGCTCGATTTGATAACTAAAGTAAGCAATTGGCGGGAAATCCGCGTAAAATTTTGCAGCGGATTTTGTCTTTCTCAGGATTACGCTGATTATACTGATTAATTGGATTTTGTTCTTTGGGATTTTTAAAGGATTTGGGGAGATAGAAGCGGATTTTGTCTTTCTCGCTGATTACGCTGATTATACTGATTTTGCTTTTGGATTTTTTTGGATTTTTAGATTAATAATAATTAAGGAGATAAAAACAAAAGTCTCCGCTTCTATCTCCCCCAATCCTTAAAAATCCCAAAGGACAAAATCCAATTAATCAGTATAATCAGCGTAATCCTGAGAAAGACAAAATCCGCTTCTATCTCCCCAAATCCTTTAAAAATCCCAAAGAACAAAATCCAATTAATCAGTATAATCAGCGTAATCCTGAGAAAGACAAAATCCGCTCAGGTGAACGCCGGTGCATACTCGCCGGCGAAGGCGGCGAAGTCGCGCGCCGGCCTGCCGGTTATGTCCATTACAGCGGAGGAAACGGCCGCCGCTTCGCCGCGTGCGTAGTGGGCATAGTCTTCGATGAGGCCCTCTGCCTGCCAGGCGGGGAATCCGGCGTGGAGAAGGGCGGGCAGTAACTCCGCTGCGGTAACGTTGATGTAGCGGATAGTGCGCCCCAGTGCATTGGATAGCGTTTCTGCGAGTGCGGCATGGGTGAGTGATTGCGGGCCGGTGATATCGTAGGTGTTGCCTTCATGCCCATTGCCGGTGAGGGCAGCCGCAGCTATGGCGGCAATGTCGCGGGTGTCCACTACGCTGATGGGAGCGTCGCCGGCGGTAGCAAAGAATTTGTTCTGGCTGGCAATTGTTTCACGGAAACCCAGTAACCCCTGCATAAATAAATTGGGCCGCAGGAAAGTATATGCCATACCGGATGCACGGATCTTTTCTTCTACAGCGGCATGATACCGTAAAAAACGTACGGGCGATTGTGCGTCCGCATGGAGTTGCGAGAGCTTTACGATATGCGGTAATCCGCTTTTAACGGCGGCCGTTACAAAATTGCTTTGCAGTTTTTCCGCTGCTTCAGAAGAGTTGGTAAGCAGGAAAGCCCGCTCTATTCCTTTAAGTGCAAGGACTAAGCTGTTGGCATCGTTGAAATCGCCGGTTACTATTTCAGCGCCGGGTAAGGCGGCAAGGGCATTTACGTTATTGTCTGTTGTGCGCACCATGGCGCGGAAGGGAATGCCTTGTGCCGATAACTGTTTAGCCAATGTAGTACCAATGTGTCCGGTGGCGCCGGTGATCAGTATATTTGCCTGTTTCATAGCTGTTTGTTTTTATGATGTAAAACTCCGCTTTTCGCCCGGCCCGAAATTGTAAGAAAACGAAACGGATTTGATAGTTGCGGGGATTTACTATCTTCGCGCCGGTTCTTTATGTATTACTAATCGAAGCAAATAATGGTTCCCGCTGAAAAGCGGGATTAAAAGGGAACTGTGTGCAAATCACAGGCTGTCCCGCAACTGTAAGCTTCCGGCAGCGCACATGCACTGCAACTGGTAAATAATATGCCACTGTTCCGGCCAGGAATGGGAAGGTGTTTACCAGCGGAACAAGCCAGGAGACCTGCCTTTATTTCACTTTGACAATGCTTTCGGGGATTGAAGCGTGTCAGGTTTCGGTATCGGTAATTATCAGAACAGGCGTATGCATGATGGAATCATGTATACTATATGCTTGTTCTTGTATCTGCCATACCTTCTCCTTCCGTATTATTTTCTCAAAAACATTGCTGTACTATATAAAAGAGCGTGAACGTCATGTATCACCTTTTAAACAATCAGCAATGATTATCCACAACTTAGGCTATCCGAGGATAGGTAGCCAGCGTGAATTGAAGAAAGCCTGCGAAAGCTACTGGGCAGGCAAAATTACTCTTGATGAATTACAGGCAACCGCCCGTAATATCCGTTTACACAACTGGGAGCTGCAGCAACAGAAAGGGATCGACTGGATTCCCTGCAATGATTTTTCCTTTTACGACCAGGTGCTCGACACTTCCCTGATGGTGGGCGCTGTGCCACAACGCTACCGCACCTTGCAGGAGAAGAAACTTCCTGAAACAGACCTGCTCTTCGCCATGGCGCGCGGCTACCAGCGCGATGGCGACGATATCACCGCCATGGAAATGACAAAGTGGTTTGATACCAATTATCATTATATCGTTCCGGAATTTACGGCAGACCAAACATTTCATTTCTTCTCCCGCAAAGTAACAGCGCAGTTTCTCGAAGCAAAGAAAGAAAACTATGCTGCTAAGCCCGTGATCCTTGGCCCGGTATCTTTCCTGTTACTCGGAAAAGAGAAAACGGCCGGCTTCAACCGTTTATCGCTGATAGATAAACTGCTGCCGGTATACCTGGAGGTGCTATCGCAGCTCACACAAGCCGGTGCAGAAGTTGTGCAGCTCGATGAGCCCTGCCTGTCGCTCGACCTGGATGAAGCAGCCCTGCAGGTGTTTACGAATACCTACACGAAAATTCATGCAGCCTTCCCCCAACTGCATATTCTCCTGGCTTCTTATTTTGAATGCTATGGAAAGAATCTGCCGGTGGCTTTGGCATTGCCGGTGCAAACATTGCACCTCGATCTCGTGCGTTGCCCGTTGCAATTGGAAGATATCCTCGATACAGCTATTGCCCATACTTCTTTGCACCTCTCGCTGGGTGTAGTGGATGGCAGGAATATCTGGAAAAATGATTATGAAAAATCTTTACAGCAGATACAAAAGGCAGTAAACGTGTTAGGAAAAGACCGTATCGCCATTGCTCCTTCCTGCTCATTGCTGCATGTGCCGTGCGACCTGGATAACGAAACAGCCCTGTCTCCCGAAATTAAAAACTGGATGGCCTTTGCCAAACAGAAATTGCAGGAACTGAATGAGCTGCGTGATATTGTGAACGGCAATACGGCGCTGCTGGAAGCCAATAAAGCAGCTATCCATAACAGGGCCACCTCGCCGCTGATTCATAGGAAAGAAGTGAAAGAGAGGATAGCGGCATTTACCGCCGCAGATGCACGCAGGAACAGTACGTTCCCGGTGCGTCAAAACATCCAGCAACAGCAGTTTGGACTGCCACTGTTTCCTACAACTACGATCGGCTCTTTCCCGCAAACAGATGATATCCGTCAGTTAAGGGCGCGCCTGAAAAAAGGAGAGCTGACCACCGGACAATATGAAGCCGCCATTGAAAAAGCGACCATAGAGGTGATCCGCTGGCAGGAGGAGATTGGCCTGGATGTACTGGTACATGGTGAGTTTGAACGGAATGATATGGTAGAATATTTTGGTGAGCAACTGCAGGGATTCCTGTTTACAAAAAATGGCTGGGTACAGAGCTATGGCAGCCGTTGTGTAAAACCACCGGTTATTTTTGGAGATGTAAGCCGTCCGGCAAACATGACCGTGCGTTGGAGCAGTTTTGCGCAGGCACATACCGATAAACTGATGAAAGGCATGCTCACCGGTCCGGTTACCATTTTGCAATGGTCCTTTGTACGGGACGACCAGCCCCGTTCCACCACGGCCAACCAGATCGCGTGGGCTATCCGCGATGAAGTAGTGGCATTGGAGCAGGCAGGCATTAAGGTGATCCAGATAGACGAACCTGCTATCCGGGAAGGCTTACCTTTGCGTAAAGAAAACCGCGCAGCTTACCTGGAATGGGCGGTACAGGCGTTCCGCATTTCCGCCAGCGGCGTAAAGGATGAAACGCAGATCCATACACACATGTGCTACAGTGAATTCAATGATATCATTGAGCATATTGCGGCGATGGATGCAGATGTAATCACCATCGAAACCTCGCGTTCGCAGATGGAGTTACTGGATGCATTTGCGGATTTTAAATATCCCAACGAGATAGGCCCCGGCGTATACGATATCCATTCTCCCCGCCAGCCATCTGCGGAAGAAATGATTTCGCTGCTGGAGAAAGCCGCCATCACACTCCCTGCCAGGAACCTGTGGGTAAACCCGGATTGTGGGTTGAAAACCCGTAAATGGCCGGAAACAAAAGTGGCATTGTCGAATATGGTCCGCGCAGCGGAAGTGATGCGGGAAAAAGCATCTTTGTAAAAAAGAAAAACAGTACAATCATGACTATAGAAGAAAAAATTCTTCATTCGGAAACCCGGATCTTTAAAGCCGTATTTCCCAGCACTACCAACCACTATGATACCTTGTTCGGCGGCACGGCCATGTCGCTGATGGATGAAGTAGCGTTTATTACCGCTACGCGTTTTGCGCGTAAAAAAATGGTAACGGTATCTTCCGGGAAAATAGATTTTAACCGGCCCATTCCGGCAGGCACTATCGTGGAACTGATCGGGAAAATAACCGAAGTAGGAAATACCAGTGTTAAAGTATTGGTGGAAATATACATTGAAGAAATGTATTCCTATTCGCGGGAAAAAGCCATCACCGGCACTTTTAGCCTGGTGGCCATTGGCGACGATAAGCACCCGGTAAGCGTGAAATAGTCGAAAAAGAAAGAGGGGCGTTTGTTTACAAACGCCCCCTTCTTTTAGATTATTCATGGATATTATTCGAGGTTCAGATCTTTTACGCCCAGCACTTCTGTAGAAATTTCCCCTAACCATCCAGCTTCTGCACGGATAGCCGTATGCACTTTAATAAAGTTGATCCCTGTCAGCTTCACCGGCTTGCCGGTTTTATCTACTGCCCAATCCAGTTTTATTTTCGCATCGGTATCTTCATTCGCATGGTTATCTGCATAACCCCACGAGAAAGCAGGTGAAACATAGAAGGGAGAGAAAGGATCGCTGGAAGTATTTTTAATGTTGATGTCTGTTAACTTAGTACCGGTGAAAGTGATGCTGTCGCCTTTCCACTGCGGGTAATACGACTGATCATGAAATACATTTTTAGCAAGGTAACCGGTGTTGCCCTGGTTGTCTTTCCAGCGGATATACTCCGTGTCGCTGGTATAGGGATCATCCGGATTGGTCACCCTTTCTTTTGTTTCGTTGGGCTTGTAGTATGTGACCTGGTAGTTCTTTACGGTTTTGGAACTGTTGTATTCTGAGCCGGCAATTTCATACCATTCATCATCGGGGAGGCCATTTTTATTGGCATCCACGGATACGGAGATCACGCCGGGTTCTGCAAACTGGTTGAAAGCATTGCCCAATACTACGAAGGAGTATTCGCCGGGTACATTTTTGATGGTATGATCAAAGCCCATTACTACATATCCGCCGAATCCGCCGAGGGAAATCATATCTTCTTTTCCTAAAGCCGCCAGTGCGTAATCCGCCATTTGTTTTGCTGAATCGCCCTGCTTCCACATGGGAAGTTCATTGGTGAACTGTCCGGGTGCGGGGAAGTACTCAAAAACTTTGGTCACCTTATTCAGGAAAGGACCGGTAGGCTCAGGGTCCTCAATGGGCGGGGTTACGTCTTTATCCTTTGAACAGCTGCTTACCATAACAGCGATGAATGTGGCAGCAAGTAGAAGTTTACTTTTCATTTGTATACATTTAGTTGGTTATGATTATTTAGTTGCGGAAACAAATGCAATGTGCGCGGGTATTTCACCGGTAGTAACCGACCATTTCTTTTTACCCGTTTTATCAAAGCAGTAAAGGGTTCCGGAAGAAACGTAGTCCTTTGCATCCGTCACAAAGATTTCTTTGGTGGCCGGGTTTACCGCAACGCCGTAAGGCATACGGATGGATTTATCGGTGCCATCAGTGATAAAATTGCTGTTTAACACCGTCTCCGTTTTTACATTTACCATGTTATAGGTGATCGTCCATTTGCCGGTGTTATAGCTGAAGACAGAACCATACACATAAGCGGTGTCGCCGGAAATACACAGGTTGCTCACCGGGATATCAAATTGTTTTTTTACAGCATCCGTTTTGGTATCTATCACAAAAAGGCGGGAGGGTATATTATAATAATCGCCGCGGGAAGTCACGTAGACATCGCCATCATTGTCTGCCTTGAGGCGGTCGAGGTTAATCGCCACATCAATCTTTTTTATCTCTTTAAAAGTATTCAAATCTATTACCGACACAGTGCGGTCATAATTTGGTGCGCGGTAGCCGCCGGAATTGGCTACATAAAGTTTGTTGCCCACAACAGCCATTTCTTCCGGTTGATAACCTACAATCACTTTGCGTGTAATTTCCAGGGTAGTGGTGTCTATCTCTGCTACAAAGCCAATGGGTGCATTGGGTTCTATCAGTACGGGGCCTGCATAGGAGCTTACGTATGCCTTGCCGTTGGCAAAAGTTATATAGCGGCAGTTGAGGATATCAATTTGCTTGATACGTTTGGTGCTGGCTGCATTCATCACTTCCACCTTGTTGGAAATGTTGATCACGGCATACAACTTCGTACCATATACTTCAATGTCGTTGCCTACATCACCCAGTTCCTTTACAGCAGTGGGATTGGCAGTAGCATAGATATTACTTTTGTAGATGCCTGTGGTATAGTCGTAATAATCCAGGGAGGCTTTATTACTGCCCATATTGCCTTCATTCAGCAGGTAAAATCCATTGAGCAGGGATCCTGGTGTGGCGGTATCCACGGGTGTTACTTCCGGCGGAACAATTTTCTCTCCTTTCCGGCAACCGGTGATGGCCAGTCCTGCCAGGGCGGCCACCAATACTATATTTCTTAGCTGTTTCATCATGACGATTAAATATTCACGGTTAAAATGAAGCGGTAATTTCTCCCCGGCATGGGGTAGCTGATCACCACTTCATAGAACTGGTTGGCGAGATTATTTACCTGTGCCGTTACATGGAACAGGGTATGTTTATAACTGAATTGTTTGCCCAGTGAAATATCGCTGGTATACCAGGGCTCCACGTAGTTCTTTAACTTATTTTCTTTGCTGTTGTACCGTTCTCCCGTATAAATGAAGCTGTAGTTGGCTTCCCATTGTTTATAGTCGGCGCCCAGTATCAGCGAGCCGCTGTGGCGGGGGATATAAACGATCTGGTCGCCGTAAAAACTGTCGGAGGGATCGGTGAAATCCTGTGCGCGTTGGTACGTATACGTGAGCCGTGTGCTGAACTGCACCTGTTTTTTTATAAGCCACAGCGCTTTTGCTTTTACATCCACGCCTTTTATTTTTACAAATCCCAGGTTCTCCATTTGCCAGCTGAGCATGCTGGCGCCGGGAACGGCTACGATCTTATCCTTTACTTCATTGTAATAGGCGTCTGCCTCAATACCTGCCTGAGTGAGCCAGCTGCTGGCAAAGGTTTTATTCCAGGTGAATCCTGCATCATATTGTGTGGCGAATTCGGGTTCCAGGAAGCGGTTGCCGATCTCGGTATAATAGAGGTCATTAAATGTAGGCATGCGGAAGATCTGTTTGTAAAAGCCACGAAGCCGGAAATCCGGTGAGCGCATGGGCTGCCAGGAAACAAATACTGCCGGTGTAAATTTCTGCTGGTAGGGCGCCGAAGCATTTTTCTTTACGGTTTCATTCACGAAGGTGCCCAGCAGGCTGGCCTGTGCGCTGAAGCGGTTGAAGCTGATGTTTGTGGCGGCGGCAGCCAGTGTGGTATAACGGGTAGGGTAGCTGAAGTTGGTCAGGTCCGCATCCAGGCGGTTCCATTGAAAGTCGCCCGAAGCCGCAATGGTCCACCAGTTGGTAAGGGCATACTGATGCGCCATCGAGAAATACATTTCATATTGGCGGTAGTGGTTATCTATATAAAGCCGGGCGGTATCCGGCGCCAGGAACCGCGTATAGTCGTAGGCATATTTCCCGTTCAGCAGGATGCTGTAACGTTTGGTAATATCTTTGCGGAAGCTGGATTGTACAAAGATGTTCTGATCCCATTGACGGTCCACATGCCCGAACACACCGTTTACAATGAACCCGGGCAGGCCGCGCTGCGATTGGTAATAATACACTTTGGTGCTCCACTCGCCGCCATTGAGCAGGCCATTGAAACCGCCTTCCACGCGAACGGCATTGATGTCGCCGTTTTTCCGGTAAGCGCTGGTATCATATACCAGGTGCCCGTTTTCATCACGTTTCTGGTAGGAGAATTTATACCTGCCGGTAGCATTGATCCATTCGGTGCTGAAGGAGGCGGATACTTTGCTGCTGATTTTCTGCTGCCATAGCAAAGAGGGATTGAACAGGCCAAAGGAGCCGGTTTTGATGGTACCCCTGAGATGTGTTTTTTCTCCCGGTGCAAATTTAGGTTTGAGAGAAGTAAGATAGATGGCCCCGGCTGATCCAAAGTCTTTCGCCGGCTGAAAGATGTTGCTTTTCTGCCCGTTGTACAGGGCGATTTCCTCCATATTATCCAGCGAAAACCGGCCAAGGTCCACCTGTCCGTTCTGGGCATTGCCCAGTTGAATGCCATCATAAAATACGCCCACCTGGTTGGTGCCCATGCTGCGTATATCAACGGTTTTGAGACCGCCAATACCGCCATAGTCCTTTACCTGCAACCCTGCAAAAAAACGGATAGCATCCGCCACGGAGTGGCTGCCCAGCCGCTCCAGTTCTTTCGCCTGCATTTTCTGCCCGGGGCTTACTTCCCTGGCCGTACGCGGGGCTGTAACGGACACCTCCCGGAGGTCCTTGGATTTTACACTGTCGGCCTGTTGTGCAAAGGCACTCACTGCCCCACAGAGCAATACCAGCAACATCCCGGCGGTTTTCGCCGGTGTTTTAAAACGCATCATTCCCAAGCCTGTTAATGTTCCATCAACAGCTTTCGCAATAAGAAAAATAATCAGGAAAGAGACAAGATACGGGGGATACCCGCAGATTGAATTTATTCCCAAGCTTCATTCCACGAAAGCTTAAAAAAGTAGTTGTATGGCAGGTATTCTGACTTATCTCTGCTTCAGGCGACCTTCCCATTGAATGTTCAACAGTGGTCTGATTGGCGATGCCTTAGCATTGTATGAGACTTACAGCAGCGGGACTGTCCGGGATTTTCACCCGAGTTCCCTTTTAATCAGGTATATCCGGAGTGGACATACCTGAACCATAGCGGGGCAAAAGTAGGTTATTATTTGATCGATTCAAAACGGGAGCGGTATCCATGTGGGCATATCCACCCTGAAAGCTGACCGAAACCCTGGTTTTTGACAGGGATAGTACATTGATAGTGCATTGATAGTGCATGGGGAGTGCATCATGAGTGCATGAGGAGTGCATGTGGACTGTATGCATAGTGCATGGGTTACGCAACGGATACGCTGGTTTCACGCATCTGTGAAGCATGCGCGAGGTAATACCGGGTCAGGGCGGGTGCAGGTATTATTTGGCCATGGCTGATTCTTCACAATTGTCTTTGCGCCTGGTGTCGATGAGATATTGGATTTTCCACCCATCCGGGAGCTTCACTAGTTGGAAGGAGTCTACCCCACAGTGGGAAAACTGTCCTTTGAAGAAGAAGCGGTAGGGTGTCCATACAGCAGCCAGCCGGCCATCTATCAGGACGGAGCCAAATACAATACGCTCGTCAGCCGCCTGGGCCGGGAGTCTGCCTATAAAAGAGGAAAATTCATTGACCGGCGTGGTGTGGATAGTTTGCTTGCCTGCTTTGTCTTCCATCACCGACTGCAATATCGCTCCCGGCGCGAAACAGGCGGCCACCGCTACACTGTCTGAATTATTCATGGCAGTAAACAGCTGGTTAATAGCAGCTTTCACTGCTTCCTCCGGTGCCTGGGCGTAGAGAGAGGTACCCATGATGATAAGTACGAAGCTGAGTATAATACGGCGCATTTTTTTTCTTACAATATACTGATTTTGTATTTGTACCGGCGCCTAGCTGATGATGCCTTTCTCTTTTAAAACATCTTCCTCGTTTTCATGACTGATATACATGATTATTTTGAGTGCATCATTAAGATGGTGTAAAATGTAAGTAATCTCAAATTCAATGACTTCCTCCGGATTTTTTGAGAAAACAGCGCCCCATCTGACCAGCGCCCTGGTATAGTATTTCCCCATCGGCGACGTTTCTACTTTAATGACTTTCATTTCCTGCATGCCGACCTTGTGGTTAAATTTAAACATCTCTTCCAGCCATTGGGTGAACTTTTCATCATTTTTAAAAGTCATGCTCCCCGATGGCCCGGCGGCCATGAAGTTTTCTGCATAACAACTGGCGATGATACTTGTATCGTTGCCTAAGGAGGCCCGGCCATAAGTGGTGAAGAAGTCGGTGAATGATGTCATAACGGATAGTTTTTAGGGGGAGCGGATTTACGGTTTCTATACAAAAAGTATTCCTGGCTATTACCATCCCACTGGTTAGATTTTTGCTTTACCCCTTGCATGGCAAAAAAAACCAAAGGTATCTATAAATCGGGCACAAGCGGACTCGTACTACCCGTGCCTAACAAGCTGGCCTATCCTCCCGCTTTCCGGGATAAAAGCCGGCTCACTTACTATGGCTCCCTGTTTAACAGCATTGAAATCAACAGCTCCTTCTACAAAGTACCCCAGGCCGCAACGGTAAAAAAGTGGGCGGACTCAGTACCGGATGATTTTGTTTTCACCTTCAAGTTATGGCGCGACATCACCCATGTGAAGCAGCTGGCATTCCAGGAAGCGGATGTGATTCGTTTTATGGAAGTGATCAATGAGGCCGGAGCGAAGAAAGGATGCCTGTTAATACAGTTTCCACCCGGTGTAACGGTGGAGCAATATGGCCAGGTAGAACAACTGCTGGATATAGTACAAGGCATTAATCCCCCGGATGGCTGGAAAGTAGCGCTGGAGTTCAGGCACAGCTCCTGGTACATCGGGGAAGTGTATGAGCTGGCAGATGAATATGAATGCAGCATCGTGCTGCATGATATTCCAAAATCAAGGAATGAACGACTTAATGCAAGGGCTGATTTCGTATACCTGCGGTTTCATGGACCCGCCGGCGATTATAAGGGTGGGTATACAGATGATTACCTGGCGCAACGGGCAAAGGAGATCCGCGCGTGGATCAAAGAAGGGAAGGAGGTGTATGTTTATTTTAACAACACTATCGGGGATGCCATTAAAAACCTGGTGACGTTAAACGGGATGCTGCATGTTAACCGCGAATAATAGGGCCGCACAAATCCTGCGACTTGTGCGGCCTGAATATACTATTTGATAACAATCTCCGCTATCACCGGTAAATGATCCGAGGGATACGGCTCATTTACTACACTGCTGCTTTTTACCGTAAAGCCCGGGGCGTTTGTCCACATAATGTGGTCAATCACCCTGTTGGGGTTGTTCACCGGGATGGTGAACCCGCAACCGGTACAGGAAGGGGTAAATTTTTTCAGCAGTAGCTGGTAAGATGCACTTTCCGGTACGCAGTTAAGATCGCCGGCAAGCAGGAAAGGAATGGCTTTGGCGGTAGCAATTTTATTGATCTCACCTGCCTGTTCATCTCTTACCGCTGCATTGCTCACATCCATATGCGTGCAGGCGAAAATAAACTTTTTGCCGCTGCGTAAAGTAATACCGGCCAATGCCACTACACGGTCTTCACTGGCAGGATTCGCGGTTTCCGGCAGGTGAATGGTTTGTGTACCGGTTAAAGGAAGTTTAGATAAAATAGCCACGCCATATTCGCCGCCATCATGATCAATGGCTTTGGCAAAGTACACCTGCATACCGGTTTTGGCAGCCAGTTGTGCAGCCTGGTCAATACCGCCGGAACGTTTTGTGTTTACATCCACTTCCTGTAGCGCCACCAGGTCGGGGTGCCGGCTGTTGATAACATGGGCAATGGCATCTACTTCAATTTCCCCTGTTTTACTTTTTGTCGGAGGATTGCAGTGATGAATATTGTAAGTCATCACACGCAGGGTATCGCTTGCTGATGCTTTATAGAAACAGGCGCATAGCAGGAGCGCAGATAATATTTTCAGAGATATTTTCATCATGTTTATCTTATTTAGCATTATTCCCAACCGGGATTTTGTGGACCGAGTGCAGGGTTACGTTGTATCTGCGTCAGCGGAACAGGGAAGAGGTAGTGTTTCGGATCTACAAACTGCCTGCCGGTCATTACAATAATATAACCGTTGGCATCTGCTGCGATGTTGCTTACCTGTGATGGCACTGCTGCCAGTGATTTCTTCATACCCTTCACATCAGCACCCAGCAGGCTGCCCTGTTTCCAGCGGATAATATCATACCAGCGTTGTCCTTCGCGCGCCAGTTCAATCCTGCGTTCCCTCCGGATTTCCGTGCGCAGGTCCTGCCCGTTGGCGGCCAGCTCTGTGAGGAGCATCCTTTTCATGCCCACCCGGTCGCGGAGTTTATTAATGGTCAGATCTATATCGCCCTGTGTAAGGGTACCCTGTTCCATCTTCGCCTCTGCATAGGTTAACAGCACCTCCGCCAGGCGCATCACGTGTATATCGTTCTGGTCTTTGCTTACCTGCGATACGGTGCTTACTTCCACGTATTTGGTATAATAATAACCAGTGATGGTAACGCATCCCAGTTTATCAGACACAAATTTCGGCGCCGTAAAAATAGCGGGATTGGTATTGGCGGGGTTGCCATCTTTTCTACCACCCCAGGTAGCACCCGGTGCAAGAATGGTTTGCTTCATGCGCGGATCGCGATTCTCAAAAATGTTAGCATAAGTATCTTCCTTGTACAGCGGCGATTTATCGATGGTTAAGCCATCACTGCAAAGATACGCATCCACCAATGCTTTGGTGGGATTGTACCGGGAGGCCTGGTCAGGCACCTGCGATTCACGGCTGATGTTATGCATGCTTACATCCGTGAGATTGAGGCGGGCGGCAATGGTTTCTTTATTCACGCCGGCGCTGAGCTTACCTTTGTAGGTGAACAGGTCGTAATAGTCCTGTGCAGGCTTACCCGTGCTGTAAAGGGAATATACGTTGAGATCCATTACATCTTTGGCGGCTTTTTCTGCTACATCCCAGCGGCTGTCGTACAGGGCCATGCGGGCTTTGAAGGCCAGCGCGGTACCTTTGCTGAAGCGTCCCAGTGTGGGACCAACCTGCCGCTCTTTTTTCATCAGGCCGGCAGCTTCTTCAAGTTCAGATAATATAAAGTCGATGATCTCTTTACGTTTATTACGCGGACCATACAGTTCATCAATATTCAGCGGTTTGGTCACCAGCGGAAGATCGCCGAAGTAAGATACCAGGTTCATGTACATGTATGCCCGGATAGTTTTGGCTTCGCCGGCCATCTGGTTTTTTATTTCCTGTGATACGCTGGTGGCGCGCTCATAATTGGCAAGGAATACATTACACTGGCGGATACCGGTGTACTGACTGCGCCATTCTGCATCTACCGCCGACAGGTCAGGACCGAAGTTGCCGCTGCCAAAAATACGGTAGGTATCTCCGGTGGAAGAATTAATACTGTTGTCTCCCATCTGGTCCATCGCCACCGTGTTATTATTTTTCACATTGGCATAAAGCCCGTTCAACGCTAATGTCAGCTGCTCTTCTGTTGTCCAGTACGTTTCATCAGATATGGCATCCAACGGAGTCCGGTCAAGGAATCCTTTCCGGCAACCCGTAGATGTTACCGCTAATAACACGCAGGTATATAGCAATATCTTTTTCATAATTATTTAAAGTTGATGTTTAAACCAAATACAAATGTTTTCACCTGGGGATAAAAACCACCACTGCTCACTGGTGTTTCCGGATCATATCCATAAAAGAAGTCGGAAGCAGTAAACAGGTTGTCGGCAGAGAAATAAAGCCGGAAGCGGTCTATCCGCAGCTTCTCGGTAATGTGCGCCGGAAGCGTATATCCTACCTGGATATTTTTTAACCGGAGATAGGAAGCATTTTCGAGCCAGAAAGTTGATAAGCGCTGGTTATACGAGTAACCATAGGCAAGCCGTGGGTAGCTGGCGCCGGGATTCTGAGGCGTCCACCGGTCCAGGTGAATCGGTTGCGGATTGGAACCATCGTTAATAAAAGCATGACGGGCAGCACTGGTAATCCATCCATCTGCTTTACCTACTCCCTGTAAAAAGAAGCTGAAATCAACACCTTTATAAGCAACATTTCCTTTAAAGCCATACGTATACCTGGGGATAGCGCTGCCTATCACCTGGCGGTCGTCTGCGGCGGTGATCTTTTTATCGTTGTTTAAATCTTTGTAGATGATATCGCCGGGCATCATAGGATAACTGGCATCATAAGGGAACAGCGGCGTGTATTTGTTGGTAGCGGCATCATAAGAGTAATCGGAGATCTGCGAAATACGGTCGGCCACAAAACCATAGAAGGCATCAATCGGCTGACCTACTGTTCTGATCTGGTCGGCGATAGTGGCCGGCGCATTACCTAAACTCATTACTTCATTTTTTACATCAGACAAGTTGCCGCTCACACCATAGCTCACATCACCGATCCTGTCCTGCCAGCCTACCATCAGCTCCCATCCTTTATTGCGCACTTTACCGGCATTCTGGTACGGATAGCTTCCATTCATGCCAAGTACATCCGGCAACGGTACTCTCAGCAAAATATCGTTGGTGTTGTTGATGTAGTAGTCCGCCGTGAGGCTTAACCGGTTGTTCAGGAAGGTGAGATCCAGGCCGATATCCTGTTTGGTCATGGACTCCCAGGTGAGCAACGGGTTGGGAATACCGGTTTGCCTGTAACCAAGGGTCAGCACATTGCCGATTGGCATCGTCGCGACAGAACTGATGGAAGAAAGATATCCGAAATCATCCTGCACTTTGTCATTACCCTGCGTACCATAGGAGGCCCTGATCTTACCAAAATTGATAATGCCTTCCAGTGATTTGAAGAAGGACTCTTTTGAAAACACCCATCCTGCAGATCCGGAGAAGAACCAGTTCCAGCGGAGGTCTGCGGCAAACCGGGTAGACCCATCGTAACGGAAGTTACCTTCCAGCAGGTATTTGTCGCTGTAAGCGTAGTTCACGCGGCCAAAGATAGATTGCAATGCATTCTGGCTGCCATCTGAACCGTTAAGCGGATTGAGTGTGCCGAGGTTGATGCTGCCGAGATCCTGCGTAGGCAGGTTGGTTCTGCTGGCTGTGAAATTACGGCTCACCGTTTCTTCAGAAGAAGCCGCAGCAAGCGCTTTCACGTAATGCTTTCCTGCAAAGGTCTTTTCATATTCTGCCATCCCGATCACGGTCTGGTACAAAGAAGTATAATCGCGGTTGTCAATCTTGTTGGGATTATTGGTCTGGTAAATCAGTGAATTATCTTCCGGACTGTAGTAGTTAATGGTTTTTGTAAAGATCTGTCTGAAAGAATTACTTTTCACCAGGCCATACTGTCCCCTTAAACGAAAGTCTTTTGTAATATTCAGCGTCGCCTGGATGTTACCGGTAATTTCCTGTGAGGAGAAGTCATTGGTACCGCCATCGGTTACAAGTGCAACGGGATTCACGGATCCGCCGAGATATCCCCATCCGCCGGTGGTAAATCTTACCGGTACCAGCGGAGAGATCTGGTGGGCAGATTGAATAGGCCCGCCTGAACCGCTTACATCAGCACTGGAACCGGTCTGGTTCCGGTCGATATACCCAATGTTGGCATCCAGTTGAAGAATGTCGAACAACGTGGTATTAAGTCTTAAACGCACATTATGTCTTTTGGCGTTGTAGTTATCGCCGGTGATAAGGCCGCCCTGTTTCAGGAAGCCGTAAGACAGGTAGTAGTTAATATTATTAGCGCCGCCGGAAAGGTTCAGCATATGATTTTGCTGTGGTGCGCCGGACTTGTACATTTCTTTCAGCCAGTTGGTATTGGCGTAATAATTCAGGTCGCTGCCGTTTTTGGCGATGTCAATCTGTTCCTGTGTATAAGTAGGATTGTTGCCGGCGTTTACCTTGGCTTCATTTAGCAGCGTCATATAATCCGCAGAACCCAGGAAAGTAGGTAACGCAGTAGGCGTTTGTACGCCAAAGTAATTGGCATACGTTAAAGACGGCTTGCCGCTTTTACCTTTTTTTGTGGTCACAAGAATAACGCCGTTGGCGCCACGTACCCCGTAAATAGAAGAGGAGGCTGCATCTTTAAGCACAGACACCGTTTCTATATCGTCGGGGTTCAGGATATTAAGGTTGCCGCCGGGAATACCGTCTACCACCACCAGCGGGCCGGCATCATTGAGCGTGCCTATACCACGGATACGGATCGTATTTTCATCGGAGCCGCCGGGAATAGCCGTGGCATTGATCACGGTAACACCCGTCATTTGACCTTGCAGCGCTGAAACAGCGGAGGTAGCCGGCCGGCCTTTGAAGTCGTCGCTGCTCACCATACTCACCGCACCGGTAAGGTTGGCTTTTTTCTGTGTGCCATAGCCTACCACCACTACCGCATCCAGGCCCACCGTAGATGGCTTCAGGCGGATGTGGTAGTCTTGTTTACTATCTGCCGTAATAATAATTTCTTCATATCCCAGCATTTTTATGGATAGCTTTTCACCAGGATTCACCGCGATCCTGAACTCCCCCTTATCGTTGGTGATAGCGCCTTTATTGGTGGATTGATTCAGTATCCTGGCGCCGGGAACCGGAACACCTTTTTCATCGGTAACAGTACCGGTTATTTCCTGGGCCGCCACAACCGGCATGGCCTTTCTTTTTACCACAATGGTGTTGTTGTTAATGGTGTAGGTGAAAGGCTGCCCTTCGAAGCACTTGTTCAATGCTTCTTCCAGCGTAGCATTCACCAGGGTAAGGGTTACCGGCCGGGCGTCTGCCAGCATTTCCGTATTGAGCAGGAAATTATAACCGGTTTGTTTTTTTATTTCTTTAAACACTTCCCTTAACGGGGTTTGTTTCTCAGAAAGATTCACCCTTTGTGCATAGGTAACAGCGCTTACCTGCAGCGAAAGGAAAATGACAAGAGAGAAGGAGAGCTTGACTAACCTGAGTGTCTCCCATGACAGTAGACCTGCCTTTTTCAAGGCATGAGCATTACGCTTCATAAATAAAGTTTAGTTTACGAATTATTGACCTGGCCGATAGTTGTGGACGATAGGTTAATTAATGACAGTGATTTTTCCTGCTTCTATTTTAAATTGTACTGTTCCTGTTAATGCCAGCATATTTAATACTTCTGTAACATTTTTAAAGCGCGAGATACTACCCGCAAAAGATAATTTTTTTGTGCCACTGCTATATTCAATATCCACGTTGTACCAACGTGAAATTTTACGCATGATGGATGTCAGGTCTTCATCATTAAAAATAAAATAGCCATTCTTCCACGACATTACCTGTTCTATATCTGCTTTGTTCACCTTAAAACCTTTGCTCCCGGTAAATACCCCTTCCTGGCCGGGATTCAGTATGACCGCCGCTGTTCCTTCGTTGCGTAACCTTACTTTTCCTTCCAGTAACGTAGTGTTTATACTGGCTTCATCTGCATATGCCATTACGTTAAAATGAGTACCCAATACTTCTACCTGCATGCCTTTAACTTTCACCACAAAGGGTTGCTGCTGGTTATGCGCTACTTCAAAATAGGCTTCTCCCTCCAGCTCCACCATTCTTTCCTTTCCTGTAAACTGGGTAGGGAAGCGCAGTTTACTGGCGGCATTCAGCCATATTTTGCTGCCATCCGGCAATGTCAGGTTGTATTGCCCGCCACGTGGGATGGCCAGGGTATTAAATACCGCCAGGGAAGTTGTTGGCGGTTTATCGGTCAGCTGGTAAACCAGTTGCCCGTTACCGGATTTATTCACCGTGGTATTGCCTTGCGCTGCTATTTGCCCTTCTGTGGCCTTGTTCAGCTCTACCTCCGTGCCATCGCTTAGAATAAGCACAGCCTTATTGGTAGCAGGTGTAATATCTCGTTTTATTACAGGTGTTTTTTCAGCTATCACTGCCAATGGCTTATTCCGCTGCTGCAGGCGGCCGTTAAAATACAGGAAGCCCGACGCTACCATCAGCAATACTGCTGCTGCCGCTGCTACTGCTTTCCAGGGGAATAGCCGCTTTACGTTCTCTTCCCGCGAAATACTTGCAGAGAGCCTGTTGTATATCTTTTCTTTTAATACTTCGTCGGAATCAGCGTCATCGGAAAAACAAAAGTCATCCTCATACTGCTGCAGCCGGATCAGCTCTTCAGGGCTGCAATCCCCGTTCAGGGACCTTTCGTACAGATCAAGGTATTCTTCTTTTGTCAGCACAGGCGATTCATTTATTCTATAGAGACAATTATTTTCCCTTACACACCTACTTTTTAAAAAAAAGAGTATTTTGTCGGGGAAGGAAGCGCCAACGGGTGTTACACAGACAATCAACCAGGATCAATTCCTATATAGTTCATCTTAATTTAACATGCAGGTAATTTTATTTTGTCAATTTTTGTGACATGATTAGGTGGGATGCTAACACAGCAGATGCTGATTTATGGCTTGCAGTCAGAGACGGTGAAAAAACAGCCTATAACCTGTTATTTAACCGCTATTGGGGAAAGATGTATCAAACCGCCAATAACCTGTTAAACGATCCGGAAGCGAGCGAAACAATTGTGCATGATATATTTCTCACCTTATGGCTTAAAAGAGAAGAACTGCATATCGTTCATTTCCGTAACTATATTATTTCCGCCACCCGCTATCATGTATACCGGGTGCTGAAAACACGGAAAGCGTTCCAGGTAGTGGAAGCAGAAGAACATATGGCGGCTATCGGGAATACCGCAGAAGAAAAAATCCAGGAACAGTCTTTCCGCCAGCAACTGCACGCGTCCCTCAGCAATTTACCAAAACGCAGTAAAGAAATATTCCTGTTAAGCAGGGAAGAACAGCTCAGCAACCAGGAAATCGCAGAACGGTTAAATATCTCCAAAAGAAGCGTGGAAAACCAGATCACCCACGCGCTGCAACACCTGAGGCTTTATCTTAAACATTTATTGATGTTGTAAATAGTGATGATTCCGGCAGATTGTCGCAATTCACCCTTCATAAAGTCGTATTTACACAGCCCCGGCCATTCTTACTGAAAGTATCTTTGAATCAAATAACAAAGATTACTATGAGAAAGATTATCGTCATCACTTTTATGTCTATGGACGGCGTTATGCAGGCGCCCGGAGCCCCCGAAGAGGACCGCAGTAATGGCTTCAGATGGGGCGGCTGGATGACGCCTTATTCCGACGACTTCACAAATGGGATCATGAACGCACTCATGTCTCAGTCTTTTGATCTGTTGTTAGGAAGACGAACATATGAGATATTTGCGGCTTACTGGCCTTTTATACAGGATCATAGTATCGCCGACAAGTTTAATAGTATCCATAAGTATGCAGTGTCCGGCAAACCAATGGATCTGAGCTGGGAAAACTCCACGCTGATCACCGGCGATGTAGTGGCCGGGCTCAGGCAGCTCAAACAACAGGAAGGTCCCGACCTGCTGGTGCACGGCAGCAGCAAACTGGTACAAACTTTACTGGCGAATGGTTTGGTGGACACACTCACCGTATGGACCCTCCCGTTAACCATCGGTGAAGGCAAACGGTTATTCCGGGAAGGGACCCAACCGGTGGACTGGAAATTAATGGACGTAAAAAGCTCCCCGAAAGGAGTGATCATTGCCAGCTATGAACCGGGAGGAGAAATCAAACCGGGCTCGTTTGTAGGGGATAACCCCAGCGAAGCGGAGCTGGCAAGACGCAAACGGGTAGCGGAAGGCGGATGAGCGGTTACATCGTCCCGTACAGCTGTATTTCTTTTACCGCTATCCTGCTGCTTTCTGGCTGGATACCGGTAATAAGATAACGGACATATCTTACCGCTGTGCGATGGAAAAGCACCGGCTGATAATTTTGCCCGGATACCCGTTCCGTGCTCTTTACACTTATCCAGTCGCTGCCATTGGCAGATACCGCGATACTGTAAGTGTACCAGTCGCTGTCTTTCCCCCATACTACGCGGCTGCCGCTCAGCTGGTATTCATTTTTCAGATCCAGGGTAATGCTGACAGGAACACTTCCTGCGCCGGATATCCATCCTGTGGCGGTGTTGCCGTCAATAACCGCGTTAAGACTTTCATCCGCAGGCTGAACAAAACTGGCCTTGCCGGCGAGTTTAATTTCCCGGAGCTGTTTGGCGGCAATAGTATCCGTATAATAGGCAGTCATTGTTTTTTTATCTTCGTGTATCCATGGCCGGTGGATACCGTCTTTTACATATTCATAGGGTGTTGCGGTGGTTTTAATCACCTTACTGCCTGAAGCCATGCCGGCGCTCTTTACGTTGATATATATGTTTCCTGCTGTAGCAGTGTGGCGGATAACGCCATAGGCAATGCCGCCTTCCGTTTTCTGCAAGGCAATACCCGCAGCCGGAATATTTCCGCCTATGAGGGTGCCTTGTCCTGATACACTGATCTGAACAGTATAGGATTGCCCGGCGGTTTGATTAGATACAAGTGTGCCGTTCCGGTCGCATACCTTCACATAAAACGGCGTCATAGAAAAGCCGTCGGCGGTGGAAGTGGCAGCGCCGGCAGGAATTTCAATTTCCAGGTGATGAGGCGCGCCGGGTGTTTTTACAATATGCGTGCAGATGGCTTTTTCATTCAGGATACCGATGGCTTTCAACTCTCCATGCTCGTATTTCCCGGTGTGGAAAACAAAGTAAGGGCTACCGCCTTTGGCCGCTACAAAAGGAGCGGTACGGGCATTTTGCGTCCTTGTTATTTCGCCGCAGAATTTGTTGTTCCGGTAAAGTTGTACGGCATCACAGTTAGAGAATATCATGATGGAACTATCCAGTGCTGGCTGGTTATTATAGCTGCCAATGTATACCATTGGGCCATATGCAGGATTGCGGGCATCCTGCATTGCCTGTAGCTGGTAGTAACTGAACTTTTCATAGCGGTCAAGATCGGTAACGCCGCTGAAAGCGGTGATGGGATCGGAGCCACGGGTGTAATCATTGTAGCTCCATACAAAGTAGCCACCAATTCTTGGATTGGCATCCAGTCCGCCATGATCCCAATAGCCGCCCAACGCTTCGGATGTTTCACCATTCAACGCATTTTGCCGTAAAATACATTGGTTGATCAATCCTTTCTCTGTGTACATCCTGCTGGCGCGCAGGCTGTTTTCTTTTTCAGCATCGGCCATCCAGCTATCTCCCCACTCACGGGTAATAAACGGGCGTGATGGCATAGGGTCGGTGCCATCTTCATTTACCACTTTGTAGGAAACGTTGTAATGGTCTTTGCTGCGTGCGTTAAAATCATCGGCTACAAACAGTTGGTTGCCAGGCATTTCAGCCCGTGCGGTTTGTACGGCTTTTTCCATCCATGCTTCGCTGGTGGGTGATTCATTCAGGGAAGTTTCCCACAGGAAAACAGATGGGTGGTTGCGGTCGCGGCGGATCATCTCCCGGATGTCGTGGTAAGTGTTTTCAACGAAGAGGGAATCTTTGGAAAAAAATTGCCATCCTGGCTCACACTCAATCACCAGTAAACCTGTTTTGTCGCATGCATCCAGGAATGCGGGCGATGCGGGATAATGGGCGGCCCGCACGGCATTGAACCCGCCCTTTTTCAGTTGAAGGGCATCCCGGTATTGCAGGTTGTCTGTGGCGGCATCACCGGTGTATTCGTACGCCTGGTGCCTGTTGGCGCCGCGCAGGTATAATTTCGTTCCATTGATATAAAAACCGTCGGCAGCGAAAGCGATGTTTCGTATACCCGTATAGGTGATCAGGCTATCCACTGGTGCATTGTCTTCATAAACAACAGATACCAGGCGATACAGGTAAGGATGATCCGGATGCCATAAATGAGGAGCGGTCACCGTCAGCGATTGCCGGATATCTGTATCTGCCTGTGCAGGAATGGGCTGTTCAATGGCTGCTGTTGCTACCGGCATGCCACTGGTATCAATCAATGTCGTTTTCAGCGTGGTATGTACCGGTTTACCGGAAGCATTCACGATATTGGTTTTTACCGCAACAGCTGCAGCGTTTTTGCCAACGGAAGGATAGGTGATAAATATGCCGCCACCGGCTACCTTGTTAGCTTCCAGTGGATGGGAGATAAATACTTTGCCGGTAACCGTCAGTGACACATTTCTATAGATGCCGCCAAAGTAATTGAAGTCGAGCTTCGACTGCGGCTTTCCGGGGGGGATCTGCGGGTTATCTTTATTGGATACCCTCACTGCCAGCACATTGTTTTTTTCAAAATCCACATACGCGCTGATGTCCACTACAAAGCCCATGTAACCACCTGTATGGGTCGCTATTTTTTTACCATTGAGATACACATCCGCAGTGGTTTGCACGCCTTCAAAACAAACAGTGATCCTTTTATTGCGGAAAGAGGGAGGTACTTTAAAATATCTCCTGTACCAGCCGATGCCCTGGTACACGGCATTGCCGCCGTTGTGCTTTTTTTCAATACGCATTACGTGCGGAATGCTGATGCCCGCCCAATTCTTGTCATTAAATGTTGCCTGCTCCGCCCCGGTGATATCGCCTCTTTGAAAGGCCCAGTGGGTATTGAAGTTAAGAACGGTTCTGCTTTGCTGGGCGCATAAGGTAAAAGGACAAATAAAATAAACCAGCAGGCCGGTAATGAAACGATACATGTGAATACTTTTTAAGCATAAAAAAATCCCGCTCATCTTTCAACTCGCGGGATTTTTTTTGATTGTTACAGTTGTATTAGTAGCCTGGGTTTTGTGTCAGGTTTTTGTTGATATCTCTTTCTGTTTGCGGTACCGGCCAGAGGTAATCCCTGTTTTCCACAAAGGTGCGCTGCTCAACGGTGACGTGATCTCCGCTGAGGGTAAGCTTGCCGTTGGCAGGATCTACAGTACCCAGTCGTGCGCCGTATACGGTGCCGGATCTAACGGCAGTGCCTATCTTCCAGCGTTGAATATCGTACCAGCGTAAGCCTTCCAGTGCCAGTTCCACCCTGCGTTCGCGTCTTACGAGCGTACGCATTTTATCAACGGTGTTATACACGGTTCTGTCTACCACTGGCATGCCAGCGCGCTTTCTGATGGCATCTATTGCATCATACACGGTATTGTCAATAATGCCTGATTCAATTTGTGCTTCGGCATAAGTGAGCAGTATTTCTGCGTAGCGGATTACGATCATATTCAGCCCGGTGTTCCACATATCCGTATAGTCGGACAGGTTAGACGTGAATTTTTTCGGGATGTAAGCTGTTTTAGAATTGTTATCCCCATTATAATAATCACCGGAGGTATTTTGAATAGAGTTGTAGTATTTACCTTCATACAACTGGCCGGGACATACGATTGTAGCTGTTAAGCGTGGATCCCTGTTATTGTACGGATCATTTTCGGAATAGCCGGATGTTGGATCAGTAATAAGTTTGCCGTTTTTCATTTCGTAAGCGTCTACCAGCGCCTGAGTGGGATCCAGCGAGCCCCAGCCACCAAAGGAGGAAGAAGGCATTACGCCGATGTCGGCATTGGAATAGTCATTCTCTTTATACTGCACATCGAGGATCACTTCTTTATTGTTTTCGTTCTGTATACGAAACAGGTTCTGATAGTTTGGAAAGAGTTCATAACCCAGGGCCATGATCTTTTTACAATCAACGATACAGGCGGCGTAGTTTTTATCATACAATTCCAGCCTGGCCTTCAGGGAAATAGCCGCGCCCTGAGTAATACGTCCAACGTCGCTACCACTGTAGCTTGCCGGGAGGGTAGGCGCAATCGCTTCCAATTCGTCCAGTACAAATTTGCGTACTTCGGTAGCGGCTGTGCGGGAAATGGTATTAGCTTCTTCACTGGTAATAGTGTTTTTGACCAGCGGTACATCACCATAAAGCTGTGACAGCGTGAAGTACTGATAAGCTCTCAGAAAACGGGCTTCACTTTTAAACTGCGTTTTTAAGGTTTCGTCGATCGGTGTTTTGTCGATGTTTTCCAGGAACCAGTTGCATTTCTGAATGGTGGTATAACTCCAGCGCTTGGAGGCACTGGTATTGGCAGGCGTAATGTTGCCATTGCCATAATCCGTATAGCCTTCCCAGTAATACTGGCTGTACATATTATCGCTCACAGCGTCCATATAAAGGATGGTATAGTCAATTTCCCATTCTTTATAACAGCCATTGAGTGCAGCGGTTGCATCGTTCTGCGTTTTCCAGAGAACGTCGTTGTTATAGGCATCCAGTGGCTGCCTGTCGAGGAAATCTTTATTGCACGCAGATAGCAGTGCAGCAGAGAAAAATATTATATAGAGAATGTTCCTTTTCATGATGTTGATTGCTTTTCGTTAAAAACTAACATTTACGCCAAACGTGTGCACTTTCACCTGCGGGTAGTAATAGATACTGCTCGTAATAGATGCTTCCGGATCTATCCAGTTATACAGGCCGTCGAAGGTGAGGATGTTTTGCCCGCTGTAGTAGAAACGTACTTTGTTGATGCCTATCCGTTTTACTATTCTTTCCGGCAGTGTATAACCTACCTGCAGGTTTTTAAGGCGCAGGTAAGATCCGTCTTTCACCCAGAAGGAAGACGGCGTGCCGCCGGGATCATTCTGCGTATAGCCATTCCAGATGCGTGGTAGCGCGGCTGAAGTGTTTTCCGGTGTCCAGGTATCCAGTAAAGCGGAAGTAGGTTTACCAGCAGAAGAACTTACACTGCCCAGTTTACCGGCGTCGATGTATGTTTTTACGCCAGCAGCGCCCTGCAGGAAGATATTCAGGTCTATATTTTTCCAGGTACCGCCCAGGTTCAGGCCAAAGGTTACTTTCGGGAAGTAGTTGCCGAGGTATACTTTATCGGCGCTGTTAATAGTATCATTGCCGTCCTTGTCTTTGTATCTCAGATCACCGGCAGCCGTTCTGTTGGATTGATAAGGCGCTTTGGTCACTTCATCGGCCGATTGGAAAATGCCATCTGCTTCATATCCATACAGGGAGTTGATCGGATAACCCACCTGTTTAAAGGTATAGCCGTCGATAATCGGCCCTGTTCCGTGAAGATCGGTTACTTCGTTGTTGATAAAGGCCGCGTTTACGGCAGCATTGTACTTGAAATCACCTGCGTTGCTGGCATAGCTCAGTGCAAACTCCCAACCTTTGTTGATGACAGAACCTGCGTTTTGAACCGGCGCATTCAGGCCGTATACGGCGCCAACCGGTACTGATAACAGGATGTCGGAAGTGCGTTTATGAAAATAGTCGGCAGTGAAATTCAGTTTCCCGTCCAGGAATCCCGCATCAATACCCACGCCTGTGGCGGTGGTGCTTTCCCATTTGATGTTTTCGTTGGCACCATTAACCGGCGCTACACCAGCGGCAATAGCAGCCGCGGTACCACCAAAAGTATAGTTCTGGCTTCCGTTGATAGTGGCAATATACGGGTAGTACGGATAGCTTGGGTAATTGACATCATCTTTACCGGTAATGTACTGGTTACCCAGCTGTCCCCATGAACCTCTTATTTTAAGATTGGAAACATATTTCTTCAGTGGTGTGAAGAAGTCTTCCCTGTCTAAATTCCAGCCAGCGGAAAAGGAGGGAAATAAACCCCACCTGTTGGCGGGAGAAAAGCGGGAAGAACCATCATACCGCAGATTCGCTTCAAACAGGTACTTACCGTCGTAGTCGTAGTTTAACCTGCCAAAATAAGACTGAAGCGCCAGTTCATAAGAGTAACCGGTGGCTTTCTGTCCGTCGGTAGAACCAAGATTAATATCGGTTAACTGGTTATTCAGGAAGCCTTTCCGGTAGCCGTCATCAAAGCTGAACTTGGTGAGCTCCTGGGAATAGCCACCCAGTATTTTGAAGTTATGTTTACTGAAAGATTTGGTGTAGTCCAGCAATGCCTGCTGTGTAACCGTATTGCCGAAGGTGTTTTCGTCGGTTACGTAGCTGGGCCCCTGGTAAAAAGTTTCATTACCGGCAGCATCATAATATTGCTGGTCAGCAATGAACTTCTTGTTATGAGCGATCTTCATCACATAAGCAAGGGAGGGTTTAAAATGCAGTCCTTTCACAATTTCCCAGTCTACGCCTACATTACCTATCAGGTCATAATTATTGTATTTATTCAGGCTGTTCCCTTCCAGCCACGCCATCGGGCTGCCATCTGAAATATAGCCGTAGTGGCCATTTTCATATTTATAAGGAATGGTAGGGGAGATGCGGTTGATCTGTCTTACCAGCTGCGTAAAATCGCCGGTGTAAGGATTGCTGGGCTCATTTCTGCCGGAAGAAGTAAAGGCGATATTGCCGATTACTTTTATTTTATCGTTGATCTCAGATGTAATATTCAATCTGCTGGTGTAACGTTTGGCATTTGTTTTTTCCATGAGGCCATTCTGATCAAATACACCTAAAGAGAAAGCATATTGTGTATGGTCGCTGCCGCCGGAAACACCTACATAGTGGTTCTGTTGTAAACCGCTGCCCTGGTAAAACAGGTCGAGCCAGTCGGTGTTAGGATAGTTAAAAGGATCAGAGCCATCTTTGAATTTCTGGATTTCTGCATCGGTCCAGCGTGCTGCTTTTCCTTCATTGCTCAGTGCCTGGTTATATAAAGTGGCAGCTTGCCAGGAAGGTAAAAAGTCCGGTAAGCCGGTGGCTTGTTGTTTACCCACATACCCGGTATAGGTAACCTGTGGGGGACCTTTCCTGCCTTGTTTGGTGGTAATGAGAATAACGCCGTTGGCTGCACGGGAACCATAGATAGCGGCAGATGCCGCATCTTTCAGTACCGATAAGGTGGCAATATCGTCGGGGTTAATATTATTAAGACTACTCAGGTTGGTAACTACTCCGTCTACCACAATTACCGGGTCGGCATTGTTTAGCGTACCAATACCCCGGATACGGATTTGTCCTGCATCACTGCCCGGTTGTCCGCTCTTGGCGGCTGTGACGGTGATACCTGGCATCGTACCCTGCAATGCGTTACCCAGGCTTGTTACCGGCCTGTTAGTCAGTTGCTCTGTGGTGATAGAAGTAACGGCCCCGGTGAGGTTCGCCTTTTTCTGCGTGCCATAACCTACTACCACAAATTGTTTCAGCGCACTTACATCCGGCGCCATTGAAATATTGATCTGTGTTTTTCCGGCTACCTTGATTTCCTGGGTGATGTACCCGATGCTGGTTACCACCAGTACCGCGTTGTCCGGTACGTTGGCCAGCTGGAAGGTGCCATCCGGTCCGGAAACAACGCCTTTCTGGGTGCCCTTGATAACGATGGATACACCCGGAAGCCCTGCCCCGGTTTCATCTGTCACCTTTCCTGTGATGTTGGCGGCAGGTGGGGCCGTTACCGGTGTTGCTGCCGGTTTTTCATTTTTTGTAATGAAGATGGTATTGCCCTGGATTTCAAAGCTCAACGGCTGCTGGCGCAATACTGCTTCCATCGCGGCTTGCGGCGATGCGTTTTTTATGTCTACCGAAACAGGATTACTGTTTTTCAGATCCTCTTTATCGTAAAAGAAAACATACCCCGTTTGTGCTTTAATAACGTTCAGCACTTTCTGGAGACTCACCGCCTTGGCGGAATAAGTCACCGTTTGGGCGCTGCCCTTAGCGCTTACCTGCAAGGCAGCAAGGAGCAGCATAAAAGAAGTTAGCTTCATAACTAACAGTGTTTTGGTTGAGAGCCCCGCAAATTTCCAATATCTGCGGGTACCGGAATTACAAATAGCCTTAAGTTGCATACTTTTGCAATGTTTGGTTGAATTAATAAATAATGTTTACCGACTTGTTTGTTGATTAAATTGAACGACGGCCGGGGTAGGACGCCAATCTCAGCCCCGGTTTTTATTCAATGCGCATGGAATGCCAATGGCGATAGCCTGGTGTTTTTCATTGTTCCCAATTTTCATTGTTCATTGTTCATAACTATGGTTGGATAACGATCCGGTTACCATTCTCAATTCTATATTTAATTCTTGTTTTTGTAAGTCCTTTTAACACCTGCGATAAGGTGAGGTTCCGGCCTATTTCCCCGGTGAATACACGCTGAGGAATCTTGCCTTCATATGTTACTTCTACATTGTACCAGCGCGACAGCTGCCGCATTACAGCCGGAAGATCCGCATCATTAAAGGAGAAAAATCCGGCTTTCCAGGCCAGCACCTCGGATAGATCCGCATGGTCCAGCACCTGGATAGACTCCCCCTTTGCCGCCACCCTGGCCTGCTGCCCGGGTTTCAGCATTTGCTGTTGCTGTTGTACACTTACCCGCACAGATCCCTGTACTAAGGTAGTATTGATGCTGGCTTCGTCTTTATATGCGTTAATATTAAAATGCGTACCCAGTACGTCGATGGTCGTATTGCCTGCCTTTACGCGGAAAGGCATCTTTTCATTTTTCACCACTTCAAAGTACACTTCACCGGTAACGGTTACACTTCTTTCGTTGCCGGTAAAGGCAGTGGGATAACTGATGGAAGAGGCGGCATTCAGCCATACGCCGGTACCATCGGGCAAAATAAGCTGGTATTGTCCACCCAAAGGGGTACTCATGGTATTATATAATACTTTATCCTCCGAACTGCCGGAGCCATTGTAAGCCAGTTGCCCGTTATTCAGCTTGGTGATCCGGGTATTGCCCTGTTGCGCCAATACGCCATTGCCTGCACTGTCGAGGGGGATTTGGGTACCATCTGAAAGCGTAAGTACCGCCCTGTTGCCGCCCGGTGCAATATCCTTTACGGGGGAAGTAGCCACTACAGCCGTGGGAGGGGCTTGCTTTGAAAGATAATAAGCGCCCGTTGCCAGCACAACGATACAGGCAGCAGCCCACCAGTAGCGTTGCAGGAAATAGACCCGGTTCGGGGTTGAGGGCAGCATTTCCGGCTGCTGCGCAAGCTTATCGGCGGCCAGTATTTCTTTGACGGCCTGCTGCCAGTAGTCGCGGTCGTGATCCGCATGGGCAGCAGCTTCCATTGGCCAGTTCGCATGAAACGCATCCAGCTGGCGGATTATTTCCCCCGACTCATCTTCACTGATCAGTTGTAACAGTTCCCTGTACTCCCCGGTGGTGGCACGACGCAGCCGTACCTGTTCCAATAAGTATGTTAGTCTTTCTGATGTGGACAACGGCCTCGTTTTAAAGCATTCGGAATTCAGTTGACATATACGGGGACTACCCAATTACAGAAAGCCCCCTGCATATACGTACCGTCAGCAGCCAAAGAGTACCTATGTCTTTCAAAAAAAAGTTAAGAAAAATATAAAACACCCCACCCAAGCAGGAATAGCGGGAGGGTGATGCCCTGGCTGGTCAGGTATTCCCGGATAGATTTGAGGGAACGGACCAGGGAATTTTTAATGGTTTGGGGGGAGAGCTGTAATTCACTGGCAATTTCGGCGACTTTAAGATCCTTCTCCCGGCTGAGTAGGTAGATCTTTTGCGCCTGCGGCGGCAATTGCAGGATAGCCTGCTTTACCAGCAGCGCGGTTTCAGAAAAAGCAATATTTTCTTCGGTAAGATTGGAGTGGTCAGTGCTTTCGCGGGTAATGATCTGGCTGGCCTTATTCCGTACGCCCTGCTTCTGCAACCAGCTGTAGCAGCGGTGATACACCATTTTGAAGATCCAGTTATGGGGAACCACTACCTCTGTCAGCTTCTCCCGGCTCAGCCATATGCCCAGGAATATTTCCTGTATGATGTCTTTCTCCGGCCCTTCTACCTGTATAATACGGGCAATTACCGGCCTGATCTTCGGCACATAGAGGTGGAATAATGCTTCAAATGCAGATTCATCCCCCCCGGCAATTTGGTGGAAAAGTGCAGTTTCATGTACAGTGTCATTATTCATCCGTTAGATCCAGTTCCCCTTAAAAGTAAATATCACCCTATCGCCGTTAAACAGACGAATCAAGTGGTGTGACCGATATCGCAAAGTACAAAAAAATCGTGGTACCCTGCCGGGCGCGCCTTCGGCGCGGAAATTGTCTGGAGCAGGATTAGGTTGATTAAGCTTATTTTTCTGATTTTATTTTTTTTGGATTTTTCGGTCAGTTTTATCAAATTAATTGGCCTGTGTTAATGATCCATCACAATTACATGGGCTGTTTTCTTTTTAGTGGAAGCCATTAACAGCAAAGGAAGCGCTGCCAGGAATATAATGCCTACCAGTAAAAAGGCGTCGCTGAAACTTAGCAGGGTGCTTTGTTTTATCACGGAGCTATCCAGGAGTTTCAATGCTTTATGATGGGCATCTGTTGCGGTAGCGCCTTTGCTGAGAAAGAAGTGCGCGTAGCTGCTTAACCGGTTGGTCACCTCAGGGTTATCGGTAGTGAGGTTGCTCACTAGATCCGACCGGTGCTGGGCGTTCCGGTTGGCGAGGTAGGTGTTCACCATGGCGATGCCGAAGGAGCCGCCCAGTTGCCGCATCATATTATTTAAAGCGGCGCCCTGCGGAATATCTGCCGGCGTCAGTGAGGATACGGCCAGGGTGGTAAGGGGAACCGTTACCAGTGCCAGTCCTACGCCCCGCCAGATGAGAGAAGTAGTAATAGTGGCGGCGCCGGCGTCCTGGTTCAATGCCGACATCTGCCAGCTGAATAGAATAAATAATCCCATTCCCGCTACAATAAGAAACACCGGCGAAACACCGCGCTGTAGCAGCCTCGCAGAAATAATGAGCCCACCTATGGCTAAGCAGGCGCCGGGCAGCAGGAGCATACCTGTTTGCAGCGGTGTGAAATTAAGCAGTCGCTGTGCAAATACCGGCGTAAGAAAAACAGAGCTGAAAATGCCCATGCCGGAAACAAATGTCAATATCGCGGCAATGCTCAGGTTCCTGCTTTTCAGCACCCGCAGGTTTACCACCGGGTCTTTGATCCGCAGTTCCCACCACACAAATACCAGGATGGCGAAAGTGGCGATCACGGAAAGCCAGGTGATATAGGGCGCTTCAAACCAGTCGTCGGTTTCCCCTCTTTCCAGTACGGTTTGCAATGCGCTCACGCCAACGGCCAGCAGGAGGATACCGGTCCAGTCGATCCGCTTGGCCGCAGGCACATTAGCGGGTTCTTTGAGGAGTATATAGCAGAGTGTTGCCACTGTAATACCTATGGGTACGTTGATATAAAAGATCCAGGGCCAGGAATAAAATTCGGTGATATAACCGCCGAGGGTGGGGCCTATCGTGGGACCAATAAACACGCCTACGCCAAAAAGTGCGCTGGCTACATTTTGTTTTTCTTTGGGAAACAGTTCAAAGATGATCACCTGCGATACGGATAGCAGCGCGCCGCCGCCGATGCCCTGCAGGAAACGGAATACTACCAGCATCCAGATGTTGGTGGCCTGCCCGCACATCAGTGAAAAGAAGGTGAAGGCGACGATGGAGCCGATATAATAATTACGCCGGCCCAGTTTCGCGGCGAGAAAGCCCGTGATGGGAATGATGATCACGTTGGCAATGGCGTAGGCAGTAATGACCCAGGAAGTGTCTTCCAGCGTGGCGCCGAGGTTGCCACTCATATGCGATAAGGCTACGTTTACGATAGAGGTGTCTATCAACTCCATGATGGCCGCTGTAATCACCACCAGGATCAGTACTGTCCGTTTCATTGCTGCTATTTAATATACCGGTTGGTATATTATTATATAAATTTTTTTATTCGCCACCGCCGTTTACAGCGGCTAGTGCGGCTGCAGGATTGCTGAGTGATAACTGGTAGATCAATTCGGTATTGCCCACACGGATTTCATATTCATTTTTTCCGAGTGCAGTTACAAGATCAGCAGCCACCTGTGAAGGAGGGATCCCGTTAATGCCGCCTATCTCCTGTGAAAAATCGGTATTTACCAGGGGAGGCATCAGTTCAAAGATGTGCAGCTTAGGAAAGGTGACCCGCATGGATTGGGTGTAGGACCGGAGCGCAGCTTTGGTAGCGGAATAAGTGGGTACCCGTACGCCCGGTGCAAAGGCAACAATGGAGGTTACATTTACAATGGCGGCTTCCGGCTGCCGACTGAGTAATGGCAGCAATTTTTCGGTGAGGCGGATCACCGAAAAGAAATTAGTATCCATTTCTTCCGCTGCTTTTCCGGCGGCATCCGCGTTGTCCGACAACTCATAGGCAAATGCACGGCCTGCATTGTTGACCAGGATATTTAAAGACGGATATTCCTTGTGCAGGGTGGCTGCCAGCTGGGTCACTGCTTCATCGCTGGTTACATCGCTCACGATGCCTTTCACGCCCGGCAGTTGTTGCGTGGCCTTTTCCAGGCGGGCGGCGTCCCTGCCGGTGATGATTACCTGGTTGCCCTGTTGTGATAATTGCCTGGCTATTTCCAGTCCGATACCTGCGCTGCCGCCGGTAATAAGTACAGTATTTCCTGTTGTTTTCATGTGTTTGTTTTTTATACCAATCGGTATATTTATAAAGAAAAAAAAGTGTTATAGTGTGTCTATCATTTTTCCAACCGACTGCATAATAGTATTACGGTAGTTTATCTTACCGGTTAATTTGGCAATCATAATGCAACCCTCAATGGTAGCGATCATGGTGAGTGCAGTTTGTTCGGCATTTACGTCTTCACTGAACTCCCCTTCGGCTTTTCCTTTTTCGATCAGCCCTGTAATAACGCCCTTCCAGGAAAGGATGGCATCTGCGGCTTTTTGTTTCAATAAAGGATGCGTGTCGTCTGCTTCCACTGCTGTATTGAGAATAGGGCATCCGCCGGCAGGGAACGGGTGTTTCAGGAAGTTCTCATATATATGCACATACACCATCAGCTTATCCCTGCTGGTTGTTTTTTTGTCCATTTCCTGCCGGATAATGGTGTTTACTTTCTTCAGGTTGTAGTCGAAGCATGCCAGGGCCACTTCATCTTTGTTAGCGAAATTGCCGTAAATACTTCCTTTTGTCAGCCCTGTAGCATTCGTCATATCATTCAAAGAAGTGCCGGTGTAGCCCTTCTCATTAAAAACAGGGGCCGTCATCTCCACAATAAACTGTTTTGTTTTCTCTGCCTTGTTCATATCCCTCTTTCTTTTGACAAAGCAAAAATATACCATTTGGTATAAAATAAAAAATATATTTTGTGGAGAAGGGAAACGGTTCATGGCTCAGTTCCTATTCTTGTCCATCTCGCAGCTTATTATAACGTGAAATTTATCCAAAGGATGGGGAGTTGTGTCGACAGGTGTGTCTGCTCCGGTAAATGAACGGACGATTTTTATGGCATTTCTTCCGGTGGCCTGGTTGTTGTTGCGGACCATACAGCAACAAAATGGCCTTTTGGCTGTTTTAACAACACAGATAAAAGGTCATATTATGAAACATATCGTTATCATTGGTGGTGGATTTGCAGGCGTTAACCTGGTCAGGAAACTGGCCCGCAAAGAGGAATATACCGTTACACTGGTAGACCGTAACAACTATAACTATTTTCCCCCGCTGGTTTACCAGGTGTCAATGGGCTTTTTAGATCCTACTGATATTAGTTATCCGTTCAGGAAACTGTTGCGCAAAAACAAAAACGCACGTTTTGTGATCGGTGAATTTCAGAAAGTAATACCGGAAGAAAAAAAAGTAATACTCTCTACCACTGAATTGAAATACGATTACCTGGTACTGGCTTTTGGCACGTCTACCAATTATTTTGGCATGGAAAGCGTACAGCGGCATGCGAAGCCGGTGAAAACAGTGAACGATGCCCTCGAACTGCGCAACCATTTCCTGCAGGTAATGGAAAAGGCAGCGCTTACCACCGATCCGGAAGAAAGAACCAGGCTGCTCACCATCGTTGTAGTAGGGGGCGGCCCTACCGGAGTGGAAGTATCCGGCCTGCTGGCGGAATTGAAAAAGGAAGTGGTGCCGAAAGACTATCCCGAAATAGCGGGGAAAGGATTTGAATCGCATATTTACCTGGTAGACGGCATCTCCAAAGTACTGGCCGCCATGAGTGACCAGTCGCAGCGGGACGCCTACGATGCCCTCGTTAAAATGGGTGTGGAAATAAAACTGGGTATGCAGGTAAAAGATTATGTGGATGATACCGTGATCTTTTCCAACGGAGAAACCATTGCCACCAAAACGGTAGTATGGGCGGCAGGAGTAACGGCAACTGTAACGGAAGGCATCCCGGCGGAATGTTATGGTCGCGGAAAAAGACTGATCGTAGACGAGTTCAATGAGATAAAGGGCATGAAGGATATTTTTGCAATAGGCGATATGTGTATACAAACCACCGACCCTGCTTTTCCCAACGGGCATCCGCAGCTGGCGCAGGTGGCTATACAGCAGGGTAGCCACCTCGCAGAGAATTTCCTGGCGCTCGCAAAGCAGGAGAACCGTAAGCCGTTCCGTTATTACGATAAAGGTAATATGGCTATCATCGGCCGGAATAAGGCCGTGGCAGACATCCCCAAACCCAAACTCCACTTCAAAGGTTTTATTGCCTGGTTTATCTGGCTTTTCATTCACCTCACCTTTCTGATCAGTTACGGCAACCGTGTCAAAACACTTTATAACTGGCTGATCGCTTACTTTACAAAAGATCAGTCGCTCCGGTTAATATTGAGGCCACTGAAAAAGGAAGAGATCAGTTAAATGTCAGTTACGGCTATAACTTATAATAGTTTTATTTACATTCGGCTATCAGAAGATCCGAACTGCTGCAGAGGATATATTTTATCGAAGAAAAATGTAAAGGAGATGAAATCTGATCCGGATGAAAAAAGGATAATACTGGATGCAATAACTTCAGCATTTAAAGATGTTCCGGGCATAGTGGCTATTGTGCTGGGAGGCTCACAGGCGGCAGGACAAGCCCATGAAAAATCAGACCTGGATATCGGGCTGTACTACTTTGAGAAACATCCTTTTGATACAGAAAGTATCAGAAGAATCGCCAATAGTTTTTCCATACAGGGTTTGCCACTGGTTACCGGTTTTTATGAATGGGGGCCCTGGGTGAATGGCGGGGCATGGATCACAACAGCTGCCGGAAAGGTAGATCTGCTCTATCGCAATATCGACCAGGTACAACAAACCATTACGGATGCCGCCAATGGTATCTGGCATCATAACTTTGATCAGCAACCGCCTTACGGATTCAGATCAGTGATTTACTTAGGTGAAACACAGGTTTGTAAGCCTTTATTTGATCCAGAAAACATTATCAGGAAGCTTAAAGATCAGGTTACTACTTATCCCGCTAAGCTGAAACAAACCATTCTATCCGACTGTCTCTGGCTGGCGGAGTTTACATTAATACAATGTTATGCTTTTGCGGCTGCAGCGGATACTTATAATACCGTTGGTTGTTTTACAAGAATTGCCAATTATCTTACCCACGCCTTGTTCGCAATAAATGAAACGTATCCGCTGGGCGACAAAAGAGCCATGCGGCTAATAACAGCTTTTAACCGGTCGCCTTTTAATGTAGAAGAAACACTCAGTAAAATATTGGGGCATGCTGGTACAGGGGCACAGGAGTTAATGGCAAGCACCGATCTGTTAAAAGCGCTATGGATGGAAACCGTAGCTTTGACGGAAGGACAATATCAGCCAAGATTTCAGGTTGATACTGCGTAAATTTAAAATAATGTAATTATGCATAAGCCAGTTCAGTATGAAAAAGGGATGTACGTTGGCGCAAAAATAAAGGAACGGACATTCGGTGCTATTATTACCAGTGAAACCGCTTTTGTGCCTGATATGAGTTCCGCCTATCACTATCACGCTAATCCGCATTTTTCTCATATACTGGCAGGTGGAAGCAAAGAGATCCGGAACGGTAATTCCGATATACAATACGCCGGTAAGGGACTGTATTATTATCCTGGCATCGTACACCAGAATGTTGACTACCGCCCCGGCACACGCATATTTAATCTTGAACTGGATGCCGCATTTTTCAACACCTTCGGATTATCACTTCCATCGGCATCCCTGATGTTTGAAGATAGCAACCAGCTTAATACCACCGGGCTTATCAGGATTATGAAAGAACATTACCTGGATGATGCAGACTCGCCGATGGCGATAGACCAGCTATGCATTAACCTGGTGCATCCCGGTAAAGAAGGAGAGGCATATTTCCCCGAATGGACGAAGAAGATAAAAACAGTCATGAATGATTATTGGAATCAGCCACTGTCGCTTTCCCTGCTGGCAACCCACCTGGAACTTCATCCTGTGACCATTTCAAAATATTTCCCCAGGTATTTCGGCTGCTCAGCAGGTGAATACCTGCGGCGCATTAAAATAGAACGGGCATTTCCTTTAATAAAAAAGGGCAACTATTCGCTTACGGAAATTGCCTATGAGTGTGGTTTTACAGACCAGGCGCATTTTACCAAAACGTTCCGGCATGTAACGGGTTTGCTTCCTAAGCAATACAGGAGCATCTGACAACAGGCTAATTTTATACAATTTTTTACTCCCCATGCCTACTAGCTTTGCCCGGTAAACAAAGCAGTCATGTCTGAAAAAAGAAAAGTAAGGTGGTTCATCCTGGTAATAGTGAGCATATTAAATGTTACCGTCGCCGGAGCCCAACAGCGCAATGAAAAGCTGCACCAGCTATTTGATAACTACTATAATGAACGCCAGCAACTGTTCCCCACAGAAGCTACATCAGCAGGTGATCACCGTTACGACGACCTCCTGCCGGAATATGGCGCCGGTCCCAAGGTGGCTGTTGCCGGAAAGTTCTACGGGAAATACCTCGAGGCATTGAAACAGGTTAACCGCACCGCATTAAATACGCCGGACAGGATCTCCTATGACATCCTGAAATATATCCTCAACACCGGCCAGGAATCATTGCAACTGCACCTGGAATATATGCCGATGAACCAGTTTATATCTACACCACTGGAACTGGCACAATTCGGATCGGGAGGTGGCGCACAACCTTTTAACACGGTAAAGGATTATGAGAACTGGTCAAAACGCATGACGGCGTTCATGGCCTGGACAGACACCGCCATCGCAAACTTTAATAAAGGTATCCGTGCAGGTATCGTACTCCCTAAAGCGCTGGTAGTAAAAATGATCCCGCAGATGGAAGAACTGGCGGAAAGGGACACCGCTAAAAATATCTTTTATAAACCCCTGTCGCAGTTTCCGGCCTCATTTACAGCGGCGGAACAACAACGGATCACTACATTATATCACCAGGTGATTACCGCCAGCATGATCCCCGCTTACCGGAAACTGGCCACCTACCTGAAAGATACCTATCTACCCGCCGCACAGGATCATGCAGGCTTGTCTTTTCTTCCAGGTGGAAACAGGATATACCGGTATTATCTGCGCATGTATACCACCTCTCCAGGTCTTACCCCGGAAAAGGTGTACCAGACCGGATTAACAGAAGTAGCGCGTATTACCGGGGAAATGGAAGTCATAAAAACAAAGGTGGGATTTAAAGGTTCTTTAGCTGATTTTTTTCATTACCTGAGAACGGATGCGCGCTTCATGCCTTTCAAAACGCCGGAACAGGTGCTGGAAGCATACCGTCATATCGATGAAAAAGTGCAGCCAGGGTTGACTGCATTATTTGGTCACCAGCCTAAAACTCCTTTTGTGATCAAAAGGGTGGAAGCTTACCGCGAAGCCTCACAGGGCGGCCCCTTTTATATCAAGGGGAACCTGCAGGAAAATATACCAGCTGTCTTTTATGTGCCGGTTCCCGATGCAACAAAAATCAACGTTACCTTCCAGGGCATGGAAGCCACCTTTATCCATGAGGCAGTACCCGGTCATCATTTTCAGATATCATCCCAGCAGGAAAATAGTGATATACCGGCATTCCGCAGGCAACCGGCTTTCTATGCCTACTTTGAGGGATGGGCATTATACTGTGAATCACTCGGAGAACAATTGGGTTGCTACACAGATCTTTACCAGAAGATGGGCGCATTGAATATGGAAATTCACCGGGCGGTGAGACTGGTAACAGATGTGGCTATTCATACCGGTAAAATGACCCGCGAGGAAGCTATCGTCTATATGATGCAGCATGAATCTATCAGTGAACCGGTTGCCACCGCCGAAGTGGAACGCTATATGGCTATGCCGGGACAGGCACTGTCTTACAAGACCGGGGAACTAAAGATCAAAGCGCTGAGAGATAAATTTGCAGCAAAGCTGGGCGGTAAATTCAGCCTGAAAGAATTCCATGATGCCCTGCTCGGATACGGAGATATGCCGTTGAATGTGCTCGAAGATTATATGAACAGCTGGGCGCAAAGCTATAGCGGAAAATAGCAGGTTATTGGAAGAAAACCGGCCAGACAGTGTTTAAACTGTTTGGCCAGTGTATTTTAATTAAAAGCTGACCGTTACTTCGTTTACCAGCAACCGGTTTCCCACTTTACTTACTTTCCCGCCGGGCGGCGTAAATACCAGTACTGCCGGGCTGCGCCCCGGTAACACCAGGTTGTAAGCCTGTTTCACTTTGCGGGCAATAAACTGCCGGGTAATCGTATTATAAATATCCACCGGCTGATCACCCACATTTATGGTGACTGTTTTTTCTTCCGCGTAGGGATTATAGTAAAGATAGGACGGGTAAGCTTTCTCCCTGAAAAAATCTGTGGCCAGCAAATTCAGTTGTAATATACCTGGTACCGTGGTGGTACGGATAATACTGCCGAAGATTCCTGCATGCCCGCTGCCGTATACGCTGAATTGCGATACATCGGGATTTCCTTTGGCCCATTGCGGGCCATCGCCCTGTGCTACCGGCGCTTTGAGGTGTGCATATTCAGGGTAAGAGGAAGTATGGATAATGCCTTCATAGCCAATCACACCTTTTGTGATAGCAGCTTTTTCCGGGATAGTTTCATGCTCATCGGGCATGTACTGGGTATAGAAGAAGCGGGCGGCATTGCTGGCATTCAGCATCCATTTGCCTACGGCGGCGGCATAGGAAGGATCATAGCGTACCATGGCTACGAGTGGCCACGCGGCATCAAAAGTATTCATGAGAAAGCCGTAACCGCCCCTGTCTGTTGTGCTGCCCACAATACCTGATATGTCAATGCCATTCCAGTTGCCTGTCAGCACGCCCCATCCCTGGCGGCATTGAGGGTCGCCGTTAAATGTCCATTCCATAAATTTTTGCACATTGAAGTGTTGGCCCTGTTCTGCATTTAGTCTTGCTGCCATATAAGCGCCAAAAGGCATCAGCACTTCATAGTTGGTATTGTGTGGCTGCTGTTCCAGCGTTTGCAGGGCCTTTATGGCGTGCTGCAGGTAGCGTGGGTCGCCAAACTTTTTGTAGGCGGCATATAATACGTAAGCATGACCGGCAGCGGCGTCCTGTTGTTTACAGATCTGGTTATCTTTTGGCTGCATTTGTGCATAGTCGAAAAAGGAATGATCATAGTTGCCGTTCAGTACCGAATCTGCCGCGCAGAACTTTTCCGCAATGCGATGCGCCAGCGTATCAAATCCCGGCATGTTGGGATAATGATCATAGATGCCATAAAAAAGAACGTTGGGATATACATCATACCACCAATCGCGCCCATAACCACCGCCGAGTAAGGCTACTTCCGGGCAGGTATTATTCATCATAATATCCCAGCCTGTTTCACGGTTGAAATAATTTTTTAGCATCGCCACATAGTTAATACCCTGTTGCCGGCTTTTGTCAACACCCACCAATGTAGCACCCAGCGTGGCGCCCATGGTAGCCAGCGCTTCATGGAAGATTCCCTTGTGATGCAGGGGACCCTGGCGCTGATCGTCCATCGCAGTATAAAGCCCTACTACCGGCTGATCAAAATTGTGCCGGCTGCTATCCCACCACACCAGTGGCCAATGTGGACCCGTGGTGTTAAAGTTGTAAGCGGTGCTGTCGAACTGCCGGGCCAGGGCATACCAGTCTATGATCTGTAGGGGCTGCGGCATATCGGCCATGGAGTCCAGGCGGGGCAGGTGTTGCTGCACTACCGGCGACGGCGTAGTTGTTTTACAGGCCATCCATAGCAGGCAGAGTACGAACCCCGTTGTTGTTAATTTTACCATGCTTATAAAATTTATACGACTACAGTGGTTTTTTCAGTAGTTTCTTTGATCAGCGCTTTTCCTTCTTTGATAATACTTTTGCCTACCGCAATGGAAAGTAGTTGCAGTATGGCAATGATAATGATGGCATACCGCAGCGCCACTTCGGTGGAGAAGTAGTAAGCCAGGAAAATAAAGGTACCGGCGCCCAGGAAGCGACCGGCATACAGGCCTACTTCATGATTAAGGATATAGGCGTATACGTTACGTTTTTCTTTTTTGGAAAGAATATCAATCACGTTGAATTGAATAGGGAAATAGGCCATGTCGAGCAGCGGTTTTGCCAGCAAAAGGAATAGCATGAAGATTACCACGCCCGTGGCGTTATAAAAGGCGCCGTTGAAAATAGCCGCCAGCGCAAAACATATGAGTCCTCCTGCAAAAATGGTGATCCGGTGTTCCGGTTTCGCCGCCCTGCCAATAATATACATCAGCACCGCGGCAATGATGGCGCCCACCGATTGGGCGGTGCCTAATGCCCCTTCTTTTCCCAACAGCAACATGATCAGCATAGCCGGCGCCGTTACCAGGTAACCCTGTGCTAACCCCTTCAAAGATGCCAGCATCAGCAGTTTGCGCCAGTAGGGGTGGAAGCGCAGGTACAGGAACGTTTTTTCGTCCGGGTTGTGGAACTGCCCCCTGAAGCATACTACCGAAGCAAGGATGGTGATGATAAATACCAGCCCGGTAATAATGCGGTAGGCATTGTTGACATTGATTTCACCGCCGGACTCTATAAACCAGCCGATACAGATAGGCACTACTACGGCGATGATAGTATAAAAGAACGTTTCAAGACCATAGTAATAATTGCGGTTTTGATCATTGGTGATGGATAACGCCAGGTAGTCGCGATTGGCCCAATAGAAGCCAAACGACATGCCCATAATAATACCCGCAATTCCAATACCGGTGAGGTCCAGCGTTTTGAGCGACATCATCACGATCATGGATACGCCGCTCAGCAGCATACCGGCCGAATACAATGTTTTAATGTTGAAACGGCTCAGCAAAAAACCATTTAATAAGAAAGTAAGTGGGATACCGGTGTAAATGGTGAGCTGATAGATCACCACTTTCGTAGGGTCGTTAGAGTTACGCATCACATAAGCCGCCACAAATATGTCGATCACCGGCAGTACGAGTGCATAAATCATATTGGTGAGCACCAGTATACGGAAGTTTTGCGGCTGCTGGTTGAAATGTTTTATTTCTGCAGAAAGGTTTTTGAGCATAAGTTGTTATCTTTTTAAGGATGAAAGTATTTCCCCGATAGAAAACCTTGCAGCGCATACTACTTCGTCGGCAGCGCCGTAATAGATGGTGACTTCATTGCCTTTCACAATATGCCCGTTTGTAAAAACCACCTGCCCGAAAAAGCCGGTAAGCTCGTAAGGGGCTTCGGGTATCATAATAGGATCATCGCTGCGTGCCAGCACTTTGGATGGATCGTTAAGGTCCAGCAAAACGGCGCCCAGCCCGTACTGGTGCTTTTCATTGGCGCCGTGATAAATTTCCAGCCATCCGTCTGTTGTTTTAATGGGAGACGCACCGGCGCCTACCCTTGCACTGTCCCAGTAACCCGGGCGGGTCCTTATTAAGCATTGGTGCTTTCCCCAATGCACCCCATCCGGCGATTGTGCCAGCCAGATGTAGTTGCCGCCAAGATCCACGCTGCTGGGCCGGTGCAGGGCATAGTACCTGCCGTTTATTTTTTCATCAAATAATGCACAGTCCTTATTATGCGGAGGTATGATCATGCATTGATCTGAAAATGTTTTCCAATCGCGGGTAGTGCGCATGCCTACTCCCACACCATTTGATGATACTGCGGTGAAGGTGAGATAATAGGTGTCTTCTATTTTTGTTACCCTGCAGTCTTCCACACCAAATGCTTCCAGCGGTCCTTCTCCATGCAGCTGAGGATAACCTTCAGGCTCGTGGAAGTGAATGCCGTCTTCGCTGCAAAACAGCCGCAAATGGGAAAGCGTGGTGAGGTAGTCGTCGCCTTTATAACGGAGTATCCGCGGGTCGGTAGCATCCAGGTGCGGATCATTTTTAAAGATTTCCCTGATTTCTATTCCGCCATTGAGCAGTACAGGAAATGAAATGATATCATGCTGTTGTTGCGGCCTTTCTGCTACGCGGATGATCAGCCATATTTTATTGTCGTACTCAAAAACGCCCGGGTTCAGCAAACAGGCTACTTCCAGGCCTGGCCTGCTGGGCCGTACATCCGACGGTTTCAGCAATGGATTTTCGATAAAGCGGTTAGCGGTAACCTGGTTCATATTAGTAGCCGGTGTTTTGATTAAGTTTCAGCAGGTCTGCTTCTCTTTGCGGGATAGGCAACAGCTTATTAAAAGATTGCCAGCCATTGCCATAGTCCTTGTATCCTTTCAGGGGATCGGCATCCGGGGCTTTGGCCAGTATGGTCTGCGCCAGGTTCCATCTTACCAGGTCATAATAACGATGGCCTTCCATGGCAAGTTCCACGCGTCTTTCATGTTGGATGGCGGAAAGGAGCGCTGTTTTATCATTGGCGGTAACAGGCGGCAGGGCAGTAGCCGGGTTGGCTGCATACTTGCGTGCCCGGGCCCTTATTCTTTCCAGGTCGGCGCGTGCATCGGGGAATGCACCGAGGTTAGCATGACATTCGGCTTTCCACAGTATTACATCACCCAAACGGATATACGCAAAGTCTACTCCGCCATCATCGATGGGGTTTACATTGCTCATAAACTTGCGCACATTGAAACCCGTTACCGGCGACCAGGCCGGATCGTAGTTGCTGCCATCGAGGTATTTATCGCCTGCCTGGAAAAGGGTGGCGGCCCTGCGGGGATCACCGGTTTCAAAAGCATTTACAAGGTCTTTGGTAGGAATTTCAAAGCCCCAGCCTTTGCCCTGTGGTGCGAATACAGCATTTAGTACAGATCCCTGGGAAGGTGTTTTGCCGGCATCATGACGGGCAGCAAAGATGATCTCACCTGCCTTTTCTCCAACACCGTTAAAATTATCTTCATAATGATCCAGCAACTGGTAATTACCTTTTTCCACTTCCGCAATCTGGTTTAAGCAATCCTGCCAGCGCTGCCGGTACAGGTAAGTTTTGGCCAGCAGGGCGTGCGCGGCGCCGGTAGTAGCCCGTTGGTAGTTATCAGCATCATAGGTGGCGGGTAACATACCGAAGGCTTGTGCCAGATCACTTTCTATCTGTTCATACACCTGTGCCACGGGTGTGCGCACGGTATTATCGGTCATATTTTTTTCAGGCACCAGCAAAGGGATATCGCCAAAGTTGACCACCAGCCGGAAGTAATAAAAAGCGCGCAGAAAATAGGCTTCGCCTTTCATCCGTTTCAGCAACGCCGGATCCAGGCCGGGAACGCCGGCGCCGTCCTGCGCCAGCAGCGTGTTACAGGCGTCCACCCCTTTATAGTTAAAACGCCAGATGCCCAGCACATTATTATTTTCCGGGAAGATGCCAAAGGTCTGCATCCGCCGCATGTCTTCCTGGTCGCCCAAACTACCGCCGCCTTTCACCGCATCATCACTCATCAGATCGCCTATTACCCAATCGCGCGGTATGCTGCTACCATCATCCCAGCCCCAGTCGCCGCGGAAACGGTTGGTAATGGGCAGATATGCAGCATCAGTAGCCATTACAAAATCATTGGCCTCTGTAAAAACATTGCCGCCTGTGAGCTTTCCCTGCGGGAATTTTTCCAGCTGCTTGGTGCAGCTTACTATACTAACGGCAATTGATATAATAACAACTAATTTTTTCATGGTGTGTTGATTTTAATAAAATGGCATTCCTAGAAACCGAATTGCAAACCAAAAGTGTAGGTGCGGGAAGGCGGATAAGTACCCATGTCAATACCCACCGCCATATCAGCATAGTTGGCGAGGTTCTCGTTGGTATACAACTCCGGATCCATGCCGCCATACTTGGTAATGGTAAACAGGTTTTGAGCGCTTACATAGATGCGTGCATTGGTAAAACCGATGCGTTGCAACAGGGAAGGCGACAAGGTATAACCCAGCATCGCGTTTTTAAGCCGCAGGTAGCTGCCATTTTCCACATAGCGGTCGGAGGTGCGGCGGTTGTTATTTGGGTCAAGGAAGGTGGCCCTGGGTGTTTTGTTGCTGGTGCCTTCTCCATGCCAGCGATCATTGTAGAAATCTTCCTTGTTATTAAATCCCCGTCCGTCGAAACTGTTGATGATGTTATCTACTTCATTATAGATCTGGTTGCCCTGTACCCCGTTAAAGAACAGGGTGAGGTCAAACTGTTTGTAATTGATACCGGCATTCAGGCTGTACAGCAGCTTGGGATTAGGATTGCCGATAATAGTGCGGTCTGCATCATCAATTTTTCCGTCGTTATTGTAATCAACAAAACGGATATCACCGGGTTTGGCATTGGGCTGATACAGTTCGCCTTTGCTGTTTGTATACTGCGCTACGTCCTGATCGTTCTGGAATAAACCATTTGTTTTGTAACCATAGAAAGAGCTGATAGGCTGGCCTTCCCGCAGGATTACGCGACCGGAGCCGGCGGAAAAGATCTGTTCACGGCCTTTGTACAACGACACTACCTTGTTGCGCAGGGTGGTAACGTTGGCGGCTATATTAAGAGAGAGATCTTTCTGCAACGACTGTTTATAGACGGCGGTAATTTCCAGTCCTTTGTTGCTCATTTTAGCGCCGTTTACATAGGGTGGCGTAGCATCGCCATTGGTGTAGGAAGAGGGCAGCTGTATGAGAATGTCTGAAGATTGTTTGTTGAAATAATCCACGCTGAGGGTCAGTGCGCCTTTCAGGAAACCTGCGTCCACACCGATGTTGGATTGGGTAGTGGTTTCCCATTTCACATCGGGGTTACCACGGCTGATTACCTGTAAAATATTATTGCTGGTGGAGTAAATGGTGGCAAATGGATAAAGGCCGATATCCTGGTTGCCCAGCTGTCCCCATCCTCCGCGGATTTTAAGGTCATTCAGCCAGGTCACATCTTTCATGAAACTTTCATGGGCAATGTTCCAGCCGGCAGAGAAAGAGGGAAAGTAACCCCAGCGGTTGTCGGCGCCAAACCGGGAGGAAGCATCCGTCCGCATGTTCACATTCAGCATGTATTTGTTATCATATGCGTAGGTAACCCTGCCGAAGTAAGACATCAGCGCCCATTCTTCCAGGTTGCCGCTGTTAAATTGCTGCCCGGAACCGTAGTCGAGGTAACGCAGGCTGGCGGAAGCATCGGCGCGATTGTCGTAGCCATTACGGGATGCTGCGAGGTAGTCTACCTTGGAAGAAATATATTCGGAACCCAGTGTTACGCCCACATTGTGTTTTTCATTGAACAGGTGATTGTAGCTGAGTACATTGGTCCAGTTATACGTAGTATAGCGGTTACGGAATTTATCGAGCCCTTTGTCTTTATCCTGCATCAGCGTACGATCGCCGGGTATTTGCCCGCTGTACTGCTGTTGTTCCGCCACATAAAAATCGGTACCCAGATCACTGCGGAGTTTAAAATCATTCAGAAAGCGGGCTTCTGCAAACACGTTACCCAACAGGCGGTATTTGCTCATGGTGCGGGTACGGTAATCAGCAATGGCCAGTGGATTTTTTCCATCACCATAGAGCAAAGGATTTTTATAGAGATCCGCCGGCGGCAGGTCGGTATAAAAACCGGTCTTATCATCATAGAGTGGAAGCGCATTGGGCCTGATAAGCGCATAGCGTACTACGCCTGGTAAGCTGCCTGGGCGGGCGCCATCGCCGGAAGCGCCTATTTCCTGGGTACGGTCGTAGGTAAGGTTCAGGTTTTCACCTACCCGCAGCCAGCTTTTTACTTCGCTGCTTACATTGGAGCGGAGCCCGTACCGTTTGAAATTGGAGTTTACGATAGTACCATCCTGGTTTACTACGTTGCCGGCCAGGTAATAGCGGGTTTTATCCGAGCCGCCGGAGAAAGCCAGGTTATAACGCTGGGTGAGCGCCTGCCGGAAAATGGCGTTCAGCCAGTTGGTATTGGGCAATTTGGCGGCATCGTCCTGGTTGCGGGTGGAAGAGCCATCGTTGGCAAAAGCCTCGTTTTGTAATTCTATAAACTGGCTGGTACTCAGCATATCGGGTAACCCGCTGGCATTGGCAATGCCATAGGCGATGTCGATATTGATTTCGTTTTTACCGGCTTGTCCTGTTTTAGTGGTCACGAGTATCACACCATTGGCTGCGCGCGAACCATAAATGGCTGCCGCTGCCGCATCTTTCAGCACTTCAATGGAGGCAATGTCGTTGGGTGAAATGGTGTTCAGCCCGCTGTTCATAGGCACTCCGTCAATAATATAAAGCGGGTTGCTGCTCTGGCTGAGGGAGCCAATACCCCTGATGCGTACGACGGCTTCGGTGCCGGGTGCGCCGGTAGGCGAGGTAACGGAAACACCGGAGGCCTGTCCCTGCAACGCTGTGCTGAGGTCGACCGCCTGCGTTTTAGCAAGGCTTTTTCCATCTATGGAGGAGATGGCGCCGGTCACCTGGCTTCGCCGTTGCGTACCATAACCGATTACCACCACATCTTTCAAGGCCACTTCGTCTTTTTGCAGGGTTACATCGAGGGCGCCGCTGCCGGAGTACGGGATTGTTTTGGTCAGAAATCCCATAAAGGAAAACTGCAGCGTAGCAGGACCGCCGCCGCTGATGGTAATGGTATAGCTGCCATCCACCCCTGAAACAGCGCCGTTTTTGGTATTGGGCTGTACTACGGTGACGCCGGGGAGGGCGCCACCCTGCTCGTCGCTAACACGGCCGCTTACTTTCACCTGGGCATAAGTTGCCCCGCCAAGCAGCAGCAGTATCATAGCTGACATTAATTGTGTCCAGTTTTTCATTCGTAAGAATTTAATGGTTCCGTCCCCCTGGAAGAACCGGTTTGAGAAATGTATTTAACGTTGGATTTGAATGGAATTTACAGGCCGTGCATCACCTGTTTTTTCATACGCCGGAATATTTTTGATTGATTTGGATGAGCTAAAGATAGGTGTAAGGAGCGGGAAGCGACTGTACTATAGTTACAAATAACTGTACAATTGGGAGAATTTATAATTGGTATATATTGATAATCAAGTGGTTGGTTGCTTACTTGTCTTGTGGGCCAAACTATACCATGGTTTGTTGTTCGCGGTATTCATTAGGGGAACAGTGGTACATCTTTTTAAACTCACGGAAGAAATAAGACTGGTTATTAAAACCTGTTTTATAGAATATTTCGGCCACGGTAAAACGGGTTTTTACCAGGAGTTGGGCAGCTTGTTTTAACCGGATGTAACGGATGAATTCTGCCGGTGTCATATTGGTAAGTGTTTTCAGCTTCCGGTATAATTGCATTTTGCTGAGGAGCAAATGCTTTTCCAATGCTTCGGCATTTAATCCTTCTTCATCCATCCGGTTTTCTATTACCTGTACCAGTTCCTGCAGGAACTGTTTGTCGGTATCCGGCATATCGGTTTCTTCCAGTTGGCCGAACGGATGATCCCTCCGGAAGATTTCGTGCAGGCGTTGGCGGTATTCCAGCAGCTTACGTACCCTCACCTGTAAGTGATCAGCATAGAAGGGTTTGGGAAGATAGGCATCTGCACCTGCTTCGTAGCCTTCTGTTTGCTGGTCGATGGCGCTGCGGGCCGACAGGATAATAAAAGGAATATGACAGGTACTGGCGGTATTCTTTACTTTGTCGCAGAGTTCCAGGCCGTTCATATCGGGCATCATGATATCGCTGATGATCAGGTCGGGCAGGGTTTGCCGGATCAGCTCCAGTGCTTCATTCCCATTACCGGCTTCATATATAATATACTGACCGGCAAGCAGGTCTTTTAATAGCTGCCGGATGGCGTATTCATCTTCCACTAACAAAATACTTTTTTTACCCGCCTCCTGTACGCTTCGGATGCGGGACAGTTTGTTGGGATCAATCACCGGCGCCGCCTGGGGTAACAGGTCGGCAGTAATGGATTGCAACAGGTAGGAGGGAACAGGATTGGCAGGCGCCTCCTGTTGCTGCAGGTAAGTGTTGCCCGTTTCTGAAAGCGGGAGCTGTACATAAAAGGCCACGCCGTTATTTTCATTTGCCGCACGGATGCTGCCATTGAGCAGGTGTACCATTTGCTGGGTAAAAGCCAGCCCGATGCCCGTTCCGAATGTGCCATGTGTGGCAGTAGCGGTACTGAAAAAACGGGTAAACAAGTTATCCAGTTGTTCGTTGGAGATGTGACTACCGGAATTATACACATAGAGGTGCAGGCAGTCGTTCGTTTGTTGGGCGCGAAGCAGGATGGATTCTTCCCGGTTGGTATATTTACAGGCATTGCTCAGCAGGTTAAACAGGATTTTTTCCAATTTGTCTTTATCCATCGCAGCAATCATAGCCGGTGCAATATGAGTGTCAAAACGCAGGGCTTTTTGCTGGCACATAGGTTTAAACAAGGCCGCAATATTTTCCAGCAGCGCGGAAATATTAAGCGCGGAATAATAGTTTTTCAGAAAACCGGCTTCGGCCCTGCGGAATTCGAGCAACTGTTGCACCAGGTAGGTAAGCCTGGAGGCATGCTGATGTACAAGCGCCTGGTGATACGTGTCGCCGGGTTGTTCCCGGCTGCGTTCTGCCGCACCAACGATCAGCGTGAGCGGTGTTTGCAGTTCGTGGGCAATGTTGGTAAAAAAGCGGAGTTGTTCTTCGTGTACTTCTTCTTCTTTTTTACGCAGCAGGTGTTCCATTTCCAGCTGATGCTTCATGGCCAGTTTATTTTTCCGGTACAGCCAGAAAGCAGTACCCGCGCTGCCCAGCAGTACCAGGTACAATAGGAACGCAGGCCACGTAAGCCAGAAATATTGTTGAATGGTAAGGGTGAACAGTACGCTGGGCGGCGTCCATACGCCTTCCCCGTTACTCCATTTTACTTTCAGCACATACCGGCCGGGAGGTACATTGCTGTAAGCGATCCTGCCATTGCCACCGGTGTACTGCCAGGTTTTATCGTAGCCTTCCAACAGCCAGGCGTATTCACATTTTTCTGCATGAAGAAAACTGACGGCTTTTCCCTGCAATTCAAAAAAGTTATCCCGCCTTGCCAGCGTATAGGCGGCGGTATTATATTCCCCGGGTTGCAATACCTCCAGGCCGGTTTCATTTGTTTTGCCGGCCAGTTGCAATCCTGATACCAGCAGGTTAGGATATACACGGCGTTCCTGTATATTAGCCGGTATAAAATAATTGAAGCCATATACGCCACCGAAGTACAGCCGTCCCGCTGGATCTTTCCAAACGGCCCCATCACTAAACTCGTTGCTTTGTAATCCATCGGCCTCCTGGAAATGAGATATTTCCGCAGTAGCGGGATTGATGCGCGCCAGCCCTTTATTGGTACTTACCCAGATCAGGCCGTCGTTGTCCTGTGTAATAGCATGAATGGTATTATTAGGCAGGCCGTTGCCGGTATTATAGCGGGTAAATGCCGGTCGCGGTTTACTGATATCTGCTTCTGCAATACAGTTCAACCCATAGCTGGTACCTATCCATAACCGCTGTTTGGTATCGCGGTAAAGCGCCAGCACATCGTTATGTGATAAGCTGCCTTCGTAACTAAAGGCCTTAAATACCTGGAATTGTTGAAGCTTTTTATTGAACAGGTTAAGTCCGCCGTAGCGGCAGCCTATCCATAGCGAGTTAGCAGGGCCGGGAGCCAGTGAATAAATGATATCATTGGCAGGGCCGCTGTTGCTGCCATTAAAAGTATATTGTTGAAATGCCGTTACGGCGATATCGCCACCCTGCCGCTGAATACGCAGATGTACCAGCCCGTACCCGCTGGTGCCCAGCCATAGGGAGCTATCGGCATCCGGCAGTATGGCATATACAGAGCCAAACAACGGCAATTTATTGCTGCCGCGTACCTGTTGCCAGTTGATGAAGCGTTTATGCAACTGGTCATAAATAGCAAGACCTTTGCCATCGGTGCCAATAAAGATGATACTATCCATGCCACGGCAAAGCGCAAAAACGGAATTATCTTCCAGTTCTGCCGAAAATAGCTGTTGGTGCGTAGCGGCGGGTTGCCGGGTGAAGTTGGACAAACAGATGATGCCACTGCCTTTGGTGCCCACCCAAAGATCGTTGCCATTGGCACAGAAGGCGCGTATCGGTTTATTAAAAGCGGCGCCGCCGGTAATTTTGTTTACGGTGCCGAAGTATTTTGTTTGCGGGTATATTTTGATGATGCCATTGCCATCTGTTCCGCACCATAACACCTGTTCGTTATTGCCGCTGGCCCAGGATATGATTTTCATGTCCTGCAGCTGCCGCGTGGCTTCGGGCAAAAGATGCGTGGGCCGGAACTGGGCATCATACTCTCCAAAGCCTTGTGTTACCCATGCCAGCAGGTAATGCTGGTTGTAGATAGTCATGGCGTTTACGGCATGCGGAAGCAGCGCCTGCAGTTGTGCCTGGTGGGTACCGCCCGATACTGCCATCAGCTCGTGCGCGGCGGTGGTGAAAAAGATCCTGCCGTTAACGGAGAACAAGGCCTGCACATTGGTATAGCGCTGTAATAAGGGCCATTGTGCCTGCCAGTCGGCATATATCTCCAGGCTGCCATCGCCGCGGAGTACCCACAGGTGGTTAGCGCTGTCGAATACGGCTTTGCTGATACGGTTATTGCCAGCCGGGAGGGGGCATACCACAAAAGAATCGGTGGCGGCATTGTAGCGGGTAAGTCCTTCCTGCCGGCTCAGGCAGTAAAGCTGTCCGGCGGTATCGGCGATCAGCCGGTATTCCTGCTCGCTGATGCGGCTGCGTTGTTGGCGGCCGTAAAAGTAATTATAAAATTTCCCGGTTTGTTTATCGTATCGCGATACCCCTTCGATGGTGCTGAGCCAGATGCGCCGCTGGCCGTCTTCCGTTACCTGCAGCACCACGTTATTGCCGATGCTGTGCAGCGGGTTGTCTTTGCTGTAATTAAATACATGGAAAGCGGTGCCATCATACATATTCAGCCCGTCCCAGGTGGCGGCCCACAGCAGCTTATCGGAATCCAGGAACAGGGAATTAACTGCGCTGTTGGAAAGACCGTTGCGGTTATCGAGTTGTTGGGTATAGTAAGACGCTGTGTCACCCGCAAAAACAGCTGGTGCACAGGTGAATATACAGATCAGCAGGAAACAGACCAGAGACAATCGCTTCATAACGTGCCGGTTTACAGTGGCATTACCGTTGACATCTGTTAAGGTACTAAATTTCTGGTTGTGAGGAACGTAGGGAGTACCTAAACATTTCAACGATGAATTTTCAAATACGCCTTTGCCGGAATAATACCCGTTTCCTCCGGGTAGCTTACCCTTATGAAGTTTTTGATAGCTTTTATTCCATTAATAAATTATATAGCTTCGCAGCATGTTAACTGTGGAAAAAATCGGTGGCACGTCAATGAGTGCCCTGAAAGATGTAATCGACAATATCATTTATTATGGCCGTACCGGCGATAGGTTATACAATCGTGTCTTTATTGTTTCTGCTTTTTCCGGCGTGACAAACCTGCTGCTGGAGAATAAAAAAACAAAAGCCCCTGGAGCCTATCATCAATTCGCCACTGGAAATGATTACCATCAGGCACTTGAATCTGTAAGGCTTCACCTTAAAGAGTTGAATGCCTATTACCAACCGCTTGGGCTGAACATAGCACAAGCCAACGAAGTGACGGACGGCATTATTAACCGGGTGCTGACATATCTGGACAGCGCAAACACTATGTTGGCCTCGGGGTACCTTAATGAAGGCATCCTGCTGGCTGTTCGTGAGATCCTGGCTTCCGTAGGAGAAAGTCACTCGGCTTTTATGCTGACAAATATCCTGCGGAACAAAGGGCTTAACGTAGCGCTGGCAGACCTGAGCGGCCTGGGGGATGGACGTTCACTAACCATTGATGAACGTATCAGGGAAGAATTTGAGCGTCTCGATCTTAAAAGCTGCCTGTGTATTGCAACAGGGTACGTGAAAGGGACAGAAGGGATCATGAGAGAATTTGACCGCGGTTATTCCGAAGTAACTTTCAGCAGAATAGCAGAACTACTCCGGCCTGAGGAAGCTATTATCCACAAAGAATACCACCTGTCAACCGCAGATCCCGGATTGGTAGGCATAGAAAACGTGAAACCGGTTGGCTATACCAATTACGATATTGCAGATCAACTGGCCGATGTAGGGATGGAGGCTATTCATCCTAAAGCTGCAAAGCCACTGGAAATATCGCGTATTAACCTGCGCATCAAAAACACCTTTGAACCTGAACATCCGGGCACGCTGATCACTAAAAATTATATTTCTGAACATAAGAGGGTAGAGGTCATCACCGGCTCAGACCAGCAATTGCTCATCGACATCTATGATCCGCTAATGGTAGGCGCCGTAGGAAGCGATCTCGACATCATGCAGGTATTTGCCCGTTACGGTGTCAGCTATACTTTTAAGGCTACCAGCGCCAACAGCATTAGTATCGTTATTTGGGAAAGTGATTTGAAACAGCAGCTGCTGAAGGAACTGAAGGAAAAATATGAACATGTGACTTTGGAACCTATAGCAATGGTATGTTTGCTGGGTTCTAATATGGATCAGCCGGGATTGTTAGCCAAAGCTACTGCTGCACTGGCCAACGCAGATATCAATATATTAAGCGTTGGAGTAGCATTGAGAAAGGTTAATTTCCAGTTCGTGATTACCCGGGAACATTTCAAAGCGGCGATCATTGCACTGAATAAAGCAGTGGGATAAGTTTATGTCCCTTCTTATTTTTTCGCTTGAGGAAATTCGACATTGATACAAATAAAATAGGGTTGTAAGTCTCAAAGTTTCTCCCGTATTGACTCCTCAATTGTGTCGACAGCGTCGACACAATCTGTTTGGCATACGCCGCCCGTTTATTTTTAAGGATTTCATTGTTGATGCGCTGGCCAATCTGCCAGAAAAGTATTGTAAGAGTACTGTTAGCATGTGAAAATACTTGTCGTTGACTTTGCTCAATAAGCTGCGAAAGCTCTTTGAATAAGGACTCTTCGATTGACGTTACGCTTCTTCCTTTTGCCATTGTGCTTAATTTATTAGCAATCCAGTATTGAGGAATGCCAGATTCTCACGTTAGATGAATAACCTGAAAACTAGATAACGAAAGAATTATAAGCGTTAATTGGAAGTTAATGCGACAGGAGAATAATTCAATTGTAAAAGGAAGTGTGGTTCGATTTCCCTCTAAAAACTCGTTTTTGATGGAAGCCATTATCGAACCGCCCGACTGAATGAAGCAGTAAAGCTAATATACGCGCTGGACACGGGTCTTCCTAAAAATAAAAATGGACAAACCAGGAGTAATCTTGATTTGTCCACTTTCGTGCCCAGAACTGGATTCGAACCAGCACACCCTTGCAGGCGCTGCGACCTGAACACAGTGCGTCTACCAATTTCGCCATCTGGGCAACTGATATTGTGTCAGGGGTTGCAAAGATAAGCAGCTAAAACTTTTTACCAAATATTTTTGCAAAAAAATAGTGGAGTCTATTTGTAACACCCATAGGCAACCTCCAAACGGGAAAGATCGCATTCCAGTGCTGCGCGGTCCCAATGCCCTGTGTTAGCCGCTGCCTCATAGGTCGACTGCATGAACGCGAGCAACGTTTCCTCCGGATCTGTTGCCTGTTGTACTACTTCATAAGGCAACATAAATTCCCCCATCTCCTGGCTGTAAAAAGCGCCGGCAGGTTGAACAGGTTGTTCGCTGAAAGCAGGGGGAACCGGGTAACAGTAAGCGTAAAAAACAGCATGCGGATACTGTTCACTGCCAGGCCAGAATCCACAGGAGCTTACCTCTTTGGAGTAAGCCTCCCGCATTACCGCTGCCGGCATATTGGGGGCTTCACCCTGGTGAGGCGGCGCATCCCTTCCCGAGAACCGGGTTACCGCCAGGTCGAATGCGCCCCAGAAGAAGTGGACGGGGCTGCATTTGCCGGTGAAACGTGTCCTGAATCGGGTGAAGATGTTGTGGATTTTCACCAGGGCCTGCCAGAAGTCCTCCATTTTTTGGCGGTCGTACGACTGGTGAACCTCATCTTTCTCAAACGGAATCGCCTCCGCTATTTCACTGGGAACTGTGTAAATAGTCACATCAATATCCAGCTCCTTCAGTTTTTCAAATAACGCATGGTAAAAGTCGGCCACCGTTCTGGGCCGCAGTTCCACTATTTCTTTTTTGCCGGTACTGGTGATGATGACCAGCTGGTGCTGCATGAAGTTAAAGTCGATCTGGAATATGCCATGTTGGTACGGCACGCTTCCGGTGCTGAGTCCATCCGGACTTACATACAAGGTCACATGCCACGAGTGGTTTAACCACGGCATTTTCCGGAGGCGGATTTTTCCCACGATCTGCGTCCACAGGTGTACTGTCGCTAAGGTATCTTTCCAGTCGTTATAGGTCAGCACAGGCCATTGATCCTGTTTGGAATTGGCATTTTGCATGGGTGAATGATTGAAGATGAGCAATTCAGTACCCGGATTAACAAATGGGGTGGGGGTAATGTTCCGGGTAAAAGTGACTTTTTGCAATCATTATCTTGAAAAATATCAGTTAAACGGAATCCACCTGCCAGTAACTTTGTTGGTTGCAGGGGAAGAACCATGGTGTCTTCCTGAAAAATTACGGAGATAATAAATGCTACGCCATATTGGAAGAAAGAGAAATTATAAGCACAACCTGCAATTGGCAGTGTTGCTATGTTTTACAGCAGGTATCGTAAATGCGGCCGGTTTTTTTGCCTTCGCTGTGCTAACCACTAATGTTACCGGGCATGCCGCATTGCTGGCTCACAAACTGGCAACCGGCGATCTGCGCGCCGCAAGGATGGTAGGCTTATGGCTGATCCTTTTTCTTGCCGGGGCTTTTTTCTCAAGCTTCTTAACCGGGAAAGCCGGTAAAAACAAACGATGGGGTAACGTGGCGTGTATCGTGATTGAGATCATTATTCTCCTGCAGGTGGGAAGCTTCGGAAGCTCATTTGATCAGTCTATTATCAAAACAGAACTCTTCGCCGGCAGTTTGCTTTTCGCAATGGGAATGCAGAATGCTTTGGTATCCACCATCTCCGGTTATGTTGTCAGAACTACACATCTTACAGGCATGTTCACCGACCTGGGAATCGACCTGTATACGCTGGCAGCTGCTCATGGTAAAAATGTGGATCATGTAAAAAAGAAGGTCACACTGCGGCTTGTCATCATCGCCTTTTTCCTGGCTGGTGGAATAGCAGGAGGATACGTGTTCCTCAGATACCAGTATTTCACCTTTTATTTACCGGCTGCCATCCTCGCTATTGCTGTATTTTACGACGTTTTCCGGATCCGCTTGTTTAAATGGGTGCGTCGCATAAGAACAATGCCCCGTGGACGGGAATTAGTTGACATTTTCATACCGTAAGGGTACCTTTGATGATATTTGCTTATCACGGATAAATCAAAGGTCGTTTTTATGAGTCTAGCTGGCCTGTTTCCTATTGATAAATGGAATTTCAAATCTCAATCCATTTTAACTGATCTCCCGGAAGATGAGTACGCGGAACTCTGTTCCCACATGGAGGAACAGCGATACCGTAAAGGGGATGTAATATTCAGGGAAGGAACAGTGGCGTCAGGTATTTTCTTTATAAAAAAGGGAAAGATTAAAAAGTATCACGTAGACCATAAAGGAAAAGAACAGATAATATACGTCGCCAATAAAGGAGAATTAATCGGATACCATGCAATTTTAGCAGGAGAGCGTTACCCTGATGCTGCGGCTGCCCTGGAAGAATGCCTCCTTTCTTTTATTCCCAAAGAAGATTTTATGGCTACCTTAAACCGGTCGGATGTATTGCCACGCAGGTTACTGAAAACGCTCAGTCATGAATATACTGTACTGGCAAACAGCGTTTCCGTATTTGCACAGCGGTCTGTTAAAGAACGACTGGCTATAGTATTAATCATTTTACGGGAGAAATTCAAAGAAGAAACTCCTTCCGGAAACGATATCCTGATCAATCTTTCCCGTAGTGACCTGGCCAACATGGTAGGTACCGGCAACGAAAACATCACCAGGTTTTTATCCGAATTTAAAGCCACCGGTATTTTAACGACGCAGGGGAAAAATATCTGTATTAAAGATGTGAAGCAACTGATTAAATTGTCAGGTTATGGAAATATACGATAGCCTGAAACAGGCGCTTATAAAAAAGGGTTGCAGATCGAAAGATTTACAACCCTTCTTTATAATGAGCTGGTTAAATTATTCCACCCAGTAGGTTAACGGTACAACAATATAGCCATCGGGTCCAACAGCATCGCTGCTGAGTGTAACAGTAGAGGATACAGCCCCTTCCCAGTTGCCCGGGTACGCACCAAAGGTATACGTGCCGGCCGGCAGGTTTTCAAATTTATCCTCGTCTTCCTGGCCGCCGGGATAATAGTACACACCAGTGGCTACATTTTTTGCCCAGTAACCGCGTAACCCGGTGCCGCCTGTAACCGGCGCGCCATAAATGTCTACCAGTGTTATTCGGACACTAAATTCCGTCAGGATTTTGCTGGATTTTCCGGGAACAATACAATGGGCGCTGCTGATGTCATCATTTCTGCCGGACGTGGGAGTTGCATTGCTCTGTAATAAAAAAAGTGCGGACAGAAAGCTAAGAAAGATGGCTTTTCTCATGGGTTAAAATTTAATATTAGGTTTTCAAATGAGTATTTAAGTTAGAATTTTATTGCTGGATTTTGTAAGATTTTATTGTTAAATCAAGGGATGATAATGTAGCTAAGTAACAGTCACCTGACTAAGGGCGTTTATACGCTGGAGATCAGCAATAGAAAAGGAGTAAACAAATTAACACTACATCAAAGGAGGCTTGAACATCCATGATTTTCAAGCCTCCTTTGATATGGTTCAGCTTTTTTTGCTTTCTTCATAAGTAGGGCCGTATAAACCCGGTACCTTGTTTCCTGTGGCACGCAGGTAAACAATCATTTCTCCACGATGATGATAGATATGATTAAAAAGAAATCCCCGTGCTACGATTCCCCTCGGCACCGGACCCAGAATTACCCGTTCTCCTGCTTTCATGGTCCAGTTGTCCTGCAATTTTTCTTCGGTAAGCGATTTTATTGCAGTCCTGGCTTTCTCAACATTACTTTCAAAAAACGCCAGGGTAGCTTTGATATCGTTCGTGTCGCCCCGTTCCGGGCGATCCTTAGCCAAATCATACACGTCCTGCGTGAATGTGCCGGAGTACCAGTGGTAAATGGTGGCAATGTGCTGTGCCAGCTCACCCATCGTCCAGGAAGTTTCAGAGGGTTTGTAACCGAGGTCATCTTCTGGAATGGCTTGTAATAATTTACGTGTGTTATTTACTTCATGTTCGAATTCCTGTGTTAAATATTGCAGTATCATGTCTCATGAATTTTTAATAAAGATAACAAAGAGGATTGATACTAAAACCGGTAAGGCACTAGAGAGGGCATACCTCTTCAGTGCCTTACCGGTGTAATCAACTATCCGATATTAATATCCTTTGGTAGGTACCAGGTTGGGGTTATTTCTTAACTCCGTACTTGGTATTGGGAATAACAATTCTCTTTCCGTTAAAACCGGTCCATAAGAGAATTTATGTCCTACATAATTATCAAAGCCTTTAGTAGTGAGGTTGAATGCTTTGCGGAGGCGTACCATATCAAACCAGGTAATGTTTTCAAAGCACAACTCGTACCAGCGTTCCCGCCAGATGGCTTCCCGTAATTGGTCCTTAGACAATCCCGCCAACGCCTGTAATGTAGCCCTCGCCCTTACCTGGTTAACCGCATCGTACACTTTTGCACCCGGACCGCTTACTTCGTTAGCAGCTTCAGCATACACGAGCAGGATATCGGCATAGCGGATCAACGACCAGTTAAGATCGCTGTTGGCGGTAGTTGTTTGCGCCGTCACGTCAAAAAGCTTGTAGATAAAATATCCGCCAAGGTCTACCTTCAGGTTCCGGTTGTCCTGGTTGGTGAATTCGGTAAAAAAGAACTGACCTTCCTTGGCGCGCAGATCAGCGGCATCATAGGATCTTACAAAGTCGGCCGTTGCATAAATACCGCCTGTTTCAGCAGAATAGGCAGAAATATTTTTGTTGTAAGGAATAATGAGCGGTTGCCAGGACCCGGGAATGACCTGTGTTTTATACTGGATCATAAAAATATTTTCCTCTATGTTTTTCTTTGCAGGATTATGCAAATCACCATAGGTGTCAAATAGTTTAAATTGTTTTGAATCCAATACTTCTGCTGCTTTTTTTGCTGCCAGGTCAAAGTAGGTAGCTCCTTTTTGTAAAGGGTAGCCGGCCATTGTCAGATACACCTTTGCCAGCAATGATTTTACAGCTCCCAGCGATACTTTTCCGCTGGCGTCCTTCCAGGGTAACCCGGCATTTTCCGCTGTTGTCAAATCATCTACAATTAATTTATAAACATCTTCCGGAGCGGCCTGCATGGGTCTTAACTGATCGGATTTCAAATCAACGGGCTCCGTAATTAAAGGAATATTGCCAAACATTTGCACCAGGTTGAAATAATACCAGGCCCGTAAAAAGTGAGCTTCGCCCAGCAGGCTTTTGGCTTCTGCTGCATCCATAGAAATACCTGGTATTTTGGCGATAGATAAATTAGCATTGCTGATGCCTTTGTAATAGTTTCTCCAGTAATTCTCTCCATAAGCATTATCGGCGGTATTGTGGAGGTCTTTTACAAAGTAGCTGTTAACAGCCTGCCCAAGATCAGTACCGGCCTGCCCGGTGGCAAATTCTGTCATGGTCCAGGGGCCGCCGCCAAACTCACCGGACATCGGTTCCCGTAAACTGGCGTAAATGGCGTTTACAGAACTTCTTGCGTGTTCGGGCTTTGTAAAATAAGTATCTTCTGTATAGTTGCTGGGATCCGTTTCATCTAAAAATTTCCGGCAACCGCTTATCCATAGTGTACCGGTTGTTAATACCAGCAGTCCGTATCTTATTATTGTTGCTTTCATAATTTTTCGTTTAAAGTTTATTCTGTATTATAATCCCACATTAAGACCCAGCATAAATACCCGTGGCTTCGGATAATCGTACAAGTTCAAACCCTGATCGAAAGGAGAGCTGGAGTTGGAAACTTCAGGATCGTATCCTTTATATTTTGTGACCAGGAAAAAATTCTGTACGGATGCATATACTCTCAGGCGGCTAAGCTTTAAAGCAGAAACGGTGTTTGCCGGAAATACATAAGCCAGTAACAAATTACGGCCACGGATAAACGATCCGTCGGTAACCTTATGGCTGTCGTTATTGGTGGTGTAATAGGCGTTAATAGGGCGTATCTGTGCAATAGGCGTATTTTGATTGGTTTCCGTCCATGCATTAAGCACGGTTTTATAACTATTGGCAATGCCTTGTCTATCTTCAGCAGAATGTATGCTCCTGTCTAATACATCGTTGCCATACATAAACTGCAGGTCTACAGTCAGCGACCATGATTTATACTGAAAGGTGTTCAGGAAGGTACCATATCCGTCGGGTATGCCTTTACCGATGATGGTCCTGTCTAAATCATTGATGATACCATCATTATTGATATCCTTATATTTTACGTCGCCGGGCAGCATATTATATTTCTTTGCTTCGTCAGCTTCCTTGCTGCCCCAGGTGCCGAGATGCATTCTTCCAAAGAAAGAACCAACCGGTTCACCCACCCTGATGATCCCGTTGCCGGAAGATATATCACCATTGGCCAAAGCAAGTACCCTGTTTTTATTGACAGAAATGTTGAAGGTGGTATTCCAGGAAAAATTATCGTTTTGAATATTAATAGAATTGATGGCAAACTCAACACCCTTGTTTTCCATACTGCCAACATTGGAGAAAATTTTATCACGCCCGCTGGTATATGGTAACGGCGCATCCAGCAACATACCATCTACTTTTCTGCGGTATAAGTCCAGTTCGAGATTCAGCCTGTTGGAAAATAAACCGAGTTCAAGACCGAAGTCGACCTGCTTTGTTTTTTCCCACTGCAAACCAGGATTGGCGATACGGTCAATACCAACGCCGGAATTACGTGCCCCGTTGAAAATCACACTGTAATTTCCCATGCCCGCGAGCGCCCTGTAGGCAGGGATTTCAGAGTTGCCGGTAGCTCCGTAACTGGCACGCACTTTTAAATTGGATATAGCAGCAATACTCTTCATGAAATCTTCTTCTGTTACCCTCCAGGCGAGAGCGGCAGAAGGAAAGAATGCAAACTGGTTATCACTTCCGAATTTGGAAGATCCATCCAAACGGCCGGTGAAAGTGACTAAATACTTATTGCGGAAACCATAATTTACACGGCCAAAATAAGAATTCAAGCCATTGGCAGTTCCCACGGAAGAAGGAGGCTGGGGGCTGGATCCTGCACCAAGATTGTAATATTTGTAGTACGAATCGGTGAAGCCCTCTGTACTTGCCTGGTTTTCGAAACGGTCGATATGCTGCCAGGACACCCCTGCCATCGCATTTAAAGCATGTACTTTTGCAAACTGCCTGTTGTAGGTAAGGTAGTTCTCAAACTGCCAGGAGTTGTACCTGTTGTTATTAATAAAAGCATTTCCGTTGTCTGAAATGTATTGCATTCCCTTGGCGGCGAAATAATCTTCCCGTTGGTTAATGATGTTGACACCAATCGTCGATTTCAATTCCAGCCCTTCCGCCAGGTGAATGTTTGTATACATATTGCCAAGAAGCGTTTGGGTATGCAGTATGGAGATCCTGTCGGCGGATACCCTTAAAGGATTATCGCCGCCCTCCATGCCCGGATAGTCCCTGTTGCTCGCCCACGACCCGTCTGCATATTTTACCGGGATAATAGGCAGCGCTTCCAATACCTGGCGCATCATGGTAATACCGCCTCCATCGAGTTGATCCACCTGTTTTTCCCGCTGATCCGTATAGCTCATGGTACCACCGATCTTTAACCAGTCTTTTATCTGGCTGTCGTATACCACACGGCCGGCATACCGATCCTGCCAGGAACCCCGCGCCAATCCATCCTGGCTGCGATAGTTCAGGAAAGCGCCTATGCTTCTTTTTTCATCACCATCGGTAAATCCAAGTTGATGGTTCTGCGTAAAAGCTTTTTGAAATGCTTCGTCCTGCCAGTCGGTGTCGTACAGCGGGTTTCCCTGTGAATCAAATAATTTGGGATTCGTGCGTTTGGTTTTGGGATCGGTGTATTTTGTTCCCGTTGCCCATCCAACGGGATCATATTTTTGCGCGTTGGCATAAGCCAGATCCTCCACCGCCAGGAACTCTTTTGCATTGAGCAGTTCCAGTTTTTTAGGCAGCACACCAATACTGAAATCCGGATCATACGTGATTCTTCCACCGGCGGAAGTGCCTCTTTTCGTGGTAACAAGGATAACGCCATTGGCTCCCCTGGCCCCATAGATCGCGGTGGAAGAAGCATCCTTCAGTACTTCAATAGAAGCAATATCGTTAGGATTGATATAGTCAATCGGCGTACTGCCATTCCTCAAACCCACCGGGTTCAGTATCACACCATCTATTACATACAATGGGTTATTGGAAACGCTCAGAGAGCTTGATCCGCGGATGCGAACGTTGGTTCTCCCACCAGGTCTACCGGAGTTGGAAGAAACATTCACCCCCGATACACGGCCGGATAGGCTTTGGTTTAACGAGGAGGCCGGACGTTCCTGTAACGTTTCGGCTTTAACAGTACCAACCGCCCCGGTCAGATCTGATTTTTTGGTCGTTCCATAACCTACCACCACTACCTCATCTATCTTTTTAACCTGCGGAACAAGCTTAATCACCATGTCCGCAGTAACCTTCACTTCCTGGGTAACATAGCCGATATAAGAAACAATCAGCACTGCATCTTCATTAACGCCTTTAATGCTGAAGTTCCCGTCGCCGTCGGTAGTCGTGGCCTTATTAACATTCTTTACTTTAATACTTACTCCCGGCACGCCAACGCCATTCTCTTCCAAAACCTTACCACGCACATCCATGAGGAATGCAGGTGAATAATTACCTGTTACCGGATCTTTCGCATGGAGCTGCGTGACTACTCCCATGAATAAAACAAAGGCGGCATAAATGATTTTCTGGCGTAACGCCGGCATGTTGAAAGTCACCGTGGAAAACTGTTTCATAATTAAAAAGTTATCAGGTTAATTTGATCGTATCCGTTGTTCCGGATACATTTTTTTAAGTAGCAGAATTTAAGGGCAGCGTAAAGCTTTCGCAGAAAATGCGTTGTGTTTTGGTTGAATGATCTTATAAGTTTTTTTCAGGCAAATGAGTATGGCTTGTCGATGATCGTTCTATGCTGAATGGTTTTTCATATCCGTGAAAAAGCTAACAGTTAATACCAGTGGGAGCTACAGCTCATATCAGGTATCTTTCACTGTTAAAAAGAAAATAGAGTAACTGGTTTTTTAAATCGGTTGACAAATTAGATTGATAGTAATCCTAACAATATTAAGTATACGAAATGATACTTCCTTGTGATATTTTCACTAAGTGACATAGTAAATTAACAACAGTGCCTAAACGCTGAAACAGGGTAAACGGACGGGTGTTTTATTATCTCTTTTCCATTGGATGTTCTTTGAGCAGTTGTTCTGAAGAATAAAAATCCTTTTTACTTTCTATGCGCTTCCTTACCTGTTTTACTTTTTCGGGAGAAACAGCTGATCCTTTGTTACCGAACGAATTCCTGACGTAGGTTAGCACGGCAGCAACCTCATCATCTTTCAGTAACCCGCCGAAAGGCGTCATAGGAACCTGGCCGGAATACGTTTTATTATTTACTTCTATCGGACCTAAGAGTCCTTTCATCACCAGCTTGATGAGCCGTTCATCACTTCCCGTTACCCACCTGGAACCGGCAAGAGGAGGGAAGCCAGAATCAGGAAGGCCTTTGCCGTCCGCCTGGTGACATGTTTTACAATATCCTTCTATGGAATAAATTTTCTTTCCCTGGTTAAACAGGGCCAGCTCAGCGCCTTTCAGGTTGGTATTATCATCTTTCTCTTTTCCCTTTTTCACATTCTCCCCGTTTAAGTGGGCTACGGCGGTTTCATACGCATGGATCATCCATTCATCCAGTGGCATTTTCTTGGCTGCTGCCAAAATGGGAAGCCCCTTTTCTTTACCGATCCATGAGGCGGCCACAATTGCCATCAGGCGTACACGGCTATTTTCGTCGCTGGCGGCCTGCATCAGCAAATCTGCCTGGTCAGGAACCTGGTGTCCTGTATAACGCAGTACCTGCACGGCTGCGGCTCTTGCATGATAATCGCGGGCTTTTAGTACCTGTTTTAAAAGCGGCTGGTCTACTTTATCCATACCCCAGCTCACCCAAAGTCCTTCGAGCAAATGATGCTCATATCGCGGATCGTTTTTATTCAGCTGGGAAACCCAGGTTTGCAGTTTGGACAGTACGGCGGAAACATCCCGTCCTCTCAGTTCGCGGCGGGTTCTGTAGCGGGTCCTGTATTCCGGTAGTTTAAGGTTGTCCAGCAATTCTTCTATGGAGGCTCCCGCTATATTTGCCGGTTTCACCAGGGGCCTCGAGGGATAAGTAATGCGGTACACTCTCCCATGGGAATGATCCCTCAAAGGATCCCGTGCATTATGCTGCATGTGCCCGATCAGGATGTTATGCCAGTCGATCACGTACAATGATCCGTCGGGCGCAAACTCCAGGTCTACCGGCCGGAAATTGGGATCCCCGCTCACGAGCAGGTCGGTGCGATGACGGCTTTTGTAGCCTGTTCCATCATCCTGCAGCGTATGTTCTTTTGTTCCGAGAAATCCTATGGTATTATTGATCAGGAAGTCGCCCTGCACTTCATCGGGAAAGTGGCGGCTGGACACAAATTCAAGTCCTGATGTGGGCCGTACTTTATGTTTATCTTCTATCAGCTGGATCGATTTATGTGTAGCCTGGCCGTACCTGGGCAGTACGGTGCCTGGCAGCATCCAGCGTACATCCGGACTGGAGGTTTCTGCAAAGAAGGGCTGTCCCCAGTCGTCGAACGCAATACCCCAGGGGTTTGGAATGGAAAGTTGTGCAGTACGTTCCAGTTTCCTGCGACGCGGGTCATACCTGTAAAAGCCGCCGTTAGACGCACGAATAGTTCCGTAGGAAGTTTCTATATGTGTATGAAGAAACACGCCTTCTCCCGAATAGATCGCTCCTGAAGGATCGGCAGTAAACGCATGACTGCTGTGATGTGTATCGTGATCATCAAAACCACTGAGCAGGATTTCTGTTTTATCCGCTTTATCGTCGCCGTCTGTATCTGTCAGCAATTTAAGGTTAGTTCCCTGGGCAACATACACGCCTTCTGCTGCTATCTCAAAACCGATGGGCAGGTGCAGGCTGTCTGCAAATACCGTTTCTTTATCGGCTTTGCCGTCGTTGTTGGTATCTTCAAGGATAATAATTTTATCATTGGGTTTGGCATCGCCCGGCTTATAGTGGGGATAGCTCGGCATCACGGCTACCCACAGCCTGCCCTTATTGTCAAATGACATCTGCATTGGCTTGGCAAGGTCTTTAAACTGCTCTTCTGAGGCAAATAGCTCAATCTTATATCCTGGCGGCACTTTCAGCTTTGCTACCGCTTCCTCTCCGCTGAGATACCGGAGACTGCCATTTTTAGCGGGGTTATAGTTGGTTTTAACGGCGGGCAATACTTTGGTGTTTTTATCTGCAGCTGCAATATCCATTTTCGTTCCTTTAGCAGCAGCCAGCCAAACCGCGGTGTCCCTGATCGCTGTCATCTCGCGGATCTTTTCTATTTCTGCAGGGTAATTATCCGGCCCGTAAGGATCATACCGGCGACCATACACATGTACGCCGTTGGGGATTTTGTAATCATTTAGCCACATCCAGTTTTTTTCCATCACGGCATCGTGCACCAGCTGCCTGTTAGCTGTTGCGGCTGGGGCTACCTTTCCAAAAATCTGGTCTGCCAGCAAAAGTCCCAGCTTTTTATAACCTTCTTCATTCAGTTGAGAACCGTCGATGGTCAAAGGCTCTTTCGCATCCTTATACCATTTTTGGGAAGGTGTGAATGCGTCAACAAATAATACGTTATTGCGGGCAGCCACTTCCTTCATGGCCTGGGTATACAAGGCAAGGTTTTCATTTTCCTTCCGGCCATCCGGTAAGTCATATTTGCCGGAAAGATTTTCGAAAGCAATGGGTGAAACAATGGCCAGTTGCGGCGCTGAGGCGCCATTGTATTTCTGCTTCAACGTCCACTTTATAAATGCATCCAGCTCTGCTTTATTACTGTCCAGCCCTTCTTTCCCCTCAAATGATTCATTGTAACCGAAGAAGGCAATGATCACATCTGTTTTGTGCCTGGTGAGCCATTGATCGGGTGTTTCAAAGCGTCCTTCGCTCGGGCCTTCTATTGTTTGAACCTGGCCGGCGAGCTCCGGATGGAATTTCTCTGCACCGGGAAATGCCCATGGAGAATTTCTGCCGGCATGTGGCCGGAATCCGGGTGTTTCCCCACCATCGCACATGTTGCGGACGTGCAGTTTATATTCCGGGTAACGGAGATACAGTTCCGTTTCAAAATTATCATAATTAATCATCCTGGATCCCAGGTTGTTACCAATCAGGGATATATGGGAGGTATCGGAAATAGTGAGCGGAGCAGGCGCCTGCGATTTACAGGCATGCAGTATCATTATCGCCAATACTATGGGAATAAAAGGCGCGTAAATGCCAATTTTTAATAGTTTGGACATCTTTAAAAAGTTTAGCAGCATCAGGAAACGTGAAATACTATTTCGCCTCACGGTAGGGCACCTGGATATTCATTTTACCTTTCCATTTTCGTGGAATTTTAAGGCCCAGCTCATAGTGAATGGCGTTGATCACCAGGCGCTGAAAGGGTTCCTGGCTGAAATCTTCAGGGTGACCTAAGGTTGTCATAAAAACACGTCCGCCAAAAGCGTTGGTGCCGGTCCAGGCAACCGGGTTTTGAATCGCTTCTTTATCAGGATTTACGGCCTTTCCCATCAGTAACCAGGTAGACCCTTTCACAGGATAATCGGGTAAAACACGGTACAGCCATGAACGCACATGAAAATTCTTTGCAACGCCTGTCAGGATAGGATTGCCGGCCTGCTCAGGAATGATGCGTACATCCGTGCTGCTCTCATGTCCATAATGGGTATGTTTGGCGGCGCCGCCCCATCCGGGAGGTGCATTTAATGCAAATTCTCCAAAGGCGTTCCATTTCTCACTGGCATGTCCCTCCGGAAAATGGAATGCATGCGTGGTGGTACGGAAACCCATAACAGGCTTGCCGGATTTCAGGTAAGCGTCGATATAGGCAAGTTGCTCAGGCGGAAGCCTGCGCCAGCGCAAAAAGAAAACGGCCAGGTCTGCATGTTTCAATGCCTCGAGGCCCGGAATATTTTCTTCACTGTTATAATCGGGAGATGCTTTGAGAACGATCGTTTTCATGCCGTAATCTTTCTCCAGCGCGGCGGCGACTAAAGGCATGGTTTCTTCGCTGCTGTACTCATGATCACCGGTCACGAAAACAACCAGCGGCTTTTTTATCTCTTTGGAAGATTGTGCAAAGAGCAAGCCGGCAGATGTTATACCGGTGCTTACCATGAACAATAAACAAACGCAAAATTTTTTCATTTGAACAGAGATTATGATGACCGTTTGAATACGATATATTTCAAAACAACGCCTTGCGGTTATATATGCTGTCTGGCTCCGGCTCCCCACCGGTAAGCACGGCTACTACATTATTGATGGTAAGCAGGCATATCTGCCGGTAGGTGGCCGAGGTAAGACTGCCGGTATGCGGCGTGATGATGGCCCGCGGGTGACGCACTATATCAACGCTCTCAACTGGTGGCTCATCCGGTAATACATCCGCAGCAAAACCCGAAATCACCCCGGAATTTAATGCCTGCAATAACGCCGGATGGTCGATAAGCGCGCCTCTTGCAGTGTTGATCAGTAAAGAACCCCGTTTCATTAAACGCAGTTGTTCTTCTCCTATGATCTTACCTGTTTCGTTATTGAGTGGAAGATGAAGGCTAACAACATCTGACTGCCGTAATACATCTTCCATGACCAGGTATTTATAAGGCAGATCCTGAACAGATTTACTCCAGTACACGACCTCCATCCCGAAAGCTTCTCCAAGCCGGGCAACACGTTTTCCTATGTTCCCCATTCCCAGCACACCCAGGGTTTTGCCGTTCAACTCATCTCCTGCATATGAATTGCGCCAGCTCCAGTTGTTTTGTTTCACCTGGGAAACCGATTCATACATATTACGCATCAGCATCAGCATCAGGCTCAGGGTATGTTCCGCAATAGTGGCGGCATTACTGCCCGGTGCATTAATTACCTTGATCTTTTTTACTGTTGCTGCAGCTACATCTACATTATCCAACCCAACGCCACACCTGGCCACTACCTGTAAATGCGGGAAGGCATCCATGAGTGGTTGAGTGATCAGGCCTTTCCCTCTTGTAATGATGGCATGAATGTCCTCTTTGTTCAAAACCTCCTGTAAGCTAGGTTCGTCGTATCCTGTGAATACATTCACATTTTTCTGAAGAACGGCTAACGCTTCCTCTGCAATGGTTTCAAGCAACAGTACGTTTTTTCTCATTTGTTGTGATATAAGGTGGCATCATCAGACCGGTATCCTCTGAAGTCATTTCTGTTTGAAACATACAACCCTTCTTCATAAAGTTCATCAGTGAATATTCGCGAGTCCACTTCAACTCCTGGTATGGAAGATATTTCCACCAGGTTGCCGGCAGGATCGCGCACAAACATCTGCATAGCCCCGTCAGGCAGCTTTCTTACCTTTCCCCACGGATGAATATCAATTATATTCAGTGCTTTCATGCGGAAAAAAAGACTGCTGAAATCATCTACCTGCACACATACATGTCCGCGAAAAGAGGTTTTGTCTTCCCATTCGGAGATATGCAATTGCTGCTCATCATTGAACTTGAAAAACATAACAGGGTAATCAAACCGGAAGGCGGCAAGCGGCTCCAGGCCCAATTCATGCTGATAGAATTGACCTGCTTTTTCCAGGTTGTCCACAATCAGTGTTACGTGATTAATTTTAAGTGCTTTGGCCATAAATAAATATTTACAAATACCACTTCTAAACTTTTTGTTTATACTGCCGTACAAAATCCCAGTCCGGCGTTACCCCTAATCCAGGTGCGGTGGGCGCCTGGATGGAGCCATTTGTAACGGTAATCTGTTCCTTCACCAGGTCATACATCATCGGGTTTCCTCCAACGGAGAACTCAATGATGGTTGCGGAAGGCGATGCAAATGCTACATTCAGCCCTGCCATAAAAGAAAAGGCAGAACCCCAGCAATGCGGCGCCAGCTCCAGTTGATGCACACTGGCGAGGTGCGAAACCCGCACCGCTTCCGAAATGCCGCCAATGATGGCCGCATCCGGCTGTATTACATCAATGGCCCTTATTTCCAAAAGTGCCTGTATGTCAAAACTGGTATATTCACTTTCACCTGCTGCGATAGGAATATGCGTGGAAGCCCTTACTTCTGCAGTCCCCCTTTTGTTATCAGGACTGATAGGTTCTTCAAACCAGTACAAGTTACAATCTGCTACTCCCCGGCAAAACTGTTTCGCCTCCGGAACACTGAAGGTGCCGTGTGCGTCGGCCATCAGTTTAATATCAGGACCGATAGCGGCTCTCGCAGCTTTTACCCTTTCAATGCTGTTTTGTACGGTCTGATCCATCACGCCAACACGCATCTTAACACTCTTAAAGCCTTTATCTATGTATCCTTTCAATTGTGTGCCAATATTGTCTGCATCTGCCCAGCCACCACTTGCATATGCCGGCATCTGATCCCTGCAGGCGCCACCGAGCAAATCCATCACCGGAACATTGAGCATTTTGCCTTTCAAATCCCACAAGGCGGTATCAATGCCGCTCATGGCAGATATAGTAAGGCCCCTTCTCCCCAGGATAGGGAATTTCCGGCCTCTCAGCAAGGCATAATGATCCCGTGTGCCATTATACATCTCCTCCCATAACCTGGAAATGTCTTTAACATCCTTACCCAGTAAAGCTGGCTTCAACTCATTTTCAATGCAATTCACGATGGAAGCACACACGCCTGAAGATCCAACCGCTGCTTTGGCTTCTCCAAATCCCTGAAGACCGTCCTCTGTAGTTATCACAACAAGCGTCATGTCAAAATTGGCCAGTAATCCATAGTCTGAAGTATGTTGTTTTTCTTTAGGAACAGGACAGCGCAACCAAAATGCCTCTACATTAGCTATTTTCATCTGTTAGCAGTTGACTTCTTTAAATAAGTTTTGATAAAGTATTAAATGATTGGGTAGTCAGCATGGTATAAAACGCTTCTGTAACAGAAGCACTGCCGTGGTCCACCAGGAACTTCGCCTGCTCAGCAGATAAGTTTTCAGGGTTTTCGTCAATCGAATCCGGGTAAGGATTGGCTGGCGTGCGATCCAGCGAAGCGCAAAATTCCACGGAAAGCACCTCATCATAATTTATTTCCCTCAACGTATCTACAATCTTTTGCCAATTGAGATGCCCCATTCCCGGCGCCATCCTGTTGTTGTCTGCCACATGAAAACCAACCAGTTTCCCCTTAGCCCTTCTGATGGCCTCAAACAAATCCGATTCTTCGATATTCATGTGGAAGGTATCCAGGCAAACACCGCAATTAGGCCCTACGGCGGCTGCTAAAGCCAATGCCTGATCAGCCCTGTTGATGAAATAGGTTTCAAACCTGTTGATAGGCTCAATGCCTATCCGGATGCCTGCAGCCTCGCTATAGGCGTAAATTTCCTTCAACGCACCAACAGCCCAATTCCACTCTTCATCGGGCCTTCCGTCCGGTACAATTTTTCCAACGGTGCAAGGTACAACAGCCACCATGTGACCATCCAGTTCCTTTACCATGGTGATTACATCCTTTACATACTGTACTGATTTTGCACGTTGCGCCTCATCCCTGGCAAGCAGGTTGCGGTCACCCAGCATCAGCGTTACAGCTCCCCAGCAAGACAAACCATGCGTCTTCATCAGTTCTCTTAAACTTTTCGTATCATAATGTTCGGGGGTGCCGGCAATTTCAAGCCTGGTATATCGCAGCGCAGAAACTCTCCTGATGGTAGTTTCTATCGTTTCAGACCGCATCCAGTTGTGTATCCCTAGTTCCATAACGCATTGATATATAAAAGTGGATTAATGTATGCTGCAGATAATAGCTACGTCGAATCATGTGGCATCTGTAAGGCATAAGCCTGTTGGTTTCATAACCGGAACGTTTTTTAAGAATTCATTGTTTCACAAACTTATTCAGACTTCCATTGAAATAAAAGTACTTCATTTGCAAGATATCAATACTATATTTACCATATTTCTGATTTTTTTGCTTTAGAAAATAAATAGTGTACTAAAGATAAAGACATTATGAAAGTTTCTTACCGACACATATCTACCCCGGAAGATGCCAGTTTTGTAATAAAAGAATTCTGTCAGCCCCGGTTCACCAATACATTTCATTTTCATCATGGGCACGAGCTGATCCTGATTGTAAAAAGTGCAGGCAGAATGTATGCGGGAAACAAGGTGATGAATTACAATGAAGGAGAAATTTATATGTTCGGTCCGGGTTTGGTCCATTGCTTTTGCAATAATAGCTCACCTGTTGGTGCCGACGAAATAGCGCACGCTATTATAGTGCAGTTTACAGAAGATTTTATAGGAAAGGATTTTTTTGAAAAACTGGAATTGAGAAAGATAAAGGAACTGATGCAGTTATCTGAATACGGTATAAAATTTAATAAGATATCGCCTGTTGTGAATACCCTGTTTTTCCAGTTTCAGGCAAATCAGCAGATGAAAAACCTGATCATCCTTTTACAGATCCTGGATGAATTATCACTGCAAGGCAGGGAAAGTGTTCAACTACTGACAGATGATCAGGGAAAGACACGTTATAAGGATGCAGATTCGAAAAAACTGGAACCAATATTTAAGTATGTACTGGAAAATTATGCTGATCATGTAGATAGCAAATCTGCTGCCTCTCTTGCCTGTATGAATGAAGCTGCATTTTGCCGCTACTTTAAAAAAAGAACCACGAAAACATTCTCACAGTTTGTAAACGAGATAAGGATCAGTCATGCTACAAAACTGCTGATAGGCACCGGAAATGGCATATCTGAAATATGCTATGCCTGTGGGTTTGATAATATCTCTTACTTTAACAGGCAGTTTAAAATTTACCAGGGAAAATCTCCCAGGGAATACCGTAAGGCATTTATAGAAAGTAATGTAAGCACCCCCAGCTTCCGGCCTACGGGGAACTAAATTGTTCTACACGTAACTATCATAATTAATTATCAGGTATGAAATGGATCACCCGCGAGCGCCCGAAAATAGACAGACTGGCTTGTCCCTGGCTTATAAAAAGATTTGTAGACCAGGCGGCTGAATTTATATACGTGCCGTTCAATGAAGTATTGTCAAAGGCCGCTGAGCTGAACGCCATTCCTTTTGATATAGCCGGTGTGGAATACACACACTATGACGACTTATGCACATTTGACTACATCATAAAAAAACACCACCTTGAAGATCCGGCCATTCACGCGCTGGCGCCAATTGTTCGCGGTGCTGATACCGACCGCCATAACCTGGCGCCGCAAGCTGCCGGTTTATGGGCTATCTCCGCTGGTATGGCGCATGATGAACCAGACGACTATCAACTGCTGGAAAAAGGAATGTTGTTATACGATTCGCTATACAGCTGGGCAAAATACCTGCAACATGTAAAGCACACGCAGCAACCATTTGAAAGTCAGCTGCTGGACATCTTTAAAAATTTCCTGCAACATGAAAAAGACAGTAAAAAGGTACCTCACTGGGCAAAGGAGCTGAAAGAGATCATCCAGGACCAGATAGATACCAACCTGAATCTGAGTCTGAAGGGAATTTCAGAAACTTTACAGGTACATCCCGCCTATTTATCACGGGAATTTTCAAAATATTTTGATGACCTTTCCTTTGGTGATTATATCAGAAAACTCCGGATAGACAAAGCGATACAGCTGCTTTCCACCACGTCGCATTCACTTACCGAAATAGCATATCTTACCGGGTTTTCAGACCAGAGCCATTTCACGCGGGTTTTTAAAGTACATACAGGCAAAAGCCCTTCTGTCTATAAAAAAAATTTATTGAAGAAGTAAACACCATCAATCTTCAGCAACTTATTCATCTGCCGTATTCTTCATTTTCATTAAAAGAGAATAAGCGCCTTTTATCACATATTCACTGTTGACTGCGGGTGTATTGCCATTCAATATTATTTCCACATATCCATTCTCGCTGTTGCCTGTTTTTACAGGTATCATCTCAAATACATTTTTATCCTTCCGGCAAAAAACATACTCTTTGTTTTCAAAACGTACCACTGCATCCGCCGGCAGCGACCAGGTACTATCATTGGCTGACTCTATATCAGCATTCATAAAAGTTCCCGGGATCAGTGATTTGTCGTATTGCTCAAAGTGGCAATGTACCTGCACACTCCTGTCTGCCGTAAGATCCTGGCCTATCAGTATGATCTTACAATCGTACTTTTTTTCGGGATTGCTGTTGGTAAAAGCCACCACCGTTTGACCGATAGCCAGTTTATTGATGTCTTTCTCAAAAACGGTCAACGCAAGGTGAATATCCGCCGGATTTACTATTTCAAATAAAACATCTGAAGGATTTACATACTTGCCTATGTTCACATTTACCTTTGACACAAAACCATTGATGGGAGAATGAAGATTAACACTTCTGGAAATGCCGTTCTCATCAAGCCTGGAGGCATTAATACCAATCAGTTGCAATTTTTCTGCAACAGATCTGTTCAGTACACGCTGGCTTTTATACTCCGCTTCGGTTTGCTCAAATAATTTATCGCTGGTAGCTTTGCTCTGGTTAAGTTCACGCTGACGGGCATACTCTTTTTCCAGGTACGCCAATTTCGCTTTTGAAGTGAGATAATCCTGCTGCAGCTGAATAAATTGTTGATCCTCCATAACGCCGATTACTTCTCCTTTGGTAACATGCATACCGGGAAGCAAGGTGGTGGATTTTAAAAAGCCTCCTAACGGGAAACTGATGCTAACCATATTCTGCGGAGGTACGTCAATCTGCCCGTTTACCCGGATTGCAGCAGCAATACGCCTTTTCTCCAGGTGCCCGGTTTCGATGCCCGCATTTTTTTGCTGGGCATCCGTCAGTTCAATGAGATTTCCTTTATCGCCGGCCGGTGCTTTTTCCTCCTCTTTCGGTTTGTTGTTACAGGCTGCCAGTAAACAGGATGTAGCTAATATGATGATGTATTGTTTCATGAATTTTATATTTACCTGTTCAATAAAGAATTGGATTCAATGATAGACTGGTTAAGGTTATTTACAGCATCGAGGTATTCATTCCGGAGACTGAAAGCCTGGTTGTTCAGCATCACCCATTCCAGGTAATTGATTTCCCCGTTTACGAATTGCAGATTTGCGGTAGCAATGATGGTATCCGCATTCTTTAGCCCACTTTGTTCATAGTAGGAAACCGCCTGCATCATTTTACTATATTGCTTTTCAGCTTCGGTATATCTTAATTGCAATTCCTGTAATCCTGCCTGGTAAGTGCTTTTTGCCAGTTCCTGGTTTATTTTCTGAGCGCCGATTTTTGCTTTCTGCGCACCAAAGAATAGCGGAATACCAACGCCTATCTGGGCGGACTGGAACCGGGTGTCTCCCGAATATTCTTTATCATCCGCTCCCATACCACGCATGGTCATGTTATTGTATCCCAGCAGTAAGTCGGGTAACAGCCTGGATTTTTCCAGTTTGTACCTGGAAAAACTTGTTTGCTCCTGTTGCTCCAGCAGTTGGAGGTAGGGATGCTTTTTAAGCTCCGTGCTATCAATACCACCGGGAAGCGGCATTTTAAGCGGTGTATCATCAGGTTCTACATCAGTAGTCGTGTTGAGCAGCACTTTCAGCCGCGCTTGCAGGATGGCATAGTCCTGCTGTAACTGGCCCGCCTGCAAAGCGATTTGTCCACGCTGGGTTTCGGCGGTCGTTTTTTCGAGTATGTTACTTTCTCCCGTTTTAAAACGTATTGCCGCCTTTTCCAGGAAAAGCGCATAGATACTATCCGTATACTGAAGCAGTTCTTTTTTATTGCGCAGGAACAGGAGCTGGTAGTACACCGAAGTGACCTGCTTTTTTAATTCAGATTGTTTAACGGAAACATTCAGCAGTCCTTCTTTCCATTCTTCATTCAGCAACAGTTTTTGCCTGCTGTATATGGTTGGGAATTTGATGGTCTGTGAAATGGTAAACCGGTTATCATTGTAAGCGCTGTTGATTTTACCATATTCACCGGTAACAACCGCCTGGTTGGCATCCCATCCCGCTCCTTTTAATTTTTTCAGATAGTCTGCATTCAGCTGTTGGTTCCGGACAGACAGGTTATTCTTCATAGCGGTATCCAGCGCTGCATTAAGGGAGATCGGTTGTTGTGCCCGTGCGTTAGGTGCTGCCAGCAAAAGGAATGGTAATAATAAGAGTGCAGCGCCCGGTAAATGCTTGGGTTGCTTCATCAGATGCTTCTTTTCAAAAATGATGTAAAGAATTGGAAGTACAAACAGGGTCAGGAACGTTGCCAGGATCAGTCCCCCGATAACCACAGTAGCCAATGGCCGTTGCACCTCGGCGCCGGCGCCATTGCTCAGTGCCATCGGCAGGAAGCCCAAAGATGCCACGGATGCCGTCATCAATACCGGCCGTAAACGTACCCTCGTTCCTTTTAACACAATTTCCCGGACATCGTTCAGTCCTTCTTTATGTAACCGGTTAAATTCTGCAATGAGCACAATACCATTCAATACGGCCACACCAAATAATGCAATGAAACCAATGCCGGCTGAAATACTGAACGGCATTCCCCGCAATGCAAGGGCAAAAATGCCTCCTATTGCAGATAAAGGAATAGCAGAATAAATCAGCAACCCTTGCCTGATACTGTTGAAAGCAAAATATAACATCAGCAGGATAAGCAGCAGGGAAACGGGTACGGCAATGCCTAAACGCTTTTTCGCAGCTTCCAGGTTTTCAAATGCGCCACCATAGGTAACGTAGTAACCCGGTGGTAATTTTATTTTACCGGATACCTTTTGCTGCAGTTCTTCTACTACAGTCTGCACATCACGGCCACGCACATTGAATCCTACAATGATCCGGCGCTGGGCATCTTCGCGCTGTATCTGATTGGGCCCTTCCTCTATAGCTACTTTTGCTACCAGGTATAAGGGTATCTGTGAACCCTGTTGGGTAGGAATTAGTAAATGCTGCACATCAGTAAGGTTTTGCCGCTGCTGACCACTCAGCCTTACTACCAGGTCGAAACGTTTTTCTCCTTCATAAACAAGCCCGCTGCTTTGCCCCGCGAAGGCGGTATTTACTATTCTGTTTATATCATTGATGTTAAGGCCATATTGCGCAATAGCGTCCCTGTTATATTTAATAACAATCTGCGGCATCCCGGTGATGGCTTCCACATACAGATCGGTAGCACCTTTCACGGTATTGACCACTGCCCCGAGGCGGGTGGCATATTGAGCCAGGCTGTCCAGGTCCTCGCCATAAATTTTACAGACAACATCCTGACGGGCGCCTGTCATTAATTCATTAAAGCGCATCTGTACAGGGTATTGGAATCCGAAAGTAACGCCGGGTATGGCTTCCAGTTCCTTTGACATTTTCTCTGTTAATTCATCAAAGGTTTTTGCAGAAGTCCATTCCTTTTTATCTTTCAAAATTACCATCAGGTCGCTGGCATCAATCGGCATAGGGTCAGTAGGAATCTCGCTGCTACCGGTTTTCCCCACCACCTTCTCCACTTCTGGAAACTTCGCCAGCAAAATTTTCGCACCCTGCGACACCGCAGTAGTAGAGGTTTTCAGGCTACTGCCGGTAAGTACGCGGGTTTCTACCGCAAAATCCCCCTCTTCCAACCGGGGTATAAATTCGCCTCCCAGCTGCGAAAGAACAAATAAAGCAATAGCTAATAAACCTGCCGCCGTTCCAATTACTGTTTTGGGTATGTTCAGTACCTTGTTTAACAGGCGCTGGTAGCGGACTTCCAGTTTTTCCATCATCCTGTCGGACCAGGAAAGTTTAGCGGGAATTTTTTTACTTAAAACCAGTGCGCTCATCATGGGTACATAGGTCAGGGAAAGCAGGAAAGCGCCAAATAGCGCGAAGGCTACTGTCTGCGCCATGGGCTTAAACATTTTACCCTCCACACCGGCGAGGGCAAATATGGGAAGATATACGATCAGGATAATCAGCTCTCCGAAAACCGCTGCATTTCGCATCCTGCCTGATGTTTCCAACACCAGGTCGTCCATTTCCGTTTGCGTGATAAAGGGTTTGTTGTAATGATGCAGTCTGAACATACAGGCTTCTACTATAATCAGGGTGCCATCTACAATCAACCCGAAATCCAGCGCACCGAGGCTCATCAGGTTACCGCTTACGCCAAAGGTGTTCATCATAATTACCGCTATCAGCATCGCCAGCGGAATAACAGAAGCTACAAGTAAGCCGGCCCTGAAGTTACCCAGGAACAACACCAGTACAAATACCACGATCAATGCGCCTTCCATGAGATTTTTCTCAACAGTGCCAATGGCGTTATTGACCATTTTTGTTCTATCCAGGAAGGGGTCGATCATCACTCCTTCCGGAAGTGTTTTCTGGATCTGGTCTACACGCGCTTTGATCTTTTTGATCACCTCATTACTGTTGGCTCCTTTCAGCATCATTACTACCGCACCTGATACCTCACGTTCGCCATTATAGGTCAAAGCGCCGTACCGGGTGGCATAGCCTAACCGCACTTCACCAATATCCCTTACCAGCAACGGCGTGCCGTTACCGGTATTTTTAACGACAATTTTCCTGATATCGTCTTCTGAGCCGACCAGGCCCTCACTGCGAATAAAAAGTACCGTTGGCTCTTTTTCAATGTAGGCTCCACCGGTGTTCTGGTTATTTGTTTCGAGTGCTTTGAATACATCATTGATGGAAAGTCCGTAAGACTTCAGTTTGGCCGGTTCTACCGCTATTTCGTATTGTTTCAGGTAGCCGCCAAAGCTGCTCACATCCGCAACGCCGGTAACGCCCAACAGTTGCCGGCGAACAATCCAGTCCTGGATAGTGCGGAGCTCCATTGCCGTATACCGGTCTTCATAGCCCTTTTTAGGCCGTATCGTATACTGGTAAATCTCTCCTAAACCAGTTGTAACCGGCGCCAGCTTGGGAACACCTATTCCGCCGGGTATCTGGCTTTGCACTTCCTGGAGCCGCTCGGTAACCTGTTGTCTTGCCCAGTAAACATCCACGCCCTCATTAAAAACAAGGGTCACTACAGATAACCCAAACCTGGAAAAGCTCCTGATCTTTGCCAGTCCGGGTATACTGCGGTTTGCCTGTTCTATAGGAAACGATATCAGCCGCTCAACGTCCGGCGCACCTAATGAAGGTGTTACGGTTATTACCTGTACCTGGTTGTCTGTAATATCAGGTACCGCATCTATAGGCAGCCTGGTGACTTCATAAATACCATAGCCGATAAGACCGAGTATAAATAAGCCTACAATCAATTTGTTCCGGATTGAAAATTCAATGATCTTATTCAGCATATCGAATAATTGGCATACTCATTCCGCCCCGTTGAGCGGGCATAAGTACTAAAAATAAAATGCAGGGAAGGTTGGAAAGCAGCCACCGGTGCCGGTATTCCCAGTAGACAGATTTATCAGATTGAATGCATTAAACGCAATAGCATTAATACAACCGTCTTATAAACAAAATTCCGGTGAAGTTATGCAAGGAAAATAGGGGGTGCTCTTAATGCCGAAAATGAAAGGCTTTGCAGCGGAGGTGGAAATTCCTGCTTTTGCTGATAGCTGGTTTTCGATATCAGAAAGCAGATAACCTCCGGAAGAGAAACCAGGTCAGGTGCAGGCGCCAGCGTTAAAACGGGCACTTCGTGTTGCAGGTGGCTGGAAGAGGGAGAAGTGAAGCTGTGATCAATCAGGTTCAGCGCCAGCGAATGCTGCATATCATGATCGTGGTCATCATCATCATCATCGTGGACGAAGTGTCCGGACGATGAAATGATATGCTGATGGTCATGAAACATAACGTTGTGCGCAGTAATAACCATTACTGCCAGCATCAACGATATCTTTGTGATCCATGAACGCATGGCGCAAATATAGTTTATTCTTTAAAACAAAGCATACTAACAGGTATGCTATGCTTCAACCGCCTTGCTCACTTTACGGTATACAAATTCGTGGTAAATATGCCTGCGGCAGAACCTGCCCGGCGTATCAGAGTTGATCAGCTTTATATATAATGTTTTCGGAACGTCGAGGTATTCATAACTGCTGCCATCTTCAAAGTGAAGCTGAAGTGTTTGTTTCTGGTAGGAGAAATCCACCAGGGTAGAAGCAGAAATGGTGGCGGTGTACTGTGGTAAAGCAGCAGCAATTGTTTCAGGTGCTATGCTTACTAAAAAGTGATAAGCCTCAATCAATTCTTTACTCTTTGCTTCTGCTTCCAGTTTCTGTTCTTCTGCCAGGCCTTCAAATTTATCGGGATGCCACTCCTTCATTAAATTCCTGTAGATCGTTTTCAATTCTTTTACTTCAGTAGTTTTGGTAACACCCAGTAACTTCCTGTAATCAACTATTTTACTCATAATGTATTTATTCAAAAAATAAACAGGCTGATCATTATGAGCAGGCTACCATTTATCTTATCCCGAAAAACGGGCAAAGTTACGCTTTTTCAGGCTCCCGGCAAGGAATTATTTGTCCTTTACTGCAGCGGCTTTCAGGGGAACAGGCACATTATATGCCTGAAATCACCTATTTTAATAGGGAAAAACCGTCTTATGAAACTGTTGTTATTGTTAACCACGTTGCTGTATTGCCTGCCCATCCATGCACAGCAACTGGACTCACTGAAATACCCCAACGGCTGGCTTTATTATCATACTTATGGGAAGGGAAGCCCTGTTATAGTGTTGTCTGGCGGCCCTGGCAACTCCTGTTTGCAGCAGGAAGAAGTGGCGATTGAGCTGGGGAAGCATTACAAGGCCATCTTACTGGAACAACGGGGCACCGGCTTATCCATCCCCGTACCATTCGATTCTACTACTATTAACCTCAAAGCCGCCGTGGAAGACATTCAGCGGTTGCTGCAGAAAGAAGGGATCAGCAAAACCGTTATTTACGGCCACTCCTGGGGCGCTATGCTGGCCATGAGTTACGCAGCTGCCCACCCGGAAAAGGTGCGCGCCCTGGTGCTGGCAAATCCTGGCTACTATAAGTTCTCCGCCGATTTCATGACCACGCATATGAACAACCTGCGGGCACGCCTGGGTGTATCCGACCTGGCGCTGATGGATTCCCTGAGCAAAAAGATAGAAGGAGGGAGGGCAACTGGCGCAGACAGTGCGCTGTATAACCGCACCATACGGTTGGCATACATTTACAACAAAGCGGACATCGACAGCCTCATGGCGAAGATTTATGTGGCAAAACCCAATGTCCGTATGCAGGGGTTAATGGTATCAGACCTGCAAAGGACCCATTTTGATCTCAGTAAAAACCTGCCGCAATATAAAGGGCCGGTCACCGTGATCGGCAGCCGCCAGGATCCCCTGGCTTTCTATACCTACGAACTGAAGATCATCCGCCCGGATATCGTACTGCATTGGATCCAGGCTTCGGGTCACTTCCCGATGTTTGAACAGCAACCGGCTTTTTTTGAGGTATTGGAAAAGGTAATGACAACCAGCGTTACACATCCATAAACTCCCATGCGCTCTGGTAGGCGTTTTTATGCTCCGCATAAGTGATGAAATCCGCATAAAACCCAAGCTGGGAAAGGGTGCCGCTGTCGCCTATCACCACCAGCTTCTTGCGGGCCCTGGTCATCGCTACATTCATCCGCCGGATGTCTGATAAGAAGCCTATTTTATTTTCGGTGTTGCTGCGCGTCATGCTGATATACACAATATCGCGCTCCTGTCCCTGGAAACTATCGATGGTGTTCACAGATATTTTGTCTGCATAGGGCTGCAACAACGGGGAGTGATGCAGCTGCTCTTTTAATAATTGTATTTGTTGTTTATAGGGAGATATAACCGCCACCGTGGGAAAGTCTTTCGGCTGGTAATGTTCCCCCAGCGCAGTTACCAGCCGGGTAAGATGTTTAAATAAAAAAACAGCTTCTTCCGGGTTGGTGGTACTGGTGCCATCCAGCTTTTCATCAAAACCGCAACCGGCAGTGTCTACAAAGCTGAGCGGGTTATCTTCGGAAAACAGCAGGTGTCCGGCAACAGAGGCATGGGCCCTTAATTTATCCTCATAAAAGATACTGGAAGAGTATCCCATGATAGTGGCGTGCATACGGTACTGTTCTTCCAGCAGCGTTACGCTTTCGGGGTGCAGGGCGGTGCATTTTTCCAGCAGGGTAGTGCTGAGACCTTTACGGGCGGCTTCCTCCGATTTTACGGTGGGCGACAGCTGGCAATGGTCTCCGGCAAGGATTACCTTTTGCGCTTTCAGGATGGGGATCCAGCAGGCAGGTTCCAGTGCCTGCCCGGCTTCATCTATTACAACCGTATGGTACTTTAAATTTTTCACGGTATAATGATTGGCGCCCACCAGGGTGGCCGTAATCACCTGTGCCTTGGAGATCAGGTCGTCAATAATATATTGCTCTGTATTGCCTACTTCTTTCATGATCTTGCGGGCCTCGTCAAACAAGGCTTTCCGCTGATCCCTTTCTGCTTTGCCAAAGTTACGCTTGTATTTGTGGGCCATGTCGCGGAACTCATTCGCCTGCTTTTTCAGGCGCTTGATTTCTTTGATACTGGCATGCTCAGATATTTTGCTGTCGAGCGTGAGCGACATCAGCCGCTCTGATACGCGCGCCGGGTTGCCCACCCGCAACACATTCAGTCCTTCATCCGATAGCTTTTCGCTGAGCAGATCCACTGCGGTATTACTAGGCGCCACCACAAGTATCTGTTGTTGCTCCTGTTTGATCAGCACTTTAATGGCCTGTACCAGGGTAGTGGTTTTGCCAGTGCCGGGCGGACCGTGTACAATGGCCAGGTCGCCGGCGGAAAGTATTTTATTAACGGCCGATTGCTGGGAGGCATTCAGCGCGGGATTTACATAAGGAGTAATATCCGGATGAAACACGGGTTTCTTTTCCCCGGTCAGTATTTTTATCAGCCGTCCTTCGGGTACTTTATCCTGCAATGCATCCGCCTGTTTCAGGGCGTTTTGCATTTCGTCATAACTGTTATCATCAAAAAGTACGTCGATGCCCAGTTTACCATCACTGGCCCATTCCGGCAGCTCGTCGGTGCGCAGGGTGATCTTCAGCCTGTTCCCGCCCTGGTAAGTGATAGTGCCTTCAAGATGATCCTGCTTTGGATCATGATTGGAAAATAATACGGCAGAAGCGCCAAAACGCAGCTGATGCGGCAGGTCCTGGTGAGTGGTGCGCTCCACTTCCACAGTCAGATAATCTCCCCGGCTCATCTCTGATCCCCTGATAGCAATAGGGTACCAGGTAAGTCCGTTTGCCCTGCGATCTGCTACAGACGTGGATTCCGTCATTTGTTTGTATGATTTCCTGTCTTCTTCCCGCTCTGTTTTTAATAAATCAAGCTGCTTTTTGAAATAATCCATGACGCAAAGGTAAGATGTTCCTGAATTGTCGCAATCAACCAGTAAGAATGTCGTATTTCCCCAGCAGGAATGCGCACAAATGCCGGTAAGTTTGTATTGTCAATCAAATCAAACAAAAACAAAAAAACAACTTATATGGAAGCGCAAACAATTTATCTGAATAAGAAAGCTCCTTCTAAAGCAGCTAATATTACCGGTTGGGTAATCACCGTTCTTTGTGTACTCTTTCTCCTGGTAGACGCCATCATGAAAGTAATTAAGAACATCACTTCCATGGAAGGCAGCGTAAAGCTGGGCTGGCCGGCAGAACAGGTACAGGGTATCGGCATTATATTGCTCATCGCCACTATTTTGTATGCCATTCCCCGTACGGCTATACTGGGTGCGATACTGGTCACCGCTTACCTCGGCGGCGCTGTAGCCATCATGTCCAGGATCAACGAACCCTATTATTTCCCGGTGGTGTTCGGTATCCTGGTATGGGTAAGCCTCTTTTTACGTATTCCCGCGCTGCGCACGCTTTTTCCGGTGCAAAACAACCAGGCGTAATTTATCTCTATAAAAATAAAGAGCCTTTGTATTGCCCTGCAATACGAAGGCTCTTTATTTTGCCGGAAAAAAAATACCCCGCGCATAGGGGAACGGCGAATTCCATGCGTCCTGAATACAGGAGGACTATTACCATGCTACTACCAGATCAATTGAAAAGTTATTTCCGGGCAATCATGCTCACCGCCGGTTTGGCCGTGGGCGTTACTTTAACCGCACCTGCGCAGGACAGCAGCGCGATCACCGGCAAGAAAGAAATGTTGCTGCTGCCGGCCCCGAAAACCAATTCCTTTGGGCAGACTGCCAACCATAAACAGTGGTCATGGCAGCAATACCTGCCCGCTGTCAAAGACAGCAGCAACAGCAGGAGCCTGATATACGAGGCCTATCCATCTCACCATCATTTAAACAACTATCGCCAGACATCCCCTTTCCGTTGGAATGATGTAGCAGGTATCACTGCCATGGCGCTGGTAGCTTATATGCTTTCCCGTTAATAAAATACGTCCATCAGCACATTTCCCCGGGTGCTATGGAATTTTACATTATTATTCTACCTTGCCGTCACATTTGTTATTTCACGCAAGCAAGGTTGTCAATGAGCGAGGGCCATTCTATTGATGCTCCTGACCTTTATAAGCGGATAGCGGCCGGCGACGAATCTGCGTTCAGGAGTCTTTTTGAAATTTATGCACCACGCCTGCAGGCGATGGCAGCACGTATTACCGGATCAGTGACAGTGGCAGACGACCTGGTACAGGATACCTTTCTCAAAATATGGGTAGCCCGCGACCAACTCACGGAAGTGGCACAACCAGGCGCCTGGATTAAAAAAATCTGTTTTTTCCTGGCCGTGAACTATGTCCGTCGCCAAACCATCCGCGATAAAGTAATGCATACCGTTGGCTATGAAAAAGACAGCTCGGGTAAGGACCTGCCGGTGGCAGACATGATTGAATTCCGGCAGTTGCTGGGCCTGGTGAACAAGGCTGTGCAGCAATTACCGGAGAAGCAGCAACAAATCTACCGCCTTAGCCGTGAACAGGGACTCTCCAGCAGTGAAATCGCACAACATATGGATCTCGCCATCAGCACGGTGAAAAACCTGCTGGTAATGGCGTTGAAAAATATCCGCTCCTCCCTGCAAAAGGCCGGCTACCCGCTGCTCCTCGCCATATTGATAGATATACTCATCTGAATAAACAGTCCCTCTGAAAAAAAACTTCACTTTTTTTCGGTACCAATTCCCCGCTCAATTGTCTGGTATAGATAAGGGGACATACATCACTTTCATTTACCTGTATCACCTTCATAAATGGAACATCACCACCGACTGGCATATTTACTCGATCGTCTGGCAACACACACTGCCACAGAGGAAGAACTGGACGAATTAACCGGTTGGGTTGACCGGGACGAAACCGGCGCTTCCATCGACGACGTGGAAGGCTGGCTGAAGGAACATCATTCAACCGCCTTGCCGGCCTACAACCAGCAACACTGGATGCAGGTGGCTGACCAGATCCTGTCATCGGATAAACTATCAAACGACCCGGTTACCAAACCGCTTCACCGTGTACATTTCCTCCACAAATGGGGATGGGCGGCCGCTGTAGTGTTACTGTTTGGGGCAGCTGCCTGGTTTATCAGCCACTATCATCGCCGGCAACCGGTTGCTGTTATCGCCGGAAACACGCTGCCGGACATAGCTCCCGGGAAAAATGGCGCCATCCTTACGCTGGCGGATGGCTCACAGATGGTGCTCGACAGCATGGGAAACGGTATCATCACCCATCAGAACGGAACTACCATAGTCCTGAAAAGTAACGGCCTCCAATACACGCAGGAAGCCCCGGGTGCAGGCGAAATGGAATACAATACCATCACCACACCCAAAGGACGGCAATTCCAGGTGGTACTGCCGGATGGCACCAAAGTATGGCTCAATGCCGCCAGCTCCCTGCAGTTTCCTGTAGCCTTCAAAGGAAAGGAAAGGAGAGTGGAACTCTCCGGGGAAGCCTATTTCGAAGTTGCCGGCAACGCAGCACAACCCTTCAGGGTGAATGTGCTCCGGAAAATGGACATCCAGGTACTCGGTACCGGTTTTAACGTAAACGCATACACGAATGAAAAGAATAGCTATACTACGCTGGTGGAAGGAGCAGTCAGTATATCCCTTACCAATCAAACCGCTGGCAGCGTGGTGTTAAAACCAGGAGATCAGCTACAGACAGGCGATGCTGGTATAAAAGTAACGCGGAACGCAAATGTGGAAAAGGCCATCGCCTGGAAAAACGGCCTGTTTAACCTCGAAGGAGTGGGCCTGCGGGAAATGATGCGCCAGCTGGAACGCTGGTACAACCTGGAAGTAGTGTATGAAGGAAATGTGCCCGATGTTCACTTTTTTGGTGAGATGAGCAGAACCCTGCAACTCTCTGATGTGCTCGCGGGGCTGGAACGGTCGGATGTGCATTTCCGGCTGGAAGAGGGCCGCCGGCTGATCGTAATGCCTTAACGTATATTATTTATCCCGGATACCATAAAACTGAAACACTATGCCAGTAATGAATATCAACTAAAACAGGTTGACCGGCAAAAAAAGCCGGAAGTGCGACCAACACTTCCGGAAAGTTGCTGGCTGACTTAAATCAGGTTTCGAGACCTCCATTTTTAACAACCAAACGTTGCAAATCTATGCAAAAAACTGCTTATTGGAGCCGTTGGGACTTGCCGTGCCGGCTCCCAACCAAAATGCTCCGGATTATGAGATTTACCAGTGTTCTCCTTCTTACCATTTGCTTACATGTATCAGCCAACACATTTTCGCAATCTGTCACCTTTTCCGGACGAGCCGTCCCAATGGAAAAACTTTTTGCCGCCATCAAAAAACAAACGGGTTTCGTGGTGTGGGGTAAATCTGAACTGCTGAAACAGGCCGGCGCCGTATCAGTATCAGTGCAGAATATGCCCCTGATCAGCTTCCTGGAACTGGTGATGAAGGACCAACCATTCAACTATAAAATAGCAGGCAACACCATCATGCTGTACAGCAAGCTTCCTGCTGCCTCGAATATCGCCATGCTGGAGAAAGAATCACCGGTAACAGGGCATGTTACCGACAGCACCGGCATTCCCCTCATCGGGGCTACGGTGCAGGTGCCTGGCGCCAGTCAACCCGCTATTACCAACTCAGAAGGCAACTTCACCTTGCCGGTATCTGCCGGGGATGTACTTCGCATCAGCTTTATAGGATATAAAACCAAAGAGGTGACAGTAACTCCCGGTATGCTGCGAACCGGGAATATCGGTAACATCGTTTTGTCTGTCATCTCGGCTACCTTGTCAGCATTAAATGTTACGGCCAACACCGGCTATCAATCAATCCCAAAAGAACGCGCCACCGGATCATTCAGCGTGATTACAGAAAAAACACTCGGCGCCAGGATGGAAACCAATATTATGGACCGCCTGGAAGGCACTGTGCCCGGCCTCTTTATGCAGAACGGCGCCGTTAATATCCGCGGACTTTCCACCTTATACGGCAACCAAAACCCGTTATATGTGGTGGACGGTTTTCCATTCGAAGGAGACCTTAACTATATCAACCCCGCTGATGTAGTGAACGTAACAGTAATGAAAGATGCCGCCGCCGCTTCGATCTACGGAACCAGGGCAGCCAATGGCGTGATCTCCATTACCACAAGGTATGGCAGCAACAGGAAACTCACGGTCAACTTCAACAGCACCGTGTTTATAACAGGCATCCCTGACGCAGGTTATATGCACCTGCTCAATTCCTCCCAGATGGTGGATCTGCAACAGGAACTGTTCAATAGCTGGCATCCTGGTTATAACGATGTCATCAAACGTGCAGGCCAGCCAAAAGCAATGGAAGCACTCTATAATTACGAGCAAAATCTCATCAGCAAAACTGATCTCGACAATACCCTCAATAATTTAAGGAACGCCAACGGGCAAAGCCAGCTGGAAAACCTGTTCATGCGTAACCGTGTCAAACAACGCCACAGCTTCTCCGCCAGCGGCGGAAACGAAATCCACCAGTATAATATCATGATGAATTATACAGGTAACAGGGACTACGGTTTCCGTACCGGCAATGAAGATATTAACGTGGGCATGAAAGATAAAGTGAAAGTGTTTAAATGGCTGGACGCAGAAGTAGGCGCCAATACCAATATCCGCAACGGGAAGTATCTCCGCGAAAGCCCCGAATCCTTTTACCGGAATATGCCTTATGAAGTACTGAAAAATCCCGATGGCAGCTCCGCCCCGTTCACTAAATTAAAGTCACCCTATGAAATAGACCGCCTGAAAAACCTCGGGCTGTATGATGAAACATTCAATCCGCTGGATGAACTGTATAAATCAGATCTTTCCTATTGGTCAAATTACTTCAGGCTGCAGGGCGGATTCACCGTTAAAATTATCAGCGGCCTTACACTGGATCTGAAATACCAGACAGAACGCGGTAGCAGCTACAATAAATCATATTATTCTCCCGACTCTTACTACACCAAAAATATGATCAACGACGCTGCGCAGGTCATCGACGGGGAGTTGGTGAAGAATGTACCTGATGGCGGACAACTATACGAAACACGTGGCAATTCAAAATCCTATACCGCCCGCGCGCAACTGAACTTCGACAAAAATATCAGCACAAAACATCACGTGTCGGCCTTAGCCGGTGTGGAACGCAGGGCAGTATCACAAACGTCGACCTCCGTGTTTAAAATGGGCTATAACGATAATAACCTGCAATACCTGCCGGTAAATGAAATTGCTCTCGGTAATCTGAAAGGAACAGAATCCCTGGGCAGCACCTTCTCCATGAAGTATAACGAAAATAATAACTTTTATTATGGAGAAGACAGGTACATCTCGGCCTATGGTAATGCCGGCTATACGTACAACGGGAAGTATAACGTTACCGGAAGCGTACGGGTAGATAACTCCAACCTCTTTGGTACCGACCCCCGCTACCGCTACCTGCCGCTCTGGTCTGTTGGCGCCAGCTGGAGAATGTCTGAAGAAGATTTCATGAAAGATATCAGCTGGTTAAACAGCCTGAGCATCCGCTCTACTTACGGCCTCGGCGGAAACGTAGCCAGAACGGTAGGCCCCTACCTCCAGGCAAGATCTACCTTCTTTTCTGAAGCCAATGCCACCGCAACGGATATCATCTATCCGCCAAATAAATCATTAAGATGGGAGAAAACAGCTACTACCAATATCGGTGTCGACTTCGCCGTATTAAATAACCGGGTGTCGGGATCAATAGATTACTACATCCGTAAAACCACCGACCTGCTGGGAGAAAAGGCCATCGATCCCACCAACGCATTTCCCAGCGCATTGATTAACTACGGCAGCTTAAATAATAAAGGTATTGAGCTGGCACTCAACACCCTCAATATAAACAAGAAACATTTCACCTGGAGCAGCACCCTGGCACTGAGTTTCAACAAAAACAAGATGACAGAAATAAATACCAGGGATGAAAATGTATACGGCCTTACCGGTGGCTACGGCGTAAATCGCATTGGCTACCCGATGGATGCCGTTTTCAGTTTCAGATCGGCAGGGCTTGATCCGGCCAACGGTTCCATGACGGTATACGATGCCGCAGGAAAAGTGGTAAAGAATTATGATCAGTCCGGCACCATTGTGGCCAACATGACGGATATAAACGGCCTTGTATACAGCGGCACATTAAGACCGAAATACACGACTGGTTTTACCAACACCTTCACTTATCAGCAACTCACACTAAGTATCATGATCATTGCCAACGGAGGAAATGTGATGAGAGATGTGGTGCCTGTTATCGACTATGGTTTCCCCCGCAGCAACGTAGACAGCAGGGTGATGAACTTCTGGCGCAAACCGGGCGATGAAAATAAACCCGGCATGTTACCGGCACCCGATCTCAAAGGTAATGGCGGCAACTATTATACGCTCATCTGGTATGCCTCCGATCAAAATGTGCTCAAGGCAGATTATATCAAAGTAAGGGATATCGCGCTCTCTTATAATTTTGCGTCCGCATTGTCCCGTGTCAAAAAATTATCTTCCGCCAAATTAACACTGCAGGTACAAAATCCTTTCCACTGGTACAACAACTCCGTTGGAATTGATCCTGAAGCTTATGAAATCGCCAGCCAGTACGCAAACAGAACATTACCGGTAATGTCCACTTACATGGCAGGAATAGATATCACCTTTTAAAACCAGGAAACATGAAAAAATTACATCTTTATATCATCTCCGGCATACTGATCTTATCCGGTTGCACAAAGTTCCTGGATATAAAACCAAAGGATAAATTTATCCCGGTAACAGTAGCCGATTACGAAAATATGCTGAACTCCGGCACCGTAGTGAACTTCGGTGATTACTTCTGGGACCTGCTCTCAGACGATGCTTTCCTGCCGGAAGGAGAACCTGGCAACCTGTTCACGAAGCAACAGCTACATGGCCGGAAAATTTATACATTCAACCCAGCTCCATTTGAACAAGGTGCCAACGATTTCATGTGGAGTGAAGGCTATAAAAGGATCTTCTACTACAACAGCATCATCAACAATATCATGGATGCAACGGAAGGTACAGACGCCAACAAAAAAAGTGTTCGCGCGGAAGCCTTGCTGGGCCGCGCAATGGAGCACCTGCAGCTGGTAAATGTATACGCACAGCATTATGATGCAGCCACCGCCGCCACGCAGAACGGTATTCCCATTGCACTGATTGCAGACATCAACGCAAAATTCAAAAGGAACACGGTAAAAGAAGTATACGACCAGGTACTCAGCGATGCCAACGCCGCCATCGCCGACCTGCCGCTAAATCATAAGCTCACAAAGTTCAGGGCAGGTAAAGCAGGCGGATACGCCTTACTGGCCAGAACCTATCTCTTTATGGGCGATTACGCCAATGCCCGCAAAAATGCTGACCTGGCGTTGTCGCTGCAAAGTGAGCTGGCCAACATGAATGATTATAAGATCACGATCCCCGGGCCGTTTCCAAATGTTCCCGGTGCGCCGCTCGGATGGACCAACATCCCCGACGCGCAGCTTAACCCGGAAACCATCGTGGCACGGCACTTCCTGCGGCCATTCGGATTGGGCATGGATGTTTGCGCCTCCCCGGAATTAAGTGCACTCTTTACCAACGACGATAAACGCTGGACATTATACTATGCTGATGGCTGGCCTCCCGCGCCACCGTTTAATTACATGTCCAGGTACCAGGTGAAGATCTTCCTCCGCGGAGATTTCTATAGCAACTATCTCAATGTGCCGGAAATGTACCTGACCCGCGCAGAATGCTTTGCCCGTGAAAACAATTTAACTGCTGCCCTCGCAGATATCAATAAATTAAGACTCAACCGGATTACACCGGCCGCCTATAAAGCCTTTACACCGGCAGACTTCAGTAATGATGGTGAGAAAGTATTACGGTTTGTTTTGGAAGAAAGAAGAAGGGAAATGGCATTCACCGGGATGCGGGTCATCGACCTGAAACGCCTGAACAAAGAAACCCGTTTTCAGAAAATAATAAAGCATACCGCAGAAGGCAAAACGTATGAGTTGCTGCCCGGCAGTAATAATTACCTGCGCCAGCTGTGGCCCAATGCTACTGTATTCAACCCGGACTGGCCGCTGAATCCATAAGTCATTCCTGTCCTCCCTGTTCCATTTGTGACGCCGGTAACCTGCCGGCGTCATTAACCTCCTATTGACTAATTAAATCACACATGCAAGACAACATCGTTAAAATTGAAGGACTATCACACCGTTACAGTAAAGACTGGGCAGTGAAAGATGTCAGTTTCGAAATCAACAAGAAAGGCATTGTAGGGTTGCTTGGCTCCAATGGCGCCGGCAAATCCACTACTATGAACATTCTTTGCGGAGTGTTAAGTCAAACCCGCGGCCAGGTGCTCATTGAAGGCATCGATATGAGGGCCGACCCGGAAGAAGCAAAGAAAAGGATTGGCTTCCTGCCGCAAAATGCACCGCTCTACCTCGAACAAACAGTGGATGAATACCTAACCTTTTGCGCCCACCTCCGCCTGATAGATAAACGCCGTATAAAAGCAGCGGTAGATACCGTGAAGGAAAGATGCGGTGTGGCGCATTTCAGCAAAAGGCTCATCGGCAACCTCTCCGGTGGCTACCGCCAGCGGGTAGGCATCGCGCAGGCCCTCATTCACACGCCACTGCTGGTAGTGCTGGATGAACCCACCAATGGCCTGGATCCCAACCAGATCCTGGAAGTACGCCAGCTGATCAAAGAAATAGCCACAGATCGCGCCGTGATCTTCTCTTCACATATTCTCTCGGAAATACAGGCTACCTGCCAGGATATTATTATGATAGAGGGCGGCAGAATGGTGTTTAAAGACACCATGGAATCTTTCAACAATTATATAGAACCGGACAGCCTCATCACCACCCTCGAAAACCCTCCGGAAGAAAAGGAACTGAGAGCCATCAAAGGCATTAAAGACGTGGAGTTCCTGACAGAAAAAACGATTCGCGTAAGATTTGAGCCCGCCACCGATATCGCTGAAAATATCGTGGAAATGAGTGTGCAGAAAAAATGGCGCCTCAAAGAAATAACACTGGAGAAAAGCTCCCTGGACGCCATTTTCGCACAGTTATCCAATAAAAAATCTAAACCTGCCATACAGTAATGAAAATAATTATCAGAATAGCCCGCCAGGAGCTGAGCCTCCTGTTTCACTCGCCGGTAGCCTGGCTTATCTTAATTGTATTCCCGGTACAAATAGGAATCGACTTCCTTCACTATATCCAGATGATAGGACGCGCACAACGTATGGGACATCACTTCACCGATGTTACTTCCATGATCTTCACCGGTCAGCAGGAAGGATTTTACCCCGGCGTGAAAAATACCCTGTACTTCTATATTCCACTGTTAACGATGGGCCTCATCAGCCGGGAAACACACAGCGGTTCCATTAAATTATTATTGTCGTCTCCCATTAAAGTAAGGGACATCGTACTGGGAAAGTATGTAGCCATGATGGGATACGGCGCACTATTGCTGGTTATCATTTGCCTGTATGGAATCTCCGGTTCGTTTTTTATTGAGCATATCGACTGGAAACTGCTGGCCTCCGGCGCACTGGGATTGTACCTGCTCATCTGCGCCTATGCAGCTATCGGGCTGTTCATGTCCTCGCTTACTACCTACCAGGTGGTGGCAGCTATCAGCACATTGGCAGTGCTGGCCGGTCTCAACTTTATCGGTGGCCTGTTCCAGGGCAATGATGCAGTGCGGCATATCACCTATTTTATGTCTATTTCAGGTAGAACCGAACAATTTATTTATGGACTGATCAGCACAGAAGACGCCTTTTACTTCTTCCTTGTAATCGGCTTTTTCCTGGCCATTACCGGCATGCGGCTGCAAGACCAGCGGGAGGCAAAGTCGCCGTGGATACGTACCGTAAGGTACCTCGGACTGATAGCGCTTTGCTTCCTTACCGGGTATATCAGCTCCCGCCCGTCCTTCACCGGGTATGTGGATATGACGGCTACCAAAACCCATACACTCGGCCTGCAAAGCCGCGAATTGGTAAAGGCGATGGACAAGTCGCTGAAAATTACCACCTATGTGAATATCCTCGACGATAATTACTACCTCGGCGCACCGGAGAAGAAAAGCGCGGATGAAAGAATACTCACACCCTACCGCCGGTTTATGCCCAACCTGCAAATGGAATATGTGTATTACTACGACTTCGCCAACAACAAAAATCTCTATAAAAATTACCCCGGAGAAAGCGATGCCGCCATCGCAAAAAAAGTAGCAGATATCCAGGACCTGGATTACAAGAAAGTAATTCCACCTGCACAGATCCGGAAAATGGTGGATCTCGGGCCTGAAGAAAACCGGCTGGTAAGGCTCCTGCAATATGGCGATAAGAAAACTTTTCTCCGGTATTACAACGATATCATGATATATCCCGGCGAACAGGAATTTACCGCTGCGCTGAAACGTATCGTAACACCTGCTGAAATACCCGTGGTTACGTTTGTTGCAGGCAACGGCGAAAGAAGCATCACAAAAGCAGGTGATGCCGCATTCAGGATGTTTGTAAATGAACTCACCTTCAGGGGGGCGTTGATTAACCAGGGATTTAATGTAGATACCGTAAATCTTACCAGTGAAGAAATTCCTGCCGCCACTTCAGTGCTGGTAATTGCTGATCCGAAAACAGCCCTCCCGCCGGCAGCACAGGCAAAACTGGACCAATATATTGCCAGCGGCAGAAACCTGTTCGTGATCACAGAACCAGGATCACAGGAAATATTGCAACCCTTACTGCAACAACTGGGCGTGCAACCCGGCGCAGCGCCGGTACAGGAGGAAAGCAGGGACTATGCACCCGACTTTATCCTCGCCCGTTTTTCAGACGATGCCGGGAAGATCTCTCCAAAGCTCGCCGCATTCAAGGGTGATAGTGCGGTGGTATCCATGCCGGGCGCTGTGAATCTTCAGTATGCACAACAGCACGGTTTCCACTCGGTACCGCTGCTGCTGGCAAAAAATAACCAGGCACTGGCCATTGCCGCCGAAAGAGAAGTGGCGGGCAAAACCCAACGCATCATTGTTACCGGCGATGCCGATTTTATGAGCACCGGCGAGCTGGCGCGGCGCAAACCCTCCGTATGGAACCAGTCGCTGATCACAGAATTATTCCGCTGGTTTACCTACGGCGATTTCCCCGTAAATACCGGCGCCATCAGATCAAAAGATGTAATCGACAGCGATGATCAGGGGATCCTGACCATGCGGATATTTTTCTTTGGCGTAATACCCGTATCACTGCTGATTTTTGCTACTACACTGCTGCTTTACAGGAAGAGAAGATAATATTTAACCAACCACTCATAGGCAGGAAAGGTCGTCCCGTAACAAGGCGGCCTTTTCTTTTTTATTCCAGGCCATTTTATCATGTTACTTAACACGTTACCTATAAAAAATCAATTTATTTAAGTGTTCCAACATAAATTATCATCCTATTATTATGATAATTGGTATTTTTTTCGTTTGTTTATGTTTATAACATCTGAATAAACGGAAATATTGAACATTATAAAAAAATATAATCAATCAGATGAATCTCACATATTAGCCTTACTGAAGGAAGGTGATATGGGTGCATATGAGGCTATCTACAACGAATACTGGCCCCGTTTATACGGATATGTTTACAACAGGCTGAAAAGTAAAGAAATAGCAGAAGAAATTATCCAGGAAGTATTTTTTTCCCTCTGGAAAAAACATGAAGAACTGCAACTCACACACACGCTCTCCGCGTATCTATTTACCGCGGTAAAGTACCAGCTACTCAACTATCTCAAATCAGACCGTATCCGCAAAACCTATATCCACCAGTTTGCGCAATTACCTGAACAGCGATCCGATAATTCCAACGAGGAAAGTATCGCGGCTACCGATCTGAAAAATACCATGGAGAAAGAAGTATCACGGCTCCCGGAAAAATGCCAGCAGGTATTCAGGATGAGCCGCCATCAACACCTTTCTGTTACCGACATCGCTAATACACTGAACATCTCTCACAAAACAGTGGAAAACCATCTTACCAAAGCGCTCCGGCAGCTTAGAATGGTGCTGGGGCATCACCTGTGCCTCATCATCCTGGTGCTGAATACAGCCCTGCAACAGTAATATGGCCTACCCGGTCTTTTATTTTTAAATTTTTTTTAAAAGACGTAGGTGTTACGCTTTTCAAAGTGTACTTATCTATAGGTGACACTATTAACTGCCTGATTAAATACAAGTGTGAAAAACTGATGAACAACCAGGATCTTAAAAATTTAATCGAGAAATATCTAAATGGCACGCTGGAAGCTGCGGAAGCGCAACAGCTGGAGCAGTGGCTGGATGCAATAGGCGACGAACACGCATTTGATGCGATGCCCGAAGCAGAAAAGGAAGCAGCCAGAATAGCAGGATACCATCACCTGGTAAAGCGCATCAATCAATACCGGCAACCAGGCATAATAACACCGCTGTTCCGCTACTGGAAAGCGGCTGCCTGCATCGCGGGTATCATTATCGCCGGCGCTATATTCAAAAAGGAAATGTTGAACATAGTAGCGCCGCATCGCCTGGTGTCGCTGCAAAGTACTCCCGGCAAAACTAAAAAACATATCCTGTCCGATGGCTCTATCGTTTGGCTCAAAGGAAACAGTAAATTAATTTACCCGGCAGGTTTTGGCGCCGGTAACCGCGAAGTAACATTGCAGGGCGAAGCCCTCTTTGAAATTGCGAAAGACCCGCGGCATCCGTTCCTGGTGAAGTGCGGCACACTCACCACCACCGTGCTGGGTACCAGTTTCAATATCCGGGAAACAGGCAAAGAAACACAGGTGACCCTGCTTACGGGAAAAATTGCACTCAGCGCGCCGCAATCGGCTCCCGTCGTATTGTACCCGGAACAACAGGCAATATATGCCACAACAGGAACGGCTATACGGAAAGAGGAAGAAGGAACGCCGCCCATCAGCGATATCACAAAAGGCACAGAATATAACATGGCATTCAACGATGCCACCATGCAACAGGTTTTACAACGGATAGAAAATAAATTTGAGATAAACATACAACTGCAGGACGCAGTAATCAACACAAATCTAATCACGGCAGATTTTACTGACCAGTCTTTACAACAGACAATGGAGATGATCAGCCAGGCACTCAACCTGGACTTCGGGATCAACGGCAAAACTATTTTACTCAAACAAAAAAAGTGAAAAATGAACCTGTTATCAACCACAATCAAACCGAGTCAAACACAAAAATCTAACATCATGGCTAACATCATTTCCAACTAAAAAAGCCGGAGGGGTGACAGCCCCGCCAGCTTATGATAAATAGCCCTGTTTATCACCGCGTGACAGCGCGGTAAGGGAATTCCTTTGTCAAATTCTTTCCGAAATCTAACAAAGTACAAGGTCTATGCTCATAAATTTAAAGACAAATGCCTTCCTGTCCAAATGCAAGAAAGTAACGGCGGCCAACCTGATGGCAGGCGTATTACTCTATGGTATTACGCATCCCGCTGCGGCACACGCCCAGGGAGTTCTCGACAGGAAAATATCGCTGCAGGCAGATGATATGAGCCTGAAAGGTGTGCTGAACCAGATCCACAGCAAAGCAGAAGTGAAATTTGTATATAGCTCCAGCCACATCGCGCTCGACAGGAAAGTATCCGCAAGGGCCGACCAGGAAGCACTCGGTAAGGTGCTCGACCGGCTCCTCGGCCGCCTCGAAATAGGTTTTGTAGTGAACGACGACTATATCATTCTTACAGATAATGACGCCGCCGCTAAACGTACCGCCAGCCCGGATATGATGACCTCCATCGCACTGGCGGATATTGTAGTGAAAGGAAAAATACTGAATGAAACAGGCGATCCCTTCCCCGGCGCTACCGTCATGGAAAAAGGTACCGGCAATGGCGTTACCTCGGCAGGCGACGGCACCTTCACCCTGAAAGTCAAAGAAGGCGCCACGCTAGTAGTTACCGCCATCGGATACAGCATCACCGAAGTAAAAGCCGCTGACGCCGGTATCGTACGACTGAAAGCCGCCGTAAAACAATTGCAGGACTTCGTAGTAACAGCTGCCGGAATTGCCCGCCAGAAAAACAGTCTAGGCTACTCCGTAAGCACCATCACCTCGGATAAACTGGCACAGAAATCAGAACCGGACCCCGTAAGAGCCCTTACCGGGAAAGTAGCCGGTGTGAATGTACAATCTGCCGGCGGCGTAGCCGGAGGTGGTACCAATATCACCATCCGCGGTAACTCCTCACTCAATGGCAACAACCAGCCGCTGTTTGTGGTAGACGGCGTTCCCTTCGATAACTCCAGCTTCGCCAACGTAGGCGCGACCACCGTAGGCGGCGCAGGCGTTACCAACCGCGCATTCGACCTCGATCCGAATAATATCCAGACCATGACGGTGCTGAAAGGCGCCGCCGCCGCCGCATTGTATGGATCAAGAGCCGCTAACGGCGCTATCATCATCACCACGAAAGCAGGTAAAAAGAAAAGCAGGAAAGGCACAGAAATTACTTACAACACCGGCTATTCCGTGGAACAGGTGTCCGGCCTGCCCGATTATCAAACCAAATACGGACAAGGTACCAACAACGACTACCGGCAAGGGGTATACGCTTCCTGGGGCCAGCCCTTTGAAGGAGTGGAAAGCATCCTGCCCACACGCGCTACCGTTCCGCATCAGCTCACGCGGCAGTTCTCTTCCGCCGTGTTCCCGCAGTTCTACGAAGCAGATGGCGTAACGCCCATCCAGGTGCCCTACAAATCGTATGCGAAGGACAATGCGAAAAATTTCTTCCGCCAGGGTAGCGTATACGAAAATGCCATCACCATCTCTTCCGGTAGCGAAAAAGGAAACTTCAACGCAGGCTTCTCCAACACAAAAAATAAAGGCGTAGTACCCGGCAATGAAATAACCCGTACCTCTGTCAACATCGGCGGAAACATCCGGCTGGAAAATAAATTCTATGCCAGCGGCGCTATCAACTACGTCACCACCCGGCAAAAAACACCACCGGTAGGCGGCCTCACAGGCTCTATCATGTCTACCCTCATGTACGTACCAACCAGCTACGATCTCACTAACTACCCTTACGAGAACCCGCTGGATGGTAGTAACGTATACGACTATACGGGAATTGATAATCCCTACTGGTCAGTGAAACACAGTCCTTCTACCAGCGACGTGGACAGGTACTACGGTAACCTCGTACTGGGTTTCGATCCGCTGCCCTGGCTGAATGTGCAGAATACCATCGGCTTTAACGCATACACCGACAGGCGAATGAGCGTACGCGGTAAAGGCAGCTCTTCCTATCCCAACGGAAGCATCACATCAGATAATATTTACCGCCAGGAACTGGATAACACCCTGCTGGTAACCGCCACCAAACCTCTTACATCAGATATATCGCTGCGGGCAATCGTTGGTAACAATGTGAACCAGCGGCTTACAGACAGGAAAGCATTTTACGGGGATAATATCATCGTGGCCGACCTGATAGACATGAACAACACCAGCTCAGTAACACCGATACAGCTGATCAATAACAGGAACATCCTGAAACAACGCTACTACGCCTTCTTTACAGACATCACCTTTGATTATAAAAACTTTGCCTCCCTCAACTTTGTTGGACGCAACGATATTTCCTCTACACTGCCCGCCAATAACAAAAGCTATTTCTACGGCGGTGTAAACGGATCACTGGTATTCACAGAAGCGCTGCACCTCCCAAAAGGAGTACTGAACTTCGGTAAAGTAAGAGCAGGTTACACCAAGGTAGGTAACGAAGCCTCTCCTTATCAGACACAAAACTTTTACCAGATCAACCCGATCCTCGGCGCCAGCACTACGCCCGCAAACGTAGGACTGCCCTTTACGCCGGCAGGTGGCAGCGTATATAACGTGGTTACTCAGGCCAACCTGCTCACCAACGCTAACCTGAAACCGGAGTTTATTACGGAACTGGAACTGGGAACAGAACTGCAGTTCTTTCATAATCGTATAGGCGTCGACTTTACCTGGTACAATAAGAAAAGTACCTCGCAGATCTTCGAGGTTACTGCTGCACCCTCTTCCGGCTATACTACCCAGATCCTTAACCTGGGTGAAGCCACCAACAAAGGCGTGGAGCTAGGTTTAACGGTAGTGCCCTTGCAATCCAATAATGGCCTCAACTGGGATATCTCGGCCAACTTTACCCGCAACAGGAACATCATCCGCGACCTGGGAGGATATGAACGCTTCAGCTATGGCGGCACCAACGGTACCAGCAGCGTGCACGTTGTAGGCCAACCATACGGCCTTATCCAGGGAACAGCCTATGCACGCGACGAGGAAGGCAATGTGCTCATAGATCCCAACACAGGCAAACCACTGATCTCCGGCGCACTCAAAGCAATCGGTAATCCCAATCCCGATTTCATGGTAGGCATTACCAATACTTTCCGCTTCCGCAGCTTCTCACTGAATATCCTGTTCGATTGGAAACAAGGCGGACAACTGTACTCCCGCACCGTAGCGGAGATGCTGTCGCGCGGCGTTACCCGCGACATGGAAAACCGCGAATTCACTATCGTGTCGCCGGGCGTGCTGGGTGATATCAATACACAAACGCCACTGCTGGACGACAAAGGCAATAAGATCCCGAATAACGTGGCGCTGTCTTTTGAAGATCACTTCTTCAGCAGCAGTATGGGCCCAGGCAACGGCGGTATCAATGAAGGATCGGTATTCGATGCCACGGTATTCCGCCTGCGGGAAGTGGCGCTGGGATATGAACTTCCCAAAAGCTTTTTAGGTAAAACACCTTTCGGGTCTGCCTTCATTTCTGTTACCGGCAGAAACCTCTGGTACAGCGCTCCCAACTTCCCGAAGTATACCAACTTCGACCCGGAAGTCAGTTCGCTCGGCGTTGGTAACTCGCAGGGATACGATAACCTGGCAGTACCCACCACCCGTCGCTTTGGTGTAAACCTGAAATGTTCTTTCTGATCATAAAACCTGATATGATGATGGCACTTAAATATATTGCATATACAATAGCACTGGCAGGTGTTTTCACAGTTACCGGTTGTAAAAAATTTGTAGATATCAATACAGATCCAAACAATCCCACCACTGCCCAGTTATCGTTATTGCTGCCGGCTACAGAAGTATCAATGGCAGCCAACATGTACCAGCTGAACAGCGGCACCGCCACTTTTATGCAGTACACCGTTTTCTCCTCCGGCCTGAGCAGGCTGCAGCAACAGGGCACCAGCTTCAACGACTCATGGGACGGGTTTTACACACAAACGCTGAACGACCTGGAGGCTATTATAAAAACGGGCACGGCACAGGAACAATGGGGCTACGTGGCCATCGCCAAACTGGAGAAGGCATACCTCGTAAGCCTGATGGTGGATATGTGGGGAGATATTCCTTATTCACAATCACAAAAAGGCCAGGAAACGGTGAGCCCGCCGTTTGAAAAAGGTGCGGATATTTATGAAGATCTTTTGAAGATGATCGACGAAGCAGCTGTTGATGCCGGGAAAATTTCTGCCACCACACTGGTTCCCGCTACATCCGATCTCCTGTACAGCGGGCTTAAAAGCTCCTGGCTCATGATGGCCAACTCGCTCAAGCTAAAGCTGTATAACCAGATCCGCTTGGTGAATCCTGCACGATCCGCTACCGCTATACAGGCGCTGATCGCCGATCCGGCCACGCTGATTGGTGGCGCCACCAATACCAACGCATCGGACTTTACCTTCCGCTTCGGGCCCGGGCAAAATCCCAACAACAGGCATCCCTGGCACCGGTCGGAATACCAGGGCAGCAAAACGTTTTATATGAGCCAGTCGCTGATCGACCTGCTCTTTAACAACGACGATCCCCGGTTGCGCTACTACATCATTCGCCAGAACGCCACGGCAGGATTAAATAATTCGGCCAACAGCAACGGCTACTATGGCCGCAACCCCGGCGATGGTACCGCCGCACCGGCCGATCTGAACCGGCGCTCTACCTTCGGTATCTATCCCGCCGGCGGTTTGTACGACAATGCACCGGTAAATAATATGCCCGTCACCAATCAATTCCTTACCAATACCAATGCCACCGGCGCCCTCAAAGTAGTAGGCCCTACAGATGGCACCGGCGCAGGCATCATGCCTATGATCACCAACGCCATGGTGAAGTTCATCCGTGCAGAAGCAGCCCTTACGCTCAACACCGGCGACGATGCCCGGCAGGCGTTTAAAGACGGTATCACCGCACATCTCAACAGCGTGAGCACCTATGCCGCCGCGAATGGCGGCGTTGCATTAACCACCACCACCATCGCCGACTTTGCCGCAGGCCTGCTGGTGAAATATGACGCCGCCAGCAATGCCGGTAAACTGGAACTGGTGATGACACAGAAATACATCGCGGAATACGGCAATGGCATGGAAGCGTATAACGACTATCGCCGTACCGGTTTACCAACGCTGCGCACGCCGCTGTCGCCGCTCAATACCTTCCCGTTGCGCCTATATTATTCAGAAACAGAGCTTACCGCCAATACCAGTTTAGGGGATGACGCCGGCCGCTTGCAGGTAGCGCAACAAACAACACCGGTTTTCTGGGATAAATAAGTAAAAAATTTTACGGGACTAAAATTATAATTATGAAACATTTTATAGTTGCCATACTGCTTATTTCATCGGTTGCATTTTCCTGTAAAAAGGTGAAGTACGAATGGGAGGGATATACCTATACCGCCGTGCCGGTAGTTACGATAGATACTACCAAAACAGCCCTGCCAACGCGGCAGGCAGGCAAAGTAGCTTTCTTTAACCTGAAAGATCCGGACGTGGCCAGTCAGCAGTTTGCCTTTGCCCTCAGCTGGGAAGGATTCGGGAAAGAAACCGTTACTTCTATTGAAGTGTATACCAGCTATAATAAAGCCGAAACCAGCGTACCTGCTTATCCGTTAGTGATCTCTTCTCCCGGTAACCAATATACGAACATCGCACAGTTTCCGTTGCCCAGCATAGTAGGCACCAACGATCATTTATATGAAACCGTGACCACCTTCCCGAAAACGTATTCCTTTACAGCAGCGCAATTGGCAACACTGAATCATGTAAGTCTTTCAAATGTGGGCGTAAACGATTACTTTTTGTTCAAATTTATCCTCAACCTGGCCGATGGCCGCAGGATCGTCACCTTCTTCAACAATATCTGCGATGAAGCAAGAGGCGAACCCGGCGACTGCCGCGTAGGTGTGAGGTTTAAAAAACAATAGAGAACCCGTTTTGATCAACTGAAACTGATAACCCGTATGAATAGGAAATTTTACGGCCTGCTACTCCTGTTGCTGACTGCCGCAGCCGGCGCATGGGCACAGCAGGTACCATCTCCCAAAGAACACTTTGGTTTTAATATAGGAGATGATTATAAACTGGCCAACTATACACAAACGGCCGCCTACTTTAAAAAGCTGTCGGCTTCTCCCCGTACAAAACTGGTGGATATCGGGCTTACAGAAGAAGGCCGTCACCAGTATATGCTCATCGTTTCTTCCCCGGAAAATATAAAGCGGCTGGAACGGTATAAAACCATCTCACAGCAACTGGCACACGCGGAAGGTCTTACCGACCAGCAAGCCCGCGAACTGGCCGCAGAGGGGAAGTCCATCATCTGGATCGACGGCGGATTGCATGCTACCGAAGTAGTAGGCACCCACCAGCTTATAGAAACCATGTGGCAGCTGGTAAGCCGTACAGATCCGGAAACCATGAATATCCTGGACAACGATATCATCCTCTTAACACATGCCAACCCCGACGGGCAGGAACTGGTGTCTGACTGGTACATGCGCGAACCCGATACCAGCAAAAGAGCTACTAACATACCACGGCTATACGAAAAGTATGTAGGACACGATAATAACCGCGACTTCTACATGATGAACATAAAAGAGAGCCAGAACATCAGCCGCCAGCTGTTTGTAGAGTGGCTCCCGCAAATCATGTACAATCACCACCAGCGCGGCCCCGCGGGCTCCGTGCTGGCCGGCCCGCCATACCGCGATCCCTTCAACCATGTGTTCGATCCGCTGATCGTAACGAGTATAGACGCTGTAGGCGCTGCTATGAACAACCGGCTCAACGTGGAAGGAAAACCCGGCTATACCCAGCGCGCCGGCTCACAGTTCTCCACCTGGTGGAACGGCGGCTTGCGCACTACGCCCTACTTTCATAATATCGTAGGAATCCTGACGGAAATAATAGGCAGCCCCACACCGGAAAATGTACCCCTGGTACCGGAACGGCTCATCCCCAATGGTGCTACCCCCAACCCGGTAACACCGCAGCGGTGGCACTTCCGGCAATCGATCGATTATTCCGTATCGCTCAACTATGCCGTACTCGACTACGCCTCCCGCTATCGCAGCGAACTGCTGTTCAATATCTACCGCATGGGCGCCAACGCTATTGCGAGAGGAAACCGTGACAACTGGACGTTCTACCCGAGCTATATCGACAGCATAAAAATTGCCAATAAGAACAATAAAAAATCCGAACCCGGTACAGAAGGAGAAGGTGGTGGCGAATTCTCCTTCGGCCGGGAGGATACCGTGGCGGTGAAATACTACGATGCTGTGCTGAAAGACCCCGGACGCCGGGATGCCCGCGGCTACATCATCCCGGCAGATCAGCCGGATTTCCCCACCGCCGTGAAGTTTATCAATGCCCTCATTCAATCAGGCATAGCGGTGCAGAAAGCCACGGCTGGTTTTACAGTGGCAGGAAAACAATATCCTGCCGGCTCATACATTGTAAAAACCAGCCAGGCTTTTCGCCCGCATGTAATAGACATGTTCGAACCACAGGACCATCCGAACGATTTTCAATATGAAGGTGGTCCGCCTATCCGGCCCTACGATGCCGCCGGATGGACGCTGGCCTTCCAGATGGGTGTACAGTTTGATCGTATTCCCGAAGCCTTCAGTGGTCCGTTTGAAAAACTGCCATACGGCAGCCTGCAATCCCCGCCAAAGCAGGAAGTGGCCATGGGCAAAGGTTACCTCATTGATGCCCGCATCAACAATGCTTTCATCGTAGTGAACGATCTGCTGAAAGCAGGCGTGAAAGTATTTCGTGTGCCCGTTGGCGTTAAAGAGGCAGGTAGCTTCTACATCCCTTCCTCTGCTAAAGCGCATGAACTGCTCGCAAGAGATGCGGCCTCATTTGGTATACCCGTTACCGTTAGTGAAAGCAAACCTGCCGGCTTGAAAGCAGTAGCGCCCATGCGCATCGGCATCTGGAACAACTACGGCGGATCTATTCCCGCCGGCTGGATCAGCTGGCTGATGGAACAGTATCACTTCTCTTATGAATCCGTTTATACCTCCGCTATTGACAGTGGAAAGCTCCGCAGCAAATACGACATGATCATTTTTGCTACCGGCGCCATACCCGATACCGGCAAACCTAAAAAGACACGCAACGGATTTGAAACCAAACCACCTAAACCAGCTGAACTGCCAACGCAATACCGCGGCTGGCTGGGGAAAATTACCGCGGATACCTCCATTCCCCGGCTGAAGAAATTCCTGGAAGACGGCGGCCGTATTGTTACCATTGGCAGCAGTACCAACCTGGCCTATCACCTGCAACTGCCGGTACAGAATGCACTGGTGGAAAAGAACAGCAAAAATGAATGGAAACCACTCAGCGGTACCAAATACTATATTCCGGGCAGTCTCCTGCTGGCGGATATAGATACTACCGTTGCGGAAACCTTCGGCATGGCGGCAAGAAATGATGTGTATTTTGAGCGCAGCCCCGTTTTTAAACTGAGTGCCACCGGGGATACCGCCAGCATTAAAAAACTGATGTGGTTTTCAGACGATAAACCATTACACAGCGGATGGGCCTGGGGTCAGCAGTACCTCAAAAATGGCATTGCAGCATTTGTGGCGCCGGTAGGCAAAGGCAAACTGTATGCCTTTGGTCCGGAAATCACGTTCCGGGGCCAATCTCACAGTACCTTCAAATTACTGTTTAACCAATTGTATAAATAATTTTATGAGGCAGCAAATCATTTTGAGCAGCATAATGTGCGGTTTCGCTTTTTCCGCGGCAGCGCAACAACAGAAAGATAAAGCAGCCATGATCACGTATCTTGATCAGCATACCGCCAGTTACGATTCCATTGCAAAAAAGATCTGGAGCTATGCGGAACCGGGTTACCTGGAAGAAAAAAGTGCGGCACTGCTGCAAACAACTTTACAGCAACAGGGCTTCACCGTAAAAGCGGGTATCGCCGGTATTCCCACCGCTTTTGAAGCCAGCTATGGCAGCGGCGAACCAATAATCGCCATACTGGCGGAATACGACGCGTTACCCGGTCTGTCACAGGAAGCCGTTCCTGAAAAACACCCGGTGAAAGACGGCGGCCCCGGACATGGTTGCGGTCATAATCTTTTTGGAACCGCCTCCGTGGCGGCGGCCATCAGTGTGAAAAACTGGCTGCAATCCAGCGGTGCAAAAGGAACGATCCGGTTATATGGTTGTCCTGCGGAAGAAGGCGGCTCCGGGAAAGTGTACATGGTAAGGGAGGGGTTATTTAAAGATGTAAATGCAGTGCTGCATTGGCATCCTGGTAACCAGAATTCTGCTGCAGTGTCGCCCTGGCTGGCCAATAAGAACGCAAAGTTCAGGTTTTATGGCACGGCGGCTCATGCGGCGGCCTCTCCTGAAAAAGGCCGTTCCGCCCTCGATGGCGTGGAAGCAATGGATTATATGGTGAACATGATGCGGGAGCATATTCCTTCTACCACCCGCATTCACTATGTGATCACCAAAGGTGGCGACGCTCCCAACGTAGTACCTGCATTTGCAGAAGTATATTACTATGTAAGGCACCCGGAAATGAAAGTGGTGAAAAGCGTGTGGGAACGGCTGGTAAAGTGCGCGGAAGGCGCTGCGCTGGGAACCGGTACCCGCATGGATTATGAGGTAATAGGAGGGGTGTATAACATGTTGCCCAATATTACCCTGTCGCAAATAATGGATAAAAATCTCCACCAGGTGGGCGGTTTCAGCTATACCCCGGAAGAAAAGGAGTTTGCAAAAAAGATTCAGGCCAGCTTCGTGGAAAAAGATAACACTCCCAATCCTGATACGGTCACTTCCCGCGTGAGTCCTTTTGCAATGATCCGCGAAGGCGGCAGCGCCTCTTCCGATGTGGCGGATGTAAGCTGGGTAGCTCCTACAGCCGGCATTGTAACGGCCACCTTTGTGCCCGGATCTTCTGGTCACAGCTGGCAGAACGTAGCCGCCGCCGGCAGCAGCATCGGCATAAAAGGCATGATGGTGGCCGCCAAAACCATGGCGCTCACCGCATACGATTTATTCAAAAGCCCGGAAACCCTGAAAGTGGCAAAAGAAGAACTGGATAAAAGACAGGGAACCGGGTTCAAATATGAAGCAATGCTGGGCGACAGAAAACCCGCACTGGATTATCGTAAATAACTCAATCAGTAAATGTTATGAGAAATAAACTGCTTGTCACGCTCACCGCTGTTGGATTGTATTGCACAACCGCGATGGCACAAAATATTCCTTCCCCGAAAGATCATTTTGGTTTTAACATCGGGGACGATTATCAGCTGGCTAACTACACGCAAACAGCCGCGTATTTTAAGAAACTGGCTGCCACGTCGAACCGCGTACAGCTGGTGGACATCGGTAAAACAGAAGAAGGCCGCGATCAGTACATGCTGATCATCTCTTCTCCCGCAAACCTTAAACTGCTGGAAAAATATAAAAAGATATCACAACAGCTCGCACGCGCAGAAGGCATCTCCACTGAACAGGCACGGGAACTGGCCGCGGAAGGAAAAGCAGTGGTATGGATAGATGGCGGCTTGCACGCCACGGAAGTAGTAGGCACTCACCAGCTCATTGAAACCACCTGGGAACTGAGTAGCCGGAAAGACCCGGAAACCATGCGCATTCTCGACAATGTGATCATCCTCATGACACACGCCAACCCCGACGGCCAGGAGCTGGTGTCCAACTGGTACATGCGGAATCCCGATACACTGAAACGTACGGTTGATCAACTGCCCGTACTATACCAGAAGTACATCGGGCACGATAATAACCGCGATTTCTACATCATGAATATGAAGGAAAGCGTGAACATGGGACGCCAGTTGTTCCTGGAATGGATGCCGCAAATTATGTACAATCACCACCAACGCGGGCCGGAAGGATCCGTACTCGCAGGCCCTCCTTACCGCGACCCTTTCAATTATTTCTTTGACCCGCTGATGATCACTGGCATCGATGCACTCGGCGCAGCGATGTATAACCGCCTCAATGCGGAAGATAAACCCGGCTACACCCGCCTCAATGGCTCCAGCTTCTCTACCTGGTACAATGGCGGCTTACGCACAACCACGCAGTATCATAACATGATCGGGCTGCTTACGGAAATTATCGGCAACCCTACACCGGAAAAAATTCCGGTAGTGCCGCAACGACTGATCCCTAACGGCGCTACCCCGAACCCGGTAACACCGCAAAACGACTGGCGCTTCAAACGCTCGATTGATTACTCGGTATCGCTCAACTACGCGGTGCTCGATTACGCAGCAAGACAACGTGATGAAGTGCTTTTCAATATTTACAAAATGGGGAAGAATGCTATCGATAAAGGCAACCAGGATTCGTGGACATTATCACCCAAACGCTCCGAAGCCATTACCGCTGCTTTTAAAAAGGATAACGTGGACTCCACCGACAAAAACGATGGCAGCGATCCGTATGGATGGATGCGCAGGGGAAGCAATATCCCGATGAAGTATTATGATGCGGTGTTTAAAGATCCTGCCGGAAGGGATCCCCGCGGATACATCCTCCCCGCCGACCAGGCCGATTTCCCCACCGCTGTGAAATTTATCAATGCCCTCATTAAAGCCGGCATACAGGTACAGAAGGCAGATGCACCGTTCACAGTAGCCGGTAAACAATACCCTGCCGGCTCCTACATCGTAAAAACAAACCAGGCCTTCCGCCCGCATGTATTGGATATGTTTGAACCACAGGACCACCCAAACGATTTTCAGTATCCTGGTGGTCCTCCCATCCGGCCTTATGATGCTGCCGGATGGACACTGGCGTTTCAAATGGGCGTGCAGTTCGACAGGATCCTGGATAGCTTCGACGGACCCTTTATAAAGTTGCCCTATGGCGCTTTACAATCACCTCCCAAAGCAGCGCTGGCTACTGCCGGCGGCTACCTCCTGAGTGCGCGGGAAAACAACGCCTTCATCGCGGTAAATGACCTTATGAAAGCAGGCGTGAAAGTATACCGTCTTACCAAAGGAGTAGCCGGCAACGATAAAGCCGTTGCGGGTAGCTTTTATGTGCCTGCAGATGGCAAAGCAAAAGAGATCCTGCAACAATCCGCCAATACCCTCGGACTTAAAACCACCGGTATCAGCAAACGCCCGGCCGGAACAGTGAGTATGGCGCCCATGCGCATTGCATTATGGGACACTTACGGCGGCTCTATGCCCTCCGGCTGGATGCGGTGGATCATGGAGCAGTATCATTTCCCTTTCGAGGTAATATACCCGCAGGATATCGATACCGGTAATCTCCGCAGTAAATACGATGCCATCATCTTCGCTACCCGTGCTATTCCACCGGTATCAGGAGCAGAGCCCAACAGGTATGGCTATGCCCCCAAAGATCCTTCGCCCGCAGATATCCCGGAACAATACCGGCATTTGTTAGGGAAGATCACGAAAGAGAAATCTATTCCGCAGATAAAAACATTCCTGGAAGAAGGCGGAACCGTGATCACGATCGGCAGCAGCACCAACCTGGCCTATCATCTCGGCCTGCCGGTGCACAATGCCTTGGTCGAAACAGATAAAGCCGGCAAGGAAAAACCATTACCCGGTACAAAGTATTTTGTACCCGGAAGCATCCTGCAGGTGTCTTTCGATAGCACACACCCCGCCGCATGGGGCCTTCCCGCTGTTGGAGATGTGAACTTCGATAACAGTCCCGTGTTCCGCCTGGATACAGATGCCGCTGATAAAGGAATTAAACCCATTGCCTGGTTTTCCACAGATAAACCGCTGCATAGCGGCTGGGCATGGGGACAAACATACCTGAAAGATGGCGTGGCCGCATTTTCTGCCCCCGTGGGCGCCGGCATGCTCTATGCCTTTGGCCCTGAAATTACTTTCCGCGCCCAGTCGTTAGGCACCTTCAAATTGTTGTTCAATGACCTCTATGGAATGGACACCAAAGAAGCAAAGCTGGTGAGAAAGAAGGGATAAGAAATACTGTTTATGCATATATCAACAGAACGGCCAGGCAATTTGCCTGGCCGTTCTGTTGACAGGAAAACGCTCATCCACCGGTATGGCTGTTTCCGGTACAGTTTTTGTCTTCCCGGGATTATACTTACAACTCAAACGCGAAATCTGTCACTATCTGTTGTCAACTTTATCAACTCAAATTCAAATTTTAACCGAAAACTGTTATTCAATTCTTGAATCATGAAAAACCAATTCTTCGCCACGTTAATGGTGGTTTCCGCATCCATGCTATTCTTTAGTGCGTGCAGCAAAGACGAATCTACTTCCAACAGCGGAAAGTCGAAGCTCACAGTGTACCTGACAGATGATCCGGCTATTTACGATGAAGTGAACATCGATATCCAGGATATCCAGGTAAATGCATCAGCTGATGCAGCAGAAACGGGTGCAGGTTGGGTATCTGTTCCCCTGGCACGTCCCGGCGTGTATAACCTGCTTGATTTCAGAAATGGATTAGACACCTTACTGGCATCAAAAGAATTACCCGCCGGTAAAATTTCACAGATCCGGTTGATATTGGGCGCCAACAACAGCGTGGTATTGAATGGGGTATCCCACCCGCTGGAAACGCCTTCTGCTCAGCAATCAGGTTTAAAACTGAATGTGCATGCCGACCTGGTAGCCGACATCGAATACCGCCTCTGGATCGATTTTGATGCCGGTCGCTCTATCGTTACCACCGGAAGCAATAAGTACATCCTGAAACCAGTGATCCGTACTTATACAGCAGCAACCAGCGGTACTATCAAAGGAATTGCGTTACCATTACTGCAGGTGAAAGGCGTATATGCTATTCAGAACACTGATACCGTGGCTTCCGCATTACCGGACGCATTAACCGGCGCCTATGTAATTTCAGGCTTAAGCGCAGGTACCTATAATGTGGCTATTGCCGGTAATGGTATCTTAAAAGATACTACCGTTGCTGCCGTAGCAGTAAAAACAGGGGAAGTATCTACCGTAAGCACGATCACATTGAAGTAATCATCAAAATAGCATTGAAAAAATCGGCCAACCAGTCAATCTGGTTGGCCGATTTTTTTTTATCGTAATAACGAAGGTATCAGGTGCTTAACCCTGCTTCCCCGTAAAATAATAGTTGCGCACAATGATGATAACAGGTATGGCCAGCGCTATCCAGGAAAATACATCCCAGTAACCGTCGCCCATCAGCGCTGTAATTAATCCGGCTATCGACAGCAATGCCATCAGCAGCGGTTTTCCCCATAATCTGAAAAAAGCGCTATTCTTCATCCTGGTATACAGTTTTTTCGGTTAGCCTGCTCCATTGCAGGTTGGCAGCCTTTCTGCGTGCAAACCACAGGTAAAGGCCGGTAATTAATACAATGATGGTAGCCAGGTCAAATAATGCCCAGATGACCTTTAAAGGCATCCCGCCATAATCGCCGAAATGCAGGGGCTCCGATAAAAACAGGGTGTTTACAAACCAGGGCATGCGCCGGGCATCGGTAAGCGCGCCGGTTTTGGCATCTATCAGTGCAGGCATCAGTAACCTTGAGGTGAGGGCGGTATTGCCCCGCATAAATACAGCGTAGTGATGTTTGCTGGAAAACAAGGTACCGGGATAAGTGACGATGCGCGGCTCCATATGCGGCGCTGCTTTTCGCGCTACCGCCATTGCACCGTCCAGTGAACTCAGCTTGCCGGTAAGCGGTTGCTGTTGGGCGTAGGGCGCCACCATCTCTTTTAACTGCCCCTGTTGCCACAGGCCAAGGATTACATCCGACAACGTGTTGATCACACCGGTAAGCCCTACCACGCTGGCCCAGGTGAGCGTAACAATTCCAATCAGGTTATGGGTATCCAGCCATTTCAGGCGGTTCGATTTATATTTCCGCACCATCCCGAAGTCGTACTTTTTCATGATACGCCCATAAAGTACTACGCCGGAAACAATGGCAATAATGAATAAGATGCCCATCAGTCCCAGAAATAATTTCCCGCCAATACCAAGAAACATATTGATGTGGATCTTCAATATAACGTCCATTAATCCATCAGTAGTTGGCTTGCCCAGCACGGCGCCGGTATACATGTTGAGCGCTACATACCTGCTTCCTTCAGGAGGAGCATCGGGTTTGGCAGCGAGGTCAAATAAGATCTTGTTTTCATCTTTCTCGTCCCAGAAAATATACCGTATTTTTTCTGCGGGGTATTGCTGGCCGGCAAGTACGGCAAGGGAGTCCAGGCTTAGTTTACGCGTGCCCTCCGGTATTTCAGCTGCTACCTGTTTCTCCAGCAGTCCATCCAGCTCCTCATGAAAGATCAGCGGGAGACCAGTTAAACACAGCATCAGTAAAAAAACAGTGCAAACGAGGCTGGTCCATTTATGCCACAGAAACCAACGCTTTGCGGTTCTTATATTCATTATTTAACAGGTATAATTCAACCCCAAAGATTGATCGCTTCCCTTAATTTTCGTTTACGGAATCCGGAATTACTTTTTACAAATCCGGAATTTTATCGGGTACCGGTCATTTAAAGTCAGCCTCTTCTTTAATAATTCTGAATAACTTTGTTGTCATAATCTGCATCTTATGAAAATAGCATTGGCTGCTCCACCACCTCCAACATCTATCAGCGACGGTTTGTTATGGGCTGAAAAACTGATAGGAGAGGCAGCAAAACAACAGGCGGAAATTATCTGTTTCCCGGAGTCCTATATTCCCGGCTATCCGGGTATGGGTTTTCCGGAAGAAGAACGTTCTCCCCGGAACCTGCAGGAGGCGCTGGAAAAAGTGGGTAAACTCGCCGCTGAAAATTCCATCGCCGTTATTATGCCCATGGACTGGCATCAGGGAGAAGCATTGCTGAATGTGGCCTTTGTGATTGCAGCCACCGGTGAAGTATTGGGATACCAGACCAAAAACCAGTTAGATCCCACAGAAGATAATATCTGGATACCCGGTACCGCACGCAGTATCTTTGAAGTGAATGGTGTAAAGTTTGGTATCACGATCTGTCATGAAGGATTCCGTTATCCCGAATCCGTCCGGTGGGCAGCGCGGCAAGATGCTAAAATAGTATTTCACCCGCATTGCACCGGCAGCAATACTACCGGTGAACTACTCACCGAATGGGGCCATATCAATAACCCCTACTACGAGAAAGCCATGATGATGCGCGCATTGGAAAATACCATCTACTTCGCCAGCGCTAATTATGCATTTACATACCCCGACTCGGCCAGCTCCATTATTGGCCCCGATGGTACCTGCATAGCACACGGGGAATATGGTAAACCGGGCGTAATAGTAGCTGCAATCGATCCGGCGCTGGCCACAGGTTTGCTGGCGAAGAGATACAGATCGGCGTTATATGAAAATCGTAATAAGGAAGCCGCTGAATGACGGACTGAGCAAACCACATGAAAAATTAATACGTAAATATTGGATAAAGAATCAGCTCGGAGTAAACGGTTCTAAATATTTTGTATTATCTTCATAGTAGAAATTGTCGTGATTATAATGACTGGATTATGAAAGCCTTAGCCCTGTTTGACATCTGTAGCTTGTGATCGGTACGTTAGTCATTTTACTGTTCTGTATCCTAAAACAATCTTCAAATACATTCCCTCATCATTAAAACAGCCGAGAATGAAAAGAACTAGTCTTATTTCCGCCGTTACGCTCGTATTTGCAGCCCTTACAACCAACGCATTCGCGCAGGAAACCGCTTCCGCTACTGCTACCGCTACTATTGTGACCCCCATCAGCATTGTGAAAGATGTGGATATGAATTTTGGTAACGTTGCAGTACAGTCAACCACTGGAGGAACGGTTGTGCTTACTCCCGCAGGCGTTCGCAGCGCTACGGGCGGTGTTACACTGCCCACCACTGCTACAGGAACTATTACAGCCGCTTCCTTTACTGTAACAGGTACCGGCAGTTATTCCTACAGCATTACATTGCCTTCTACTGCGCTTACTATCACCAGTGGATCCAATACGATGACGGTTACAAATTTCACCAGTGACCCTTCAGGAGTTGGTACACTTACTGCCGGTACACAAACACTTAATGTGGGCGCTACCCTGAATGTAAGTGCCGCACAGGCTGCCGGAACATATGTTTCAGCTACCCCCTTTGATGTAACTGTTAATTACAACTGATCAACCGGTTATAACACATAACCGCCCACGCTTTACAACAACCTTAATCATATCCTGTGTAGCTGCGAAGCGCGCAGCTACACGCTTATTCCAAAGCATGAACCCATGAATGTATCGGTGCCACCGAATAATTCCGTCGTTAGATATCCTTACTATTTTGTAATCATATGTATGATATGTTTTTGCATGGCAATACAGGAAACATGCGCACAGGGCAACCTGCTCGTAACCCCTGTACGGGTCGTTTTTGAAGGCACGAAACGTGCAGAAGAACTGAATCTTGCGAACTCAGGAAAAGATACCGCCAGGTATCTTATTTCATTTGTTGAAATCAGGATGAATAAGAACGGCACCTTTCAACAGATCAACGAACCTGATTCAGGGCAACAGTTCGCCAGTAAATACCTGCGCTTCTTTCCCCGGAGCGTGGTACTAGGCCCCAATGAAGCACAGGCAATAAAACTGCAGTTAACCGGGGCCAGTCAGCTGGAACCCGGTGAATACCGTTCGCATCTTTATTTCCGGGCGGTACCGGATGAAAAACCCATCGGTGAAGATGATCCGCCTAAAGACAGCACCGGCATCAATGTAAAGCTCACCCCCGTTTTTGGTATCACCATCCCGGTAATTATACGGGTGGGGGAAACCGCCGCCAGCGTGCAGTTGTCAGACCTCTCTGTTGACCTCGCAAAAGACCCGGGCCTGAATGTATTATTCAACCGGCTGGGTAACTCTTCCGTGTACGGTGATCTCACAGTGGATTATGTGTCGCCACAGGGAAAAATAACACAGGTAGGAGTCGCCAGGGGGCTGGCTGTATACACACCAAACACACAGCGTTATCTTCATCTTCCACTTGAAAACAAACCCGGTATTAATTACCATACCGGCAAATTACGGGTAGCATATATCACCAAATCAAAAGCTTCAACAGAACAACTGGCCCAGGCCGAGTTGCAGTTACGGTAGCCGGGAGAAAGTCTCCATCAAATAACGCTCCTATGGAAGTGATTGTACATTGGTTCGTTCATCAGTTTTACATCAGGATAATCAGGGCTCTTCTTTCCGGCGTCCCCCGTATACCCATGTCCGCCTGCGGCAGAGGCCTGCTGATACTGTTACTGCTCTTCCCGGTTATGTTATCGGCGCAAACAAGATGGAAAGGAACATTCAGCAGCTCCTGGTCTAACAGCGCCAACTGGACCGCCGGTGTACCCAATGCCAATGTGGACGCTATCATTGGCGATGCCGCGTTTACCGGGATATTTTACCCCGTGATCAGCTACAGCGCCAGTTGTAAATCACTTACCGTAGGCGCAGGCACTAATGCGGTATTAACCATTTCCCAAAGCCTCACCGTGGCGGGCGACCTGGTAATTGGTTCCGGCAGCACTATTTCCCAGCGCGGCGTTACCCTTACTTTAAAAGGTAACTGGACCAACTCAGGCACTTACAGCACTTCGAGTACCAATGCCAAAGTAACCTTTGCAGGAACCACACAGTCTATAGGCGGCGCCTCGGTTACCACTTTCAGGAAACTCACCATCGGCGTGGGTAGTACCACTACGCAAAATGTGAACATGACCGTCTCCGGTACCTTTGCGGTGAACGGCACATTCGTTCCGGCAGATGTGGCCACTCCCGTGCTTATTTCCGGGGCCGCCACCACCTCCGTAGCCGCCGGTGGCATCTTACACGTAAAAGCGGCAGCTATCGGAGGGAACTATGGCCTCACAGGTACAGTAACCCTTGCCGCCGGCAGTATTGTGGATTATAGCGGTACGCTGGTAAATCAAACCGTCAGGAACACCCTTACCTATTCCACCCTCCGCATCAGCGGCACCGGCATAAAAACACTGGGAGGAAATCTAAACGCACTGAATGCGACTACTGCAACAGCCGGGAAAATAGAAGTGCTTGCCGGCACACTCGACCTGTCCACCTTTACCGCCAACAGGGGCACTACAGTGGCCGGTGGCGGTTTAACCGTAGTCAACAATGCTATCCTGAAGATCGGTGGTGTGAACACCTTCCCGGTTAACTATGCTACCGTTTCACTTGGCCTTACCAGTACGGTGGAATACAATGGTACCAATCAGTCGGTAGCGGTACAGCCCTATGGAAATCTTACCCTGTCTGCCGGCAGCGGGGCAGCTATTAAAACCATGCCTGCTACGGCACTTCCCATATCAGGAAACCTTACCTCGACCATTGGCAGCGGTACCTCCGTGAGCTTTACCGCTGCTTCCAACATCACGGTGAGCGGTAATGTAAATATTGGCGCAGCTACTACCTTCAACGGAGGAAGCTTCACCACCGCCACCTCTTCCAATTGGGTAAATAATGGTGTTTTCAGCGGCGGTACAGGAACAGTGGTATTGGCGGGAGGAGGTGCTTCTATCAGCGGAACAGGCACACATAATTTCAATAACCTCACCGTCGCTGCCACCAATATTACCGCGGCTGCCGGTACTGCCATTACAGTCTCCGGAAATTTTAGCAGCACAGCCCCGGGCACCTTCACGCATCTTACAGGTGGTACCGTTACAATGACCGGCGCAACCAAAACAATCAGTGGTACGGGCCTTACGTTTGAAAACCTTACCGTCTCCGGTTCCGTAAGCTCAGCAGATGCGATCACTATCACCGGTAACCTGTCTGTAAGCGGCAGCCTGAATAACACTACCGGCAGCGTAGCCATGAGTGGTGCAGGGAAAACATTGTCAGGCGCAGGTACCATCACTTTGGGAACATTGGCAATAACAGGAAGTATCACCTCCTCCTCCAGTTTTTCCATCGGCAACGTCCTGGATGTTTCCGGCACTTTCACCGCCAGTGCCGGCACCGCTACTTTTACAGGCAGCAGCTCCCTGAATGGTACCGCCAACCTGTTCAACGTTACCCTCAACGGAACAGCATTGCAGCTATCGGCCAACGCGGTGCTGGGAATAGCCAATGTATACACCATTACGGCAGGAACGCTCAACGTAACCTCCACTGTTCCCAATACGGTAAACTTTAATGGAACCGGCGCCCAAACACTGGCTGCCGGTACTTATAATAAGCTCATCGTAAGTAATGGCAACACCAAAACACTGGGTGGCGCTGTGGTGGTCAACAGCGATTTTACCATCGCATCGGCTACAACCTTCAATGCCTCCAGTCAATCCATCACTGTCCTGGGAAACTGGATCAACAACGGTACTTTCACGCCTGCCACCAGTACCGTAACACTGAGCGGCGCTGCCAATACTTCCGTGAGCGGCGCCACTACTTTTAATATCCTTACCCTCAATAAAACCAGCGCCGTTAACCAGGTAACCCTGTTAAATAATATTTCAGTAACCACGCTGAACATGACCAGCGGAACAATGATCACCGGCGCCAATACAGTTACCATTACAGGCAACAGAACAGGCAACGGTATCATACTGGGCAGCATCCAGCATTCCCACACTTTTGTATTGGGTACCGCCTATGCTTTTGAAAGCCCTAATAATACATTCACACTTACGGGTGTTACTACATCCGCGTCTGTTACGATGACCGTCACCCCGCAGGGAGTAGCCGATTTCCCTTCCGGCGCGGCCATAAACCGGGAGTATAACGTTACCGCCAGCGGCATCACGCTGGCAGCTACGCTCCTGCGTTTTCACTATGAAGATGCAGAACTGAACGGTAACGCGGAAGCCAGTCTCAGCATCTGGCGCAACACTGGCTCGGGCTGGTCTTTATACGGAAATTCAGGCAGCAACACCACCAGCAATTATGTGGAGCAAACAGGCCTGCTGGCTGCATTTACGGGCCGATACACGTTGGCGGCGGCATCTAATGTGGTGAGATGGAACGGCTCGGTGAGCAGCGACTGGAACACTGCCGCCAACTGGACTATAGCACAGGGCAGCCCTTCCCGGCCACCCGGCGTGAATGATATCGCTGAAATAGGCACCATCGCTTTCACTAACCAACCAGTCATCAGCAACAGCGCCAGTGTGAAAAGCATTTCCTTCGGCAGCGCACAGGCAGCCACGATTACATTGGCCGCCGGTGGATCGCTGGTAACACAGGGTAATATCACTGGCTTATGGTCGGCTAATGCTACCCACACTATTAATGTGAATGATCAAAATCTCACGGTAAATGGGAACATTATCCTGAGCGATGGCACTGCCGGTCATAACATACAATTAAACATCGGAAATGGTAACGTTACCACTACCGGGTCTGTTACCCAGTCGGGTGGTGCGGGCATTGCCTTCTCCGGTACCGGCGCATTGAATATAGGCAACAGCTTTAACTACAGCAGTGGTACGTTTACTGCCGGCAGCGGTACTGTAGTTTATAATGGCTCCTCCATTCAGTCGGTAGCCGGACTAACCTATAATCATCTCAGTATAGCAAAAACGGCCGGTAGTGCGCAAATCAACAGCGCCGCCACGGTAAACGGCAACCTCACCGTTACCAGCGGTGACCTGAGCATCAACGCAGCCACCACCATCACAGGAAATGTGGCCATCAGTGCCGGCGCTACTATGAACGGAGGAGCTGCCACAGTCACCTTAAACGGCAACTGGAGTAACAGCGGCACGTTTACTCCCGGAACCGGCACCGTTAATTTCACCGGTGGCAACGCACAAAATATTTCTGCTACGGCCTTTAATAACTTTGTGATTAATAAATCAGGAGGAACTGCCACGCTCACCGGTAATGTAACTACCAACGGCAACCTGTCGGTGACCGGCGGTACACTGGATCTGGCAACGTTTACGGCTAACCGTAGTTCTCCGGGAGGATCGTTAACCATCGCAAACGGCGCCACCGTGAATGTCGGCGGCGCAGGTAATTTTCCGGCAAACTACTCTCAGTACCTGCCCGGCATCACCAGCACCGTTAACTACTACAGGGCAGGAGCGCAAACTGTGGCAGGAAATATTGCCTACGGACATCTTACCCTCAGCGGCAGCGGCACTAAAACCCTCGCCGCCAATACCACCATAAACGGCGATTTGCTGATCGGCAGCGGCGCCACCTTCAGCGCCGGCACATTTACTGTCAACCTCTATGGCAACTGGACCAACAGCGGCACTTTTAATGGCGGTACAGGGACCGTAACACTTAACGGCAGCGGCAAAACAATTACCGGAAATACTACGTTCAGCAGGCTTACCGTTTATGGCAGCTACGCAGTAGCCGGCAGCGATATCACTTACAATGATTTATTGCAGATAGTTGCCGGCGGTTCGTACGACGGTGGCAGTGGCTCTGCCACCATAAACGGCGACCTCACCAACAGCGGATCACTGATCAGCAACGGCGTGACCACCTTTACCGGCACCTCCCTGCAAACCATCCGCTTCTTAAATGCCATTGTTTCCAATTCAAGCGGCGTGATCAACTTTAATGGTAACGTTTCACCGGTATTAAATTCTACCAGTGCCCCTACCTTCGCCACCCTGAATGTGAACAACACCGCCGGCATCAATCCAAGCGTGGGATGGACCGTACTGGTGGCCTTTAATATCAGCAACGGCGCCACTTTCAACGGCGGAATTTCCACGCATACTATCCGTGGCAGCTTTACCAACAACGGTACGGTAACCAGCACCGGTACGCTTTATTTTAATCCTTTTGCAGCACAGAACATTACCCTCAGAGGTACTGCATTTTCCAGTACCGGCTCCGTAATATTCGGCGGCAGCGCAGCGCTCACCGTTTCAGGCTCGCCCACCACACTTACAGATGTGACCATCGCCAATACAGCCGGTGTTACGCCTGCTACCAGCTGGAATATCAGCGGGGACCTTCACATTAATGGCAACGCCATTTTTAATGCGGGCAGTAACAACTTCACGGTTGCAGGCGATCTCGAAAGTAATGGCACCCTGAACGGTGGCACTTCTACTTTTACCATGACTTCCCCCGCCGGCGTATTAACCGGCAGCGAAGGAACTACCTTTTATAACCTCGTGATCAATGGCGCCGTTACCTCGGATGCCGATTTTAATATAGAGCACAACTTTACCATCAACGGATCGCTGGATGCATCCACAGGCATGCCCGCCATGACCGGCACTGGACCATCTGTTATCGGCGGTACCGGCAGCCCCTTTGACCTCGCACAGTTGCAGGTACATAAAGATGCTGCCGCCACCACCACACTTGCCAGAAGTCTCAGGAATATGACCACACTGGACATCACCGGCGGCACCCTCGATACCGGCGACTCCACCATTACCCAGGATGCCACCAACGGCGGCAAAATGTCGATCGATGACAGCGCACGCCTCATCGTAAGAGGCATTTACAGCCTCCCGGCTTTTGATATTTACCAGCTGGATACACTCAGCACCGTGGAATATGCAGGCAGCACGCAAACTGTTGCTGCGGTTACACCATATGGTAACCTCACCATCTCGGCCACAGGTACCAAAACCGCTACTGCACCATTAACCATCCTGAATGATTTTACACTCAGCAACGGCACGTTTGTGCCGGGAAGTTTTACGGATACACTCAGGGGAAACTGGAGCATGACCGGCGGAACATTTACCAACACCGGTTCTACTATTTATTTTAATGGCGCCGCTAACCAGAACATTTCTTCTACCGGTGCTTTTAATCATGTTAAAGTAAATAAAGCCACCGGGCTGGTGACCCTGTCCACAAATGCTACCATAAACGGTGCGCTTACATTTATGGCAGGAAAGATCCGTACCGGCGCCACCAACGCCGTAATTGTTACCGCTACCGGAACGGTCAGCGGCGCCGCACAAAATACCGGATGGGTATACGGCCGCCTGCAAAAAAATGTTGCTGCCGGTACCAATATTACCCGCACTTATGAACTGGGCGACAGCCTTAACTATACACCGGCAACAACGTTATACGCCAACGTAAGCGCCGCCGGCGATGTACTGGCGGGTGTATTCGCTGCCAGCCATCCAAACCTGCTGACCTCCGGCTTAAATGTAAGCCGGAAAGTAAACAGGTACTGGGCTTTTACCAACAGCGGCGCCACCTTTACCACCGTTTCTGTAACACTCAACTGGGTAGCGGCGGATGTAGACGCAGGTGCTGTTACCACCAATTTTAAAGTAGCAAGGTATAACGGAACTTCCTGGTCGCTGGCCGCCGTGAGTTCCCCGCAACCGGCTTCCATACAGGCAACCGGGTTAACCGCATTGGGCGACCTGGTAGTAGGAGAGCTGGCCACCGGCGCTATATGGACCGGCGCAGTGAGCACCAACTGGTATATTACCGGCAACTGGTCCTCCGCCGCCATACCGGTGAGCACTACTAATGTTACTATTCCAACCGGCCTGGTGAACTATCCGCTTATCAACTCCGGTGTAGCCGTGGCCAATAATGTAACGATACAAACGGGCGCCTCGGTAACCGTAAGCGGCGCCACACTCCAGATAGGAGGTGTTATTTCTAACAGCGGCGCCTTCACGGCTACTGCCGGTACCATAGAATTAAATGGGGCCGCTGCACAGGTAATTCCTGCAGCTGCCTTTACTTCGAATACATTGCTGCACCTGACCATCAATAACACACCCGGTGTAACGCTGAATGGTACACTGAATATCAGCGGCATCCTCAAAGTAACCAGCGGACAACTGAACACCGGCGGCTTTCTTACACTGCTGTCTACCGCCACGCAAACAGCGCTGATCGATGGCAGCGGCGCCGGACAGGTAACCGGTAATGTTACCATCCAAAGATACCTGCCCACCGCATTCGGATATAAATACATCAGCTCTCCTTTCCAGGCGGCCACCGTAAATGAACTGGCAGATGATATTAATCTTAACGCTGCCTTCCCATCGTTTTACCGCTATGTGGAAAACCGTACCTCCTCCGGATGGGTGGCGTATACCAGCCCCGCCGGTGTGCTTACACCTATGCAGGGATATACCGCGCAAATGGGGACTTCCAATACGCCGGCAACCCTGGATATCACCGGCGTAGTGAATAACCAAACCGTTACCGCGCCCATGCTGACCAATAACAATCAACCCTATACGCAGGGGTTCAACCTGGTAGGAAATCCGTATCCTTCTCCGGTCGATTGGGACATTGCCGCGGGATGGAGCCGCACCAATATTGACAATGCCGTGTACTATTTTAACGGAGGTACAGCCGATCAGTATACCGGTACCTACAGCTCTTACATCAACGGCGTATCCAGCGATGGCATCGCCACCAACATGATCGCTTCCATGCAGGGATTTTTTGTGCATGTGACCAATGGGGCTTTTCCGGTAACAGGTACCTTGTCGGTAAACAATAATGCAAGAACCAATAACCTCTCACCGGTGTATCACCGGGTTTCACTTACAACACCAATACTCAGGTTGGGCGCAGCCTTCGCCGACGATGGGCTGACAGCTGATCCCGTAGTGGTTTATTTTGATGCCGATGCATCTGCATCTTTCGAAAAAACAATGGATGCATTAAAACTGATGAATACCGATCCGGCAGTGCCTAACATTTACGCATTGTCGGCCGACAGCGCCCGGCTCTCTATTAACGCATGGCCGCAGTTCCCCGACAGTACCGATGTAATACCACTGGGCCTCAAAACAGAAAGGGCAGGATGGATAACATTCAATACAGCGGAAATTGCACGCATGCCGCAGCGCTTGCATATTTACCTGCAGGATGCCGTAACCGGCAAAACCGAGGAATTGCAGCAGTACGCAAAGTACAGGGTATACCTGGATGCAGGTACTTATGAAAACCGCTTTTCGCTCGTATTCCGGCACAACGGAACTACCACCTCGCCTTCATCAGAACCCGTGTTCAGGGCTTATAGCATTGGCAGGGTACTGTATGGCTACTTCGATAAAGTACCCGGTGAAAAATGCCGCATCACCATCTCTAATCTGCTCGGGCAGGTATTGTGGCGGCAGGATGTTACTGGCAACGGGCAACATGTAATAGGGAAGCAGTATAGCAGCGGAATGTACATTGTTTCATTTTATACAGATGATAAAGTAGTGTCTAAAAAAGTATTTATAAGTAATCAGTAATAATTTTTTTGAGATGTTTTTCACCAGGATGATAAAAGATATGGATCTTCTCAGGCAGTTCGGCTACCGGTTATTAGTAGCAGGTATCCTGGTGCTGTTGGGATATGCGGCCGCATCTGCGCAGGAGCCGCCTCCGCGCCCTATTGCGGTATATGTAAACCCCGCGCAGGGTCTCATCTTCGGCGCCTTCTTCCAGGGATTATCCGGCGGAACAGTGATCATCTATCCCGATGGCTCGCGCGCCGTAACTGGCAGCGTAGTGCAGGCCAACCTGGGGTATCCGTTTTCACCCGCCATTTTTGAAATAGAAGCAAACAGGGGTACACTCATTTCCATATTAAACGGACCCGATGTCATCCTCACCGGGAGCAACGGTGGTACCATCACTTTACATGTGGGCGCCGCCAGCACAGGAAGCTCATTTATTACAACTGCTACACCACCGGCAAGAAACCTGGTGAGGATCGGCGGAACGCTCACCGTGGGCAGCCCGCCATCCAATCCATCGGGCTCGTACAGCGGCGTATTTAACGTCACGTTTATCCAGGAATAACGGATATGACAACAGGAAGCAAAAATATCATCCTCCGCTGCCTGCGCAGCATATTCCGGGTAACGCCGGTGTGGATGATCTTTTGCGCTATACTGTTTGCAGCTCCGTTGAAAGCCATAGCCATAGAGCCGGAACCTGTTTTTTATGAAACTTCTGTTTTCGTGGTAGTGCAGGGAATAGGAGGGGCCGAAATTCCCGCCGTTATCAACAATGATTCTGCCTACTTATCTATCACCGATATTTTTAATTTTCTGAAGATAAGAAACACGGCCTCACCCCATATGGATTCTATATATGGTTTCTTTATCAATGAAAACGCCCCGTTCCTGGTAGATAAAAAAAACAATGTGATTCACTACCAGGATAAAATCGTGCCGTTGAATAAAGATGATATGGTGAGCACAGAAACCGCGCTTTACCTGAAAACCGGTATGTTTGCAAGCGTGTTCGGACTACAGTGTAAATTTAGTTTCCGCTCGCTCTCTGTTAAACTGGAAACCAGGCAGGAGCTGCCTGCTATCAGGGAAATGCGGCAGGAAATGATGCGCCGGAATATCAGCCGGTTAAAAGGAGAACTGAAAGCAGATACCATCATCGGCCCCCGCAGGCAGATGTTCAGTATCGGGATGGCCGATTGGTCGGTGGTAGCTACACAACGCCCTGAAGGCGGCGCCGGTAATACCTGGTTAAACCTTGCTATGGGGGGCGTTGTTCTGGGCGGTGAAACCAGCGTATCACTTAATTACAATAACTACGCAGAGCAGCAGCTGCCTTATAGCCACGACAGCGCCCTGATCAAGCCGTTTGATCAACGGCAGCAATACTACCGGTGGCGCTATGTGAATAATGATCACAGCGCCCTTCGGCAGATCATTGCAGGTAAAATATTCACGCCATCCACGGCATCTATCTTTGATCCGGTGGTAGGCGTGCAGTTTACAAATACCCCCACTTCCTACAGGCGCTCTTATGGTTCCTATACCCTGAGCGATTTTACAGATCCCGGATGGACCGTGGAGTTATATGTGAACAACGCCCTGGTGGATTATACAACTGCAGATGCAGCCGGCTTCTTTACTTTCCAGGTGCCACTTGTATATGGTAACTCTGTGGTGCGGCTCCGCTTTTATGGCCCCTGGGGAGAGGAACGGTCGAGAGAGGAAAATATCAGCATCCCTTTTAACTTCCTGCCATTGCATGAATTTGAATATACTGCCAGCGCCGGTATGGTGGAAGATGGACACCGGAGTATCTTTTCAAGGGTGCAAATGAACTATGGCCTCAGCCGGAATGTAACAGTGGGCGGAGGCATGGAGTACCTGTCGTCTATACCCACCGGAAAGGCCATGCCTTTTGTGATGGCTTCTGCCCGTGTGGCGTCCAATCTTTTGCTGGCGGGCGATTATACCTACGGAGTACGGGGACGCGGTATACTCACGTATCGAATGCCCTCCAACTTACAGTTCGAACTGTTTTATACGAGGTATAAGAAAGGTCAGCAGGCCATTATTTATAATTTTGTGGAAGAAAGAAAGCTGATTATCTCAAAGCCCTTCCTGGCAAAAAAATTCTCTTTCTTCAACCGCGTCACACTCAACCAGATCATCTTACCGGAAACAAAATATACGACCGCTGAATGGCTGGTGTCCGGGGCAGTTTTCCGTGTAGGCGTTAACGTGAATACCTATGCCATCTTTATAAAACCTGAACCGCCGTTTGTATATACCAACCTCGCGCTCACCTACCGGTTGCCGGGAGAAATTTTAATTACTCCCCAGGTACAATATGAATACAACAGCAACAGCCTGATGGCGGTAAGATGCGAGCTGGGTAAATATCTTTTCAGACATGGTTACATGAACGTATCCTATGAACGTAACTATAAAAGTAATATCACAAATGTGGGCATCGGTTTGCGTTATGATTTCGCTTTCTCACAAATCGGGTTTTCTGCCTGGAAAGGAACTAACATGACTACCCTGGTAGAATCTGCACGCGGCAGCCTGGTATACGATGATAAAGCCAAATTCGCAGGATTCAGCAACCGCACCAGCGTGGGAACAGGAGGCGTAGTACTGCTGCCCTTCCTGGATCTCAACGCCAATGACCGCCGCGATCCCGGTGAGCCCAAAGCCTACGGCCTCAAAACAAATTGTAACGGCGGCCGGATTCTCCAGAATCAACACGACACCACCATCCGCATCGTAAATATGGAGCCCTACGAATACTATTTTATCGAACTGGGAAAGAACAGTTTTGAGAATGTTGCCTGGCAGATAAAGAAACCCGCTATCAGTGTAGCAATAGATCCCAACCAGATGAAACTGGTGGAAGTGCCGGTGGTGATTATGGGCGAAGTATCCGGTAAAGTGATCCTGGAAGAACAAAATGTAACAAAGGGAATAGGCCGCCTGTCCATCGGTTTTTACAGAAATGATTCCACACTGGTGGCCCGTACCCAAACGGAAGCAGATGGCTATTTCAATTATATGGGATTGCCGCCCGGAACCTATACGGTAAGAATAGACCCGCTGCAGTTGCAAAAACTCGGCATGACCGCCACTCCTGCGAAGCTGCCGCTTACCATCAGGCTGCGCATGGAAGGAGACGTGGTAGACGGACTGGAATTCAGGCTCCGGAGAGAAAAGGTCGAATAACAACCATTGTTTTTTCCTAAATTAGCCTATATCTTTCCCGGGAATGAAAGTACAAACACTTACGCCTCCTCCTGCTATAGCTGATTATGTAAGCAACATCGTGGTGCTTGAAAATAACAGTATGTTCTATGAAGCGGTTCTTCCCCTCATCGCCAACGGGTATCCCAGTATTACTTTCCAGTTAACAGACCCGGCAAGGATGCTGAGCACCACAAAAAAAAGTCATCACCTGGTATTGTACGGTCAGAATACCCGCCCCATCCGGCTTTACACGGCAGGTGAAATAACCGTGATTGCCTATTTCCTGTATCCCTTTATGTTGCCCTCCCTTTTTGGATACAATGCCAAAGAACTCACAGATCAGGGTATAGACCTGAGCTATGATGATCCCGCCAGGGAAATGAGCCTGAAAGAACAGCTGCTCAATACGCCCTCTTTAAACGGCCGCCTGGAACTGATGAATAATTATGTACTCACATTGGTGCGGTCAAAAAAGATCCGGGTAAATGAAACCATTTCTTTTGCCACCCGCCTTATTCAGAAAAATAAGGGTACCCTGTTAATGAACGATCTTCAGAAAGAAGTATATACCACAGAACGCACACTGCAACGGTTGTTTGAACAACATATTGGTCTTACGCCAAAAATGTACAGCAGGATCTGCCAGTTCAACGCCGCCTTCCGCCAGCTTAGTCAGAATAACTTTTCAGACATGATCGACGTGGCACTGGAAAACGGCTATGCAGATCAAAGTCACCTGATCCGCGCGTTTAAAGACTTTACCCATTACTCTCCCCTGGAGTATGTAAAACAGGCGAACAACTTCCCCGGTTAATCCATCTTTTTCATTTTGTCGGGTTTCTTCTATCATAAGGGGGAAAGGTGCTGTTATTTTGTACCTGTAAACAATCATCATCAAAAAACAAAAACAAAATAACATGAGAAAGTTAGTCATTTCCGAATGGATCACACTCGACGGTATCTTCGATGCAGAAACAATGGGAGAATGGTTTATGCCCTACGACAGCCCCGCCCGGCAGGAGCTGATCAGCGAAGGTATTCACGCCTGCGATGCCATCCTCTTTGGCCGTAAAACATATGAAATGCTGGCGCCTTATTGGTCGCAGATGAAAAACAACGAAATGGGCATCTCCGCAAAACTAAACAGTGTAGCCAAATACGTAGTATCTGAAACGCTGGAAACAGCCGCGTGGGAAAATACCACGATCATAAAAAACAATGTCATAGAAGAAATCACCCGGCTGAAACAACAACCCGGCAAGGAAATCCAGGTAGAAGGAAGCGCCATCCTGGTAGACGCGCTTATCAAAGCCGATCTGATTGATGAATACAAATTCTTTGTACATCCCGTCATCATGGGAAGTGGGAAACGTTTCTTTAAAGACGGAAAACTTCCCGGTGGCCTGCATCTTTCTGATACAAAAATACTGGATGGCGGGGTAGTAGTGCTTACTTATCAGCGGGAGAAGAAGTAAAAGTTTGTGGGGAAAAAAAATTAATTTTAATTAATTTAAAATAACCCCCATGCATCAGTTTAAGGAACAAATAGAACGGATCAGCACCAAATTAAAAGCAGCAAAGCAAAAAGATAAACAGCTGAAAGTATTCGGCGCCAGCTACCATAAATACACCATCCATCCACCGCTGGAGGAAGCTCAACTTTCGGGTTTTGAAAAAGAACACAACATTTCTTTACCCGGAAGTTTCAGGGCATTCCTGCTTTATGTGGGACATGGAGGAGTATCCCAGGCCGGCTCAGCTGCAGGTCCGTACTATGGCATTTACCCGCTGAAGAAAGGTGCGGATGACCTGACAAGTAATCCTGAAGAATATTTAAGTGAACCCGTAAAAATTTACCCCGGTATATCAGACGACGAATGGAATAATCTCATAAAGGAAACCGAAAGGGAGGATCTTTCAGATGAAGCATACGATGCCGCCATACAAAATATTTACACTGGTATTCTACCCATCGGATCACAGGGATGCGCCTTTATTCATGGCCTGGTGTTAAACGGGGAACATGCCGGTAAGGTAGTAAACATTGATATAGACAGGCAAAAACCAAGATTCACTTTTGAAAATAATTTCCTCGATTGGTATGAACGCTGGCTGGATGAAATAATTTCTGAAGACCTGCTGGCAGATGGTGTTTCGTGGTTTGGCTATGCCATGGGAGGAAGTGTAACTTCTCTGCTGGAAAAATACCATGCTGCTTCAGATAAAACAACCCGGCTGAACTGCATCACCGGCATAGTGTGCAAACGAAGCGTTGAACCGGCGGTTGCTGCAATACTGGAAAAGGAATACCGGGAGGCAGAAGAAGAGTACAAACGCGACTGGCTGCAGGCGCTCACAAAGTTCAGCTACCCGCTGGCAAAGCCTCACCTGGTGGCCTACAGCGATATTGATCTCTTATCCGTTGCTAAATTTATCTGGTGGTACGCAAAAGATAAAAGTAGGGAATGGCAGGAAGTCATCGAAAAAAATATCCTGAACATCCATGATGAGGAAATATTCCGGTTTTGCACCTACCTGTTGGAAGAAATGAAAGTGGACTACGCGCATTTAATTGTTCCGATGACAACCCACAGCAATGAAGATATCCGGAAAACAGCTTTTTATACTTTAGGGAAAGTTAAAAAGAAGGCTGCCTACCTGGATGTTTTTATCAATGGGTTAAATGATCCTTCAAATAATGTGGTGCATGCTGCATTGCAGGCACTATCCGGAGTGAAGGATAAAAGATTATTGCCAGTGTATAAAAAGATAGCAGAGAGATTTCCAACGGAGCAAGACCATATCCTGTCCAACCTTGGCCACAGGCTGGCTGAAATGGGATTGACCATTGAGAAGTTAAAAAAGTGATGATTTTGCTGCTGATTTCATTGAAAATAATTTCGTATTTTCAGTAAAAATGTTAACCCCTTATGGCAAAACAAACAGGGTTGCTCCAATTCACCGGTAAATTGGGCAACGTCATAGGATACCGGAGAAATGGAACCTACTTCCTCCGCAGCATGCCGGATGCAGTACGGCAAACTACCGCTACACGGAGAGCATCACGTGACTTTGGTGTTGCCAGCAGGAAAGGGAAACTGATCCGGCAGGCCATCGTTCCTCGCCTGGAAATAAATCCCTGCGGCACGCTGGTGAACCGCTTAAACAAAGCGCTGATCACCGCAACAAAGGATTGCCTCACGGAGCTGAAAGGCTTCCGGTTTAACCCGTATACCGGCGTGGACCAGTTCTTTTCGCACCAACCAGTTATCACATCCGGCGGAATGCTGCATATACCAGCACAGCAGTTGTGGCCGCCCGCCAAAGCAACGCACCTGGAAATTACGGTGGTGGCTGTTCGTATTAACTTCGCGCAACGGCAGGTAACAGGGTGTATTGATTCGGCCATCATAATTGATTTGAGCCGGCCTTTCAACGGCGCTGAACTGGCCGCCACCGTTCCCGGGAAAGGTACATTGCTGGTCACTTTACAGGTAAAAGCATATGAACATGGCGCTGCTATTGAAAACCGCCGGAGCAAGGCCGCTGACATCATTGCGGTAATGGCGCCTGCTGCCAGAAAGAAGCAACCCGTTAAAGTAAACAAGATACCTCATGTAAAAAGAGTGCTGCCTTATCACCCGCTGCCTGCCACAAAAAAAACAACGTTGCCGGTATCTGCGCGGCAACGGGAATGAGTTACGCCATAGTCATGGCATTAACTATGCTGTAGACTACGCAGCGCGGTAATTATCATCACCACTTCCATCAGCATATATTTCCCTGCAAAGGAAACTGCCTTTCTGTGCGTTGTTATGCCCGTAAGTGTGCGTCCGGCCGCTTTGGGGGAGTAAGAAGGTCATCGTATCAGTAAAAATCACATCATCCTCTTTCCTAAAATACCTTTCGCGAAGATCAAATTCATCCCAATCACATCTCCTGATCAAGTCCACCTTTCCTGCACGGCTTCTGTAGGTAAACGCCTGTTGCTATTGCAGTTCTATCCGGTTTCAGAGGGAATGCGCTGTATTTGAGAGCAAAGTCAGGTATAGGATACAGGATTCGCAGGTCGGCTACAGATTCAATAATTCCTCTACCAGCTGCCATACCATTGTACAAGGATTATGATTCGCATAATCTTCTCGTTTTGCATAACTTTCTGTCAACCGTTTAGCGTTCCTTGTTGCGGCTTCTAAACTTCCATGTTCTTTCAAGAGATCATACATATCCCTGCTATTCTTTTGATAACTATATCCTCCTCCCAGTATAGGTTTTAAATTATCTTCAATAGCATTCTGGTAGTCTTTTCTGCTCATACTGTGATTATAGTAATGAAAATGCAGCAGATACCATAGTTCAAAAGCCTCGTTAGTCCAGGCACATCCTATTACAGGTTTTGTGTTCTGACATCGTTGAACAGCATTATTGAAATCATTTGCAGAAAAGCTGTCCCTGTCAAAAACAACCCAAAGTTTATCAATAGGTCTGTTATACTCCTGCTCATACCACTTTTTTAGGCGCAGTGCTTCATCAACGAGCGACTGGGTATTTCTGCCAGTACCTTCAATATCTATTTGACACCAGGTTAGTACACCTTTAGGCAAATCCTCTTTAAGGCCCTGAAAATAATTAGGTTCAGTTTTTTCACCTTCGCAAACTATCAGGTAATATCTGCGTTTATTTCTTACATTAATTTTGCGCTTTTGTTCCTCTCTTTTGAAACGCTTTAAATGTTCATTTGGAATCTTTATTTTTCTTGCCATTCCGTAATTACATTTGAAAGGTTGCCAATAAACGGAATAGCACCATACCGGCCCTCTATATAATCCTTCTCAAAAGAGCGGTCTTTACGAATGGTTTTTCCTTCTTCTTTATATTCCACGAGTGAATACATTTCAGAAGCTCCGTATTTATTTTTTTCTACAAAATAAATCTGATCTCTACGGTAGTTACCATAATTCAGCAGATTGGTATCATGTGTAGCAAATATCAGCTGTGCGTTGTTCTTGTTAAATTCGGCGGAGTTAAAAAGTCTGGTAATTGCCAGCGTTAATAAAGGGTGCAAGCTGGCATCTAACTCGTCCACTACAAGTGTTCCACCATCATTTAGTACATCAAAGATGGGGCCTGAGATATTGAACAGTTTATTGCTACCAGAAGACTCCTGGCTACGCATATCAAATTCAACATTGCCGACCACCTTATTTTTTGCATTGTATTTTTTGTGAACGGTTTTAATATCTATTCTGTAAGACTCTTCAAGATCGGTAATTAACTGTTTCAGAAGGTTTTCAGGCAGGTCATTGGGCAGTTCTCTCGGATCAAAAGGGGCTTTGGAAATGGTAATGTCATCAAATCCCAGGTCAACTTTTTTATAGAAATCAAGTAAAAGATGCTGGGTGTGTTTGTTTTCAAGCAAATCAAATGTTACGCCTTTATATCGCTCATGACTTAATCCGGAAATGGTGATAAAATCATGAAACCAACGCATTATTTGCTTGGCAATCTTGCCATTAAACTGATCTACCACTGATAGGAATAGTGCATTGTCCCTTGTTCTTTCTTCCAGATCTCTCCCTTCCGGGAAAACCCTTGGCATTACTTCAATACCATCTTTTTCCCTGATAAACAAAGGCCTTTCGGCTTGTTTCGGGGCATCAAAAAGCCATTCAGATAATACACTGCGGTTATCCACCTCAAAGCCATAACGATATTTACTTTCGCCAATAAGAAATACAACTTCAAAAGAGGAGGGAGCATTTTCTGTTTCAGTGTTTAACAGGAAAGGCGTAATATCCAACTCATCTGTAGAAGATTGTTCAAATGATTGTAATACAAGTCGCCTCATAGTAGACATGGCTTTTACAAAATTACTTTTGCCACTGGCATTAGCACCATAGATAACAGCCCCTTTAAGCAAGTTATGGCGTCCGGAGGTGAAAATATTTGACGCAACATGTTCCTTAATAGCTGTAGCTGAAAGGTTTAATGTAGTCTTTTCTTTAAAGGAAAGATAATTAGTAACGGAAAACTCTAATAACATAGAATTGTCTATTTATGAGAAATTATCTCAAATATAGTAAAATAAATTCATTGTATAGCATAAAAATGAGAAAAATTCGAATTTTGACTATAATTATTATAAGAAAGGCGCTCAGTTAGTAGAGCGCCTTTGGCATCGGGATAAAAAACAACCTGGTAGAAAGGTCGGTCTAATCAAATTACCACTTCGGATTCTGCTTCATCGCCGGATTCCCATTAATCTCCACCAGGGGAATCGGCCACAGGTAATCACGCTCCCGGTCAAATATCCTGTTCTCTACAATTACCGGCTGACTTGTATTAGGATTGATAGCACCCATCGCGGGCCCTTTCAGAACTTTCTTCTCCTATCTTCCAGCGGCGTATGTCAAACAGGCGGGTACCTTCAAATGCCAGCTCCACTTTTCTTTCCCGGCGGTATAATTCACGCATTTTTTCAGCGGTGTTATACACCGCCGTATTTACATTTGGCATTCCTGCGCGGTTGCGGATCTTGTTGAGATACAGCAATACATCCGGGTTTTGCCAGTCGCCCGATTCTACTAAGGCTTCTACATAACTCAGTAAGATCTCTGCGTAACGGATGATCATAAAATTTAAGGTGCCGGCATATTGCGGGACACATCTTTGGCATCGAGATATTTCCTCACCCAGAAGCCGGTTTGCGTGGATTGCGCAGCCCCGATCTGGTCTGCCGATCCCGCCGTGAATGGGTCCAGCAAACGGTTTACAAATGTTTGCCCCGGGAAAAGAACGCTGGCTGTCAGCCTTGGATCACGGTTGTTTTTGTACAGTGGATTTTTCCAGTAATAGGCCAGGCTGTCCGCGCGAAATGGAACAGGTTTTTGTAGATTCGCCCCTGATATCTTAAAAACCAAATGAGAAAAGTACTGTTTTTGCTACTGCTGGTGCACCAGGGATGGGCACAATCAACCAAACATCTATCCAGGGCCAACCAATCTATCGACAGCCTCTCCATCTACAACCGGCAGCTCAATCCCGGTGAAATGAAGCAGGACCTGCAGGTGTTTCTCGATATCCGTAAAAAAGCCAACTCTGGTTTGTATCGCTACCGCACCCCGAAGCAAGTCGACAGCATCTACCAATGGGCCTTCCGCCAGGTGCGTCAACCTATGTCCACTGTGGCTTTTTATAAGATCATTTTGCAGCTCACCGATTTTGAAGGAAGCTGTCATAATTATACAGAGCCGGATGCCGCCCTGGTCGGGTATTTCAACCGGCAGCGTGGCTTCTTTCCTTTTGCCCTGAAGTATATTGACGGCAATATGATCTTCAATAGCGAAACGCCCGATATTCCGGTAGGATCAAGGATAATGAGTATCAACGGCGTTGCAGACAAAGACCTGATGCAATCCTTTTACAAGTACATGACCTCCGATGGATTTATCCAGACACAAAAGCAATCGGGCAGCGTGAACAGGAGCTATGGTTTGCGTTACCTGTATGAGTATGGCATTAATGATAGCTTCGCCATCCGGTTTACAGCTCCGGGCACTACCCGGCAGCAAACCGTTACAGTACCGGCGGTATCGCTGGAAGAACAAAAAGCAAACTTAATACGGCGTCATAGCGCGCCGGTCGACAGCCTGATCGATTATAATGTGCAGCCCAAATATAGTTTTAAGATGGTAAACCCTTCAACAGGTTTACTGAGCCTGCGGATATTCTCCATGGCCAGCGACGCGGCTGATCCGGCTTTCCCGGTATATGTGGCGTTTCTCGACAGCGTATTCCAGGCGCTTAGCCACAACAGTATCCCGCACCTCATCCTGGATATCCGCGGTAATCCCGGCGGCAGTGATCCTACTTTTGAACAACCGATGATGTACCTCACGGATACAAGCTTCAAAGAGAATACATTGGCATATACCATCTTTGATAATGGAATTCCGTATGAAGAATACTTTTGGGGCGTGTCCACCGCGGAAAGACTGGATTCGGCGGGCAAAGTTGCCGGAAAAGCGTTTCTGAAAGATTATTTCCCGGCACTGCACAACGGCAGGAATATGCAAAACCCGAAGTACAACCCGGTATACCACCCTAAGAGTCCTGGTTTCAAAGGAAAGTTATATTTACTGATTGATGAAAACGTGGCATCGGCGGCCTCCCACCTGGCTTCTCTCGTAAAAGCCTATGCCCGCAATGTGACCATTGTGGGGGTGGAAACTGTTGGTGGTTATTATGTCCACAACGGCCATGCATCCATGATATACGAACTGCCGCACTCAAAAATAAAAACGAAATTCTCTATTGTTTATGTGGAGCAGGACGCACCTGTAAAACCGGATCAGCCGGAAGGTAGAGGGATTATTCCCGATTATACCGTGTGGCCTTCCTTCAGCGATTTTATGCAAAACCGCGATACACAGATGGAATATGTATTGAAGCTGACAGAGGGGAAATAGCATCGCATTCAACAGCACCTGGTGCCGTTCGCCAAATAATTCCGGCCTGAAAGTTTATTTTTTCTATATTGACCTTTGCTTTTGGCAAAGCACTGAACAATACTATCTTATTAATACAGCGAACACAAATGACGAAAATTTCTCTCGGCCTGATCTATTCTCTTGCAGTATTTATTGGCTCAAATCAATTTATTGGAGACGCTCAAACCACTGCTCCCAATCCACCTGAATTAACTATTACAAGATTTTCCGGTCCGGATATAACGCCCAGCCCCGCCTGCCTTGCAGTGGCGCCAACAGGCGAAGTGTTTGTAGGAGTGGATATGATCGGTTCATTAGGAAAGGACCCGGGCAAAGGCCGGATTCTTAAGCTTATTGATAAGGACAACGACGGTAAAATGGACCAGCATATTGAATTTGCAACGGTGGATAACCCGCGTGGCATCATTGTGCAGGGCAGCCGGGTTTTTGTATTGCATACCACATTTTCCAAAGAAACCGGTAAAGCGTCAGGAATGGCGCTGGTTGTTTTTGAAGATAAAGACGGGGACGGAAAAGCAGACGGACCTCCCCAGCCACTGATCGAAAACCTCAGTAATACCAAATACATCCAGGAGCGGGGAACGGATCATGCCACTAACGGTATCCGGATGGGTATTGATGGCTGGATCTATATTGCGGTAGGTGATTTTGGATTTCATGATGCAACAGACCGTTCCGGTAAGAAACTGACCATGCTTGGTGGTGGTATCGTACGGGTACGCCCCGACGGTACGGAAATGGAGATATTTACCCATGGTACACGCAATGTGTATGACGTGGCCATTGACCCCTACATGAATATTTTTACAAGAGAAAATACCAATGACGGCGGTGGATGGAATGTGCGGTTTTCCCACCATATCCAATCCGGGGAATATGGATACCCGGTATTGTTTCAGCATTTTACAGACGAAATATTACCAGCGCTTGCAGACCTTGGCGGTGGCTCAGGCACAGGCGCTTTATACATGGCGGAACCAAGCTGGCCGGAGAAATACAATAACGTTCCCATGATGGCAGATTGGGGCCGGAGCATGCTGTATATTCACCGCGTAACGCCCGATGGCCCGACCTTCACCCAAAAAGAAGAGGAGTTTATAGGATTGCCTCAGATTACAGATCTGGATGTTGACGGCTCCGGCCGGCTTTACCTTTCCGCATGGGATGGCGCAGGCTATTCCGGCAGTCCGGAGAAAGGTTATGTAATCCGCGCGGTACCAAACAACTGGACTTACCAGCCATTCCCTGACGTGGCCAAAGCCTCTGTTGAAGAATTGGCCCGGTTGCTTAAATCGGCCAGCGCGGTAGCCCGTTTGAATGCCTCCCAGGAATTAATCGCACGCGCCGGTAAAGACGCCATTGCCGCAGCGCTGGGAATCGCTTCAGATGTGCAGTTGCCGTTATTTGCACGTGTGGCCGGTCTTTATACATACGCACAAATTGCCGGCGCAGAAGGCATCCCCGCTTTAACAGCCTTAACAAAAGATGCCACCATGAGGGAACATGCATTGCGCGCTTTGGCCGACCGGAAAGGTCTCCTGAAAGATGTTGCCACTGAACCTTTCCTGGAAGGACTTAAAGATCCGTCTCCGCGCGTACAGGCTGCTGCAATAATAGGACTTGGACGTTTAGGTCGCATTGAAACTGCCAGCGCTTTGCTGCAAACCAAAGTGCCTGCCTCATTTGTTGCACCTGTTAAAGATATCGAAGGACCGCATGCTACGCCTAATGCAGCTATCGTACTGCCTCACCTGGCAGTTCGGGCCCTTGTAAATCTGCACGCCGTAGATGCCACCGTAGCAGCCATCAACACCGAAAATGCCACGCTTGCCTTGTGGGCGCTACGATACATGCATGATCCGAAGGCAGTGGACGGCCTGATAAATGCTTACGAGCTGTCGAAAGATGCGAAACTAAAACGGCAGATCATCACCACCTTAGCACGCCTCTACAAAAAAGAAGATACCTATGATGCATCATGGTGGTGGGGAACCAGGCCCGACTCGCATGGCCCCTACTACAAAGCAGTAACCTGGGAAGCATCACCGGCTATCGAAAAATTCCTTAAAAAAGAATCGCTGAAAACAAGCCCCACCGGCAAAGCGTTTTTCAGGGATCTCGATGCGCGCAACAGGATGGATATTCCTGCTTTCGCAGCAGAGAAAAAAGTGATAGCGGCTCCGGTGAAAGAACCTAAAGTAGACCTGGAAAAGATAAAAAGTAAAAAAGGTCAGGTAGGTAAGTCATCTATCGAAGATGTGTTGCTGGCCATCAATAAATTAAAAGGAGATCCGGCCAGGGGAAAGCAATTGTTTACCATCCAGGGTTGTGTGGCCTGCCACAGTATCAATAAAGGAGAAACAATGAAAGGTCCTTTTATGGGACAGATCGGATCCATCATGAACCGGGAGCAGATCACGGAATCCATTCTCAAACCTAACGCATCTATTTCACAGGGATTTGCCACGGTGATGATCACGGCGAAAGGCAACAAGTCTTATATGGGATTTGTTACGGAAGAAACTTCCGCCAGGGTAGTCATGAGAGATATCACCGGCCAGGTATTCACCGTTAAAACGGCCGATATCCTGACCCGTAAGGAAATGAAAACATCGATGATGCCAACCGGCCTTGCCAACGCATTATCATACGAGGAACTTGCATCGCTCGTTAGCTATCTTGCGCAGCAGAAAAAATAACTGGTTAGCATAATATTGACTTTATATTAAAAGAAGCTGTCTCATAATTAATTGAGACAGCTTCTTTGTTTTAGCCAAAAGATGGCCTAATAATCATTATGATGATCAGGTGTTTTTTAAGAGAATAAATAGTTAATGTCAGCTTGCTTTAGCAA